>NZ_JASHHX010000003.1 GCF_030056575.1 Rhodoblastus sp. 17X3 | reverse complement strand
CGGACGAACGGCGGCGCAGAACGACAGACAGCGGGCCGCTTAACCCAAGCAATTGTTTTTTAAGTGGTTACGCTCAGATCAATCCACACTAGGACAAACGTCTGATCGAGGTCAAAGGTCTTGCGTCAGAAATCCCAGCAGGCGCGCGCGCATGACGACCTGTTTACGCGAAAAGGCGTCCAGTTTGGAGAACAGGTTTTTCACGTGCCACTTGATTGTTTCCTCGCCCACCTGCATGGCGAGGCCGATTTCCTTGTTCGAAAAATTCTGGGCGAGCAATTCGAGAACCTGCCGCTCCTTCGGCGTCAGCGCTGAACTGGGCGCGGCTCGTCCGGCGGCGGTTGACGGCGGGATAGTTGTCGTGGGGCGCGGCTTTTCAGCGATCGGCCTGGCCGTTTCTTCCCCGCGACGGCCGACGACCTCTTCCACCCAGACTCCAAGCGCCGGGTGGGCGTCGGCGAAAACGCGCTGCAAGCCGTAGGATCGGGCAAGGTCGACGGCTTCCTTCAGGAGGTCGATCGAGTCCTGGCCGGTCTTGGACAGAACGAAGGCGCGCAATCCAAGGAGTTCGATGCGCAGCCGGCCCATCCGCGTTTTTTGCGCCACTTCCTCCGCGCGCAGCAATGGCTCCAGGGCCCCGGCCCAGTCTCGAGCAGCGATCCTGGCGTAACCCCTCGCCGTGTCGGCAAGCAGATTCACGCTCCGCCGCCAGAGGCGTCCCTGAGGGAGGCTGGCGTCGGCCAGCAGATCGTCGATACGGGCGCACAGGTCGGAGCACGTGCTGGCCCGGAAACGATGGGAATTCAAACGCGCCTGGTCGGCGAGGCTCGCGACGCAAAGCCGCGGCAGATTTCGGGCTTGACCGATCGCGTGAAGGCCGCCCAGAAATTCAAGAGCCAGGTTCTCGGCGCCCCTCGCCCATGCCATCCGACCCAGCGTTCGATAGCCGAGCAGCACTGCTTCGGGGACGCCGCTGCGCTCCAGCACGTCCAGCCGATTGGCGAGGAGCCCCTCGGCCAGATCCGGATTGCCGCTCTCCCAGAAGGCTGCGGCCAGCAGGGACGCCGTCATGGCCGCGAGCGGATGCCGCCGCCCCAGTTCATCCTCGATCTGCGCGAGCTTGGGGGACAGCAACTGCTCCAGCGTCGAAACCTGTCCTTCCCAGAGATAGCTGAGGCCGTGGATGAAATCGGTCCATCGGCTCAAATAGGCATGGGCGAGGCCCGCTTCATATTGCGGGGCCTGCTTGAGCCGCAGACGGGCCATGGGAGGATCGCCCTCGATCAACATTCGAAAGCCAGAGCGATTGGCGTGAACATGCAGCAGGACCGGATCCCGCAAGGGCGGCGCTTCGGCCCACGGATCGTGCAGACGGACGAAAGCGTCGGGATCGTCGGCGAAAACCGCCCCTCCGCTCAAGATCAGCCCGCATTCGCACCTGAAGGCCTCGCTCACGTTCGGCCGGGCCAGAAGCCGGGAGACGACGTCGCTGACTTCGCTATGCCTTTCGCTGATGGCGAGCGACCAGGCTTTGGTCAGGAGCAGTTTGGGACGCTTGTCGAGTTCCTCGACCGTGATCCGCCCCAGCAGGTTGTCGACGGTCCCCTGCCGCCCTCGATGGATCAGCGCTTCGTAGAGGCTCCGCTCCGCAAGTTCGTATGCCCGCTCGTTGGCGCCAGAGGCGAAAGCGTGAAGCGCGGCCGCTTCGGCCATGCCGCGCTCGGCCAGCCAAAGCGACGCCCGCGCGTGGAGTTCGCTCTGCTCCGCGGATGGAAGACTGGAGAAACGGCACCGGAATTCATTGCGCACGAACGAGTGCATTCTGAACCAGCCTGTGTTCTCCGCCACGACGAATACCGCCGTGTCGCTCGAAATTCGGTCGATCCGGCGACTTTCGTCGCCCGATCCGAGGACGAACCGGCAAAGGTCGGGATGAAGGTCATCGAGGATGGACACGCGCGTCAAGACGGCGAGGTCGTCGGGGTCCAGGTCCGCCAGCAAAAGGCCAAGGAACCGGGAATGGGAGAATCCTCCGCGCCGTTCCAGGCCGGCTACCTCGGATTGGAGGTCTCCGCTGCGTCCGATGATTGAAAGGGCGAGTTGCAGGCCCAAAGGCCAACCTTCGGTGAACTCTTGCAGCTTGGCCGCAATTGAGGGGCCTGCGGCCGCGCCAAAGCGGGATCTGACCAGTTGCGCGGTTTCGTCGAGGCGAAACTGAAGGATCTGGGAGTCGACGACGGCGCATTCGCCATAGGCGGCGAGATCTTCGATCCCGAGCTTGCAATTCGCCCTTGTCGAGATGACCAGCCGCAAATTGGCCGGGAGGTTCCTTGCGAGATAGGCCAAAGCGTCCAAGGACGCCTGGGGCAACAGGTGCGCGCGATCAACGATCAGAACCGCGCTGGCGGCCGTCTGAGCGACTTCAGCGAGCCAAAGGGTGACGTTTTCGAGACCTCTCGGACTGGCCGATTCGAGCAGCGCACGGCCGAATTTCGGCCGTCCGGAGCCCAATCGAAACGCCAATACGAGCGCCTGCGCGAAACGCTGGGGCTCGTCGATGTCCTGCGCCGTCAGCCACGCCACAACTTCGCCCGCGGCGAGAAATTCGCGCCGCCATTGCGCCATTAGCGAGGTCTTGCCGAACCCCGCCGGCGCCTCGACAAGAATGATCGGCCTTTTGAAATCCTCGTCGGCGCCGAGGGAAAGCCGGGGCCGAATCTGGACGTTTTGCGGCGCGCGCGGAGGCGTCACCTTGAGGATCAAATCGCCGGTATTTTCGCCCGGTTCGTTGGACGGCTGGCCCATTTCGGAAGCATAACGGCTTCCTGAAAAAATAACAGCGCCGGTCGAGCGTTTTGCCCAAGGCGCGCTGATCCGGCCTCAGCCTGGAGACATTGGCAGGGATTGACCTTTTGCCGGCGTCATTGCTCCTATTGCGCAGCCGGAGCAAGCGGAACCAGTTGGAGAGGGCGGCGGCGGCGCGATGGAACGGCTCGCTCCGTTGCGACCGCAACACGGGAGGAATCGATGTCCGAGAAAAAGACGGCAACCAATGCTCTGCTGGACTATTGGAGCGATGCGGCCCAGCGTTACGTCCTGAGCTTCGACGTGTTGCGGCGGCGCGGGAACGAATATTTCGCCCACGCCGAGATGAAAGCGCCCCATGTCCTGAGCTTCAAGGTTGAGCTGGTGACCGACGGGCGCAAGCTGGAGCGCCCGGTGAATTACCTACTGACGCGCGTGATCCCGCCCAAGGGCGCCAAAATCGATCCGCACAAGCCGCCGATCATCGTCGTCGATCCGCGCGCGGGCCACGGCCCCGGCATCGGCGGGATGAAGGACTATAGCGAGATCGGGGCGGCGCTCGCGGCGGGGCATCCCTGCTATTTCGTCGGCTTCCTGACCGACCCCGTTCCCGGCCAGACGGTCGAGGACGTGTGCCGGGCCGAGGCCGTCTTCGTGGCGACGGTCGCTTCGCTGCATCCGCAGGCGGACGGCAAGCCGATCATCATCGCCAATTGCCAGGCCGGCTGGCAGATCATGATGATGGCCGCGCTCAATCCGGACCTCTCCGGCCCGGTCATGCTGGCGGGCTCGCCGCTGTCCTATTGGGCGGGCGTCCATGGCAAGAACCCGATGCGCTATACGGGCGGACTGCTCGGCGGAACCTGGCTCACGGCCCTGGCGGGCGATCTCGGCGGCGGCATTTTCGACGGCGCCAGTCTCGTCGCCAATTTCGAATCCCTCAACCCCGCCAACACCTATTGGGGCAAGCCTTATAACGTCTATGCCAAGGTGGACACCGAGGCGCAGCGCTTCCTCGATTTCGAGACGTGGTGGGGCAGCCCGGTGCTGCTCAACGCCAATGAAATGCAATGGATCGCGGACAATCTCTTCGTCGGCAACAAGCTCGCCGCCGGCGAGATCCGGACCTCCGACGGCGCGCGGATCGATCTGCGCAACATCAGTTCGCCAATCATCTGCTTCTGCTCCTGGGGCGACAACATCACCCCGCCGCAGCAGGCGCTGGACTGGATTCTCGACCTTTACCAGGACGTCGGCGAGATCGTCGCCAATGGCCAGACCATCGTCTACGCCGTGCATGAGAGCATCGGCCATCTCGGCATCTTCGTCTCGGGCCAGGTCGCGCAGAAGGAGCACAGCGAATTCGTCTCCGTCATGGACCTGATCGACGTGCTGCCGCCCGGCCTTTACGAGGCCGTCATCGACGACGCCGGCGCCGTCGAAGGCAATCGCGCGCTGATCAAGGGCAATTTCCTCTTCCGCCTCGAGACCCGGACGCTCGACGACATTCGCAAATTCGGCGTCAACAGCGACCTCGACAACAAGCGCTTCGCGACCGCCGCGCGCGTTTCCGAGATCAATCTCGGCCTGTACCAGACCTTCCTGCAGCCATTCGTCCGCGCGGCGGCGAGCGAGACCACCGCCGCTTTCCTGCGCGATACGCATCCGCATCGGCTTCGCTTCGCCGCGTTCTCCGACCGCAATCCCGCGATGGCCTCGGTCAAGGCCGCGGCGGAAACGGTGCGCGCGCATCGCAAGCCCGTCGCTGACGACAATCCGTTCGTCGCGATGGAGCGCATCGGCTCGGCCTGGATGACGACATGGCTGAATTCCGTCGGCGTCTTGCGCGAGGCCATGACCGAGGCTTTTTTCCTCAACGCCTACGCTTCTCCCTGGCTTCAGGCGGTGGTCGGCCTCGGCGGCGAACAGGGCGCCGAAAGCCGCCGCGCGGCGCGCGACCTCAACCGCGAGGCGGCGGCTGCGCAATTGCGTGAAAAGCTCGAACATCGCTTCGACGCGGGCGGGCTCGAAGAAGCCTTCTTGCGCGCGCTGATTTACGTCCGCCTGCCTGAAGGCTCGATCGACGAACGCGGCTTCAACATGCTCAAGATCATCCGCGAATCCCGCGAGGCGGGCGAGCGGATCGACAACCAGCTCTTCAAGGACATCTTCAGGGAGCAGTTGCAGCTCGTCGCGCTCGATCCCGAGCGGGCGATCGCCGCCTTGCCCAAACTCGCGCCCGCCGGAAGCCCGGAGGCCGCCAAGGCGCTGGAGGCGCTGCATCTCATGATCGCCGCGCGCGGCGCGCCGCCCGAGGAGGGCCAGCGCCGGCTCGCCCAGGTCGAGCAATTGCTGGGTCCGAAGGCCAGCAAGACCAAAGCCCTGGGAGGCCGCAATGGATGAAACAACCAAGTCAGGCGGCGGGCGCCAGCATGGCGTCCGTCGGAACAGAGGCGAAGGCGAACATTTCCGATAAAGTTCGCATTCTCGGAGCGGATCTTTTGTTCCTCATTCCCTGACCAAAATGCTCAGGCCATGGCGACGCGCGGCAAGAAAAGCCGTTCAAGTTGAGACGGATCGCGGTTGGCGGCCAGGAAAAGAAGTCTATGCCGGCTACGTCCATCGCCCCCACAGGAACGCCAGCAAGACCAGCACGATGGTCTGGAAAATGGCGAAGGCCAAAGCCGTGGTCACCGCCTCCGTCCCGGGGAAGCTTACCGTTGCAATGGCGAGGCTCACTCCGGCGTTCCGGACGCCCGTGGAAAAAGCCATCGCAACCCGCTGGCTTTCGCCGGCGCCACCAAGCAACCAACCGAAACCGACGCCGGCCAAGGTCAACGCCAGCATTCCAGCGTATCCGGCAGGCTTGATCGCCAGAAGCAGAGGGAACTGAACGGCGATGATCATCCCGATGGTCACGATGTTGAGGGCGAGACTCAACCTCTTCGACGGCTTCACCAGCCGTTCCGCCAAGTCTGGCCGCCAGTTCTTGAAAGCGATGGCGATCGCCAAGGGCAGAAGCTGTGTCAGAAACAGCGTCTCGTCCATTTTGACGACATTGATGGCCAATGGCTGATCACCCGCTACGAACGGTAGCGTGATGCTCAGCAACACGGGAGAGACGAGCGCAGAGGAACCCGCGAGCAGCGCCATCAGGCCGACCGCAGCGGGAACGCCGCCCTTGGCCAATCCAACAAGGGGCGGTCCGTAAGGCGCGCCGGGACAAGCCGCAGCGATCAGGATGCCGGTCGCGACCAGTGCGGTAGATTGGACCATCAGCAGCAGGACCAACGCGCAGGCTGGAACGAGAATGTAATTGGCGATCGCGGCGCGGGCCGCCAGCCGCCAATTCATCGCTACGGAGATCACGTCCCTGATCGTTACGCCCAACCCGATGGTCACCATCAGCTGGATCAGCGTGACAATGACGAGGACATTGATCAATTTCTCAATCGACATCGCGGTGCTCGTTCATGTCGATTTGACCGACATTGCGCCGCCCAGCCCCTGCATGTCGGGTGTCCGCGCCAAGGCCCGGTCTTCCGGCGAATTGTAAAGACGCTCTATGCTTTGATCGAGTAGTTCGAGCTCCCGCCTTAGAGGTGGCCGACGCCGTTCGGGCAGGTTGGCGATGAGATCTTCAATCATCGCGCGCAGGCGACGCGCGATCTGGAAATTTCCCGCGCCATAAAGCCGGATCTCGCAAAAGGAGAGTTGAACGAAATCGTCCCAGTTCGGCGTTCGCAGAACAAGCCGGCCGGTTCCATCGCTGTCCGTAACGATCTCATCGTGAAGATGTCGGAGGCCGATCTTGCGCAACAGCCTGTGAAGCTGGTCGAGCGCGAGAACGCCGGTCGTCGGATCATTGATCGCCGGCGATAGAGCTTTGCTTGCAACATCGACGATCACCCTTATGGCGAAGGTCGCGTCCTGCTCAATGGTCCGTTCGGAAGCGAATGCCACCAGGCTCCGCAATCTGTGCTGGTCCATGGCACCGCGGCCGCCATGCAATTTAAAAAGAGGCTCGCCAACATCGACAAAATTTCCGACGCGCGGAACCAGTTCGATCAGGCCGTCCGAACGACGAGCTTCTGCGACCAAAGCGGGAATGTTGATCGCTATGACGACAGCGGGGCTTCCTCGATGCGGAATCGTTTGGGCTGGCGTGCCGAACGCCGGCGCGATTAGGCCGTGATCCGACTCTTCGACCGACCTCGGATAGATATCCTCTATGACGGCGAGGCCGTCTTCGGCGATGCGCCAAAGGATCGAGCCCGGACGAAGCAGCCGCGCGGCGTAGTCGATGAGATAAAGAAAAGCGGCAATGGAGGCGAGGCCGAGAAAGCCGGCCAGCCAAAGGATCAACCGGGGCCCCGAAAGGTTGGGCCGGGCGACGGCGCCAATCGCGAATAGCAGCGTGAAAACGAAAAGCCCCGCAGTCAGACGGATGACATTGTCGCGCAACAATGCGGTCGCGATGATCCTCGGCGTCAGCTGACCGCTCGCCACCTGAATGGCCACGAGAATGGAACCGAAGGTGAAGACGAGGAAGGAAAGCGACAGCGTGATGATCGTTTGCAACGCCGAAGAGGTCGCTGCTTCCGTAAGCGGCCAAAGCGGCGTCCAATCAAGCTGGCCGCTGAGCGCGAGGACAGTTCGCAGCACTATTTGCTCGAGGACCAACGCGACGAAAGGGATGACCCAGAGCGAAGAGCCGATATAGCTCTTGATTCCGTACCAGCGATTCCAGGCCATTAGGCTCCCCATCGTCACATGGTTGAGTTCCGGGTCACAACATGGCCGCCTTTCTGCGACAACGCGTTTGGCATTGTCGCGACGCCGTTTTGCAAAATGTGAGTCCGCCCGACCAGGACCGAAATATCAAAATGCCGCCGGGACCGGTCGGACTTGGATTTGTCTTCCGGAAGCGAGCCACTCCTCATAGCTCTGGAACGTCACGCCGATCTTGGCATACTCGACCCGCAGATAGCCGTCCTTCGCACGGAAGACGGCATCGGGCATGACGCCTCTGACCTCCTGCGCGATGACGCCCACGTACGCCTTGTGGCCGCCGTTATAAATGAAACGGTACAAGCCAAGCCCGTTGGGCATCACGCCCAGCAACGTGACGTCATGCTTCAGTCGGAGATCGGACCTCCGCCCGCCGCGCCCGCCGCCACGACCGCCTCCGCCCCTGAACCCGCCGCGCCCGCCGCCGCCATGGAAACCGCCGGCTCGCATGCCGCCACCATGGAACCCGCGAGGACCGCCGCGATAGCCGCCGGGCATTCCCAGCGACGCTGGGCGGGAAACCGCCCGGCGCGGTCCTGCAACGCGATGCGCCGCGCGGGGAGCGCCCTGTCGGCCAGCAGGCCGTGTGGACGGTCGGGCGCCTGCATTCGGCAGGCGTCCCGGCTTGCCGACTCCCGCGCCGGGCCGGCTCCCGGCGCCGCCGATTCCTCCGGGGCGCCCAACGCCGCCAGCGCCGCCAACGCCGCCGATACCTCCGGGTCGTCCGACTCCACCCACGCCGCCGACTCCGCCAATTCCGCCGGGACGCCCGGCGCCGCCGACGCCTCCGGGACGTCCGCCGGGACGATAGCGTCCAGCGTCAGGCGCCCATGGACGGCTGGATATGCTGTTGCCGATATTAATGTTGCCTGTGTTGATCGGCGCGCCGGGACGCCAGCCCGCGTAAGGCGGGCGCCAGGCCGGATAGCCTGGCCACACCGGCCGATAAATGGCTCCCGAACCCCAGTTCCAGTAATTTCCGGCCCAGAGCGACCCGATCGCGACGCCCGCGCCAAAAGTCAGAAGGCCTGCCGCCACGGCGGCGCCATAGGCCGGTTCGCTGTATGCGACCGCAGGATCATAGCTCGGCACATAGACGACATTGGGGTCGGCGGACTGGATCGTCACGACGTCGCGCCCGTGCTGCTTCTTCCGCTTCACCGTTTGCTGTTGCGTGGTCTTGAGAGAGCCCGCGTTCATCGCCTTGGCGCGAAGGACCTGTATGGCGTTGGCGACGTCTTGCGGCTGGCTGACGATCGCATCGCCAAGGCTGGTCGTCCAATTCAGGTCGGCGTTGAGCTTCCTAATGACCTCCGGGAACCGCAAGAGCGCCTTCACCGACGGATCCCAGCTCTGCGCGTCGGCGCCCGAGAAATCCTGTTTGGCGACAGCTTCGGCGTTCTTCTCCAGCCAGCGCTCCGCCTGAACGATCTCGAGCGGATAGGCCGAGGCGGGCAGGATCTGGGCGAGTAGCGAATCCGGGTAGAGGGCAATCGGCGCGAGAAGCTGTTCGAGCTGCGCCAGCGTGAATTTCGGCGCCGGCCCAGGGTTCGGCGCCGTGGGCGGGGGCGCCGCCTCCTGAGCGGATGCATCCGGGATTGGGGGAGGCTCCGGCTCCGCCGCCGCAGGCGCAGGCTTTGAGGCGTCTGTCGCCGGGGCGGTCTGGGAAGACGGCGTTGCCGGCTGAGCTGCTTCTGGCGCCGGTTGAGACGATGCGGGCGGGGGACCTTCAGGCGGTTGGGCTTCGATCGCAAATGAATATTCGGGCGTCAGCCCGATCAAGAGGCAAGCGGCGCTGCTCAGCAGTTTCGTCGCCAATTTTGACGGCGTTTTTTTCTTGTCCACCTTGCGCCCCCTCATCACCTTGTGTGTCACGACCCGGCCGCCTGACTTTCCGGCTGTTCTCGGGCGTTCAAGACATCGAAAATTCTGCGCCGATCATAGTCCCGCAGCAAGCGACAATCTCCGTTACGGAACGTGAACGGATTTGATCTGCGTTAAGGTTCGACATATCGCCCGGAGCATTGTTTATTTGCATTGGCCGCGGCGGACGAAACGGCCGAGAACAGACCGAGTCCGAAAGCAATTTGTGCAGCGGGTCGAACATGAGGCGCCAATAAGCCCGGTCAGATTTCCTTGTTTTCGCTAATGTTGACTGTTTCGACATATTGCGCGCCACCCAAGAGCCGCGATCATCAAATTTCGAGCGCAGTCCGATGGACGCCGGCCCAATTTGCCGGCGCCGAAAACAAGAACGGCAAGGGGATAGGGGAGACACTGCAATGGCGGAACAAGCGGAACAAGGCGCGAGTTTGCGCCATGAAAAATACAATCGTCTGATCGCCACCGCGAAAAATGAAACGACGATCGAGGTTGCGGTCGCCCACCCCTGCGATTTGGTGTCACTTACGGGCGCCATCGAGGCAAAAGAACTGGGCCTGATCGAGCCGATCCTCGTCGGCCCCGCGGACCGCATTCGTCAGATCGCCAGCCGGGCCGGATTGAATATCGAAGGCGTGCAAGTCGTCAACGCCACGCATAGCCACGAATCCGCAGCTAAGGCGGTAGAACTGGTCTCCGCCGGCAAGGTCGAGGCGCTGATGAAGGGCAGCCTGCACACCGACGAACTGATGGGCGCGGTGGTCTCCAAACAGGCCGGCATCAGAACGTCCCGGCGCATCAGCCATTGCTTCGTGATGGATGTGCCCAATCATCCCGAGGCGCTCATCATCACCGACGCCGCGATCAATATCGCTCCGACGCTCGAGGAGAAGGCTGACATCATCCAGAACGCGATCGACCTCGCCCACGCGCTTGGCGTAGAGGAGGTCCGGGTGGCGATCCTCAGCGCCATGGAAACGGTGAACTCGAAGGTTCCTTCGACCATCGAGGCGGCGGCCTTGTGCAAAATGGCCGACAGAGGCCAGATCACGGGCGCGATCCTGGAAGGCCCGCTCGCGCTCGACAATGCGATCAGCCCAGAGGCGGCAGAGATCAAGAAGATCGTTTCGCCGGTCGCCGGCCACGCCAATGTCCTGGCCGTTCCCGATCTGGAGGCGGGAAACATGCTGGCGAAGAGCCTGTCTTTTTTGGCTGGAGCCGACGCCGCCGGAATCGTGCTCGGCGCGCGCGTTCCCATCATTCTCACGAGCCGCGCGGATTCCGTGATCACCCGCCTGGCCTCCTGCGCCGTGGCGGTGCTGGTCGCAGCCGCGCGCCGAAAGGCGGCCGCCGCCTCGATCGGCTGAGAGCGGCGTCCAGCCGACGCCGTTCGGATTAAGCATCCGTCAAAGCGAGGGAGGAAAGACATGGCCGATTGCATCGCCGTCATCAACGCCGGTTCGTCGAGCATCAAGTTCGCAATCTATGAAGCGACACCGGAGAACGCGCTGGTTTTCAAGGGCCTGTTCGAGGGCATCGGCGTCGACCCTCATCTCAAGATCGTGGACGCGCAGGGCGTCGCGCTCGACGATCGCAAATTTCCCAGGGACGGCTTCAATCATGATGCGGCCATGCGCGAAATCATCGCCGTCAGCCGCGACCTGCTCGATGGTTCGGAGGTCGTTGGCTTCGGCCATCGCGTCGTTCATGGCGGTGTCCATTTCGACCGCCCGGTGATCGTAACCAGGGAGATTCTGGAGGAGCTCGCCCAACTTTGTCCATTGGCGCCGCTGCACCAGCCGCACAATCTCGCGCCAATCCGAACCGTCTTCGACGTGGCGCCACACAAGCCGCAAGTCGCCTGCTTCGACACCGCCTTCCACCGGAGCCAGCCTCCGCTGGCCCAGACCTTCGCCTTGCCGCGCCGCTTCACCGACGACGGCGTGCGGCGCTATGGGTTCCACGGCATTTCCTACGAATATCTGGTTTCGCGTTTTCGCGAACTCGCGCCTGAAACAGCAGCCGGCCGCGTCGTCTTCGCGCATCTCGGCAATGGAGCGAGCCTTTGCGCAGTGAAGGACGGGCGCAGCGTCGCGAGCACCATGGGGTTTACCGCCGTGGATGGCCTGATGATGGGCACGCGCTGCGGCGCGCTCGATCCGGGCGTCGTGCTCCATTTGCTACAACATTACGGCATGGACGCCCGGGCGATCGAGGAGGTGATCTACAAGAAGTCTGGCCTGCTCGGCGTCTCGGGCATATCCTCCGACATGCGGTCCCTGCGCGCCTCGACGGCGCCGGAGGCCCGCGAAGCCATTTCGCTTTTCGTGTACCGGATCGTCCGGGAGCTGGGCTCGCTCGCCGCCGCCTTGGGCGGCCTCGACGCGCTGGTGTTCTCGGGCGGAATCGGCGAGCACGACGCCGCCACCCGAGCCGAGGTCGTCGAAGGTTCGGCATGGATCGGCGCGACTCTCGACCCGGAGCGCAACGCCCGCGGCGAGTTGCGCATCAGCCGGGACGGCTCGCGCATCTCGGTATGGGCGATCCCGACCGACGAGGAGCGGCTTATCGCGCGCCAGGCGAAAGTGCTGCTTTCCTGACCGCCTGCGCGCCACGGTCGTGGCGAAGCATTTCGGGAGGCAAGTCGGCCTTGACAGGTTGGCGTAAGTGAAAACTATCGGTGTTGCGACGACCGCTTGAATCCGCCGCGCGAGGTTCGGCTCGCTCTCACCCTGCGACTCGTCATAGAACGACGATCGCGAGACCGACAGCAGGCGACGCTGCATGCCAATCGTCAGCGCGGGATGGTCTGGCTCGATCATGCCGCGCCTGACTTCCCGGTCCAGAGCTTGAGCTTTCTGGACAAAGATTCGCTATCGCGGACCTACGGTTCATTGGCGACGGCCAGTTCTCCGATCTTGGCGTGCAAGTCCCGGACGGCGCCCTCGTCGACCCCGGCCGTCTTCTTGCCGCCGCGTTTGAAAATATCTGCGGATCCTTCGAGCAGCGCCTTTTTCCGTTGGTGGCTGATGGTCGGATGCACGCCATAAGCTGTCGCCGACTCGGCCGCGGTCTTTTTGCCTTTCAAGACCTCAACGGCGACGCGCGCCTTGAAAGCGGCGTCATGATTTCTTTGTTGCGGCTGGCTGAGACTCGTCCGATTTCTGTGGTGTCATCAATTCCATTCGCACCGCATCCGGAGCCTGAGATCAATGGCCGAGCTACAGCTGCCTTCCTATGAAACCATTCTGATCGAACAGCGTGGCCGCGTCGCGCTCATGACGCTGAATCGCTCGCAGGCGCTCAATGCGCTTAACGTGCAGAGCGCGGTCGATATTTCCGATGCCCTCGCCCGGCTCGACGAGTGCGAGGAAATCGGCTGCATTGTCATTACTGGATCGCAGAAGGCGTTTGCCGCGGGCGCCGACATCAAGGAGATGCAGAATCTCTCCTATACCGAGGCCCATCGCCTTGACTGGTTCCACCTTTGGGATCGCCTCGCACAGGTCCGCAAACCCATCGTCGCCGCTGTTTCTGGCTTCGCGCTTGGCGGCGGTTGTGAACTGGCGATGATGTGCGACTTTGTCATCGCATCCGAAACCGCGAAGTTCGGGCAGCCCGAAATCAAGCTTGGAGTCATGCCGGGCATTGGTGGATCTCAGCGGCTCACGCGAGCGGTCGGCAAGGCCAAAGCCATGGATATGTGTCTCACAGGCCGAATGATGGATGTGAATGAGGCGGAACGCTCCGGTCTTGTTTCCCGGGTTGTGCCAATCGATCGCCTCATGGAAGAGAGCATGGAGGCGGCGGCGACGATCGCCGCAATGTCCTTGCCTGTGGCGCGACTGACGAAGGAAGCCGTGAATATCGCCTTCGAAATGCCATTGAGCCAAGGTGTGCGTTTTGAGCGCCGTGTTTTCCAGTCTCTGTTCGCCCTGGACGACCAGAAGGAGGGGATGGGCGCCTTTGTCGAAAAGCGTCCTGCGAATTTTCGAACACATAAGTGATGAAAAACCTGCCGCGCCGGTGATATGCGGACAACGTACGCCCGCGTTCCGCCCATCGAGTCCGGGAGGGTGCGATAGCTGGCGGGCGTACGCGAGGCGGCCGATAGCGCCGTCGCGCGATACGCCCCGGCGTGACGCCTGACGGCGACAGGAAAGCACGACTGAAATTCGACGGATCGCTATAGCCCGAGCACATGTTCAAGGACCGATGCGCCCGCCGCCCGGACGATGATTTGAGCCAATTTTCCTGAGCTGTGAAAAACGCCTATCGAGGGCCAATCCATGAAACCAGACTTTCCTTCCCGCGGCATGAGCCGTCGCAGCCTTCTCGCCGCATGGGCCGTTCTGCCCGCTCTCTCAGGGCTGTTGCGTCCGGCTTCCGCGCAAGCGGGGGACGCAACCAATCCTTTGCCATCGTGGAACGATGGCCCGGCGAAAAAGGCGATCCTCGACTTCATTCGCGTCACGACCGATCCGGCGAGCAAGGATTTCGTCCCGCCCGAGGAACGCATCGCCACCTTCGATCAGGACGGCACGCTATGGGTCGAGCAACCGATCTACGCGCAAGTGATCTTTTGCCTCGACCGCGTCCCGGCCGTGGTCAAGGCGAAGCCCGAACTGGCCGGCATCGAGCCGTTCAAGACCGTGCTGACCGGAGACTTCGAGAAGATCGGCAAGCTTTCGCCGCACGACTTCGAAAAGATCGCAATGGCGACCCTCACCGGCATGGACGTGGACACGTTTCAGGCCGACGTGAAGGCGTGGATCGCTGAGGCCCGGGATCATCGCTGGAAGCGTCTCCATACCGAACTGACCTACCAGCCGATGCAGGAGGTTCTGACCTTCTTCCGCGCCAATGGCTATAAAACCTTCATCGTCACCGGCGGCGGGCAGGATTTCGTGCGCGTCTATTCCGAGCGGATCTATGGCGTCCCGCGCGAAAATGTAGTCGGCAGCGCGCTCGGGACGAAGTTCGGCTACGACAGGAACGGCAAGCCGTTCCTGACCAAGGAGCCGAAGTTGCTGTTGAACGACAACAACGCCGGCAAGCCCGAGAGCATCCACCTCGAGATCGGCCGCAGGCCGCGCGCCGCCTTCGGCAATTCGACCGGCGACCGCCAGATGCTGGAATACACAAAGGCCGGCGACGGCGCCCGGCTGTCGATGATCGTGCTGCATGACGACGGCAAGCGCGAATATGCCTATGGTCCCGCTCAGGGGCTGCCGGAGACCAGGATCGGAACCTTCCCGCAGACGCTCTATGACGAGGCGAAGAAGGACGGCTGGTTCGTTATCAGCATGAAGGACGACTGGAAACGGATTTTCGCCTTCGAATAGACGCTCCGCGAATGGCGGCAGCCGCTCAGGCGGCCTCCGGCAACTCGACCCGAACGTGCGTCGCGGATTGACGAAATAGCGCTTTCGAGCGGGTCGCTGGCGGCGGATGCGGTTCGCAATCGATCCACCAAAAGCTGCCGCCATTACGACCCGCTTGCCTGTGTGGCCCCTCGTCAGGCGCGCTGAATGAGACTGCGACAAACGCCATTGCGCAATTGGCGCGCTTCGAGGAACGGCTGGTAGACCCCGCGCGAAGCTGGAAAATCGCCAAGTCCGACTATACCGAACGAAATTATTGGGACGATGACGTGAGCGCCTTCGAGGATGCGATGACGGCGCCCAGCGCCAAGAACTCGCCCTGCTTTGTGATCCCGGCGAACCACAATTGGTTCCACAACCTTGCCATGTTCCAGATCATCGCCGAAACGATGGAAGGTCTGGATCGAAACCGACTGTCCATCTCGCCGAAATCAAGCGAAAATACCATGCGATGCAGCGTGAGGAGACGCCGGGCGGCAAGCGGAAGAACGCCAGCAAGTCGAAATAGCGGCGAGCGGCAATCTTGATCGCTGGCGAAGCGCGGGCGCGGCTCAATCAGGTCCCGACCTGCCCGTGGCGCCATTACGCCTGCGCCGACATCGTGGCGAAACTCCCCTCCTCCCGAAAATGTGAACGGCGCTGGCGTCACGCTCAGGCAATCCGTGGTAATGGAAGCAATCGTAGAAAAGTCGTTTCAGAATACAGGATTGCATTTTGACGCATCGTGACAAATTCGGAAGGCTGACTTTCGGGCGCAAATGGAGTCGGCGTGACGACGCCGACGCCGCGACGCCCCGGTTGCCCATCACGCTCCCACTCAAGATTCGACGTTCCGACGAATCCTTTTCGGTCGAGGACGCCACGGGTCGTTCCATCTCCTTCGTCCAATTCGATGACGAGCCTTCGCGCCTCGCGGAAACGCGGCGGTTTTCGCGGGACGAGGCGCGGGAAATCGCGCAAATGATCGCGCGCCTGCTCACGGACGTCGACGCTGTAGTCGATGGCCCCGCAAGCAGGACCATACCGCTTGAGGACTTGAACGCCGGGAATGACGAGTAGCGTTCGACGTCGTCGCCATCAGACGGGCTCCTTCCCGGTCGCGGTGCGAGGGCGGAGGCGAGCAGCCAGCTGTCCTCCCAGGCCAGTCCGGTCTGGGGCAGAACGCCTTGGACTCCAGGCGTTTCAGACGCGAGTGCGATCCGATTGAGATAGGGAAAATCGCCGGCGCGCGCCGATTCCGGCGACCCAAGATATAACGCCTTGGGCGCCCGAGAAGCGATCACGCCGTCTTGCAAGCAGTCCTTTCAGCGGCAGCTGAAGTCGGAGGAATGGATGATCGATGCGGACGGATCAAAAGTATTTTTCGAATCGCTTTTGCCGCCCTGCAGCTGACTTTCATGCAGTTGTGAATCTGCGCTTCTATCGCCGGGGAATGGCTCACGCGAGCCGCCGCCCCTGGACATGTGCATCAAACCGCCCAGCCCGCGAATATTTCCATAGAACCGCCGGCGATCATCGGCGCTGGCGCCAATCCATAACGCGCTCAGCGCGTTTCGCGCGAAATTGCCAGTAATTGAAACGAGGGCGGAGACAGCGCCCAGGCGGCCTTTGCGCGCCAGATAGACCGGATTGACCACCTGGGCGAAACCCAGGGCGAAGCCGCTCGTGCGAGGCGTCGCCGACGGCAGCTTCACGCCAAACAGGACCGACGAACGGACGACCCTTCCCCGGCGCGCAACGCGCGCGCTGAAGTCCGCATCTTCCATCCAACCGCTTACCGGGAGGCTTTCATCAAACCATATCGCCCCGACGGCCGCCCGCCGGAGGGCCATGTTGCATCCCCGCAAGGGCCATGGCTCGACGATGTTTGTCTCGGTTTGCGGCAAGCCGTCATATAGATCGACAAGCGACAGCGCGTCATCAAGGCTCGTCGATGACGACTTTTCGCCATCGGTCAGCAACCTGCCTGTGAGACCAACAATATCCTTCGACGATTCAAGAACCGCGACCGCGCGCTCGATCCAAAACCGGGAAGGAATGAAGTCATCCGTAAAGAAAAACAGATATTTGAAACGTCCCTCGGTCAAGGCGATCGCGTCGTTCAGTTGCGCTGCGATTCCCTTGCGTCCCAGGGAGACGGACAGTTGGGGATTGGCTGCGTCGAGCTTGGCAAGATCCTCAGCTTCCGACCCGATTACAAAAATGTGGTCGGGCCGCAGCGTCTGGTCCTCGAGCCGCTGGATGAAATCGGCGAACTGGGCAGACTTGTTTTTA
This sequence comes from Rhodoblastus sp. 17X3, assembly GCF_030056575.1. Lineage (GTDB taxonomy): Bacteria > Pseudomonadota > Alphaproteobacteria > Rhizobiales > Beijerinckiaceae > Rhodoblastus. The sequence goes on along the minus strand of NZ_JASHHX010000003.1, from coordinate 272,786 downwards.
GTAAAAGCCAATACGGCAATATCTGCGTGAGCCATCTTAATACCTTTTTATTAAGTAAAATACTTAATTGTTCACGATGCATTCCCGCCAGCAAATTCAAATGGCCGACAAGCTCAACCATTTGTTTCTTATTACATTTATGCATTTTATAACAATTTGAAGAAAGCGCAATTCACAAATTGGATAGATAGCTGAGAAGCAGTTAGCGCTGTCGGCGCCAAAACACTAACCGACTTTATTATTTACGGCCGGCTGCTTCTCAAACACATCCCGCCAATTGAGGAAATAATTCCAGGATGACGGACGAGGTTGCTGCGACGGCGCGGGATACATAAGCGGGCCGGCCGGGTTTTCCCGAGACACAGAACGTGGAGCCGCCGTCGTTGAAGTCGCAATTGCTTGCAATTTAACGATTTTTGTCATTCGAAGTTTCATCGCGCCAAATCTGCGCCAATAGCGAACCCGCCTCGCGATGACGCGGCGACGCCCGCTTCTCAGATGAGATTTGGCTGGCCTTTCGCCTAATTCGCTCGGCCCGGCGCCGACGCGCAGGCCCCTCCCCGCGCTCAGGCGCGGCTGGCGCAGGGAATGCCGTTCTCGCGCATATAGGCGAGGTCGGCGTCGGTCGCGAAGGTCCTGTCCCATTCATCGAGCCGGGGCTGCATCACTTTGTGGAACAACGGCGGCGCCAGGGACAAGGCGATCATGGTGAGATAGCCATGCCGGTGGGAAAGCGCGTCGCTGCGCGTTTGGAGATCGCCGCAGGCGCGGCGCGGATAGATGTGATGATCGGAATGACGGCCAACGCAATAGAGCACCGCATTGGTGCCAATATGATAGACGTCCCACGACAGCCGGGCGTCGAGCGGTTCGCCCTCGACCCGCAACAGGCCGTAATGCTGGACATAATCCGTGGTGGCGAGGAAGAATCTGCCGAGCGCCGCGCCGATGAAATAGACGGCGACGGCCTTCAGCCCCGCGATCAGGAAGAAATAGCCGGCGAGGGCCGCAAAGATCAGCCAGCCGGTGAGGAAACGGTTGTTCAGGGTCCAGAACGGCGACCCGCCACGGCTTAGCCTTTCGCGCTCGAACCGCGCGCCGGCGGCGATATTGCCGATGTAGACGCTGACGTAGAAACGATAAATCGAGACTCCGCGCCGGGGCGTGCCCGGATCGCTGGGAAGCCCCAGATAGCGGTGATGGATGGCCGGATGGTGGAGCGCCATCCAGGGATCGCCGCCGAGTCCGCTAAGCCAGCGCGAAAGTTCGACATCGAAGGGAGAATCCGTCCTGTGCAGCAGCTCATGCGCGGCGATCAGGCCGAGCGCCCAGTTGAAGCCCTGCGCGAGAATGGCGAGAACGAGGTCAAATCGCGTCGTCGCCGCGCGCGCGGCGTCAAGATCGATCCCGAGCGGCTTGAGCGCCGCCGCCAGATATAGTGGATCGCCCGGAGTGAAATAATAGGCGAACAGCGTCGCGTTCACGAAGAGCAGAGGCGCGTTGAGCATCAGCATCGCGTTCTGCAAAGCCGCCGGAGGATGGGGATTGTTGGTTCGGTCCTCGCCGCCCAATTCGTCCACCAGCGTCGCAAGAATCATGAAGATCGCGACGGGCGCCCATGTCCAGAGCCCGCCAGCCATTAAGCCGATCGCCGAGGCGAGGAAAACAAGGTTTTGCGCGGTAAAACGCAGCTGGGCGACATCGGACAATGCGATCTTGTCGCGTAATTTCAGAATCTGCTCGACCATTGCCCCGTCACTATCCTGCGATCGTCACGCATATTTCTCGACCTTGGACTCTGCCGCAGTGTTTTAATTCTTTTTTGACGATGCCGAAAGTTCCGTTCTTAACATTTTACCTCCTATTTTGATCGTGCTGACGGGGTGCGCCGGAATTGGGAGTTTCCAGACTTGAGCGTCATGGGATTCGCGTTGCAATGGGGATGCCGGCTCGGAGCCGCGGGCTTCGCAGCCGGTTTCTTTGGCCCGATGATCTTCACGCCGGGCGCCAATCAAGGGCCGCTGCTCGGCCTGTTCATCACCGGGCCGCTCGGCTTTGTGGCGGGCGCGGCCGGCGGGGCTCTGTTTGCCGCGTTCCGCCGTTAGCGCGCCGAGCAGCCTCACGCCGCCACCGATCTGGATTTCGACATAAAAACATGGCGTTGTGTCAACAATCTGACCCAACGCCTCGCAGCCGAATGGACGCCATGCTTCACTTGGCCAGGCTGGTCTGTATGGTGGACGCCATCGCCTTCGCTTTGATGGGGTCAGTTTCAGCCAGCGCCGTTTTCGCCATCGCCGCCGCCCCCTCCAGCTTCTTGCGCTGATCCGGGGCGGAGTCCGGAATGGCGCCCATGCCGAGATCCTTGCACGGATTGCCCGGCCCGGCGTTGAAATCCGCGCCCGCGGGCCCCTCGAGGCAATTGATCACATGCTGCAGATGGGCCTGGACCATCTTTGCGGAATCCGCGCCCGCAGCCATGCCGGCATGGGCGGCGGCGGTGGCGATCTGCTTCGCCGCATCCGCGGCATAAGCCGGCGCGCCAGCAAGAGCAGCGAACGCGCCGAGCGCGGCCATGCGCAGGAAAATCCTCATCAGCCCCCTCCCCAATTTTCGGCGCCGGCGAGGGCGCTTTTTTCGCCTGCGCCGGCCAACCGCCGCAGGACCTCCATGGGCAATCGACGGCAGGGTAAAAAGTTCCCCCGCCGCAGGACTCGCGTGAACAATCCGAGTTTTCCGCGGCAGCGGAAGCTGCTTGGCGCGAAAGCGAAGGGCCCGTAAAAACGAGGCTGGGACAAACGGGGACGAGACATGATCCGCAATGAGCGATTTCTGGCGTTTCGAGAAAAATTCGGCGATCCGATCCTCACTGGCCTGACGATCTTTTTGGCGGTGCTGCTGTTCGCCCTTGTGCCGATTCAGGCCACGATCGGCTTCGCGTTCACGCCGCTGGGCGTTCTCGTCGTCGCCGTGATGGCCGCCGGGGTCTACGTGCTTTCGGCCCGCTGGATCGTGCTGATTCCCATCGCCGTCGCGGTCGTCATGCATTTCACCTTGAAACTGGTCCGGGAGCAGCAGGGCGCGCTGCACCCGCATATCTATTTGATCGCGAGCCTGTGGCTGACTCTTTCGCTCACTTTCGCGCTGGTCGTGGCGCGCGCCGTCTTCGCCAAAGGCCCCGTCACCATTCACCGCATCATCGGCGCTGTCCTGCTCTATATGCTGATCGCCCTTATCTTCGTTGCGCTTTACCTGTTCATCGGCGAGACCTTCCCCGGCGCCTTCGAAAATCTCGTCATCGCGGATAGTCCGCGCCTCGGCGCCGACACCATCTATTTCAGCTTCACTACGCTGACCTCGGTCGGCTTTGGCGACATGTTTCCCATCCATCCGATCGCGCGCAGCCTGTGCAATCTCGAATCCATCTGCGGACAGCTCTTTCCCGCGATCCTGATCGCACGGCTGGTGTCGCTGCACATCGAACAGGCAAAATAAGATGGATGTGGATGCGGTCGTCGTCGGAGCCGGAGTTGTCGGGCTCGCCGTCGCGCGCGCGCTGTCGACGCCGGGCCGCGACGTGCTGGTCATCGAGGCGGAAAAGTCTATTGGCCTTCATACGTCGTCGCGCAATTCCGAAGTCATCCACGCAGGGCTTTATTATCCGGAAGCCAGCCTCAAGGCGCAGCTATGCGTGGCCGGGCGCGAACTGCTTTATGATTTTTGCCGCGAGCGTGGCGTCCCGGCGCGGCGCCTCGGCAAGCTGATCCTGGCGACCGAGGAAAAACAGCTCGCCCGGCTGGCCGCCTTGCGCGAACAGGGACGCAAGAACGGCGTTGACGATCTGGTCTGGCTCGACGGCGCGGCGGCGCGCGAACTTGAGCCGGAGATCGAATGCGTCGCCGCCCTGCTCTCGCCCTCAACCGGGATCGTCGACAGCGCCGCGCTGATGCTGGCGCTTCAGGGCGAAGCCGAGGCCAAAGGCGCGCAACTCGCCTTCCGGACGCGGGTCGCTGGAATCGCCCGGCGCGGCGAAGAGTTCGAGGTCAGGACGAGCGGCGGAGAGGACGGCAGCGAGAGCGGCGCCGTCTCCTGCCGGGTCGTGATCAATTGCGCTGGACACGGCGCCCACGCGGTCGCGCAAAATATTCAGGGCTATCCCGCCGCGCTGATCCCGCCCCGTTTCCTGGCCAAGGGCGATTATTATTCGGTTTCCGGCCGCGCGCCCTTTTCCCGCCTGATCTATCCGCTCCCCGTCGAGGGCGGTCTCGGCGTGCATGTGACGCTCGATCTCGCGGGCGGCATCAAGCTCGGGCCGGATGTCCATTGGGTCGAAGAGCTCGATTATGCGCCTATCTCGGGCCAGGAGGAGGCTCTCCGCGCCGCCGTGCGGACCTATTGGCCGGGCGTCGCTGAGCGGGACATCGCCAGCTCCTATTGCGGAATCCGGCCGAAAATCAGCGGTCCCGGCGCCGAAAACGCCGATTTCCGCATCGACGGGCCGGACGTCCATGGCGTCAGCGGCCTCGTCAATTGCTTCGGGATCGAATCGCCCGGCCTGACCTCGTCGCTGGCGATGGCGCGGTTGATCGCGCGGCTCGCGTCGCCGCAGTTCGAGCAGAAGAATTGAGCGCGGGACGATTGCGCGTCACCAGTGAGAGAAGCCTTCGCCGGCGCCTGCGCTATGGCCGCCTTTCACATTTCCGAGGATCGTTCCCCTCGGACCGGGCGCGAGCCTTACCTGGTTCAATTCACCGGCCAGGTCGGGATTGCGGGCAAGATAACGCCCCACTTCGCGTTCGGCGAGCGCATCGACTGAGGATTCCGTCACCGCGACCGTACCAGCCCCCGCGCTTCCCGAAAGGGCGAGGGCGCCGACGCCGGTCACCGCCAGCCCCACCTCCGCGACCTTTCCCGCCGTTCGCGCCACCTTCAGCACCTTGACAGATCTCTCGGCGCCCGAGGTCGACTTGTCGATATATTTGTGAAGGAGGTTCGCCGCGTCACGGACGGCGATCGCCGAGACGATCAACAGAGCGCGCGCGCCCCAGACTCGACCCTCGTTCATCAGGTTCATCGCGCGCACCAGAATCTTGTGCGGCCCGTCCCAGATGTCCATGCTCGGGAAATCGGCGCCGCCCAGAAAATCCGACGCCTCGACGACGCCGACCGTCGCCTCGCGCCGGATTCGGGCGATCTCGATATGAAGCTGCATTCCGTCCTCGATTTCGGAGGAGAGCCGTCGAACTTCGCGGTCCAATGCGCTTTGAACCGGTCCCTGGTCGACTTTTTCGTAATAATTGGCGCCGATGACCTGGGTCGAGAGCAAGGCCTGGCGATCGATCCGTCCGGTGCTGGTCGGAATGGTATCGCCTCTCGGGCCGAGCGAAAGCCAGACTTCGAAATGCCTTGGATCCTTCACCCAACGCGAAGGATCGTCGGCGTCCCTCACCATTTTGGGCGACAGGCGCAGCCATACGCCATGATATTCAAGCGTCTTGCGAACCTTGTCGAGATAATCCGACTCGTCGGGATTGTCCGTGGTCGGAACAAGCGCCTTTGAATCCAGCAGCGGCGTCAATTGCAGGCGGACGCAATCATCGAGCTGATGCAAGGGGACATAGGCCCGCATCACCTTGTCCGCGCGCCGCCTCGCCTCGGGGTCGGTATAGACGATCTGGCCGTAGATTTTCGTCCCTTTGCGCAGGACGTCATTGGCCTCCTGCTGCACCACGGGATCGATCACCAAAGCGTCGAGATAGGTTTGCAATTGAATGTGCTGGCCGGCCGTCAGCTGCGCGAGCACGGAGGCGTAACCTGCTGTGGTGAGGACTTCGCCGATCGTCGCCGCTCCAAGGGCCGCCGCATGTTTCTGCGTATCCCCCATGACGCCAGATCCTTCATGTCACGGCAGACGATTGGGACCGCTCGTTTTGCCATCGCCTCCCCTGCATAACGACGATCAGGCTTGGCGGTTCAGCGCTTCGCAAAAACGTGACATCGCCGCCGGCGCCGCCCCGTTCGAGGCCGCCAAATAGGAAACGGCGGCCTTTCGGTCGCCGTCTCTTTCATTCGCAATGAACTGACCCTTATTCTTCCGAACTGGCGGGCGCGGGCGCCGCCTTGGGCTTGCGAGTGCGGGCGCGCACTTCCGGCTCGGGACGGACCTTCTTGCGCGTCGCCTCGACGATCTCCTTGTCGGGACGGGGCAGCACCGGACCGTCGGGGAAGACGAAGACCAGCTTCGAATCCGCCCCGGCGCCCGCCGTGACGACCCGAACCGTGCCGCCGTTCTTCAGGCGGCCGAACAGGACCTCGTCGGCCAGCGGCGTCTTGATATGGGTCTGGATGACCCGCGCCATTGGCCGCGCGCCCATGGCCTGATCGTAACCGCGCTCGATGAGCCAGGCCCGCGCCTCGTCGGACAGCTCGATCGAAACATTGCGATCCGCGAGCTGCGCCTCAAGCTGCATGACGAACTTGTCGACAACCTTGGCGATGACCTCGGTCGGCAGATGGGCGAAGGGCACGATGGCGTCGAGACGGTTGCGGAATTCCGGCGCGAACATGCGGTTGATCGCCTCCACATCGTCGCCGGTCCGCTTGTTCTGGGTGAAACCAAACGCCGCCCTGGCCATATCGGCCGCGCCGGCATTGGTGGTCATCACCAGAATAACGTTACGGAAGCTGATCTGCTTGCCGTTGTGATCCGTCAGCTTGCCGTGATCCATGACCTGCAACAGGATGTTGTAAAGGTCCGGATGGGCTTTCTCGATTTCGTCGAGCAGCAGCACGCAATGCGGATGCTGGTCGACCGCATCGGTCAGCAACCCGCCCTGTTCGAAGCCGACATAGCCGGGAGGCGCGCCGATCAGCCGGCTGACGGTGTGCCGCTCCATATATTCGGACATGTCGAAGCGCACCAGCTCGACGCCAAGCGAATTGGCGAGCTGATTGGCGACTTCCGTCTTGCCGACGCCAGTCGGGCCAGAGAACAGATAGCTGCCGATCGGCTTCTCGGCGTCCCGCAGACCGGCGCGCGCCAGCTTGATCGAGGCGACGAGCGCCGAAATGGCGTCGTCCTGGCCATAGACCACCCGCTTCAACGTAGTGTCGAGATTCTGCAGCACCGCGGCGTCGTCCTTCGACACGGTTTTCGGCGGAATCCGCGCCATGGTCGCGATGGTGGCCTCGATCTCCTTGACGCCGATCGTCCGCTTGCGCTTCGATTCCGTGATCAGCATCTGCGAAGCGCCGGTCTCGTCGATCACGTCGATCGCCTTGTCCGGCAACTTGCGGTCATGGATATAGCGGGCCGACAGCTCCACCGCGGCCTTGATGGCGTCATTGGTGTAGCGCAGCTTGTGGAACTCCTCGAAATAGGGCTTGAGGCCTTTGAGGATTTCGATCGTGTCCGGGATCGACGGCTCGTTGACGTCAATCTTCTGGAAGCGCCGGACCAGAGCCCGGTCCTTCTCGAAATATTGCCGGAATTCCTTGTAGGTGGTCGAGCCGATGCAGCGCAGGCCGCCCTGGGCGAGCGCCGGCTTCAGCAGGTTGGAGGCGTCCATCGAACCGCCGGATGTCGCGCCGGCGCCAATCACCGTGTGAATTTCGTCGATGAACAGGATCGCCTTCTTGTGCTGCTCGATCTCCTTCATCACCTGCTTGAGGCGCTCCTCGAAATCGCCGCGATAGCGCGTGCCCGCGAGCAGCGCGCCCATGTCCAGCGCAAAAACGGTCGCGCCCTTGAGCACTTCCGGCGTTTCGCCCTTGACGATCTTCCGCGCGAGACCCTCGGCGATCGCCGTCTTGCCGACGCCGGGGTCGCCGACGAGCAGCGGGTTGTTCTTGTGCCGGCGGCACAGGACCTGGATCGTGCGCAGAACTTCCGCCTCGCGCCCGATCAGCGGGTCGATCCTGCCGTCCTTCGCCTTGTTGTTGAGGTTGATGCAATAAGCCTCTAGCGCGGTTTCCTTTTTCTTGGATTCCTGATCCTTGCCCTCACGGCCCGTGTCGCTGCGCTCGGCATCCTCCTCGGCGCCGCGCTGGGCCTTGGCGCCTTCGGTGTGGCCGGGGCGCTTGGCGATGCCGTGGCTGATGTAATTGACCGCGTCGTAACGGGTCATTTCCTGCTCCTGCAGGAAATAGGCGGCGTGGCTCTCGCGCTCGGCGAAGATCGCGACCAGCACATTCGCGCCGGTGACTTCCTCGCGGCCGGAGGACTGCACATGGATCACGGCGCGCTGGATCACCCGCTGGAACCCCGAGGTCGGCTTGGGATCTTCCTGCAATTCGGTGGTGAGGTTATCGAGCTCGTTCTCGATATAGCCGGTCAGATTCTTCCGCAAAACCTCAAGATCGACCGAGCAGGCGCGCATGACGGCGGCTGCTTCGGCATCGTCCAGCAAGCTCAGCAAAAGATGTTCAAGCGTGGCGTATTCATGCCGGCGCTCTGACGCAGCGGCAAGCGCGCGGTGGAGGGTTTGTTCGAGGTTGCGAGAGAATGACGGCATAAGTTCAACCTCACTTCTTTTCCATTACGCATTGCAGCGGGTGCTGATGCTTTCTGGCGTGATCCATCACCTGGGTCACCTTGGTGTCAGCGACTTCATATGTATATACGCCACATTCTCCGACGCCATTATTATGAACTTGCCACATGATTCTGTTGGCGTCGTCGAAATTCTTGTGAAAAAACGAGCACAATACACCGATGACAAAGTCCATCGGGGTATAATCATCGTTCAACAACAAAACGCGATACATGGACGGACGCTGGGTCTGCGTCTTGGTCCGGGCGATGACCGCAGTGCCGGTTCCATTTCCCGGGCCATCATTGCTGGATTTGCGACCGCCCTTGCCCGCCATGCGCGGGACCGTCGTGGAAAGCCGGCGCGTCAGATTGATGTCGCGCGCCTGGGCCATGCGGCTTGCATCGATCCGTTTGGGGTTGCTTTTTCGCGTGGACACCGCCGTCCTCTCCTCAAGATCCGATGAATTCCCCGTCCCGACCCGCAACATCTCCCATTCAGCACGAAAATTTCGTCTTCATTGCGAGCGCCCGTCGAACCGTTTGAGCCCCATCTCCTTCATGCAATTTATGCGCCGCCTGCCGGGTCCGCCAGACCGGGCCGAAAATTTTTAACGACTCGCAAGTCTGCGCTTCAATTCTTGCCTGAAACCTAATTGCGGGCCTCATGGAAAATGCGCCCCTGAAATCAACTTGGAAAATTTGTCCACAGTAAGTGCGCGGCTTGGAAAAATGGCCTCGCCCCAACCTGAGTCGCCATGTCTTTTGTCTGCCTCCTTACAGGTCCGATTTCGCCCAAATTTTCGGCTTGCCGCCCATGGTTGAGACGCGATCCGCCTTTATTACGCGCGCCACCGGGAAACCGATCCACCAAACGCAAAAGAAAAGCCCGACCACCAGGGTCGGGCTTTCTCATTGCGACGCAGACAAACTCTAACGCTACGAAACTCGCGGATGGTTCAGGCTCAAAAACGCCGAGCCTGAACGACCAACCAACGCGACGTCCGGGGAGCCTCGCCAGATACGCGACGCGGCGTCCCGATCAGAAAAATCAAGCGGCGGCCTTGACCTTGGCGATCGCGCCTTCAACCGGCTTGAACGCTTCCTTGGCGACGTTGGCATAGAGCTCGCCGAGCTTGGAAACTTCGGCTACGAAGCCTTCATAGGAGGTCTTGGCGAATTCCTGCTGCAGGGCGATGGCCTGCTCGAACTTGGTCACGCCGAGAAGCTTCTCAACGAAAGCCGAGCCGCTTTCCAGCGAACGCTTGGAATAGTCGGTGGTTTCGGCGGCGATCGCCTGGAGCTGCTTGGAAACTTCGGTCGCGGCGGCCTGAACGGCCTCGAACTGGTCCTTGCCGAAAGTCTGATACTGATCGAAATTGATAGCCATTGTCGACACCTGTCGTAAGGGCCGCTGGGCGGCCTGAGAACCCTGAGCGCGAACTCTCCGCTGCTCATGACGTCAATTTATATGCACCGCACAATAAGTCAAGCGTCTTTTGTGCAGTGCAACATTTTTTTGACAATTCAAATTGCGCGGTTTTAACGCCCGGGTAACCGCGTTCCGATAGGTTTTGGTCACGTTATCGTCACGGCGAGCTTATTTTGCGCCGGAAGGACGACCTTACGGTTCAACGGGACAGATGTATGTTCAAGCGTAGCGTTTGCAGCCGTTTCGCCGCCAACATGGCCCTATCCGGCATTCTCATCGCCTTGGTTGGAGCCGGGCTTGCGACGCCGGCGGAAGCCCGGCATCACCATCGCCATGCGCATCACGCGCATGTCGCGCGCCACCACGGCCATTCGGGCGTTCACGCCCGCGTCGCCGCGCGCCAGAATCGCAACGGCGCCGTCGCGCCCGTCGGCGCCACCGCCGCGATCGTCGTCGATGGCGCCAGCGGCCGGATGATCTATGGCCTCAACGAAAACGCGCCGCGGCATCCGGCCTCCGTCACCAAGGTGATGACGCTTTACCTGCTGTTCGAACAGCTCGAAAAGGGCCGTTTCAGCCTCAACGACGAGATCGAGATTTCGGCTCACGCCGCCGCGCAGTCGCCATCAAAGCTCGGCCTGCGCCCCGGCCAGACGATCAGGGTCGAGGACGCCATCAAGGCCATCTGCACCAAATCCGCCAATGACATCGCCGTCGCGGTCGCCGAGGCCGTCGGCGGCACGGAAAGCGATTTCGCCGAACAGATGACCCGCAAGGCCTATTCCCTCGGCATGAACCATACGTTCTATCGCAACGCCTCCGGCCTGCCGAACCCGGAACAGATCACCACGGCCGCCGACCTCGCCGTACTGGGCCGCTCGATCCAGGAGCGCTTCCCGCGCTACTATCGTTATTTTTCGATGCATGAATTCGCCTATCGCGGCCAGCGCATCCACAATCACAACCATCTGATGGATCGCGTCGAAGGCATGGACGGCATCAAGACCGGCTATACGGCCGCTTCGGGCTTCAACCTGCTCAGCTCCGTCAAGCGCGACGGCCATTACATCGTTTCGGTGGTGATGGGCGGCAAATCCGCACGCTCGCGCGACAATTACATGGAAGCCCTGATCGAGAAATATATCGACGAAGGCGGCTCGGCGCGCGGCGCGACCCGCGTCGCGGAACAGGAAGAGCCGGCGCGCCAGGCCAAGGTTGAGCCCAGGAGCGAACCGGAGCGCAAGCCCGTCGTGCTGGCCCCGCCAAGCGAAAGCGCCGCGTCCGATGCGCCGGTGCGCCTGCCCGTCGCCGCCGTCAGCCCCGATCCTCGCCCGCGTCCGGCCTATGTCTCGGCGGCGCAGCCCTCCCGCGAGAACGAGGAAACCCGCCTGCCGACCGCGACCATCGCGCGTCACGCCAGTGCAGCCGACGGCTCGACCAGCGCGCAGGCCCATGAAAGCGCCGGCGCGGTGACGCCCGCAGGCCGCTGGATCGCCGGCCCGGCCGGCCGCGAAGCCCTGCGCGCGGCGGTTCGTTTCCAGCCGAGCGGCAAAGCGGAAACCAGGTCCGAGGCCAAATCCGAGGCCAAGCTTGACAATCGCATCGAGATCAAGCCGCCCGTCCGGCCCGAACTCAAGCAAGAGGCGAAGCTGGAGACCAAGGCCGTCTCAAAAACCGACGAGAGCGCTTCCACGTCGAAACAGGCTCTGCCGACCAAGCCCCCCGTCCCCGGCTGGATGATCCAGATCGGCGCCACCGACGACGCCGACAAGGCCGCCGCGCTGCTCTCCAAGGCCAAGGCCCAGCGCGGTTCGCTGCTCGCTTCGGCCAAACCCTATACGGAAAAAGTGAGCAAGGGCGGCGGCACGATCTACCGCGCGCGTTTCGCCGGCCTCGAAGAGTCCAGGGCCGAAGCCGTCTGCAAGGCTCTGAAGACGTCTGGTTTCAGCTGCTTCACCACCCGAAACTGAGCGGCGGGAGCCGCTTCGTTTCTTCGAGTTCGTCCGCGTATTACGAGTTTTGGGAGCGTATCAGCCTTGACGACGCATGAGCCTGTCCTTGGCCTGGTTCAGTCTGGCCGCATCATCCGTCGTCCCCCCGTGGTCGGGATGGCGTTCCTTCATGAGGCGCCGGTGCGCCCGAACGATCTCCTCAGCGCCCGCGCCCGATCGAAGACCCAGCGTCTGATAGGCTTCCTCCTCGGTCATTTCGCCGCCACGCCCCGCCTGGCTCCTCCCCGCGTGCGCGTCACCATCGCTTGCCGCGCGCCATCCGGGAAAGCGGCGGTCGAGATAATTGTCAAGTAACAGGACGGAGTCCGGGTCGCGCGCGGCGCATTCCTCGCGCAAGCGGTCAAGTTCCTCGCGCGACAACGCGCTCAGCGGCGCGCCCATGAAAGTTCCGGCCAGCACCGTTCCCTCGACGTCGCCGCTGGCAAGATCGAGCGTCATTTCGAGAAAAGCCGTGCGGACGCGCGAGGTCTTTTTCGCCTGCGCACGGCGGGCGGCCATTTGCGCGAACTTGCTCCACGAAAAGCTTTCGCCCGTGAAGAGGTAAAGCGACAGGCCGCCGAAGCCGAGCGCGAGCGGAACCCTCCCCCGCAGCAGAACGAGCAAGGCCGCCGCAGCCGCCAACAGCCCGCCGCCCATGCGCAGGTTTTCCGCGACCCGCGCGGGCGAGGCCCGGCCCAATTGGCGCAGCAGATAGACGCCAAGGATCAGCGTCAGAATTCCAAACAGCAGGAAAGGCATCTCGTCTCCGTAATCGTTGCGCCAGAGGCGCCAACGGGGATCAGCGCATCTGGGACAGCAGCTGGCGCGCTTCAGAATCGCCCTTGCGCGCGCGGTCGCTGAGCGCCGTAAAGCCGCCAGCGGCATAGGCCGCCGCCGCGCGCAGCAGGTTGGCGAGACGGCTGGCGGAGCCGGAATCAAAGGTGGCGTAGGCGCCGCCGGTGAGACGCGCGATATCCTTGAAACAGGCCGTCGCCTTGCGGTCGCCGCCCTCATGGAAGATAAAGCCCTTCACGCCGAGCAGGCCAAGCTCCCCCGCGAGGCGTCCCAGTTCATCGGCCTTCTCCTCCATGCTGTCGCCGACATAGACGAAGGCCCCGACGGGCGCCTCGGCCTGTTCGGAGCGGATGTGGCGCAGCACGCGGCCGATCTGGGTCGCGCCGCTCGAGACCGAAATTTTCGCCATGGCGGCGGCGAGCCCGGCGCCGTCGCGCAGGAAGGCCGAGGCCCGGCATTCGTTGAAGCCACGAAAATAGACGAGCTGGATGTCGAGCCCGCCACAGGAAGACGCGGCGGCGAACATCTGCCCCTGGACCTGCTGCGCGACGTCCCAGGTCGGCTGCCGGCTCATGGTCGCGTCGAGCGCAAAGACGAGCCGCCCCCGGCCCGGCTCCGGGCGCGTCGGCGCCTTGCGCATGGCGTCGGCAAAGGCCTCGACTTCGGCCCTGTTCGCCGGAATGACCGGAGTCTTGTCCCCGTCGCCCACAATCTTCTCCCCTGCTCCCGATAAGATGGCGCAGGCGCGGCGAAACGCAAGGCGGCGCTTTCAGGATCGTCTCCGCCGCGCTAGGTTGCCGGCATGACCCTGCATCTGCTGAAACTCTGCGTCGGCGTGGAGTCCATCGCCGAACTGCGCGCCTTCACCCGGATGCGGCGCAAGCACGCGCCCCAAGTCGACGCCCACGAGGTCCACGCGCATGTCACGCGCATGATTCCCAAGCGCGTCGACGAATTGCTCGACGGCGGCTCGCTCTATTGGGTCATCAAAGGACAGACCTGCGCGCGGCAGAAGCTGATCGGCGTCGAGCCCTTTGTCGATTCCGCAGGGGTGAAACGCTGCGCCCTACAGCTCGACGACGAGGTGGTCGCCGTGCGCCCGCAGCCGCACCGGGCCTTCCAGGGCTGGCGTTACCTGACGCCCGCCGACGCGCCGCCTGATCTCGATTCCATCGCCGCCGGCCTTGGAGACATGCCTGAGGCCCTGCGGCGGGAGCTGTCGGATCTGGGCCTGATTTGACGGTTCAGACTCGGGTTTTCTTTTGTTTCCGAGATGAACCCGGTCTTGCTCAGGCGGCCTTCATCGTGTCCGCGATCGCTGCATAAGCCGCCTGCCACGCCTCTCGCGTTTCCGCTGTGAAGGCCTCGCCAAGACCCTGCTGCAAAGTCCAGATCAGGGCTTCGCCGAGGGGGCCGTAATTTTCGGCGCGAACGCCGAATGATGCATGTTGGCGTGCGAGCGCCCGCAGGCCGGGCTTGAGTTGATCGAAATTCTCAAGGCTGGCAACGGCGACCGTCAGCGTCGCCATGAACTTTCGTCCCTGCTGACTGATGTCGGCCTTGAACAGGGGGCGAAGTTCCGGCGCGATGTCGAACAGACGCGCATAGAACAGCCCGGCGGATCGATCGGCGATCGGGGCTACCTTGGCGAAGCTTTCCTTGATCAACCGGACTTGTTGCGGAGTCATGAGCCGCTCCTGACTTTCCACGTGGGGCGAGTCGCCGGCTTGGGACAAACGACCCGGAACCTCCGACGGCGACGACCATAGGCCAAAAAACCGTTCGCGACCTTCAAACCTTCCATGCAAGCCTTCCATGACGGCGTCGACAGGAGGACGCCCGGCCGAGCGCTTCATGCGGGCGCGCCGGAGTTCTCGTCCGCCTCGAGCGGCTCGGTAATGCTGAGCTGGCGGTAGTCGATCTGCGGCACGCCATTCTCGCGCGTGTTCAGAATATCGGCGAAGACCTCGCCGAACCGAATGTCGCGCCAGGAATAGCCTTTGCGCACATTGATCGTCTGGCCGGAAACGTCGTCCAGACCATCGAAGATCACCACGAAAAAGGCGTCCATCGCCTCCAGTTGCTCGGGGCCGAGGCCGAACAGGGGGCTGTTCTCATCGATCGGATGAAAGAGCGTCCAGGAAAAAGCGAAGATTGGATTGCGGGCCTGCAGCAATTGCAGCGGCTTGAAGCGGCGGTAGCCAACGCCCTCGGCCGTGTCGTCATTATAAATCAGCCAGATTTCGCCGCGCGCCGCGTTGACCGAACTGCGGCGGGCGTTGGCGAAACGCGCCATCAACATGTTCCGGCCGTCATGGGGCGCCATGGTCATGACTTCGGCGAAAATGACCCGCGCGCGCGGCCGGGAGAAGCGCGCGAAAATCAGGCCGGTGAAGACCGCGAGCGTTGACATGCCGGTGAAGATTTCCAGCGTCGCGACCGAATGGCCATAGGCGTTCTGCGGATGCATGTCGCCATAGCCGACGGTCGCCAAAGTCTCGATCGAGAAGAAAAATAGATCGACGAAGGAGTCCTGCCGCGCATTGGCGATGCTGTCGCCGCCCAGCCAGAACAAGGTGGCGAAGATGATGTTCATCACCAGGAAATAAAGGCCGAAGCCGCCGAAAAACGCCGGCCAGGACACGCTCATGCTGTTGTGGAACGCATCGGTCCAAAAGGACTGGTCGAGGCCGCGCGTCAGGAATTCGCGGTCGCCGATGCGGACGATCTGGGCGTGGTCGGCGTTGCGGCGGCGGCGGATCATCGGCTCAGATATTTTCCCATTTTTCGATCACCCAAGCCTCGGCCTGCGCCGCCTCGCGCCATCGCACAAAGTCCGGCAAGGCCAGAACCGAGTCGCAATAGGCGCGGGCCGGCGCTTCCAGCGGCAGGGCGTAAGTATCAAGGCGACTGGCCACCGGCGCGAAAAAGGCGTCGGCGGCGGAGAATTCGCCGAACAGGAACGGTCCGCCGAATTGCGCCGGCGTTTCCGCGAAAATGGCCTGGATGCGCGCGAGATCGGCCCGCGCCGCCTCTTCCAGCGGCAAAGGCGCGGCGCGGCGGGCGCGGCGGAAATTGGTCGGGCACGCCTGGCGCAGGCCCTGAAAGCTAGAATGCATTTCCGCGCAGAGCGAGCGCGCCCGGGCGCGGGCCTGCGGCGCCTTGGGCCAGACGTTCCGGTCGGGGAATTTCTCCGCCAGATATTCGACGATGGCGAGCGAATCCCACACCGCGAAATCGCCGTCGCGCAACAGCGGAACCTTGCCTGTCGGACCCTCGCGCAACATCTTTTCGCGCGAGCCGTCGACATAGAGAGGCGTGACCACTTCCGTGAAGGGAATGTCCAGAGCGCGCATGAGCAGCCAGGGCCGCAGCGACCAGGACGAATAGGCCTTGTTGCCGATGAACAATGTCAAAGACATGAAAAACTCCGGACTCAGGGCTTTTTGGCGGGCGGCGCAAGCGGCGCCTCATGCGGCGCGCCGGCCTTCTTCCAGGCGCCGAATCCGCCCTCGACATGGGCGACAGGGGCGAGGCCCATGCGCTGCGCCAGATGAGCCGCCAAAGCCGAACGAAGGCCCCCGGCGCAGAAGAAGACGAAGGTCTTGTCCTGCTGGAACTGCGGCTTGGCGTAGGGGCTGGCGGGGTCGATCCAGAATTCCAGCATGCCGCGCGGGCAATGGAAGGCGCCGGCGATTCGCCCTTCCCGCTCCAGTTCGCGCGGATCGCGCAGATCGACGAACAGCACGTCGTCGCGCCCGAGCAGTTCCTGCGCCTCGGCTACGCTCAAGGTCTTGATCGCGGCGTTGGCCTCGGCCAGCATCTGCTGGATTCCATAAGATATGTTCGGCGGCATGGAGGATTCCTTCTGGCCGGATTGGACCGTAGGGCCGCCGCCGCGTCAACTTCGATCTCTTGACCCGGCCCCGGCTTTCTCCGACAAGCGGGCATGCTTGAAGACGACCCCCTTGCCAAAGATTCTCTGGCCCAGACCATCATCTCGCTTTGCGCCGCGGTCGGTCCCGGCAAAACGATCGACCCCTCAGAAGCGGCGAAACATTACGCCCGCCAGCGCGAGGAGGACGATCTCGCCTGGCGCAGCCATTTGACTCAGGTGCGCGCCCGCGCCGTGGCGCTCGCCCGCGCGGGACGCCTCGTCGTCTATCGCAAGGGCAAGCCGGCTGACCCCAATGACTTTCGCGGCGTCTATCGCATCGGCCTGCCACGCGGCGACTGACGCCGGGAGCCGGCAGCACGGCGCCGAGCGCCAGAATGAGGAAACGCCGAAATGTTTTTCAACGTCTCCAAAATCGTCTGGCTGTTCGCCTCGCCCCTGCACTTCCTGCTCATCTGCCTGATCGTCGGCCTGCTGCTGGCCCCGCGCTGGCGCCGCGCCAGGGCTCTGGCGCTCGCCGCGACCGCCGGCCTCGCGCTGATGGCTTTTTCGCCGGTCAGCGCAATGCTCCTGCGTCCGCTGGAGGACCGCTTCCCCAGCCGTTCGGAGACGATGGCGCCGCCCAAGGGAATCATCGTGCTTGGCGGGGCGGTGGACGAACGCATCGCGGCAGCGCGCGGCCAGGTCGCGACCAATGAGGCCGCTGAGCGGATGACCGCCGCGGCGGCGCTGGCGCGGCTCTACCCTCAGGCGAAGCTGGTCTTTTCGGGAGGCTCCGGCGCGCTGGTCGACGATTCGGCGAAGGAGGCCGATGTCGCACGCAAATTATGGCGCGAACTCGGCGTGCCCGACAGCCAGATGGTTTTCGAGGACCGCTCACGCAACACGTTCGAGAACGCCGTCTATACGAAAGCGCTCGTCAAGCCGCGCAAAGGCGAGGATTGGCTGCTGATCACCTCGGCCTATCACATGCCGCGCGCCATGGGCATTTTCCGCGCGCTGGGGATGGAGCCGATCGCCTTCCCGGTCGATTACCGGACTTATGGCGATTCCAATGATTTCCGTCCGCCGGCGGAGGGAACGCTCGCCGTCCGCAATTTCGAAACGGCGGCGCGGGAATGGGTTGGATTGCTGGTCTATCGGCTCACGGGCAAGACCGATTCGTTCCTGCCCGCGCCGTAACATCAATTGCTGGCGTAGCCGTTGACCTTCAGCCAGCCCTTCCAGTCCTTCTCGTCGCCAAAGAAGGCGTTGCGGTCCACCTTGGTGGGAATGCCGTTGACATAGGCGTCCGACTGGTACTGCCAGAAGTGCCATGCGCGATCGCCATATTTCACCGACGGCCGATGCTTGGTCGAGCGAATCCAGATCGGATATTCGGTCAGGGCGCCGTCGATGATCGCGGCGTAGAAATCGACCGTGGTGTAGATGACCGGCTTCTTGCCGTAATAGCGCTCCATCTCGACCAGCATGGCCTTGATTTCGCGCAGGGTCGGATCGCGTTCGAGCCGCCTCGGGCAGGTCGGGGAATCCGGCGTCGCCTCGACGTCGAGCACCGGCGGCAAAGCGTCCGGCTCCGGCGGCACGTTCTTCTCGAACCACGCCATGTTCTCATGCCAAGGCCGGCACCAGTAAACGAAATGATAGGCGCCGCGCGGCAGGCCCGCGGCCTTGGCGCCCTGCCAGTTCTGGACAAATTTCGGATCGATGCGGTCGCCGCCTTCGGTCGCCTTGATATAGGCGAATTTGACGCCGCCCTCCTGCACCGCCGTCCAGTCGACATTGCCCTGATATTTCGACACATCCACGCCGTGGATGGTGAAAGCGCGGGCAAGCTGGGTCGCCTCGGTCTCCTTATATGTGCCGGGTCGCGCGCCAACGAGCGGCTTTTCCGGCAAAACGGTCGGTCCCGCGCCGCAAGCCGCAAGCGCGAGGAGGAAACCGGGAAGCGCGATTCGCGCCATGATTTTCATATAAAAATCACACATGCGGGCAAATTACCTCTCACTGGGTAATGAGTCCTTAATCTGCATCACGCCTCGTCACCGTCCTCATTGAAGCGCAATTTGCGCTTTTGGCAAGCGCAGCTGAAGTCTAACGGCCGCAAACGCCTCATTTCCGGGCGTTTTGACCCTTGCCAGCGCCGGGTCGGAGGCGCCAAAAGGGCCGCGTGCGCCGGCTAAAGCGTAAACGCGCGTTCAGGAATTCTGCGCATGACGGCTAATAAAGCATTAATCGCGTTCAGCCTCCTGCTTGCGCTTGCCGGCGGGGCGCAAGCCGCAGGCTGCGGGCCGGAGGCGCTGGGCGTCTCCCGGACCATCGCGATCGGCGGCTCGCCGCATGTCGGCCTCAAGACCTATCCGCAGACCCTCGATCTCAAGGACCATGAAGTCGTCCTGACCTTCGACGACGGCCCCGCCGCGACCACGCCGCGCGTGCTCGACGCGCTGGCCGCCCAATGCGCCAGGGCGACCTTCTTCCTCATCGGCCGCAACGCCGCCGGCATGCCGCGCCTCGTGCAGCGCGAAATCGCCGAGGGCCACACCGTTGGCCACCATTCCAACTCCCATCCCATGCTGCGCAGCCTGCCCTTCGACAAGGCGATGGCCAATATCGACGATGGCGTCGCGGCGGTGGACAAGGCGGCCGGCGGCAAGGATTCGAAATTCTTCCGCTTCCCGGGCTTCGCCGATTCGCCCGCCCTGCTGGAGGCGCTCGACAAAAAGGGCATGCCGGTCTTCGGCGCCGATCTCTGGGCCTCGGACTGGAACGTGATGACGCCGCAGGAGGAGCTGGAGCTGCTGATGGGGCGGCTGCGCCGCGCCGGGGGCGGCATCGTGCTGCTGCACGACACCCACAAGCAGACGGCGGACATGATTCCCGCTTTGCTGGCGGCGCTGAAGGCCGAGGGCTTTCACCTCGTCCATATCGTTCCCGGCGATTCGCCGCCCGCGCTGAAACAGGCCCCGGCGGGCTGGACCTCGGAAACCGACGCGACCTTGCAGAAAATGGGCGTGAGCGGCGCGGCAAAACGCGTAAAAACGACGCCAGCGCCCAAGGGCGACGCGCCGATCCAGGAGCAGAAGGATTCCGCCCCGCCGAAAATCTGATCTGGGGAAAACATCAAGCTTCGAAGAAGCTTGGTGCGGCCAAGAGGACTCGAACCTCCACCCCGGTTAAAGGACTAGCACCTCAAGCTAGCGCGTCTACCAATTCCGCCATGGCCGCAGGATTGTTGGCCACGAAGGCCCGAACAATCGGTAGGCGCGTCGTCTAACAAATCGGTCCTGAGGTTGCAAGCTATTCGCCCGCTTTTTTCTCGACGCCGGCGCGACGCCGCGCGATAAGCGAAAAAAACCGAGCCGCTTTCATGACCGAGACCAGCGAAAAACCCGCCCCTTCCCTGCTGCCGGCGCCCGGCGCGCCGCCGGTGGACTGGCGCATTTCCGACGGACTGACCGATTACGCCTTCGCGGTCGCCGAAATGGAGGCGCGCGCTTCGGCCATCGCCGAAGGAAGCGCCAATGAGCTGGTCTGGCTGCTGGAGCACCCGCCGCTCTACACGTCGGGCACGTCCGCGCGCCCGGAAGACCTGCTCGACGCGCGCTTTCCGGTCCACGCGACGGGGCGCGGCGGCCAGTTCACCTATCACGGCCCCGGCCAGCGAATCGCCTATGTGATGCTGGATCTCAACCGCCGCACGCGCGATGTCCGGGCCTATGTCTGCGCGCTGGAAAAATGGATCATCGCCGCGCTGGAGCGTTTCAGCGTCAAGGGCGAGATACGCGACGGCCGCGTCGGCGTCTGGGTGCGTCGGCCAGAGAAGCGCGCGGGCCTCCATGGCGAGATCGCGGAAGACAAGATCGCGGCCATCGGCGTGCGCATGAGGCGCTGGGTCTCGTTCCACGGCATCGCGCTCAATGTCGAGCCGGAGCTGACCCATTTTTCCGGCATCGTGCCCTGCGGCATCGCCGAAAGCCATTTCGGCGTCACCAGCCTGGTCGATCTCGGGCTGCCGGTGGGTTTGCCGGACGTGGACGTAGCGCTAAGGCAGAGCTTTGAGGAAATTTTCGGACCGACCGTCGCGGTCTAGACCGCCCAATTGTCGATCAACCGCGTCTTGCCGAGCTTGGCCGCAACCAGCAGCCGGATCGGGCCATCGGCAAGAGACGCGGCTGGGGCGAGGCTCGCGGCGTTGCGCGCTTCGAAATAATCCAGCGCGAAGCCTGCCGCCGCAATTTTTTCCTCAGCGCGCGAAAGGACGGACGCAACCGCCGCACCGCCGCGAATCGCCTCGGCGCTCTCGCACAGGACCTGCGAGAGCGTGACCGCCGCCGCGCGCTCCCCGGCGCTCAGATAGACGTTGCGCGAGGACATGGCGAGGCCGTCGGGCTCGCGCAGGGTCGGGACGCCGTAAATCTGCGTCGGAATGTCGAGATCGGCGGCCATGCGGCGAATGACGGCGAGTTGCTGGAAATCCTTCTCGCCGAAAAACGCGGCGTCGGCCTGGGCCTGATTCAGCAATTTGGCGACCACCTGCGCCACGCCGGCGAAATGATCGGGCCGGAACCTGTCCTCCAGCCCGGCCAGCGCCGGACCGCCGGGGATCACCTGGGTCGAGAAGCCCTGCGGATACATTTCCGCCGCCGTCGGCGCGAAACAGCCGTCGCAGCCGATTTCCGCCAGCTTCGCGAGATCGGCCTCGAAAGTGCGCGGATAGGCCGAGAAATCCTCGTTGGGGGCGAATTGCGTCGGATTGACGAAGATGGAGACGACGCAGCGCGTCGCATGGGCGCGCGAGGCCTTGACCAGCGAAATATGGCCGGCGTGCAGCGCCCCCATGGTGGGGACCAGCGCGATGGTCTCGCCGGCCGCGCGCCATTGCGCCACGGCGCGGCGCAATGCGGAAATCTCGCGGAAAATTAGCGGCTGTCGGGTCATTTTCGGCTCAAAGAAAGGAAGAGTTCTTGATGGCGCGGAATTTTTTCGGCGCCTCGGGGACGGTCTCGCCCGCGACCCGGCGCAGGAAATCGACATAATCCGCCGACAGCCCCTGCGCCCGCGCCGCCGCGACGATCCGGGCCATATAATCCGGAGGCGCGCGTCCGGCGCTCTTGCCAGGCGCGCCGACATAGACCAAAGCCCGGACGGGCGAGGCGCCTTCGCGCAGGACCGGCTGGCTGATCTTGCGATAGGCGCCCTGCGCCACGGCCTCATAGCGGTCGAGCGCCGCGAAATCGCCGAAACTCAGCTCCCACAACACGCCGAAGGCGGTGGCGGCGGGGTCGCGCACGACCGTCGCAAAGCCGTCGGGCAAAAGATCGAAGCGATGGCGCGGCAGATAAGCGCGTCCCAGCAGCCGCGCGCTGGGGCAACGCCGCGTCATGGGGTCGGCGTCCATGTTGGAGCCATAGGCGAAGGTCAGGGGCATGGCGTCAAAACCGGTGGAAGGGCGGTTCGCCCTTCCCTCTTTTGCCGCCTTGGGCGCCAACGCGCAAGCGCGGATCAGGCCGCCAGCGGCTGCGCGATGGCCGCGCCCGGCGCGCGGGGCGTGACGACGATTTGCGAGACAGACCAGTCCGCAAACCAGCGCAAGGCCCACGGGAACGGCAGCAGGAAACCAAGCGCGAGCGCCAGAACCAGCGAGCGCCAGAGCAGGTCGAGGCCCGAGCCGACAAATTCAAAGGCGTGGGTTCCGACGACCTTGGCGCATATCCAGCGCATCATGTATTTCAGCGCCCACGCCCAGCCGATGATGGTCAGCATCGAAAAGGCCAGCAGCAGAACCCAGCCGAAATAGCCGAGGAACCCGCCCTCGAAGGCAAGGGAAAGGCCGCCCTGCTCCGCCCGCAGCGAGCGGCAGAACCAGCCGATCAAAAGCACGTTGAGGAAGACGCTCAGAGCCAGCGCGATGAGCGAGGCGGAGCCCTGGGCCTGCGAACCGGAAAGACCCGGGCCGATCAATTCGACGAGGCCCAGGCCGGCGAAAATATACCAGCATTCGCCCAGCGCGCTCTCCAGAAACAGGCGGCGTCCGCCCGGCAGCGCGACCTGCTCCGCCAGCCAGCGGTAAAACCACAGGCCGACCCAGGGCGCGGGAATGATGAAGGCGACGGCGAACATCAAGACGATCGAGCGCCAGAACAGGCCCCAGACCGGAAAGGAGGGTTGCAAGGGCCCTGCGCCCGCCGGATTGGCGGCCGCGATCTGCGCGAAGATCGCCGCGAGCGCGGGATGATTCGCCGCCAGAGTGGGCGCGCCGCCCTCGACCCAGACCAGACAGTCGCGCGCGATCCGGCCGGTTCGGGCCAGAGTCTCAAGCTCTTCGACGGAGACAGGGCCGTTCTGCGCGCCCGAACGATCCTTGAAATAATAATTTCCCGCCATGAGCCGGTCCTCAATTTGCCTCGGTGCTCAACTGCGCCGCCAGTCTGCGGCGCAGCCAAAAAAAACGCCAGTCCCGAGCGACGGGACTGGCGCAAAAAGCTTTGCCGCACGCGAGGGGCGTGCGGCAATCATTTCCGCGAGCGGTTGGCGCACGCCAGAGCGGGCGGCCAAAAACTCAGATCAGGCGAATTCCATGATCACCGCGTCGACGGCGAGCGAATCGCCTTCCTTGGCCTTCAGCGCCTTGACGGTGACGTCGCGCTCGGCGCGCAGCACATTCTCCATCTTCATCGCCTCGACCATCGCGAGCGGATCGCCGGCTTTCACTTCCTGGCCTTCGGCCACATAAAGCGCCTTGACCAAGCCCGGCATCGGGCAGAGTAGCGACTTCGACGTATCGGCGATCTTCTTCTCCGGCATGAGCGCGAAGAATTCGGCCTCGCGGCGGGTGAAAACGCGGGCCTCGACGGTCACGCCGGCATGGGCGATCTCGAAGCCATTCAGGATCGCGCGCACCTGCACAGCCACCGCTTCGCCGTCGATCAGGCCGTTCCAGACCGCATCGCCCGGAACCCATTCGGATTCGAGGCGATGAGCGTGGCCGTCCTCGGCGAAACGAACCAGCAGCGCGTCGTCGCCCAGATCGATGTCGATGTCGTAATGCGCCTTGTCGAGCGTGACAGTGCGCGCGGTCTGGAACCTGACCGGCTTCTGCGTCTGCAACTGGCCCGAAATCTGGCGCTTGCGCTCATTGCCGATGGAATCGACGAAAGCCGCGACCGCCGCCAGACGATGAGCGACCTCGCCCTTCGCAGTCAGCGGCGAGAAGCCGTCGGGATATTCCTCGGCGATGAAGGCTGTGGAGATATTGCCCGAACGCCAGCGCTCGTGCTGCATCAGCGAGGACAGGAAGGGAATGTTGTGGCGGATGCCGTCGATGACGAAGCCGTCGAGCGCGCGCGCCTGCGCCTCGATCGCCGTGAGGCGGTCGCCGGCGTGCGTCACCAGCTTGGCGATCATGGGGTCGTAATAGATCGAGATTTCGCCGCCCTCGAACACGCCGGTGTCGTTGCGCACCGTCACGCCCTTCCAGCGGCCTTCTTCCGGTGGGCGATATTTGACGAGGCGGCCGGTGGAGGGCAGGAAGTTGCGGGTCGGGTCTTCCGCATAGATGCGGCTCTCGACGGCCCAGCCCTTGAGATGCACGTCCTTCTGCTCGATGCTGAGCTTTTCGCCGGCGGCGACGCGGATCATCTGCTCGACGAGGTCGATGCCGGTGATCAACTCGGTGACCGGATGCTCCACCTGCAGGCGGGTGTTCATTTCGAGGAAGTAGAAGCTCTTGTCCTGTCCGGCGACGAATTCCACCGTGCCGGCGGAATCGTAATTCACGGCCTTGGCCAGCGCGACGGCCTGCTCGCCCATCTTCTTGCGGGTTTCCTCGTCGAGCAGCGGCGACGGAGCCTCCTCGATCACCTTCTGGTTGCGGCGCTGAATGGAGCATTCGCGCTCGCCGAGATAGATGACGTTGCCGTGCTTGTCGCCCAGCACCTGAATTTCGATATGGCGCGGGTTGACGATGAATTTCTCAACGAAAACGCGGTCGTCGCCGAACGAGCTCTTGGCTTCGGATTTCGCGCGCGCAAAACCTTCGGCGACTTCCTCGCGGGTGTAGGCGATGCGCATGCCCTTGCCGCCGCCGCCGGCAGAGGCCTTGAGAATCACGGGATAGCCGATGCCGTCGGCGATCGTGACCGCCTCTTCAGGCGTCTCGATCACGCCGAGGAAGCCCGGAACGGTGCTGACCTTGGCGGCGTTGGCGAATTTCTTCGATTCGATCTTGTCGCCCATCGCCTCGATGGCGCCGACATTCGGGCCGATGAACACGATGTCGTTGGCCTTCAGCGCCTCGGCGAAGGCGGCGCGCTCGGACAGGAAGCCATAGCCGGGATGGACGGCCTCGGCGCCGGTCTTCTTGCAGGCGTCGATGATCTTCTCGATGATGAGATAGGATTCAGCAGCCGGGGGCGGGCCGATATGGACGGCTTCGTCGGCCATTTCGACATGAAGGGCGTCTTTATCGGCGTCGGAATAGACGGCGACCGTCTTGATGCCCATCCGCCGCGCCGTCTTGATGACACGACAAGCGATTTCGCCACGATTGGCGATCAGGATTTTCTTGAACATTCAGGCCCCGGAGCTGAACGGAAGCGGCCTTGCGATCACAAGGCCCGTGCTTACGGTTGGATCGGGACCGCTTTTATGGGAAGTCTCCGCCCTCGTCCAGCCGTCAAAGGGCTGATGCGGCCTCGACTTCACGCGCTGCCTCTTAAACGAGCGCGGCCTCCCGGGCCAGCGCGGCCTGGACCTCGGGGGCCTCGATCCGCCCGCGCACGGCGGCGACCAGCCATTCCGGCGCGCGATGGGCTTCCGCCAGCACATTTGCGAGCAGCGCGACGGCAGTGAGGGCGCGGCAACGGTCCGCCTCAGCCAGCAGCCATTCGGCCTGCTCGCCGATCACCACGCCGGTCGGACGGCGCTGCCAGACCATGTGGTCGGTGACGCATTGGATGAAAAACTCGGTCCATTCGGCGCAGGGCGCGTCCTGGACGCGCTCCAGATCGAACAGGGCGGCGATCTCATCCTGCGTCGCGGCCTCGTCCTCGAACAAGGCGCGGCGCAGCTGGCGGACCTCGGAGGAGGTCAGATTGCGGCCCTGCCGGGCCAGCGCGGCGATCAGGGCGCGGCGCTCATTCAGGGCTTCCAGGCCATAGAGGGAAAATTTCACGGCGCGGGCGGTGCTCATCACTGGGAACTCCATCGACAGATGAAGCCTAGCGCCCCGCGCCTTGCCCGTTCCTAAAGAGACAAAGTGAACGCTTGGAAAGGTTAAGACTTTTCATTTCAATAAGTTCTTGCGCCGTAACTTATTCGGCGCTGCGCCGGTAGCCGCGGCGTTGATAGAGCAGCCCGGGCCCCTCGTCACGCCGCGCCACGGCCTCGACACGGCCGAAAAAGATGTGGTGCGTGCCGACATCCTTCACTTCGATCAGCCGGCAGTCGAAATTGGCGAGCGCGCTTTCCAGCAAGGGCGCGCCGGTCAGCCCCTTGCGCCACACGCCATGGGTGAATTTTTCGGCAAAATGCTCATTGGTGCGCCCGGCGAAAATTTCCGCCAGCGGACGGTCCTCGACGCAGAGCGAATTGACGCTGAAGAATCCGTTTTCGATGAAGCGCGCCGCCGAGGGCGAATTGCGGTTGATGCAGACCAGCAAGGTCGGCGGATGGTCGGAAATCGAGGCCAGAGCCGTCACCGTCATGCCGGCGAGCCCGGCCGGGCCGTCGGTCGCGACGAGGTGGACCGGCGAGGCGATCTCGCTCATCGCATCGCGATAGGCCTGGGGATCGAGCATTACCACCTCTTCCGCGCGCAACCAGTCTCTCCGTCAGGCATGTTTCAGGCCGGTCTTACCCGTAGCCCGCGCACAAGGGAACCCCACAGCCGCAAAACGCCGCCAAAACCGCAACATTGCGGCGCGGCGCGGCGCTTGCTAGCGTCACATGGCGCGCGCGCCGATTCTGGATGGCGAATGGAAATCTTTCTGCAACAGCTCATCAATGGCGTAACGCTCGGCTCGATCTACGGGCTGATCGCCATCGGCTACACGATGGTGTTCGGCATTATCGGCATGGTCAATTTCGCCCATGGCGACGTGTTCATGCTGTCGGCATTCATCGCCCTGCTGCTCCTGCTGCTGCTGACCCAGGTTTTGGGCATGCCCGCCGGCCTCGCCTTCGTCCCCGTGCTTTTCGGCGCCATGTGCCTGACGGCGTTATGGAATTTCGTCATCGAGCGGGTCGCCTACCGCCGCCTGCGCGGCTCCTTCCGCCTCGCGCCGCTGATCTCGGCCATTGGCATGTCGACCTTTCTGGCCAATTTCGTCACCGTGACGCAGGGGCCGAACAACAAGTCCATTCCGCCCCTGCTCGATCATATCATCCCGCTCACCACCGGCGGCGCCTATGACGTCACGCTGTCTTACAAGCAGATCCTGATCGTCGTCGTCACCGCGATCCTGCTCGCGGCCTTCTGGTTCGTGGTGCAGAAGACCTCGCTCGGCCGGGCCCAGCGCGCCTGCGAGCAGGACGCCAAAATGGCGGCCCTGCTGGGCGTGGACGTCAACCGCACCATCGCGCTCACCTTCGTCATCGGCGCGGCGCTGGCGGCGGTCGCCGGCTGCCTGTTCCTGCTGCAATATGGCGTGGTCAAATCCTCGGACGGCTTCGTGCCGGGCGTGAAGGCCTTTACCGCCGCCGTGCTCGGCGGCATCGGCTCGCTGCCGGGCGCCGTGCTCGGCGGGCTGGCCATCGGCCTGATCGAAACCCTGTGGGGGCAATATTTTTCCAGCGACTACAAGGATGTCGCGGCCTTTTCGATCCTGGCGATCACGCTGATCTTCATGCCCTCCGGCCTGCTGGGGCGGCCAGATGTCGAAAAGGTCTGACATTTGAGCGCGCCGCAGCCCCTCCTCCCTCGCGCCTTCAAGGAAGCGAGCCTCGCGGCGGTCATCGTCGGGGGTCTGAGCTATCCCATTATCGCCTTCCGGGCCGAGCCGGATTTCAACAACGCTTTGGCGCTGACCTCGCGCTGGCCGCTGTTCTTCATTTTCTGCGCGCTCGGCTTCGGCTTGCGCTTCCTGCTCACGCTCTGGTCCGGACGGCCCAAGCCGGCGCGCAGCGAAGCCGCGCCGGCGCTCGAAAAACCCGGCGCAATGACGAAAAGCCGCTGGCTGGCGCCGCTCGGCCTGGCCGCCCTGGTCGCCTATCCCATCGTCATCCTGGTTTTGCTCGGACCGCAGGCCGCGTTGAAATGGGTCGACACTTTCGGGGTGCAGATCCTGCTTTACATTCTGCTCGGCTGGGGGCTGAACATCGCCGTCGGCCTCGCCGGACTGCTCGATCTCGGCTATGCCGCCTTCTATGCCGTCGGCGCCTATGCCTATGCCCTGCTCGTGCCCCTCACGGGCCTGTCGTTCTGGGCGCTGCTGCCGGTTTGCGGCCTGCTCGCGGCGTTCTGGGGCTTCTGCATCGGCTTTCCCGTGCTGCGCCTGCGCGGCGACTATCTCGCCATCGTCACTCTGGCCTTCGCGGAAATCGTCCGCATCGTTCTGGTCAACTGGGACGTCGTGACCCATGGCGAGGCCGGCCTGTTCGGCTTTCCGCCCGTCACCTTTTTCGGCCTGCCCTTCATTCCCGGCCCGCGCGGCTTCGCGGCGCATGTCGGCCTGCCCTTTGCCGCCGTCCACAAGTTGATCTTCCTCTATTTCGTGGTGCTGGCGCTGGCGCTGCTCGCCAATTTCGTGTCGATCAGGCTTCGCCGCCTGCCGCTCGGACGCGCTTGGGAAGCTTTGCGAGAGGATGAGATCGCCTGTCGGGCGCTTGGCCTCGACACCGCCAATATCAAGCTCACCGCCTTCGCGCTCGGGGCCTTTTTCGCCGGGATCGCGGGCTGCATCTTCGCTCTGCGGCAGGGCGTGGTGTCGCCGTCGAGCTTCACCTTCAACGAAAGCGCGACAATTCTCGCCATTGTCGTGCTGGGTGGGCGCGGCTCGCAATGGGGCGTGGCGCTGGCCGCCGTATTGATCGTCGGCGCCTCGGAGCTGCTGCGCGAACTCGCCTTCCTCAAGGCGATCTTCGGTCCCGATTTCGACCCCGCGCAATATCGCATGCTGCTGGTCGGCCTCGCCATGGTGGCGATGATGAATTTCCGCCCGCGCGGCATCGTCTCGGCGCGCCAGCCGACCATTACACTGCCGCCAGCCGGGGAGCGAGCATGACCGCCCCGCGCTGGATCGCCGAGCCGCTGCTGCGGGTCGATCGCCTCACCATGCGCTTTGGCGGCCTCGTCGCGGTCAATGACGTGTCTTTCGCGGTCGGGCGCGGCGACGTCACGGCGCTGATCGGCCCCAATGGCGCGGGCAAGACCACCCTCTTCAACTGCCTGACCGGCTTCTACAAGCCGACCGTCGGCCGCATCGCCTTTTCACGGATGGGCCTGCAGGACGACAGCCGCATTGAGGCGCTGACCGCCTCGGCGCGCCGCTATTCGCGCGACGGCGGCCAGGACCTGTTCCTGCTGGAGCGGATGCCGGATTACGAAATCGCCAAAAGGGCCAAGGTCGCCCGCACATTCCAGAACATCCGGCTGTTCGCGGGCATGAGCGCGCTGGAAAATCTCATCGTCGCCCAGCATGTCGCGCTGGCCCCGGCGTCAGGCTATGGCTTGTTCGGCTTGCTGGGCTTGCCGATCTACCGCCGCGCGGAACAAGCCGCCGTGGAAAAAGCAGAGCGATGGCTGGAGCGCATCGGCCTGCGCGATCGCGCCAACGACCCCGCCGGCGCCTTGCCATACGGCGACCAGCGCCGGCTGGAGATCGCCCGCGCCATGTGCGCGGAGCCGTGCCTGCTCTGCCTCGACGAGCCTGCAGCCGGCCTCAACGGCCACGAATCCGCCGAACTCGCGCGACTCCTGCGCGAAATCCGCGATTTGGACGGCGTCTCGATCCTGCTGATCGAGCACGACATGTCGGTGGTCATGGCTATTTCCGACCATATCGTCGTGCTCGATTATGGCCAGAAGATCGCCGACGGCTCGCCGGCGCAGGTGCGCGAGGACCCCGCCGTGATCGCGGCCTATCTCGGCGTCGAGGAGGCCGAAGCCGACGCGATTGAATCCATACTGGGGCTGGAGGAGCAAAAGTGAGCGCTTTGCTCTCCATTCGCGGCGCGACCGCCTATTACGGCGCGGTCCAGGCGCTGAAGGGCGTCGATCTCGACGTCGGACAGGGCGAGATCGTGGCGCTGATCGGCGCCAATGGCGCCGGCAAATCGACCTTGATGATGAGCGTGTTCGGGGCGCCGCGCCTGCGCAGCGGCAGCATCTTTTATGACGGACGCGACATCACCGACCTGCCGACCCATGAAATCGCAAGGCTTTCCATTGCGCAATCGCCAGAGGGGCGGCGCATTTTCGCGCGCATGACCGTTTACGAAAACCTGCAAATGGGCGCGGCGGTGGCGCGTTTCGACCGTTTCCAGGACAATCTGTTCGAGGAGAATCTGGAGCGGGTCTTCGCCATCTTCCCTCGCCTCAAGGAGCGCGTCGCCCAGCGCGGCGGCACGCTTTCCGGCGGCGAGCAGCAGATGCTGGCCATCGCCCGCGCCTTGATGAGCCGGCCCAAGCTGCTGCTGCTCGACGAGCCCTCACTCGGCCTCGCGCCGCTGATCTGCAAGCAAATTTTCGAGGTCGTGCGGCGGCTCAACAAGGAGGAAGGCCTTTCGGTCTTTCTGGTCGAGCAGGACGCGCATCACGCCCTAAAGCTGGCGGATCGCGGCTATGTCATGGTCAATGGCGCCATCGCGCTGCAGGGGCCGGGGCGCGAACTACTACAGGACCCGAAAATACGCGCCGCCTATCTCGAAGGGGGCGCGCATTGAACGAGAGCTTCATCCTTGGCGATCCGCGCGTCTTCATCGGCGTGACCTTGTTGCTCGGCGGACTCGCCTCCTTCGCCGCCGGCCGCGCCGTGGCGAGCACATGGCGCCCGCTCTGGCTGCTGCCGCTCTATGGCCTGCCCTTGGCCTTCGCCATGCGCTTCCTGCATTGGGCGCTGTTCGGCGAGCCGCTCGCCGCGCCGGTCGCGGTTCTCATCGCCTATGCCTGGACGCTCGCCGTGCAGGGCCTCGCCTGGCGCGCCGCACACGGTGGACTGGTCAAACGCCAATACCCTTGGCTCATTTGAAGCCTTTGCAGCTTTTTCGCGATTTTTCGGTTCTCGGAAGATGACCGCCACGACGTCGAGCGCTATATTCGAAAAAGGTGGAATTCTTGAAGGAGACGTCAGATGCTCCGGTTTTTCATTGTCCTGCTCGCGACCTCTCTGGCCGGCGGCCATCTCGCAAGAGCCGAGGCTGCGCCCCTTTCGCCATCGGGTCTGCGCCCCGACCAACCAATCCCGATTATACAGGTCGACTTTTACTCAACCTATCCATATCGCCATCATGACTGGCGCGGCTGGCGGCGCTATCCACCGGGTTATGGCGCCGAAACGGGCCCTGCGGTTGTCGGCGTCCTCGTTGGTGGCCTGCTGACCAATCCCTGCTTCTCCGGCGGCTGCTATTATGACCCTCGCGACGCCTGTTATCCGGGTCACTCCTGCAGCGGAAGCTGGGGCGGCCCAACGGCGGCTGACGAGCATGCCATCCTGGACGCCTACCAGGCCATTTCCCGGCAGGCCGCCAGAGCGGCGGTTTCCTCTGTCATGATCGAACCTGGAAGCCGGGCGGCGCCTCATGTGGCGCGCAAGCAGCGCCATGCTCACGACCAGAAGCAGCCTTAAGCATAGGCTTTGAAAATCCTGCCCGCGCGGAGGCTCCGCCGGCGCTGCGAATTGCGGCGATTTTCCTGGCGGCCACTTTCCTTTCCGGCGCAGCCCAGGCCCAAATAAAGCAATATCTCTGGATCTCGAAAAAACGCCTCAAATTTGCGGTCGTATTACCGCTTCGGCGCAATTCCGCCGAGGGGACTGGCGCCGCGATGGCGCCGTTATTACATTTTTTGGGAACGTTGAGCGCTTTACGCGCATTGAGTAGCAGCAACTCGCTCCGACGACGTTTCCCGATGCCTATTCCGTGCGAAACGTCATTCAATGTTCCAGCATGATGCTGCAACGGACGAGTTCGATCGGGAGGGCGCCGAAAATGCCCAGAATTTTCGCAAGCATACTCGCTATATCCTTGGCGTTGGGCAATTTTGCTGGCGATCCGGTCATCGCCGCGCCATTGGGATTGCCGAAACCTGCCTTCGACTCTTCGCCGGTGGGAATCGAGAGGGTGGCCTACTACTATCACCACCACTATCGCCATCACCATTATCGCCACTATTATCGTCACCATCACTATTATCGACATCATCGGTATTATTATGGAAGCAACGCAGCGGCAGCGGCGATGTTCGGCGCGGTCGCAGCTGGCATATTGAGCAACGGTTGCTATTACGGTGACTGCGGCTATTACGGTTATGGCGGCTATGGCGGATACCCTGTCTACGGCTATGGCGGCTATGGCGGCTATCGCGGTTACGGCGGTTATGGCGGTTATGGCGGTTATGGCGGCCGTTGGCGCCACGGCGGCTACTATGGGGGACGGGGTTTCGGCGGCTTTCACGGCGGTGGGTTCCACGGCGGCGGCTTTCACGGCGGTGGGTTCCATGGCGGTGGCTTCCATGGCGGCGGCGGCCATGCCCATCGCTGAACGTCGAGACGCTTTGTTTGCGCCAAGCCCGCAAAATCGATCGACAACCTGATTGACCGCCGGCAAGATTGGCCCCGATCAACAATGGCGTCGGAGCCGATTCATGCGAAGAAATTTGGGGGCCATCTGCCTGGCCGCAGTGCTTTTGTCGGGCGCCGCCCAGGCCCAGATCAAGATGGGCGTCGGCGCGCCGGTAACCGGCCCGGACGCGGCCTTCGGCCTGCAACTCAAAAATGGCGCGGAACAAGCCGTGGCCGACATCAACGCCTCGGGCGGCATTTTGGGGCAGAAGGTCACGATCGAAAGCGGGGACGACGCCGCCGACGCCAAGCAGGGCCGCTCGGTCGCCAATCAGTTCGTCGGCGACGGCGTGACCTTCGTCGTCGGCCATTTCAACTCGTCCGTCACCATGCCGGCCTCCGACGCCTATAACGAGGCTGGCGTGCTCCAGATCACCCCCGGCTCGACCAATCCGCAAATTACCGAGCGCGGCTATCCCATGCTGTTCCGCACCTGCGGGCGTGACGACCAGCAAGGCGCGGTGGCGGCCGCCTATCTCGTCGCCCACGCCAAGGGCAAGAAGATCGCCATCCTTCACGACAAATCGACCTATGGCAAAGGCCTCGCCGACGAGACGCGCAAGGCGCTCGCCGCCGCCGGCGTCCATGAGGTCATGTATGAAGGCCTGAACAAGGGCGAGAAGGATTTCTCCGGCATCGTCTCCAAGCTCAAGTCCGTGGACGCCGACATCGTGTTTTTCGGCGGCGTCCATACCGAGGGCGGGCTGCTGGTGCGCCAGATGCGCGATCAGGGCGTGAAGGCCGTGCTGATGGGCGGCGACGGCATCGCCAGCCAGGAATTCGCGGCCATTGCGGGGCCGGGCGTCGAAGGCACGTTGATGACCTTCCCGCCGGACCCGCGCCTGCGCCCGGAAGCGGCCGCCGTGGTCAAGGAATTCGAGGCGAAGAACTACAATCCGGAAACCTATACGCTCTACAGCTATGCCGCGGTGCAGGCCATCAAGCAGGGCATTGAAAAGGCCAAGTCGACCGATCCTGTGGCGGTGGCCAAGGTCCTGCACGAGGGCGGCCCGTTCTCGACGGTCGTCGGCGACCTGTCCTTCGACGGCAAGGGCGACGTCACCCGCGCCGACTATGTCGTCTATGAATGGCGTAAAGGCCCGGACGGCAAAATCAGCTATGTCCAGCTTGACAAATAAGCTGAGCTTTTATGGTTAACAAACTGTTCAAGCAGGAAAACAAGGCTGAATCATAACACGAAGGGGTCGGCAGCGCCGGCCCCTTCCCTTTTGTTCGCTCAGCCCAGCGTGGCGAGGCCGGGAAAGGTCTGGAGCAGCCAGAAGCTGACATTCTGGATGCCGCCGGTGAGGAACATCACGCCGGTGATCACCAGCAGCACGCCGACGATGCGCTCGACCTTGCCGAAATGGGCCTTGAACCGCTTCAGGAAATGGATGAACGGCTCCATCGCCAGCGCCGCCAGCAGGAACGGCAGGCCGAGCCCGAAGGAATAGACCGCGAGCAGTCCGGCGCCGCGCGCCACCGTATCCTCGGACGAGGCCACGGCGAGGATGGCGGCGAGGATCGGCCCGATGCAGGGCGTCCAGCCGAAGGCGAAGGCCAGGCCCATGACATAGGCGCCCCAGAGGCCGATCGGCTTTTCGACGCTGACCCGCTTTTCGCGGTACATCAGGCTGAGCTGGAACACGCCAAGGAAGTGCAGGCCCATGCCGATAATGGCGAGTCCCGCCAGCGTCGTGAGCAGCGGCAGATAGGCGCGCACGGTCTGGCCGAGCGCGGAGGCGGTCGCGCCGAGCAGCACGAAAACGGTGGAAAAGCCAAGCACGAACAGAATCGCCGCGATCAGGGTGTCGCGGCGCGCGCGCCGCTCGCCGCCCTCGACCAGCTCTTCCAGCCCCGCGCCCGCGATGAAGGTGAGATAGGGCGGGACCAGCGGCAGGACGCAGGGGCTGAGAAAGGACAGCAGTCCGGCCAGGGCCGCCGCCGACAGGGTCACATTGCTGCTCATGCATCATTCCTGGCGTCGCGCCGGCGCATTTTTCCGGCGCCGCGCGATAGTTCTGTCAGATATCTGCTTATACGATAAAATTCATGCGGCATTTCAAGCCCGGAAAATTTGTTCGTGCGCAACCTCATCACCGACGTCGCCGGCCTGAAGGTCGGCTCCGCCCATGATCCCCTGCTGGCCTCGGGCGTCACGGCGCTCGTCTTCGACGCGCCCGCAACGGCCTCCATCGCGATTTCCGGCGGCGCGCCGGGCCTGCGCGACGCGGCTTTGCTCGAAGCCGACATGACGGTGCAGCAGATCGACGCTCTGGTCCTGTCAGGCGGCTCAGCCTTCGGGCTCGATTCGGTCGGCGGCGTGCAGGCCGCCCTGCGCGAGAGCGGACGTGGCTTCGACGTTGCGGGCCAGCTCGTGCCGATCGCGCCCGGCGCCATATTGTTCGACCTCGCCAATGGCGGCGACAAGAGCTTTTGGCGCGAGCCGGCCTATTGGCGGCTCGGCCATGCCGCTGCGCAGGCGGCGGCGCTGGATTTCCGGCTTGGCAGCCATGGCGCGGGCCATGGCGCGACCGTCGTCGACCTCAAGGGCGGACTCGGCTCGGCCAGCGGCCAGACTTCTGACGGCTTCCGGGTCGGGGCTTTGGTCGCCGTCAACGCCGTGGGACAGGCGACCATTGGCGAGACAGGCCATTTCTGGGCCGCGCCCTTTGAGCGCGACGGCGAATTCGGCGGGCTTGGCTGGCCGGCGCCCCTGCCGGCCAACGCCCTGGCGCTGAAGATGAAAGGCGCCGCGCCGCAAAACACCAATATCGCGATTGTCGCGACCGACGCCGCCCTCACCAAGGCCGAGGCCAAGCGCGTGGCGGTCATGGCGCAGGACGGATTGGCGCGGGCGCTGCGGCCCGTCCATGCGGCCATGGACGGCGACGTGGTCTTTTCGGCGGCCACGGGGCGCGCCGAAGGCCCGGTCGACGCCATTGCGCTGACGCGAATCGGGGCCGTCGCCGCCGATTGCCTCGCCCGCGCGGTCGCGCGCGCAGTGTTCGAGGCGGAGCCCCTGCCCTTCGCCAACTCCCTGCCGAGCTGGCGCCAGAAATTCGGCCCGCGCGGGACGTGAAAAAGCATAGGCCCAGTTGAACCATAGCCGCGTTCGCCACGTAACAGCGCCAGGGACCTGCAAAGGCCGCAGTCGGACGGGTGCGCGAAATGGACGAACTGGCTCAGGGCGTGGACGGCGAATCCCTCAGATTTAAACTCGATGACGCGCATGCCCCGCTGTCACGCCCGGCCCGGGCCGAGGCGGAGGCGGCGGTGGCCGTGTTGCTGGCCTGGGCGGGCGACGACCCCGCGCTTTTCCGGGCGCTTCCGCGACGATCCGCCGGAACAGGCCCGCTTCTTTACGCTGGCGCGCGGAAGATGAGCGCGGTTCTCTCCCAGATCGGCGCGCTTTTTGCGCCCGTGGCGCTGGATCTTGGCGCGTCCATGGCGCTGGACCTGGGCGCGCCCATGGCGCTGGACCTGGGCAGTCGATTGGCGATAATGCCTTCCCTTAAACGCCGGGGCGTTCCATTCGGGCCTTCGCCGCGCGCGAAACCGGCAGGTTCGAAAGAAGGCGACGCAATTCGGGTGCAGTCGGACAGCGCGAATATTGCGGCTCCCACCGCAGAGACGCTCAATTCATGGCTGCAGGCGGTGGCCGAAAGCCAGGACCGCGACGCCTTCGCGCGGCTGCATGTCTATTTCGCCCCGCGCCTGACGGCGTGGCTCAGCCGCTCCGGCCTCTCTCCCGTCCAGATCGAGGACATCGTCCAGGAGACAATGATTGCGATCTGGCGCAAGGCCGGCCTTTACAACGCCAAATATGGCGGCGTCTCGACCTGGGTTTTTGTCATCGCGCGCAATTTGCGCGTCGATTTCCAGCGTCGCAAGGCCAATCGCGTGGCCCAACCGCTGGAAGATTGGGACCCGATCGACGACAGCCCCGGCGGCGAGGAAAACCTGCTGACCGCCGAACGCGAAAGCAAGGTGCGGGAAGCTCTGGGAAAATTGACGCGCGATCAGGCGCTGGTGCTGGAGCAGGCCTATTTCGCCGACAAGCCGCAGTCCGCGATCGCGCGCGATCTGGGCATCCCGCTCGGCACGGTGAAGTCCCGCATGCGCCTCGCGCTCGCCCGCCTCAGGACTCTGCTGGAGGAAAAGCCGTGAGCCCGCGCCAGCACCCCAGCGACGAAACCCTGCTCCGCCACGCCGCCGGCACGCTGGGCGCGGGCCTGCGGCTTGTCGTCGACGTCCATCTCGAGTCGTGTCCGTGTTGCCGCGAGCAGGTCCGCCTGTTCGAGGCCGCGGGCGGCGCGCTGCTGGAAGGCTTGGCGCCGGCGCCGGTTTCGCCGGTTCTGCTGGAAAAGATTTTCGCCCGCATCGATGCGAAAGCCGCCGCGCCGCAATGGTCGCGCGCCGCGCCGTGCGCGCCGGTTCTCGACAATGGCTTCGCCTTGCCCGCCGCCATGGCGGACTGCGAGATCGGTCCCTGGCGTTTCGTCCATCCCAAATTGCGCTGGGCGCGCGTCCGCCTGCCCGACGCTCCGCGAGAACGCGTGATCCTGCTGAAGATCGCGCCCGGCCACGCCACGCCGGCCCATGGCCACGGCGGGTTGGAGCTGACCCAGGTTCTGTACGGCGCCTTCGCCAGCGCGCATGGCCTTTACGGCCCCGGCGACCTGGAAGAAGCAGACGAAGATGTGAAGGATCACGAGCCCCGCGTGACCGAGGACGGCGAATGCCTGTGCCTCGCGGCGGTCGAGTCGCCGCTGCGCATCAAGTCCCTGCTGGGACGTTTGTTCCAGCCACTGATGGGGATCTGATCCCGCGAGCGCCGGCGGGTTTTCAAGAGAGCCGTCCGGCGAGGTAACCGGCCAGAGCGGCGAGTCCGGTCAGGAAACAGCCCCAGGCCATGTCCACCAAGGTCAGGGACAGCGGCCAGCTCTTCAGCGTGGCCTGATTGGTCAGGTCATAGACGCCATAGCCGATCAGGCCGAGCAACAGGCCATGTGTCGCCGCCACCTTCCAGCTTTGCGCCGCCAGCGCCGGGTTGACGGCGAAAAACACGATTCCGAACGCATAGAGCAGGTAAAAGACGACTGCCGGCCCGAGCCGAAAGCCGTCCATGGCCAACCCGCCCATCGCCGGGCGGTAGAAGGAATCGCCCATGCGGCCGAGCCAGACGAAATCAATGCCGGTGAAGACGACGAGGGTCGCGATATAGACCGCGATGATTTTCATGACTCCGCTCCCGGCTTTTCGAGGAGATAAAAGCCGACATCGGTCGCCTGTTCGCGGAACCCCGCCTCGCAATAGCAAAGGTAATAGGTCCACAGGCGAAAGAATTTCCCGTCGAAGCCCAGAGCTGCGATCTCATCCTTGCGCGCGGTGAAACGCCGGCGCCATTCGTCCAGCGTCTTCGCATAGGAGAGGCCGAAATATTCGGCCTTGGCCAGCCGCAGCCCGGCGGCTTCGGCCTGATCTCGCATGATGGTCTTGGTTGGCAGAAAGCCGCCGGGGAAGATATGGCGCTGGATGAAATCCGGCCGGGCGCGATAATCTTCAAAGCGCGGCTCGTCGATCGTGATCGCCTGGATCAGCGCCTTGCCGCCCGGCTTCAGCACCTGCGCGATCTTGCCGAAATAGGCGGGCCAATAGGCCTCGCCGACGGCTTCGATCATTTCGATCGACACCACGCGGTCATAGGCGCCCTGCGTGTCGCGGTAGTCTTCGAGGCGCAGCGACACCCTCTTGTCCAGGCCTTCCCGCGCGATGCGTTCGCGCGCGAGTTCGAGCTGCGCGGGCGAAAGCGTCAGGCCGGTGACGCTTTCCGCGCCCCCCTGCGCCAGATGCAGCGCGAGCGCGCCCCAGCCGAAGCCGATTTCCAGAATCGTCTCGCCGCCGCGCAGGTCGAGCAAAGCGGCGGCGCGCGCCAGCTTGTTGCGCTGCGCCTGTTCGAGACCGCCGGTCGCCTCGTCCCAGAGCGCGGACGAATAGAACATGGTCGGATCGAGCCAGAGGCGGAAGAAATCATTGCCCAGATCGTAATGGCTCATGATGTTGCGGCGGCTGCCGCGCCGGGAATTGGCGCGCCGCCAATGCCGCAGCTTGTTGACCAGCCGGTGCGCCGGGCCGCCCGCGACAAGCGCGCCCAAAGCAGCCGAATTGGCGGCGGCGAGTCGGATCAGCGCCACGAGATCTGGACTGGTCCATTCGCCCGCGATGAAGCCGTCGGAAAAGCCGATGTCGCCGCGCAACAGCAAGCGGCGCAGGGCGCGCCATGCCCGAATGTCGATCGCGGCCTCAGGCCCGGCCGCCGCGCCCGCCGCCTCCAGAATTGCGCCGGAGGGAAGCCGCACCGTCAAGCGGCCCGCAACCATGCGGTCGAGCAGGCGGCGCAAGGCCAGAGCATAGGGATGGGCGATTCTTTTTCCGCGCGGCGCGGCGGCGATGTTCGCGGTCGGGGCTTCAATGCTGGTCATGGGCGGGAACTCGGTGCTGCGGGACGGGGCGCGGCGCGCCGGCTTGGACAATGGTGAGGAATTGCTCGGGCGGCGGCGGCTTGGCGCGCAGGCCGACGCCCTTGCGCCACAGCTTCAGAGCCTCCCAATGGATGCCGCCCACCACCCGCAAGGTCAGCAGCGGAATGGAGAAGAACAGGCGCAGCAGATTGGCGTCGTTCAGCTCCAACCGCCGGGCGCGATAATGCGCTGTCAGCAGCAGGCCCGCGGGGTCCGAGACGTCGATGGCGAGGCTCAGGTTTTCGTCGGGCGCGCGCAGGCGGAAGCCATAGTCCAGCTCCATGTTCATGAAGGGCGAGACATGGAGTTGCTTGCGGCAGGCCTGCCTGACCTCGCCTTCTTCCGCGTCCTCGACGGGGATCATGTAGGCGTGGCGCTCGCCAAACGTATTGTCCACCTCATAGAGAAGCGCCGCGAGTTCGCCCGAGCAACGGCAGCAATAATAGACGCTGATCGGATTGAAGGCCCAGCCGAGCAGGCGCGGCATGGTGAGCAGGAAAATCCTGCCGCCGTCCGGCTCGACGCCCCCGGCGCGCATGGCGGCCTCCACCTGTTCACGCAGCGGGCGGCCTGAGCCGTCGCCGCGATCGCGCCGATGGAAAGAGAACAGATTGAAGCGGTCGAGCGAGAACCAGCGCAGGCGCGAGTCGAACTCCTCCAGCCGGTCGAGATCGAGCAGCAGCGAATAGATGCGGTAGGCGAGGCGATGGACGCGCGGCCGCAGCCGGTGATGCGTCACCAAGCCTGAATAGAGTGCGGGCGCCATCATGGGGCCAGCGCCTTCTCGCGAGCCTGCGGCGCGGCGCCGATAAAGATCCGGCCGCTCTCCTGCGCCACGCGCCATGGCCTTTTGCCGCCGCCCAATTGCTCGGCCACGGCGAGGCCCGCCTGCAAGCCGTCCTCGTGAAAGCCGGAGCCGAAATAGGCGCCGCAATACCAGATCCGGTCCACGCCCTGCAGTGACCACAATTGCCTTTGCGCCTTCATCGCGGCCCCGTCGAATTGCGGATGGCGATAGTTTTGGCGCAAATGCGTCTTGGCGGCGTCAGGCCGCCGCGGCGGATTGAGCGTGACAAAAAGCTCCGGCGTTGACCCAAGCGGCTGTAGCGCGTTCATCCAGTAAGTGACGGCCAGTTCGGTTTCGCCGCCACCCTCGGCGAGATAGTTCCACGCCGCCCAGGCCGCCTTGCGGCGCGGCATCAGGCTGGCGTCGGAATGGAGGAAGGCCTCGTTGTCGGCGTAGCGGAACGCGCCGAGTATGCGCCGCTCCGCTTCGCTCGGGCGCTCCAGCATGGCGAGCGCGGCGTCGGCATGGGCGGCGATCACCACGGCGTCGAAGCGATCGACCCCGCCAGTCGCATCCCGCACTTCGACGCCGTCCGCCAGCCGCGACACCCGGGCGACCGGGGCGCAGAGCCGAATGTCCGGAATGTTTTCAGCAAGGCGCCGCACATAGGCGCGGGAGCCGCCGCGCACAGTGCGCCAGACCGGACGCCCTACAATCTTCAGAAGTCCGTGATTGTCGCAGAAGCGGACGAAGGAAGCGGCGGGATAGGCGCCCACCTCGGCGGCGGGCGTGGACCAGATCGCCGCCGCCATCGGGTAGAGATGGTCGCGGACGAAAGCCGCGCCATAGCCGCCGCGCGCCAGATATTCGTCAAGGCTGATGCCGCCCATGCGCGGCAGGTCGCGCGGGGCTTCGCGATAGAAGCGCAGCAGGTCGCGGATCATCGACCAGAAACGCGGCTTGAACACATTTGCGGGCTGGGCGAACAAGCCGCGAAAATCCTTGCCCGCATATTCATAGGCGCCGCCGTCCAGCGAAACCGCGAAGGACATCTCTGCCGGCGCCGTTTCGACGCCGATATGGGCGAAAAGCGCGGTGAGATTGGGATAGGTCGGCTCATTATAGACGATGAAGCCGGTATCCACGGCGATATTGCGCCCGCCCAGCGCCAGTTCGCAGGTGTTGGCGTGGCCGCCCAGACGGCGCTCCGCCTCATAAAGCACGACGTCATGATCGCGCGACAAGGCCCAGGCGCAGGAAAGCCCGGAGACGCCGGCCCCGAGCACCGCAAGCCTTTGAGGGAGCGGTCCGGGAGAGATTGATCGATCCATTGCAAGTCCAGAGGTGAGGGGGCGGACAGGAATTCTACGCGTCGGGCGGCGCGGCGGTTCACCGGCGCGATCCAAAAGCTTCGGCATGACGTTAAAAGGGGCGAAGGAGGCAGGTTTTGCTCATGTTTTACGGCCTGACGGCGGTCGCCACGCTCAACCTCGCCATGGCCTTGGCATGGCTGGTCAGGATGCGCACGGGCCGCAGCGGCTGGATCGACACGATTTGGTCAGCGGCGACCGGACTGGTCGCCGCTATTCTCGCCTTGGCGCCCTGCTCCGGGGCGGCTCCTTGCGGCCGCGGCGCGCTGGCCGCCGGGCTGGTCGC
This sequence comes from Rhodoblastus sp. 17X3, assembly GCF_030056575.1. GTDB lineage: Bacteria > Pseudomonadota > Alphaproteobacteria > Rhizobiales > Beijerinckiaceae > Rhodoblastus. Next base: position 231,397 of record NZ_JASHHX010000003.1, on the reverse strand, counting down.
GGTCTGGTCGGCGCGGCTCGCAGGCCATATCTTCTCGCGGACGCGCGGCGCCGGCGACGATCCGCGCTATGCCGCGCTGGCGCAGGAATGGGGCGCGGATTTTCCACGCCGGCTGTTCGCCTTTCTGCAAATTCAGGCGGCGGCGGCCTTGCCTCTGGTCGGCGCGGTCGCTTTGGCCGCCCGTGCGCCGCGCCCCTTTCCTGATGTCTTCGATCTCGCCGGGGTCGTTGTCGCGGCGACGGCGCTCTGCGGCGAGGCGCTGGCCGATTCGCAACTGAGCCAATTCCGCCGCGCCGCGCCTGCGAGGGGGATCTGCGAGATCGGCCTGTGGAAATATTCGCGCCATCCCAATTATTTTTTCGAGTTCCTGTTCTGGTGCGCCTGGCCCTTGCTCGCGCTCGATTTCTCGGGCGCTTTTCCGCAAGGCCTGCTCGCCCTGGCCGCCCCGGCTTTCATCTATTGGCTGCTGGTTCACGTCAGCGGCGTCCCCCCGCTGGAGAAGCACCTGCGCGCCTCGCGCGGCGCCGCTTTCGAGGCCTATACGCGGCGCGTCAACGTCTTCTTCCCCGGCCCGCGACGAAATTCCCCCGACGGTTGAGTTGACGCGAAAAGCGGCTTAACTCTGGGCCGGACCACGCAAGGCTCAAGGCCGGAAAGCCGTTTCATGACTCAAGATCGCGCGGCGACCGCGTCGCTTCTTCTCGCCGCAATGGTGATCCTCCTCGCGGCGGCTTTTTTCGCCCGGCCCATCCTCGCCCCCGTCACCTTCGCCATTTTCATCGTCGCCGTCGTCTGGCCGATCCAGGGCGCGATGCAGCGGCGGGTCCCGAAGCTGCTGGCGATGGTCGTCACCCTGCTCTCGACGCTCGCGGCGATTTCAATTCTCGGCTATCTCGTGGTCTGGGCCTTTGGCCATGTCGCGCAATGGCTGCTCAATAATACCGCGCGCTTCCAGGCGCTTTACGGTCAGGCCGTCACCTGGCTCGAAACGCATGGCCTCGCCGTTCAGCCGCTGATGGCGACCAGTTTCAGTCCGGCCTGGATCACCGGCGCCGTGCGAGAAATCGGCGGACAGGGCTATGGCCTGCTGTCCTTCGTCGTCATCGCCTTCGCCTTCACGGTGCTGGGCCTGCTCGAAGTCGATCTCGCCCACCACAATATCCAGCGCCTCGAAAACGCGCGCCTGCGCGAATCCCTGCTGACCCCGGCGAAGGAAATCTCCGCAAAATTCCAGAAATACATGCTGGTCCGCAGTACGATGAGCGCGTTGACGGGCGCCGTCGTCTGGGTTTTTGCTCTGGCCGCCGGCATCGAACTGGCCACCGCCTGGGGCGTGATCGCCTTCGTCCTGAACTATATTCCCTTCATCGGGCCTCTGGTCGCGACCGTGTTCCCGTCCCTCTTCGCCCTGGCGCAATTCGAGTCGTGGAATCTCGCGCTGGTGGTCTTCGCCTGCCTGAACGCCATCCAGTTCTTCATCGGCAGCTATCTCGAACCGCGCATTGCGGGCGCCCGCCTGTCGCTCTCGCCCTTCATGGTCCTGTTCGCGGTGTTTTTCTGGAGCTTTCTGTGGGGCATCGCAGGGGCGTTCATCGGCGTGCCGATCCTGATCGCGGTTCTCACCATCTGCGGCGAGCACGAGCCATCGAAATGGATCGCGATCCTTTTGTCGGGCGGCGATCGAAACAAGGCGACCTGACGCTGTGTCAGGCTTGCGCCTTCGGCAGGCCGGCGAGGACGATTTTTTGGGGCTGCAACAGCTTGAGCCGCCGGTCTGGCCCGATGGCCAGACGATGCACGTAGAAACAGGTGTCGTCCCGGTCCTTCGCGTCCATGACCGGCGACGGGGCCGAGACGAGCCGCAGCCCGGCGCATTCCCCAACCCAATCGATGTGGCGATGGCCGTGCATCGCCACGACGCGGCCCGCGAGCGGCCGCAACCGCCGGACGAACCAGTTGCCATTGACGAGAGCGGTCCCGATACGCTCGGAAAGCGCCTTGGCTGGGCGCGGATATTCGACGAGATGGTGATGCAGCGCGACGACCCAACAGGTCGTCGGATAAAGGGCCATGACCTTCTCCAGCGCGCGGACCTGCTCCATCGAGACCATGCCCAGCGCGTTGGTGAAGGAAAAATGCGTGTCGGCGCTGGAGTTGAGCAGGATCATCCCGAGGCCATCCTCCCGGTCCGGCGCAACCACCAGCGGAAAGGCCTTGGCCCAAAGGTCGGACAGGTCCTGCGAGAACCACGGCTTTCCGGAATCGACGAAGGAACTCATCAAATCCGCGAAGGGCGCCAGAGCCGTCGCAAGGCTGCCGCCCAATCGCCCCGCCGCCTCATCGACGACCCGGACGCGCTCGCCGTGGAGCGTGGCCATGGCGGACAGGACGCGCAATTTGCGCAATTTCTTGTTGGGGCTCGTCGGCAGGTCCAGCCGCGCCGGATTGGCGCGATCGACAATATTCAGATCGTGATTGCCCGGCGCCATCACGATCAAATCGGCGATGGCGGGATGGCGCGCGACAATGTCGAGAAACTCGGCCCATTCCGTGGAAAGGCCAGCGTCGGTCACATCGCCGGTGATCAGGATCGCGTGGAGCGGATCGGCGGCGTGAAGGGCCTCCAGCCGGATGAAGGCCTGATCCAGCCGCTCGTTGCCGCGCGGGCCCGAGCGGCCGCTTTCGATGCGAAAGCCGTAATTCTCCCCGACGACATGGATATCCGACAGATGCGCGACACGCCAGACCGCGCCCGAAGTCGCTCCGTCGCGCGGCTCTTCGTCGAAGCGCTCCAGATCGTGCGGCTGGTCCATTGTCGCATCGGCGATCGCCCAGGCCAGCGCCGCCACGGCGACATAGGCGCTCACCAGCACGGCGCTGTTGGCCAACGCGGCCCGCGCCAGCCGCCACGGGGCGTGCAGAATGGCGATATCGCTCACGATGAGCGTCGATGGCCACGCCGCGGCCAGCACCCAGAGCGAAATCGCGCAGATCGCGAAGCCCGACACCAAAGCGGCTGCGGCGCGCAATTTCGCGAGGTGGGCGCTGTCGGGCGCGAACCGCCCTTCGAACAGCTGGCGCATCGCTTCCCGGCAGGCCGCGTAAATGGGCTGGACGGCGAGCGCGTTCAGCGCCCAAAAATTTCTCTCGGCCAAACGAAACAGGCGGCGGGAGCTGAAAAGCGCAACGGCGAGCAGCACGGCGAGAACCGCCGCGGACCACAGCCCCGCCTGAAAGGCCTCGACCCTGTCGAAAAAGGCGCTGAGCCAGATCGAGGCGACAACCGGCGCCATTCCGAGCAGCAGGCCGGGGAGCAGGATCAGCAGCACCCAGGTCACCGCCAGTTTCGGCAGGCTGATCTCCGTCAGCAGGGTGCCGGCGAGCGACAGCAGCGAACGGCTCTTGGTGCTGGACGCGTCATTCTCGATATCGCCAAGACGAGGATCTATGATGGGCTTCAAGAGCCGCCTCCAAAACTGCGCCCGAAAATGCGCCCGAGAGCGCGGACGGCGACCATAGACCTAGGCTTGGCTGGCCGCCAGAGCGGCGCTCAGGCTGCGGCGTTGACGCTCATCATTCTCGGAATGGCGTTTTTGCGCCTCTCGTTCTACGAGGAGGCTGCAACCAGCAGATCGCCATCGCCGAGCGGCGGGTCGCCCGTTATGAAATCCTGATCAAGACCCAGTCCGCGGCGCAGGCGACGCTGGACGAGGCCCGCCTCGCGCTGCAGGGCATGCGCGAACGCCGCGCCGACGTCGAGAAAGTCAAGCGCGAGCCGGAGCCGCTGGTCGCGCCGGTCGATGGAATCATCGCCTCGGCCAACGCCATGGCCGGCCAGATCGCGGAGGCCAATGCGGTCATCTTCCAGATCGTCGATCCGCAGCGCCTGTGGGTCGAAGCGCTGGCTTTCGATCCCGAAACCTATGCCGGCAAGGGCGTCGCGCGGAAGCCTCCGACGCCGCTCCGGCTCGGGCCGCCGCCGAAATTCCGATCTAGTGAAACAAAACGAAGGAGCCAATCCAATGAAACGCTCCCTTCTCGCTTTTACTTTGCTGCTGTCCGCCGCGCCCGCCTGTTTCGCCCATGCGCCGAAAATCGGCGAGCATGGCGGCCCCCAAGGCCGACGCAGGCTCCTTCCATGTCGAAGTCGTCGTCAAGGACATGACGATGGACGTCTATCTCAACGACCATTCGGCCAAGCCGATGGCTTCGGCGGGGTTCAAGGGCGTGGCCATATTCAAGGCGGCGGACGGCAAGCCGGTCCGCATCCCCCTCGCGCCCGCCAGCGACAACAAGCTCACCGGAGTCGCGCCGTCGCCGCTGCACGCCGAGCTGGAAGGCGCCGTACAGATCACCACGCAGACCGGCGGCGCGGTTCAGGGCAAATTCGGCGGCGAGCACGAGCACTGACCACCTCGCGCAGCGCAGGTTTTGATCAGCGGGCGGCATTCGCGGCGGGCGACGGCACGCCCTCGCGGATGAGTTTCGAAAAATCCGGCGAACCATCAACCTCGCGAGCGCGCGGGCTGATGCGGGAGCGCGCGCGCAGTTCCTCAAGCGAGATGCCGGTGTCGACCGCGCCGTGATCGTAAAGATAGCCCGGCAGGAAGCCATTGACGATCAGGCGCCAGTCGAGCGGCATGTGTCCGCCGGCGGCGCGGATCAGCTTCACGACCGCCGTCGTGCAATTGGTCACGATCGAATTATAGAATCGCGGCCTCGCAGCGAGATCGTTGGATTCCTCGACATATTGCAGCATGATGGCGCGGGCGATGGCGGGCGGCGTGCGCAGACGGTAGAGCTGGACGTCCTCCTCCCTGATATTCGAGCGCAGCCGAACGACATCGCGCTCTTCCGACGCGATGATCACCAGCGGACTGTTCCTGAAAAGATCCGCGATGGGCGCGAATTCGCCGCCCTTCAGGCTGCGGACCTCGATCGACCAGGCGAGATAACGCCCGTCCTCGAAGCCAAAGCTCATGATGACATGGGCCATTTCCGGCCCCGCCCAATAGGCCAGAAACAGATCGAGATAGCGCAGCTTCGACAGGTCGTAGGACTCGGTCACCCAGCGTTCCTTGAACTCCGTGCGGCTGCTCCAATCGAAGTCGCGGACGTTGGTAAGCGTCAGGATGTCCCCGTCGACCACGCCCGTCACCTGACGGGCGACGTCCGGCGACCAGTTCCCGGTCTCCGGCGGCTTGATCGTGCCCCACCAGATCAGAACGGCGCCAAAAGCCGCAGCAAACAGGCCGAGCGACCGCAGGCGGCGTCCGGAAAACAGCCGGACGATCGTCGCGAGCGCGAGGAGGCCGAAGGCGCCTGCCGCAATGGCCCTGACCCATTCCGGCCCTGGCGTGCGGAACCAGAGCGCGAGCGAAGCCCATACGCCGACCGGAAAGATGACGAACAGGGCGACCAGGCCCCAGACAAAAACCGCGGCCTTCCGACTCGGATTTCCCAACTCAAGAACCTCGCTCGAGGGAGGCAATCGGGCGCTCTCGCCCAATTGCAGATTCGGCGAAGCTTAGCTTGAGAGAGAGAGAACTGGCAAAGCCTTCCCCGCGCCAGAGTCGAACGAGCCTTGCCCGTCCGAACCTATTTGGCGGTCAAGGTCTGTTCTAGCCTCTCCTGTTCGGCGGGCGCGGCCTCTAGGCGATTTGACGCGACACCCAGTCCAGCACGCCGTCAAGACTGTTGAATTCCGCGACCGAACGCGCCGGCATATCCGGCATTCGGTCGCGCGCCATGCGCGACAGCCCGGCGCCGGGGCCGAGTTCAAGCAGGACCGTGCAGCCTCTTTCGCGCAAGCCATCGAGGCAGGCGGCCCAGTCGATCGTTTCCGCCAATTGGGCTGCCAAAGCCTCCCGCGCCGGCCCCGGAGCGAAAACGGGCGCGCCGCTGATCCCCGCCAGCACGGGCGCCGACGGCCTTTTCCATTCCGCTTGATCGAGCGCAAGACCGAAGGGCGCGACGGCGGTCTGCATCAGGCTGGTGTGCGACGGAATATGGATCGCCAGCGGCGTGGCCTTCGCGCCGCGCGCCTGCGCTTCCTCGCCGCAGGCGGCGACCGCCGCCGGGGCGCCGCCGACGACGAGCCTGTCGTCGGCGTTGACGATGGCGATTTCGACGCCATGCCGGTCGCAGAGCGCGCGAACCGTCGCGCGGTCCAGACCGCGCAACGCCAGCATGGCGCCGCCTCCCCGAAAGGCTTCGTCCATCAATTTGGCCCGCCGCCGGGCCAGCGCGACGACATCCTGCGGCGAAAGCGCGCCCGCGCAACCATAGGCCGCCAGTTCGCCAACGCTATAGCCCGCGAGTGCGTGGACCTGCGGCAGCCTGTCGCCGATCGCCGCCCAGACCGCGAGTTGAAAGGCGCAGACCAAAGGCTGCGCGACGACATTGACCTGCATCTCTTCGGCGGTGAGCGCGAAGGGGTCGCATCCGGTTTCGCGCACGAAAATGTCCCAGATCGGCTGGGCCTCGCCGCATCGCGCGAGAACGCCGAACATGCCAGGCGACTGGTCTCCCTGTCCGGGACACAGCAGGCCAAGGCTCACGGGATAAGGCTCATGGGATAAGGCTCATGCGACGAGACTCATGGGGCAAGCCCGTGGACGAACCAGGCGGCGGCGAGACAATCCGCCGCGCCGCCGGGCGAAAGATGCAGGGCGACGCAATCGCCGTGCAGGTCGAGCGCGCGCTGGCGCCAGTCCCGCGCATGCACGCCGCCCGCGTCGAGGAACCGGCGCGCCGCGTTCTGGACAAAACCGAGGCCTTCGAGCCCGCCGCGATGCAACAGGTTGGTGTCCTGCAATTCGGCCATAATGGCGAAAAGGCATTGAATGGAGGCGCGCTCCGCGCAGGACGTTCGCTTCAGCGTTTCGCGCAGCGCCGGAACGGCGATTCCGAGCAGTGTCGGCAGGCCCGCCAGCAATTCCTCCCGCGCCCCGCGCGCGCCATAGCGCCGGATCACGCGCGCGCCATGAGAGTCCGGCGCTACGCGCCCCACTTCCGCGACGCCTTCGCCCCATAATTGGAGGACCGTTTCCGTCAGCAATTCGCCTTGGAGGCCGAGGCCACGCGCGCGCCGCCAGCCCGCCGCCGCGGCGAGAAAGCCGAGACAGAAAATCGCGCCGCGATGGGTGTTGATTCCGCCCGTCGCCGCCAGCATCCGCCGCTCGGCCTCGATCCCCAGACGCCGCAATTCATCAAAAGACGCCTCGCGCGCGCCGGCCTCCGCGATAGCCGTGAAATAGAAGCGCAACGCGAGAAGGGAGCGAACAAAAGTCGTCAGGTTCATGTCGTCATGCGCGCCATTATCGACAGGGCTGACGAGGCCGGGCTTGGGATGAAGCTTCAGTTCCGTCAGTAGCGCGCGGATGGCGAGGCGCCCGATATCGCCCGATGCGCTGCGTAGATCAGGCGCGAAACGAGTCTGACTGGTCATGCGGCCCTCGCGGAGAGTAGAGCGTCGATGTCCTCGATCGAGCGCAGGCTGACATTATCGGCGCCCTTGACCAGAATTTTTTGCGGGCGCGCGGCAAATTCGCGCCAGGCGACAAAATCTCCGCCGGGCAAGGCGATCTCGCCGTCGAGGCGCGGCGCCGGCCAGCGGCTTTCGAAATTCTGCAACAGGGCGATCCACGCCGCCAGCTGGGTGCCATGGGCCGGGGTCAGCAACAGGTCGATGTCGGAATTGCGCGTGACGTAAACAAGGGCGGGGTCAGCGGCGAAAAACTGCCAGGCGAACGATCCGAACACGCGCATTTCCGGCGCGATGCGGGCGACCACGCCCGCCAGTTCGCGCATCGCCTCGGGCCAAAGCGCCGCGCCATTTTCAACGACGTCGAGGAAGAAGGGAGGCTGGCGGCGCAGAGCGACCGCTTCAGTCGGGAGGATCACGCCAACCCGCCTCTTGCCCGGCAAGGCGAGGCCCAGCCGAAGCAGGCCCGGCGCGTCGCCCTCCTGCCGCCGCGCGACAACCAGAGGCCGCCCTTTCTCGCTCCAGCGCGCGAGCGCGTCTTCATCCTCCGCCGCGAGCGGCGCCGCCAGCCTGCGGCGCCAGTCGTCCGGCAGATAGACCCAGTCGTGGCGGCGGTAGAGGTCAGCCTGCCGCATGGCGCACCCTTTCGGCCACGCCGCGCGCCAGCCTGCGGCCGTCGCGCTCCTCGCCCCATTGGCGGCGGCTGTCGCCCTCCGGCGGAACGTCGAGCGCCTCGGCCAGGCGCTGGGACAGATCGCCTTCCCACAGAGCATTGACCGCGCCCATTTTCAGATAATTTCCGACGCCAGGCGCGAAAACCGGCGACGACTTGCTCAATTCTTCCAGCCGTTCGAGCGGGATCTTGGTGATGCGCGACATGGCCGGGAGATTCATCACGCGCACCTGCGACTCGGGCAGCGCGTAGCAGCGGTCGGCCAGCAGGCTGGAGGCGAGGAAGCCGCCGCTCACCGCCTCGGAATAGACGAGGCCGACGATCTTGTGGCCCTTGTTGCGCGCCAGTTGCAGGCATTTGGCGAGATGCGCCATATAGCCGTTGATGCCGAGCAATTCGTCGCGGCGGCTCAGCCGCTGGCCTTGCGTGTCCACCAGCAGCAGGATCGGGCGGGCGGGCAAATCTGGCCTGGCGGGATATTCGCGCACGATGCGCAGGACCTCGCCCGCCATGCGGAAGGCGAGTTCAACGCCGATCGGCGCCGCGTCGATCGAGCCGATGACCGCGACTTTTCCATTCGAGCTCTCGCCCGTTCCGGCAAAATAAAGGCCGTCGAAAGCGACCTCGCTGCCGTTGGGAAAAAGCTTTTCGAGCAGGGTTCTGGCGTCCATGTCAGGCTCTCCTTCCAGCAACCTTGGCTACAAAAGAATCGGCCTCCAGCAAGGGCAGGCCTTCCGGGGCTTCGATCCCCAGCGCCGACCAGATGTCGAGCGCGTCATGACAGGAGCCGAATTTTTCCAGCCGCGCGCCGAGTTTTTCGTGTTCTGTCGTCAGGGCCTCAATTGAGAGATCGGGCTTCGTGTCGAGCAGGCTGATCGCGGCCTTGCGGAAGGCGGCGATATTATCCGCGACGAGCGCGTCGGCCTCGCCAAGCAGATAGCGATGCTTGCCGCCGACCGTGCGCCAGACCAGTGCGCGGTCGCGCGAGTCGAATTCCTCGACGCCGCAGGTCGTCTCGATCACCTCAGGGCCGGAAAGGCCGAGCCGCCCCTCCTCGCTCATCACGATCGCGTCGCAGAGCCGCGCGACAATGCCCATGCCGCCGAAACAGCCGAACTGGCCGCCGTCCAGCACAAGCACGGGAACGCCCGCGCTGCGCAAGGCCAGCACCGCGCGCATGATTTCGGAAACCCCGATCAATCCGGCGTTGGCTTCATGCAGCCGCACGCCGCCGGATTCCACCAGCAGCAGCACCGCGGCGGGCTTTTCGTCGCGCGCCCGCTCCAGCAGGCCGACGAGCTTGGCGCCATGAACCTCGCCCACGGCGCCGCCCATGAAACCGCCCTCCTGCGCCGCCGCCAGTACGGGACGGCCATCGAGAGTCCCCCGGCCGACGATGACGCCATCGTCAAAAGCGGCGGGCGTTTCGAGCTGCACGAGATGCGGGCTGACGACGCGCTCGGTCGCCGGCAGGAATTCGTGGAAGCTGCCCGGATCAAGCAGATCCGCCAGGCGCTCGCGGGCGCTGGCCTCGTAATAGCTGGTCATTGCGCGCCCCCCAGAAAATTCTCCACGGCCTGGTCCAGCCGCAGTGAAACCACCGCCGGCGTCGCGCCAACGTCGTTGATCGAAATGCGCACGTCGGCCAGCTTGTGCCGCGCGAAAAAATCGTCGAGGACGGCCTCCCAGGTGGCGCCGAAACCACGCGCGGCGGTCAGGATCTCGACGGCGCAACGGCCGCCAAGTTTTTCGGGCTCGATCAGGATTTCGAGATTGCCCGAGCCGACGACGCCGACAAGGGCGGGCGCGCGCGTCGCATTCACAGGGGCGCCGCCAAGAAATTCAAAGGTCAGCTTTTCCATGTTGGGCCTACCAGTTGCGGAAACGTTTGGGCGGGTCGTAGAGACCGCCGGAAGCGCGCACGAGGTCTTTGACGGAGCGCGCGGCGAGCAGGTCGCGGGTGGCGTGACGCTTGTCGATGCCGAGGTCTTCGGGACGGCGGATGATGCCGCGGTCACGCAAATTTTCGACCATTCGCTTGTCGCGTCCGAGGCCCACGGGCGTATAGCCGGCGACGCCGCGAATGGCCTGCTCGCGCTCCTCGTCGGTGCGGCAGAGCAGCAGGTTGGCGATGCCTTCTTCCGTCAGGATATGGCTGACGTCCTCGCCGTAGATCATCACCGGCGGCAGATCCATATTGGCGGTTTCGGCCAGCTCCCAGGCGTCGAGCTTTTCCACGAAGGCGGGCTGCATATGCTCGCGGAAGGTCTCGACCATCTGCACGACCAGTTTCTGGCCGCGCGGGATGAGATTGCGGCCTTCGCGCGCCTCGCGACCCGCCTTTAGCCACGCATTGCTGGCATGACGTCTGCCGCGCGCGTCAGAACCCATGTTCGGCGCGCCGCCGAAGCCGGCGATGCGGCCGAGCGTGGCGGTGGAGGAATTGCCCGCGAGATCGACCTGCAAGGTCGAACCGATGAACATGTCGCAGGCGTAATGGCCCGCCGCCTGGCACATGGCGCGGTTGGAGCGCATCGAGCCATCGGCGCCGGTGAAGAAAATATCGGGCCGGGCGCGGATATAGGCCTCCATGCCAAGCTCGGAGCCGAAGGAATGCACGCTCTCGACAAAGCCGGCCTCGATGGCCGGGATCAGCGCCGGGTGCGGGTTGAGCGCCCAATGCTGGCAGATCTTTCCTTTCAGCCCGAGCGATTCCGCATAGGTCGGCAGAATCAGCTCGATCGCCGCGGTGTCGAAGCCGATGCCGTGGTTCAGGCGGTTCACGCCATATTCGGCGTAAATTCCCTTGATCGCCATCATGGCCATCAGGACCTGGATTTCGGAAATCTGGGCCGGATCGCGGGTGAACAGAGGCTCGATGAAATGCGGCTTCGGGCTTTGCACGACAAAGTCCACCCAGCCGCCGGGAATATCGACGCGCGGCAGCGTATCGACGATCTCGTTGACCTGGGCAATGACGATACCGCTCTTGAATGCGGTCGCCTCGACGATCACCGGCGTATCCTCGGTGTTCGGGCCGGTGTAGAGATTGCCTTGCCTGTCTGCGGCCTGGGCGCAGACGAGGCTGACGCGGGGCGTCAGATCGACGAAATAGCGCCCGAACAATTCGAGATAGGTGTGGATCGCGCCGATCCTGATCTGATTGGCGCCGACCAGCTTGGCGAGGCGGCCCGCCTGCGGGCCGGAAAAGGAGAAATCCAGCTTCGAGGCGACGCCGCGTTCGAACACGTCAATATGTTCGGGCAGAGCCAGGACGGACTGCACCATATGCAGGTCGTGGACCGTTTCGGAGTCCAGACCGGCAAGCGCGGCGGCGAGAAAATCCGCCTGCTTCTGATTGTTGCCTTCGAGGCAGACGCGGTCGCCGGGCTCCAGCACGGCTTCGAGCAAGGCGCCGATGTTGGCGGCGGCGACTTCCTTGCCTTTCGCCAGGGTAGCGGCGCGGGCGAGCCGCGCCTGCCGGTTGCGCGCCTGAGCGTTCCAGTCTCGCATGAACATGCCTTTCTGTGTTCGTCCCGTTCTCAGCCGAACAGGGCCTTGACCGCGAGGAAGAGAATGGAAGGGCCAAGCAGGCAGCCGAACCCGGTGTGGAAGGTCGCGACCAGCGCGCCATAAGGCACAAGGCGACGGTCGGTCGCGGCAAGTCCCGCGCTCACGCCGCTGACGGTTCCTGCGAGACCGCCGAAGACCATGGCCGCCTGCGGATTATTCAGCCGCATGAAGCGGGCGAACACCGGGGTGAAGATCATCACCAGGATCGCCTTGATCACGCCAGTGGCGATGCTGAGCGCAATGACGTCCGAGGAGGCGCCGATTGCGGCTCCGGTGATCGGCCCGACGATATAGGTGACGGCGCCCGCGCCGATGGTGGTGAGCGTCACCGGGTCGCGATGCCCAAAGGCGTAAGCCACGCCGACGCCGACGATGAAGGGCAGAACCGTGCCCAGCACCAGAGCGAGAAAGCCGAGCCAGCCGGCCTTTTTCGCCTCATCGACATGAACCTCGCTCGCGGTGGCGACGATGGTGAAATCCCGCATCATGGCGCCGCCCATCAAGGCGAGGCCGCCAAATTGGGCGACATCGGCGAGACCCTTGGCCTTTCCGGTGATCGCGCCGCCCCAATAAGCGAGCGCCAGTCCAGCGAGAACGGCGATGGCGGAGCCTGCGACGCGGCCACGGGTGAGATGGTGGGCCAACTGGTTCGAAACCCAGATCACAGCGCCGACGAAGGCGAAGGCGGTGATCAGCGGATTGTCGAGAATGGTTTTTTCGATCATGTGCAGCATGGCGACGGTCCTCAGCGATGGTCGGGGGCGACGGAGAGGTCGCTGGCGGGATCGTGATCGTCCGAGACCGGCTCGAGCGCCGCGCTGGCGATATGGGCGCGTTCGATGACCCGATTGATCAATGAGATGAACAATATGCAGATCGCGAAGGAGCCGGCGGCGGCGAGCAGGGCGATCGGGCCGCTCTTGAACGCGACGATCACGTTCTGCGTCGCCGCCATCGCGACGACCACGGGGATGTACATCATCGCCCAGAAAGTCACGCCTTTGGCGGTGTCGACAGCGAACAGACCGCGCTTTTGCAAATAATGCTGCGCCGCTATCAAAAGCAGCATCGCGATGCCGACGCCGCCGACATTCGCCTTGACGCCGATCAGCGCCGCAATTCCCTCGCCTATGATGACGCCTGCAAGATAGCAGGCCGCCAATAGCGCGGTGCCAAAAATCACCATCGCTTCCCTCCCCTGTGCTGGTTGGATTTCTGTATTCCAATTCCAATTTATGTATACAGAAAACATTGATGTGGACACAGTGTCAAGCATTTTGTATGAAGGATTCAGAAATCATTTTTTCCAGCGTCGACGCCATGGACCAATCGCCACACCGCCTGTCGGAACAATTGCTCGAAGCCATCGAGGAACGGATCGTCACCGGGGAATATCCGCCGGGCGCGCGCCTCGACGAAGTCGAGCTCGCCGAAGCCTTCGGCGTCTCGCGCACGCCGATCCGCGAGGCGTTGATCCGCCTCGGCTCGATCCACATGATCGAGAAAATGCCGCGCAAGGGCTGGGCCGTCGCCCCGGCCTCGCCGCGCCGGCTGTGTGAAATGTTTGAATTCATGGCCGAGCTGGAAGCGCTCTGCGGCAGTTTCGCCGCCAGGCGCGCGACGCCGTTCCAACTGCAGAAGCTGCTAGCGGCGCATGAGGCCTGCCGGGGCGTGAATGACCCGGACGAATATTACCGTTTGAACGAAATCTTCCACGTCGCGCTCTACCAGGCGAGCGGCAACGAATTCCTGATCGAGCAAACGCTGGAAATGCAGCGCCGCGCGCGGCCTTACCGGCGTCTGCAATTGCGCGTTCCCGCACGCATTGCGTCGTCCTTCGCCGAGCATGAGCAGATTGTCGCCACGATCCTCGCCAATAACGCCGATCTCGCGGCGGAAAAACTGCGCCAGCACGTCATGGTGCAGGGGGAACGCTTCGCCAATCTCATCCAGTCCGTCGAAAAATTATCGACCGCCGACGTCAAGCGGCGGGCCTGACCCCAGCCCGAGGAACAAAATGCAAAGCGCGATCCTTGTCGCGGGCGCCGGCTTGCTCGGCGGCGCCATGAACGCCATCGCCGGCGGAGGCTCCTTCGTGACGCTGCCGGCGCTGGTCGCCGCCGGCGTGCCCTCGCTTTTCGCCAATGCGACCAGCACGGTCGCGCTGGTGCCGAGCGCGCTCGCGACGGCCTTCGCCTATCGCCACGACTTCCGCGGCTTCGACGGCGTGAAGCTCTCGACCATGGCGGCGGTGAGCGTGATCGGCGGCGTGATCGGCGCGGTCCTGCTGCTCAAATCCTCGCAGAAATTTTTCGACAATATCTTCCCGTTCCTGCTGCTGTTTGGCGTCCTGGTCTTCGCCTTCGGCCGGAAGCTGGGCGAAGAACTGCGCAAACGCGTCAACATCCATCCGCACGCCCTTCCCGCGGTCCAGTTCGTCCTCGGCGTTTACGGCGGCTATTTCGGCGGCGCGGTCGGCGTCATGATGCTGGCGGCCTGGAGCGTCCTGACCAAGGCGACCATCAATTCCATGCAGGCGTCGCGTCACTTGCTCAACGCGTCGATGAACGCCACAGCGTCCCTGTTCTTCATTGTCGGCGGCTTGATCTACTGGAGGGAAATGGCGGTGCTGCTTGTCTCATCGACGGTGGGCGGCTATCTCGCCGGGCATTACGGGAGACGGCTGGATCCCGCGAAGGCGCGGATCGTGATCTCCTGCCTCAACGCCACAATCACCCTGCTCGTCTTCTGGCGCGCCTATCGCTAAAAGGCGAACCGCCGCGAGACGCGGCGGTTCGCCTCGGCGCCCGGCCAGTTAGGCCGAAAGATGCGCGAGCAGCAGTTCGTTCACGCGGCCAGCCTTTTCCATCTGGACCATGTGGCCGGCGCCGGCGAGCGTCTCCGATTTGGCGCCTGCGCCCAGAGCCGACGCATGCGCGGCCGGGATGATGCGATCCGTCTCGCCCCAGATCACCAGAGCGGGGATTCCGGACGCTTTCAGGCCTTCAGCGAGCACTGAAGTCTGACGCCCTTCGGGGAACACGCCCGCCGCGAGGCTCCGCAAGGCGGCTTCGACCCCATCGATGCGCTTGTATTTAAGAACCTCGTCGACCAGCTGGCGGTTGACGAGCGCCGGGTCGTCGAACAGTTGTTCAAGCAGAGGCTTGAGATCGCGCCGCGCGCCAGCCGCCACAAAGCCATCGAGGTAGGCTCCATTGATCTCGGGGCCGAGTCCCGCCGAACCGATCAACGCCAGCGATTTGACCCGCCCCGGCTGGTCCAGCGCCACGCGGGCGGCGACGGCGCCGCCCATGGAATGACCGACCAGATGCGCTGATGACTCGCCGACAGCGTCCATGAAGGCGATGACGGCCGACGCCAGCCAGCCAAGGCTCGCCTCGCCAAGCTTCTTGTCCGACTGGCCGTGGCCGGGCAGATCGAGAGCGTAAACCGTCCCTGCTCCGGCCAGTGCCTCGATATTGAAAAGCCAGTTGTCGAGGTCGCCGCCGAAGCCATGAACCAGAATGACGACCTCCGCGCCCTCGCCCCGCTTGGCGTAGCGTAGTCGGCCAAAGGGCGTGGCGACGAACTCATAGCGCGCACCGGAGTCCTCGTCGCCGCCCTCCTCGCTGGCGGGAGCGGAGTAACCGGCGACGAAAGCCTCGATCTCCTCGTCCGCGACGTCATCGCCGGCGATGACGCCAATGAGCGCCTTGACCGGATAGACGACGCCGTCTTCGCCAATGACGCGGCGCAAGGTTCCCGCAGCGTCCGCCTCGACGACATTGACGATCTTGTCGGTCTCGACCTCCATGATCTCGTCGCCGACAGCGATTTTGGCGCCGACCGGCTTCAGCCAGCCGGTCAGCTTTCCTTCCGACATCGACAGGCCCCATTTGGGCATGACGATCGGCGTGATATTCGCATTCATATGGCGCTCCTTCAGGCCGCTTTGGCGCGGGCGATGGTCTTGCCGACGGCGGCGACGATGGCGTCCGCCGAGGGGACATAGAGGTCTTCCAGCGAAGGCGAGAAGGGCGTCGGCGTATGCGGCGCCGTCACCATCTGCGGCGCGGACTTGAGCGCGCCGAAGGCGTGCTGCGCCACATAGGCCGCGACGTCGCTGGCGAGCGAGCAGCGCGGATTGGCCTCGTCCACCACGACGAGGCGTCCGGTGCTCTCGACGCTTTCAAGAACCGTGTCCCAATCGATCGGCGACAGGGTGCGCAGGTCGATCACCTCCGCCTCGACGCGATCCTTGCGGGCGAGTTTTTCCGCCGCTTCGAGCGCGCGGTTGACGGTCAGGCCATAGCTGACGATGGTGACGTCCTTGCCCTCGCGCGCGATATTCGCCTCGCCGAACGGAATAGCGTAGGACTCCTCCGGAACCTCGCATTCGAGGCCATAGAGGTTCTTGTGCTCGCAGAAAATGACCGGATCGTCGTCGCGGATGGCCTGAATGAGCAGGCCTTTCGCCTCATAGGCGTTCGACGGACAGACCACCTTCAGCCCCGGAATATGGGTGAAAAGCGGCGTGAGCATCTGCGAATGCTGGGCGGCGGCGCGGAAGCCCGCGCCGACCATGGCGCGGATGACCACGGGCGTCTTGGCCTTGCCGCCGAACATGTAGCGGAACTTGGCCGCCTGGTTGAAAATCTGGTCGAAACAGACGCCCATGAAATCGATAAACATTAGTTCTGCGACCGGGCGCATGCCGCAGGCGGCGGCGCCGATGGCCGCGCCGACATAGGCCGATTCCGACAGCGGCGTGTCGAGCAGGCGGCCGCCGTGCTTGGCGTAAAGCCCCTTGGTGACGCCCAGCACACCGCCCCAGGCGTCGGCTTCGCCGGGCGCGCCGGAGCCGCCGACAATATCCTCGCCGAGCAGGATGACATTTGGGTCGCGGGTCATTTCGAGGTCCAGCGCCTCGTTGATCGCCGTCTTGAAGCTGATCTTGCGTGTCATGATTTTTCTCCTTCGATCGTGGCGTCAGTAGGAAACGTAAACGTCGGTGAGCAATTCGCGCGCATGCGGCAGGGGCGCGTCCTTGGCCGATGAAACAGCGGCGTCGATCAACGCCGCGACCTCAACATCGATCAGGGCGAAGTCGCGCTCGCTCGCCAGTCCGGCGTCGCAAACGCGCGCGCGAAAGATCTTCAGGCAGTCGCGATTGGCGCGGTTGAACTCATTTTCGCCCTTGGCCTTATATGTCTGGGCGTCGCCTTCAAAATGGCCGTAGAAGCGCGTGACGCTGCATTCGAGCAAGGCCGGCCCGCCGCCCTCGCGCGCGCGATTGATAATCTCGCCCGCCGCCTCATAGACCGCGAAAAAGTCGGTCCCGTCGACGGTGACGCCCGGCATGCCGAAGCCCGAAGCGCGATCGACATAGGAATCAACCGCCGTAGCGTATTCGACCGACGTAGCTTCGGCGTAACCATTGTTCTCGACGACGAAGAGGACCGGAAGATTCCACACGGCGGCGAGATTCATGCTTTCCAGCACAGTGCCCTGATTGGCTGCGCCATCGCCGAAAAAGGTGACGCCTACACCGTGGTCGCCACGGAATTTCGAGGCGAGCGCGGCGCCGCAGATCAAGGGCGCGCCGGCGCCCAGAATGCCATTTGCGCCCATCATGCCCTTGGAGAGGTCTGCGATATGCATCGAGCCGCCCTTGCCCCGACACGAGCCCGTGGCCTTGCCATAGATCTCGGCCATCATTTCATGGACGTCGACGCCCTTGGCGATGCAATGGCCATGGCCGCGATGGGTCGAGGCGATGCGGTCGATGTCCGTGAGGTGCATCATGATGCCGGTCGCGCAGGCTTCCTCGCCGGCATAGAGATGGACGAAGCCGGGAATGTCGCCCTTGGCGAATTCGAAATGCAGCCGCTCCTCGAAATCGCGGATGGTGCGCATGGTGCGGTAGGCCCGCAACAGCTCGTCCCTCGACAAGGGAAATGGATTGCTGGACATCTGTCGTTTCCTCCTTCTTCTGGTTTTGGATTGGTTTTCTCAGGCGCAGGCGAGGCAGCCTTCGCGCAGCAGCCCTTTGGCCGCCGCGTAGCGCATGACGGCCGCGACATTGATGGTGGAGAAGGCGTTTTCGACCAGCTCGATCGAAACCTTCCGCTTCGGGCCGAAGGACAATTCGCGCTCGCCGTCGAGCGCGATCGACCCCGCCGCAAGCGCAGGGGTGAAAGCGCGACCGGCCGGGAGACGGCGCCAGTCTTCCACCCCGATCGACACGACCAGGCCGGGAGCGATCGGCGCCCGCACGATTGCCGCGGCTGCGTGCGCCGGCGCCAGCCGAAGCATCAGGCCGTCCGCCTCGTCCCGCCCCATCGGCTCGACCAGCCCGGCGATCGCGGACATGCCGATGACCTGCGGATCGGCGAAGGTCACGTAAAGTTCGCGGAAGGTGTCGGCCCGCCACAGCGCGCGGGCGCCGAGGTTCTGCTCGGTGACGACGGCGACATCGACCAAAGCGATTTCGGACGGCGCGCCTTCGATGCTCACCTTCAGCCATTTATTGGCCGCGATCGCCACGTCCTTCGGGACAGCGCCGCTCGCGGCAAGGCCGGTCGCGAAACCCGTGACGGTCGGCTCGCGATATTCTGGAAAGGCGTTATTGGTGCCGGTCGAAATGCCAGCGATGGGCGTGGCGCCGCATTCCGCCGCAACAGCCCGATGCGTGCCGTCGCCGCCGAGAACGATGATCGCGGCGACGCCCTCGCCGGCCAATTTTCGCGCGGCGAGGCGCGAGTCCTCGACCGTGCCGGTGACGGGCATTTCGAGGAACGACAGGCGCGGAAAGCGGGTCTCGCCGCGATTGGCTGACTGCGTAAGATGGCGCAGGACATGGCCGGCGACGCCGCCGCGTTCCAGCATCATCACGGCCTCGGCCACGCCGCAGGCGGCGAGGCCGGCGAGCGCGCGCAGAAGCATGTTGGCGCGATCCGCGACCTGCAGGCTGTTGGCCTGAGCGATGACGCGGCGGATGTCGCGACCAGAAACCGGATTGGCGATGACGCCGACTTTGAGCGGCATGGGTTTCCTCAAGATTTTTTTCTTGAGGAGTGCTCAGCAAGCGCGGCGCCAGCGCGGCAAAGGCCAGCATCTAATTGAAATAGTTATATTTCAATAAACGGCGCTCTGCGGTCCGGCGGGGCGCCGCGCCACAGCTGTGGCGTCCGGCGCCACAGGTCGGCGCGCTCAGCCGGGGTTCCTGAACGCCATCAAGCCGTGGCGGCGAATCTGCCGGTGGATCGTAGTGCGGTCCACGCCGCGAAGCCGCGCGACCTGGGAGACGTTCCAACGATTGCGGCGCAATTCGGCGAGGAGTTCTTCAGCCGAGCCGCTGACCTTCCGCTCGTCGGCGTCGCCGCAGGCGATCCGGTCCGGCAGATCGTCGAGCTGGATCAGATCGCCTTCCGCGATCGCGCAGGCGTAATCCAGCGCATTGATCAACTCGCGAATATTGCCCGGCCAGTCATATTGCCGCATCCGCGCGAGCGCCGCAGGCGACAGGGCGAAGGCGCGCGCGAATTGCGCCCGCCGCTCGGCCAGCATCTTCTCCACCAGCCATTCGAAATCCAGCCGCTCTCGTAGCGGCGGCAGTTTCAGCACCGCGCCGCTGAGGCGGAAATAGAGGTCCTCGCGGAAATTGCCGCTCTTTATCAGCTCGACCAGATCGCGATGGGTCGCGGCGATCACGCGGATATCCACCGGGATCGGGCGCGTCGCCCCGACTGGGGTCAGCTCGCGTTCCGCCAGCACGCGGAGCAGACGGGTCTGCGAGGCCAGCGGCATGTCGCCGATCTCGTCGAGGAAGAGGGTGCCGCCATTGGCCTCAAGCACCAGTCCCTTCTTGCCCTTGGCTTTTGCGCCCGTAAAGGCGCCGGACTCATGGCCGAACAATTCGCTCTCGATCAGGGCTTCAGGCAAAGCCGCGCAATTCACGGCGATGAAGGGCTTGCCCGCGCGCGGGCTGACGCTGTGCAGCGCCTTGGTCAGATGTTCCTTGCCGGTGCCGGTTTCGCCGTGGATCAGCAGCCCCATCTGCGTATTGACCAGCTTGGTCGCACGCGAAAGGACATTGCGCATCGCGTCGTCATCGCCCGCCAGCGCCGCGAGCGCCGCCGGCAGAGGACGCTCGCGCAGCGGCGCTCCCGTCGTCTTTTTTGGCGGCGGCGGCAGCGCCTGGCCGAACAGAGTCCGACCGCTTCGACGCAGCCGCAACCCGCGCTGTTCGCTCGGCCGCGAGTGAACGTAAAACGGAAAGTCATCGACGCTGCACTCGAAGATGTCTGAAATCGACACCCGGCGCGGCGGCCTGGACGGATCGGGCGCCGGCATTTCCTGCTGCAGCATGATGCGGGCCTGATTGTTCACGCCGATGATCCAGCCGGAACCGTCGACGGCGATGACCACATCCGGATCGACGTCGGCGAATTCCGGGCACACCGCGAGCCGCAGAATCCATTCGTTGCGGAAGCGGTTCAGGAGATTGGCCGTCTCGATCTTGTGCGCGAAGGATTTCACCAGTTGCTGGGCGAGCAATTGGCCCTCCTTCGGCTCGGGCGACCGCAGGGCGGAAATATCGAGCACAGCGGCCATATTGCCCGAGGGATCGTAAATCGGCGCGGCGGTGCAGGTCAGCGGAATGTGAGTGGCGTCGAAATGATCGGTCTGGTGAACGGTCAGCGCCTCGCCCGTCGTAATGCAGGTGCCGACGGCGCAGGTGCCGGCATAGCTCTCGTTCCAGTCGGCGCCAAGATAAAGCCCTGCCTTGCGGCAATTATTGGCGAAGGTCGGATCGCCCATGAAATCGACGGTGACGCCATTGGCGTCGGTCAGAAGCAGGACATAGCCGAGGCCTGACACCTGCCGATACAGCATCTCGACGCCGAAGCGCGCCGTGTGCAGGAACTCGTCCATCGCGTCGCGATGCTCGCGCAATTGCCCCGGCGTGACGATGCGCGCCTCGCGCAGCACGCTCGGGTCGAGCTTGTGCTCGGTCACGCAGCGCAGCCATGAATCATGGATGATCGCGTCGCGCCGCGAATTGCGCTCCGCCGCCGCGCGCACGAGTTCGTCGATATGGGCCGATTGCGCGCCGCGCATCACCACGTTCCTCCCGGATTCCGCTGTTTTTTTTCGCGGATGATTTTTTGGATTTGTTAATCGGGGAATTTCGCATGTAACGGCTCAACCTTCAACCTGAGGCGTCCCCGGCGCCACACATGTGGCGCCGCCGCCGCGCCTCCGGCTTTGCTGCAACCGCGTTAACTTATTGACTTATTTTCATATTTTTCGAATCCTCTCTCTGGCGCCGCCTTTGCTCTCCCTTTCCGCAGGTTCGGTCCCAAAACCGAATCCCAGAAAATGAAGATTCGCCGGCAATCGGCGACAGGGAGTTTGCAAATGCGAGACAAGGCGTCGGCGACAGCCGTTGCGACGGATGTTCTGAACCGGCTTGGCGAAGCGCTGGCGGCGGGCGATGTTCCTGCGGCGCTCGAATTGTTCCAGGCGGATTGCTATTGGCGCGACCTCGTGGCGTTCACCTGGAACCTCAAGACGCTGGAAGGCAAGGAGCAGATCGGCGACATGCTGCGCGCCCAGCTTGCCGAAGCGCGCCCGGAAAACTTGCGGATCGCCGACGGCGAAGTGGCGAGCGAGACCGGCGATGTCATCGAAAGCTGGATCGAATTCGAAACGGCGCTGGCGCGAGGCTATGGCCAGATCCGCATCAAGGAGGGGCGAATCTGGACCCTGCTCACCACGATGCAGGAGTTGAAGGGTTTCGAGGAGCCGATGGGCGTCCGGCGCCCCGCCGGCGCCAAGCATGGCATCGACGCCAGCCGCAAGACCTGGGCCGAGGAGCGCGCGCAGGAACAGGCGGAGCTAGGCGTGTCGCGCCAGCCCTATTGCCTCATCATCGGCGGCGGACAGGGCGGCATCGCCTTGGCGGCGCGCCTGCGCCAGCTCGACGTGCCGACCATCGTCATCGACAAGCACGCCCGCCCGGGCGACCAATGGCGCAAGCGGTACAAGTCTTTGTGCCTGC
This sequence comes from Rhodoblastus sp. 17X3, assembly GCF_030056575.1. Lineage (GTDB taxonomy): Bacteria > Pseudomonadota > Alphaproteobacteria > Rhizobiales > Beijerinckiaceae > Rhodoblastus. Next base: position 209,599 of record NZ_JASHHX010000003.1, on the reverse strand, counting down.
ACGATCCCGTCTGGTACGACCACCTGCCCTATATGCCCTTCCCGGACAACTGGCCGGTTTTCGCGCCCAAGGACAAGATCGCCGACTGGCTCGAAATGTACGCCAAGGTCATGGAGATCAATTACTGGGCGTCGACCGAATGCGTGAAAGCGTCCTATGACGAGACCGCGAAGGAATGGACGGTCATCGTCCGCCGCGAAGGCCGCGAACTGGTTCTGAAGCCCAAGCAGCTCGTGCTCGCCACCGGCATGTCCGGCAAGCCGAACCTGCCGAAATTTCCCGGCATGGAGATCTTCAAGGGCGAGCAGCAGCACAGCTCGCAACACCCCGGCCCGGACGCCTATCGCGGCAAGAAGGTCGTGGTCGTCGGCGGCAATAATTCGGCGCATGACATCTGCGCGGCCCTTTGGGAAGGCGGCGCCGACGTGACCATGGTCCAGCGCTCGTCCACCCATATCGTCAAATCGGACTCCCTGATGGAGATCGGCCTTGGCGCCCTCTATTCCGAGCGCGCCGTCGCGTCCGGAATGACCACGAAGAAGGCGGACCTGACCTTCGCCTCCATGCCCTACAAGATCATGCACCAGTTCCAGATTCCGATCTACGACCGGATCCGCGAGCGCGACGCCGATTTCTACAAGCGGCTGGAGGACGCCGGCTTCATGCTTGATTTCGGCGACGACGGCTCCGGCCTGTTCATGAAATATCTGCGACGCGGCTCGGGCTATTACATCGACGTCGGCGCCTGCGATCTGGTCGCGGACGGCCGCATCAAGCTCAAGAGCGGCGTCAATGTCGCGCGCCTGACGGAGAACGCCGTCGTCCTCACCGACGGGACGGAGCTTCCCGCCGATCTGGTCGTCTACGCCACCGGCTTCAGCTCGATGAACGGCTGGGCCGCCGATCTGATCTCGCAGGAAGTCGCGGACAGGATCGGCAAGGTCTGGGGCCTCGGCTCGAACACCAGCAAGGACCCCGGCCCCTGGGAAGGCGAGCTTCGCAACATGTGGAAGCCGACCCAGCAGGAAGGGCTGTGGCTCCACGGCGGCAACCTGCATCAGTCGCGCCATTATTCGCTCTATCTGGCCCTGCAGCTGAAAGCCCGGAAGGAAGGACTTCCGATCCCCGTCTACGGACCGCAGCCCGTTCATCACCTGTCCTGAGTTCAGTGACGTCAAAGGCGTTCCAATCCTGCGCGAGCGATCGCGCAGGCAAGGCGCCGCAATGCCTAAACCAAACCAAAAAAGTCAAAGAGGAAGCGCTCAATGAAGTTTCAGTCCAATATCCGCCTGCGCCTGTTCGCCCTCGCCCTGCTCACGACCACGGCTCCTTTCGCGGCGCGCGCCGAGACGGTCCAAGCCATGGGCATGGCCTCGCCCAACGACTGGCCGCAATATCACCGCACCGGCGCCGCCTGGCGCTACAGCCCGCTCGACAAGATCAACAAAAGCAATATCAAGAATCTGAAAGTCGCGTGGATCGCCCAGCCGGGCGACATCACCTCAGGCCTGCAGGCCACGCCGATCGAAGTTGACGGGGTGCTCTATTACATCGGCCCGTATAATCACGTTTACGCCCTCAACGGCGAGACGGGCCAGATCATTTGGCAATACAAGCCCAAGCTCGCCCCGATTTCCAACGATTCATTTTACGCCGCCACAAGTCGCGGCGTGACAGTGGGACGGGGAAAGGTCTTCATCGGTTCGCTGGACGGTCGCTTCATTGCTCTGGACCAGAAGACCGGCAAGGAAGCCTGGTCGCAACAGCTGATCGACCAGAAGAACATGTATGCAGCGGTCTTCTCGTCGCCGCCGCAGCTCGCGGGCAATGTCTTGTATGGCGGCTCGACCGGCGGCGACCAGCCCACGCGCGGCAAGATCTGGGCGGTCAACGCCGACACCGGCGAACCTGTCTGGACCTTCGACACGATCGTACATGATCCGAAGAGCTGGCCCGGCAAATCGGGCGATGTCGGCGGCGGCGCCGCCTGGCTGCCCGGCAGCTATGACGAAACGACCGACACGATCTATATCGGCATCGGCAATGCGTCGCCGGACTTTTGGGGCGCGGACCGCGAGGGCGACAACAAATATACCAGCAGCCTGCTGGCGCTCGATCCCAAGACCGGCAAGCTGAAATGGGCCCGCCAGGAAATTCCGCATGACGTCTGGGATTATGGCGCTCCCTACGAGGCGGTGCTGCTGCCCACGGGCGACCAGAAGTCGCTCGTCCATCTCAACAAGAGCGGCCATGTCTTCGTCATGGACAAGGACAACGGCGATCTCAGGAACGTCTGGCAGCTTATCGACGCTCAAAACACGATCAAGGAGATCAATCCGAAGACAGGCGAACTGATCGGCCGCAACGAACCCTCAGCGACCGAGACGAAGCTGCTCTGTCCATGGCTGCTGGGCGGGCGCAGCTGGAACCACGGCGCATACAGCCCCAAGACCGGCTTCTGGTACACGAACACGATGGAAGCCTGCAATACGGCGATCGCGAAGAAGGACGATCCAAATTCCTTGAAAACGGTCACAGCCTTGTCTCTTGGCGCCGCCGAACTGGCGACCGTGGCGCCTCCCGGCGCCAAGCCGCTCGGTCGGCTGGTCGCGCGCGACCCGGTGACCGGCGCCAAGAAATGGAGCGTGGATTATCCCATTCCCGGACTGTCGAGCGTGCTCGCGACTGCGGGCGGCCTCGTGTTCAACGCGGATGTAGAGGGCAACATCTTCGCCTACGACGACGAAACCGGCAAGACCTTGTGGCATTTCAATGCGGGCTCGGGGGCGCGCGGCGGTCTGATCAGCTATTCGATCAAGGGCAAGCAATATATCGCCGTGCCCACCGGCCTCGGCTCGGCCGCCGTTGGCTTCATGGCCAACGCCTTCCCGAAAGTGAAGGAGCTGCCCGCGGGCGCCGCGCTCGTCGTTTTTTCCGTGGACTGAAGAAGGGTCGGGACGGCGCGCGAAAAGCGCCGTCCCGGTCTCCATCGGAGAATAAATATGGTTCGTAAATTGATTCAGGTCGTCTGTCTTTGCCTGGCTGGTTTTCCAGGCGTTGCATGGGCAGGCGAAACGCCGCCGTTCGATCTCAACGATCCCGCTCGGATAGAGGCTGGCCGAGTGCGCTTCAGCGGCTCCTGTACTGGATATTGTCATGGCAACGAGGGAAGGGGCGGAAGGGCCCCGGACTTCATCAATCGCAATGACTTCGACGCCGACTATTTCTTCCGCACGATAACGAACGGAAAACGGGACTCCGGTCTCATCATGCCGCGCTGGGGAGATACCTACTCGCCCGAAGAGATCTGGGAGTTGGTGGCCTATCTGCAATTCCTGAGCAAGAAGAAAACTTGACATTTTTGGAGGGAAACCGATGAGAACAAAATCGACGACAATTCAGAGCCTTGCATTGGGCGCGGCGATGCTGATCCCGCTTTGCGCAACTACGAACGCAATCGCGTCCGATATCACCTTCGCGGTGATCGGGCCGCAGGAATATAATCTTCCGGTCAATTTCAAGGACCCGTTCAACGTCTTCGTCCAATATGGCGAATTCAACAGCACGAACCAGGCCTGGAGCCCGTCGGGCGGACTGTACAAGACTCCCAACACGGACCTTTTCGTGGGCCTGTCCAAATATGTCCGGTTCTGGACCTTCGACAGCATACCGAACGTCGGCTTCGCCTATGAAGTGATCGTGCCGGAGGTGATGGTCACCGGTCCCTTCGACGCCGTCAAGGGCATTGGCGACCCGCTGACCGGCCCAGCGGTGTGGTTCAAGCCCACCAAGGACACAACCCTCGGCCTGCAGAGCTTCGTTCAGATCCCGATCGGCCAGACCGAAGTCAGCAATCACTATTGGGCGAATTATTCGTCCATCTTCTTTGACTGGCAATCGCCCCTGCTGGCATTTACCGGAAATGCGGGCGCGGTTTTCCGCTCGATTCAAAGCGCCCCCGGATCGCTCCGCGTCAATGAGGGCACGACGTTACATACCAACCTGCGTCTTAGCTGGAAGGCGACGACGTTCTGGGAGCCCTTCGTGGCCTTCGACTGGCAGACGACGGGCGGCGCCAATTACGCGTATGGCGGCGGCGTCGCTGCGCTGGCGAACCAGGAAACGGCGCTCGGCGCCGGCGTCATGGCTCATTTCTCCCCCGTTGCGTCGCTCACGTTGCGCTATTCGCGCGGCGTGGAAGGCTACAACACGGGCTTGACCAACGCGGGCTACCTGAAATTCGCCTATGTCTGGTGAGGTCGCCACTCCCCCGGCAGGTTGATGCGACGGCCCGGCGACTGCCTCCTCCCCCCTCCCCAGTCGTCGTGGCTGCGCATCGTGAAATCCCGGCTCAGGCCGGGATTTCTTCATTGAGGCCTCGAGGCCCTAAAACGTCTCGACCCAGGGCCGCAGCTCGACCTCGAACGACCAGGCGCTGCGCGGCTGGCGCAGCACATCGACATAGGCCTGCGCGATGGCGTCGGGATCGAGAAAGCTGTCGGGCCTGCCGGGCGGGTCGGCGCGTCCCGGTCCACGCACGGCGCCGTCGATGATGAAATGGGCGACATGGACGCCTTTCGGCCCAAGCTCGCGGGCCACGCTCTGGGCAAGGCCGCGCAAGGCGAATTTGCTCATCGCGAAACCGGCTGAGAGCGGAAAGCCTTTCACGCTCGCCGTCGCGCCAGTGAACAGGATCGCGCCGCCGCCGCGCGGGACCATCCGTTTCGCCGCCTGCTGCGCCACCAGAAAGCCGCCGAATGCGCCTATGGCGAGCGCCTTTTCGACCATCGCCGGATCAAGCTCCGCGATCCCGCCGCGCAGGCGGGCGCCGGCGTTGAAGATCACGACGTCGGGCGCGCCGAGCCGCGCTTCGACCGCGTCGAACAGGGCCGCGACCGATTGCGCGTCCGAGGCGTCCGCGCCAAAGGCGACGGCCCCCGTCTCGGCGCACAGGGCGTCGAGCTTGCTGATGTCGCGCGCGGCCAGCGCCACCTTGACGCCGAGCGCGGCGAGCTTGCGCGCGACGGAGGCGCTGACGCCGGGTCCGGCGCCCACGATCAGGGCCGTGCGATAAGGAAAGTCGCTCATTTTCGTTGCCTCGTTCAGTCGGCGTTCTGTCGGGTTTTACGCCTCCCGCTGGCGGCGCGCCTCATAGGCTTTGGCGTGGGCGTAGGCAATGCGCAGCAGCATAGGCTCGCCGGCCTTCCCATCGGCGCGGCGCAGCAGGTCGCCCAGAATCTGGTCAGCCTCGATGCGCGCGCCAGCCTCGATATCGCGTAGCATCGAGGCGGTCATCGGCGACCCGTGTTGCGTGAGGATCTGTCGCGTCATCTCGACATGGCCCTGCCGCGGCGGAAAGCCGTTGCTTTCCGCGATCAAAGCGCATTCGTCGAATAGACCTGCGGCGATATCGCCGGCGCCGGCGGCGACGATATCGCCGATCGCCGCGCGCATCAGGCAGGTTGCGCCCGCCAGCGCCGCGATGAAAATCCACTTCTCCCACATTTCCTGCCGGACGGACACGCTTTCCCGCGCATCGAAGCCGACGCCGGCAAAGAGTTCCGCCACCGCCGCGACGCGCGGCGAACGCGCGCCATCGAGATCCCCGAAGGTCAGGCCATGCGTCGTGTTGAGGTGCGAAATGACGCCATCGCCGCTGAGCGTCGCGGAAATCATGCAAAGGCCGCCGAGCACTTTTTCGGCGGAGAAACGCGCCGACAGGGCGTCGATATGCCTCATGCCGTTGAGAAGCGGCAGAATGGTGGTTTCGGGTCCGACCGCGGCGGCGAAGGACTCCATCGCGGCTTCGAGATCATAGGCCTTGCAGCTCAGTAGAATGAGGTCGTAAGTCCCGTCCAGGTTCTCCGCAGTCGCCAGTTGCGGCGCGGCGAGGCGCCAGTCGCCAAGCGGGCTCAGGATCGTCAGCCCGTTTTGCCGCAATTCGGCGGCGCGTCGGGGACGCACGAGAAAAGTGACGTCGCGCCCGGCCTGCGCCAGCCTGCCGCCGAAATAGCCGCCGACCGCGCCGGCGCCGATCACAAGAATCCGCATGCTGCGCGCCCTCAATTTTCAGCCGACGCGCCACGGCGCGGCGCAATCAGTTTCGCGGTCAGGATCTGCACGATTTCTCCACGCTGGTTGCGGGTTTCGCTGCGCACTGTGACCATGCCACGATCCGCCCGCGAGCGCGACGGGTTGATCTCGACCACCTCGCTTTCGACGGTCAGTATATCGCCGGGCCGGGTCGGCCTCGGCCAGGCGATCTCGCCGCCCGCCCCGATGATCCCATTGGCGATAAAGGCGCCGTCGCCGACGAGAAGCCTCATGGTGACCGCCGCGACATGCCAGCCCGACGCCGCCAGCCCGCCAAAGAACGTATCTTGCGCCGTCGCCTCGTCGGTATGAAACGGCTGGGGATCATATTGCCGGGCGAAGGCCTTGATGTCCTCGGCGGTCAGCTCGCAGGACGCGCTGACCACCCGCTGTCCGACAGACAGGTCTTCGAGAAAGGCGGGGGGCTGATGAGCGATCGTAGCGGACATGGCCAACCTCGGTCGGATAAACACTCGTAACTTGCATGATGATAGTGACGGACTAAATTAGAGCGGAATAAGCGCATCCTGCAAGCTCGGACAGATTTCAAATGAAGCGAAAGCCCTTTGGAGAAATGCAATGTCCAATTGCCCGCAGCCTTGAGCGCGTCGGCGAATGGTGGAGCATTCTCATCTTGCGAGACGCGCTGAACGGGCTGAAACGGTTCGACGAGTTCCAGCGCAGTCTCGACATCGCGCCCAATATGCTGACGCGGCGGCTGCGCGCTCTGGTGGACGCCGGCCTGCTGGAGCGCCGCCTCTATCAGGAGCGTCCTGCGCGCCATGAATATGTGCTGACCAATTGCGGACGCGACTTCCGACCGGTCGTCATCGCGCTGCTCGCCTGGGGTAACCGGCATTTCGCGCCCGAGGGGCGCGCGGTCAGCTTGGTCGACAGGGAGACGGGGCTCGAGGCCGATCCGATCCTGGTCGATGCGGTCAGCGGGCGCCCCATGAGCGACCCGATCTTCAAACTTGTCCGAAGTCCAAAGGAGGCGGCGCGCGGCCGCCAGTCGTCATGAAGAGCTCACGCGACCGTCAGCCGCCGGAACAGAAAAAGCTTCACATTGTCCAGAACCAGCGCAAAAGCGACGGCGGCAACAAACAGACCGGCGAGCACGGCGAAGGGCAGCGGGGCCATGAGGACGCCGTTCAGCGCGAGCCCGCCGATGAGCGTGAGATCGATGGCGGAGGACAGAATGAGCCAGCGGCCGGGGCGCGAACTCCAGAGGCGGCGCCTTTCGCGCGCGACGTAAAACACCGCCTGACTGCTCAACACAAGAGTCGCGACGGTAAAGGTGCGCAGCGCCAGAATGTCGAGGCCAAGCATATATTTGCCGGTTAGCAGGCAGGAGACGCAGAAAAGCAGGTCGACGAAGCCGAGAATGATTCCAGCGATCGTCAGATGGCGAATGCGCCAGACATTTGGAGTTGATGATGGCCGCACATTATCCGTGGAAGAGGACATGGCGAGGAAATCGCCGGTAATCATCATCAGCACCATCAGCATTGGCGTCAGGATGGCGTGACCGGTGATCATCAGCCCGGCGGTCAGAAACAGCACCTGCACGACCTTGTGGATGATCGAGCGGAGCGTATAGGTCAGGATGCGCTGGAAGGTCGTGCGTCCTTCCTTGACCAGGGCGACGACGCCGCCGAGGCCCGGCTCGGTCAGAACGGCGCCGGCTGCGGATTTGGCGACGTCGGTCGCCGCGGCGACAGCTATGCCCATCTGCGCCTGACGCAGGGCCGGCGCATCATTGGCGCCATCGCCGCACATGCCGACGATCCGCCCTTCCCGTTGCAGCGCCTTGGCGAGACGAAACTTGTCCTCCGGCAGCACGCCGGCGAAAATGGCGTATTTTTCCGCCGCAAATTGATCGGGCAGCGGCGTTTCCGCCCAGGTGGGGCCGACAATGCCGACGGCCGCCGCGACAAATTCCGCCGTCGTCCTGGCGTCGCCCGTCGCCATGACAGTGCGCACGCCCAGCGCGCACAATTCGGCGACCAGCGCTCCGGCGTCGTCGCGCGGCGCGTCGTTGAGCGCGACAAGCCCGGCCAGTTCGAGCCTGTCCGGCGCGCCGGACGCGACGGCGAGCACCCTGAACCCCTTGGCCTGCAAAGCATTGACGCGCGTTGCGGCGCCTATGACTGGCTGCGACAGTCCGGCGACGACCTCATAGGCGCCTTTGACAATGCCAATCGCGTCTCCATTGGCCAGACGCGCCGTGGCGCCGGAGCGTTTCAAAGCCGGATCGAAGGGCGAGAAAGCCTCCAGTTTCAGGCCATCGGCGATGGGTTGCCGGGAGGCGGCAAGGCGGATGGCGGCGTCCACCGGATCCTTGCCGCCATCGGAACTCGCCAGAGCCGCCAACGCCAGCACATGCGCGGCGTCATGTCCCGCCATGGTCTCGACCGAAGCCACGGCCAGTTCGTTGCGCGTTAGGGTCCCTGTCTTGTCCGCGCACAGGACGTCGATGCCGGCGGCCTCGTCGACCGCCGACAGCCGCGTCGGCAACACGCCCCGCGCCGCCAGCGACCGCGCGCCGATCGCCGAGGCGAGCGTGAACATGGATGGCAAAGCCACCGGGATCGACGCGAGCACGGCCACGAGCAGCAGTGGGATCACTTCCGCCAGAGGCAGCGGCAGCCAGAGCGCATAGGCGCCCAGCACGATCGTCACCGCGCCATTGAACATCACGAGATTGCGCACGATGCGCAGAATGGCTTTCTGCTGCGAGCTTTCGACCTTGGCCGTGCTGACAAGCTCCGCTGTGCGCCCGAACCTGGTGCGCGCTCCCGTCGCGGTGACTTCCGCCAGGGCTTCGCCGCGCCGCACCAGCGCGCCCGCATAGGCCTCGGCGCCCGCGCCCGCCTCGACCGGAATCGACTCGCCCGTCAGCATGGACTGGTCGAGCAGGATCGATCCTTCGATGATCCGCACATCGGCCGGCGCCACGGCGCCGAGCGACAGCTTGACCACATCTCCCGGCGCAAGTTCGGCGACGGGCAGATTGGTCCAGGCGCCATCGCGCTTGACCGGGGAGATCAAGGCGAGTCGCGCCTTGAGGGCTTCGAGCGTCGCCTGCGCCCGGCTTTCCTGAAAAAAGCCCAGCGCGGCGTTGAAGACGAGCAGGAAGGCGATGATCGCCGCCTCGACATAATCGCCAAGCGCCAGTTGCAGCAGGATGGCGGCTTCGAGCATCCAGGGAACCGGGGCCCAAAGCTTTGTGATCGCGCGGCGGAGCGGATGTTGCGCGACGTCGACAAGCGCGTTGGGGCCGCCCTCCGCCACGCGGCGGCGCGCCTCGTCCGTCGTCAAGCCAATCGACGGATCAACCATGAAACATTCCTTTGCCGATCGCCGGACGCCTTGCTGGCTCGCGCAACGGCCGCCGCGCGCGTGAAATTACGCAACGCGAGGGATGGCGCCAAGGCTATCTCTCGCGTCCGAACCAGGCGTTTTAATCCTCCCTCTTGACGCCGATCATTTCCATCCTATATCCATCCATATGGATGGTGGCAGGATGATTGTGATGACCGGAAATATTCAGGAGCTTCGCCCGCGAACGCCCGAAAGCGAGAAGATCACGATCAATTTGGGCTATGTCGATCTTGGCCATATCGACTTGCTGGTGGAGGAAGGCTTTTTTTCCAACCGCACCGATTTCATTCGCACCGCAATCCGCAATCATCTCGACCGCCATCAGGAGGCGGTGAAGCAATCCGTCAGCCGGCACAAGCTCGACCTCGGCTTGCGGCGATACAGCCGCGAGGACCTTGAGGCCGCCCGGGCGCGCGGCGAAAGGCTTCATATTCAGGTCCTCGGGCTGGCGGTGATCGCCAATGACGTCCCGCCTGACCTCGCGGCCGAAACCATCGCCTCCATTCACGTCCTTGGCGCCTTGCAGGCCAGCCCGGCGGTGAAAGCGGCGCTGTCCGGCCGCGTGACCTAGCCGCCCCATCTCGAAATCACAGCCCGCGCCTTCCCGCGCCGCTATTCCCGCTGACCGAGGAATTCAGATCATGAACGCTCCATCGAAGATCGACATGCTTGCCGCAGCCCGCCTCACCCGCGAGGGTCGACTCGAAGAGGCGATGAGCGTCTTGCGCCGCGCGCTCTCAAGCGCTCCGCCCTCCAACGCCACGCCGGATTTCGAGGCTCCCTCCCCGTCCCGAACGCTGGCAGGCCTGAGCTTGCCGCGGATCTCGATTCCCGAGGCCCTTGGCGGCCTCGTCGAGCGCCTCGGCCGCCTTCGTCCGGCGCCCGGACTCGACGAGGCTTTGGCGCCCGGCGCCGCCCCCGCGCCTACCCCTCATCCGGGCGGATCGCGTTTCGAACAGCGCAGCTTCGCCAATGCCGCCGGCGCTCGCGCCTACAAGCTCTATGTGCCGGGCGGCTATAATGGCCAGCCCCTGCCGCTTGTCGTGATGCTGCATGGCTGCGCCCAGTCGCCCGAGGATTTCGCCGCCGGCACACGGATGAATCATCTGGCAGAGGAGCAGACCTTCCTGGTCGCCTATCCGGCGCAACCGCAGTCGGCCAATGCCGGGAAATGCTGGAACTGGTTCAAATCCGGCGATCAGCAGCGCGATCGCGGCGAGCCCTCCCTGATCGCGGGAATCACGCGCCAGATCATGGAAGAATTTCCGGTCGAGCAAGGGCGCGTCTATATCGCCGGCCTGTCAGCCGGGGGCGCGGCGGCGGCGATCATGGGTTCGGCCTATCCTGACCTTTATGCGGCGATCGGCGTCCACTCCGGACTGGCCTGCGGCGCCGCCAGCGACATGCCGTCAGCCTTCACGGCGATGCAGAAAGGCGGGGCGCCAGCCGCAAGATCGTATAGGCCCGAAAGCGCTGTCCCGGCCATCGTGTTCCACGGCGACCGCGACACCACGGTCCATCCGCTCAATGGCCATGAGGTGATCGCGCAGGCAAAGGCCGGGGCGAAGCTTGAGCCGAAAGTCACCGGCGGCGTCTCGCCCAGCGGGCGCAAATACACCCAGACAGTTCATGCGGACGCGAGCGGGCGGCCAATGGCGGAGCATTGGGTTCTCCACGGATCCGGCCATGCCTGGTCCGGCGGAAGCGCCGCGGGGTCTTACACCGATCCGCATGGCCCGGACGCCAGCCGGGAAATGATGCGCTTTTTCGCGCATCATCGGATCAGATAAACGCGCTCAAGACCAGAGCCGGAGGCCGCCGCCGCCCCGGCTCTTCCTGCGTCTAGCCGGCCGACCCATGCCGTTCGGGATCCGGCGTCACGGCGGGGTGCAGACGCACCACATACCAGCACAGCAGCGCGACCGGGATGCCGATCAGCGAGGTCGCCACGAAGAACATCGTGAAACCCGTATGCGCGATGACAAAGCCCGACGAGCCCGCGAGCAGGCTGCCGGGAAAGGCGCAAAGCGAGGTGAGCAGGGCATATTGGCTCGCCGCAAGCTCGGTCGCCGTAAGCGACGACATGTAATTGATGAGAACTACCTGCGCGAAGGCGTAAGCGAAACCTTCGATGCTGACGGCGACGGCGAAGCTCCAGAAATCGCCGCCGCCATCGGCGGCAAGCCAGGCGAGGCTCAGATGCGCGGCCGATCCCGCCACCGTGCCAACCAGCAGACTCGGAATCAGGCCGATCCTGCGAATGACATAGGCGCTGAAGAATGTGGCGGCGAGCGCGATCCAGAAGCCGAATAATTTGGTCACCGTCGCAATCTCGGTATCCGAATAATGCAGGCTCTTGAACAGCGGAATGGCCATGGCGCTCGAAATATAGCCAGGCAAGCGAAAGCCCGCGATCATCAGGAAGATCGGCAGGGCCAGCGGCCCGAGCCGCGTGATCATTTCCTTGATCGGCGCGATGACCGTGGCGACAAATCCCGGATGCTTGTGGCTGACCGTAAAATCGGACTCGGGCTCCGGCGCGGTGAAGGCCGAGACCGCGCCGATCAGCATCAGGCCCGCCATGAAAAAATAGGCGGTGGACCAGCCATATCTGTCGGCAAGCAGCAAGGCGCCGGCGCCGGCGGCGAGATTGCCGAAGCGATATCCCATCTCGCTGATAGCCGTCATCACGGATTGCTTGGCGACGGGAACGGAAGTGATGCGCCAGCCGTCGATGGTCACGTCCTGCGTCGCTCCCGCGACCCCAAGCGCCAGCGAAAAAGCCACGGTGTAGCCCAGGAAATGCGCTGGATCGCCAAAGGCGACGCCCATCAGCGACAGCATCACAGCAATCTGCGAGAGGATAATCCACCCGCGCCGGCGCCCCAGCAGCGCGCTGAAAACCGGCGCGTCATATTTGTCGAGGAACGGCGCCCAGATGAATTTGAGCTTATAGGCGATGGTGAGTTCGCTCATCAGCCCGATGGTCTGGATCGGAACCTGCGCGTCCGACAGCCAGGCGGCCTGTGTCGGATAGACCAGCAGATAGGGCATGCCCGCGCTGAAACCGAGCCCCAGCATCGCCAGATAGCGCCGGTCCGCCGACAAATGGGCGAGAAGGGTGTCCTTTTCGGGAACGGTCGTCATACGCATTTCCTTCGCCAGCGGCCGAGGCCAGGGAAGGCTACACCGCCATGCGCGAACCGTCAGCCATGGCGTAACGCGACCAGAACAACTCCGGCGAACCGAAGCGCGTCAGGAGACGCGGTCGCGGTAAAAGCGCCCCTCAATTCTCGATTTTGCTTTAGAAGAAGTTTTTCAGAGCCTTTTTCAGCGAGCGCGGCGCCAACGAACATGACCAACTTTCCGCCCTCGTGGCGGCCAATGGCCGCCGCCGATCTTGAAACGGTCAGCCGGATCGCAGGCGAGGTTCACGCTTCACTGCTGGAGCGTCCTGACGTGCTCGCGGAAAAATTCCGCCTCTTCCCGCAAGGCTGTTTCATTTTTGAAAGCGACAAGGCCATCCTTGGCTATGCGATTTCCCATCCGTGGACGCTGCGCGCGATTCCGCCGCTGGATGGGTTTCTCAATGAACTGCCGAAGGCGCCCGAATGCCTGTACCTGCATGACGCCGCCCTGCTCCCGGAGGCTCGGGGACATTCCGCATCGCCTCGATTGATCGAAGAATTGCGACGAGTCGCAACATCGATCGATCTGCATTGGCTCGCGCTGGCGTCTGTCTATCAAACCTATCTTTTGTGGGGCCGTTTCGGATTTTCAACCGTCCAGGATCCGGCCCTGGCAGACAAACTGAGTTCTTACGGCCCAACCGCGAAATATATGACAGCGCCGGTCTGAGACATTTCCCGGACCAGACCAAGCGTCGCGACACAGGCCCGGATCTCGCAGCCGTGTCGAATGAGCGACAACAAAAGAAGAAAAAGAATGGTGGGAGAGGTAGGACCAGCATACGAAACGAACTTCAATAACTTACGCGTGGTGCGACAATCAGAAGGCGACCATATGACATGAATGGTTCCCATAGAGCGTTGTCGCACCTCTGGGAGGTCTGATCCGAGCAGGCGCGACGCTTGAAAAAGACATCAATGTCGGGGGGACCTTGCCCCTTGGAAGGCCCTCTTTCCGAGCTCGCCCCGTCGGGAGGAGATGGAGATGAGGAAGAGCCGTTTCAGAGACGAGCAGATCATTGCATTCCTGAAGGACCGTCTGGTGGGAATTGCTGTCGTGGGCGTCCGCCGCAAGCACGAGATCAGCGACCCGACTTTTTTTTATGGCTGGCGCTCGAAATACGGCGTCATGGAAGTGTCGGAGGCGGCGCCAATCGGTTGCCGGGCCGGCCTCTCGCGCGATAATTTTCGAGCGGGCGGCGGACCCTTGGCGGCGCCCTGGTTTGACGGGAGGCGATCATGCCGTTCAGAAACAGATCGGATGCGGGAAAGAAACTCGCGGTGGCCCTCAAGCGATATGACGGACAGAATCCTGTCATTCTCGCCTTGCCTCGCGGCGGCGTCCCCGTGGCGGCGGAAGTCGCCGCCGCGTTGCGCGCCCCTCTGGATCTGGTGCTCGTGCGCAAGATCGGCGTTCCGATGCAGCCGGAACTGGCCATGGGCGCAGTGGTCGACGGCGTCCCTCCCATCATCGTCCGCAACGAAGAAATAATTCGGGAGGCCATGATCAGCGAGAGCGAATTCAAGCAGGTTTGCGATGTGGAACTTGCTGAAATTGCCCGCCGGCGTCGCCTCTACCTCGGCGATCGCCTGCCCGTCGAGGTGAAGGACCGCATCGCGATCGTGGTGGATGACGGGATCGCCACCGGCGCGACGACAAGGGCGGCTCTCCGCGCGACCCGCATGCGCGCGCCGAAGAAACTTGTTCTGGCGGTCCCGGTCGCCGCCGCCGAGACTTTGAGAGAAATTCGCCGCGACGCGGACGACGTGATCTGTCTGGAGGATTACGATTTTCTCGGCGCGATCGGCCTGTATTATTCCGATTTCCGGCAGACGCGCGATGAGGAGGTGATCGACGCATTGGCGCGCTTACCCCCTGCATTGGGCCACGGTGGAACCAACAGCGCCCTCTGAACCAAAGGTGGGGCGCGCCTGCCCCCCAAAGTGTCGCGCCGTCTTTTCACCCGTTTCCGGTTTCGTCGTCCTCAAAGACGGGCGGACCCGACTGGTCGTTATTTTCGACGCTTTCAACCGGGACGTTTTCTTCCTCGGGCGTTTCCGTCTCGGCGTCGACGGGCTCGCTCTCGATCAGCTTCGCCGGCTCGTCGAGATTTTCGTCATGGGAATGGCGGCGTTTTGGTTCTCTGGGAGCGTTGGCTGCGCTCCTCTCGCCTGAAATGGTTTTCATGCGCTTTCTCCTTGGCTGTGGCGTGCGATGAGAGGGGCGCGCGTCCCGTCGGCGTTTGCGGCGAAGTTCAGACGGCTTCCGAAGAGCGGATCGCCTCCCTCCTGCAGGCAAAGGCAGTGATGAAGGCGGCGTAGCTCCACGCCAGGTTCTTCGCGGAGGTCGGGGCGCCGTCGATCTGGGAAAATTGCTCCGACAGTTCTCCCGACTCCGGCGCGTGGGCGCGCACCATGGCCATGAACATGTCGCCGTAAGCGACCAAGGCCTTGCAAAGCGACGGCCTGTAGCCCGTTTCGAGCGTCGCCGCGGCCAGCGCCTCCGGCGGCAGCCCTAGCCAGCCCGCCAAAATTGCGCGGTTTTCCGACGAAACCGCAACGGCCGCGCCAGTCCCTACGGCCTCAGCGAAGCAATAATAGAATTGTGCGGCGGCCAGCGTCGAAAAATAATAGGCGCCGCCGCTGAAATATTTGTCGTTGGCATAACGCCCGATGGCGGGAGCGCAATCCAGGGCCCGACGCCAGTTGATGGGATAGTCCATGGCGAAAAGCTGTTCGAGCGCGACCATTGTGGCCAAAACCTTCGGATCGAGCACGCTATGCGAACCGTCGCGGCGGTCGGCGTGGATCACGCCAAAAATCACCGCGATGTCGAGCCTCATGGCGAAGGGATGGCGCGGCTCGCCCGGATCTTCATTCGCGGGCGTGAGATAGACGCCGGCATCCGCGTCAAAATGATCGTCCAGGCCGCGGGCGATCGCCTCCGCCGCCTCGCGCCATTCTTGCGCGCGCTGCGCCTCGCCCAACTCTTGCGCCCATGCCGCCCCTTCCCGCAGCGCGGCGTGCTGAACGAGGCGGGTGTAATAGTGGCGCCCGTAATTCTCCTCCCAGAGATCGTAACAAGGCTCCCGCCAAACCGCGCAGGTAAAGGCGATATCGCGTTCGAGCAGCGCGCGCATTGACGCCGGACGCATGCGCGAACGCAAGGACTCAAGACGCCAGAAACGCAGAACGGCGAGCGCGCGCAGCGCGGGACCGTCGTTCTGCGGGCGCGACCATCGGAAGATGTCGAGCGTCCCGTCAGGGGTGAAGCGCACCTCGCCGAGAACGCGGTCGCCGACGACCGAGCTAAAATCTCCATCGTCGCGGACGAATTTCAGAACGTCCGGATCGACTTTTTGCCGAAAATCGTCAAGCCGCAGCAATGCGGGACCGTCAAGCTTATTGAGGGCGAGGCTGAATTCGACGAAATCGTTGAAATGGTCCAGCGCGCCCGGCCCCAGCGTCCGGTCCTCGATCAATTCGCGCAAGGCGTCGATGACGAGAGCGGAATCGCGCAGCCAATGGAAAAAATAGTCCGGATTGGGATCGTCTTCGCCGAGTTCGGGCGAGGCCAGCACCGAGCCGCGCGCGGGCCGGACCGTCTGTCCGAAAGCGAGGCGCTGCTTGACCAGATGCGTCGCCGAGACGGCGCGGAGCATGGCGGTCGCGCTGAATCGATATTGCCGCTGCATCCATTCGCCCAGAGACTCCTGTCCGTGCGCAGCGTGCATGATTGGCCTCAATTCAGGCGCGGGCTTTGAAAGCCGAGCCGGCGCAACGTGAAGGCTAGCCGTCGATCATGGCGACGTTGGGGCCTGAGGAGACGGGCCAGGCGTCGTCGCGAAATTTCGCGCCGCAGGAACGATCAGGCATTCGCCTTGCGGCTCCCGGTTCAAGTACAGAATTCGCGTGAAAAAGGCTTCGTCGGCTTGCGAACCGGAAATGCAGACGAGGCCCGCCGTCGCCAACTCGTGCCTGAAAATGTCGAACACGGCACGGCGCGCCACCGGCGAAAGCGCGTCGATCGCCTCGTCGACGAACACCCACGACGGCTTGTGCAGCAGCAGGCGCGCAAAGGCGAGGGCCTGTTGTTCGGGACCGGTCAGATCCGTGTCCCATCGTGCGGCGCGATCGAGCAAGGGGGCGAGATGACCCAAGCCGATGCGCGTCAGAACGGCGAGGAACTCCTGCGTCGTGAAGTTTTTCGCCGCTTCGGGATAAGCGAGGACATCGCGCAAGGTTCCGTCGGGAATATAGGCGCGCTTGGGCATGAACATGACGCCGTCGGTCGCCGGCAAGCGGATTTGGCCACTTCCCCAGGGCCATAGGCCGGCGATCGCGCGGAACAGGCTGGTCTTGCCGACGCCCGGCGATCCAACGATCAGCACATGCTCGCGGGCCGCGATTTCTATCCGCGGGTTATCCAGAATCGCGCAGCCGGATGGCGAAATCACTCTGAGATCGTCGAAATGAAGATCGCCGTCGGCGCTTTCGACAAGTTCGATGCGGCTTGCATGCTGGCCGAGCCGGTCCAACTCCTGCAGGGCCTGGCGAAAGCCGCCGACACGAAAAAGAGTGGCGCGCCAATCGGCGATGGCGCCGACATTGTCGACAAACCAGCGCAACGACTGCTGCACCTGATCGAAGGCGCCGACGGCCATCAGCAATCCGCCGAGCGATAGATTGCCGGCGAAATAGGCGGGCGAGGCGACGATGACCGGCGCAACGATCAAGAACCATCCATACCCCGCGGTGATCCAGGTCAGGCCGGTCGTCGCCCCGACGATCCCGCGCAAGATCACGAGAAGGCGCCCGAGTTCCTGCAGCAGCCGATTTCTTTCACCTGCCTCGCCGCGATAGACGGAGATGCCCTCGCTGTGCTCGTTAGCGTGCACGAGGGCGAAACGGAGATTGGATTCGCGGGCATAGCGTTCGGCGTTGAGAGCAACGAGCGGTCGGCCGGCGCGCCAGCCCGCCAG
Source organism: Rhodoblastus sp. 17X3 (assembly GCF_030056575.1). Lineage (GTDB taxonomy): Bacteria > Pseudomonadota > Alphaproteobacteria > Rhizobiales > Beijerinckiaceae > Rhodoblastus. The sequence goes on along the minus strand of NZ_JASHHX010000003.1, from coordinate 191,952 downwards.
GGAGGCGGCGCCCGCCAAAAGAAACGCGCACCAGACCATGTAGCCTGGAACGCTGAAACTCAGGCCGTCGATTGAGAACACGACCCCGGACGACAGGAACCAGAGCACGCCGACGAAGCAAACCAGCAGCAGCAAGGCCTGAAACAGGCCGACGCCCAGATCCGTCGAAAGGTCCGCCAGGTGGCGGGCGTCCTCGTGGATGCGCTGGTCCGGATTGACGCCGATCTTGCCCGCGCCGGCAATAAGAAAGGCGCGTTTGGAGTTGAGCCATTGTTCAACGAGATCGCGCGTCAGCCCTTCCCGCAATTTCATTTTGGCCGTCAGGTTCAGCCACATCTGGCCGACGTTCAGAACGAGCAGGACGCCGGCGAGCGCCGCGAAGAATTCAAGCTGGACAACGAAAGCCGCAACGTCCTTGCGCGAAAGGGCGTCGTAGAACTCTCTGGTCCACCGATTGAGGCCGATCTGCGCGGCGGCGGTTGCGCCGACCACGACGACGAGCCCCGCGACCAGCCCCATCAGCTTCGTCCGCTCGGGCGAATGGCGAAAGAGCTCAAGCAACGACTTCAATTGCGAAGCGAGGCTTACGCGCGAGGTACGGCTATCGCCCGCGTCCTGAAGCGCCGTGTCGGGCTGTTCCACCATAAATCCTCGACCGGAATGCCTTCGTGGCCTATAACATCACCGACATGTCCCATCGGCAAGATCGATCGCCATGCCACGCTTTCTCGCCGCCTCCCGCCCCTTCGGATTTTCGCCGCTCTTGAAGACGAATGGTCGCGCCGGGTCGATACGGACGCCGCGATGAACCGGATCGACAAGCTGCTCGCCAGCATGACGCTCGACGAGAAGATCGGCCAGCTCAACATGGCGACAGCTGGTCAAGCCGTCACCGGACCCATCGTCGGCGCCCCGACGACCGAGGCCATTCGCGACGGCAAGGTCGGCTCCCTGCTCAACCTGTTTGGAAGCGAGGCCACGGCGCGCTACCAGAAGCTCGCGGTCGAGCAGACGCGACTGGCGATCCCGCTGCTTTTCTGCGCCGATGTCCTGCATGGTCACAGGACGACCTTCCCGATCCCGCTCGCCGAGGCGGGCCTGTTCGATCCCGAAACGTGGGAGCGCACGGCGCGCGCGGCGGCCGCCGAAGCCGCCGCCGAGGGAATCGCTCTCACCTTTGCGCCAATGCTGGACATAGCGCGCGATCCGCGCTGGGGGCGGATCGCCGAGGGACCGGGGGAAGATCCTCGGCTGGGCGCACGCTTCGCGACGGCGAAGGTCCGCGGCTTTCAAGGAGCCGATCTGGCCGCGCCGGAGTCGATCGCCGCGACCGCCAAACATTTCTGCGCCGGCGGGGCCGCGGCGGCGGGGCGCGAATACGCGGCTGTCGATGTTTCCGAACGCACGCTGCACGAAGTCTACATGCCGCCTTTCCGCGCGGCGGTGGAAGCCGGCTGCGCCGCGATCATGCCCGCCTTCAACAGCGTCGCCGGGGTTCCGATGACGTCGAACTTGCGGCTGCTGCGCGACTATCTCAGGCGGGAGCTGCGGTTCGATGGCGCCATCATCAGCGACTATGACGCCATCGCCGAACTGCTGATCCACGGCGTCGCCGCCGACCGCGCCGAAGCCGCGACGCTGGCGCTGAAGGCCGGCGTCGATATTGACATGGTCGGCGGGGTTTACCTTGCCCATCTGCCGGAGGCCCTGGCTCGGGGGCTGGTCGACATGGACGACATCGACGCCGCCGTGCGGCGCGTGCTGACGCTCAAGCAAAAGCTGGGCCTGTTCGACGATCCCTACCGGCGCGCAGCATCGGCGGCGCACCAAATGCATCCAGAGGACGAACTGTCGGCCGACGTCGCACGGCGGTCAATCACCCTGCTCGCCAATCACGACAATATTCTGCCGCTGGCTGCCGATCTGCGTCGCATCGCGGTCATAGGCCCGCTCGCCGACGCGCCCGCGGAAATGCTCGGGCCGTGGTCGCTCGCTGGCGACCCCAACCGTTGCGTCACGATCCTCCGGGGCTTGAGAGCCGCCCTGCCCCTGTGCGAGATTGCTTACGAGCCGGGCGTGAGCTCCAAAGGCGAAGAGGAAGGCGACATCGCCGCGGCCTGCGCTCTCTGCGCGCAAGCGGAGGTCGTCATCCTGTGCGTCGGCGAGACGGCGGACATGAGCGGCGAGGCGGCGAGCCGGGCGGCGCCGGGCCTGCCGGGCCGGCAGCGCGAGCTTGCCGAGGCTGTGCTCGCGACCGGCGTTCCGGTCGTCGCGCTGATTTCGTCCGGCCGTCCGCTGATGGTTTCCTGGCTACGGGACAAGGCGCGCGCGATGGTCGCGACCTGGTTCCTGGGCGATTTCGCGGGACATGCGGTCGCGGACGTTCTGACGGGGCGTTTCAATCCGACGGGACGGCTTGCCGTCACCTGGCCGCGCGAGGTCGGACAGATCCCGATCTATCATGCGGAAAAGCCGTCCAGCCGGCCCGCCAACCCGGCCGAGCCCTTTTCCAGCAAATATATCGATCTCCCGGTCGAGCCCTTGTTCCCCTTTGGCCACGGCCTCTCCTATACGCGGGTGACCTTGCGGAACCTGCGCGCCAGCCGCCACGAATTTTCACGAGGAGACAGCCTCGAATTCGAAATCGACGCGGTCAACGAATCCGCCATCGCCACCGAAGAAACGATCTTCCTGTTTGCGCATGACCTCGTGGCGAGCACGGCGCGCCCGCTGCTGGAACTGAAAACCTGGGCCAAAGTCACGCTCGCGGCGCGCCAGACGAAAACTGTCGCGCTGACGCTCTCCGCCGAAAGCCTCCGCTGCCTCGACGACGATTTCAGGCCGGTGCTCGAACCGGGCGAGTTCGACATTCTGGTTGGCCTGAACGCCGATCGCAGGACCTTGCTGACGACGCGTCTGCGCGCTCTTCCGCACGGCGCCCGGGAAAGCTGAGCGGGCCGCGAAACTTCCGTTCCCTCGCGCGCCAAACCACGGCCATCCGGAAGGCGCTCCGATCGCGGCGCGATCATTTATCCGCGAGACGAGTCTCAAGCGCAGCGTCAATGGCGTCGTCGACCCGCTCCAACCAGATGAACTCCAGTTTCCCGCGCGCTTCGTCCGGGATGTCATCGAAATCCCGACGATTGCGCGCGGGCAGCATCACCCGCCTGATGCCGGCGCGCGCCGCCGCCGTGACCTTCTCCTTGATGCCGCCGACAGGCAGCACCAGCCCGCGCAGGGAAATTTCGCCGGTCATCGCCGTATCGCTGCGAACCGTGCGATTGGCGAGGAGCGAGACCAAAGCGGTAAAGATCGCGACTCCCGCGCTCGGCCCGTCCTTCGGTGTGGCGCCGGCGGGCACATGAATGTGTATATCGCTCTTTTCAAGGACTTCCGGCTCAATCCCGAAGGACTCGGCCCGGCTCTTGACGAGAGTCATCGCCGCCTGCGCGCTTTCGCGCATCACCTCGCCCAGCTGGCCTGTGAGGACCAGAGCGCCACGGCCGGGCGAACGCGCGGCCTCGATAAACAAGATGTCGCCGCCAACCGGCGTCCACGCCAGCCCGGTCGCAACGCCCGGCACGCTGGTGCGCATCGCCAGCTCGTCCTCGAAACGCGGCGGCCCCATGATCGAAGCCAGGTCTCCGGCGCCGATGCGCACTTGAGCGACGCTGCCTTCGGCGATCTGCACCGCCGCATGGCGAAAGGCGCGCCCGATCTCGCGCTCAAGACCGCGCACGCCTGCCTCGCGGGTATAGTCGCGGATAATGCGCCGCAGGGCCTCGTCGTCGATCTCGACCTGCTCCGGCTTCAGGCCATTCGCCTCAAGCTGGCGGGGCGCCAGGTACCGGCGGGCGATCTCAAGCTTCTCCCCGTCGGTATAGCCGGCAAGGCTGATGATCTCCATGCGATCGCGCAGGGGACCCGGCACAGTGTCGAGCATATTGGCGGTGGCGATGAAGACGACGCGCGACAGATCAAACGGAACGCCCAGATAATTGTCGCGGAACGTGGCGTTCTGCTCGGGATCGAGAACCTCCAGCATGGCCGCCGCCGGATCGCCATGAGCGCCCTGCCCCATCTTGTCGATCTCGTCGAGCATCATCACGCAATCGCGCGCTCCCGCCTTGCGGATCGACTGGATGATATTCCCCGGCAGGGCGCCGACATAGGTGCGGCGATGGCCGCGAATTTCGGCCTCGTCATGCACGCCGCCGAGACTGACGCGGACGAAGGCCCGTCCCATCGCCCGGGCGATGGACTGGCCGAGCGACGTCTTGCCGACGCCGGGCGGCCCGGCGAAACAGAGGATGGGCGCCTTGCCGCCCGGCGCGAGCTTGCGCACGGCGAGATATTCGACGATCCGCTGCTTGATCTTTTCCAGCCCGAAATGGTCGGCGTCGAGAATTTTCCGCGCCAGGGCGATGTCGATCGGCTTCGGCTCCGGCAAGGCCCAGGGAAGTTCGATCAGCCAGTCGAGATAGGTCCGCGCCGGACCCGCCTCGCCGGCGCCTTCGGGCATTCGCTCGTAACGGCGCAATTCGCGCCGCGCCTGCTCCTCGATATCCGCCGGCATGCCAGCGCGCGGAATTTTTTCGGCCAGTTCGCGCACTTCCTCGCCGCGTCCGCCCTCTTCGCCAAGCTGACGCTGGATCGTCGCCATCTGTTCACGCAGCACCGCCTCGCGCTGGCGCTGATCGAAGGCGGCCTTGGTCTGCTGGCCGATTTCATGGGTCAGCCGCAACACGCCAAGCCGTTCCGCCAGGAATTTCGTCACCTTGTCGATGCGCGCGGCGAGATCGATGGTTTCGAGCAATTCCTGCCTGTCATTGGCGCCGATGTCGATATAGGCGGCGACGACATCGGCGAGCATTCCCGGCGCCTCGATCGCCTGCACCGTCTCGATCAGCTCGCCCGGCGCCTGCGGCATCAATTGCAGGGCTTCCAGCGCATGCCGCTTCAGATTGAGGAAGCGCGCCTCGACATCGGGCGTGCGGGTCTCCGGCTCGTCAATGCGCTGGATGCGCGCGACAAAGATGGGCCGCTCCTTTACGAAATCCGTCACGCGGAATCTTTGTTCGCCCTGCAGGACCAGATGGTGCGTTCCGTCGGGCGCGTTGATGTAGCGCAGCACATTGGCGACCGTGCCGGCGCGATGCAGATCGACGGCGGAGGGCTCCAGCGTTCCGGCGTCGCGCTGCATCAAGACCCCGATCTGGCGTTCTTCACGCACGGCCCGTTGCGCCGCCGCGATCGAGCGTTCGCGGCTGATGGCGATCGGCATCACCGTCCCAGGCATCAGCACCGTATCGCGCACCGGCAGAATGATCAGGCCGTCGGGCGGAACGGGTTCCGGGCCGCGCGCGGGCCCTGTTCCGGTTTCAGTGTCTTCGGCTACAGCCATCTCAGATTGCGAAACCATGCGAGCCTCCTCAGATGGCCTTGCGAAGGCTGATCAGCAGGCAGCCATTGCTGACCGCCCGGGCAAGCCCATCATAGCGGCCGGGCGGAAGGCGAACCCGCCGCTCGAAACAGCCTTGCGGGAGTTCAAGGCGATGAATGAAAGCCGTGCGCAACTGTGGCGGCAGGACCCGACGGCCTGCTATGACCAATTCTCCGTCCTCGATCGCGGCTTCGACATTTTCTTCGCCAACGCCAGGCAGGGCGATGAAGATCAGGACCTCTTCCTCGGTTTCCAGCACATCGACCGGAGGCTCCCAGACGTTTCGGCCCTGGGCGCGCCTGGGCGGAAAGGCGAGGCTGCGCAAACGCTCCGCACGGGCGAGCATTTCCATCGCCTCCGACCACATCCAACTCGTCGGATCGCCTGCAGCCATGATGACGAACTCCTCGGGTCCTGGCGCCAACGCGCGCCTGTCCGCAGCATATCGGACGGCGGCGTCAACGAATGCCGGCTCAATGTAAGGCCGCAATCACGTCGAGAAAACCGCGATGTTTCAACCCCTCGCCCTGCTGATATTATTCTGGCGCGGAATGGCCTTTTCTTGCCTTGATATGACGCAATCGAAGGCTGCGCGCTCCGACCGCGTTCGCACCGGCTTCGCGTCGGCGCGAGGTTTGACGGCGATCATTTCTCGCCGTCCGTCATTGGCCTATGAGATACAAGCACAGCCGGCCCGGCATCGGGAGGATTTCACCATGGATCTCGACAAGGCCATCCTCGGTCGCCGCTCGGTCCGGGAATATAAAGATCAGCCGCTCGACGCCGGGCTTATTTCCACCTTGCTGCTCGCCGCTGTGCAGGCGCCAAGCGCGGTCAACGAACAGCCGTGGACATTTACGGTCGTGCGCGACCAAAGCTTGCTGAACCGTATCTCGCAAGGCGCAAAGGCTCATCTGCTTGCGACAATGTCCGAGGCCCCCCACGAAGACCATTTTCGTGCGCTTCTGGACAATCCCGATTTCCAGATCTTCTACCATGCGCCCGCGCTCATCCTGATTTCAGCGGCCGCTCAGGGACCATGGATCGTCGAGGATTGCGCTCTGGCCGCCGAAAATCTCATGCTGGCCGCTTACGCCGCCGGCCTCGGCTCATGCTGGATCGGCTTTGCCCAGGGTTTCCTCAACACGCCCGAGGGCAAGGAAATGCTCGGCCTTCCGGAGCCATGGGCGCCGGTGGCGCCGATCATCCTCGGCCATCCCAAAGCGGCGCCGGCGCCGATTCCGCGCAAGCCGCCGGAGATTCGCTGGGTCGGCTGACGCCAAGGTCGGCGCGTCAGGGCGCCGAGAAATTCGCGTTGCCTTCGACGCATTGGCGCACCGCTTCGCCAATCGCCGTCAACTCGTCTCCGGCGAGCGTTTCCTTCTCGAGCAGCCGCTGCGCGGCCTCGCGATGCACGGGCTCGCACAAGGTCAGGATCGTCGTGGCGCGCGAAAATGCGCTGTCGATGAGGCCGCTCACTGCCTTGTCGATCGCCGCGCTGGTTTCCTCGCTCATCGCCGCAGGATTGGCGCTCGTCCCCGGCAGTTCGAGAAAGCGCGGGCGTTCGGCGGCAAATGACGCCTGCCCGACCTCCGTCGTCATGCCGTATCGGGAGACCATGGCGTGGGCGATTTCGGTCGCCCGTTGCAAATCGTCCGCGGCGCCGGTGGTCGGCTGGTGGACGACGGCCACTTCCGCCGCCCTCCCCCCAAGCAGAACCGTCATCCGGTCGATCAATTCGGAGCGGGTCATCAGGTAACGATCGTCGGCCGGCATCTGCATCGTATAGCCGAGAACGCCGATTCCTCTCGGAATGATCGAGATTTTCTTCACCACATCAGTGCCGGGCAGCGCCATGGCGACGATGGCGTGGCCCATTTCGTGATTGGCGACAATCGTGCGTTCCTGCGGGTTGAGCAGGCGCTTGCGCTTTTCCGGACCTGCGACGACCCGCTCTACCGCGGCGGTGAAATCGTCGCTCGAAACCGTTCTGGCGCCGCGCCGTGTCGCCAATGTCGCGGCCTCGTTGACGAGATTGGCGAGGTCCGCCCCGGTGAATCCCGGGGTCAATGCGGCGATCCGGTCCGGCTCGACATCCGCGTCCAGCTTGACCTTCTTGAGATGCACGTTGAGAATTTCAACCCGACCGCCCCGGTCCGGCCGGTCGACCGCGATCTGCCTGTCGAAACGGCCGGCGCGCAGCAATGCCGGGTCGAGCACTTCCGGCCGATTGGTCGCCGCCAGCAACACCACGCCGACGCTCGGATCGAACCCGTCCAGTTCGCTCAACAACTGATTGAGCGTCTGCTCCTTTTCGTCATTGCCGAAGGGGGTCAGGCCGCGCGCTCGCCCCAGCGCATCAAGTTCGTCGATGAAAATGATGCAGGGCGCGCTCGCGCGCGCCTGAATGAACAGGTCGCGCACCCGCGCCGCGCCGACGCCGACGAACATTTCAACAAATTCCGATCCATTGATCGAAAAGAACGGCACGCCGGCCTCCCCGGCCACCGCCCGCGCGAGCAGCGTCTTGCCGGTTCCGGGCGGGCCGACCAGCAGAATGCCTTTGGGAATTCGCGCGCCGAGGCGGCCATAGGTCGCCGGGTCTTTCAGGAAGGCGACGATCTCCTTGAGTTCGTCTTTCGCTTCATCGACGCCCGCCACGTCGGCGAAGCCGATCTTGATGTCCTTTTCGACAAAGACCTTGGCCTTGCTCTGGCCGATGGACATGGCGGCCCCAAATCCCTGGCCCATCCTGCGGCTGAGAAAACTCCAGAAGGCAAAGAAAATCGCGACGGGCACGATCCATGACAGCAAGGTCGCGAGCCAACTGGTGTCGGGCGCGCCAGAAAATTTGACCTTGGCCGCCTCGAGGTCCCGCGCCATGGTTGGATCGACCCGCAGGACGAAAAGGCTCTTGCGTCCATTGGGACGAGCTTCCTTCAAGGTCGCCGTCAACGACCGGTCGGCGACCTCGACGCTCTCGATCCTGTCCTGCCGCAGCAGATCGACGAACTCGCTATAAGGCGCGATTTCAACCTGTTGCGCGGCGGTCCACCATTGCTGCAGCAACAGCAGGACGATCCAGGCGAAGAGCAAATAGCCGATGTTGAAATGCCATTTGTTGTCCATGGGCTCCCTGCGCCCTGCCATTCAAGCGTCGGGCGCGGCGGCCCGACAGCCCGTCACCCGGGAGAAGGGCCTTCCGCATCGCATTCTTGGCGCTAATCGAAGTGATGCTTGCCGATCATGCGCACCGTGCTCGCCTGTGCGCCCTTTTCGCCGGCCTCCTCGACGAACCGGACATCCGAGCCGACAGTAAGGCGGTCAAAGTCTCCGTCGAGCACCGCGTTGCGATGAAAGAAGATCTCGCGGCCATCTGGCGTCTCAATAAAGCCGCAATCTTCGCCGGCCAGGAAGCGCGCCACGCGGCCATGTTCAGGCTCGGCATGCTGCTTCACCTCGTCGCGTAATTCACGGACAACGTCTTCGACCTGCCGGATCGCCGCATCGAAGGCGTCTCTGATCGCAACCGCCGCATGTTCGTGTTCTGGCGCATCGCCATGCGACCTATCGACAATGACATCGTTGTGTCCCGGCATGGCGATGCGCACGTCAATCCGGAAAAGATCGCCGTGCCTGTGTCCCACCGACGATTTGGTCACCGCGACATGGCAACTCGTGATCCGGGAGCTGAATTTTTCCAGACGTTGCGTCTGCTTTGCGATCTCAGCGCGAATAGCCTCCGAGGGTTCGCAATGTTGGAAGGCGATTTCCGTTGGCGTTTGCATGGCCTTGCCCTTCCGCGCTGAATATTGTCTTGATATCGTCTTGGACAGAAGACTCGGATGCGGGCGGGAATGTTCCCGATCCTGGAGCGATCACCGAGGTCGAAGAGGCTCATTGCCAGCTGGGCGAAACATTTCCCGCCTCCAGTCGCCCCCGCCAGAAATCAAAATGATGACGAGATGTCCCGCAAAGCGCATTGACCTGTCGCAACTGCGATTGAGGCGCTCGGTTTCGTGCGGGGCAATGGCTCAATGCGCCGTGCGCACGCCCGCCCCTGTCAGTTCGTTCAGCGCCGCCGCTCCCCCCGCGGCGTTTACTGGCTTGGTCGCAGCGGTGACCAGAACCGTGGAGAACCCCGCCGCCACGCTTTCAAGCGCCGTCGCCCTCACACAAACGTCGAGAGCCAGACCGCAAAGCCAAACTCGGCGGATGCCGCGCCTTCGCAATTCGTCGGCCAGCCCCGTTCGGTCAAAGGCTGAATATTGATCTGAATCGGACCTGTCCCCCTTGCTGACGATGATGGCTCCCAGCGGCAGATGCAGAGCCGGATGAAAATCGGCGCCAGCCTGGCCCTGCACGCAATGGGCGGGCCACGGACCGCCCTGCCCCGCAAAGCTCAGGTGGTCTCGCGGATGCCAGTCCCGCGAAGCGAAGATCGGGGCGCCGGCGCTGGCCGCCTCCTCGATCAAGGCGTTGATGCGCGGAAAAATCGTTTCGCTTCCTTCGACGGGAAGCGCGCCGCCGCTGCAAAAGTCCTTCTGCACATCGACGATGAGCAGCGCATCGCCACTTGAAATATGGTCGCTGGCGTTCATGAAAAATCCTTTTGCCCGCCATTGGGAGGCGGCCCTGGCGTCCGCGAAGCGTCTCACGCCATCGAGGGTCAACGCTGATAGGTGGCGACCAGAACGGCTTCAGCGATCAAATTCTTGTGCGCCTGACGTTCGACGTCGACACAGGACGCCCTCGCGCTGACGACAAGGCGATCGATCGAAAGCGCAAGCAGACGGAAACGATAATGGTGACGCCCATGGCCGTGCGGCGGGCACGGCCCGCCATAGGCCGCCTCGCCGAAATCATTGACGGCCTGGCGCAACCCCTTTCCGTCGCCGCGTCGTCCCGCGCCCTCCGCGAGATCGGTTCTATCGGCGGGAATGTCATAGACCGCCCAGTGGCGCCATACGCCAGCCGGGGCGTCGGGATCGTCGCAGAGAAGGACGAAGCTTCTTGTTCCTGGCGGCGCTTCGCTCCAGTAAAGCGGCGGCGACAGGTTTTCGCCGTCGCATGTGAAGCGTCTGGGAATGACGCCGCCTTCGGAAAAGGCGCTTGAACTGAGCCGCATGGGCCGCCTCCGTCGTGCCTCGACAAACCATAACACCGTCGCCATCAGCTAGCGCGCTCAGGAAACGAGCCTCAAGGATCGCGGGCAAGGATCGCGGGCAAGGATCGCGGGACTGACAGGCGCTGGCGCTAATCCATCGGCGGAGGCTCTTCCTCGTCTGTGGCGAGAAGTTCGACGATGGCGCTGGCCGCGCTCGTCAGCGCGCGTCCGTCCCTCGCAAGAACGTCCCTGTTCCCGATCAGCCAGGCCGCAGCCTCTTCGAGATCGTCCAAACTTGGGTTGAGGGCAAGTATCTCTACGACCTTGACATCGTCAATGTCGCCCAAAATACGCGTCAGTTCCGCTCGCCCGATGACGGACATCTGCGCCTCCAAATTGAACTCTCGCATGAAAACCAATTTCCGGCGTTGATCTGGCGCATGCGCAATTGAGCTCCCTTGCCGCCATGGCGCTCGCGGTTGAGAATGAATCCTCATCGCAGAGGGATTTCAGGTTTGGCGCCATCGTCTTCAAACGGCCTCGCAGGCTTGCCGCCTGCCAGCGGCGCGAGCGTCGCCTTCGCGGACAAGGTGCGGTTTCTGTCGAGTCCGTCCGCCTATGGCGACGCCGCCGTCTCGGTCGAACGCGTCGAGACCCATATGTCCATGATCTTTCTCGCCGGCGACCGCGCCTACAAGATCAAAAAGCCCGTCCGCCTGCCCTTTGCCGACTATTCAACCCTCGAAGCCAGAAAGGCGAATTGCGAGACTGAGGTCAGGCTCAATCGGCGCCTCGCGCCGGAAACTTATCTACGCATTGCGCCGTTGACGCTCACGCCGACCGGCGCGCTTTCGCTCGACGGCGTCGGCCCGGCGGTCGAATGGGTCGTCGTCATGCAGCGCCTGCCGAACGGGCTCATGCTCGACCAATTGCTCGCGACCGGCGCCTTGAAGCCAGAGAACGTCAATCGTCTCGCCAGGTTTCTTGCCGAATTCTACCAGCGGGCGGACCGCCCGGATGTCTCGCCGCCCGATTATTTCGCAAGGCTTCTGGCTGAACAGGACGTCAATCGCGAGATCCTGACACGCCGCTCCTTCGCGGTAGACCATGGGCGGCTGCCCCTCGTTCTCGACCGCCTGGACGCCGCCTTGCGTCTATATCGGCCGTTGCTGGAGGGTCGCGCGGCCGGCCAGTGTCTTGTTGACGGCCACGGCGACCTGCGGCCGGAACATATATGCCTCACGGCGCGCATCGTCATTTTCGATTGCCTGGAGTTCGATGCGCGGTTGCGCCTGGTCGACCCCGCCGACGAACTCGCCTTCCTCGGCATGGAGTGCGAATTGCTCGGCGCGCCATGGCTCGGACGGGCCCTGTGGGACTCCATTTCGTCCGAACTTGGCGACGAAGCGCCCGCCAGTTTGTTTCATCTGCACTTCGCACGCCGGGCGATGCTGCGCGCGCGGCTCACTCTCGCGCATTTGCTTGACCCGTCTCCACGCCAACCGGAAAAATGGGAGCCGCTGGCGAAACGCTATCTCGCTTTGGCGGAACAGGCGCTCGACCGTCTCGGATAAGGCTAAGAGGCCGCCTTGCCTGAAAGGAGACTGTCGCGCAGCGCCTGCGTCTTTTCCCGAAGCCGATCCGACACGACGACGGGATAGGCTCGGCCCGCAGCGGCAAATGCGCGAAATTCAGGCGGCATCTTGCCGATCAGCCGCATGGCCTGGTCTCGAACCGCAGACAGACTCGCCGCCGGCGGGCTCAGGCGCGCTCCCCGGCGCATCACCGGCTGCAAAAGAGGCGTCCCGGCGCAGGACTCGTCGGCGCTCGCAAGCACGTCTCGAACGGCGACTCCGTCCACTTCCTGACGGAAAACCTGCTTGCGGCCGGGCATGGTGCTTTTCAGGCTTGAGAGCTTCATTCTGCCTGCGCCCGCATATTCGGTCAGTTTGTAAACGATATCGAGACTGGGCGCGTCGCCCGACACGCTCATGTCGGTTCCGACCCCAAAAATATCGATTGGCGCGCCGGCTCTGACCAAAGCGTCGATGCGGAATTCGGTCAGCCCGCCGCTGGCGATGATCTTCAGGCGTCCAAGGCCTGCATCATCCAATATGGATCGCGCGCCGCGCGAGAGCGCATCGAGATCCCCGGAATCCAGACGAACGCCGGTCAACCGGCAGTCCGAGCCAAGGCTTTTGGCCAAAGCGACGACGTTCCGCACGCCCTGCAAACTGTCATATGTGTCGACGAGCAGGACCGTGCGCGGGTAAATCCGCATCATGGCGGCAAGGGCTTCAGCCTCGCTGGCGAAGGCCTCCACGAAACTATGCGCCATTGTTCCAGTGACGGGAATTCCATACCGCTCGCCAGCCGCGAGCAGAGACGTTCCGCCGACGCCTGCGATCGCGAAGGCGCGCGCCCCCTTGAGCGCGGCGTCGAAGCCCTGCGCCCGCCTCGCGCCGAAATCCATCACCTGCCGGCCGGACGCCGCTGCCACGACGCGGTGGGCTTTCGACGCTAAAATGCTTTGCAGGCCGATCTGGTTTAGGATGAGCGTCTCAAGAATCTGGCCCTGCCCGATCGGCGCCGCCACCTCCAGTATTGGCTCGTCCGGGAAGAAGGGCGTCCCCTCCGCCATGGCGTAAACGTCTCCGCGAAACCGGAATTCCCGCATCCCGTCGAGGAACTCTCGCGAAAACATCCCCAGAGAGCGAAGATAGTCGATGTCTCCGCGCGAAAAACGGAAGCGCTCGATCTCGGCAAGGACGTCATCCAACCCGCAGGCGATCAACAGGTTGCGGTCCGCGGGCATGTTTCGGACGAAGAGGCTGAACACGGCCTCTTCCGTCATGCCGCACTCCCCAAAGGCGCGCAGCATCGTCAGTTCATAAAGATCCGCGAAGAGGCCGCTGCCCGCCGTTGCGGCTTCCGATCCGTCAAAATCCATTGGCTCCTGCCTTCAGCCGCTGATCCCCGCCATCGGGCTCAGTTCATGTTCGAGCAGTTCATTGATCGAGCCGCCGGAATGGCAGGCGCGAATGACGCCGGCGAGCAGCTTGCCGAGAGGCGCGACTTTCATCCGGCCGCTCCGCACACGGGCTTCTAACGCAGCCCCAGGCATGACGCTGTCGGTGATCCAGATTTCATCGATCGAGGGATCACCGAACAAATTTTCCGCCCCCCCGGTAAACAGCCCATGCGTCGCAACTGCGAGGACCTCGCGTGCGCCGGCCTGCCGGCAGGCCTGCGCCGCCCGCGTCATCGTTCCGCCGCCGACAATCATGTCGTCGAAAATGATTGCGACGCGTCCGGCGACATCCCCGGCGAACAAGTCGCCCGTAACCTTGCCCATGCTGCGTTTCTTGTCGACAAGTCCCTTCGTGACCGGCCTGTTGAGAATGCGTTCGAGCATTTCCCGGAACAGCTCCGCGCGTTTCTCGCCGCCCGGATCGGGCGAAACGACCGCGACCTCCCGCCCCGACAGACGCTCCGCCAACGCATGAGCGAACAGGGCGTTGGCGTCCAGATGTTCGGCGCCGCAACGGAATGCGTTCTGGAACGCCGCCAGATCATGCGCCGTCATGGTGATGACGCAATCGACGCCGACCGCCTCGAACATCTGGGCGAGATAGCGCGTCACGACCGGATCGCGCGGCTTGGTCTGGCGCTCCTTGCGCGCATAGCAAAGGTAAGGCGCCACGACCGTGACCCGCTGCGCCGCCGATTGCTTCAACGCCCCGACGAAGAACAGCAATTTGCAAAGCTTGTCGTTGACGCTCTCGCCCGCGGAAGCGGCCAGGTCGGCAAACACATAGACTTCTCGTCCGCGAACGCCGACCAGCGGCCTGATCTTGCATTCCCCGTCCTCGAATTTTCGCTCTTCATGCGCCGCGACGGCGCATTCGAGCTGCGCTGCAACGGACTCAGCCAGCGCGCGAGAATTGGACAGCGCAAAAATCACGGGACCGCTTTGCGCCGCCCTATGGCTCGGGCGCCGCGCCTCTCCGCCCAGCTCCGGGCGCATTGCATAACCGCCGAGAACGCCGACGATCCGGCCTTGTTCGTCAGCCAGAGGCGTCGCCAGCAAATCAACCACCGAAGCGGGCTCGTCATGGCCCTCGATGGAAAACTCCGCCAGAACCGGCTCTCCCGTCTGGATGACCGTGTCGAACAGCCGACGCAGCCGCGCCGCCTGCCGTTGTCTCGGCGCAAGGCTCAATCTGTCCCCGGCTTTTCCTGTTCCCAGAAGCGCATTGAGGCAGGAGCAGGGACGCTGCAAAATAAAGTCATGTTCAAGGTCGATCCGAACAAGCATGAAGGCGTCCGGCGGGACCGCTCCCTCTTCCAGCGGCATTGTCGGCGCAACCCGGCCATCCCGTAGGGCCTCCCATCGCTCGAAGAGGCCGAGCAATTTTTCCTGGCTCGGCCGAGGGGCGAAGTCGAGGCGCGTGAACAGCCGCCTCAGCGGCGGATCGGCGAAAGCCAGCGTTGTCATGTCACGCCTCCATTCCTTGTCTGGCGCCCGGCGGCAAGCAGCGCCTTCGATCCGGGGATCAGCCGCGTATTGATGTTATCGTCCGCCTCAAGCCAGCCGCGCCGCGCCTGATCGGTTCCAAACGCCAGAGTGGCGAAATCCCCGATCCGGTGTGCGTCAGAGCCAAGGCTCAGCTTGGCGCCTTCTTCCCGGGCCATTCGGCAACACACGTCGGAAAGATCACGGCGATCGGGCTGCGCGTTGATCTCCAGAAAGCATCCGCGCGCTCGCGCCGCGCGAAAAACGCGACCGAGGCCGATGTCGAAGGCGTCGCGCTCGAGCAGCAATCGCCCCGTGGGACGGGCGAGAATGCTGACGTATTTGCTGTCCAGCGCGCGCAAGATGCGTTTGGTCTGCTTTTCGCGCGGCAATCCGAATTCCGAGTGGATGGCGGCCACGACCAGGTCGAGCCGCCTGAGCGCGTCGTCGTCGAGATCGAGCATTCCGTCGCTGAGAATATCGACGCGAAGCCTGTCGAGTTTCGTCATCGCAGCCATCCTGGCGCGCGGTCCTTCGGCATGGCCCCTGTTGGTCCGTGCGATCAACCATTCAATACATTCCCCCGAGGTCGTCCATGATCAGGATCAGGCCGGCGACGGGCGGGCCGAAATATTTCCATAAAAATCGCGCAGACACACGACTTTCACCCAATGATATGTTTCTCGATTTCCCAAACAGGATGTTTGGTGAAGTCCTTGTCGATTTCAGCGACGATCCGCGCCTTCACATCCGCATGAAGCGCGTCCCGCAAACTGGCCAGCGCGCGCGGCGGCGCGACAATGACCAACTCCCGCATGTCACGCTTTCGCACCAGCTCTTCCAGCGCGGCCGACACAATCTGCACGAAATGGCGCTCCTCGAGCTCATGCCAATCCGTCGTCTCCATGGCGCTGCGGCTGCTCGAACCGACGCCCCTGAAGGCCCGGCCAGGACGGTCGCTCCCTTGCTCATGCGTCGCAGGGTTCTCGTCCCTGAAGACGCGCTCGGTCACCAGATTGACGAATTTCTCATCGCCGTCATTGCGAAGAAACAGAGCCTTGCGGCCATCGCCGACGAAAACGAAAGCGTCATGCGCTATTGCGAGCTTGCTCATTTCGCTCTCCTTCGAGAAACCATAGCATCAAGCTGCGAAGGCGCTTTTCGTTCCTTCGCC
Organism: Rhodoblastus sp. 17X3; assembly: GCF_030056575.1. Classification (GTDB taxonomy): domain Bacteria; phylum Pseudomonadota; class Alphaproteobacteria; order Rhizobiales; family Beijerinckiaceae; genus Rhodoblastus. The sequence continues at coordinate 175,712 of NZ_JASHHX010000003.1, read as the reverse complement.
ATCGAAAGCCGCTCTCGCGCGGAATGCAGGGTGATCCCCGTCCGGCTCACAATCCGAACGGATAGACGTCCGGAGCGCCTCCGGCGCGACCGCCGGGAATGCTGTGGCGCCGAACGTTCTGGATCGCCAGTTTGTCGCCGAACGGCCGAACCAGACCCGAAGGGCCGTGAAGCGAATTGGATCGCCGACTTCACCTACATCTGGACGGCCGAGGGCTGGTTGTATGTCTCTGCCGTGATCGAGCTGTTCTCGCAGCGTGCCGTTGGCTGCTCGATGAAGGCGGAAATGACCGCCCAAATGGTCGCCGATGCGCTGGTCATGGCGATCTGGCGGCGCGGAAAACCTGACGCCTTGCTGCATCATTCCGATCAGGGCAGCCAATACACGAGCGATCAGTTCCAGCGCCTCATGACCGACAATGGCGTCACCCGTTCGATGAGCCGGTAGGGGAACGTCTGGGACAATGCGGCGATGGAGTCGTTCTTCTCGTCCGTGAAAACCGAGCGCATCGGCAAAAAAGTCTACCGGCCCCGCGACGAAGCCAGGGCCGATGTGTTCGATTATATCGAGCGCTTCTAAAACACGGTTCGTCGTCACTCGACCATCGGCTATCTCAGCCCGGTTGAGTTCGAGCGGAAGGTGGGATTAGCTTAACCGGGTGTCCACGAAACCGGCAGCCGCTCAATATCCTTCAGCCGGCCCTCGCGGGGACGAGCTTATTTTTGATCGCGCGTTTCCGCTTGATCGTTTCCGCGAACACAGGGCCAAGCCAACGATCGCCCCAAGCTTCGAGGTCGGCCTGTGGATGGGGGCGCTCGAACGGCACGGTGTTGAGCACTTGGCCGTCGTCTTCGACCAACCAGTCACGCAAAATGAGCCGCTCCAGACACGCCTCGGCGTCGACCGGGCGATAGCGACGGTCTCGCCCGACGAGATGGACGAGCGTCGAAACCTGCTGCGGTCTATCGCAAAGCACCATGATCGCGCTTTCTAACGGGGTGAGCGTCGAGACTCCGAATTGGGAATCTCGGATTTCGAGAAAGCCGGGACCCAAGCGGGCGCTGACTCGGCGATCGGACGCAAGCCAGTCACGGACCGCCTCGTTGATTAGATCGAGGTGATCCGCGAAGGCTTGGACCGCGGACGGGCGATCGAAGAAATAGGCGTATCGGTCGGGCGAGAGGACTGCTGGCGGGATCAGATGACGATAGCTCCATGCCGGTTGGAACTCGCCGACGCCAACGCCTTCAGGGTCGTCATGAAAAGGCGAGAATCGGTGAACTTGCGCAAGAGCGGCGAGACCAGACGGCCGCGGCAAATGAAAGATTCGTCGAATAAGCGCGCCGATGCGGTCATAATCCGCCATGGTTTCGCCGGGAAATCCAACAAGCAGGTTATAGGACGCCCGGATGCCAAATTCCTGGCACAGACGAAGGCACATCACGTTTTGAAGGCTGGAGACGCCTTTCCGCATCAGCCTGAGGATGGGCGTTGAGAAGCTCTCAATTCCCGGCTGAACCCAGCGAATCCCTGCCGCCGCCAGCCGTTCGGCCTGGTCCCGGGAGAGGTTGGATTTGATTTCATAGAAGAGGCTCAGGTCGAGGGTCTTCTCGATGAGTTTGTCGCATAATCCGTTCCATGACGCGTGCGGCAGGATGTTGTCGGCCGCCATCAATTCGGTCGTGCGGTAACGCCTGGCGAGACATTCGATTTCCGCCACTATTCGATCCTCGGATTTGCGTCGGTAGCCGATCCCTTCGTTGTTCAGACCACAGAACGTGCAGTGGTGCTTCTCGCCCCACCAGCATCCGCGCGATGACTCGAATGGGATCGCCTTGACGATCCCAGGCTCGAGCCCAAACGCGTTCAGCTGGCGGAAATAGTCATCGTAATTCGGAATGGCCAGCGCTTCGATATCCAGCGTCATTGGCGGATTTGACGTCGATTCCCCCCCGACCGTTATGCCGCGCACATTCTTGGGATCTTCGTGATCGCGTAGCGCGACGATCAGGTCGATCAAGGTCGTGTCGGCTTCTCCAAGGAATACATGGTCGACATAGGCGCGAAACGCTTCTGCGAGCGCCGCCCCCATGGGTCCATGGACGCTGCCGCCGCCGAACAGGATCGTGAGCTGTGGATCCCGCGCCTTGAGCTGCCTGGCGACAAAAAGCGACGCCATGGTCTGGTTGAACGTGCAGCCGAAACCGACAATGCGCGGACGTCGTTCGAGAATTGCGTTCACCGTGCGCTCGACGAACGGAGCGACGTGAGTCGCGAGGATCTGTTTGAACGGGTTCTCGCCGGTCGAGGTCGTGTAGAATTTCAAGAACTCGTCGGACGCCAGCTCATCGGCCGTAAAAATCTGCCGGGCGAAAACATGCTCGCACGCTGCGAAAAGACCGGGAGCGTCGCTCAGCTGCTCGTAGGCCTCAACGCCGATCGATGTGGCCAGATCCATGCAGGGATAGATCACTTCGCAAGGAAACCCGGCCTTCGACACCTGGCTCGACAAGGTCGAAAGACCGAGATTTGGTATCCGGATCGACGCCCAGGGCATCGACACGAGAACGGTTCGCATCGAACCAGCGCCACATGGCGCCTCATCGCCAAGGTCTTGCGCCGGACTAAACAAGGCCGAACGCCTCCAACGGAGCGTCATCCTCGGCCCATATCCGATCGTCCCCTTCGACACGCCGCTGCGCCTCGTCTTTGATCTGGTCTTCGAGCCACGGCTCACGAAAATCTCGCTGAAGCGCGATGGCCAGGAGGATGCGATGGTCGAGCCGGTTTGCTCGCCTGTTCAAGCGATCGACCAGGACAGGATCGGTCAGCATGGCGACGCATTCGTCGCATGTCTGACGGCGCCAGAAGCGCTCCGATCGCTCACCCCATTCGTTCAGCCAGGCCTCCAGGGGCGCAAACCCCCAGAGCCGAATGGTCTGGATCAGGGGGTGTACGCGCCAACGCGACACCATGTCGCTCAGGCTTTCCGTGAAAGCATTGCCGACAAACATCGGCGACCTGATCGATTCATGGCTCAGCGGCGCACAGCATGGCGCACCCGCGCCGTTATTCTGAATCAGCAATCCTGTCGAAGCGCAGGCCGTGCGGTCACGCTCGCTCTCATCGACCTGCGGCGAAACGACCAGAGCCTTGCCGCGCCCAACGGGCCCGATTGGCTGAAAACCGATCCTGCGTCCCGCGAAGCGGTGCACGAAGTCGATCAGCGTCGCTTCCTCAAACGACATCTCGTCGTGATGGGCGACGCGAATGCGCGCGGAGCGGCCCCGGCTCTCAAGCGCAAGAAAAGCTGTCCTGACATTTTCGGCGGGCACAAAGGGAAGGTGGTAAATGTCGGCGGAGATGTCCCAATTTTCGATATTGGGAAATTTGTCGATCAAGGCGTGCGCTTTCGCCGTGTCGCCTGCCCAATGCGCGGCCGTTACAAGGCCGCAAGTCATTCCGGCATTGACAGCCGCTTCGCTGACGATCCTCACGAAGGAATGCGCGAGAACAGGCTCTCCGCCGGTGAAATCAATGAATCGCACGCCGATTTTCGCGAGGTCCGGCATCTGCTCGGCGACATGGTGCGCAAATGCTGTGGTGAAGGTTGTTTTAGCGAACTCCGGCGCTGCGTTCACGCTGCAGTGCTGGCATCTCAATGGGCAGGCGCGCGTGACGCTAAAGCCGAGTCGTTTCGACGCCACCCTTTGCGCGTCGAGAAAAGATCGTGCATGGCGTGGTGACGGTTCGATGTCGTTCATTGGCGTCCTCCGTATTCCGCGCGACGCGTCGGGGATGAATGCCGTTCGACTCTCGATGCGCCGACGTTGAGCGTATCGGCGCCCTCTTTCACTCGCGCCCGGCGGGATACAGCGTCATCCGGAGCGCTTCGGAACGGCGGGGATGACAAGTCGCCCCCGCCTTTTTGATCAAGAACTCTATCAACCGCCGCCAGTCTTGGCTTGGATAGCCGCTTGGGCGCCGCTTGCGAGGACGGTGGAGACGCGATGCAAAGTGGCCTCGTCGAACGCCTGATCGCCGGTGATAATGGAGGTAATATAGGCGCCCGCGGCCTGCTGGCCCGGAGCCGTAGCCGCCGCTGCGGCCGAAGTGACCGCAGAGTTCACCGCGCTCACGCCATGCTGCGCAATGAGCGCAGCTACACTGTCTTTCAAATTGGCTGGCATGGGTTCCTCCTCCTAGAAATGGTGTGTCCGACCAACTTCACGGATGGCGTCGCATATGCCTTGCTTGGATTTATGAAAGGGGCAATCTGCTCCGCCTCATTCATCGGGAATACGATATTTTTTGGCATCGCTCCCATCATCAGACAGATATCCACTCAATAGGCGCTTCGACCTATTGTTTAATAATTCTAAATTCTCTGGATATAAGCTGAAATGACGATATTTATATTTCATTAATTCCCGTTTCTGTCAATAAATATGGTTATATCATAACAGATACGGTTATCGCACCTTAATACAAAACGATAAATATTTATGAACACACCCATCCGGGCGACTCGCGAGCCACTGTCCACTATTGAGCCGCCTCTCACGCTTGAACTCATCGCGCAGGATCGGAGCCACTTATGGGAGCGTTTGGCGTCCAGAGCATCGCTCATCCTCGCGGCGAGGTCGGCCAACAGACCGTATGAAAGCAACCGCGTTTGATGATCGAAGACAGCCGAAGCGATGATGAGTTCGTCGACCTCTGTCCGATCGACAAAGTCCCTCAACTTCGCTTCGACGGTTGTGGGCGACCCGACAAAAGAACAGGACAGCATATTGGCCGCCTGCTCCCGTTCCGCCGCCGAGGCATAATCGAGCAAAACGATGAATGGGCTGTGCAGCGCGCTCGCTACATGACGCTTGAGGCAATGGAGCCCTTAAGCGACGATCCACTCGTCAGCCTGCCCGTCCCGGCCGCCTGACCCATCCCGGCTCAGCCAGGAAAACGACGGCGCCACCGTCAGCTACACCACCATTTGGGACACGATCGCGCGTCTTGCGGAAAACGCCCACCGGCGTGCGCGGTATTCGAACCTCGGCGACGATCAAACGTGGCGCCCGGGCAACCTATGCTGCATTGCGAGATACACTGCGGCCGCGCAAAGTCATTTTGATCCATATCGCGTCTTCCGAAGATGAGTTCGGAACGCGGTCATTGAGACTGAACGCAGGAAAAGAATTGGGCCTATTGGCGGACCGGCATCTCATCATCAGGAGACTCCGCTCGCAAATCGCTGCGATCCCGCAACTGGTTGTCGCTTCATTGTAAGAAATTCGTCATTTTCTTTTCGTCTTCATATTCTTCGCAAAGCAATAACTGCCGCAAATACGCGGCTTTCCGCGCCTCTAATGCCCTTTACCGCATTTTGCTGCTCTTTGGCCGGCATGACGTGTTTAACAAAAGTCAAGATGCATTCCCCGCAAGGCTCCTATGTTTGAAACGGCGAGCCAAACTTGCCGCTGTCAACAACAACTATCGGGGAAAATGCGATGAATTGGATCGAACCCGCCTATTGCGACGTCCGTCTCGGCTTTGAAGTGACCGCCTACGTCTTCGTGCGCTGACCAAAGTTGGAGAGGCTGCAAGGTCTCTCCTTCCCGCCCAACGAGGAGCCGATGGACATCGAAAAGCCTTTGCGTCTGGAAGACGTGGTCGAACTCAATCCCACGCATCATTTCCGTTGGGAGGAGCCGCAGCAGGCGCATGTCCTGCTCTATCCGGAAGGGATCGTAAAACTCAACGAAACGGCCGCCGCCATCATCGAATGCGTCATGGGATCGACGTCGATCGCCGCAGCGGCGGGCGTGATCGAGGCGCGTTACGGCCGTGCTGATCTCATGCCGAAAATTCTTGCATTTCTGGAGGATGCGCGTGCCAAAGGATGGATCAGGATTAAGTCTTGATGGTTTGGGCATGCCTTTGTGGCTTGTCGTCGAACTGACTTACAAATGCCCGCTCAAATGTCCCTGGTGCAGCAATCCGGTGGAGTTCGAGCGCTATCGCAACGAGCTCTCCACCGAGGAATGGAAAACCGTGTTGCGAGACGGCCGCAAGCTCGGCGCCCTGCAACTCGGCTTCACCGGCGGCGAACCGATGCTGCGGCGCGATCTCGAGGAACTGGTCGAGGAAGCCGATCGGCTCGGCTACTACACCAATTTGATCACCTCCGGCGTGGGGCTGACGGTCGATCGCCTGCGCGCCCTCAAGGCCGCCGGTCTCAAGCAGGTCCAGCTGAGCTTGCAGGCGCCCGACCGGCAACTCAACGAGGCGCTGGTCGGTCTCGACGTCTTCGACCACAAGATCGCCATTGCGCACGCCATCAAGGCGGAAGGCCTGCCGATGGTGCTGAACATTCCGATCAGCCGCTACAACATCGAACGAACGAAGGAATTCATCGAACTCGCCGAGGATCTCGGCGTCGAATATGTCGAGTTCGCCAATCTTCAATATTACAATTGGGCGCTGTTGAACCGTGCTGAGCTGCTGCCCACGCGAGAGCAGATCGAACGGTCGGAGCGGCTGGTTCAGGAGGCGCGGCAACGTCTCGGCAAGAAGCTGACGATCTATTTCGTCGTCCCCGATTATTACGACGATCGCCCCAAAGCCTGCATGAACGGATGGGGCGCCATTCACCTGACAATCGCCCCGGATGGAACGGCGCTGCCATGCCAGGAAGCCCGCTTGATCGAGACCATCGATTTTCCAAACGTGCGCGAACGCGATCTGGCGTGGATCTGGCGGGAATCCCCGGCGTTCCAGACGTTTCGCGGCGATTCCTGGATGAAGGATCCGTGCCGCAGTTGCCCGGAGAAGGAAAGGGACTTTGGCGGCTGTCGTTGCCAGGCGTTCCTGCTGACGGGAGACGCAGCGAACACGGATCCGGTCTGCGCGAAATCGCCCAATCGCAGCATTATCGACAAGCTGGTGGGTTGTGCAAAACACGAAAAGCCGGACGGCTCCAACCGTCTGATCATGCGCGACATTCGCAAGCGGCAGTCTCACGCCGATGTCGAGTGATGACACTTCGCAAAATTGAATCGTGAGAAGCAAATGCAATTGGCGATCGTCGATATGGCGGCGCGATGGCTGCATATAGCCGGAGTTCTCGTCTGGGTCGGGCATAACTGGGCCAATGTCGTGAACCATCCGGTCTACCGGCGCATCCTGCCGCAAGATCCGCCCGACGCCGCGCGCGAGGTCTTCCTTGCCGCGTCGAAACGCGAACACGGCGTGTTCCGCCATGCATCGCTCCTGGTCTGGGCGACCGGCCTGCTCATGTTGTGGAATCGCGGCGAGATCGTCGATGCCTATATGCTCTCGGGCGCGTCGCTGTGGATTGGTATAGGCGTGTGGTGCGGCACGATCATGGTCCTGAACTTGTGGCTGATCCTGTGGCCGCACCAGAAGAAGGTGTTGGGCTACATCGAAGCGACAGTCGAAGAACGGCTTCGCTGCACGCGTGTCACCTTTCTCTCGTCGCGAACGAACAGCTTTCTGTCTCTGGCGACGCTGTTTTTCATGGTGACAGCCGCGCATGGGGCATGAGGGCGCGTGCGAAAGGGTGTGGCGATGACCTCCTTCAGTTTCGCCTCGGCTCAGGCCTCTCTCCCGCCTGACGTTCGTGAGGAACTGGAGCAGGAAATCCGTCAATGGCGCGGCAGCGGTCTTTCGCTGCTCGAACTGCCTTTTTCCGATCATGATTTCGAGGCGATTCGAGCCGGGGCGGAACAGGACCTTCGCGAATTGCTCGGCCTGAGCGCCGAGCATCATGTTCTTTTCCTGCAAGGCGGCGCCACCGCACAATTTTCGCTGGCGCCGCTGAATCTGCTTCGCGACGGCGACTGCGCCGATTACGTCGAAACCGGATTATGGTCGCGTCGCGCCCGGGACGCAGCCTCCCCCTGGGGCGCAATCCATGTCGCCGCGACGGGCGACGGACGATCGCTCCCGCATCCGCAGAACTGGCGGCTTTCTCCCAGCGCCATCTATTGCCACGTCACGTCCAACGAAACGGTCGAAGGATTGCAGTTCGAGACATTCCCGGACCTCGGCAGGATTCCGCTGGTCGCCGACATGACCTCCGACTTTCTCACTCGGCCGATCCCGCTGGGCCCGTTCGGATTGATCTACGCAAGCGCGCAAAAAAACCTGGGAATTGCGGGACTGACCATTGTCGTGGTTCACGGAAAAATGCTCCGAAGCAGACGCCAAGCTGTTCCCGGGCCATTCGATTATGCGCTCCAGGCGGCGGCGCGCAGCAGGGTCAACACGCCGCCGACCTTTGCCGTCGCCGTCGCCGGCAAGATGATGCGTTGGCTGATCGGCGCCGGGGGGCTCCCGGCGGCTGAGGCGCGGGCCGCCCAAAGATCCGCCTCGCTCTATTCCATCATCGATCAGGACAGTTTCTATTCCTGTCCAGCGTCCGCGCCAGATCGTTCGCGCGTCAGCGTCCGCTTTCATCTGGCGGAGCCCAGCCTGGACGCGACGTTTGCGGCCGAGGCCGAGGCCAATGGCCTTCTGAATCTGCGCGGGCATCCGACTGTCGGGGGATTTCGCGCTTCGCTGTACAATTCCGCGCCGCAGAAAGCGGCCCAGGCGCTGGCGGAGTTCATGGACGATTTCAGGTGTCGCAAGGGCTAGAGGTGATGGCGCAAACACGGTCCCGGGACGTCCCCATATCGGCCATGGGCCTGTTGTTTTCCAGTCCGCTGGGCGTGGCCGCAGGCGTCGATCGCAACGGCGAAAAACTCGCCGCGCTCGATCTCGCCGGATTTGGCCATATCGAACTCGGAACCATAGCGATCGGCGAGACGCTGACGATTGGATTGCGGCCGCAAGGCCTGCGCATTGGAGTGAATTTCGGCAGTTTGCGGCCGGGAATGGACGAAGCCGTCATCACTGACTACAGCGCCGCGCTGCGACAGGTTTATGGCAGCTCCGATTACCTCTGCGCCAATCTGACCTCGCCCCGCCATGGTCGCGACGGGAATAGCGATGGCGTGGATGCCTTGATTTGCAGACTGCGAGACGTGCGCGACCTTTGCGCCTCCGAGACCGGACGACGCGCGCCGCTCCTGATCAAGGTGGACGGCGGCTCGCCCGGCGATCCGTTGCCAAAGGCGATCCTTGAGGCGCGGCGCCAGACTCTGGACGGCCTCGTCCTTGTCTGCGAATCTGCGCCGCGGATCGCTGCGATCAAACGCCATGTCGGGACGATGACGCTGATCTCGGTCGGTGGCGTCAGGACTGCGAGACAGGCGAGGGAACGGATCGACGCGGGCGCCGCTCTGGTTCAGGCGCACAAGGCCTTCGTGGACGGCAAACTGCGCTCCGTAAGTGGAAACGGTCGCATGTTTGACGACAGGCGGATACGAGCAAAGCGCGTCCCTCGAGGAAAGCCGGAGGACGGCGACGCCTTGTCGCCCTTCGCACCCAGGACCGGCTCCGACCCCTCCTCCGTTCTTGACGGAGTTTTGGAATCGGCGGCCTTCCAGGAAGTCGGATCACGACCCGCCATGACGACAAGCACTCTCTCGACGATCACCTGCCCGTCCTGCGGCCATCGCGCGACGGAAATGATGCCAGTGGACGCATGCCAAACGTCCTATGAGTGCAAAGGATGCGGGATCGTTCTTCGGCCAAAGCCGGGGCGTGATTGCATCTTCTGCTCCTATGGCGACGTTGCCTGCCCGCCCGTTCAGGCGCGGCGCGCCGCCAGCGCCGAGGCAGGAACATGTTGTGGCGCCTGCGGCGGCTGAGCCGTTCTGACGATTTGCGCCAGCGTTTGCGGCGGCGCAAAGAGGACAATCGCGCCCTGCCTCATGTTGACCGCCTGCCGCCGGCGGATGTCAGACCGCCGCGAAACGCGTGCGTCGCGGGACAGCGCGGCATGCAACGGAACCGCCCGTTCGATGGGGAGACCGCGAATTGGAACAAGGTTCCAAATTGACGCCCGCCGATGACAAAGCCGGCGCCTGCGCGATGGATGACAACGCAATCCTGTCGCGATCGCCCCTGCTTCGCGCCATGGGCGCCGACCTCATGCGCTCGATTGTGCAAAGCCGCCCGGCCCGGCGCTATGCCCGTGGAGAGTCGATTTTTCAGCAGGGCGATCCGGCGGAATCCTTTTTCGTGGTGATCGAGGGCTGGGTCAAACTCTATCGCGAGCGCGAAAACGGCGATCAGGTCGTGGTCACGATTTTCGCGGCGGGTGAGTCCTTTGCGGAAGCAGCGATGTTCCTCGGCGGCCGCTATCCGGCCTCCGCCGAGGCGGTCTCGCCCGCGCGGGTCGCCAGGATCGATGGAAGCGCCCTTCGTCGCGAGATCATCGCGCAACCGCAGCTTGCCTTTGACATGCTCGCCGCCGCCTCACAGCACCTCAAGAAACTGGTCTTGCAAATCGAGCAACTGAAGACGCAGTCTGCGCCGCAGCGCATCGCTGAATTTTTTCTCGATCAGATCACGACGGCGAGCGGTGCTGCGGTTATCGCGCTTCCCTATGAAAAGGCCTTGATCGCCAATCGCCTGGGCATGAAACCGGAAAGCTTTTCGCGCGCCTTGTCGAAATTGAGCGAAGTCGGCGTGACCGTCTACCGCGACACGATTCGCGTCAAGGACGTCGCGCACCTTGCATCGTTTTGCGAACGATCACCGAAGCCTGATCCAATCTGATGGCGGCTTGAACCAGCGCGGAACCCGCGCCGGCCGGCACTTGGCGTTCGATCGAGCCTTCAGAATTGGCGGCAGCCTTGCGAAGCGGCTCGCTACCCGAAAATGCTCCCGTCGCGCGCAGCGCGCGCGCTGTCGCGCAGACGGTCCAGCAACGCCGGTTCGGCGGACTGGTCGCCCCATTGCTCGAAGTGAACGAGGGATTCCAGCGGAAGGCGCGAGCGCCAGCCCGCCGTCTCCAGTTCAGGTCGCGGATGATAGCCTTTCACCTTGCCGATGCAGAGATAGGCCACCGGGACAACTCGCTTTGGAATGTTGAGAATGCGCTGAACCGTTCCGTTGTCGAAGATGCTGACCCAGCCGACGCCGAGCCCTTCAGCGCGGGCGGCAAGCCACAGATTCTGCACCGCACAGACGGAACTGAAGAGATCCATGGCGCGGATATGCGTCCGCCCGATCACCGCCGGTCCCGCCCGGTCGCGATCGCAGGTCACGCAAATATTGATTGGCGCCTCCATGATCCCCTCGAGCTTCAGCGACCGGTAGACGTCGCGCTTGTCCTCGGGGAACATCAGCGCCGCCTCGCCATGCGCTTTCAGAAAGGCGTCGTGAACCCGGCGTCGAACGCCCCTGTCGCGTATGACAAGAAAGCTCCAGGGCTGCATATAGCCGACCGACGGAGCATGATGCGCCGCGACGAGGACGCGGCTGAGCGTTTCGTCGGAAACCGCATCGGGCAGGAATTCGCCTCTGGTGTCGCGGCGCGTCAAGATCGCGCGATAGAGCCCGGCGCGTTCGGCGTCGGGCAGTGGCAAAGCAGGAAGCAAAGCAGACTCGTCCATCGTCATTCCCCTTGATGGCGCTTTCGTCCCGCTGTCCATGCGCGACGAAATGGTGCTTGCCGGCCGGTCTTCTGACTTGGGCTCCCCCCGACGAAACGCCTTCCCGGCAACGCCAGTGGCTCGTGCTCCGTCAGTCCCCCTTACAGCGCTGGGCGCGTCGCGGATTGTCACCGCGTTCCCGATTCTCCCGCGCGATTTTTTTTCGTACGAGCACCGGCAAGATGCGCTCTCCTATCAAGTCCCCGCGTCGCCGCCAATGGCGAATGAGGAGGAGTCCGAGCGCATTCCCGGCCCCACCCGGCGCATGACGTCCGGCGACATGACGCCCTTGAACACGAAATCCGCGGTCCGGCGCGCCAGCGAAGGCGCAAGCAGGAAACCATGACGGAACAGGCCGTTGATGAAGATCGTGCGTTCACGCACCATGATCCGCGGCAGGTTGTCGTCGAAGGCGGGACGCAAATCCGATCCGATCTCGACGACCTCAGCCTCTGCGAAAGCGGGATGGATGGCGTAGGCGGCATTGGCCAGCTCCACGATCGAACGGGCGGTGACGCGGGCGCGTTCCTCGTTTTCGATCTGGGTGGCGCCGATCATGTACCGCTTCTCGTCGCGCGGCACGACATAGACCTGATGGCGCGGATGCAGCAACCGGATCGGACGCGAGAACGACAGGTCCTGCGCATCGAGAACGAACATTTCCCCCTTCACGCCGCGCAGCCCCGACAGGTTCTCGCGCGCGGCAAAGCCGCGGCAGTCGATGGTCCAGTCGGGCTGGCCTTCGGCGTCGGCCGCATCCACCCCCAGCCGAAGGCGCACATTCGCCATGCCGACCAGCCGCCGGGCCAGAACGTCGAGCGCGATGCGCGGATCGAGATGAGCCTCGCGCGGAAAATACAGTGCGCGCGCAAAGCGTCCGGCAAGATCAGGCTCCAATTCGGCGATGCGATTGGCGCCGATCTCCTCGAAATCCTCCGTGCGCCGGGCAAACTGGATGAGGTCGGCGCGGTCACGTGCGGTCGCGACGACGAGGCTGCCGCGCGTCTGGGCGACGGGAACGGTTTGCGTCCAGTATGCCAGCGCCTCCATGCCCAGCCGCGCGACCAGAGGCTCGGTCGATTCCATCTCGCACCATGGCGCGACCATCCCGCCCGCATACCAGGAGCAGCCGCGTCCCGGCGCCTCTTCGCGCTCGATGATTTCAACCTCCGCGCCGCGTCGCGCAAATTCATAGGCGGCTGTCAGTCCGGCGACGCCGGCTCCGATGATTCTGATTTCCATTCGAGCGCCCCTCCGGCTGATGTGGCCAGTTGCGTAACGCGAGAAGGCTCGTGAATGGCGCGCAACTCTCTGCCGCCGCAAGCGCCATCCCTCCGCCAGCATGAACTGGATCAGGTTCTAAGGATCGCCGAGCCGCACGAGCGCCATCGGCCTCTCAGCTTCTTGTCGAAGCTCTCCTTGGCCATCAGACCATGTGCGAACGCCACCAAACGCGCGTCAAGGACGCAGCCGCGCGCCGCGCCGGAAATTCGTGCGGCAATTTGCGCTGTCGCAAGCATCCCCGGAAAACAGCGCTGCCCGAGCGCCGCTCGTGGCATAGACCGGGACGCGTCATCGGCCTTCCAAATGTGGCTTCAGAATGAAACATCCAGGCGCTCCGCCAGAGCAGGTCCCGGCGCAGCCCTTCGCTCCCTTTTTCTCATTCGCGGCGATCGACGCCATGATCGGAGCTGGCGCCTGGCTGCTGGCGCTCCAGCCAGGAGGAGCGTCGTGGCCGTTGCCGGACGATCTTGCAGTCTGGCATGCGCGCGAAATGCTGTTGGGATACCTCGGCGCCGCTCTCGCCGGTTTTTTCCTGACCGCCTTGCCCCGATGGACCCGAAAAGCCGCCCCCGCCTGGGCGCCCGGCTGTGTTCTGGCGACGTGGCTGGTCGCGCGTTTCGCGCCTCTTGCGCCGCATCCCTTCGCCTTCCTCGCCGCCCTGCCCTGCGTCGTCCTTGCGGTTGCCGCCGGCTTTCAGGTCGCCGCCGCGAGAGACGCGCGCAACGTCAAGACCGTCGTTTTGCTGGCGCTCTACGCAGCAGCGGGGATGGGATTTGCAACCTCCACCGACAGCGCCGCGCAGGACGCGGCGCTGCGACTGGCTGTCGCAGCCCTGATCGGCCTGGTCATGCTCATAGGCGGCCGTGTCCTGCCTGAACTGACATCCCGTTTCGACGCTCTGTGCGGCGAAGCGCCGTCCCCGGTCCGCGACGAGGCCGTCGAGTTTTTCACGGCGCTGTCAGCGGGATTGGCGCTGATCTGCTGGCTGGGACAAATGAGCGGCCGAGCCGCCGCTTTCGCGTTCGTGTGCGCCGCCGCGGCGCAGGTCTGGCGCATGGCCGTTTGGCTTGGACGACGAACCGCGTCGTCGGCGCCGCTGCGCGCCCTGTATGGCGCCTACGCCTCGCTGCCCGCCGGCTTCGCCCTGCTCGGCGGCCACGCGCTGGCCCCGGAGGCGATTCCGGAAAGCGCCGGACTGCATCTTTGGATGGCCGGAGCTTTCGGCGGCATGACGCTGGCGATCATGTCGAGCATGATCCGGCGACGTAACGGCCTTGCTTTCGTCGCCTCGCGCGCCGGCAACGCCACGGCGCTGTTCTGGCTCGTCGCGGTCCTGTGCCGAACCATCGCGACGTTCGTTCCCGCACGAGGCTATTGGTTGACTGCGGCCGCCTGCGCCTGGTCGGCAGCTTTCGCAACGTTCCTTTTCGATTTCCGCGCCCCCTTGCTGCGCGGATTATTCAGGCGCCAGCAAGCGGCGCTGCGCCAAAGTCGCCGAACAGGAAGCCATCGGAAAACGCCGCTTCCGGCGCCGCCCGCCGCACCCGTAAGAGCCCCTCCCGAGGCGAGACGGCCCCCGACGCCGCATCGGCGAACGCGCGGCACACCCCAGTGAAATCGCCGCTGTGGGGAGAAAGACGCAAACCGGTCACGCCGGCTTTGGCAAGCCGGTCGAGATCGCCGATCAGGTTGCAATATTTGTGCGACAGGGTCTGGACGCCGTTGATCGCCAGAAAATCGACGCCGTCGAGCGTGCGCGTCGTCAGCCCATCGGCGTCGCGCGCGCAGACAAACTGGCAGGAATCCTTGGTCAGCCCATGCGCCCGCGCATGATAGCATCGTCCGGATATGGCGAGCGGAATTCGGCCATAGGCCCAAAGTTCCGACGCGGCGCCGCATTTGGCCGCCGCTGCGGCCAGAACTTCGACCGATGCGAACGGCAACTCCGGCGGCAGGCAAAAGCGACGCGCGCCTTTTCCCGCCAGGAACGCCAGCGTGGCCTCGTTATAGACATTGACCATCGGCCCGATCGAAAAGACCGTTTCCGGCTTGACGTAATTCATCAGGGTGAGATCGTCGATTTCGACCTCATGCTCTGCCTGAGCGAACAAGTCCCGCGCCGCGCGCCGTTCCCGCTCCAGCGTCACCAGGATGAGTGAAGACAACACCACGCTCTTGCCGCCACGCTGCAGTCGTTCGATAGCGTCCGGAATGCGGTTGGCGTAAAAGGGCGCCCGCTTCGAGCATACGCTCTCACCGATGACAACCCGATCTACCGGCGCCTCGTCCGCGACACGCGCATAGAAATCGGAGAAAGCGTCCGCAGGCCAGTTGAATTGCAGCGGGCCGACGGTCAGCGTGAATTTTTTCTGCTCCAAATGTCGGGCTCCTTATCCAGAGGACCTTAGCGCCAGGTCTTGCGATAGGCGCCCGAGGTGGTTTGCTGTCCCTCGGTCAGGTCACGCAGTTCGCTGGCGGGGATCGGCCTTCCCTCGGCATGGGCGTCGAGCGCCCGACGAAAACTGCGCACAACCGCCTCGGTATAGGCCCGGCTTCTTTGCCGCCCTTCGATTTTCAACGCCGTGACGCCGGCCTTGGCAAGCGCCGGAATCAGGGAGGCTGCATCGAGACTCGCTGGATCCTCGAAGACATGGCCGCGATAATCGCCAGCTTGAAAGCATCCCTTGCAAAGCGTCGGATAGGGCGCCGCCTGCCCCGCCGCGACACGATGAATGGCGAAACCGCCGAGACGCGACACCAGTTCGCCGCCTTCCTCGCGATAGACGACATGGCTGGCCGGCGAACAGGCGCCGTTCATGTTGGGAGATTTTCCGGTGGCGTAGGACGACAGGGAGCATCGCCCCTCGGCCATCACGCACAGGCCGCCGAAAATGAAGACCTCGGTCTCGATCTCGATATCGCGATTGATCGCTGCGATTTCCTGCACCGTCAGCACGCGAGGCAGCACGACGCGCTTGACGCCGAACGAACGCGCGTAAAAGGCGATCGCGTCGGCGTTGGCCGCCGCCGCCTGGACGGAAAGATGCAGCCGCAGCGCCGGATGGCGTCGCGACGCATAATCGAGCAGCCCGAGATCGGCGAGGATGACGGCGTCAGCGCCCAGGCGCATGGCGTCGTCGACAGCGGAACTCCAGAGCCTTGAAGCTCCGGCGCGCGGAAACGTGTTGATGGCGATCAGGGTTTTCGCGCCATGACGGCCAGCGTATTTGATTGCCTCGGCCATTTCATCGCGCGAAAAATTCAGGCCGGGAAAGTTGCGCGCATTGGTTTCATCGTCGAAACCGCAATAGACCGCATGGGCGCCCGCGTCGATTGCCGCGCGAAAGGCGGCCGGCGTCCCGGCCGGGCAAATGAGTTCGAGTGTCCGGCCAGCGCTCATTCCGGCCACTCGCGCTCGATGCGGGTCACGGCGACGCCGCTCCACCGGCCGACAAGCGCGGCCAGTTGACGCACAGGATTCGCGGCCATGGACTCCAGCGGCCCCAGCATGGCCACCGCCTCGCGCGTCAGATCGATCTCTTCGTTGTCGATGGCGTTCCGCAGGGCGAGCACGGCCCCGGTGTCGCCCTCGATGATCAGATCGCGCGAGAAGAAGAGCGCGTCGCCGTCGAAAACGCCGTGCACCATTCCGAGCATGGCGGCAAGCGGGCCGGCGATGCGCGCGTCCCAGACGCCAGCCTCGCCCCGGCGGAGGGCCCGCAGGCCAGGCGAGCCGGTTCGAGGCGCGAGCAGAAAGACGAATGGCAGATCAATCGGATCGATCAGGAATTTTTTCCCCGCCTGTTCGCCGAGACGCGAAAACAGCCGAGGATGCCGCCGCCCGAGGCTCGCGGCCAGACTCGCGCCGGCCAGAGACAGCGGCGCCAGCGGCGCAAAGCGCAGCACCAACGCCCCCACGCGCGGGAAATGTGGAATCGTTCGTTCATTCGACATGACCCCATAAACCAGATGTCTTTTTCACACGCCTTAACAATGGTTAAGGCGCGAGGGCGTGTTTCGGGGCACGAGACGCCATGAGCTTTCGAGATTTGCCCACGTTTCGCGATTTACGCGCCTTTGCCAGCTTCCTCGAACAGCGGAAACTCTTGACGCACATCGGTGAGCCGATCGGCCTGGTCCACGAAATGACCGAGGTTCACCGCCGCGTCCTCGTGGCGGGCGGCCCGGCGCTCTGGTTCGACAACCCGGTTTCGGAGCGCGGCGCCGGTGGGATGCCGGCGCTCGCCAACCTTTTCGGAACGCCGGAACGTGTCGCCGCGGGCTTTGGCGTTCGCCTTTCGCGCATCGCCGAACTCGGCGAGATGCTGGCCGCACTTCGCGAGCCTGCGCCGGTCGACGGCTTTCGAGACGCGATGAACCGCTGGCCGATGCTGCGCGCGGCGCTGAGCACGCGCTCGCAAAATGTCGCGCGGCCGGATTGCCAAGCGGAAAGCTGGCGTGGCGACGATGTCGATCTCGGCAGACTGCCGATCCAGACCTGCTGGCCGGGCGAGCCGGCGCCGCTGATCACGTGGCCCCTTGTCATCACGCGACCGCCGGACAGCCATGCCGACGAAACGGCGCGCATGAATATCGGCGTCTATCGAATGCAGGCCCTGGGAAGGGATCGGGCGATCCTGCGCTGGCTGGCGCATCGGGGTGGCGCGGCGCACCATCGCGCCTGGCGGCGACGCGGCGACGACATGCCTGTCGCTGTGGCGATCGGCGCGGATCCGGCGACGATCCTTTCGGCGGTCCTGCCGCTACCCGAAACCATCTCGGAATTGCGTTTCTCCGGCGTGCTTCGTGGCGAGCGTCCGCGCGTCTCGCCCGCCCTGACCATCCCCATGCTGGTCCCGGCCGACGCGGAAATCATCCTGGAAGGCTACGTGTCCGCGACCGAAACCGCGCCGGAAGGCCCCTATGGCGACCATACCGGCTATTACAACAGCGTGGAGTCGTTTCCGGTCATGCGGATCACCGCCATCACCATGCGGCGCGATCCCGTCTATCTGACGACCTTTACCGGGCGGCCGCCGGACGAACCTTCGATTATCGGCGCCGTCCTCAACGATCTGGCGTTGCCAACCATGCGTCGGCAGATGCCGGAAATCGTCGATGTCTGGCTGCCGCCGGAAGCGTGCTCCTATCGCATGGCGATCGTTTCGATCCGCAAATCCTACCCGGGGCAGGCCCGGCGCGTGATGATGGGGCTATGGGGCATGCTGCCGCAATTCAACTACACCAAGACGATCATCGTGGTCGACGAGGATATCGATGTTCGCAAATGGCAGGACGTTGCGTGGGCGATGGCGACGCGGATGGATCCCTCGCGCGATCTGACCGTTCTTGCGGGCACACCCATCGACTATCTCGATTTCGCCTCGCCCGAATCCGGCCTGGGCGGAAAGCTCGGCATCGACGCGACCAACAAGATTGGCGGCGAAACGCACCGGGAATGGGGACAAACGCTGAAAATGTCTGAAGCCGTCCGGCAGCGGATCGACGCGATATGGCCACGCATCGCCGGCAGTTTTGCGCCCGGAGACCCACGATGACTCATGTCGTGGTCGGGATAAGCGGCGCCTCCGGCGCGGCAATCGGATTGCGGATCGTCGAAATTCTCGACGATCTAGGCGCCGAAACCCATCTGGTCGTTTCGCGCGCGGCGAAGCGCACGCTGGCGGAGGAAGTCGGCCCGGGAGCCCTGTCCCGATTGCGCGCCCGTGCACGCCACTGGCACGGCGTCGACGACATTGGCGCAAGCGTTGCCTCCGGCTCGTTCCCGACGCGCGGGATGATCGTCGCGCCCTGTTCGATGCGAACGCTGGCGGCGATCGCGCATTGCCTCGCCGATAACCTGCTGGTGCGGGCGGCGGACGTTCATCTGAAGGAACGACGCAAGCTTGTGCTGGTGGCGCGCGAAACGCCGCTCCACCTTGGCCATTTGCGCGCCATGACGGCGGCGACCGAAGCGGGCGCGATCGTCATGCCGCCGGTTCCGGCCTTTTATCTGAAACCCGCCAGCATCGACGATATCGTCGACCAGATCGCGCGGCGCGCCATCGACCTGCTGCAGGTGTTCGAACCGGTTGCGGCGCAATGGCATGGCGGTCTGGAACGATCCGAAGCCGACGACGTTATCGAGGCCTTGGCATCCACGACCGAGCAGATCATTCGCATGGAGCGCGGCCAATGACGCCCGGTCATCGCCTCATCGGCGTTCGAATCCGAAATGACCTCTCGATCAGGGTCGAAGCCGTTCTGGTCAGGAAGGAAAGAGAAGACTCTTGGCGCGCGCGGCTTCATCCCGCGGACCTGATCGAATCGGGCGATCGTTTGAGATTCGGAGACGCGACCGAGAACCCGACATGCCTTTTGGCTTTCCTGGATGCGGATGTCATCGAAAAGAACGGCGAAACCGTCCTGCTGTCATTTCACTTCACGGGAGCCGCGCTTGACGACGCGCTCGACAGGCTTGGCCAGATCAAGCCTTGATCTTCGCTGCAACTTCTTGCAGAGCGCCGACGGTTAGCGGCATTGGCGAGCATGACATTTCGTGGACGACGATCACTTGCTCCTGAAGCAATCCCGCAAGGACGCTCTAATCGCATCAAGCAATTCACGATCACGGCGCGCCGCATAGACGACATAAACCGAATGCGAGAATTCAGGCGCGTCCGCCACGCGGCGCAACCGCCCCTCGGCCAGATGCGCCTGGACGCTTCCGAGCCGGAAATAGCCGGCTCCCCCGACCGCCATCATGTACGAGCGCGCGAGCGGCCCGAAATTGACCGAGAGCGGCGCGTTCGCGGGGGTTCCCGCCGCTGCGCGAACATTCACCATGAAGGCTGGCCCCCAATCAACGAGAAAATAATCGTCGGGGTTGAGCTTTCCGTCTTCTGCCGTCGTGACGAGAACCAGCTTCTCTTCGCAGAGTAGTTCGACGACAAGATCCTGCTGTTGTGGCGGATTGTGCAAGACCGCAATATCGAGCGATCCGTCCCGGATTGCGTCGAGCAGCCGCAGGGCAGAATCGACTTCAACGCGAACGGCGACATCCGGGCGCTGATGATGCATCCAGACGAGCCAATTCGTCATGGCAGGCTCCCATAGACTGAGCTCTGCCCCAACGCTGACGCCTTCTGCACGGCCTGACGGCAGCTTTATCTGCTGACGCGCCGTTTCCCAGGTCTGCACCAAATTCGTCGCGTGTCGGAGAAAACGTTCGCCCGCGACCGTGAGCCGCGCTCCGCTCTTGTTGCGGACGAACAACGGGCGCCCGAGTTGGTCCTCGAGGGCTTTGATGCGGGCGCCAACCGCCGTCTGGGTAACGAACAGCTTGTCTGCCGCAGCGACGAAGCTCCCCGTCGATACAACGGCGAGGAATGTTCGAGCGAGATTGACATCCATCGCCTTGAGCTTTCTGTTCCCCAAATTCTGGCGCGGTGGTTGACTCACCTGACGACAAAATTCTCCAAGACCACATAGGAGCGCCCGCTTTCATCGCGCGCCACGAAGCGCAGGCGAGCATCGTTCGATCGCGTACTCGTCACTGTGGCCCGCAGAATTCGGGACTCACCGGCAGGGATGTCAATTTTCTCGTTCGCGCGCCCCCCGACGATTTCGAACTTGCCGTCATCGATTCCCTCGACGGCGAGAGAATAGGCGTGCAACCTTCCGCTGTGGTTCACGATCTTGACGTCGAACGAATTGCGAATATCGCCCTCCGCAAGCATGACAAAACGCGGATTGCGATCATGCTCGACAAAGAGCGCGCCCGTCGATCGCGTGGCGAACGCATATCCCATGACGCTCGTGAGAACGATGCAGGTCGCGGCCAACGCAAGCGTTTTCGGTCTAACCAGCCGGCTCAAACGGGGTTCGTTGCTGCGCCCACGTTCGATGTTGGTCCAGGCTTCGTAATCGATCAGTCCGCGCGGTCGATTGAGCTTCTTCATGACGCCATCGCAGGCGTCCACGCACAGACCGCAATTGATGCAAGCGATATTGGGGCCTTGCCTGATGTCGATCCCGATGGGACAGACGGCGGCGCATTGGCCGCAATCCACGCAATCGCCAACCTGTTCGCCTCGCGCCCGTAAATCGGCCGCCTTTTTCGCGGACATGCGCTTTTCGCCACGATAATCCCGGTAATTCACGCTCAGAGCTTCCGGGTCCCAAATCGCGCCTTGCAGGCGCGGCCATGGACACATGAATACGCAGACCTGTTCACGTGCAAAACCTGCCAGGCAATAGGTTGTCCCCGCGAAAATCAAAATCCACGACCAGACCAGAAGCGACGCCTCCCCATGCGCGATTTGATGGACGAGCATCGGCGCATCGACGAAGTAGAAAACGAGCGCGCCGCCAGTGGCGACGGATATCGAAATCCATGCCAGATGTTTGGCCGTGATTTCCGCCACGCGCCGCAGCGTGATCGAAGCCTTTTGCTTCAGAAGCCGTTCGCGACGGTCACCTTCGATTTTTCGCTCGACCAGAAGGAAAAGATCGGTCCAGATCGTCTGGGGGCACAAGAAGCCACACCAGATTCGTCCGGCGACTGCGTTCATCAGGACGAGAAGGGTCGCCGCCAACACCAGCAATCCGGTGAGATAGTAGAGCTCCTGAGGCCAGATTTCGACGAAGAACGCGTAAAGGCGACCGTGCTCGAAATCGAGCAATACCGCCTGCGTCGGTTCGCCCGGGCCGCGATTCCAGCGCAAAAACGGCGTGAGGTAGTAGACGCTCAGACACAGGCAGAGCATCGCCCATTTGATGCGCCGTATTCTTCCCGAAACGGATTGCGGCACGACCCGTTTCTGGCCGAGCGCTCCGGTTTTCAGACGGATGCGAGAAGCATGGCTAATATCGAGAGCGACCATTCGAGCGCGCCATCCGGGATTGAGAGGATTGACCGTCGATCGATAGCCGTTGTTCGACATGACCTTGTTGCGCAAACGCAACCGAAATTGCAGTCAATTAATCACATTTCGCCGATGCCGGGGGTCACGCGCGAGGCAGCGCCGCATTGCCATTTTCTTTTTATTGACTTTTTTCTCCAGACGACAAATTCCGACGGAAACTTTGACAACAATTTTTTTGCGCCATTCCTCCGAAATTATTCGGTTGCGCAGCGCTGCTACGTCGCAAAATATCCCTCAATCATTCGACGCAACGTTCGAAGAGGAACAAAGCCATGACCATCCATGACGAAGGCCGCGCGCAAGCGATGCCGGATTCAAGCACGCGACTGCCGTCCCACCCCACGAACGTACAAGCGATGCAGCAGAAATGGTCACGCCGTCGCTGGGCGGGCGTGCTTGTCATATCCGTCAGCGTCCTTTTGGGACTGTGCATGGACGAAATCAGCGCCCGCACCGCCCTTATGCTCGGGGGGATGCTTCTTGCCTTCGCGCTGTCCGCCGATCGCCTGGACCATCCCGAAACCTGAGAGGCGTCTGGACAGGGCTCGCCGATCGCAAACCGTGACGCCGGCCCAGCCGCGACTTTGCTGGAGGCCGACGACGAGTCGTAACACCGGTTCAGAACCCGCGCCCCGGACACGCTCGGTTCGCAACAGACTTCAAGCGCCTCGCAGTCGCCAAGAATCAAAGTATCTTTGATCTTCGACTCAAGCCGCCAGCGGCGCGGAACGCCATGCAAACTGCCAGTAAGCCATCTTGATTGACGATCTCATCCTGGCGCGCGCCCTCCACGTTCTCGCCATTGTCCACTGGATCGGCGGAGTTGGATTCGTGACGCTCGTTATCTTGCCTTAGCCATGCCTTGGAATATGCATCAGGCGCAACGGAGATTTTCTACGGGCCAGCGACCACGACGAACTTGCGGCGCGAGTCGAAGCAACACAAATCAGAGCGCAGGAAAGGGCGGCGCTCGTGCGTCAGTTCATCTGGGTCGCGCCGCATGCGGGACAGTGGGACGCCGCCCGTAGCGCCTTTCAGTTAAAGGCGCTCGAACTGCTGAAGTCCTGTCCGCCCGCTCAGGAGGCGGCTAAGGACATCACCCCGGCCGTGACCTGAGCGGGGATAGAGGGAGATGCAAGCGCGCTCTCACAGATTCGTCACTTGCCGCCCGCGACCAGCAGACTATTGCTCCGCGCGCCGCCAGCTATCGCGAGACGCGCGATGACTGTGCTCGCGAGATTTTGCGCTTCCGCGACCAGCGCTTCATCATCCGATCGCTCGGCGATCGACGCATAGCGATCAAAACATTCTTCAAGGATTCGCAATCCGTCGGCGGCGCTTCGAAGGACCGACGCCAGGTCAGCATGGACGCCTGCCGCGCAGCGCAACTCGTCTTCCGCCAGTCGCTGAAAAGTGGCGGCGTCCTCCTCCTCGCCATTGGTGCGAAGAGCGTCGGCCAGCCCCGCATGCGCGACCGCCGCTTCCGCATCCCAGCGTCGCGCGAGCGCTCTCAGCTCATCGACATTGGTGGGAATTTCGAAGGTCGCAGGCCGTTTCGCATGAAAGGCGCGGCGGCGATGTTGACGAAGCAACGCCGCGTGCTGCAGTTCGTCACGCGCGAAATTTTCCGCCATGCCGCGGATTTCGTCGCTTTCCGCTTCGGCCGACAGATAGCTGTAAAAGGCGAAGGCGCGCTCCTCGTTGCGGACCGCGAAGGCCAGCGCTTCGTAAGCTCCCAATTCGGCGCCGCGCGCTTCGTCCTCATCATAACCGGGCGGCGTCTCCCATTTTACCTGTGCGATATCCGGCCGGTGGCCGAGAAGCTCCAAACTGCGATCGCCGATCTGGCTCGCATGCCGATCCTCCATTCCGGCAAGAGTGTCGAACAGGGCGGTCATTTCCATATCGCCTTGCCGCGCCATCCGCGCCGACAAACTGCGATAACGGGCTGCGGCCTCGAGTTCCAATGCCTCCGCCACGGCAAGGAGATCATCGGTTGAGCGCACTCGCACGTTGATTTGCCCCGTGTCGCCCATTGTTTGTCCTTCCGAAATTTACGCAGCTGGGCCAGCCCGTTATCGCGACTGTGCGTTTACGCTCTCTGCACGAAGCGAGAGCCATCGGGGCGGACAAAATGAGCGACCAGTCCGAGTTTGCGAACAATGGGCGCCGTCGCCTCTTCCGGCATCAGGGCGAAGGCGGTCGAAAGCGCGTCCGCCTCGGTCGTCGTCGCGGCCTCGACCGAAACCGATAGCCAGCGCCAGCTGGTGCGGCCGGTTCGCGGCTCGAACAGATGATTGAATCGTCCGGCCGGATCGAACATTGTGCCGTAGCCGCCCGACGTCGCCACCGCGCGATCGGCGAGCGGAATTCGCTGGTCCATATGCTCGGGGGCGCGAGGGTCCTCGAGTCCGACGGACCAGGGCTCCCCCCTCGGATGAGTCCCCAGCGCATAGATTTCGCCCATATTGACCATCGCGTGCTCGACGCCGCCCGCGCGCAGCAGGTCCACGACGCGGTCGGTGACATAGCCCTCGCCGATGCCGTTCAGGGTGACGCTCATCGCCGGCCGCGTCAGACGGACGCTTTCGGCGTCCACCACCAGCGCGTCCTGTCCGATGCGCGCAACAGCGGCGGCGATCGCCTCGGCGGAAGGACCTCCCGGCGAGGCCCCAGGCCGCGAAAAATGCGCCGTGTAGAGATCCCAGAGAGGCTGCACCGTCACGTCAAAGGCGCCGGTCGTCAATTCGCCATAGCGACGGCTTTCGGAAAGAACCCTGACCAGATCGAACGGCGGATTATCAACGAATCCGTCGCGATTGAGACGCGACAACGCGCTGTCCGGACGATAGAGGCTCATCACCTGCTCCAGCCGCTCGACTTCCGCCAGGCTCGCCGCGATCAGCCGGTCGGCGATCGCCGGGTCGGGATGGTGAATCTGCATGGTGGCGTCGGCGCCCAGCGCCGCGCCCGACCAGACGCGGAGGAGAGAGTTTGTCGCGGGCGCGGCGCCGGCGGCCGCGAATGGAAGGAGAGGCAGTCCGCCAGCAGCGGCCGTGATGGCGATGAAGCGCCTGCGCGTGGCTTGCATCATTGTTCTCCCGAGTTTGAAGCCAGAATGTAATCCCGCGGCATATCGTCGAACCCGACGATCCTGCCCCCCTCCGCCTCGACGAATTTGCGCGCGGCGTCCGCGCTCCCGAATGGAATAGCCTCGTCGGTGTTCATCCCGCTGCGGCGGCGGCTGCCGATCACGAAAAAGGCCATCCTCGCCTCGACCCACATTCCGGGTTCCGGCTGCTCCCAGCTTTTTGCCCGCGCCATGTCGTTGACATAGACCGCTTCGATCGCCTTCGGCATCTCCGGCAGCATGACAAACGCAAACGCGTCGCGAACTGTGGCGAACCAATAGGGGGCCGCCAGACCCCGAATGAAAATCTGGGCTTTGGGCCCGGCGTGTTCGCTTAACGACATGCCGCAGAACTGCGCGACCGACGCGTCGGAGATTTCACGAGGCGGCGGCGCGTTGGCCGCGTCCCGATTCTGCTTGCAGGAAGCAAGCAACGGCGCAGCCAGCAACGCGAGCAAGAGCGTGCGGCGTTTCATACCTGTCTCCGTGCGAACAAGGCGACGGATGCGACCAGCGGCGCGACCATCCATGCCGCAAGGGCTCCCATAAGCGTCCACGAGCCGAGGCCGGCGCCGGCGCCAAGGCCAGCGACGCCCGCAAAGCCGCTTACATCATTGCTCGTCGTCAGATTGAGCAGCCGATAAACATCGGCCGGGTTGAGAAGCAGCAAAACGTTCAACATTTGGGGCGTCACATTGCGGCCCTGATCGACGACAAGTCCGCCCAACAACGCCATATCGTAGAGCAGCACAAAGAACAGCCAGACGCCGATGGCGATGCCGCCGGCCGTCCCGCGATCACGGACCAGGGTGCTGATGAAATAGCCGATGGCGACGAACACGCCGCCGAGCAGAGCAGAGGTCCCGATCATGAACATGAAGGCCGACCAGGCGCCGGAATTGTCGCTTCCTGCCAATTGCAGGGCCAACCCGGCAAAGCCATAGCCGATTACGGTCGCGAAACCCAAAATTGCGAGATGTCCGAAGAATTTGCCGAACACCACCTGCCAGCGCGCAACCGGATAGGAGAGCAGCAAGGCCATTGTGCCGCGATCGATCTCGCCGACAATGGCGTCATAAGAAAGCAGCAAGGCGATCAAGGGGATCAGGAAAATCGTCAGGCTCGACAGGCTGACGATCGTCACGGCGAGGGCGCCGGTCTTGACCGCGCCAGTGGGAGCCGAACCCAGGAACGCCAAGGTAAGCGCCAGCGCCGCGAGCAAAGCCGTTGTCGCCAGCACCCAACGGTTTCGCATCCCGTCGCGCCATTCCTTGCCCATGATGATGAAAACCTGCCTCACTCCGCCCCCTTCTGGAATTGCGCATAGAGTTCATCGAGCGTCGGGCGCAGAATCTCGATCTGGCGCGCGGATTTGGGAAGCTCGCGCAAAATGGCGGCGACTTCGTCCTCGGCGCAGGCCCGCTCCAACCGTCCGTCGAGCATCGTCGTCCAACCAGCAAATTTATCGATCTCGACGCCATCCGCACGAAATCGAATTCGCGGTGGGATTGCGGCGAGGCTGCGCAGCTCGGGGATGCCGCCGTCGGCGACCTTCCGTCCTCGATTCATCACCACGACGCGATCGACCTGCCCCTCCAGTTCCGCGAGGGCATGCGACGACAAAAGAATCGTCGCGCCATCCCGGCGGAGCTCGCCGATGATCTCGTAGAAACTTTGCCGCAGCGCGGGATCGAGGCCAGTCGTCGGTTCGTCAAGCAACAAGGCGCGCGGATTTCCGAGCAGAGCCTGAGCCAGTCCGAGACGTTGCCGCATTCCCTTCGAATAGGTTCCGACGCGCCGATCCGCCGCCGCCGCAATGCCGACCCGTTCCAGCAACGCCTCGTTTCCGGCGGCCGGCTGGCCTTTCAGGCGCGCATAGAAGGCCAAGGTTTCGGCGCCCGTCAGCGACGGATGCAACGCGACGTTTTCCGGTAAATAGCCCAGCTCGCGCCGGGCCTTCGCGGCCGCCCCGGCGGACGGATCTTCTCCAAAAACCTGAACGCTGCCGCGCGTCGGGCGGATGAGTCCGAGCATCATCTTGATCATCGTGCTTTTGCCCGCGCCATTATGGCCGACAAGCCCGATGCATTCCCCGGCCCGCAGGTTCAAATCCACGGCGTCGACGGCGAGTTGCCGCCCATAAGTCCTGCTGACCGCCCGCAGAACCACCGTGTCCCGGTTCACGAATTCATGTTTCATGGCGTCAGCCGTTCCAGGGACGATGGCTGAACCGGCGTCATCAACGGCGCAGAATCGATCACGCCGCCAGGGTGGATCGCCGGAAACCGCGCCTGCGCCCAACGCACGATCTGGACGGCCGGGCTGTTCAGCAAAAGCTTGGCGGCGGGCGCGCGCCAGATCACCTGGTCCATAAGGTTGTTCGGTCGGTAGGCTGTATCGGCGATTCCGTCGCCATTCAGGTCGAAGGCCGGATTGTCGCTGTAATAATTGCCGCGCCCGCGCACCGACCAATCGAGCAGCCGCGTGCCGACATACATTACCTGGGTGCGATTGTTGACGAAAGCGTTTCCGCTAATTTCATTGCGTTCAGAGCCTGCGGTGAAGTGGATGCCGATGTTGCATCCCTCGAACCAGTTGCCGGTGAAACGATTCTTGTTCGCATTGTAGATAAAGACGCATTTGTCGCTTCCGCGCGCGACATTGTCCTCAACGCCCGACAAGTTGGCGTAGTTGAAAAGCAGGCCGTGATCGCGGTCCCGATCAGAGACGTTTTCACGAACTTCCAGGCGATCCGAAAACATCAGGACATAGCCGACTTCGTTGCCGGCGGAGAAGTTGCCGACGACTTCGCTGTCGTTGGTGTACATGAAGTGCACGGCGAAACGGAGATCGTGAAACGTGTTGCCGCGCACGATATTGTGACTGCTGGACACCGAAAAAACGCCGTCGCGGCCGGAGCGGATGTCATTGTCGATGATCGCCGAGCCCGGCGTGTTCCATAAGGAAATGGCTGGGCCGCGTTCGGTCCTCCGCAACTGTCGCAAGCCGGCAATCTCGTTGCGCCTGACCATCGCGTCATGCGGCCCGTCGAGATAGATCGCGATCAGATTATCGGAAAACCGATTGCCCTCGATATGCGCACGGTCGCCCGTGCGGTCGACAAAGACGCCGGAGTTCTTGTCGATCAGCGTCTGGCCGGAGCGTTGAATGGTCAGGCCGCGAAGGATCGTATCCGGCGCATTGATGGTGACGACGTTTCCGACCTGGGCGCCGTCGAGAATTGCGCCGGGCTCGCCCTCGATCGTCACGCCAGGCCGGTCGATGACAAGGCCTCCCTTGAAGAGGCCCTTCGCCAGATGAAGCGTGTCACCGGGCGCAGCGCGGGAGAGCGCCTCTGCAACGCTCTCTCCCTGGGCCACAGGAATGACGGCCGCCCGCGCATCCGCCGCCGCCAAAGCGGCTGCGACGACGAGCGCCGCAAAAGCGGGAATGCGCGGGCGGAGCATAATCAGCCCTGCTTCGGATGAACCAGCATTCGCCCGGACATTTCCATATGCAGAGCATGGCAGAACCACTGACAATACCACCAATGCACGCCGGGACGGTCCGCTTTGAACGTCACCGAGGCCGTCATTTGCGGGCTGACCTCCATCGCGATCCCGTAGCGCACGATGGTGAAGCCATGCGTCAGATTTTCGATGTCGTCCATATTGGTCAGGAAGACCGTGACCTCGTCGCCCTCGTTCACGTCGAATTTGTCGAGACTGTATTTCGGCGCATTGGAGTGCATGTAGACGCGAACCTTGTTGCCGTCACGAATGACGTTCGCCGCCTCTTCGAGCTTGACGCCGTCCTTTTCGGCCCATTTGCGCGCGTCCGCGAACATCGGATCGTCACGCTTGTAGATGGAGATCGGATTGATTTTCGAACGATGGACGATGCAAAGGTCGTGCGGCTCCGCGAAGGCTGGCCCATCATGAACGATCTTCATTTCATCGCCGGAAATGTCGATGAGCTGGTCATTGTTCGGCTTCAGGGGGCCGACGTTCAGGAACCGGTCCTTCGAGAATTTATTCAGCGACAGAAGCCATTTGCCATCGGCTTCCTTCGTCTCGCCCATCGAGGTGTGATTATGGCCCGGCTGATAATGCACGTCCATTTTCTGGACGATTGGATCGACCTTCTGGCCCGCAAAAGCCTTTTTCGCCTTGTCGATGTTCCATTTCACCATCTGACTGTCGATGAACAGCGTCGTATAGGCGTTGCCGTTGCCGTCGAAAGCGGTGTGCAACGGCCCAAGGCCCAGTTCCGGCTCAGCGACAATGACATCGCGCTCCTTGATCTTGCCATCGAACAGATCATCGAGCTTGCGCACGTCGATCACGCTGACGGTCGGCGAAAGCTTGCCGTTGATGACCACATGGATGCCGTCAGGCGCCGTATTGACGCCATGCGGCGAATTGGGGATCGGAATGTAGCGGGTATATTTCGAGCCATGCCGTCCGTCGACGATCTTGACGCCATTGGTGGTCTTGAAATCGCCGTCCTTGATCGCCTGTTCGATGCGCTTGATGTTGAAAACGACGGCCCAGGCTTGCTCATGGTTGGTCATCTCCTCCAGGGTCGTGCCCTTGGTCGGATTGTAGCAACTTGAGAACGCATACTTCCCCTGATAGTCGCAGTCGGTATTGTCGAGATTGCCATCGACCAGCACCTGCCAGGCGATTTCCATCTTGTCGCCATCGATTGCCGTAAACACCGACCAGTAGTTCTTCGGATCGTCGAGGATGGCGCCATCGTTGGGAATTGGGATGATGTGTTCGCTATTGGCGAAGACATAGCCCGTGCGAGGATATTTCTGCGGACGCAAGCCGTGGATATCGGAAGCGTTGGGAACTTCAATGATCTTGTCGGTCTTGAAAATATCCAACCTGATGCGCGCCACCTGACAATTCGCCTTGTCGTTCACGAACAAATAGCGCCCGTCGTAGGTTCCGTCAGTAAAGGAGACGTGCGGGTGGTGCAGGTCGCCATTATGGTAGACGCCTTCTCGCGTCTCCAGGAACTTCTTGGTGGCCGGCGTCAGCCCTTCCGTCAGGATCTTCCGGCTTTCATTGGTGATGCCCCACCCCGTCGCGCTGTCGCGATTGAAGACGGGGATGCGCACCAGTTCGCGCATCGACGGCATGCCGAAGACACGCACTTCGCCGGTCTGCCCCGAACTGCCGAAGCCGTAATATTCGTCGAGATCGCCAGGCTTGACCTCGGCGCTCTGTGACTCGCCTTTGGCCGCTCGCGCCTCCTGCACGAAGTTCAGATAAGCGCCGCCTCCCGACAATGCGGCGGCGCCGGCCACTGCCGTTCCTCCCAGCAGGCCGCGACGGCTGACGCTCGTCTTGGGCGCCTCGTCCTTCGGATCGTTATGCTGTTCGGTCATGATTTCCTCCCTGGGTATCGGTTCTGCGAGAACCAAATTGAAAAAGCGTCGCGGCGACTGCCGTGTCGCTCACGACGGCGCCCTCTGGTCGGCGCCTTGCGCCGAGACTTTCGGTTTTGGTGGAAGAGAAGCATGCGGAACGCCCGCGCCTGATGAGGCCGAATGCCTTTCGCGCTTGAGACGACGCTGGATCATCACCGGGCATTTCTGGTCGTGGTGATAAAGCATCTGGCAATGCAGGCATTGGATGCATTCGTTGGGATTGATGTGCCCTTCCGGATGGATCGCCTGGACGGGACATTCGTTGCCGCATCTTTGGCAGGGGTTGCCGCATTCCCGATAGCGGCGGAGCCAGTCGAACAGGCGCAGACGCGCCGGAATGGCGAGCGCCGCGCCCATTGGGCAGACGTATCGGCAGAAGGCGCGCTCGACGAAAAGGCTCGATGCGACCATTGCTCCCGCGTAGAGCACAAACGGCCATTGGCGGGCGAACTTCAGGATGATCGCGGTCTTGAAAGGCTCAACTTCCGACATGCGTTCGGCAAGCCCGAGATCGCTCAGCGAAATGCCGAACAGCACCAGGAAGATGATGTATTTGAGGGCCGTGAGCCTTTGGTGGACTCCAAAGGAAATTTTCAGCTGCGGAATGTTCAGCCGGCGCGCAATTCGATTGGTCAGTTCCTGCAAGGCGCCGAACGGGCATAGCCAGCCACAATAAGCGCCACGGTTCCAGAACAGCAGTGAGGCGGCAGCCGCGAACCACAAGATGAAGATCAACGGGGCCATCAAGAAATAGTCCCAGCGAAAATCGGTCCGCAGTGCGCTCAGAAAGGCAAGGACGTTGACGATGGACAGTTGCGCCTGCGCAATCCATCCGATCCAGACCAAAGTGAACACCAGAAAGCCCAGGCGAAGGCGGTCATAGAACACCGGGCGCCGCACGAGCCAATCCTGGAAGAAAAAGATCAGCGTGAGCAAGACGAGCGCCCCGACCAGCACGCTGATCTGGCCGGTCTTGGCTCTCCACATGGCGTGCCACATCGGCGGTTCGGATGATTGCGCGCCTGTCGCTGCGGATGGCGCCGGCGGGTTGGCCGCGGCGGCGGCCGGAGGGGGAGGCACGGGCTTGAGATAAGCTTCCGGCAGCTGATAATTCACATCGAAAGTCAGGAACGCCTTGTCCCGGGACCCATAGGCGCGCTGCGCCAGCAATTGGAGCCGCCATGGCTGCGCGGGGTCGAGCGTCGTTCCCGGCGGCACGCGGAAAAGATCGACATCGCGGAAATTGGGGGCGCCGACGGCATGAACATCGCCGATCCGCGTGTGGTCGCGATCCCGGAAGCGGATGCTGCTGTCGCCCTGCAAAACCTCGAAACGATCGAATATACCGCCGCGCACATAGCCGGAGCCCTTGAAGGAATAGGCGCCGTTCGACGCGACCAGGATCGCCTGCTGGCCCGGCGCGAGCGTCTTTTGCAATGACGCAAAGCCGTCCGCGCCGAGCAGGCTCTTTCCGATCGCGGGAATGGAAACGGGTGCGACATACAGATCAATGAAGGACGTCGCCGGATCGGCGTCCTCGGGGTGTTCGACGCCATTTTCGTTGCCGATGCGTCGGAATGCTTCCGTGACATCTCCCACGGACAGGCTCAACCTGCGCACCGCGCCCTCGCTCACGAGCGCATTCCAGTCGGCGGGAGCCGCATGTGACGGATCCAGTTCGCGAACCGCTGCAACGGCTCCAACCGGGCCGCCCATGCCTTCCGCATTCGCTACCTTGATTGCCGCCCGCACCATGCTTTCAGCGATCACAGCGACGGTCACTGTCGCGCCGCTGACAATATCCACGGCCGGGCGATCCGACGGCGCCGAAGAGCTGATGGCCAGCACGTCCCGACCGACGTAACCGCGAATGAAGGTTTCGATACGCTCCAGAGGAATGCCAATCAGCACGATCGGCTCGTGATGCGCCATCAGCCGCGCGCCGGAAATCTTTCCATCCGTCGACAAGCCTTGGAGGATTTGGATCGGCTGGCCAGAATAGCCGGTCGAGTTGACCCAATCCGCATTGACGAAAGCGTAGCCGAGCAGCTTGTCGCCCGCGAAGATTTTCGCGGTCGGCGGGCTACCCTGAACTGGTCCATAACGATCCGCGCCCGGTACGAGTTCGCCCGCGGAAACCTGACCGATAAACTGTTGAAGTTGACTGTCGAGAGCGAAACATGGACCCGCCGCCGCCAGCCACGACAGCACGCCCAGAACTGCTCCGAAGAGCCTTGCGATTGTCAGCACGGTCCATTCCGCCTAATCGATGCCACACGCGCGAAGACACCCCTCGCGCACAGGATGCGCGCGTGAACTCGCGTGACAGTCCCCGAATGAAATGACGGTCGCGCGCGTCGAGCGCACGCGACCGGTTTCGCGGGTTATTTAAGAGTCGCGAGATAAGCGATTACATTCGCGCGATCGTCCGGATTGGGAAGACCGGCGAACGCCATCTTGTTGCCAGGGATCGCCGCTTTGGGATCGGTCAGATATGCGGTCAGCGTCGCCTCGTCCCAGGTCTTGTTGGCGGCCTTCATCGCATCGGAATAATTGTACCCGGCGACTGTCGCCGAAGGACGGCCGACGACGCCGAACAACGACGGACCCAGCCCGTTTTTGCCTGCGACCGCCGTGTGGCACACTGCACATTTGCTGAACACTTTTTTTCCCGCGTCAGCATCGCCGGCTGCCCGCGCGGCAGTGGCGAGGCCGAGACTAGCGAAGGTGACGGCGGCGGCGATGACGAGCTTCATTTCCATGGCTTCCCTGTTGTTATAGCGGCCAAATCGTCGCTTCAATCGGCCCTCGGCAAAAGAGCGCAGCCGCGACGGCTGTCGCGCGACCGACCGTGATTTCGCTCCGTTTTAGACGCTATGGCAAGCGCGCCGCGGGGGCGGACGCAGCGAAATTCTCGTGTTTTTTGCGCTGGAACAAACAAATAATCCGACGGTTGATTTCTGTGGAAATGGAGTTGATCTATGCGATACAGCGAAAGGCAATCGACGCAATCTGACTTGATAAAGATCAATCGAAAATTGCAGGACGATTTTCCGAATTCGAGCCGAGGAAACGAGTCGAACGATGCGGCAAGAAGAAAGGAGGGAGCTCGAAAACCACAAGTTTTTCTTGGCTGGCGCCCGCAAGCCGTGGAGCTTTTGCTCGGCGCCGCGTTCCTGCAAAAATTTCCGGCCCATCTTGAACTGGCCGGGGAAGGAGGCCGCGGGATTTCCTCCATGTCGTGACGAACGGATCGGTCAAGATCTTCGCGACCCATGCTGAACGAGAGACGACACTTGAAATTGTAAGGCCGCCAAACACGTTCATCGTCGCGAGCGTCGTACTCAAGCACATTTATCTCAAATCGGCGCGCATTCTCGAACCAGCCAAAATCTTGACGATTCCGGCCATCTTGATCCGAAAGGCCATGGTTCACCAAGCCGTATGAGAAGAATGTCCTTGCGGCCTATATGGGGCCGGGCCGTAAGGCGAAATATAATGTCGTGAGCATTGGCGTCGAAATTGAAATCCGCGAACCCGACGCTTTGGAACGGCTCGCCAGGTTCAACCCTCTTGTCGACGATCCGGGCGCGTGAGAATGAGGCGCGGCCGCGCGCACAAAACGGGGGATCGTTTTGCGCCAAGCGTAAATTCTAAGGGTTCATTCCGGTTGTCTGTCTGCGTGCATGCCGCTCACGCCTTGAATCCGTTGGTGAGAACGTCGCGAAGGACGACGGCCTGGTTATGACATTCGTCGCGGGCGGCAAAGACCAGAGTCAAACTGCCCCGACGCGCAATGGCCCGAAGTTCGTCCAGTAGCGCCGTTTTGCCTGCGAGTTCAGACTGATATCGACGCCGGAACTCGTCCCAACGGCCGGGATCGTGACCGAACCATTGACGAAGCTTCGTGCTCGGCGCCAGCTCTTTGAGCCAAAGATCGATGGCGACGTCCGATTTGAGCACGCCACGTGGCCAGAGGCGGTCCACAAGAACACGGACGCCGTCGTCGCGGGACGGCGTCACGTAGGCGCGCTTCAGGCGGATATCCAGACGCGACACAACCCCCTCCCCGCGAGCCTCCGGCACGGGCGCGCCGGCGTCCGGTCATATGCTGGCGCCTGAACTTTCTACTTCATCCATGGCGCTCAACGAGATGGCGGAATGCGCATAGGCGCCCCCCGCCCGCATTTCCGCCGCAACCCAGATGGCCTCCATGAGTTCCTGCTGAGTCGCCCCATGGCGGAGCGCCGCTTTGGTATGCCCTTTGATGCAATAGGGGCATTGCGTGACGTGCGCCACCGCGACCGCGATCAACTGCTTGAGCTTTGCCGGAAGCGCGCCATCAGCGAAGACCTGCCGGCTAAAGGCCTGAAAGGCCTTCTCGGTGTCGGGGGCGAGAGCCCGCCGCTTATGGGAGAGCTCTCGCGATATCGGCGGGTAAAGGGATTCTGGCATTTTCGACACTCCTTGTCGCTGCGGCCTCGAAATGGAGCCGCCTATCGGCCATTGGCGCGCTCACAATTCAAACCGCCTGGCTGCCGGTTCGCGCATTTGCGCTTAGATAAGCATCGAAAGCCGACGCGACCGTCCGAACAAGAAAACGTGAATTCTCCGCGATCCGAACCAAATCGCCGTCGATGTGAACGATGCCGTCGGCGACCAGCGCCTGAAGCCGCGGCGCGGATTTCTTGATCGGCTCGGGACTCCTCTGATGAAGAGCGCCAACTCGCGCAAGGTCGACCTCGAAATCACACATCAGTCGCTCGATCAGATCTGCGCGCAACCGATCGTCCGCCGTCAGCTGGTATCCCTTCGCCCCCGGGAGTTCTCCGCCGAGCACGCGCTCAGCATGACGTCCCAGGACAATTTCATTTTGCACATAGCCTTGCGGGAAGCGGCTGATGGCCGACGCGCCGAAACCGATCAGAACATCCGCCGGATCGGTGGTGTAGCCTTGAAAGTTTCGATGGAGGAGCCCGGCGGATTGCGCTCGCGCCAGGCTGTCGCCCGGCAAAGCGAAATGATCTAGGCCAATTCGCTCATATCCGGCGGCGACCAGCGCTTGCGCGATCGCCTCGGCCTGTTCGAGCCGCTCAGCGGTGTCGGGAAGGGCCGCCTCGTCGATCTTTCGCTGATGTTTCTTGAAAGTCGGGACGTGGGCGTAACCGAATACCGCAAATCGATCTGGCCGCAGGTCCACACATCTTGCGACGGTTTCGACGCAAGATCGGATTGTTTGGTGGGGAAGCCCGTAGATCAGATCGAAATTGACGCCCCCCACGCCGGCGGCGCGCAGGCCAGCCGTCGCCATTGCCGTCTGCTCTATGCTCTGAAGACGGTTGATCGCTTTCTGCACAATCGGGTCGAAGCTTTGGACGCCAAGACTCGCGCGATTGACGCCGGCTCTACCCAGCGCGGCGGTCATGGCGCTGGTCAACCTTCTGGGATCAATTTCGACAGCGATTTCGGCGCTCGCATCGACGAGGAACTTTTCGCGCAGCAGGTCGATAAGGCCGCTGAATTCCTCGGGGGCCATGATGGTCGGCGTTCCTCCGCCGAAATGCACGTGCCGCACATCAAGCCTGGGCGAAATTCTCGTCGTAACCAACTCTATTTCCCGGCGCAGCACGGCCAGGTAATCAGCGATGGGAGCGTCACGCTGGGCAATCGTCGTGTGACAACCGCAATACCAACACATGGATCGGCAGAATGGAACATGCAGGTACAGTGAAGCCGTCGCGGTTTTTTCGATCGACGAAAGCCAGTCGCCGTGGAGCGCGGTGGTGACAGCGCCAGTGAAGTTTGGCGCGGTGGGATAGCTTGTGTAGCGCGGCAGCCGTTCCTCGCGGTAATGCTCGCTCAATCCCGTTTTCAAATCTAATCCCTCCCGCATTTGCGAGGCCGGTCACTCTGGATCGTCGAGAGCGCGCAGGTTCGCCAATAGCCGAGCGCACACTAGATCCAGCGCCCTCGTCCATCTTTGCGACGCGTCAATCAAACAAGCATTTAAAATATTGCTTTTTGCAGAGATGGATTTAACATGCATTTATAATGCCTGATAACCCGTCTGCGAGGCAGCCGAAGAGACCGCCGACGGCGCTGCGAAGGATCCGAAATGACCCATGTCGTGACCGATAATTGCATCAAGTGCAAATATATGGACTGCGTCGAGGTGTGCCCCGTCGACTGCTTCTACGTGGGCGAAAACATGCTCGTGATTCATCCGGATGAATGTATCGACTGCGGCGTCTGCGTTCCTGAATGTCCGGCTGAAGCGATCTTTCCGGATACCGACCCCATGGCGGAAGGTGGCTGGCTCGACCTGAATCGGAAATTTTCCGAACAATGGCCAAATGTCCTGGCCAAGGGCGAACCACCCGCCGACGCTGACGGTTGGAACGGAATTCTGAATAAATTCGCGCAATATTTCAGCGAAAAGCCAGGTGCGGACTGACGCGGAAAGCAGGCCGCCGGTCGGTGGAATCCTGCGCTTTGGCCGCCGGAAGCGAACTTTTTCCCATACTGGGCCCCAATGTTATTTCGTTACAGGTCGATAGCTCCGCCGCCCTTCATTTCAGGCGGAGCCGAAGCGCTCAAAAATTGAATAAGATGCAAATCCAATATATGTTTTGCAGGAAAATGATTGCCGCCGCCCGGGCTTGCGGGCCATGACTGCGGGAGGGCAGGAATGAGGCTTACGAATTTTTCCGATTACGCCTTGCGACTATTGATGTTTGCCGCCGCCCAGAACCGACAGGTCACCATCGAAGAGGTCGCCGAGGTATTCGATATTTCGCGGAATCATCTCATGAAGATTGCGACCGTATTGACCCGGTCAGGCTATCTAAAAGCCATTCGCGGAAGATCGGGCGGATTGATCCTGGGAAAACTTCCGGAGAAGATCCGCCTCGGCGACGTCGTCCGCACGACCGAGCCGGACTTCGCTCTCGTCGAATGTCTTTCGTCCAGCGATCACTGCGTCATTACTCGCCGCTGTTGTCTCAAGGGCGTTATCCACGAGGCGCTCGACGCATTTTCGGCGACGCTCGATCGCTACACACTCGCCGACGTCATGCTCCGGCCAGGTGATTTTGGCGTCGCACCCGCGGCATAGCCGAGTTGAATCGAAAGCGGCGCGACATGATCCTCGCTTTCTGTTCAATGTGCGCCATGACGACCGCGACCGCCGGGGCGATCGCCGGTCCCCGCCTCTTATTTACAACCCGTCGGCGTCTACGATGTCGGCGACCAGATCGCGCGGCGCCCCATCAACCTCCCACACGCGTTCGAACCGGCCGCGGCTCAACGGCATGCCGAGTGAATAGCCCCCCGATTCATAGACGCCTTCTTCCCTAAATTTGAGGCAAGGCGGCCATATGGTCCTTGGCCCGAAACATTTGCTCGACCTCGAACGCAACGATCCGAGCCTTCCGGATGGCTTCACGATAATCAGACGTTCGAAGAGATCGGCTCACGAATTCCCGTCCGACCGCGCCAACAAATTCGCGTGGCGCCCTCATTCGAAATTGCCACACCGTTGCCCGGAGCCGTAGTCGGGTTGCGCGATGTTTTCCACGATATGCGACAGGCTTGTGTCACAGTCGGCGCGGCTGTTTCCGCCACGGTTACAATCACTTATGGCCGATTCAGCGGCCACAGCGTGCGACACCGTTGTGCGACAGCCTGGCCCGACTGTTGCTGAAAGTGTTTTTAAATCAGTGTGTTGAAGAAAAATGGTGGGAGAGGTAGCGCCACCATATTTTAAATAAATCAAATAGTTATAGCGAAGTGGGTCACAAGTCAGTTGACGTAATTTATCAATGGCTTAGGCCGGGCGCTGACCCACCTTTCCGGCTATCTTTGACGACATGCCATATGAACAGCCCCTTCGCATCCGCCAGGTCGCCGAGGCCTTCGTCATCGAGGACCCCGGCGGCATGCGGCTGGCCTATGTATATTATGACGATCGACGCGACGGATCGCGGATCAGGACGCTGCCTATGAAAGCCGAGGCGATGGAAATAGCCCAGAGGATCGCACGCGCGCTGACTTTTCCACAACCTTCACACAATGGCTAATTGACGATTCGAATGAATGATTTCTGCCGGCGCAAGGGGGTAATGGCGTTGTACACGTTATCCCCAAAATAGTTGTAA
Source organism: Rhodoblastus sp. 17X3 (assembly GCF_030056575.1). Lineage (GTDB taxonomy): Bacteria > Pseudomonadota > Alphaproteobacteria > Rhizobiales > Beijerinckiaceae > Rhodoblastus. The sequence goes on along the minus strand of NZ_JASHHX010000003.1, from coordinate 137,208 downwards.
AACCGTGACTTATCTAAAAATTGATCGACTTAGATCAACGAATCGCGTCCCCTGCATTCGTCGATGCACATCCCCGTGATCGATGCACGAAAAAAGGGTGGCCAGATGAAATGGCACACCCCTTCTCGTGGTCACTGAAACGCTGTCTCGATTGCTCGAAGAACATCGCAAACAATGCCGCCTAGACAACGGAACATTGGCATGTGGTGCGTCTTAGGGCAAGCGGAACCGCCTGATTTCTCGAAGGGAAATCATCCATGCCAGCCAGCAAGAATCAAATGGAGCTGACGCACATTAACCCGTTGCGGCGGCGCCGGCGCGCGCCTAACTGTTCGGCAAAATTGACCGCCGAATTGGCGTCAAAAGTGAAGACCATGGTGCTTGAGATGGGAATGGCGCAGCACACGGCGGCTGCCAAGCTCAATCTCAACCCCGGTCGGGTCAACGAGGTCGTCCACGGGAATAGGTTCCAGGACGCACCGTTTGCACCAGTTCAGGACGTCATCGCTCTTTGACGGCTTGCGCCGACAAAATTTGGGGTCGCCTCTTTGGCGGCCCCTCCGTCATACTACATCCCGTCGCACCAGCCCATCCAGCGCCGCCCTGAATTCGTCTGGATCGCCGCTGTTCACGATTCGCGCGTCATAATGCAGCGCCTGGTTCTCGCTGGCGTGCGCCGCGCAAGCGGCCGAGGCCGGCGCGGCGGCGCGATCGATGCGGATCAGGACGCCCTTGCGCCTCCAGATCGCGGCGGCCTCATTGGCGAAGCGGACGTCGTCCACCACCACCGGCAGCCCTTGAAGCAGGTAATGCGCCGATGCGTGGGCCCAGGCGTTGATCCACAGTTCCGAACTGATCAGCTGGCGTCCCCACTCGGTGCCCAAAGCCTGCATGGCGTGGCGCGGCGTGCGGCCTCCGAGCAAGGCGCAGGCCTGCTCCTTCAGCTCACCGTCGACCTCAGCCTCGGTCAAACCGAGCGCCCGTAGCATCGCCTTGAGCGGGCCGGCGAACCGCACGCGCGAATAGCCATAATGGGATGCGAGATGATTGGCAGCGAAGGTCTTGCCCGCGCCGGCCGGCCCGCAAAAGCCGATCAGCCGCGGCCGCATCTTCCGCGCGTCCGCTAGCATGGCGTCAAAGTCGAAAGTATCGCCGCCCATATCACAAGGACCCCGCGACATCTTGCGGGGCGGCGACGGGCGCTGGCCGGCCCTTCGGGCGCTTCAGCTTCGCGATCGTGCGCAGCTGCGCCGCGACGCGTTCGATCGTATTGGCCGAGATATCGTCGAGCCGACCCGCGACCCTCAGGATGTCGCGCGCGGCCCGGTCCAGCACGCGGGCGGCGTCCTCGGCCGCGGCGGCGCGGACCAGATTTTCATGATCGATCATGCCTGCGCCCTGCCCTGATAGATCGAGCCTTCCTCGGGTCGCCCGAGGTAGATCTTCCAGCGCCGCGCCACGCCGCGCACCGGATGGAAGGTCAGGAACCATTGCGAGGCGGGATGAGACCGCATGCGGCCCTGCATCGAATATTCCGACGGACCCGGCACGGAACCGTTGCAGAAGCCATATTCCAGCTCGATCGGCGTGTGGAAATGGCCGGTGACGACATAGTCGATCACGGTCCCGATCGCGGCGTAATCCTGAATCACCCGCTGCATGCCGCGCGAGATGGTCGCGGCCGGGCCGACCATGCCCATGCCGCCGCGCGAGCCGATATTGTTGCCGTGGGTGAACAGCACATTCCAGCCGCAGATCGAGATCAGGGCGTCGCCGGAGAGCGGCGCGGAGAAGGACAGGCGCTTTTCGCCCTTGGCGCGATACCAGGACTCGATTTGCCAGGCGACGAGCGTGTCATAGGAATTGATCGCGTGGCCCTTGGCCTCCGGCTTCCGGGTCGTGCGGCCATGATTGCCCGGCAGCGCGACGACGCGGATTTCGCAGGAAAAGCTCTTGAGCAGCAGGTCGAGCCCGGAAATGAGCAGGCCGGACAATTCCCGCACCGCGGGAATCGAGAGCAGATCATTGGTTTTCGCCAGCTCGTCGTGGATCTCGCCGGTGATCAGATCGCCGAGCAGCACGACATAGATCACCGCCGGCGCCGGGCCCTCCCAGTGCGTCGTCCCGAGCTTGACGGCGGACTGGAACAGCCGCTCGAGCCGTCGCGCGGCGATGCTTCGATTGTAACTATTGCGGCCGCCCATCTGGTCGAGGTCGATCACCTCGCCCATATGGACGTCGGAGATCGGCAACACGATGGCCTCGCGGTGCTTGCCCTCCGGCGATTTGTCGGGCGCCCAGGCGAGAGGCGTCGGCGGCATCGCCGCCAGCTTGAACACGCCCTCGCGCAGGGCTGCCCCGGAAACCGCGGCGCGCTCGGCTGAGGCGCGCAGATTCTTTTCGCGCGTGAGCTGGTCGGCGATGCGGCGCAGCGTCAAGGGCTCGACCGGCGCTTCGGACGGCTTCTCGGGCGCGGGCGCCGGTTTCTGTGGCGGCGGCGGCGGCGACTTGTAGAGCGACCAGTCCGGCTTCAGGTCATAAAGCCGATCGGCGGTTGCGATGGAATCGCGCAGGCTTTGCGGGTCGACGCCGAGTTTTTCCGCCGCGACGCGAAAGGCGCCGGGCTTTCGGCTGCCGAGGCTGACGCCGGGCGGCGGCGCGCCGGCGCGCAAGGCGGCGTTGACCGCGGCGACGCGGCGGCGGGCTTCTTTTTTCGGGAGTTTCATGACTTTGCCCGCCCTTCGATGATGCGATCAAGGCGCTCGGCGATCCCTCGCAATGAAGCGTCGGACCGTTCGTCCTGCGCGTCCATCCGTTTCAGGATGCGGTTTTCCATCTGGTCGAGATGCTCGCGCGGCACGAATTTCTCGACCGCCGTGACCTTGTAGGCGGCGAGGTCGTCCGCGACGGCTTTCGCATCGGCCTTGGCCTCTTTCGCTTTTTCCGCGTTTTCTTCCGCGCTCCGCGTCTGGCGCCCATGCAAGTGGAATAGCCCTCCGACCGTAATCAGGAATGTCCCCCATCCGCCGATGGAACTCAGGTCCGCTATCGTCCAGCCGCCATCCGCCGCCATGATTCCATTCCTTCCGGCGGGACAGCCGCCCGCTCTTGCAGAAAAACCGGGGCGCATTGGCCCCGGCGTCAGTCTTATTCGTTCGGCCATTCCTCGATCTTCGGCCCATCGCTCCGGTCCAGAATAACCGGCCGGGGCGCCTCCCCCTGCGGGATGATCGCGCGTGGAATATCCAGCACATCGCCGCGCGCGATCAGGATCTGATCGATCGCCTCGTGCAACTGCGCCGCCTCGCGCGCGGAAACTGCGCTCAGCAGGCCGACCCGCTGCAGCACCGCCGAGAGCGTGTGAAAGCGCGCGCTCACTTGCCGCCTTCCCCTTCGATCAGCGCACCGATCGATCGAAGTTTCTGGCGGCAGTCGCGGCCCGCACGCTTGAGGTCGAGGACGTAAGTCGCCACCTGGCGATTGGTCGCGACCTTGGCCCCGTCCGGTTCAGGCAGGCAGGTCCGCAGGCTTTGCGGGATTGTATCGCGCAACATGGGCCGGGAGACTTGCGGCGGGGCGGTGAGAACCGCGGGCGAGCTGGCGCAGCCGGTCAGGGCCAGCGCGACGAGAAGGAGAAAAGCGCGCATTATTTCCCCCGGATGGCGTCGAGAATGACGGAATGCGCCGGGGCGTCCGGGCCGTCCGGCTTGGCGTCCGGCGGCGCGGCGTCGATCAGGGCTTGCGCGGCGGCGAGATCGGCGTCGCTCGCCGCCTTCTGCCGGGCGAGATCGTCAAGTTGGGCTTTCAGATTGGCGGCGTTGGCGGCGGCTTCGGCCCGCGCCTTCTGCTCGGCGGCGATTACGGCTTTTTCGTTTTCGTCGTTGATCGCGGCGATCTGCCGATCGTATTTTGCCTGCCATCCAGCGTCAGCGTTATGATAGCCCTCGGCATAGATCTGGCTGGCGAGCGCGGCGCAGAGGCAGGCCGCAACCGCGTAATGCTTAAGCGGGGAAGGCACATAGACCAAAGCCGCCACAGCCGTCGCCATGGCCAGGAGTGAAACAATCGTGCCCGCATGGCCGATCACGTCGAAAAGAGAGAGCATGGCTTAATCCTGGAGGCAGAGCGCGCGTTCTTTTTCGCGCCGGCGTGTGAGGCCCGGCATGACGAAGCCAGCAGCCCGGTTGAAATGCAGCAGCGCGTCGCAGCCGCCGCGGATGTCGCCCGCGTTAAGCCTGGCGACGACGGACGAACGGCAGACGCCGCCGACGCCGATGTTGTGCGCGAGGCTCAGGACAGCGACATATTGCCCATCTGTCAGCGTGACATGGATACAGCGTTCGATGCCGTCAGCTTCCTTGTCGAGATCGGCCAGTAAGATCGCTTTGCATTGCGCCACGCTTTCACGAACGCCGGGTTTTACATCCGGCCCCGTGTGCCCATAGCAATCGGTCCAAGGCGCGCCCCGCGTCGCCGGATCTGGATAGGCACTCTGTCGCAGCCCCTCGAACCCGCCGACGACCGAGACGGCCAGCGCCGCCGCGACGCCGCTCTTGTGCAGGCGGTTGCGTTTCTTCGGCGCGTCAGCCATTGGCGTCGGCCCCCGGCTGCTTGGTCAGCCGCGCGCCGACAATCGCCGCCGACATGATCGCGGAAACGGCGGCGAAGACCGGCGCCGGGATGACATCCTGAAACGAAGGCCATGCGGCATAGAGGCCGGACACGGTGCCCCAGAACAAGGCGACGCGGATCGACCACAGTCGTTTGAACGCGCTGCGCCAGTCGTCGATCATGCGGGCGTTGGCCGCAGCCAGAAGTTTCGTCAGCGCGAGCATGGGCGCCCCTTTTCAGTTTCGGATGGCGGAGAGGAGGATCCAGAGCGCGCCGCCAAAGAGCGCCGCGAGCAGGCCGCCTGAACGGGCGAAGGACGAGCGCACGAACTCCAGCGCGAGGCCGCCGAGGGCCTCAAGCGCGAGCATCAGGACCGTGAAGATGATCCCGGCGCCGCAGGTCAGGGCGATCAGGAAGATGCCGAGGCCCTTGACGGCGACCAGGGCGGCTTTGCCGATCATGGCGCGAAGATCGCCCAGATGGTGCAGGCGGCGGCGAGACAGGCAAAGGCGGCGAGGCCTTGTTCGGGCGTGATATGCATGGGCTCAGACTTTGGCGTCGTCAGGCGTGACGCATTCCGCGACCTTGAAGGTCAGGTCCGGATGTTTCGTCGCCCATTCGGTCACGACGCCCATCAGCATCATGGCGCAGAGGCCGGTCTGCGCCGGCAGCCGGTCCTCGCTGAGACAGCGCGACGGTTCGTCCGTGTGGCAGGCGGTGATGCGGATTTTGCAATTGTGATCGCAGGGCGAGGCCCAGACTGGCGACGCGCAAAGGAGCAATGCGGCGAGCAAGACGCGCATGGAAGTCTTCCTGAATATTTTAGGAGAGGAGGCGGCCGGCTTAGGGGGCCGGCGTGGCGAGTATCTTGAGCGTTCCGGTCATGGCGTGCGCGGGCTTCGCGCCGGCTTCGATGATCACGGTCTCGTGGTAATAGCTGACAGAGAGCGCCGTGCCGGACGGCTGCTGCGCGCGCGTTTCTGTCCCCGTGAGCGGCGCGTCGACAAACCATTGGCCGGTCGAGGAATCCTGCCGCCAAGTCGCCGAGCTGTCGCCGGTTGACTTGGTCAACAGGATGTCGGCGCCGGTGGAATATTGGGTCTTGGCGACGCGATAGATCCCCGTCGCGCCGGTCGGATCGAAGGTCGATCCATCCGCGACCTCAATTGAAGTCGAGATAATGATCGCGTCGCCGGCCGGAACTTCTTCGTTCTGATTCTTGTTCATGAGCCGCTATTCCTTCGGTGGCAGGACGCCAGTCATCACTTTTATCCGGTCGATCACGCCCTCGATGGCGTTCGACCGCATTATGACGCCCGTGGCGGTCTTCGACCGTTCGATGACGCCGCGCAGGACAGCGACGCGGAGCACGGTCTTGTTGACGAGGGATGCAGACGCGGCGCCCGCCGATGCGCTAAAGGCCCGCGCCGCCGCGCCGATGCCTGCGACGCCAGACGAGAGCCCCTGCGCGACGGCCGAACCGAGCGCCGCGCCAAAAGTCGCGAGGCTTCCAGACGCCCTCGCGGCCGATTTCGCCTCGGCTCGCGCCGAAAGGTTGATCAGAACGACGCCGGACGACCACGCCATGGTTCTGACTGCGCCGCGGGCCGCGCCGGCCAGGCTGGCGAAGCCGTTTCCAATCGCGCGCCCTTGCGCCGCTGTCTTGCCGAGCGCAGAACCGGTGATCGCGAGCAGCCCGGAGGCGGACGTTCGCGAGAATGCGGCGGTCTTTGCCCCTGCCGAGACGAAAGCCGTTCCGGCCAGCCGCGCGGCCGCGCGGCTCGAACCAAGCGCCGAGGCGGCGATAGCGGCGCGCGCGGCGGCGGACGCCAAGGCGCTTGCTTTGGCCCGCCCGCTAGCGAAGGTTTGCAGGACGCCCGTCAGCCGCGCCAGAGTTGCCGCCCGCGCGGACGCCGCGCCAGAGATCGCGGCAAGCGGGGATGCCTGGCCCTTCGAAAGGGATTCAGTCGTCGCGCCGCCGAACACGGTTCCAAAGCCGATTGTCCTGGCTGAAGAGACAACGGCGGTTTTCGCCGCGCCGATGATGGTCGCAACGCCGGCCGTCGGGTCGCGCAACCGAATATTGGTTGCGGTCGCCTCACCCGTGCGGAGATAGACGTTAACCACGGATCAGACGCCGGTCAGCGTGTTAACAGTCGTGCCGGCTACGTCAGGGCTGCCCGGTTCGTAAGCCACGACGAAGCACGCGACGCCGTTCGGGTCGGAAAGCTGGTAATTGCCGCCCGCGTCCGACACCTGCGTATCGACCAGAAGCCCCGTCGCCGTGTTGAACAATTGCACCGTTGCGCCGGCCAATGGAGCGCCGGATGAATCGAGCGTCTGACCGATGACCTTCTTTTCCACATGGCCGCCGGTTGCGGGAAAGTTCCACTCCCAAACCTGGTGCATTCCCTCGATGACGTAAGGGCAAGGGGAATTGGCGTCGATCCCTCCGGTAAACGACGCGCGCGGCCAAAGCACGTCGCTAAACCGCAAATTTGCGGAGACTGGCGACGAATATCCTGGCGGCGAAACGCGATAGTCATTCGGCTGCAGTGAATCATCATTGCCGCCATAGCCTGGAGAGCCAAGAACAGGACATCGTGAAAAGAGCGAGGGAGGAAACAAAATCGCGCTCATCCATCGATCTCCATCGATACCGTGAATTGCTGAGGCGCCGTTGTGACGCCGCCGGCTATCACCCATAGACTCAAAGCTGAATTTTTCGCGATCTTGATGCCTTCTGGAAACAACAGTCTGGCGCTTGCGTTTTCGAGGTTGCTTCCGATCGTGAACCGTCTGAAAAAGGCAGCCGGCATTGTCGGGACGACTGACCAATTCGTGGCGATCGAGATGTTTGGCGCCGTTGCGGCGTCTTCTCCGATCATAGGAATTCCGCTGGGCAACGCCGCTCCAAGAGCGGAGGGCGTAGCCAGGCCGAAAGAGATGGCCGCGGTGCCGCTAGCAGCATCGATCTCAAGTTCAAGCATTTTAAGGATGGCGTAATCGGTCGCGCTTGTCCTGATGTCGAACAAGGGAACGGAATTATATTGGACGGATGCCGGTTTGAAGGTCGTATGGTATTTAGGCATGGAGACGCCCCTCCTGCGCTAAATCATTCGTCCAAAACTACCCACACGTCAGCCGCCGCCACTGCGGACAGGTTCCACAATACCAGAGACGTATTTTTCGGAACCATGATGCCACGCGGAAAAGTCCAGATGATGCCTGCGCCAATGGTCGCCGGGAGGCTCACGCGGCGGAAGAAAGCAGCCGGAACCGTGGGAGCGGTTCCCCATGCCAGCGCGGTCTGGGTGTTGCCCGCCGTGGTGTTGTTCTGGTCTTCCGCCAGCACCGTCACGGGCGAGGTCGGCGTAATGCCCTTGGCGGCGGGAACGCCGAGGCCGAAGGCCGAAGCGGTGGCCGCATTGATCGTGATGCCGACCTCGAGCAGGCGGAACCCAACGCCGGACGCCGCGATGATTTCGAGATTGGCGGCGCCGGTCGTAGTGACGGTGGTGCGATTGGCAAGCGAATAGATGGCCATGGGAAACGATCCTTATGGAATTCTGGTCAAACTGCGATCGTCACGCCGCGGTCATGATCAAATTGCCCGACGCGAAGGTGTAGACCGTATTGATCGGGATCGGCTGCTGGATCAGCTTGCGCACCATGCCGGAGCCGGTCGAAGAGGTATTGACCGCCGTGCTGGCGTTGGTGACGGTGAAGGTGTCGGTCGCCGGCGAAACCACGGCGAGAATGCCGGTGAGATTCGATTGCGAGAACGACGGCGCCGTGCCGCCATATTCTGTCGAGAACATCACGCTGTCGGCCGCCGCATAGCCATGCGCCTTGGCGGTGATGACGCCGGGCGAGGCGGAGGAGATTTCGGCCGGCAGCCACGAATAATTGCCGAGATAATCCCAATAGAGCAGGTTTCCGGAAGTCGCTGCATCATAGACGCCCCAGGCGATGACAGTGCCCCAGGACGCGGTCGATTGCGGGAAGGAGATGGCCGAACCCGACGCGATCTGCGACGGCGCGGAGCCGGTTGCGGTCGAATAAGCCGAAAACAGGATGACGTCGGTTCCGCCGACGCCGGCGCCGGTGGCGTTGGCCGACATGACGACCGTCGTGCCAGTCACCGAAAGCACCGTCGTCCCGGCCGGGATCACCGACGAGGCGGTCTTGTCATAGATCGTCATGCCCGCCACGATCCACGCCGGCGTCGAGGCGAAATGCAGCGTGGCGTTGCCGGCGGCGGTGGCGCCATTGGTGGTGGCCTGGCCGGAGATCTGGGCGCGGGCGTAGGCGCCGCCGGAGACTTCGGTAAAGCCGGTGTTGGCGTCGGTCCCGACGGCGGTGAACAGCGCGAGATAAGTGCCGCCAGTCAGGTCGGGAGGCGCGCCCGCTCCCGCGAGATAGTTCAGATCGTTTTTGGCGGTGTAGTCGGATTTTCCAGTCATAGAGACGGCTCCCTGAAGGGCGTGGAATTTTGCGATGCGAGGAAAAATGGCGCGGCTTGCGGCTGCCGATCAGAGGGGGTCAGAACGCGTAGAGCCCATTGGCCGTGCCGTCCGCGTAGAACAGCTTGATCGTTCCGGCGGCGATCGTGAACGAGGCGGTCCCGATCTTGAAGCTGAACGATTGCGTGTTGGCGGCAGCCGACTGCACCGCGATCAGGCGCTTGGACGCCACGCCCGTCACGGTGCGCCCGGCTGTCGTCGCTCCGGTGACGGAGACGACCTGCGCGCCGGTCCATTGCGCCGCCGTCAAGGTCACATTGCCGGCAGAAACATCGACGCTGGCGAGTTCGCTGATCGCCGCGTCATATTGGCCAAGCGCGCTGTTGATCGCGCCTTCCTTGTCGGTCATCGACGAGACGACCGGCGTGATTCCGATATTATTCGACATGTCGGCCTCAGAGGGTGATGGTCGCCGTCGCCTTGAACCCGCGTCCGACGATCGCCGACTTCTGGTAGACGTTGAACGACAGTTGAGACCCCGCCGTCAGCATCGATCCGAAATCCGCAACGATATTGGCGTTCGTGTAGGTGTAGGACACGGCGCTTTGCGACGGCGTCGGCGAAGGCGTCCAATCGGTGATGGTGCGAAGCACCGACATTCCCGCCGCATTCAAAATTTCGACGTCATATTTCTCAGCCGCCTCGGAAAGCGGCACGGTTCCCGTGCCCGCGACGATACCGAGATCAAGGCGATCACGGCGGTTCCATCCGAGGTGAATATCGGAGCCGGAAACCGCGGCCGTCAGATGGGCCGGCGCCAGCGGTTGCTCAGCGCGGCCATATTCAGTGTAAGTCGAGACCGCCGTCACATCGGAGAGCGTTTGTCCGGCGCCGAGCGCCTTGAGATAGATCGTGTGATTATATGCCGCCAACGGGATCGACGCCGCCAGCAGACCGGCGCCGTTAAGCAGGACGAAATCATCGCCGACCGCGTGCGTCCCGGTCATCGGCTCGGAACCTTTCAGCCCGCGCACCAGCCCGGTGATCGCGAAGGAGCCATCGCTGTTTTGCGCGATCGTGGTGAAGGAAATGATCTCCCATCGGCCTGGCGCTCCGATCGCCGCCAGATTGCCGCCGGAGAACGCCGCCTGCCGCGTGATATTCGACAGCGCGGTCGGATCGCCGCAGATGAAGGAGACATTCAGAACGCTTGTCGCGTCGAAGCGATAAGGATCGGCGTCCGGCAACGCCGAGAGGCACGCGCCGATCGTCGGCTTGAGGCTGGCGCCATTGGCCAATGTGAAAGTCACGTTGTCGGTCGAATAATAAAGCGAACCGCCAGGCCATGAATAAACCGGCCGCGTCGGCCACAGCACGAAATAGGTGCGTAATGCGGCTTGCGCCAGATCGTCGCCGACGAACAGCAGCGGGCAGTCGATCACGATCGCCCGCGCGGTGTAATCGATCGTCGAGATGAATGGCGGCGGCAAGGACGGGGTGTCGACCGGGATTGTCAGGCCTTCATCGGTCCAGAGATTGGCGAGCGTAACCGCTATTGATAAGTCGGCGCCAATGGTGGTCGACGTCACCTTGCCCTTGAAATCGAAATCGATGAAGGCGAGGTCGACGACGTCATTGGGATCGAGCACCAGCCATTTGCGCGTGAGAACAAGGCTCTGCGAAACCGATTGCGACCATGCCCGATAAAGCGCCTTCGCGGCGTAGCCCGCGGCCTGCGATCCCGACAGGATCAGCGGCAGCTGCACCGAGGAAATCCCGACCGATTCCGTCGAGCGGATCGGAAAGGCCGGACGCTTCGCCGATTGGGTCGAATACTGGTAGTCGCGCTGGGCGTCGATATAGTTGATCTGGAACGCATAAGGCACTTCGAGCTGCGAGGCGCGGCTCAGGGTGACGCCGGCAAAGGCCGTGGACGTGACCGACCGATTGTTCTGGACGATGCCAAGCGAGCCCGCGCCACCGGCCACATTGGCCTGCTGGTCGATGATGTCGCCATTGGCGATGGTGGCGTTTATGACCAGCGACGGCCCGGTGACGACGCGCTTGCAGACGAGATTGGTCGGCGTCTGGACGATGTCGAAGCCGGTCCCGGCGCTGACGCTCGACAGGAAAGAGCGAAAATCCGACGCGTCATACAGGATCGCGCCGACGACCGTATCGTCGATGTTTTCGCACACAATGTCTGTCGGGCTGTAGCCACAGATCATCGAGGCGTCCTTGATGATCTCCTGAAGCGCTATTCCGCTCGAGCCCGACGCCGCGCCGGCGAAGGGAAGATAAACCGGGCCTTGCAGATAGCCCCTGGCGGCGTCCCCTCCATAATCGCTATAGAGGGTATTGTCGGCATCGATGAACGCCCAGTCCCAATAAGTGCCGCTTGTATTCTGGATAACACGCATTTCTCCGGACTGATTGCCAATCGTCAGGATGTTGTGACTTGACGATGCTTGCGCGGCATAATAATCGCACCGCAAATTGTCATATAAGCCATTGCCGAACGGCGAATTTGCGATCATCCCGCACGGGCTGGAGAAATCAGTAAAACTCGACGGAAGCGCAGCGCTCCATCTGATCGATCCGGAGACGGCGTTGATCTTGTCGGCGTAATGCTGGCTGCCGCTCGTGCCGTAGATCAGCATGATCTCGTTGCGCGCGCCGTCATACATCATCGACACTGGCGCGTCAGAGGTCGCGCGCAGATAGATTATGTTGACCTGACACCCAACGCCATTTGGCAAGAACGTGACGCGCCAGACGCGAATTGCGCCATCGTCGCAATAATTGGCGATGAAAATATCGCAGCCGCCGCGGTAGGACGCCCCGCGAACCACTTTCGGGCCGCCGTAATTGGCGACACCTGCGCCTTGCCAGCCGTTCGTCGGCCATTCGGGCAACGAACTGATCACGATCGCCGGAGACGATGAAAGCGCTTTGGCGACCGGATCGAAAATGCCGGCGACGATCACCGGGCTGAACAGCGACCAGACATAAATGGTTTGATTTCCCGCCGTATCATAAGCGATGTGGTGCGACGCGCACATCAATCCGTCGCCGTTCACATTGTTGTTCAATTGCGGATATTGCCTGGCGTCCAGAACGGTCCCGACGCTGTCCCTGACGGTCAATTCCGCCTGGTAGCCGAGGCCGCTGGCGTAAAAGCTGGTCGTCAGCACGAAGCCATTGAACGCCGAGCAAATGTCGAAACTCTGATAACCGCCATTGACGCAGAGGTTGCGTGAAATGATCGACTTGGCGTCAAGCGACCACGCCGTCAGATATTTCGGCGCAGTCCCTCCTGAGCCAGTGCTCGAAAGCGTCGTGTAAAGCGTCCTCGACGACCAGTCGATCTGAAGGCCGTAAAGGCCATAGGTGTTTTCGAGATCGCCGACGCCGGAGAATTGTTTTAACGTCCCGACCTCGCCAGACCTTCCTTCCAGGATCTCGGCGGTGATCGTCGGCACTTTCTGGCCGTAGACATCGACCTGCAAAGCTTCGATGACGCAATAGATCAGACCGCGATAGGCCGGGCAATAAATGCCCTTGTCCGCCTGCATCACCGGATCCGGCAATTGATCTTCCGACCCGTCGTAAAGCCTGAAGCTCCCGCTCCCGGCCAGCCAGCCGATCTCGATATCGTAGATCAGCGTGCCATCGGCCCAAAGTTTCGAGATATATTGCGACGGGACCGATCCCGTGCTGCTGAGAATGGTCGTCGTGCTGGTCGCCGAGCCGGACGGCGACGCGAAGGGATCGTCCGGGCTGACGCCGCCGACGAGAATTTTCGTCCGATAGGCGGTCTGCGCCGCGCTGGCCCCGGGGCGGCCGAAGGCCACGGCGAAAGTGGCGTAGGTCCGGTAGATGATCTGCGACACCGAATCGCCATTGTAGAATTTTCCGGCGACCCCGCTCGGACCATCGGGGTTGATGGTGACGATCGTGTCCCATTCGCCCTTGGCGTCGGTGAAAACCGACGTCGTCGATTGAATCAGCGGCTTGGCCCAGATGACCGCGCCCACGATCCGGCGCGCGCCAAAACTCACCGGGATGACGGTCCCGTAAGTATTGGCCGAGACCGACGCGTCCTGCAGCAGCTTGCCATAGACGACCGGATTGGACTGCGCGTCGCCGGCCGGGTTCCAGCCCTTGCCCGTGACGGTCGGCGTGATCGTCTGCCGGCCGAACAGCGCGCCATTGAGAAAAAAGCCGTCGGTCGTCACGTCATGCGCCTATCGACTGCGGCGTCGGCACATGCGGCTCGCCACGATAATTGTTGATGTTGTTGAAGCGCCCGACGCAGGTCGACGGCTGCAGGTCGCAGCCGGCGTAAATCTCGCATTCGTCGCCGATGGCGACTGCGCCGGGCGCCGGCAACATGATCGTGACCACGCCGCCGGAGGCCTGCCAGGCGCGCGTCTCGACCATGGTTCCGGCATTCGCGCCGGAGCGCCAGATGACGCCGCCAAAGGCGAACCAGCCGTCGACCGCGCGCGGCTCGAAGACGTTCAGGGCGATGGTGAACGTCCCCGTGATCGCCGCGACCGTCGCATAACGCAGCCAGGCGTCTTTAGCGACGAATTGAGCGTCGCCGTCCGTCGTGACCGAGCCGACCGTCGTTCCGTAAGCCGGAGCGGTCGCGGCGGTCGCGCCGGTCGAGGCCGTGCATGTGTAGTAGAGGTTATTGTAGTTCGCCCAGCCGGTCCCGCCGCTCTGCGCGCGCACGTTATCGCCGACATTGTAGGTGGTCGAACGCTGGACGTCCGGCGGCAGGATCGGGATCTTGCAGCGCGGGTCGCCGAGATCGGCGCGGCAGGCCGGCTGATATTTCTCGGTGATCTGGCGCATCGCATTGACGATATTGCCACGCAGCTGCATTTGCGCGACGCCGCGGTCCGTCAAGGTGATCTGGCCGACGCGGCCCTTGAAAATAATGCCGACGCCGCCGGCCGGATTGGCGTAATCGATGACGCCGACCGCGAAAAAGGCCTGATCGAACTGGCCGGACGCCACGGCGTTGAAATCGATCGTCCCGCCGATGATCGACGAGACCGTGAGGGAGCAATTGGCCGCCGTGCCGTCGTTGCGCGACTGGATCGCCGAAATTTCGACGCCGCGGCCGGGGACATAGGTATTGGTGTTCAAGACAAGCGGCAATTGCGCATCGGTGAAGCGCACGGCGAAGCCGCTCTTGCTGATCAGGATGGCGACGCGCGCCAGCGTGGTGGTGGTCCCGCCGATCGCCGTCAGCAGCGCGCTCGGGAACGCCTTCACTCCAGCACCTCGACCAGTTTGATCGCGCTGATCGCGCCGGCCTGTCCGGTCTGCATCGCGACCGGCAGATTGTCCTGGTCGAAGCGGACGGGAACGAAGAATTCGAAATAGGTCGCCATGACGACGACGCCGGACCCTGGCGCCGTGGCGAAGCGGATCACGCCGCCGGGCTGGAGCGACCAGGCCGACGACGACACGCCATTGAGCGTGATCGCGATCGTGCCGGTCTTCGGCTGGGTGATGTTGCGGGTATAGGTGCGCCCGGAGGTGTTGGAATAGACCTTGATCAGCTGGAAATCGGTCGTCGCGCCGTCGCCGAGGCCGAGCGTCTGGCTGGTCGCGAAATAATCGGACCAGTCCTTGAACAGGAAGGCGTAGGCGCGGCCCCGTTGCGCGATGAAGAAATCGCGCACGATCTGCCAGTTGCCATTGTCCTGCAGGCCATAGCCGATGGTGTATTGCGCGCGGCGCAAGGCCCAGTCGACATTGCGCTGCTCGACGCCGGACAGCCCGGACAGGATCGTGGTCTGGAACAAAGGGCCGCCTTGGGCGCCTTTCTCGACCTCGTCGGGGAGTTGGGCCTGATCGACCATTACATGCCCGCCACGGCGTGCTGCATCGCATAAGCCAGGCCGGCCATGATCTGCTCCTGCGAGGCGTTGAAGGAATTGGGATCGGAGACGCCATTGACGGTCATGTTGACGGTGACGTTCGACCCGGCGCTCTGCTTCGACGTGTCCCTGGTCGACGCCTTGACCGCGTTGGCGGAGACGAGCTGGACGACATTGCTGGAGGCGATGTTTTGCGGCGCGCCGCCCCATTGGTTGACGTCGGCGGGAACCGCGCCGGTATATTGGCCGGAATAGCCGAAGGCGCTGATATGGCCGAAGGAGTCGGTCGCGGTGCGCAGCACGCCGGTATTCGCCATCAGGGCGTCGACCAGGTTCTGCATCGGCTGCTTCCACGGGCCGTCCGGGATCGAATCGAGATAGCCCTGCAGCGTGTTGATCTGGCCGCCGAAGGAATTCAGCGTCTGGATCATCGCAATGGTTTGCGGGTTCGCCTCCTGTTTGGAGGCCAGCAATTGCTGGAACAATTGCTGATTGGCGCCCGGAATTTCCTCGAGCGCCTTGAGCAGCGCGGAAAACTGCGGCGCGTTCTGAAGATCGATCCCCTGCTGGGTGATGTCGAGCGCGGCCTGAACCGGCGAGGCCAGGCCGCCCTGATAGGCCTGGTTGGCCTGCTGGGCGGCGTAGAGATGGCCCTGCGGCAGGACATCCCCGGCGTAAGGGTTCTTCGAATAATTATAGCCCGTCATCTGGGCGGACAGCAGCCCGACGTCTGTCTCCAGCGGCACATAGCCGGAGCCATAGAGACGCTGCTGATTTTCATTTGTGATCTTGTTTTGAGCCGCCGCCCTGGTCGCCTGCAGCCCTGCCGTGGTGACGAACGAGCCGCCGCCGGACGGCTGGTCCTTGGCGTTATAGGAATCCAGGCTCATCTTCTGGCTGTTGGCGATGTCGCCGAGATAATTATTCGCCTGCGACGCGTCGCTGCTCATTGACTTCGTGCTGGCGGAGATGTCGCGCAGCAAACCGTTTTGGGTGTTCAGTTCCGGCGAAATATCCGACGCCGAACCGCTCGAACCTTGGTCAAGGCTCATGCCCGGGATGGTCTGGACCGCTTTATAGACGTCGTTCTGGCTCGTGAGGCTCGCGCTGATTTGATCGAGCATTGCGGCCCGACCATTATCGTTATTCTGCCGCACCATCAGATCGGTGTTGCGGGCAATGGTCGTTAGCGGATCGTTCGTCCCCGCCGAAGCGAACAGGCCGAGGCCGGAATTGTCATTGGCGACGCCGAGATTGGCGACGCCCTGCGGCGTCACGCTGCGCTCGAGCTGCGCCTGCCGCCACAGCGAGGCGTTGTCATTGCTCGCCGGAGGATAGAGCTGCGCGCCAGCCGTATAGGTCGTGAAGGGAGCGGAGCCGACAGTCAGCGCCGCGCCCCCGGTCGGGTTCTGAAACAGGCCCGACGCGAATAATTTGGCCGATTCATAGGCCTGGTTGACCTGATCGGCGGCGCGATCAAGGAAGGGCGCGCCGGCCGACGCCTTGTTGGGCTCGCTCACGCCTTGGGACGCCCGCTGCGCCGCCTGGCTGGACCGCTGGCCGACTTGATCGAACAGGCCGAGCAAACCGTTCAAGGCCTGACCGATGACGCCGGAGACACCCCAATCGTCGGCGACCTTTCTGGCGGAGGCTGCGGCCTGATCGACGGCGGGCGCCATCATGCCGGCGAATTTGTGGGACATTTCGCCGAGGGCGACGCCGATCGGACCTCCGGATCCGAGTTCGGAAGCAAGCCGCAACGCCGTCGTTCCGGCCTCGGCCGCCATCTCGGAAAGGCTTTGCTTCGTCGTCGCGAGTTTGGCGCCGAACCAGCCCATCGCCGCGCCGGCGATCCCGCCCTGGCTGTAGCCGGCGAAAGTCGCGACCGAGACCGCTTCCTCGCGCTGCATGTCGTTGAGGCCGTGCGAAATGTCCTTGGTCAGTTCATTGATATGGGTCAGGCCCTCGGCGGCGTTCGACGCCAGAACCAGTTTGATCGGATCAAAGGAGCCCGTCGCCAGCATGGCGAACATCTGGATCTTGATCTTGTCCCACCACGACGCGACCTGTTCGCTCTTGGCTTTGACGTCGTCCAGCGGCCTGGACAGGCTCGCCGCGGCTTGCGCCGTCCCGCCAAAGGCCGAGGTCAGGTCAGAGACTTTGGCTTTGGCGTCCGAGATTGCAGCGCCGGCGGCCAGCGCCACGAAGTCGCGAGCATTCGAAGGCAGTCCCTGCAAAGCCGCCTTGCGATCCCTGAGCGTCGCAGCGGCTTTATCCGCAATCGACGATCCTTCGCCTTCGTCCTCGCCGGCCGACGGCCGATCGGAGCGCGAGCCGAGATGGATCGTCTCGTTCTTGCTGTAATAGTCCGCCAGGCTGTCCGCCATGGCGCTCCGGCTGGCGGCGTGCGCGGCAGATTTGGCGGCGGCGAGTTTGGACGCCTCGCTTTCGATGCTGGCGCTCGCCTGCTTGGCCGCCGGGGCCGCGCTTTCCATCAGACCAGAGACGGAGTCCCGGGCGGATTTCGCCGCTTCTCCCAGCTTTTCATAGCCGCCGGCGTTGCGCATAGTCAGGTCGAACAATTGCGCCAGCGCCGCGCCCTGGGTCGGAGACAGTCCCAGCATTTCGCCGATCTTGGCGCCAGCCAAGGTAACGCCGATGCCGCGGATCATGTCCTGAAGGAAGTCCGGCAGTTTGCTCCAGGTCTCGGTAACGAAGGTCCAGCCGTCAAGCGCGGCCTGCTTGATTTTTTTGAAGACAGAGCCGACCGTATCCAAGGCGCCCGAAAACGCGGTTTCAAGCGACTGGCCGGCCGCATTCGCCTGGCCGGAGACATAGGAAAAGAACCCGGATGCCTTGGCGCGGGCGACATCGAACAGGCCGCCGAGGCCATCGATCTGGCCGCCGGAAACCGACGCGATCCATTGATCGACCGCGTCGCGATTGGTGACGATCAGGGCGGTCAAGCCGCCGATCACGCCGCCGACCGGCCCCAGCGCATTCCAGCCGGCGAGCGCCGAGCCCAAAACCAGCGCCGCCTTGCTGGCCGTATCGGTCGTTTCACCGAATTGCAGCAGCGCCGCAGCCATGCCGAGAACGCCGGCCAAGTCCGAGCCGCCGACGAAAGGCGCGAAATAGCCGGTCAGCGCGACGGCGCCGATATTGGCCAGCCGCGTCACCGTGTCGATATTCTGGATCAGCAGCGTGAACGCCTGCTGTCCCAGACTATTGGCGTCGCCGCCGCCGCCGAAGATCGAGCTCGCGATCGCGCTTTCGGCGTTGAGAAAACTCTGCTTCAGCCGCGCCGCCATCTGGTCGCCGGTCAGCGCGGTTTTTTCCGCCGCTGCGGCGATATTGCCGGACATGTCCTGCGCCCACTGGCCGAAGGTCGCGGCGATGTCCTTGTTGGCCAGGGCCAACTGGTCTTCGACGTCCGAAATCTGCTTTTTGATCTGGTCCGTGCGGAAGCGCTCGACCGGAGTATCGCCGCCGCGCGCGCTCATGAGCGCGAGCCGCGCCTGCAAGCCGCTCAACTGCTTTTCCAGCGCGCCGGAATCCTGCTGCGCCGCCTGCAAAAAGGTCTTGAGGCTATCGCCGCTCTTGTGGAAGGCGTTCTCCATCGCCAAAGCGATGCCCGGCGCCTGGTTCAGCGCCTTGTCATAGACCTCGGACCAGCCCGAGCCGTCTTTCATCGCCCTGGCGAGGTCGCGGATCACCTCCGCGCCTTCCTTCGGCCCGGTCAGATAGACCGTGTTGAGGTCCTGCAAGGTCGTGAGCAGCGATTTCGCGCCTTCGGTCCCGTCGGCGGCCGAGGAATTATAGATATCGGCATAGGCGCGCTTGAGATCGCCGACGCTCGATCCGGAACGCCCGGAAAGCTCGACGAGGTCAGTCATAGCCTGTTTGGCGTCTTCGGCGGAATGCAGCAGGACTTGCAGCGAGCCTTCGGTCTGGCGCAAGCTGTCCTGATAGGAGCCCAGCGACGCGACCAGCGAGCCGGTCGCCGCCGTCGCCACGCTTTTCAGCGCCAGCGCCACGCCATTGCCGACGCTCGAAAGCTGCGCCATCTGCTGCTGCAGGAAGGACAGATTGGAGCCGGAGGCTTGCGCCGCCGCCCCGGTTTCTTTCAGCGCCGAAGACGCGCCGGCCTGCGACGCGGAAAGCTTGTCTGTCGATCCGGCCGCCTGGTCCGCCGCATCCGCGACGCGGCCGATGCCGGACGCGGCTTGGTCCGCGCCCTGCTGCTCGACCGATATGACGACGTGTTCTTCTTCCGCCATCAGATCGTCACCTCACTATCGGCGGCCATCGGATAGATTTCAACGATCCGGTTCAAACGCTGGCGTCCGTAACGTTCCGTCTGAATTTTAAAACCGACGTGCGGATATTTCTTGCCTTTTTCAGTAGCGCAGAAATCAGGCAACGCATCCCCTGTGATGATAAAACGGATTGTGCCGTAACAACCGTTATGTGGGGAATCGAGACTGCACAAAATTTTAAGACCACCGTCATCGATGATCTGCGAAATATCTGGCAATAACTCGATAGTTACATCGATAATGGCACATTTTTCAACCATCACGCCACCTTAACGCCAATGCTTTTGGACGATTGCTGCTGCATGCCGCGCGCCACGCCGCGCTTGACCGCCTCCTCGACCCAGCCGGGAGGCGCCTGCCGGCTCTCGCCATGCAAAAGCTTCAAGATGTAAGGCACGGCGTTGTCGATATAGATCGCGCCGCCCTGCCCGGGGCCGGGCTGAATGCCGAGATCGCGCAATCCGGACCGGATGATGCGCGCGGCCGCCTTGCGATGTTCCTCGGCTGCGGACCGAAGACGCTTGCCGGGCGTCGCGTCGAAGCGGTCGGCCGGCGCGCCGATGGCGACATGCCAGTTTTCCTGCGCGCGTCCGGTCAGGACCGGCGTCGCGCTTTCCAGTTCGTTGAGAATGGCCTCGGCGATATCGATCTGCACTTGCGTCACGGCGGACGAAACAGCGGCCGCGCGCTGACGCAGGGACGAGGCGAGCATGCGGAAATCAGCCATCGCCCGTCCCCTTGTTCATATGTTCGAGATAGACGCCGTCGAGCGCGCGGATCATCGCCAGGAAATAATCGGCGTCTTCGTCGTCAAGCTCGCGGTCCTGCGCGAAGGCGCGGATCGCGAGCCAGGGGATCTGGCCGACAACGCCGAACCCGATCGAACGGCAGGAGGACAGTTCCAGAAACGCGGACCAGAAGAAGGCGAGGCCTTCCCCGAGTTTGGGGCGCGTCAGGGCGGGAGGCAGCTCAACGCCCTGTTCCTCGAGGCTCCGGATATGATCGCCGTGGATCAGATCGAAGTCGAGGAAGTCTCGGAGTTTTTTGCGTCGGCCTCGCGCTGCTCCGCGATGAAATTGTCAAGCCGCGCGGCCTCGGCCTGGACATGGCGCTGCAGGTCGGGCAGATCGGCCAGCATCTTTTCGCAGGCGTCCTGCGAGAACGGAACCGCGGCGCCGTCCTCGCCCTCGATGAGGTGGTCGCCGAGCTCGGAGCGCCAGTCAGTGACGATGGCCGCCGCCAGGATGCGGGCGATGATCGGGCCCGACACGCTGTCGTCGAGCGTGCCGGCGTTGACCGCGCGGGCGTAGGGCTTGAGCAGCAGCTTTTCCATCAGATTGGCGTAAGCCTTGTTCGACGGATTGGCGCGTTTCAGTTTCAGCTCGAAGCCGCCGAAATCGACCCAGGTTCCTTCCGTCTCCTTGGCCTTGTCGGTCTTGAAGCGCGCATAGGGTGACGACATGCTGTTTTCCTTTTTCGGAGCAATCGCGTGTTTTGCGGAGACGCCTTACGGCGCGATCACGGTCGGCAAATAGGGGAACTGGACCGCCAGCATCGAGTGCAGATAGGTCGGGTTTTCCGCGCTATCGAGTTTCAGCGGCAGCGTAATCGGCTTGTTGAGCTCGACCTTGATGGTGGCGTCGGAGCCGACGGCGGTCGGAAGATCGAAGATCCAGCCGGCGTTTTTCGCCGCCATGCCAAAACTGGTCGAGAAATCGACATTGTTGATGATCGCGGTCAGCGCGGCCTCGGTGGTGTAATAGGCCGTGGTCTGGGCCCCCGCCTCGAAGAAGCCGGCGGTCTGGTCGATCGAGCCGAGCACGCCGACCGCCTTGACCGGGGTCAGGTTGTTTTTGACGCTCAGCGTGGTGTCGGTGATATAGGCGAAGATCGGCGCATTGGTGTCGTTGCGCACCATTTGCACCAGCGAGGCGTTCGAGGTGGCGTTGAACGCCGATTCGACCACCAGCGGCACGCGCGTGCCGGAAGCGGCGGAAGCTGACGTCGTGCGGGTCTTGCCGGCCCATTGCAGGTTGAAGGTGATCTTCTGGCCGGCGCTGATCTTGATGTCGGCGCCCGAGATGAACATGCCGGTCAGGGTTTCATAATCGCCGGAGGCGATCTGGCGCTCGAGCGCATAGGACTGCTTGGTGATGAGCGCCGCAGTCGGCTCATTGCGGATGACGTTGCCGAAGAAGATCTGAACGGTCTTGGACGATCCGGTGTCGGTCGCCATGACGGTCGAGGCCATGATGCCGGGCCAGCGGTCGAGCGTCAACGCATGCGCGGCGATGGCCGAAACGCGCGCCCAGCCGTTGTTGGCGGCGTTGGCGAATTGCATCGGGGCGGAATCGCCGCCGATATAGATCCATTCGCCGGGGAGCAGCCCGAGCGTGGTGAAATCCAGCGTGGTCGAAGTGATCTGGGGCAGTGAGCCAGCGGCGTTGATCTGCAGATCGCCGGACACGCCCTGGACGCCGCAGACCGAGAGCAGCGCGGTCGAAGGCGGCGTTTCGACGGCGAGGCCGGAACAAGCGATGGTCGTGCCGGTCACGGCGGTGACGAGTTTCAGGCCATTGTTGCCCGCGACGCCGAACCCCGTTCCGACCACCAGCGAATTGGTGACGGCGCCGGTCGCCGAGGCGACGGTATAGACCGTCGACGACACCGCCGAGGGGACGTTGACGCACTTGTTGCGCCAGGCCGCGAAGAACAGGCCGGGCATGAAGGGAATGAAGGCGTTCTGGCTGAAATCCACCTCGAACGAGCCGGCGGCGTCGAGATCGACCAGCGGGCCCTTCAGGCGCTGGCGCCCTTGCGTGATCGGCATGCGCGGCGCGGTTTTGATCTTGGCGCCGAAATCGGAATAATTGTTCGGCTGCAGCACATACCAGACCGGCGTCCCGGGCAGCGTGCCGGGCGAGCCGAGGACTTCGGCGGCGCCGGAGAGCTGGGTTGAATTGGAGTCGAGTGTGATGGTCATGAGCTGCGTCCTTTAGGCGAGCGAGGTGTATTGGCCGTAAGCCGCGACATCGATTTCCCAGTAATTGGCGTAGGCGCCGGCTTCCTTCGGATAGACGCCGGTGAAAAAGGCGTCGCCGCCCTGAAGCGCGACGCCCTCGAAGGCGGCGACGGCGATTTGCGCCAGCTCGTCCGCGACCCGTCGGCCGCGGCCGCGGGGGACGTAGATTTCGACGGAAACCGCGAAATTATTGGTGAAGCGCCGGCCGCCCGGCGGCCCGAACGAGGTCTGGCGCCCGGAGAGCGTCAGGAATTTCACCCGGGCGAAGGCGTCGTCCTTGTCCTTGAGATCGGCGTCGCCGACAGCGTCCCATTCGACGCGGGCGACGGCGCCGCCGTTCAAGGCCGGGCTCCCAGCCTGCCACGCCGTCCAAAACAGGGCGTTCGCCGCGTCCTGGGTTTGTTGCGCCGTCATCGGCATCGGTCGGTGACGCCTATGGTTTCTCCATGGGTGAAATCCATGACTTCACCATTGTCGGCAAAGATTATTTGCGCGACCGGCCGGAATTTTCCGGTATTCAGATCGCGGACGACAACATTTACTTCGGCATGAATGCTCGCATTGAGGAGCTCAATTCCGATTTCCGCGCGGTTCGGCTCATTTGGGCGCAATGCGATATTTACGTGGCTTGCAGCCAGAAATTCATTGCCACCTTCGTCAATGATTTTGACGGTGTTAGCCGTTCCGTCTGTCGAACTTATCGTGACATATTTCATGGCGTCAGGCCCGGATCACAAGGCGCCACAGCTGCGCATTGAGCGGAACCACGGGCGTCGATTGCAGGATGGAATATTTCACGCCATTGGCGTCGGTCAGCATGTCGCCCGGGGCCGGGGTAAAATCGGGCGCTGTTTCGAAGGCGATCAGAGCGCCGCCCTGCCCCGAGAGATCGGCGCCTTCCTTGAAAAAGGCGATGTCCAGCGGCTGCAGGATGACCTTGGCCGGGGCTTCATTGACCTGCGTCTGGGTCTTCCATGGCGTCGAAGGGTCCGCCGCGACCTGGGCGTTGCGGGTCAAGGTCATGTCGCCGCCGCCGGCGACCACCGCCTCGACCGCCATCGCCTGCATTTGCGCCATGCCGCCGGCGATATCCATCAGCCGACCACCGGGACGCGATAATTCAGCAAGGTCGGGGCAAGCATATCCATGACGTTCATCGCGCCTTTCGCCGGGTCGCCCCAATATTGCGCCTGGAACACGCCGGTCAGCGTCTGGGACCGGACCGTGAGGTCGCGGCCGCGCGCCTTGTAGCGCGAGAGAACATGCATTTCGCAGGCCTCGACGACGTCATTCGGGATCGGCGCATAGCCCGCGGAATAGGTCACTGCGATCGGCTGGGCGCGCCAGCGCGTCGGATAACCATTGGCGTCAAGCCGGATCAGCCTGGCGTTTTCCGGGTCGGACAGGAAATCGACGCCCTCGACCAGCGTGACGCCGTCCTCGACGACCGAGACGACCGCCGGGGCGGCGGATGTGGCCGGCGGCACAATGGGCAGCTGGCACAAGGGCCAGCGGGCGAGCTGAAGCGGCTCCTCGCCGCCGATCGACGCGCGCGGCCAGGAATCGCGTTCCGGGAAGAATTGATCGAGATAGGTCTGCGGCACGAGATCGCGGTTGCAGAATTGCACGATCGCCGCCGAGGCCCGAGAAATGAGCCGGTTCAGAAAGGCGTCATCGTCCTTGATCTTGACGCCAAGATCGCTCTTCAACGTCGTCAGGTCGATCAGTCCGAAGCTGGACGCCGGCGTGACGATCGTGGTGAGCGGCTTCTGAAAGCCCGTCATGATCAGAGCACCGGCCGCACGACGAGAATGATCGCCGCCAGCGCGCCCTGGTTGACGGGCGCGCCGGACGTGCCGGAGCGCAGCTTGAGCGAATTGACGCCGCGCCAGAGCGCGGGATCGACGGCGATATATTGGCTGGCCGCGACGGTGAAATTGGTCGCGGCTCCGGCGCTGTTGGTGTGCTCAATGAAAGTCGCGCCGCCATCCGGCGAGACCTGAAAGGTGAGGCCTGCGGCGGTCCACGCCGCCGGCATGATGATACCGACAAGGGTCTTGTCGCCGAGATCGATCTGGCCCGACAGCGCCTGCCCGCTGGCGATCGGCGCGGGGATCAAAGTGGGGAAGCTCATGACTGTCTCCGATCCTGCGACGGCCGTCCGGCGCGCGTGGCGTCATGGCGCGGCGGCTGTTCCGCCTGCGCGGGGCCTTCGACGGCGCCGCCATTGGGCGCCTTGCGGTTCTCCGCCCCGGGCGGAACGCGGCCTTGTTCAGGCCGCGCCATCCGGTTTATCGTTCTTGGCTGCATCAGCGGCCGGCCCAGACGTCGACCTTGTCGATCAGCGCCGTCGCTAGCCCCGTGCCCGAGGGTTTGTAGACCGAGACATAGGGCTGCAGGATCGCGTTGGCGCCGGTGGCGGCGAAGGCGACCGACTTGGCGGCGTTGACGCGGGCGCCATCGAAGTAGAAACCGACATCGGTCGCGTCCGAGGCGTCGATGCGGAACAGGTGGAACGCCGTATCGAGAGCGACCGCCGCGCCAGCGTTCGACGCGGCGAGCGAATTGGTCGTCACGCCATCCTTGGAGCGCACCAGAAGGCTGTTGTTGGCCGTCGCGCCAAACTCGACATAATAGGAGTTATTGTCCGGCCCATCGATCCAGCTCGAGGCCAGGCCAAGCACGAACTGCACGCCGGCGGCCGAGGGCGGAACGGTCAGGGCGGCGCGGATCTCGACCACAGCCTTCTTGGTCATGTCGATCGCCAGCGAATCATTCCAGTAGAGCGTCGCCTCCTGCTTTTCCGAGGTCGCCGTCAGGGCCGACTGCACCTGGCCGCCCGCCGCATTGGCGACGAGCGCCAGCGTCGGCGGCGCCGCGCCGACGATTTTCTTGACCCAGGGATAGCCGACTGACGGCGACCCCGAGGCAGGAATTCCGCCGTGGCCGGCGCCGATAAAATCTTCCTGGAAGAACAGCGCCGCCATCGAAAGCGAGGTTTCGAAACTGGCGTCGTCGAAGAAGCGAAGAACCCCGGCTTCGTAGCGCGAACGAGTGCCCATGATTGTCAGTCTCCAGAACCGGCCGTTGAACCGGCCGCCGCAAAGGCGATTCCGTGAAAGGGGACCGGAGCGGCGAAAGGCCGCTCCAGCGAGGTCAGGCGTAGGTCGAAGGAGCCGAGGCGCCCTGATATTGCTCGAGCACGATCAGCGTCGCCTCGGTGATGTTGGCGGCGTTGGACGCGCCCGTGGTGAGGGCGATGGTCTTGAAGCCATTGGCGACGTCGAGCACGGCCTCGGGCACGATTTCGAAGATGACGATCTTGTCCTTGGTCGTGGCGTCGGTGGTGAAGCTCGCCGCGGCGGTCTGGACGGCGTTGGCGTCGGAGACGGACGTGTCGGCCTGCAGCCAGATCGGCATGGCCGTGCTGATGGCCTTGGCGCCCGTACCGGCGACGTCCTTGGCCTGCGTCAGCGTCAGGGCGACAGTGGCGGCGTTGCCCTGATTGACGTGGGCGATGACGTAGGCCTTGTGGGCGTTCTTGAGGTTGCGATAGGCGCTGGTGCGCCCCGCGGCGTCGGCGGCCGGCGCAAGCAGCGCGACCGGCGGGAACTGATAGGGAAGCGAAGTCTGGCGAGCCATGTCGGCGTCTCCGAAAGTTTGAATTGGGAGGAAGCGCCCCGGGCGTCAGGCCCGGGGCGAGCAGCTGGACGCCAGGATCAGCGCGCGGCGAGCGCGACGAAGGGCGATTTGGTCAGCGAGCCCTTGAACGGCGTGACCGGCGCGGCCCACATGGGCTTGCCATCGACGCGGTAGGTGATGCGGAAGCGCATTTCATCGGTATCGAACGCGACATGCATCGAGGTCGCCATCTGCACGCCGCCCTTGTCGACGATCGTGTATTGGCTGAGATCGACCAGCGCGATGTCGCCGACTGCGCCGAGCGCCGAGTTATATTCGGTCGCGACCAGCTCGCGGCCGTAGAGGGTGGCGTTCGGGGCGTTGGCGATGCCGCCCGGCGGCAGATAGACCAGCTGGCCGCCAGTGCCGACCGCCTGGTTCATCTGGTTGAGCTGCGGCTCGATATCCTGGTTGATGAGCCAGATGGCGTTCTTGCGCGAGCGCGGCGCCATGCGCGACCACATGGCGTCGATGTTTTCCTTGACGATCGTGGCGGCGGCCTGGCCGGTCTGCTTCGCGACGGTCACGAGCGCGCCGGAATTGATGATGCCGAGCGGCTGGCCGGCGCCGGTGCCCTCGAAGATGGCGTCCTCAGTCATGAACATGATTTCTTCCGAGAAGGCCTGCGAGGCGATCGCGGTCAAAGCGGTCGAGTCCTGCAGGAGCTCGTCCGTCATGGTCATCTTGGAGATGAGCTTCTTCAGATCGAATTCGATCAGGCGGAATTTCGGACGGCTTTCCGTTCCCGCGATGCCTTCGGCCGCCCAGTTCGACTGCACGCCGCCCCAGCGCGAGCCGGTGGCGCGGCTGGTTTCGTCGACGCCCGGGATCTTCAGCCCGTTGGCGTTGGCGGAGATCGGGATCTTGTTCACGCGCGAAAGGATTTCGCCCATGTTATGCGCGATCATGAAGACGGCGGCGGCGAAATCGACCTGGACGAGGAAGCCGCCGCCGGTCGGATCGACCTCGCCGGCGCCGGTGGGGGCGCGCACCAGGCGGCCATCGGTGTTCGAACCGCGGCTGGTGTAATAATTGGCGATGGCCTGCAGCTGTTCGCCGAAGCTGCGGAAGTGCCGGGACGTATCGAGGCCGAAATTGAGGCCGCGGCGAGCGACCGAAATGGCGTCGGAGAAATCGGGCTTCTGGCCGGAGCGGCGCGGCAGCGCGGCGAGCTCATTGGCCATGGCCGACATGGTGCGCGCGCCGGCGTCGGCGGCGGCCTCGGCGCCGGATGCGGCGGCGCCATGAACGCCGATGGCCGGCTTGGCGAGTGCGGCGGCGCGCTGCTGGGCGGTTTCCAGACGCGCGATGGCTTCGGTCGTCGCGCGGATTTCGGCCTCCTTGGCGTCGAACAGGGCGGCGTCGGAGATGATGGCGTCGGAATTCAGTTCATCGGTCAGCGCGCCGAGTTTACGGCGCAGCTCAGCGAGCTTATCCATGTGATGTCCTTGTCAGGTCTAGAGAGCCCGCTCGGGCGAGCAGGATGGCCCTCGTTGAAGCGAGGGATTGGCGAAAAAGGTTTTCTAAGTCTCAGGCCGCCGTGAAGGCGTGGCGGCGGGCGCGGGCGCGGCGGGCGCGCAGCGCGCGGGCCTCGGCGTCGTCGGCGTTCGTGTCGTCTGTATCCTGGGTGTCGTCCTGCGGGGCGCCGCACGCTTCGTCGATGAAGGCGCGCAGCATGGCGCGGCAGCTTTCCGCCGCCCCATGGATCTCTTCCAGCCTGGACGCGCTTTCGGACGACAGCACCTTGCCGGCGCGCTTGAACGCAACCGGCGCGGCTTTGGCGCGCGAGAAAGCGACGGTCTCGCCGCGCAAATGGGCGGCCATGGCGCTATTGACTGCGGAAAGTGCGGCGGGATCGAGCCGGCGCAGGCGGCGGAATGCGGCGCGGCGCAGGCCCGCGGCGCGCATTTCGACCGTCTCTTCGGCGCCCTCCTGGCCCGGCGCGTCAAAACTGGCGAGCAGTTCGGCGACTTCCTCCTCGGTCATCGCGACGAGCGCCGCGCCAAGCTGCTTGAGAGCCTCCTGCAGCATGGCCGGCACTTTCGAGCCGTCGCCTTCCCATGCGGCCTCGTCATCGGTCCAAGCCTTGACATAGCCGAGCTCGGACAGGATCGAGGCCAGCCAGGAGACTTCGTAAAGCCCGCGCTTCGGCAGTTTCGCCGCGCCCGCCGAGCCATTGGCGGCAATATTTCGCTTCCCGGCCATTGCCGCTTTCCTTCCATTCGATCCGCCATCGCCGAACCCGAACGCATCGGCGACGCGCTGTTCCATATTTTGGCCCGCTTCGAACGCCCACTGCTTGAATGCATCCTTGTGCGCGCCGGGATCGATGAAATGGTCGATCGCGACATGCGCGATATCGGTGCAGGCGCTGACCATTGTCGTGGCGCCGGAGAACAGGGCCATTCCGACAACCGCGCCAACCGGGCCTCCTACAACGGCGCCCTCCGCAGTTCCTGCCGCAGCCCGTGCGATGGCCAAGGCAATATGGCCCGCCATCACCAAGGCGGTTCCTTTGGCGAGCTTGTCGACCGCCTTTTGCATCCGCTGTTGCTTTGTCAGCGGCTCAGAAGAACTTTCGGAATCTCCTGACGAACTAGACGATCCGCCTCCGGACGCAAATTTTCCATTTTCGTCGCGCGGCTGGTCTTCGTTGAACCGCTTCCTGTTCTGCTGAATTTCCGTTTCGGAATAAGCAGCCTTGGCGATTTCACCGACCGTCTTGACGGCTGCGATCGCATCGATGCGCTGGTCGGCGTCATAATGGTCGTCATTTTCGATATCGTCGCAAAGATGGCCGATGATCGCATCCACGCCATCGACGACCTGTTGTTTCACCGCATCGAATTCGGCTTGATCATTCGCAACGGCGTCATCCGCGCCGCGCTTGTTCCGAAAGACCGGCATTTTGGCGGCGCGGCGCAGCTGCTCGACTTCGCTGCGCGGGATCAGGATCCTGTCGCCGCCATCGAGGACGCGTTCAGCCCATTCATAGAGCGGGCCGGTGTCGATCCCGGCGGTGCGCGCCGTCGCCAGCGCCGTCGGCGCGGCCGGAACCGGGACGGCGGAGATTTCGAGCATTTCCTGCCGTTTGAAATCGATGCCGCCGGCGCGCGCCTTGTCCGAGGAATAGGCCCAGGAGATCGGCAGCCAGGACACCGAGCAGGCGTTGAGGAAGCCGCCCTTGTAGAGGCGGAAGATGGTGTCGGCGAAGGGATAGGTTTCCGCGTCGGCGAATTCGACATCCCCGCACAGGCGCGAGCCCTGCGCGCCAATCGAGACGACCTTGCCGACGGGCGGATTGCTCGACTCGTGACACCAGAGAAAGACCGGATTGGCCAGAAAATTGGCCAAATCCCATCCGTCCGTCGCGATAGTGTGGCCGTCGCGCGCGACGGACTGGTCCGAGAACTGGAAGCTGATGAGGCGGCTGTCCGGAGCGGCGGAACGAGCGACCGAAGCGCCGACCGTGCGGACCTTTACGTCGCGCTGTCCTGTGCCGCCGGCGGACTGCGCAGCCAGCCATTTGCTGAAATCATCCGGCATCAGACATTCCCCAATCCATCGGCGGTCGCGCCGTCCGGCCTGCCGCCGCCATCGGCTTTGGTTCCGGTCGATTGCGACCCGCCGGCGCCCATGTTCGTCGGCTTTTGCAGCTTTGCGGCGTCCCCGCCCATTGGCATGAGGCCGTCATCGATGCGCGCTTCATCCGGCGTCAGGAACATCGACATGATGCCGGTGCGATAGGCGTTGTAGCGGCTGGCGAGATCGGCGCGAGTCAGGGCCGCGTAATCCCAATCCATGACGAGGCCTTCTTCCTCAAGGTCGAAGGTCACGTCGAATTTCGACGTCCAGCGGGCGGTGAACCCGGACAAGGTATAGTTGGCGTATTCCTGGCTCTGCTGCGCGATATTGTTGTTCGTCGATTTCGCCAGATCGCCGATCATATGCAGCGGCACGCGGAAGATGCGGGCGATTTCCTGCACCTGGAATTGGCGCGAGGAAATAAATTCGAGATCCGACGCGGACAGGCTGATCTGCTGGAACTTGAGACCCTGTTCCAGCACGGCGATCTTGCCGGCGTTCATCAAGCCGCCATGCAGTTTTTTCCAATCGTCGCTGATGCGCTTGGCCGCCGGTTCGGTCAGCTTCGCATCGGTCGTCAGGATGCCGGAAGGGCGCGAGCCATTGCCCATCCAGCGGGCGGCCTGCTGCTCGTAGCCCATAGCAAGGCCGATGGCGTCGCTGGCGAGGGCGATGCGCGACGAGCCGACCAGGCCGTTCATCGAGAAGCCGCGAATATGCAGCATATCCGAGGCCGGGATCAGGAACGGCTGGCCCTCCAGCATCGCCAGTTCATGCAACCCCATCGGCGTGACGCGGTAGAAAATTTCGCCGGTCGGCGCTTCCCAGAGACAACAGCGGTCGGCGTTGATCGGCACGAGGCGGATGGGATCGCCGCGCCGGTTGCGGATGATCAGCGCATAGGCGTTGCCGCGCAGGACGAGGCTCACCTGCATCATCTCGCGGAATTCGAAGCCACTCTGCCAATCGTTCGGGCGGCGCAACAGCCTGGCGATCGGATGATCGACGACCTTGGTGCGACC
This sequence comes from Rhodoblastus sp. 17X3, assembly GCF_030056575.1. Taxonomy (GTDB): domain Bacteria; phylum Pseudomonadota; class Alphaproteobacteria; order Rhizobiales; family Beijerinckiaceae; genus Rhodoblastus. The sequence goes on along the minus strand of NZ_JASHHX010000003.1, from coordinate 106,602 downwards.
GCCGTCGTCACGCAGACGGAACAGGCGCGGCGTCAGCTTGGCAAGGTCTTCGGCCAGCATGGTGACGCACGCCATCACGGCGGTGACGCAAAGCGCCGTCTGCTGGTTGATCGCGACGCCGGCGAGCGACGTCGTCGACATGCCGAAACTCGACCAGGCCGACTCATCGTCGGTCGCATCGGAGCGCTGAAGGCTCTCGCCGCGGAATGGACCGCCGCGCGCCATGGCGGTCATGAACCCCATCGGTCAGGCCTCAGCGCGACAGGCGGAAGGCGAAGGCGAACAGCCCGGCGCCCGCGACGGCGACGGCCAGGCCCCAATGGATCGTCGCCGCGCCGACAAGGATGAGCAGGAGCCCGGCGCCGCCGGCGAGATCGCGGACATCGATGCGGATGTGCCAGTTTCTGGCCTGCGGCTGCGGCGCTTCGGTCATGGAATTTCCTTGAGAAACGGAGGGTCAGCCAAAAACGACGAGGCCGCGATCTTCCGAATAAATGCTTTCGTTGGCGGCGCCGTCGGCTGGCATCAGATGCGCGGCGTCAAAAAGCGCCATCACCGGGTCGATTTTGGCCGTGCCGCTGGCCTGCTTCGTGACCATCGTCGCGTTATCGGAGCCCTTGAGCATGCAATTACCGACACACCACGCCATCAGCTCCTGGCCGCAATGGGTCAGGTCGCCATCGGCCAGCTTGTTGGCGACGGTCTTGATGGTGCCTTGCAGTGTGTAGCCCTGCTTGACGCCCTCGACCTGCCCGCTCTCCTGGGAAATTCCGCGCCGGGCGATCCGATCGATGATTTCCTTGACCCCTACCGGGTCGAAGCCGAGTTTGGCGAGTTTTCCGGACTGGTTGATCTCGTCGATGAGATCCGCGACCTCTTCGAAAGCATCGTCCATCGCGTCGACAATGGTAAGGTCGCCAGTCGCCTCAAGTTCGAGGAACTTCGGCGCCACGTCCTTTTGCTGCTCGAGCGCGCCGCGATGCAACCAGGCGCAGCCCCAATGCAGCCAGCGGGTTTTTTGCCTGACCTCATAATCGCCGGAGCCCGGCTCAACCGGAACGAGAGCGTCGTAAATTTCTCGGCCGAGCAGCGAGAAGCCAAGCAGATCGTAAAGGCCGCCGCCGTCGACGCCGATCGTCAGCAGGTCGCAGCGTTCGATGATCTCGGCGAGCGTGAGGCTCTTGTCGCCGTTTCGCTGCCAGTATTGCGCGCCGGGCCAGTTATCGGTCTTGAGCCCGACGCCGATCTGGATGTTCAGATGCTGCGAGGCCCAGCGGATGATTTCCTCGCGCCCCTTGGTCTCGGCTTCGGCCCGCGATTCCTGCATGCGCGCCACGGTGATCGAGCGCCCGTTATTGGGCATCACCATTGGCCAGTTCTTAGGATCGCTCCATTGCGATTCGTCTCGGGCGATGGCGTCCGGAAACTCGTAGAGCACCGGGAGCGTCTTGCTCGTCTTGATACGCCCGTCGCGGATGCCGCGAGCCGCGTTGAGATCCGACTTGAAAATGCCCGTCGGCGCTTCGTCCGATTGCGTCGAGATGATGATCCCGAACGCTTCCGGGATCGACACCATGCCGCCGCGCAGCTGGCCGACCGCGGAAGCTGCTTTCGCTTTCTTGCCGATAACGTGAAGCTCGTCTAGCAGCCAGAATGCGGCTTTCTGCCCGGTAAGCACATTCGAATCGAAGGTGAAGATCTCGAGCGTCGCACCCGTCATCCGGTTGGTGATCTTCTTGAGATGGTTTTGAACATGCAGCCGGACGTCGCGCAGGCTCGGGTTGAGCTGGATCATGCCCTGCGCGGCTTCGAAGGCGATGTCGGCGATGTCCTGCGTCGGCGCCACGATGATGCCCGATGCTTTCGGGCGCTTGTTGAGCAGCAGCCAGGTGAGGCCGAGGCCCGCGCTATAGGTGGTCTTGCTGTTTTTCTTGCCGACGAGAGCGAAGAGCTCGCGGATGTGACGGATCTGAGCCTGTTCGTCCCACGAGCCGAAGATGGCGCGGACGATGTCGCGGAACCATTCGCCCGCGGCGTCGGCCAGCAGCGGGTTGCCCTGGACGTCGGGCAGCCGAAGTAGGTTGAAGACCTGCACCGCGCGCTCGGCCGCAGCGTGATCGAGCGGAAGATCAGGAACGAGGGAGCGACCTTCGCGAAGGCGCTGCTCCCAATCCCGGCAAGAGAGATCCCAGCCGCTCAATGCAGGAACTTGTCGAACTCATCAGGAGCGTTATTTTCCGCTGCCGGTTGCGTCGCCTGCGGGCCGAATAGGTCGCTCTGGACGACCTGTTCGGCGTGGCGCTTGGCCGGCTCCTGCGTTGCGGTGAATTTCTGATGGACATACGGCGCGGCCCGCTGAGCGATCATCGCCGCCTCCGCGAATTTCTCTTCCTTAAACAGCTGGCGCATCGACGCCAGCATGATGTCCAGCGGCGTGTCGCCAGCTGCTATGACCTTGGCCGATGTCACGCGCGAGCGCTTGTTCACCGATCCCGGTTTCCGCCCCGCGCCAAGACGTTTGCCGCCTCGCGCCATTGATAACGCTCGCTTTGATTGATGTTTGATTGTTTATCGAAGGCAAACCAGACGGTGAAAAATCTCCGGCTGGGATTGAATGCGGTCGCGTGCTTGCCTTCGCTTGGGGAATTAAACCCCCTACCCCTCCACCGAGAAAGGACGCGCCAGACGCTTGGCCTTCTCTTGGTTGGTCTTCAAGGTATGACAGGAGCCACACAGGCATTGGCCATTGGCAAGGTCAAGCTTCGCGCCGCCGTCTTTCACCTCGATGATATGGTCCGCGAACATACGCCGCTCGGCGCGCCCGCATTTCTCACATCTCCGCCCTGCCCGTCCGATGACGATCTCACGCCAGGCCTTGAACTCTGGCGTAATATAAAAGCTGTCCCGCACCTTTGGGGGAACGCGCGCCGCCGACCTGTCGGCGCAAGCCAATATCGGCGGCCTGCACTTTAGCGCCATGACTGGCCCAAGCCTGTCACGCCGCCGGCGGAGCGGGGTTCGCCGCGACAGCCTGATTGATCGCGTCGGTCGCAGCCTGCACTTGAGCGGCGAAGTTGGCGAGTTGCGCGGGATCTACGGAAACCGCGGCATGCGCCGAAATCACATTCACCGCAGACTGCGAAGCCGCCGAGAGGTTGGCGACGGCCTGGGCGAGAGCTTCAAGCTGAGGGGAAGCCATGTCGGGTAATCCTTCGATATATCGGAGAAGTTCGAGCTCAAGCCGAACGCGGCGGCGAATGAAGGCGAGCGCGTCTTTCACTTCCTCGCCCTTGGTCGCCTCTGCGCACGATTTTCGGCGCTGCGACGCATGACGGAAGCCTCAGGTGGCGATGAACGTTCTACCCAGGGAGGGTGAACCGTTTTCCAAAAGCAAAACCCGCCTCGTTGCCGAAGCGGGTTTTCTAAACCTGTTTGTCTGTGACTGAGACTGCACCAAATATCTGTCGCAAGTCAAGCGACGCTTGTAATCTTTTTTTGGCCGCCGCGCACTTTTCCCGAATCGCGAGCGACGCGCCGCGTCAGATCAGGCAGCACCCGCCCCAGCTGCGGCGCAGGCTCCTCCCACGGGCGCATCGACCGAGGGCTTGCCACCACGTCAAACCGCTCCAGCCGGCCATCGAGATCGGCGACCAGCGCGTCAAGCGCATAGCGCCAAACCTCATATTCGGCCCGCGCCACGCAGCCGTCGGTCGGATCGGGCGAAAGTTCGGTCTTGCGATAGGCGAAGGGCTTGGGCATGCGCCGGACATGGTCGAAGCCGTCGAGCTCGACCTCGAACCGCGATGATCCGAAAGCGCCATCCGTCACGATCACCTCACGCACAAACCACTTGTCGGCGCCATATTCCTGCACGAAGCGCACCTCCGGCGGCTCGATCTCCCAATCCGGCGCGCCTCCGAGAATGGCGTGGCGCATCAGCAGGCGGCGCGGCGTGCGGCGCAGGCGGCGCTGGCCCTTGTCGTCGATCGACGTGAGCCGATCCAGCGCCTTGGCCGCCACAGCGCCGGCATGGCCGCCCAGATCGCCCAGATCCTCCAGCGGCGACCAGTCGTCGGGCAGGCTCAGGCAGAAGGCGTCAAGCGCGCAGACCGCATCGTGGACGATCAGCGCGTCGTTATGCGGCAGATCCTGCGCAAAGAAATCAGGCACGACGCCGAAGCGATTATCGTCGAGGCCAGCCAGCGACAATTCCTCGCCCATCTGGCTCACCTTGTCCCAGGCGCGGCGAAACTCCTCCGGCGCATTGGGAATGCGCGGCACTTTCGGCAGCTCGCGCAGATAGGCCCAGGCGAGCAGCGCTTCGATATCGATCCGCTGCTTCGGCGTGGCCACGACCGCCGCCCGCATCGCCCCGCCCCATTTCCGGGCCAACTCGATCACCGCCATCCGCTTCAGTTTTTCGCCGCTCATGGTCAGCCCCTCAGGATTTCGGCCATTTGGTTTCGCCGGACACGGAGATGTAGGCGTTGAGCGACCCGGCGATCGGCTCGACGACAAACCCGAGATGCAGCGCGGCGGCGATCAGCGCGCCGTTGCTGACATAGCCGCCCGCCCAATGCTCGGCGGCGTGTTTAAGCCGATAACTGTCGAAGTCGCGGTTGACCGTCAGGCGCGGCGGAACGCATTGCAGCCAGTCCAGTGCGCGGCTGAACTCTCCGATGTGATCAGGCCACGCCTTCCGCAGATTCTGAAATTCCGCACCGGCCGCGCCCGTCTCAAATCCGCGCCACGTCAGAAACGCGTGCCCGTTCACGACCTGCAAAAGCGCCTTTTCCATTTCGCCCATCGCTCGCCCCTTTTGGTCCAACCTATCCAACCTATGACTTTTCAAAACACCAAAGGTTGGACCAGAATAAGCACTTGTTTTCGTTTGCTTTTTTTATATCTGGTCCAACCTGTCCAACCTGTCCAACCTATAAAGCAACTTTCTGGAATTTTTCTTCGCCGGGTTTCGCGCCCGCCTGCGCGCGCGCACACATGAGGCAAAAAGGTTGGACAGGTTGGACAGGTTGGACCAAGCATTGAAATAAAAGAGTTATTTTGGTCCAACCTTGTTTTTGAGGTTGGACCAAACCGGCAAAGGTTGGACCAAACCCCGAGAAAAAGCGTTTTACCCCTCCCAGTCCGGTCTCTCGCGGCCCTCGTCTTCGCCCGCGCCATCGTCGTCCGGCCATGTCACGTCCTGACAAAGCGCCTCGGCGAAGGCCTCGCGGCAGTGGCTGAGCGAGGGCAGCAGGTAGCACCAGGCGCGGCGTCGGACGGAAATGCCGGTCTTGTCCTCGATATCGACCCAGGGCCGCTTTTTCTCCAGCCCCGCCACCAGCTTGGCCAGCTTCATCCCGAAAACGGTCTGCTCCTGTTTGCGCTTGACGCCGATGCGTTCGGACGCCGCGATATAATCGTCGAACAGACTCTCGCACGGCATTTCCTGCCGCCATTGGCCGCCGCCGCGCGTCGTCGTCCCGGCCATCAGGCGTTCGAACCACCAGCTCTCGACGGAATCGAGCGAGCGTATTTTCTGTTCCAGCAGCGCCTCGGTGCGCGGGATCTGGCGCAGATTGACGCTCGAAAGGTCGAAATCGAGCAAATCGCGCAACAGCGCCTCTCGCCCGCCGTTCGCCAGTTCGAGATCCATTTCAGCGAAATACTCATGGTTCTGGGAGCAGCGCGGGTCGATATCGAGGACGCAGAAGCGCCGCTCGTCCTTGCCGGCGGGCACGACCCATTCCTCGTTTGATGTCATGATCAGCCGGACGTAGTTTTTCAGCCGGATCGGATCGACGCCCTTGGCCTCGATCTGCTGGATCGGCGAGGTCACAAGGCCCTTCAGCCGCCCTTCAGCCGCCTTGTCGCCCGCCCAGACCGCTTCATCGGCCTGCAACAGCAGGCACGTCGCCATATGGGCGTTGAACTGCCCGGTGACGTAGCGCGGGTCGTCGACAAGGAAATAGTGGCGCGGCGCCAGCGAGCCGAACACTTCGCCGACCTTGGTCTTGCCGGAGCCCATCTTGCCGCGCATCACCAGCGCCACGCCGAGCCGCTCGCGCGGCCGCTGGATCATGTGAGCGAAAAAGCCGAACACCCATTTGTAGAGCCCAGGATCGCCGCGACAGACGTTGTTCAGAAGATGGTCGGCGAAGGTGCCATAGGCGCGCGGGTCGCTCCTGGGCAGCGGCAGGCAGACCAGCCCGCTCCACAGGTTCAGATAATCCTTGGTGCCCGGCGCATTGTTTGGGTCCGGGAAGAATTCGACCCCGCGATAGGAGCGACGCAGCTTCGACGACAACCACGCCTTGGCCCAGGTGACGGCCTTGATCTTGCCGTCGGAGCCGCAGATTTCGGTAAAGCGATTGGCAAACCACGCATTAAAGGCCTCGATCGTCAGGATGCGCTGCTGGTCCTCCACCATGGCGTCCGGCTGCTCAAGAAAGACGACCGCCTTGGACCCCATCAGGACGAGCGCGAACTCCCGGTTGAGGCTGTCGATATCGAACCCAAACTGGCGCGGGGCGAGAGCCGGCTCATCTTCGGCCGGGCGAGCGGGAGACTTCGGCGCAAAATTGTCAGCCATGTCCTCTGCGCATAGCGCGCCGGAGACGACAGCCGCGCCTTCGACCATATCCGCGATCAATTTGGAGGGATCGGTCAAGGCGCGACCTCATCGAATTTTGTCGCCTCATTGCCCCAATTGGTCCAGCCCGGGCGGTTCTGACGCGAGAACAGGTCGAGCCGGAAAGCGTCGGGCGCGAAACCCTCGATCAGCGAAAAGAACTCATCCGGCTTGCGCGAGTGCTCGCGTGCGACGCCGTCGAACAGCGAGTTGAGCGCCTTGGCGCGGCGCGGATCGCCAATCTTCCCGATCAGAATGTCCTCGTGGAGCGTCCGAACGACATAGCCGGGGCCGAGCCGCTTCTTCCCGTTCACGGTCTTCTTCGCCCAGGAAAAACGCGAGCAATAGGTGAAGCGCCAGGCGCGCAGAACGTCGAATGCGCGATCGAGCGAGGGCGCGCAGGTCCAGAGAAACAACCAGCAGTCGCCACGCGCGAGATCGCCGACAGGCATCGCGGCGATATCTTCGATCGACATGCAATCATAATGCGCCTGAGGCGATTTGCCCTCGCCGTTCTCCGAGCGCAGATCGAACAACCATGGCGGATCGGCGACGATCACGTCGAAAGAGAACGGGCGCAGCGGATCGAAAGGCCAAATCTCACGCATTCCCGACCGCGCCTTCCTCGGCCGCGCAGATCGCGGCATGGCGCGTCGCGATGTCGCACACCAACTGCAGCGCCCGGTCTGACGGCAGAGGCGTCGCCTCAGCGACGTCGAAGGCGCAGGCGACGAGGATCGACAGCAGCGTCGCGCAGACATCTTCCGGCTCCGTTCCCTCGGCTCCGGCTTTGGCGCACAGATCGGCCACAGCGCCGCGCACGGCCTGGTCAGCCTGTGTGAAAAAATCATCCGCGCTCATTGATGGCTCTCCGCGCAAAGCCCGGCGGGCGAGGACAGATAGCTGGCGCTGGCGCCCGCCTGGCGCATCAGCCGGCGCGTGTTCATCACCGCCTGCCCGATGTCGCAGGGCTCGATGTTCAGCTCGCCGGCGCCATAGGCGTGCTCGCGCTCCAGATCGCGCAAATGCCGCACATTGGCCTCGATGCAGGGCCGCGACTCGTCGTCGTCCAGCTCGAAGGGCGTGGCGGCGCTGACCTCGACCAGATCGAGCGGCCAGCGGCCCGCGCGCCGCATCTCGTGAATGATGGTGGCGATCGAATTGCGCTGGACCCCGAGCGCCTCTGCGGCCGCCGCCCGGGTCTTGCCGTCGCGCAGCAACTCGACCAGCGCGCGCTCGGTCTCCCGCCGTGTTCTCGATTTCGTCATGCCGCGTGCTCCTTGCTTTGGGCGCTCGCCGCGCTCACCAATAAATCGTTGAAATCCAGCCCCGCCGGAGCCATCACGATCCGGATCGACAGCCCGGGCCGGGCATAGCGCGCCGCCGCCCGCTGCATCGCCAGCCCGGTGGTGAAGGCGTCGGAATCGCCGTCGCCGAGCAGGACCAGCTCGGTCACGCAGGGGGGAAGAGCGATCCCCGGCGCGGAAAAATCCGGCTCCGCGCCGGGAACCCGCTGCGCCTTCCCGCCGGGCGTCTTCAGCGTCGGATGCGCCACGCTCGAAACAGCCTTGCCGCCGAGATTGCCGAGATCGACCGCAGACCAGAACGCGTCCGAGCCGCGCATCCGGCCCTCGCGCTTCAGGGCCGTGGCGACCGAAAGCACCGTCTCGATCCCCTCGCCCAAGAACAGCCTTTTGGGATCTTCCGGCAGGCGAAGCACGATATGGCCGCCCGCCTTGGCGCCGCGCACCTTTTTCGCCGGCAGCGCCTCGCCGCCGTCCGGGTCGCTCACCTTGGCTTTCCGCGTCAGCGAGGCGTCGAGATAGGTCACATGGACGGCGCAGAAGGCGCCGTCATTGTCGCGCACTGCGGACACCATGGCCGGACCGCGCATCAGCACGCGCGGCGAGCGCCGCCCGAGCTCGTCAACCGTCTCGCCATGGAAATAAGGCACGGCGCGCGCGCCGCGAATGTCGGCCGTCCCGGGCAGCAGGCAGCCCCGCCCCCGCAAATAGCTTTCGACGCCCTCGCGGCCGAACAGTTCGGCGTGATCCCAGAGCTTTTGCGCCCGCGCGATTTCCTGCGCGCGAAAGAAGGCGGCGGCCTTTTCGCGCTTCTCCTGCTCGGCGGCGCGTTTGCGTGCCAGCCGCGCCTCGTCCTCGGCCGAGAGCGACGCCGCGCCGCCCAGGAATTCGACCGCCGCGCGGAAATCGCCGCCGCGCGCCTTCTGGACGAGCGCCAGGGCGTCGCCGCCCTCGGCGCAGACCGCGCACAGCCAAAGCGCGCCATTGTCCTTGATCTCGAACCGCGTCGCGCGCTTGCCGCCGCCGCACAGCGGGCAGGAGCCGATCAGGTTGCGGCCGGATTTCCGCAACGTCGCGCCAAATTGAGCGGCCAGCGCGCCGAGATCGGCGCGGGCGTTGAGCTCCTCGATCTGGGCGTCGCTCAGGCGCATGCTGCGGCCTCCCTGCCGACGCCACGGAAGGAAGCTTCGTCCTCGGTCAGAAAGTCATGTGCGCGCGCCCGCGCGATCACGGCCAGCGCAACTTCGGCGTCGCATGTCTGCCGCGCGCAGATCGCTTCGAAAGAAAATCCGGCGCGGACGTCGTTGACAATACGATCCTCAAAGGACGGGAGGATCCAGCCAAAGAGCGGCTGCGGCCGGCCAACTGGCTCGAATTGAACTTCCTGCCCCGCATCCATCAGGAAGCCCTCCGCGCGGCCTGAACCATCTTCTCCGCCAGCACCGCGCGGATTTCATCGGCGAGCGAAAAGCCATCGCGACGTTTCGCCTCCGTCACCACGGACGGAAAATCGACGCGCCGGAAAAAGACGCGGATCACGTCGATCCCGAGCGGCTTGGCCGCGAACAGCGCGCACAGCCCCCGCAGGACAGGGGGCGAGACATAGCCGCGAATCTCGCCGCCCGAGGCGGACAAAGCCACAAAGGCGCGCAACAGGTCGGCGGGACCGAAGCGGCGGAACAGCGAACGCAGCTCCTGGGGACAGGTGCAGTCGCCGCGCTTCATCTGAGCCGCCGCGAGCGGATAGCCGAGGACGCGAATGCCGGCCTCGCGCGCCAGCCGGTCGATCTCGACCGCTTCCGGCTCGCCGCCGGCCAGCGCGGCGCGGAACGTCGCCAGCGCCGACATCCGCGTCACCGCGCCATTGATCGCGGAAAAGGCGATCGCCTGCTTGCGGGCGTCGGCGATGACGATCTGGCAGGGAACCTCCTGCTTGCCGGCCAGCAGCGCCCCGGTGGAGCGGTGCTGGCCGTCGATGATGGCGTAAAGGCCGCCCTCGATCGGAGCGACGATCACCGGCGCGAAGCAGGCCCAGTCGAACGCCGCCGCGATGCGGGCGATCTGCCTTTGGCCATTGCGGAGGATATCGCGCTGATAGGCGCGATCGACCCGCAGCAGGGCCAGCTTGATCCATTGCAGCTGCGGCGCGGGGCCGGACTCCGGCGGCGCGGGCGGCGTGAAGCCGTCGATGGACAGTTCGGTCAGTTCGCTCACGCCACCCTCCGAAACTCGATTTGAATGGCGCGCCAGATCCCGTCGGGATTTCTCCGGCGCCGCAGCGAAAACACCGCCACGCGCCGGCCGCCTTTGAGATAGATCCAGCGCAGGAAGATCATGGGTTGGCGCCCGGCTCTTGCGAGCGCTCCAGCATGCGCCGGGCGCGGCGCCGCTCCGCCCGCGCGTCGTGATCCTTGGCGCGGGCAAAGCAGAATTCGGCGACGTCGAAGGCGCGATTGGTCGTGGCGCGAAAAAGCGCGGAGAGCCAGCGATGCGCGAGCTCGCGGAAACCGGACATGAAGAACCTCGGGCCAGGCGCGCCTAGTCGTCGCGCCGCAATCTGGATTTCAGAACGGCGCGACGCCGCTCCAGTTCGGCAAATTCTTCGCGCGCCACAGCCTCGCGCGCCCATCCGGGCGGCGAAGACATGACGGCGACAAGGAATTCCGCGCCCCAGCGGTCGATCATCGCGCCCGTGGTCAGAAAACCGGGCGAGGCGCGCAGCGCCAGCCAGTTCTCGACATTGCGGGGCGAGATGTTCAGCGCCGCAGCCACGCTCTTGGCGGTGTCATGCGGGAATTTCTCGCGCAGGAAGACCACCAATTTTGCGGGATCGAACCCGCAAAAATGCGTAGCGGAACACGTAGATTTGCTCATCCGATTGCCCGATTGTTGGGTCGTCGAATGGCTCTTTCGAAAGGATGAAGACGACAATGCAGAGGACGTCATCACACGCTCCCCTGCGGAATGAGGCCAAAGGCGGCTGGGAAGACGCCGAAGGCTTGGAGAGAGACAGACAGACACAGACACAAAAGCTGAACGAACGAAGCGAACTTGAGCGCAAAGCCCGGCTTGGCAAGGCCCGGGCGGCGCTCGCTCTCGCGCTGGCGAGATTGGCGAGAGCCCAACAAAGACGGGAGAGCTGACGCGCGAACCATCAAGCCGCCCCCGCGCCTTCCTTCGAAGGCCGATCGACCCCCTCCGGCCAAACAGCCCCCTCCGGCCAATGATTGGAAAAAGCCTGCAAAGCCTTGGCGATGGTCCGGGCGCCCATGTCGCCGCCGGCCCGCAACTCGCTCATGCGGTTGCCGCGTCCGAGGAATTTGGTCGCAACGGTCGCCTCCGCCTGCCGCGAGAAGGCGGCATAGGCGTCGAACACGGCGATGAGGCTTTCAATCGAAGTCATGTCGCTGACTATAGCGTACAACTGTCCGCTGTCAACAGACGTATTCCGGCTCGCATCGCGTACGCAATTCCGCAAGAATTGCGCATGCCCTTGCCCAAAGACCCCGTCATGAACAAGCTGATCGGCCTCGCGCAGGAGCGCGGAATGACGCTGAGCGCCTTCGCGACCGCAGCTGGCCTAAACAAGGACACGTTGACGCGTACGATCGGGCGCGGCGGCACGCCCAGCATGGAGACCCTGCGCAAGATCGCGGCGTGGCTTGGCGTCCCGGTCAATGATTTGCTGGCGTCTGGCGGCCCCTTCGGCGAAACGACAGCCAAAAACTGGAGAAACCGCGAGATTGCGCCGGCGCCTGTCAAACGCCCCGCCGCCGAATCAATGCGCCGCGATCTCCCGGTGCGCGGCACGGCGGCCGGCTCAGCCGTCAACGGCTTCGAAATTTCGCCGAACATCATCGAATATGTGCGCCGGCCGCCGGCGCTCGAAAGCGTGCTGGACGCCTACGCCATCCAGGTCGTCGGCGAATCCATGTCGCCGCTGCACCGCCCTGGCGATCTTTGCTTCCTTCATCCCCATCGGTTCCACCGCCGCGGCGATTCGGTGGTCATCCAACTCAAGGCCCATGACGGCGCGCCGATCGAGGCCTACATCAAAACCTTCAAGCGCGAGACCCAAGACGAGATCATCGTCGAACAACTCAATCCGAAGGCTGAAATCCGCTATAAGAAAAACACTATCCTCAGCGTCCATAAGGTTCTGACGATGAGTGAACTATTCGGCATATAAAAAACCACTAAGTTTAATTGGCGTTTCCGTAGTGGCGCGGCGAATTCAATCGGCGAAGCTCGGCGGCTCAAAATGCCATCGGACAAGCGTGGCGCCATCTATCAGAACAACCTTGTCAGTTAGCGCCGCCGCGCTGATCGCGTCCGTAGTGAAGGACGAGGTGGTGACGATATAGCCGCGAAACGCCCCGCTTGCTTCGATTGATCCCCAAAATTCGCGAATAGCTGGTCCGCCAACCTTATTGTCCATTGCATAGCGCTTGCACTGGGTGGCGATGAGGCCTTTGGGATGCTTCGCAAAGCCATCGACGCCATAGTCATTGGCCTTGCGCGTGACCCAGGCGACGAGGCCGGCATTTTGGAAGAATGCGACGACATGGCTCTCGAACTGGAATGGATCCATCGCGAGCAAAAAGGCCCGCAACTCGGCCTCCTCAGGCGGGACGGGAGTAAAAGCGGGCGCCGCGGGCTCCGCCTTCATAGCCGCTTTCATTTTCGCATTCAGGCGGCGTGAAAATTCATCCTCCGTGATTTTGGCGATGATCGCGGCGATCTGGCTTCGTGTTTCCGGAGATTTGACGGCGCCTTCAATGATCGAGGTGACGCCAGCCGCGCCGATGAATAGCAAAAGCAGAACCGGAAGACCGATCGCACCGCCAAACGCCGCTAACCCCGCCGCCTGCCCTCCAACAAAAGGCGCCGCAGCCAGCGTCGCCGGGATTGCGAGTTTGACAGGAAGCGGGAGATTCGACTGTTTGTAGTTCCGGACGGTCGTCGCGACACTGTTGGCGACGATCTTTGCTGTCGCGCGATATTCGATGCTGGCGTTGAGAGCCTTCGCCTTTTCGATCATTGTCGCCTGCGAGCTCAGCGTATCTCGCGCATTTTCAAGCCACTCGATGGCCGCGCGCCTGTCGGCTGCGTCCGTCAAATGCTGAATCGCCAGAACGAACTGATTGATGATCCATTTCCGGATCGAATCGCCAACGCTCTTGATGGCGGTGGTATGGAACATCATGGGAATAATCCCCAAAGACTAAACAGGAAAAGGGCTTTTGGCATTGGGAGGCCTCCCCAATGCAGGCAGATTATCGCGCGGGGACGGCCTGCCAAGACCCAGTCAACGCAAAAACGCCCAGCAGCGTACGCGTGTCAGATATGACTTGACAGCGTACATCTGTCCGCTATTCTCTCCTCCATCGGCCTTCCCACCGATGGAGCCTTGCCTTGTCCCAGCTTTACGCCCTCGACGGCGCGCGATCGCATTTGACCGATCCGCGCGAAATCACTGCGCTGATGGCGCAGGACCTGAACGACCTTCGCCGCGAATGCGGCTCGGTCACCCAGCCCCAGCTGCTCGATCGCGGCTGGACGGCGCGCCAGGTCAAAGACCATTTTCTCCACGCGATGGAAGAGGCCTTCCGCACCTATTGCGAGACATCGACCCCGCCGCATGAAGCCGCCCAGGCCGCGCCTCTCCTCGAATTCGACCGCGAGATGCGGGCCCAGCTCGCGCGCATCGAGGCGCCCTTGTGCGAGCGGTCGGCGCATGCCGGAGCGAGCGCCAACCTATGCCAGAGCGGAGGCAAATAATGGCGTTCTTCCATGTCACCCTCAACGTCCGCGAAGCCGGGCGCTCCCTCAAACTGATCGTCGAGGTGCCCGGCGCCGACGTCGACCAGCTGTTCTCCTTCCTCGACGGCGACGACAAATGGCTGTTCGGCCTTGAATGGCGCACCGTCCGCGATGGCGACCGCCGCCGCTGGATCAACCACGAAACCGCGATCAACCTCGCCAATGTGGCACGGGTCAACCTGATCCAGTCGCCAATCGACCGCGAGCAGGAGAGTGATCAGCCGGAAGCCGCGCCGGAGATCTCTATCCATGCGTCCGGCGCCCAAAGCCTCGCCTCTGGCGATTTCGCCTCGCTCGTCACGCTGACGAAGGCGCGCGCGGAGTCCGGCCAATGACCGGGACCTTCGCGCCGCGCTCTGGCGTTCGCCAACCGCTTGGCGAGACCAGGCCCACCACCGCCGCCGCGGAAAGCATCCTGCGCCATGCCGACGACGCGCTCGCCCAGGGCGAGAAAAGCGCCGCCCGCCTCGCGCTGGCCCTGCTGGAGGAAAGCGCCACTTTCGGCGCCATCGCCGCCGCGCAGATCCTGCGCGAGCGCCTCAGCCCCGCCCGCCCCGCCTGCCGCGATCGCGGCGTCACCGGAACCGGCCAGCACAGGAGGGCTGCATGAGTCCTGAACAACGCGAACTTGCGCGCCATGCGCTCGGCTTGCCGAACCCGCGCCGCAAATCCTATCGCAACCACTTCGTGACCGGACCCGGCGGCGATGACTACGCGATATGGATGGCGATGGTTGGAGAAGGATACGCCAGACGCCGTGCGGGCAACGAACTCACTGGCGGCGACGACCTTTTCACATTGACGCAGACAGGCGCAGAGGCCGCACTTAACGCCCACGAAAAACTAGACGCTGAAGATTTTCCGGCGAAAGCGGCGGAGGCGCATTCATGAGCCGCGCCCTCGCCGTCCTTGAGGAAGCCGCCGCCGCGCTCTGCGTCACGGCCTATGTCCTCGCCGTCATCATCTGCTGCCTCGCCGCCGATCCGGCGCCAGATCGGGCCGCGCCGACCTCCCCGGCCGCCCGCCACTCCGCTGCTTCCGGGCCTGTTTCGCGGCCCGGAAGCAGCGGCTTTTACAACCCGAGCCGCGATCCCATCGGCAAGCTGCTCGCCCGCCTCGAGGAGACGCGCCCATGAAACCGACTTCCCCCATGCCGGAAAGCCGCATGAGATATGCTGCGACTTCCCTCATCCGCGCGATTCACGATCTCGAGCGCCTCAAGGAGCGGATCGAGAACGCGGATTTCATCGCGTCCGACAATGTAGTGGGTCTCGACGGATTGGCCGGCGCCGCCTTGCTCGCCAAGCACCACGCCGAGCGCGTGGTCGAGATGAGCGAGGCGTTTTTTCATGAAACGCGCCACTTCGTGCACGTCGCCTATGAACAGGCCGAGCAGGAGCCCAGCCCGTGATCTGGACCCAGACCCTGCGCGGCAAGGCCTTCGACCTGCTCAACCCCGACCCGAAGCTGGTCGATTTCAAGGAAATCGCCGACCAGCTGTCGACGATCCACCGCTACGCCGGCGCGGCGGAAAAGCCGGTCTCGGTCGCCCGGCACACCCTGATCGCCTTCGACGCGGCCCAGCCGCAAGACCGCGCCGTCGTGCTGCTGCATGACGCGCATGAGGCCTATATCGGCGACCTGACCACGCCGGCCGCTCGCGCGCTTGCCGCCAGAATCAAGCGGCAATCGGGAACGAAAGCCGCCGAGTCCTTCGAACTCGGCCTTTATTCTCTCAAGCTCGAACTCGACGCGGTTATTTACGCCGCCGCCGGGCTGGCGATGCCCCTCCCCGCCCAGCGCGCGCGCATCAAACGCGCCGATTTGATCGCCCTGCGCACCGAGCGCCGCGACTTTCTCGCCAAGCCTCCGCAGCCCTGGGCGGCGGAGATCGAGGCGCTCGCGCCGCTGCCAAAGAAATACAAGCTGCGCCCGGCGCCAGACCTCGCCGAAGAGCTGTTCGAAAAGTTCAAAACCTACCTCCCCGCCCTGCGCCAGAGCGCGGCGTAACCACACGGCCGGCGAGCGGTTGGCGCACGCCAGCGCAACCAGGCGACAAGAAAGGACTCACAATGGCCAAGATACGCGATGCTTCCACGCTGCTCGGAATGATTGACGGCGGCGATATCGCCGCCGACCTCACCACCGAGATCACCGACACGCTGGCCGCGATCGAAGCCAGCCGCGCCGGCCGCAAGAAGACGTCCGTCTCCGGCAGTGTCACGCTGAAAATCAAGTTCAAGGCCGAGAACGGCGGCGTGACCATCGACGCCGATATCGATTCCAACCGCCCCAAGAAGGTGCGCGGATCGACCTATCTCTTCGTCGACAGCGACGGCTCGCTTTCGACCGAACACCCGCAACAGACCGACATGTTCAATGGCCCGCGCGATCTCTCGCGCGCGGTCTGACCCTTTTTTGACGGAGCCCGCCCAACATGAGCAATGAAATTCCCAACGCCGAAGCGCTAACCAAACTGACGCAACTCGCCGCCGAAGCGCGCGGCGGCGAAATCGTCCACCTCTCCGCGCCGGATGGCGTCAAGGGCGTGCCGTCCACGATCCCGGCTCTCAAGATCGCGGGCGCGACGCCGCAGCTGGTCAATGTTCAGGGCTTGTTCGAACATTGGCGCACCAAGCCTTCGGCCAAGCGCGGCGTCGCCCGCGCGCTGACGCTCGACAGCTTCATCGCCCTGACCGTCCGCCACAAGACCGGCCATTCCGCCCTGTTCGCCGATACGACCTGGACGAAGCCGGGCCTCACCGCCGTGATCGATTATCACGAGGCGGTCAATGGCGGCGAGCCGGACAATGGCAAGCACCGCGTGGCCTATGAATTCCCGCTGTCCGAGGAATGGAAGGCGTGGGTCCAGACCAATGGCGAGCCCTTCAAGCAGATCGATTTCGCCGCCTTCATCGAGGACCGCATCGCCGAACTGACGGCGCCGACACCCGACGAGGCCAGCTTTTACGAGGACCTGTTCGCGACCAGGATCGCGACGCCGGCGGAACTCGTCACCCTCTCGCGCGGCCTCCAGGTCAATGTCGATTCCCGCGTCAAGAACGCCAGCGTGCTGCAGACCGGCGCGGCGCAGATCGTGTTCGAGGAAGAGCACCGCGACGCCAATGGCAATGTGCTGAAAGTGCCGGGCCTGTTCATGCTGGCGGTCGCGCCCTTCTTCATGGGCGAAAAGGCGCGCATCCCCGTGCGCCTGCGCTACCGCGTCTCGGGCGGCTCGATCCTGTGGTTCTACCAGATCTATCGCCCCGATCTCGCCGTGACCCAGCGCGTGCGCGAAGACCTCCCCCGCGCCGCCGAACAGACCGAGCTGCCGGCCTTCGAGGCCGCGCCGGAAATGTCCGCCTGACGCAAAGGCCGGGCCCCGCGCCCGGCCGCCCCTTCTCCGAGGCGACACATGAAACTCACCCTCCCCCGCAACGCCCTGCTCAAGGCGCTCGATTTCGTCACCCGCGCCGCGGCGCGCAAATCGACCATTCCGATTCTTGGCCATGTCCGGCTGGAGGCGACATCTGCCGGCTTGACGCTCTGCGCCACCAATCTCGACCTGGAGGCGCAGACCCGGATCGACGCCGAGGTCGCCGCGTCCGGCGCGCTTACCGTCGCGGCGACGACCCTGCACGACATCGCCCGCAAGCTTGCTGACGGCGCCGCCGTCTCGCTCGACGCCGCGGGCGAAAATCCGCGCCTCGCCGTCAAATCGGGCCGCGCGCGCTTCGCCCTGCAGACCCTGCCCGTGACCGACTGGCCTGACCTCCAGGCCGGCGAACTGCCGCACCGCTTCGCGCTCGACTCCAAGATCCTGCTGCGCGCCCTGCAGAAGACCGCCTTCGCCATTTCGACCGAAGAGACGCGCTATTACCTCAACGGCGTCTATCTCCATGTCGCGCAGACTGACGCCGGCCCCGAACTGCGCTTTGTGGCGACCGACGGCCATCGCCTCGCCCGATTCGGCATGCCCGCCCCGAAAGCGGCCCAACAGATGCCCGGCGTGATCGTGCCGCGCCAGACCTGCGCCGAAATCGCGCGCCTCGCCCAGGCCGCGCCCGGCGGCGCCGTCGCGCTGGCGCTCAGCGAGAGCAAGATCGCCGCCGAGGCCGGCGACATGCGCCTGCTGTCCAAGCTGATCGATGGCACGTTCCCGGATTACGAGCGCGTCATCCCGCGCCAGAACGACAAGACGGCCATTCTCGACCGCGCCGGCCTCGCCGCCGCGATCGACCGCGTCTCGGTCCTTTCCAGCGAACGCGGCCGCGCCGTGAAGCTGGATTTCGCCGACGCGGCGCTAAAGCTTTCGGTCGTCAACGCCGACATCGGCGACGGCAGCGAGGAGCTGGAGGCCGATTACGACACCGATCCGCTCACCACCGGCTTCAACGCCAAATATGTCAACGAGGCGCTGGCGGCGCTGGACGGCAAAAAAGCCCTGTTCGAACTCGGCGGCGCCGGCGATCCGGCCCTGCTGCGCGACCCTGCCGCGCCGGACCTGCTGATTGTGCTCATGCCGATGAGGGTGTCGTGATGGCAGATATCAAACGCGGGCGCTTGTCGCAGGAGGAGCGCGGCAAGATCGAATCGCTGGCGCTCAGAAATCTCAGAGCCAGCCAGATCGCGGCGCGCCTCAATCGTCACCCAGCGACGGTCAACTTCGCCATGCACAGCATGGGGATGAAGGCGCCCAAGGACCGTCGGCCGATCTCCTACACGCGCAGAAACGGGACGCAGGTCCACTCCTTCACGCCGGACGAAGACGTGCTGATCGAGGACATGCGCGCCGCGGGCGCGGTCTGCCGCGAGGTCGCCGAAACGTGCCTGGCGCGGTTCGGGCGCAAGCGGAGCCCGGCGACGATCATCACGCGGCTGAGAATGCTGGCGAACAGGGACGATGCGCAATGAGCGCGGTTTTGAAAGGATTGACCATGCAGCCAGCCTTTGACGACGCCGTCACCACCCGCCTGCACTCCCCGCTGCCGGCCACGGGCGATTTCAACCGCGTGGACGATCCGCCGCTCAACACGAAGTTGCGCCTCCTGGTCGAAGACAGCTACCGCGAATATTCGATCCCGTGGCCCTATGAATTCCGCGCGGACGAGTCCGGCAATCTGGACTTCTACGCCTGCGCCACCGGCCTCGCGCCGCACGATTCTATCGCCGTGCGCGGCTGGCTCCTTTGGGACCGGGAGGCGCATTGATGGCGCCGCCCCTCACCCGCGAAGCCGCCCGCGAGCAGATGCTCGAACTTGGCGCGGCGCTTTCCACGGCTTACCTGCTGCTCAAGCCCTTTGAGCCTCTGGTCCTGCAATTTCAGCGCGAAAGCCGCGACATAGAGTCCGTGGGCCGCATTCTGAACCCGACCCTGTTCATCAGCTCCGAACGGCGCGCGACCGAAGCAATTCTGAAGCCGATCTACGACGAAGCGCTGCGCTTTATCCGGATCTACGAAGCTCAGCGCGCTCGCGGCGCCGCGGCGCTCGACGAAATCGGTAGAGGCGATCATGGCCGATAAAATCCGACAAATGGTCGTCGCCGCGCTCCAATGCGCGGAGGAAAACGGCGCGGACTTCGCTGGCTGGACCCCCGAGCAGATCGCCGACGATATGCTTGATTATGACGCGGACCTCGCGGCGCTTACCGCCGCCGACGAAGGGTTCGACCCTTCCGCGCGAGCGAAGATCGTTGAAGCGATCAAGGCGGAAAGGCCCGGGCGATGATCCCAGCCTTTCCTCTCCAGTGGCCCGAAGGCCTCCCCCGCGCCAGAGCGCGCGAGTCCGGAAAATTCAAAATGTCGCTCGCTGGCGCGCTGAAAAACGTCTACAGCTCGCTCGTTTCGTTCGGGCGCGATAGCGGGCGTAAGCTCGAGCACATCGTCCTGTCGTCCAACGTCACGCTCGGCGCCGAGCGGCCGTCAGATCCCGGCGTCGCGGCCTGGTTCCATTGGGACGGGCTGCAGGTTTGCATTGCGGTGGACCGCTACGCGACCGTCGAGGCGAACCTTCAGGCGATCCACCACATCATCGAGGCGCGGCGCGTCGAGCTCCGTCACGGCACGCTCGCGCTGGTCCACGCGACCATGAAGGGCTTCATCTCCATTCCGGCGCCTGCTGGAAAGAAGCCGTGGCGCGAGGTCTTCGTCTTCTCCCCCAGCTTTTCCGGAGATCGCTTGCAGATCGAGGCGCGCTATCGCGAGCTCGCCAAGCAGCGCCACCCCGACGCCGGCGGATCGGTCGAGGCGATGGCGGAATTGAACGCGGCGCGGGCCGAAGCTTTGAGGGAAATCTGATGAGCGCGCACGAAATCATTCTCGATTCCTTCGCCGGCGGCGGCGGCGCGAGCCTCGGAATCGAGATGGCCTTCGGCCGCTCGCCCGACGTCGCCATCAATCACGACGCCGACGCCCTCGCCATGCACGAGGTCAACCATCCGGCGACGCAGCATCTCAACTCCAACATCTGGCAGGTCAATCCCGACGAGGTCATGCCCGGCCGGCCGATCGGGCTGATGTGGGCCTCGCCCGATTGCAAGCACCACTCGAAAGCCAAGGGCGGCAAACCGCTCTCGCGCAACATCCGCGATCTGGCGTGGGTGGTCGTGCTATGGGCCCAGAGGCGCCGGCCGCGCGTGATCTGTTTGGAGAACGTCGAGGAATTTCGCGATTGGGGCCCGCTCTGCGAAAACGATAGGCCGATCCCCGAACGCAAGGGCGAAACCTTCGCCAAATGGACCGGCGAACTTAAAAAGCTCGGCTACAAGGTCGAGTGGCGCGAGCTGCGCGCCTGCGACTATGGCGCGCCGACGATCCGCAAGCGCCTGTTTCTGGTCGCGCGCTGCGATGGCCGCCCGATTGTCTGGCCGGAGCCGACGCACGGCAATCCGAAATCGGACGAGGTCAAGCGCGGCAAGCTCCTGCCCTGGCGCACGGCGGCGGAGATCATCGACTGGTCGCTGCCCTGCCATTCGATCTTCCTGACCAAAGAGGAAGGCCGCGCCGTCGGCGTCAACCGGCCCTTGGCCGAAGCGACGATGGCGCGCATCGCCAAGGGCGTGCAGCGCTATGTGATCGACGCGGCGGAGCCGTTTATCGTCACCTGCAATCATGGCGGCGACCATTTTCGCGGCCAGGGCCTCGACGACCCGTTCAATACCGTCACGGCGGCGCGCGATGCCCATGGGTTGGTCGTTCCGGTCGTCACCTATGCCCAGCAGGGCGGCGCGACTCGTCCGGCCGACCCGCCTTTGCACACAGTCACTGCCTCGAAGAAGGATCAGAATGCGATCATCGTCCCGGTCATTGCCGGATGCGGCGGCAGGGCTGGACAATCGCGACCGCGTCCGGGCGACGAACCCTTGCAGACGATCACGGCGAAGGCCGATTCTGTCCTCGCCGCTGTCCATCTGACCAAGTTCAGCGAAAACAGCACCGGCCATCTGCCCGCCGAGCCGCTCCATACCGTCATGGCCGGCGCGCCGCGCCATGGCGTCGTCGCCGCCTTTCTCGCCCAGCACAATGGCGGAACCTGCCCCGGCTCGCGCGCGGCGGACGAGCCGGTTTCGACCGTCACGGCGACCGGCGCGCAGCAGGCCGTCGTCTCCGCCGGGCTGCTCAGCCTCAAAGGCTCCGACCGCCGCGCCAGCGATATCGAAGCGCCGCACCCGACCGTGACGGCGCAGGGAATGCATAGCGCCGAGGTCCGCGCCTTCCTGGTCAAATATTACGGCAACGACAAGGACGGCGTCTCGCCGGCCGAGCCGATGCACACCGTTCCGACCCGCGACCGCTTCGGCCTGGTGATGGTCAAGGGCGAGCCTTACGAGATCGTCGATATCGGCATGCGGATGCTGCGCCCGCGCGAACTGTTCCGCGCCCAGGGCTTTCCGGACTCCTACGTGATCGACCGCCGCCCCGACGGGTCGAAACTGACCGGGACGTCATCAGTCCGCATGTGCGGCAATTCGGTTTCGCCGGTGATGGCGCGAGCCCTTGTCGCGGCGAATTTCATCCTGGACGAAGTCGAGATTGCTCGCGGGAAAGCGAAACCAACCACCTCCAGCGCCGATTTGTTCGTGGAGGCCGCAGAATGAACGCCGTGCGCAAGATCCGCCCATGCCCCCGCGATCCGATCGGGCTCGGCGCGGAAGAGGCCGCCGCGTTCATCGGCGTTTCAGCCAGCACCTTCGCCAAGGCCGTCGAAAACGGCCTTATGCCCGCGCCGTTCGAACTGTTCGGTCGCAAGATATGGTCGGCCGGCGAGATCGAGACCGCGCTAAACCGCTTGCCACGTCGTGGGGCCGGGAGGCAGGATGACGCCGACGGCTCCGACATTTGGAGCGACGTCTCAGCATGAGCGCCGCCATGGCCGAAATCGACCTGAAATATATCTTCCGCGACCAAAGCCGCCACGGCCAGACGCGAACTTATGTCCGCGTCAGCGGCAAGAAAAAGCGCCTGCGCGCGCCGGAAGGCTCGGTCGAATTCTTGCAGGAATACAGCGCCGCGCTCGAAGAACTTCGCTGCGAAAAGCCAGAAAAGCCGGCGGGCCTCGAAAAGGTCAGGCAGAACACGCTGGAATGGCTGGGTGAGGAATACATGCGCTCGGTCGAATTCCGGCGCCTCGACGCGAAGTCGCAGCGGGTCCGCCGCTCCATCCTGGAAGGGTGTTTCGCCGAGCCGCGCAAGCCTGGCGCGCCAGAGCGCATAGGGCAATGCCCATTGGCGCAGCTTGAGGCCAAGCATGTCCGTGTCCTGCGCGATCTCAAGGCCATCGCGACGCCCGGGGCCGCGAACAACCGCATCAAATATCTGTCGGCCATGTTCACATGGGCCGTCGAAAACAATCACCTTAAGGCGAACGTCGCCCGCGACGTGAAGCCGGTCCATTATAACAGCGACGGCTTTCACGCATGGGAGCCGGAAGAGGTCGCGCAATTCGAGGCTTATTGGCCGGTCGGATCGAAGCAGCGCCTCGCTCTCGCGCTGTTCCTCTTCACCGGCGCCCGGCGCGGCGACGTCGTCCAGTTCGGGCGCCAGCACATCAGGCCGACCGAGATCGAAGACGAGGACGGGAATCGCGTCACTGAGGACTGGCTGAAGTTCACGCCGAAAAAAACGGCGAAGTCGAGCGGCGTGACCTTGGAGCTGCCCGTGCTCGACGAACTCGCGGCCGTGATCGAAGCGACCAAAACCGGCCACCTGACCTTCCTCACGACGGACAAAGGGAAACCCTTCACATCGAACGGCTTCGGCAATTGGTGGCGCGAGCAATGCGATGCGGCCGGTCTGCCGCAATGCGCCGCGCACGGCTTGCGCAAGGCCGGCGCGACCATCGCCGCCAACCGCGGCGCGACGACGAAACAGCTCATGGCGATTTACGGCTGGTCAGACCCCAAGATGGCCGAAATCTACGTCAAGAAAGCCGACCAGAAACGCCTCGCCGGAAATGCGCGAAAACTGCTCGCGCGAGGCGAAAAGCAGAACAAGGTCTGACCCACCGTTCGCCGGGTGGCTGACCCACCTTAAGCAAACCATTGATTTTTAAAGGGAACAAAAGTGGTTTGGTGGGAGAGGTAGGACTCGAACCTACGAAGGCATAGCCAGGGGATTTACAGTCCCCCCCCTTTGCCGCTCGGGACACTCTCCCATCCGGGAAGGCGCAGGGCCTTCCGGCGACGAAAAAGCCCCGTGACAACGGGGCCGTTCGACAGGGGGGCTTATGCTTATATCCGTCCTTTGTGTCAACTCCAAAAAAGAGCGCGCCAGTCGCGGCCGATTGTCAAAGCGGCGCGCGCATGAGAGGACAGGGCCCAGAGGGTCGGCTGCGACCGGTCCCGGCGGAGGCGTGCATGAAGAAACAAGGCGGGAGGCGAACGGATCGGCCTTTTGGCGAGGCGCGGGGCGAGAAGCCCCCGCGCAGGTCGCCGAAAATCGCGCCCGGCCCGGCGGCGAAAAACGCGCAGAAGGCGGAAATGCGCAGCTTTCGGCGGCCTTCCGCCGAACTCGCCACACTCTATGGCTATCACGCCGTACGCGAGGCCCTGCGCAACCCGGACCGCGCCTGCCTCGACCTCTTCGCCACCCCCGCAGCCGCCGAAAAGCTTGCCGGGGAGATCGAGGCGCGCGGCGTCCCGCTGCATCTGGTCGATGGCGAAACGTTGTCGTCGCGCCTCGGAGCCGAATCGGTGCATCAGGGCGTGTTGCTCGAAGCTCGCCCTCTGCCCACGCTCGACGTCAGCGAGATCGAGAACACGTCCGGCCTGGTGCTGGCGCTCGACCAGATCACCGACCCGCATAATGTCGGCGCCATTCTTCGCACCGCCGCCGCCTTCGCCGTGGACGCAGTGATCGTGACCGAGCGCAATGCGCCCGAACTCTCGGGCGTACTGGCCAAGACGGCCTCCGGCGGGCTGGAGCATGCGCCGCTTGTCGAAGTCGTCAATCTCGCCCGCGCGCTCGATCGGCTCGGCGCGGCGGGCTATCTGCGGGTCGGCCTTGATTCGGAAGGCCCCGAAAGCCTTGAAAAGACGCCGCTCAGCCGTCCGGTCGCGCTGGTTCTGGGCGCCGAGGGCAAGGGCCTGCGCCGCCTCACGCGCGAGAAATGCGACGTTCTGGCGCGGCTCGACATGCCCGGCGCGATCAAAAGCCTCAATGTCTCAAACGCCTGTGCGGTCGCGCTGGCGCTGACGCGCTCCCGGCTCTCCGAATAGGATACATACTTAATACCGAATATAACTGGTGCGAATCCAGGAACGAAGGCTTGCCCTCGTCCGCGCGAGGACGGCATATTGACCTGAATCAATAAGAAGAAATTCAGGATATGAACATGATCGCGGGAGGAGAATTCAAACCATGACACAGGCCGCTCTGGCGCAGGCGGACGACCGCAGCCGCCCCATGACCGCGCAGGAAAAGCGCGTCGTCTTCGCCGCCTCGGCGGGGACGATCTTTGAATGGTATGATTTCTTCCTTTACGGATCGCTGGCCGCGATTATCGCCAAGCATTTCTTTTCCAATGTGAATCCGACCGCGGGCTATATTTTCGCCCTGCTCGCCTTCGCGGCAGGTTTCGCGGTGCGCCCGCTCGGCGCTGTTCTGTTCGGCAGGCTCGGCGACCTCGTCGGGCGCAAATACACCTTCCTCATCACCATTCTTATCATGGGCGTTTCGACCTTTCTGGTTGGCCTGCTGCCCACATTCGCCGCCATCGGCTTCACCGCGCCAATCCTGCTGATCATCCTGCGCCTCCTGCAAGGCCTGGCGCTCGGCGGCGAATATGGCGGCGCGGCGATCTTTGTCGGCGAACATGCGCCCCAGCGCCGCCGCGGCTATTACACCTCCTGGATTCAGACCACGGCGACCCTCGGGCTACTGCTGTCGATCCTGGTCATCGTGGCGATGCGCGCGATCATCGGAGAAGAGAATTTCGAGCTTTACGGCTGGCGCTTCCCCTTCCTGCTGTCTTTCGTCCTGCTGGTCGCCTCGGTCTGGATGCGCCTCCAGCTCAACGAGACGCCGGCCTTCCGCCAGATGAAGGCGCAGGGTCGCGGCTCGCGCGCGCCGGTCTCGGAAGCCTTCGGCAAATGGGGCAACGCCAAGATCGCGCTGATCGCATTGCTCGGCGGCACCGCCGGACAGGCGGCGGTCTGGTACACCGGGCAGTTCTACGCCCTGTTCTTCCTCACCCGCATCCTGAAGGTTGACGGCGCCACCGCCAATATGCTGATCGCGGGATCACTGGTTCTCGGCGCGCCCTTCTTCCTGTTCTTCGGCTGGCTGTCGGACAAGGTCGGCCGCAAGCCGATCATCCTGGGCGGCTGCCTGCTCGCCGCCCTGCTCTATTTCCCGATCTTCCACGGCCTGACGGTCATGGCCAATCCGGCTCTGGCCCATGCGCAGGACACCGCGCCTGTCACGGTTATCGCCGATCCGGCCCAATGTTCGTTCCAGTTCGATCCCATCGAAAACGCCGCCTTCACCAGCTCTTGCGACATCGTCAAGAACGTGCTCGCCAATTCCGCCGTGAGCTATTCCAACGTCAAGGCGCCGGCGGGTTCGATCGCGCGGATCTCCATCGGCGGCAAGGAGATCGCCTCTTTCGACGGAACCAACTTGCCCAAGGATCAATTGGCGCAGAAGCGCGCCGCCTTCGAGGCCGAAGTGCTGTCGGCGATCGAGGCCGCGGGCTATCCGGCTTCGGCCGATCCGGGGCGGATCAACAAGCCCGGCGTGCTTGGGCTGCTGACCCTGCTCGTGATCCTCGTCGCCATGGTCTATGGGCCGATCGCGGCGCAACTGGTCGAATTGTTCCCGACCCGCATCCGTTACACCTCGGTGTCGCTGCCCTATCACATCGGCAACGGCTGGTTCGGCGGCTTCCTGCCGCCCCTCGCCTTCGCCATGGTCGCGGCCAGCGGCAATATCTATTTCGGCCTGTGGTATCCGGTCTGCGTCGCGCTGATGACCGTCGTCGTCGGCCTGGTGCTGGTGCCGGAAACCAAGGATCGCAACATCTACGCCAGCGACTGATCCCTCTGGCCGAAGGGGCGGCAGTCCGCCGCCCCTTGCGCCTGCGGCGGCGGACTGCTAGCAGATCGCCGTTCCGCCCAATGCGGAAAGCCGGATTAGCACAGCGGTAGTGCAGCGGTTTTGTAAACCGAAGGTCGGGGGTTCGATCCCCTCATCCGGCACCAAATCCCCATCCCAGACAATCCAGAAACGTCTAGAAGTTACTGAAAAGCAAGAGCCTTACTTAGATTTTCAGTCCCGGCGGGTCCAACGGGGTCCGTTGGTATCCGCCGAATTTGTTGGTATAAATATTGGTATGCACCAGATACCAACAATTGAGATACCAACATGGCTCTAACCGAGTTTCAAATCCGCAACGCCAGACCGGCCACGAAAATCGTCAAGCTTTCCGATGGTGGCGGGCTGCAATTGTGGATTTCGCCCGATGGCGCGAAGCGTTGGCGACTGGCGTATCGGTTCAACGAGGCGCAAAAGACGTTGGCAATCGGCGTCTACCCCGCAACCGGCCTCAAGGAAGCGCGCGTGGCCCGCGAGGAGGCCAAACGACGCCTAGCCAATGGGCAAGACCCGTCCCTGGCGAAAAAGCTGGAAAAAGCCGCCAAGGCCGCAGCATCGGCCAACACCTTCGAAACGATAGCCGCCGAATTCTTGGACAAGAAGCGGCGTGAGGGAAAAGCGGAATCGACCGTTTCCAAACTGGAATGGCAGTTGCGCTTTGTCCCGCCGGCCATTGGCGCCCGTCCGATTGCCGAATTGACCGCCCCTGAAGTTCTGGCGGTCCTGCGTCCGGTTGAGGCGCGTGGGCGAAGGGACACGGCGCACCGCCTTCGCGGTACGATTGGCCAGGTCTTCCGTTATGCTGTTGCAACAGGCCGCGCCGAAAACGACCCGACGAGCGCGCTCAAGGGCGCATTGGCCGCGCCAATCGTCAAGCATCGTGCCGCAATCATCGAACCGAAAGGGTTCGGCGGGCTTTTGCGCGCCATCCAAACCTATGAAGGAACGCCAGAGACACTTGCAGCCTTGGAATTGTTGGCATTGACCTTTGTCCGTCCCGGCGAGCTTCGCGCGGCGGAATGGGTGGAATTTGATCTGGAGGCTGCTACTTGGGCCATCCCGGGCGAACGTATGAAAATGAAGCGCCCGCACCGCGTCCCACTGGCGCCGCAAGCACTCGAAATTCTGGGCGCCTTACGCGAAATAACCGGCCAGGGAAAATTCCTGTTCCCTTCCATCCGGTCGGCGAGCCGTTGCATGAGCGAAAACACCATCAACGCCGCCCTGCGCCGCCTCGGCTTCGGCAAGGACGAAATGACGGGACACGGTTTTCGATCAGCCGCGTCGTCGATCCTCAATGAAAGCAGCCTCTGGAATCCCGACGCCATCGAAGCGCAATTGGCCCATGTCGAGAGCAACAAAATCCGCAAAGCCTATGCCCGCGCTGAATATTGGGATGAGCGCGTAAGAATGATGGACTGGTGGGCCGACCGTTGCGAGGAAATGCGGCGCGGCGGCCTTGTTCTCAAATTTAATGCATCGGTTTGAAAATTCGGCCTGGCGCAAGTCCAAAAAGAAGAACGCACGAAGAACATAAGAGGGGCTGTGGAAAACAGATTTTGACAGACGCGACCGACGATAGTGAACTAAAGTACAAACATGAACCGCGCTGGTTCATGCCGTGCCTCACGGGATTGAGGCGGACGAGAACAAGAGAGCCGCACCAACCCCTGCCAGGGTCGATACGGCTCGTAGGGTTTTAACCCGCGCTCAGTTAGGAGCGGGTCAACCTTACCCGGCATTGCGAAAGGCGTAAAGATTTTCGGATGCCGGCTCGTCGTCGAATGCGATGAGAAAATAGAATGGTTGAAACCAACGGTGGCGCAAACAAGCGCCCCGAAACGAAAATGCAAACTCTCCCCCAAACTGGATTTGTTCGCCTAAGCGCCATTCTCGCGCCGAATGGCCCCATCCCCGTTGGTCGGTCGACCTGGTGGGCGGGCGTCAAGGAAGGGCGCTTCCCGAAGCCTGTGAAGCTTGGCGCGCGCATTACCGCGTGGCGGGTCGAAGACATTCGCGCTTTCATCGAAAACGGCGGCTGACGCATGGCGAGGCGGCACAATGTCCGCCGCGTCAAGATCCATCGGAGCTATTCAGTCTCGGAGGCCGCGAAGCTTCTGGGCGTGAGCAAGCACACCCTAAGCCGATGGATCGACGCCGGCCTTCCGCTCATTGAGCCAAAACGTCCGTTCCTGATTCTCGGGAGCGAATTGCGCGCCTTCGTGAAAGCGCGCCAGCCGCGCAAGCAGCCTTGCCGCCCTGGTGAAATCTATTGTGTGCGATGCCGGGCGCCGAAGCGTCCGGCTTTCGACGAGGCGGATTACATCCCCAAGACCCCGACGACGGGACAACTCGCTGGACTCTGCCCGACCTGCGGGTCGCTGATCTATCGCCTGACGAAAACCGCCACGCTCGCCGTAGCAAGCGGCGATCTGAAGGTTACGCGCCGCCCTGCACAGGAACGCCTAAGCGATAGCGCCCACCCCTCCCTGAATGTTCACTTCCGAAGGAATGAAAAATGACCGCGAAAAGACACCCCGCAAACGAGCGTGTGAAGCGTCGTTACCTGCAATTCCTCGCCGACGTCAAAGGGCGGGACGAGACTTCGCTCGACGCCGTGGCCAAAGCCCTGGAGCGTTTTGACGACTACAATCGCCGCCGCGATTTCAAGAAATTCCACATCGAACAGGCGCGCGGATTTAAGGCGCATCTAATGGAGCAGCGCAACGTGCGGACGGGCGCGCCGCTCTCGGCGTCCACCATCAATTCGACTCTCGCCATTCTCAAGGCGTTCTTCATCTGGCTGGCCGGGGAATCCGAATATCGCTCGTCCTTGAAATACGCGGACGCCGAATATTTCAACCCGCCCGAAAATTTGGCGCGCATCGCCTCGGCCCATCGCCACCGGCCTTGCCCGACGCTGGACCAAATCCGCATCGTTCTCGACGCTATGCCGACCGAAACGGAAATCCAGCGCCGCGACCGTGCGCTGGTCGCCTTCGCCATCCTGACGGGCGCCCGCGACAGCGCCATCGTTTCTTTCAAGCTCAAACACATTGATCTTGAGCATGAATTGCTGGAGCAGGACGCGAGGGACGTACAAACTAAACGCGCCAAGACCTTTTCGACATGGTTCTTTCCAGTCGGCGACGACGTCAAACAGATTGTCGTCGATTGGGTCTGCTATCTGCGGCAGGAAAAGCAATTCGGCCCCGCCGATCCGATTTTCCCGAAATCTCGCGTTGAACCTGGCCCAAACCTTCACTTTGTCGCCAGCGGTCTTGATCGCGCCCATTGGGCCAATGCGCATCCCGTCCGCGCGCTTTTCAAAGACGCCTTTGCCCAAGTCGGGCTGCCCTACTTCAATCCGCACAGTTTTCGCAACACGCTGGTTCAACTGGCCTATGAACTCAAACTCGACGCCGAGCAATTCAAAGCATGGTCGCAGAACCTTGGCCATGAACATTGCCTGACGACTTTTTCCAGCTACGGTCACCTTCCGCCGCATCGGCAGGCGGAAATCATTCGCGGCCTCGCGAAGCCCGCTAATTCCGGGCCGGGGGAATCGACTTCCGCCATCTTGCGGCAGTTGGCCGACGAATTGGAGCGAGGCAAGAAATCGAGCTAAATCTGAAAGCCCCCTGCGTTTTGGGACTATTGTCACTATTTAGCGCCCGCCGGCAGAAGACCGCTCGCGGCGGCACGCGGTCGTAGACCGAAGGGCTGGAGACGGCCGAAAAGCGGATGCTCGCTCGGTTTGGCTCTTGGCTGTTGTCCGCCAACTGGGCCGCGCTTGCTGCGCCGACAAGCGGTTTGCAATCTTGGCCCCCCGAGCGGGTTGCTGAGTCAGGGGTGAACTTTGCAATCGCGTTAACACTCTTTACCATTCCTGCTTTTACGTTATGGGGCGCTACGAAAATTGCTGAGGCGCATGCGCCGGTATCTACCGGGCGCCTTCGGCAAATTAGAGGAAGAAAAATGATGCAGCGCCCGGACGGAGGGCACGGCATGACGAATGGCCAGGCATGCATGAGAGAACACGAAGCTCGCTCCGCCATCCTTGCCGAACTTCACGCGCGCCCTTTCCTTCCCGTTGAGGCGCCCCGGCGGGTCTATCATTTTGCTTTTGCAACCAATGACGCGGAAGTGCGCGCGGACCGCCGGGCACTTATCGCGCTATGCGAAGCGAGTGGAGCAGAAAGCCCCCCGGAGGATGCCAAATTTTGCCACTTGGCAGTGGGCGATTGGGAGCTGCGCTGGGAGCAGCATACCGAGTTCACAACGTACACCTGGTCCACCTCGCAGGACGCAGCCGACCCCTTTGCGCATCCCGATCCGCTCGGCGAAGGCGAGATCGCGTTTCTGGCGCCGGGCCGTCTTGTGGTGGCAGCGCATCTGGCGATCATTGCGGGCGGCCCTTCGCCCGAATCCCTAGCGCCGCTGTTCAAGCCAGAAAGCCTGTGCGTCGTCCGCGTATCGAACGCTGCAGCGCACATGCTGACCGATTTTGTTGCCGGCCCCTATAAATTCACGCGGCTGCTCATCAGAATGGATAGGGGCGACGCGCTCCGAGCCGGCCGGGTCGTCCAGCGGCTCCTCGATATAGAAACGTACCGCACCATGGCGCTGCTCGGGCTCCCGGAAGCGCGGCGCGCCAGCCCTGAACTCGCGCGTATGGAGTGTGAAATTGCGGAGATTAACTACGCGCTCAGCCAAACCGAGGGAGCGCGCACCAGCCAGCACTTGCTGAAACGGCTGAGCGATCTGCTGGCATCGAGCGAAGCGCTTTCGACGCGCACGGCATTCCGCTTCGGCGCCAGCCGCGCTTACCACGCCGTCGTCAAGAACCGCCTCGAACTCATCCGTGAGGAAAAGGAAGGTTCCTACACCACCGTCTCCGGCTTTTTCAGCACCCGGCTCGACCCCGCGATTGAGACCTGCAACGCTGTGGAGATGCGGCTCGCGCGCTTGTCCACTCAAGTGCAGCGCGCCATCGATCTCATGCGCACCGGCATCACCTTTGAACTGGAACAGCAAAACCGCGACTTGCTGGAAGATATGAACCGCCGCGCACGCTTGCAGATGCGCCTGCAAGGCATAGTCCAGGGCATCTCCATCGCGGCGCTGGCCTATTATCTCTCGGGCCTGACGACCTATCTTGCCAAGGGCCTCAAGGATGCCGGCTGGCTGCCGAAAGGCATCACCGCTGACATGATGGTGGCGGCGGCGCTACCCCTTACGATTCTCGCATCCTGGGCTTTCATGGAGCGCGTCCGGCGTCTCAGCATCAGGGCGCGAGAAGAGGAAAAGGTAAAGTGAAGCCAAATCTATCGCCAGAGCCGGCGCTAGTTATGAACTCTGGGGAGGTTGTTCATCTGGCGGCTCAGTTTTGAGCGTTTTCCACGCGTTTGGGCGCCGGCGTTCTCTATGAGTTCATTCGGCACCTAATTGGGTCCGCTGGATGTGAAGCGGCTTGGTTGGAATCGCAGCCGGTCTGCGACCAAATGCTACAGAATTTGCCCCGCCTTTCACTCCCTCACTCGGGCGTCGCTCCCGCTCGGGAGCTCGGTTCGGCCTCCTTTCTGGGAGTCGCTGGCGGTTTGGTTGGCCTACGTCCCGTCGACTTGTAATACGCAATGCAAACCACGGCGCGGCGGCTTTTTTGGCGCCGCGCCGCTCGAGAAACCAGGACGACTTTTTACTTGATCAGTGGCCGCCGCTTCGCTTGCACTTTTCGCGGAAGGTCTTGCGAGCCTTGCCGTGCAAGCCCTGCGCATCAGCCTGCTGCGAGCAGCTTTTCGAAACCGCCTGCCTGGTCGCGTCTGCCGCGGGAGCCTGGGCAGCAGCTGGCCGGGCGGCGGGCCGGGGATTTACCGCGCCGCCAACGGCGGAGCCTGGCGCCGGCCGATAGGCGCCCGCGCCGGCGCCAGCCGGAATGTTAGCCTGACCGAAGGCCGCACCGGCCAGCACGGTCAGAACGCCGGCGAGGGGAAGAATTCGATTCAATTTCATTTTTTGCTCCTTCGTTAAACAGAATTCCGCTCCTCGCGCCCGGCGTGTCCGCGAGCGAGGCGACACTCGCAGGCTCAGAAACGGATTCCAGCGGAGAAGTTCACGAATTGACGGTCGGACGTATTGTCGTAAGTGGCAATCTGAAGCGCCGGAGCCCACACGACTTCGGCAAAATATTTCTTGCCATATTCCGCTCTGACCCTGAGCGGCATCACCATGCGGCCCTGATTGAAGACGCCGTCGTAGGACCAGCCGCTGACATCCTGGATCAGTCCGATCGCCGGCATCACGCTCAGGCCCGGCGTCAGGACATTGTCATACCGGAGCTCGGCGGTCAGGCGATAGCCTGTGGCGTTCGCCGTGACGTAACCCGCCTGGGTGCACTGGACTGCGGGGCCTTTGCACAGATGGCCCGGGAGTGGGCCTTGTCCGAACGCTTCCGAACGACCAAAGCGCAAACCCGGCGGCAGATCGTAAACCTGCTTGAGACCGAATTCGGCGCCGAGCGTCAGCGTCGAGGCGTAAAGGATCGGCGGCAAAATCTGGCGCACGCCAAGGCCAAGATTGCCGACCTCAAGTCGATGGTAGCCGTCAAAAACTCCGCCTGGAGGCACAGAATTGTATATATTGCGCAAAGGCGTCGGATACTGAGGCCCGACTAGCGGATAGACGAGGTCCGCGGCGTTATAATTGACGGGCTTGTTCGGGCTAAAAACATATTCGCCGTAGAGTGTCGTGGCCTTGATTTGCGTCGTGAAGTTGATCGTTCCCGAATCAACTGCGCCAAGATATGCGACATTGTACGCAGAATTGAGTCCGCCCGGATTGCTCGGAAGCCAATAATTGGGGCCGGGACGCAAGGTCTTGACGCCATTGCCGACCGGGGTGGGTTGATCGACGTGAGCGTAATAGAGCCCGAACTTGGTCAGCAGCGAATCGGCTGTATACGTGCCGCCGGCGCCAAAATTGATGTCGTTGGGCTGCGCCGCTGCTTTGCGATTGAGCGCGTAATCGGTTCGGTAGGACGTCGGATCGGCGAACAACGGGTTGAAAAAGACATTGTTGCAACCGGGCGCGGCCCAGTCGGCGTATGAGAAGAATGTGCCGCAGCCCGCCACCACGCTTCTGGGTCCCTGGAAGAGCAGAAAGCTTTCAAAAATGGCCTTGTCCTGCAGGAAGCCCATGCGTGTGAAGACGCCGGGCGTCGGGATCGTTAATTCCGCGGCCTGCGCGCCGGGCCGGACGACCGCCGAATAATCGACGGCGTTGACGGCGTAGAACAAGCCGCCCGGGATCGCGGTCGACAAGCCCCATGGGACGTTGATTTCGCCGATACGGCCTTCGACGCTCACGCCCTCGACCTTCTGCTTGGTATAGGCGTAGGCTTGCTGAATCGCGAATCCGGCAAATTTTTCTCGCGGATCGAAGCCCATCTGGCCGAGCGGCGTCCCCGCCGCGTATCCGTTAGCGTAGTTGCCCCACGGGACATCCTGGTAGAGTTGGGTAGCGTCGCCCCAGATCTTTCCGGTCACGAAGACGCCGAAATTCTGATTATGCGCATCGATCGTGGCGTAGGCCTTGGCGACGCTCGAAACGGCTTGCCCCTGCCCATAGTTCAGGTTGCCGTCATCCTGGTTCGGACCGCTGATCGCCGTCGCGGGAACGCCCATTCTCCGGCCGTTTGCCGGAAAGATCAGCGCCGGATCGCGCGGGGCCGTCCTGATTTCGGAGCCCATGGTCGCGGCGCCGGAAACATTGACGTCGATGTCGCCGACCTTGAATTCCTCGGCGCGCGCTTGCGGCGCCAGGATCGCGAGAACCGTGCAAGCGACGCCCGAAAGCAGCGCTGCGCGCAGATTCGCCGCGACCCAATCATTTTGAATCCCGCCCCTCTTCATTTTTCCACCCTGAACTATTTTTTGCTTATTTTCGGCGCGCGGCGCGTCTTGAAGCATCTTGCGATTTCCTCAATGTCCGGCGACGGCTTTGGCGAAATTTTCCGTGCCCAAAGGCGACGAGGCGTTCCGCTCCTTATCCTGCGCGGCGATCTGCTCGCGAACATGTCTCACGTCGTCCTCGTAGGTTTGGACGGCCAACAGGAACATGACGGCCGCGACGATGCAGAACGACGGCATGAACATCATCGCCGTCTCCAGACCCCAGCGGTCGGACAAAGCGCCGGCGATGAACGGACCAGCGGCAAGGCCGAAGAGGTTCTGGAATAGCGACAACACGGACGCCCCGGTTGCGCGCACCGAGGGGTGCATCACATTGAGGACGACGGCGGCGACCGGGCCAACCGTGGAAGCGGCCATGAAACCGCCCAGCACGATGAAGACAAGCTGCGCGTTGGCGGTCGTCACGATGCCCCAACGTGGAGCGGCGAAGGCGAACACCAGCGTAACCATCGTCGCGAGGCTGATTCCTGCAACGACGTGCAGCTTGCTGGTCAAGGCTCTCCGACCGGCGCGGTCGGCGACATTGCCCCAGATCACGCTGCCGAACGCACCGGCGAGGACGACGAGGGCCGCCTTCATGCCCGCCTGATCGGCCGGCATGCCGTAAGTCCTGTTCAGGTAGCTCGGAAGCCAGGCCCAGAGCGTGGCGACGACGATCAACTGCGCGGCACCGCCGAGGCAGACCCACAACATGGTCTTCGGCCGGAAAATGGCGTGCGCGATCTGTTTGGCGGTCGCAACCGCGTCGCGACGCGCCGATCCTTCATGGGCGACAAGTCTGACCGTTCGGTAGTCCTTCACCGCCAGATACAGGAGAGCAAGCGCGAGGCCGGGAATGCCGACGACCCCGAACGCCGCCTTCCAGCCCCAGCGGGCGGCGATAAAGCCGCCGAGAACGACGCCAAGTACAGATCCAACCGAGGCCGACGCGAAGAAGCCGCCCAGCAACGAGGCATGCATGCGCCGCGGGAAATGACCCGCGATCACCGCGGCGCCGACGGATCCATAGCCGGCCTCGCCAAATCCAACCATAGCCCGCGCAGCGAACAGCTGAGTGTAGCTTCCCGAGAACATGCAGGAGATGGAGGCCAGGCTCCACACGATGGCCATGCCCGCGATCGACTTGACCCGGCTGAAGCGGTCGGCGACGAGAGCCGCCGGAGTTCCGAAGATGGCCACGGACACAGCAACAATCGAGACGAGCCCGCCAAGCTGGGCGTCGGACAGCCCCCACTCCGCCTTGAGGTGCGGAAAGATCGTGACGATCACCTGCCGGTCGACATAGTCGAAGATCATGAGGCTGATGGTCATCGCATAGGCGAACCAGGCCTGGCGCGGTCCGAACAAATAGCTGTCCGGCTCCGCGCGACCGGAGTCTGCGGATTGAATATGCATGGCGTTCCTCCCGAACGTTATTTCTTGTCCGAATGTCAGGGCGTCAGAACTGTGGCGCCGATCGTCTTGCGCGATTCCAGCACGCGATGCGCTTCAGCCGCCTCCGCCAGAGAAAGCAACAGGCCCGGCTCGCGGGTTATTTTGCCTGCTGCGACCAGAAGGCCCCCCGCCGGACTTATCGGCGGGGACTTTGCTGTTGCGCTTTTAGGCGGCGACCGCTCGCACGGGGAACCCTCGCTGGCCTGGCGCGCGGTTCGGAACCATGCCGAGCTTGGCGAGCGTCTCCTCGGTCGAATTGTACTGCACGCCGATCTGGTAGATGTCGCGCGCTTCAGGCCCGGTCGCGACATCGCGCCCGAGTTCGCGAGAGATGCGCACCATCTGTTCGATCTGCTGCACGGAGGTCATTTTCTCGCCCTTGCGGCGCCAGAGATTGTCCTCGATACCTACGCGCACGTGCAGGCCGAGCGCGATCGCGATCGTGTTCATTGGAACCACGTTACGCATGATCCCCTCGATCGTCAGGACGGCGCCGTCCGGTGTGCGTCGAGCAAATTCCAGGAGATCGGCCGGATGCGTTCCGGCCATGCCGCCGCCGATGGCGACGTAGTTCAGGATAAGGGGGCCCTTGTAAACGCCGCGGCGTATCAAACGCTCGACCGTTTCAAGCTGCGCGATGTGCCCGAGCATGAAATGCGGCTGGATGCCGCTCTCCTGAAGACGCTTGAGGTGCTCGAGATAGAATTTCGGCCCCGCCTCCAAATGCATGTCGCGATAAGCCATGTAATACGCCGCGTTGGCGATTGAGGTGCCGGCGACATCGTCATCGGTCAGAAGTTCGGTGATGTTCATCTGCGACGTATTGATCGCGATCGTCACCTGGTCGGGCTTCGGCGTCAGCTCGGTCAACATATGCCGGGTGTCGTCGCCGAGCCACTTGGCTTCCTTGCCTTCGCCCTCGGGCGCGAATGAGATCGAACCGCCGACCTGCAGCACCATTTTCGGAACCGCCGTGCGCAGGCGGTCGAGCAACTCGTTAAACATGCTTATGCGCTTTGACCCCTTGCCGTCTGCTTCTCGACAGTGGACATGGAGCACGGTCGCGCCGGCGTTATAGCAGTCGACCGCCTTCTGTACGTGCTCGGCCATGTTGACGGGAATGTCTTCGGGAAAATCGCTCGGAAGCCATTCGGGGCCGTAGGGCGCAACCTGGATCACGAGCTTCTGCTGGTTCTCCGGCAGGAGTGAATCGTCGAGAAAATGCATAACGTGGTTCTCCGCTGAGTTGAGTGTCGCAGTGGTCAGGCTTTGCCTTTGGGGGCGTTCTTGGCGGCGAGTTCGTCAAGGAGGATCGGTGCGCCGAGGCTCATCGAATGGATGCCGAGGACGCTCGCCGCCTGCAGGACGGCGAGGATTTCCTCTTTCGTGACGCCGAGTTCGAGCGCCTTGGCGATGTGACGTCGGACCCCCGGCGCGTACATATGTGTGCAGGACGCGTCGACAGCGATGGCGATCAATTCGAAGGTCTTGGCGTCGAGCGCGCCGCGTGCGACTGGCGTCATCGCCATGTCCATGAATTTCTCGGTCCAGATCGCGTCAAGCTCGGCGAACGGATCCCAGTTCGGGTTCCATGCGCCTGTCGCCCGCAGGTGGTCGGTGATGGGCGTATGGGGTTTGGTCTGCTGATCCGACATAATTATCTCCAATTCCTGGGCGCAGGCCACCGCGGCCGCGGTGTCGACGATGTTCGCGCGAACTCGGACGCATCTATGCGATCCTTGGTTGGCGTGATTCCTGTCGACCTTCGTTATCTGGGTGCGACAATCTGTCTCGTGATCGCCAAACTATCCCGCTTTCGGCGAAACTTTTTGACGGATTAGGACATTATTTTTACAATTTGGGACGTCGTCTAAATTATTCCGGCATGGCGTAGTCTGCTGTGTCGCTTAAATCATTCCGCCGTTCGGGCTGATCGTCTGCCCGACGAGATAATGGCCATCGCAAGCGAGATAGAGAGCGAGTGACGCATACTCATCCGGCGTTCCGAGCCGACCGAGCGGAATCATCTGAGACAGCTGGTTGCGTCCCTGTTCGCCAATACTGTTCAAATAGGCGTCGAAAATTTCGGTGTGCACGCCGCCGGGGGCTATAGCGTTGACAAATATGTTCGCGCCGGCGACTTCCGCGGCTACCGCTCGCGTGAAAGCAATCACCGCCCCTTTGGTCGCAGAATAGTGAGGACTGTGGGCGCTAAAGGCCGACAGGCCCGCAATCGAGGCGATGTTGATGATCTTACCGTCTTTCTGTGGCTCCATGCGCCGCAGCGCTTCGCGCGTGCAGTAGAAGACTCCGTGAACGTTGACGTCCCAAAAGCGATGCCAGTCCTCGTCGGTCATCGCGCTCGTGAATCCTAGCGACCGTCGTGGCAGCGGCGTTGTCAGATATGCGTAGTGCATATTGCGCCGCGCCTCATCTTCGGGCCGCGCGGGGATCGTGGCGGCATTGTTGACGAGAACGTGCACCGTTCCAAATTGGGTGCAGACCTGTTCGAACATTGAAGCGACCGCTCCGCTTGATGACACGTCGCAATGGACCGAAAGGCATTCCGCGCCGAGCGCTTTCACGGCCGTCGTGGTTTCGTCCAGCGCGTGGTCATTGATGTCGCATACGACGAGACGAGCGCCAGCCCGCGCATAGGCCAGCGTGATCGCGCGGCCCAAACCAGCGCCGCCGCCTGTGACTATGGCTGTCTTGCCATTGAGGTTCATCGTCGTCTCCCGTCGATTTGCAAAGCGCGACAACTTGCGCTCGACTCCGCGAGATATACCGATTATGACAAGAGCTGTTTGACGGATCGGGACATAATTTTTACAATTTGAGACGCGAGGATGGATTTTGCGACATGACTGATCTAATCCGCAGCGGTTGTCTCACGCATTTTGCCGACGTGGCGCGCTCTGTAGGCATCGATCCGGCGCTGATGCTGCGTAATGCGGGGTTGCCACCGACGAGCCTTCAGGCCCCTGATATCAAGATCGCTGCTGGCGGCGTGGGCCGCCTGCTCGAAGCTTCCGCCGCTGCGGCTGCAATCGATGATTTCGGATTAAGGCTCGCAGAGCGCGGAGGTCTCTCGAATCTTGGGCCGGTCGCGCTCGTTGTCCGAGAGCAGCCAACCGTTGGCGCCGCGATGGAGGCGATCGCCCGTTACATTCATATCCATAATGAATCCCTCAATATTCGCATCGAAGATCACGGCGATTTTGTCGCGATCACACCTACGATGCTATTCGGTCAAGCCGCGCCTGCGCGCCAAGCGATCGAACTCACTCTTGGTGTCTTGTATCGCATCCTCAGCGCTTTTCTCGGTCCGGGCTGGCGACCGCTAGACGTGCAATTCACCCATCCGCCGCCCAGGAACCGAGAGACGTACCGACGATTTTTTGCCTGCAACGTCGCCTTCGGCGCGGAGTACGACGCGATTGTGTGCCCCATTTCGGACATGGATCGGCCGATGCAGGCCGCCGACGCATTGATGGCGCGTTACGCGCAGAACTATGTAGAGGCCATCGCCGCGGGTTCGCCCGACATGGCGGGCAAGGTGCGCGAACTTGTCGCCGCGCTCTTGCCGACCGGGCGCTGCTCGGCGGAGATTATCGCCGGGCACTTGGGCTGTGACCGGCGTACGGTCCACCGGCGGTTAGCAGCTTGCGGCACAACGTTTTCGGACATTCTCGACGAGCAGCGCGCGGCGCTAGTGCTTCGATTGATCGAGGACTGCGGCCGCTCCCTGCAGGCCGTGGCTGAGATTCTTGGCTTTTCTGCGCAAAGTGCATTAGCGCGATGGTTTAAAGAGCGCTTCGGCTGCTCCATGACGCAATGGCGCGCCGCGCACTTTCAAATCCCGCGACCGGAGACACTGAACCACCCGGCAAGCAATGAACTATCGGAACGTCCGCTGAGTGTGCGATAGCCGCCGCCGGCACCTGCATGTCCTAAGACCGAAACGAGCCGAGAGGCGACTTTGCTTTGGCGGTCGAGATCAGGCTGAAATCGGCGGGAAGCGGACCGATGCCGATGTCGCCGGCAAGGTCCCTGCCGGGCGGAAAGCGGCCGCAGGCCAAAGGGAAGAAATGAGCCGGAAAGCGGTCGGTGCGCCAATAAATTCGGAATTTCATATTATGTCGCCGGAATTGGAACGAAGGATAACAGGGATTGGATCGAATTGCGCGGCGGCCGCGTTGCTGATTGTGCGCGGCAACTGTTGGGCAGTTGGTTCCTACCCGCTAGTTTTCCGGGCGAGGAGAGCGACAAGCTGGGCGGGGCGTGAATTAAAAAATTGTATCACGTCATTGTAATTCGAGTTTTCATCTCGGCGTTCCCCCGGATGCCTATCGAGCCGCCAGAAATCGTTAGCGTCAAAAAACTGATTGGAAGCCTGTTCGTTCTGGCCGACTGCGCTGTCACTTATGGATGGGGGCTGGAGCGGAGCAATTACTCATCGAAATCCGACGGCTAATTTCACGGGAAATTGATCCGTCGCGACCCTGCAATCGTCGACATTCGCTGCCGTGGCCGACGGGTCAGGTTTAAAATCGCGCCAGTCCGACAGGCAACCATTCTCGTCGATCGGTCGCACATGGAGTTTGCGATACGATCTATTGAGTGGGAGGATCACATGGCCATCGACGCCTATATGTATTTCACCGGCCTGAACTTCTCGGTTGACGATGGTTTGGATACACCGATCGGCCTTGCGCAAGAGGCGGCGGTCCCGTTCACGATCACCGGGCTTGATCCGACCTATGCGGGTGTGGTGACCTTCACTGACATCAACAACCAGAGCGTGACAGTCGATATCACGGGCGGCCAGACCGGATACGTTGTCGATCTGTCTTCGCTCGCAGACGGCGCCATCATCTCAAGCTTGCAGCTCAATCCCAATGCCCAAGGCGCCTTTGCTCCGGTCGCCGGAAATATTGTGGTCCTGGACACTCGCACGAACGAAAGCGCAATATCGGACATCGCGGTGATGACCGGGACAGACGGCCAGAACTACCTCAACGCCGCCAATTTTAACAATGGGACGAACACGCTGACGGGCGCGGCGGAAGCTGGCGACACCGTCGTGGTCAGCGTCAACGGGGGCGCGGCTCAGGCGGCGACGGTGGCGGAGGACGGAACTTGGGCCTTCGTGCTGACAGGTCTGACCAACGGGCAGACCGTTTCCGCGGCAGCCACCGCGACTGACCTTGCCGGAAACACGGCGACGAGCGACACGTTCAGCTTCACCGTCGACACTACTCCGCCGACCGAGAGCGCGATCTCCGACAGCGCGGTGACAACGGGCGCGGACGGCCGGAACTACATCAGCGCCGCCCATTTCAGCGACGGCTCGACAACCCTGACCGGCCATGCCGATCCGGGTGATATTGTCGAGCTCATCACACCGATAGGTTCGTCCAGCAGTGGCGCCGGCGCGGGCAAAGCGTTGCCGGTCTATCCAATTGTCGCCGGGGACGGATCCTGGAGCTATACATTGGCGGGCCTCGCCGACGGCCAGTCCTATACATTGGTTGCAGTCGCGACCGACACCGCCGGCAATGTCGCGGCGAGCGACCCCTTCAGCTTCACCGTCGACACGACGACGAGCGAGAGCGCGATCTCGGACAGCGCAGTGACGGTGGGGACGGACGGGCAGAACTACATCAACGCCAACCATTTCAACAACGGCTCGACCACTCTGACCGGCCAGGCCGAGGCTGGCGACATTGTAGAACTCAATTTGCCGACCAATATCGGATCGTCGAGTTCGGGCGCGGGAGCGGGCAAGGCGGCTTTTGCCACGGTCGCGCCAGATGGATCCTGGAGCTACACTTTGGCGGGCCTGGTCAATGGCCAGTCCTACACGGCGACGGCGACCGCGATCGACCCGGCGGGAAATATTGCGACGAGCGCCGCATTCAGCTTCACCGTCGACACAACCCCGCCGACCGAGAGCGCGATCTCCGACAGCGCGATCGTCGTCGGCCCCGACGGCGTCAACTACATCAACGCCGCACATTTCAGCGACGGCTCGACCGTTCTCACCGGCCAGGCCGATCCAGGCGACGAGGTTTGGCTTTCCGGCCCGCCGGGCTGGAATCTATCCGAAGGCGGGGGCAACACGTTTAGGTTCTATCCAGTGGTCGCCGCGGACGGATCCTGGAGCTATACGTTGACGGGCCTCGCCGACGGCCAGTCCTACACGCTGACAGCGGTCGCGATCGACGCCGCCGGCAATGTCGCGGCGAGCGACCCCTTCAGCTTCACCGTCGACACGACGACGAGCGAGAGCGCGATCTCGGACAGCGCAGTGACGGTGGGGACGGACGGGCAGAACTACATCAACGCCAACCATTTCAACAACGGCTCGACCACTCTGACCGGCCAGGCCGAGGCTGGCGACATTGTAGAACTCAATTTGCCGACCAATATCGGATCGTCGAGTTCGGGCGCGGGAGCGGGCAAGGCGGCTTTTGCCACGGTCGCGCCAGATGGATCCTGGAGCTACACTTTGGCGGGCCTGGTCAATGGCCAGTCCTACACGGCGACGGCGACCGCGATCGACCCGGCGGGAAATATTGCGACGAGCGCCGCATTCAGCTTCACCGTCGACACAACCCCGCCGACCGAGAGCGCGATCTCCGACAGCGCGATCGTCGTCGGCCCCGACGGCGTCAACTACATCAACGCCGCACATTTCAGCGACGGCTCGACCGTTCTCACCGGCCAGGCCGATCCAGGCGATATTGTCGAGCTCACGCTACCGACCAATATCGGGGCGTCGAGCTCTGGGGCGGGAGCAGGCGAGCCGGTTCCCGTCATGGTCGCGCCCGACGGGTCCTGGAGTTATAAGATGGCAGGTCTGGTCAATGGCCAGTCCTATACGATATCGGCGATCGCGATCGATCCGGCCGGCAACACAACGACGAGCGAGCCTTTCAGCTTCACCGTCGACGCGTCTCAACCGCCTCAGCCGTCGATCACCAGCGCGGCCTACGCCGGCAACGTCTGGAGCCTGACCGGAAACGCCGAGGCGGGCAGCACGGTCACGGTCTACGACGGCGGAGCCAAACTCAATACGACATTAGCAGGCCAAAACGGCGTCTGGACCTTTGCGACCGGCGAGAACAACAGCCTCGTCCGCAATTACCAGGTCACGGCCACCGACGCGGCCGGCAACACCAGCGTTCTCTCCGCGCCTTATTACGAGGGAACGCCGGGCAATGACGTTTTCAGCTTCGCCACGGAGTCGGCTCTCGCGGCTGCTGCCGCGATCACCGGCAACGGCGGGACGGACACGATCATGCTTGCAGCGCCGGCGACGCTTACCGACGCCGACTTCGCCCGGGTCTATAATGTGCAGGATCTGGCGCTAACCGGCGCCAGCAATGTGACGCTCGGTGCGAACGCGGCCGGCTTGGCCGCTGTGATCGTCGGCAATGGAGCGACGAGCGTCAACGATGGCAATGCCGGAACCCTGACGGTCAACGCCGCCGCCATGGGGATGAACATTGCCCTGACGCTTGTCGGCAGCGCGAATTTTGTCGTCACTGGTCTGCGCAGCAATCTCGCGGCCACGGCGGTCTCGGGCGGCTTGAACGTCACTACGGGCGTCGTCGCCGCGCTGTCGATCGCCACCGGAAGCGGCGCCAACACGATCAACGCTGGCGCGATGACGCAGGGCGAAATCCTGACGCTGACCGGCGGCGCCGCCGCCGTCACCATTGGCGGCGATCTCGCCGCGGGAAGCGACAGCGGCGCCCTGAAGGTGACCGCCGCAGGAACGGGACGGCATGTCATCACGACGGGCGGCGGCAATGACACCATCGTCGCCCTGCAGGGCGACGACACCATCGCCGCTGGCGGCGGCGCCGACGCAATGAATGTCCTGGGGCATACAGTCGCCGACACATTCGTTTATCGGGCGCCAGGCGACTCGACGCCGGCTGGCTACGACACGA
Organism: Rhodoblastus sp. 17X3; assembly: GCF_030056575.1. Lineage (GTDB taxonomy): Bacteria > Pseudomonadota > Alphaproteobacteria > Rhizobiales > Beijerinckiaceae > Rhodoblastus. The sequence goes on along the minus strand of NZ_JASHHX010000003.1, from coordinate 62,884 downwards.
TTGCGGGGTTCAGCGCCACGGGCCAGCATGGCTCGGTCAACGATCTGCTCGATTTTTCACAGATTGCGGGGGTGACTGGCGTGTACGGCGGGCTGAGCAGCGCCAGCCAACTGGTGCCCGCTCACGACGTCGCCTGGCTTTATGACCCACACTCCAACCAGACGTTGGTGTTCGCCAACGCCACCAGCGGGGCGCTCAGCCAAACGAGCGCCAGCTTGTTGGCAGTCGACCTTATCGGCGGCAACTACCATCTCTTTGCCGGGATCAACATCAAGGCCTGAAGGAACCGACCCCGAGTTTCGTTCTTAAGCGGCCATGAAGTAATGTCGGGCGCGGAACGCCGTCGCCCATCATGAGTCGATGGCTACGCGCGCAGCACGGCCTCTACTGACGTTCATCCCAAGCCATTGACGGTCCGAAAAGGGTCGTGATGAGACGGTCGTCAATTTGATCGCGACGGGCCGGTATGAGCCGAATGCCGCCGCCGCTTAGCCGAAGCCAACCGGCTGCCACACAGGCTCAGCACTGCAAATTGTTGGTATATTTGTTGGTATAAAATTATTTTCTTTACAGATAATCATAATATTTCAATAAATTATGCGCGCTTTTCGATCCCCTCATCCGCACCACTTAAATCAACAAGTTAGCGATATTTTCGGGTAACAAGAACCGACGCTCTCGATCAGGGGTATCGTCTGGGGCAACGAAAAACGCCTGTCTTGGATTGGCGTCACCGTGAACCCGACCGCCCCTACGACCCCATGACGATTGAGAACGCCATCGAGCTAGGCCTGGCGGGGGTGATTCTCTACTGCCGGAAATGTCATCGCGAGGGCGCCGTCAGCTTTGACGCCCTGGCGCTGCCGCGGGCGACGCCGGTCCCGGAGATTGCCCGCGCTCGGCGGCTTGTCTGCTCAGGCTGCGGAGGGCGCTCCGTGGCGTCGCTGCCAGATTGGGCGGCCTATACGGCGCCGGGCGCGGGGCAGGAATAGGGAGCGCCCGCGAATCCCGCGTCATTGAAATACTGTCTGGCAATGGAAGCTTCTCGGCCGGGCGCAGGGGAGACTTATCGTTGAGGACAGTACGGCGGGCACCACAAGCCCGGTCTTGTGTCCAGGTAACAAAAATCCCACGTCGTTCGATAAAACCATTCGCCGGGGCCTGCCCGCTGCGCAGCCAGTTCCGCAGGCGTTGCCGGACGGCATTCCCGGCGGACCCAGGCCGGAACTCCCGCGCCAGAGGTCGGCCTTTCCGATGGCAGAGGATTATTACCGGCATTGGCGCTCGTTGATATTGCGATCGCAAGCAGTATTGCCAACGCTTCCGCCTTTATGACGCGGCGCCGACACATATATCGTGGCTTAGCTAAGCGTAACATTGGCTTATTCCTGAGTCTTTCGGGCTTCGTCAGGCTTAAGCGTGTCGGAAACGTCGACGTCGCCGTCAGGCAGGCGATGATGTTACCTGAAAAAGGGTTGCGCCTCAGTTTTAAGTTGGCTGGCCTTCGATCACTGGTTCGCGCGTAGGAACAGAAACGCCCGCCAGTGCATCCGTGGCGGGCGTTTCATTTCCTCAGGCCCTCGGGAGGACGCTGAATTATGATCAAGATGCGGGGCGCCTGTGACCTTTTCAAGTCAGAGCTAAGGCTCCTTTGCAGGAACGCTGTGGCCACTCTCGTCGCATCGCCCCATAATCGGGCGCTGGTCCATTTCGAACGGCGGCCCATAATCCGGAAGGCCACAATGGCCCTCTTCGCCCGGATCGCTGTCCTCGTTATCCGGCCCGGCCTCAAGGTCGGCGTCGCCGTCGCCGTCGATCTCGTCGAGCGGGAGGATCAGCGCCTCGATGGCGTCGGCTATCAGCGTCCGCATGGCTGGCGTGAAGCCGCCGAAAGCCGTGAAATATGAAGCCATCACCGGAATTCTGAAAGAATGCGACGAGGTCGTTGAGGATTTCGGCGACAGCACCGCCCTTGACGCTGGGATGATCGCGGCGGCCCAAACAGTCGAGCGTTATGAAATGGCCAGCTACGGCGCGCTCAGGACATGGGCCGAAGAGCTCGGAATGAACGACGCCGCGAAGTTGCTGGAAGAAACCCTTCTGGAAGAGCGCGGCGCGGACCAGCTTCTCACCAGGCTCGCGGAAGCGAAGGTCAACCTGAAGGCGGCATGAGGCCGAGACTCTTCATTGCGGCGGAAGCGCGAGTTGGAACAGCTCATCCCGAAGCTGCCGCTGACCGAACGATCTCGCCAAACCCTCAAATCTTTAGACGGGATCGTCGGATGCGGCTTTTGCGACCCTTCGCCGTGATCCGCGAGAGAAGCGGTTTGAGGCGAATGTCGCCTCAGGCCGGTTCCGTCTAGTCGAAAAGAAATTTGAGATGGTGCGGCTGCGACCGCAAATATTGATTGGGCGCCCGAACATGGGCGCCAAAATGGGCGGCGGCGTGCCAGGGCCAGCGCGGATTGTAGAGCATGGCCCGCGCCAGGGCGATCAGGTCGGCGTCGCCGGCCTTGAGGATGTCCTCGGCGTGATCGAACTCAGTGATGAGGCCGACGGCGACGACCGGAATTCCAACAGCCGCCTTGACCACCCGCGCAAGCGCCACCTGGTAGCCCGGCCCCAGCGGGATTTGCGCCGGAAGCAGGCCGCCACTCGAGACGTGAATGGCGCCGCAGCCGCGCTGTTCCAACGCCCGCGCGAAGACGACAGTCTCCTCGATCGACCAGCCGCCTTCGATCCAGTCCGTGCCCGAAACGCGCATCGTCACCGAGCGTCCCGCCGGGAACGCCTCGCGCACCGCGTCGAAGACCTCCAGCGGGAACCGCATGCGGTTTTCGAGCGGGCCGCCATATTCGTCGTCGCGTCTGTTGGAAAGCGGCGAAAGAAACTGATGCAGGAGATAGCCGTGGGCGCCATGCAATTGCACGGCGTCGAGGCCCAGACGGGCGGCGCGGCGCGCGGCGGCGACGAAATCGCCGCGAATCCGGGTCATTTCCTCCCGGCTCAGCGCGGTTGGCGCGGCGTCGTCCGCCGCGACGGCGAGCGAGGATGGCGCGACGGTGCGCCAGCCTTGGGGCGATTCAGGCGGAATTTGCGCGCCGCCCTTCCACGGCAGGTCACAGGACGCCTTGCGCCCCGCATGGGCGAGCTGGATCGCAACGGGAATCGGCGACCACTGCCGGACGCTGTCAAGCACGCGGGCCATGGCGACCTCGTTGGCGTCGGAATAGAGCCCGACGTCGGCGTAGGTGATGCGGCCCTCCGGCGCCACCGCTGTCGCTTCGATCGTCAGCAGGCCCGCCCCGGACAGGGCGAGCTGCCCGTAATGGAGAAGATGCCAATCCGTCATGCAGCCGTCGGCGGCGGAATATTGGCACATCGGCGCGATGACGATGCGATTGTCGAGCTTCAGGTCTCCGACCTGAAAAGGAGAGAAAAGCATGGTTTCGGACATGATGGCGTTCCGGGTGGCGGGGCCTTCAGCATAACGCAAGCCGTGGCGCGGCGTATCCCCGCGAGTCATGCGGAAATGCAATGGACCGCTGGCGGGCGGGAACAATTCGGCCCGCCGGGGATCATGTGGACGCACGCCGAATTTCCGGGACAATCTCGTCGGCGTCATTCAAACTGCGTTCTCGGACGGTAGCTTGAGAACTTCGATTTCGGAGGAGCGCGCCATGTCGGATTGGGTTGTCATTTATCGGACCTCGCCGGGCACAAGGGAAACGCGCTCGCCGAGCGCGCCCACCGAGCGACGCGCCCTGGCCCATGCACGAGCCCTGCATATGCAGGGCTGTGAGGTCATCCGCATCAACGGGCCGGATAATAAAACCGTCTCGGACACGCGCATCGACAACTGGATCGTCAATGGACGGGACAGGCTCGACCGCGCCGATTGACCGCGAATCACGGCGATGAAGGCGAGGCGCCCTCCGGCGCCCGCAAGGAGGCCGGCATGCGTCATCTGACGAAAAAGAACCCCTTCATGAGCCTTTGGCTGAGCGGCGCCAACAAGGTCGCCGGCACGGGGCGAGCCCTCTGGCAGGCCGCCGCGCGCAAGCAGCAGACGGCCATGATCCAGGAGGCCGGCAAGATGTCGACCAATTTCGGGACCGCTGCGCTCAAGACCCCCAAAAAGCTCAAGCGGCGCAAAAGCGGGAAATAATGGCGCGCAGCTCGAAGCAGATTCGGCGGGCCATGAAGGGCGCGGCGGCGTTCTGGACGGCGGCCTGGCTGCCGCTCGTGAAGGCCATTCCCGCGCCCAGCCCCGCAGGACGCGTGGTCGAAGTCGAAGCGTTCGGCTCCAATCCCGGCGCCCTGCGCATGTTCGTCTATGCGCCGCCGAAAAAGCAGCTCGCAGGCGCGCCGCTGATCGTGGTGCTGCATGGCTGCGGGCAGAGCGCTTCTTCCTTCGCCCGCAATTCCGGCTGGATCGCTCTGGCCCAGCGCATCGGCGCCGCCCTGCTGCTGCCTGAGCAGACCTCAAAGAACAGCCATGGGCGCTGCTTCAATTGGTATCAACCCGGCGACGTCCGCAGGGGCGGCGGCGAAGCGATGTCGATCCGCCAGATGGTGCGCGCCGCGACCATCCGTTTCAAATCCGACCCACGCCGGGTCTTCATCGTCGGGCTTTCCGCCGGCGGCGCCATGGCCGCGGCGATGCTGGCGGCCTATCCCGCTGTTTTCGCGGCGGGAGCGGTGGTCGCGGGCATGCCGGTCGGCGCCGCCTACAACAGCGCCTCGGCCTTGTTGCGCATGCGCCGCGCCGACGGCCTGATGAACCGGCGGACGCTGGCGGATTCCGTCCGGCGGGCGGCGCCACCGACGGTCAAGCCGCGCGCATGGCCGCGTCTATCAATCTGGCAGGGCGGGCGCGATCAACTGGTCGATCCGCATAACGCCGAGGCCCTCGCCATCCAGTGGAGCGAGGTCCATGGTTTCGGCGGACCGCCGAACGCCGACACGACGCCGCGGCCGGGGGTGCGGCGCCGCGTCTGGAGCACGCCGAAGCGCGCCGCGGTCGAATTCTGGACCGTCGCCGAGATGGGCCATGGATTTCCCGTCGATTCCGCCGCCGCCGACGGCGGGCGGGAAGGGTTCGGCGTGGTGAACGCCGGCCTGCCCGCCGCGCGGCTCATCGCCGACTTCTGGGGGATCGGGGCCTGAGCGCGGCTTTCTCTTAGAAACGCCATAGCTCCCCTTGGGGCCAAACTTTAGCGACCTTCGATGCGTTAAAGAGATTGGGAGAAGGCGGCAATGAAACGAAGCACACGCATGGAACTCGCGCTGGCCTGCGCGCTCGCGTTCGCCGCGCCTTCAGGGCAGGTCCTCGCGCAAGGCATGCTGGCTGGCGTCGATCTGTCGTCGCCCGCCTTCACCAAGGCCGAGTTGACGCGCGCCGATGTCGAGGCGCTGATCGCGGGGCGCGGCGTCGGCGAGGCGCTGGACCTTGCCGACAAGAGCCTGAACGGGCTCGATTTGTCCGTTTTGGACCTCTCTGGCGCCAATCTGCGCGGCGCGCGGCTCAACCGCGCCAATCTCCGCGGCGCCGACCTCAGAGGCGCCGTGCTCGATCAGGTCTGGGCGCTCAACGCCGATTTCAGCGACGCCCGCCTGTCCGACGCCCATCTGTTCGGCACGCAATTGCAGGGCGCGAAAATGGATCGCGTCAATCTCGCCGGCGCGCGTCTGGCTGGCGATTTTTCCGGCGTCAGCATGGTGGCCGCCAATCTATCCGGCTCTGACGCCTCAGCCGACATGAAGAACCAATCGATGGGGCTGATGCACGCGATCATGCGCGGCGCCGACCTCCGGCAGGCCGATATCTCCCGCGCCGATTTTTCCCGGGCCGACCTCGAATTCGCCAAGCTGAACGACGCGAACTTTTCCGGAACCGATCTCTCCGGCGCCGACGCCGCGGGCGCCGATCTTCGCGGCGCGAATCTGGCCGGCGCGAAACTCACGGGCATGGACGTCGCTTCGGCGCGGATCAGCGAGGAGCAGGCCTCCCTCCTCAGCCAAGCGCTCAATCTCGACCGCGCGGTGAAGGAATGATCCGCGCCGATCCCGCACTCGTTCACGAATCCATATCTGACGATCAGATGGGGCCTTGGAAAACGTCGGGGGGCGCCTCCAACATCGGCTGCGTTCGGATCTAACGCGTCACCCGTCGGCAACGTGAACGACGGCTCGGCGCCGTTCTCGGAAATTCGGTGACGGCGGATCGAACTCGCCATCCCGGCCGAAACACTGCGCGGCTCGCTCGACAATCTTACGGTGAGCCGCGCCCGCCAAGCGTTGCGCCTGCCAAGCGTTCCGCCTGGCAGGCGTTTACCGCGAACGAATTCGGCGACGCTAACCAATCCCTTGGATGATTATCCCCGTTCCGTCGCAGCGTTCGCAAGTCTTGTCGGTCGGCTTGCCCGTTTCCTTGTCGAGCTTCTTGCCTGTCCCCTGGCATTCGGGGCAGACGTCGTCCCCGGTGCCGGGTGTGCCCTGCTCCGGATCGTCGTCGGGTGTGTGATGTCGGAATGGGTTCTTGGACTGCATGGTCTCCGCCCCTTCTTGCGTCGAAGGATTGCGGTCGATGAAATTCAGCGACGGCATTCATAAGCGACGCCTTCGACGACAGCGGCGCCCGGTCACAATAGCAAATTCGAGCCTACCGAACCATTCCGCACTTGATGCTGTCCTCGCGATGGGCGGACGATGTCGATGATGGAAGGAATGGCCAGCGCTTCGAAGAGGGCGCCAACATCACAATGATAATGGTAGCTTTGGCGCCGGGCCTCTCAGGGTCAGAACCGCCCGCACGGGCATTGGCCGCAATCCGCCTGCTGGTGGGAGTGGCGCGAGATCAAGGTCTGAGCCTGACCTCGGGATATTCCGCCGACGGCGCCAAGCGGATCGGCAAGATCGATCCTCACCGTCGCGCCAGCACGACAATCAGCGCCACCGCGAGCAGAGCGCAGAGCGCCTGCCAGAACAGCAGCGGATTACGCTGGTAGAGCGCGGTCTTCTTCGGCGCCTCGGGGCGTCCGGTACGTGCGCCATTTTCGATCTCGAAGGCGAATTCCAGCACGTCGCCGTAACGTTGCGCGGGATCGACCGCGATGGCCTTGGCGATCGCGCCTTCCAGCCAGGCGGGCAGGTCCGGGCGGCGAGCGGCGAGCGAGGCGGGCGCGCCGAAGCGCGGCTTGGTGAAAGGCTCGATCTCGCCATAAGGATAAGCGCGCGAAAAAAGGCGATAGACCGTGACGCCCAGAGCGAACAGGTCGGACATTTCATCGCCCGCCGCGCCTGCGAAAAGTTCCGGCGCCATGAAGGACGGCGTGCCCGGAATGTCTTGCGGCGCGAAATCCTCCAGCTGCGGCAGGCGCGCGACGCCAAGGTCGATCAGGCGCAAGCCGCCGTCCTTCAGCAGCAGGATATTGTCCGGCTTGATGTCCCGGTGGATGATCCCGGCGCGATGCAAAGCGACGACGGCGCGCGCGATGCGGGTGGCGAGCTGGGCGCCTTCGGCATAGGAGACGCGCGGCTCTCGGTTCAATCGCTGTTCGAGCGTTTCGCCGTCATAAAAGGGCATGACCGAATAGAGCCGGGTCTGGCGCTCCACCGGCTGTTCGATGACTTCGCCGATCCACGGGCTGCGGACGCGGCTGGCGACGAAGGCCTCGTTGACGAAAGCGTGGCGATAGGCGGCGTCCTCGGTCACGCGCGGCTGCGGAAATTTGATCACGACCTGGGCGCCCGTGCGCAAATCTTCCGCGCGCATCAGCCGGCTGTAGCGGCCTTCGGCCAGAAGCGAGTCGAGGCGGTAATCATCGACCAGCACGCCCGGCGCAGGCGGCGGCAGGATCGGCAGATCGTGGAAGAAATCGCGCAATTCGCCCGCTTCGGCGGGCGGCGTGTCGAGGATATCGACGACCATCGCAGTGCAGTTGTCGGCGCTTCCGGCGTCGAGCGCGGCGGCGACGAGGTCTTGCGCGGTCTGCTCGGGCGCGGCGCGACGGGCGAGGATTTCACGCAATTTCGCATCGCTCAAGGCGCCATGCACGCCGTCGCTGCACAGCAGGTAACGTTCGAGTGGACGCAGCGAAAAGGCGCTGTGGTCCATCCGCACGGATTCATCCATCCCGACGGCGCGGCGCAGCATATGTTTGAAATCGCCGCGCCCCATCACATGGTCGTCTGTCAGCTGCTCCAGCGCATCCTCGCGGAATCGATAGAGCCGGCTGTCGCCGACATGAACGCAATGGCCGGAGCGGCCAGAGAGGATGAGCGCGGTAAAGGTGGTCGCCATGCCGGCGAGTTCGGGATCGACCCTACCCTGCGCCACGATCCAGGCATTGATGGAATCGAGCGCGCGCGACGCGGCCTGCCTGACGCCCAATGATCCCGGCAAGGAGAAGAAGCCGTCTAGAAAGCTGCGGACGGTGAGCTCCGACGCCTGGCGCCCGCCCTTGTGGCCGCCGACGCCATCCGCCACGGCGACGACCACCCCCGTGCGGGAATCGACGCGCGGCCGTCCGATCCGCGCGGCGCCATAATCCTGATTGTCGGCGCGGCGCCCGCATTCGCTGGCGAAGCCGATCTCGTAGCGCAGATCATGATCGAAGCGGTCGAGGCGGGTCATTCGGCAGACTCAAGAGGAGGGACGGCTTGTCAGATTAGCCCATTTCTCGCCTATCGTGGCTCGCCACGACAGGCGAATCCGTCGCATCAGCTCGGCGTCGCATTCGCTCCTGAGAGCCGTTTCCTCCTCAAGTGAAGCGGAAACTGCTCGAGCCCCTCCCCGCCTTCGCGGGGAGAGGGAATGTTGCGGATCAGATGCGGGCGCCGGAAACCGCGCCCCAAGTGGTGCGCCAGCGGTGCTTGACGAGACTGAGGCCGCCCACGCCGAGCAAAGCGAGGAAGCCGAAGAACAGGAAGCCGGCCATGAAGCCACCGGTCATGCCCTTGGAGGTCGCGAGCGCCTTGGCGAGGAAGAAGCCGCCGAGGCCGCCGGCGAAACCGACCAGACCGGTCATCACGCCGACTTCATTGCGGAAGCGCTGCGGCAGCAGCTGGAACACCGCGCCATTGCCCATGCCGAGGCAAAGGGTGCCGACCGAGAATAGCGCCACGGCGACCCAGCCCATCATCGGCAGTTCGGTGAGCATCCAGCCCGCCGCGCCGACCGGGGCCGGGCCCTCGGGCAGCTGCGACACGGTGAAATAGCAGGCCGCCACGACCAGGAACATCACGGTCAGAGACTTGATGCCGCCAACCCTGTCCGCAATCGCGCCGCCGACAGGCCGGAAGGTCGAGCCGAAGAACACGATCAGCGACACCATCAGGCCCGCCGCCACCGGGGTGACGTGGAACTGCGCGGTAAAATAGAGCGGCAGCGCCGAAGCGAGGCCGACGAAGCCGCCGAAGGTGATGAAATAGAAGAACATGAACCAGCGGCTGTCGGTGTCGAGCAGCAGCTTGCCATAGGCCGCAAGCGGGATGCGCTTGACCGAACCGGGCGCGTCCTTCACCGTCAGCATGTAAATGGCGAGGATGATGACCATCGGGATCAGCAGTGCGGCATAGACGCCCTGCCAGCCGAAATGTTCGGCGATGGTCGGCGCGAACAGGGTGTCGAGCACCACGCCCATGTTGCCGGCGCCGGCGATGCCCATGACAATGCCCTGCAAATGGGGCGGATACCAGCGGCTCGCCTGCGGCAAGGCAACGGCGAAGGAGGCGCCGCCAAGGCCGAGAATGGCGCCGAAGATCGCCACCGATTGGGGGCCGCTGAGGCCAAACATCCAGACATAGGCGCAGGCGATGATCATGACGATCTGAGCGATTGTGCCGGTGAGCTTGGAGCCGATCGTATCGGCGAGAATGCCCAGCGGAATGCGCAGGATCGCGCCCGACAGCACCGGAATGGCGACCAGCGTCAGCTTCTGCTCAACCGGAATATTCATGGCCTTGGCGATATAGACCATGAGCGGGCCAAGCGAGACCCAGGCCATGAAGCTGATGTCGAAGTAGAGGAAGGCGGAAAGCAGCGTCGGCCAATGGCCGGATTGCTTCAGGTCGGACAGTTTCATGCGTTCACCCTTTCAGTTCAATATCACGATTTGACAGCGACAGCCGCCCGCTGCTGGCCGAGCAGGCGTTCGATTTCAGGCTTGCAGGAGCCGCAGCCGGAGCCGGCGCCCGTGGCGTCGGAAATGGCCGCGACATTGCCGAGGTTCTTCTCGGAAATGGCGTCGAGAATGATGTTGGCGCCGACATTCATGCACACGCAGACCTTGCGGCCCGGGTCGCGGCAGGCGCGCGGCGGGCGCCCGGCGAGCAAGGCCAGCGGCTCGACCTCGACCTGCGCGAATTGCTCGCAGGCCCAGGATCGGGCGATGCCGACCGGCGTTTTCGCCACAAAAATCGCGCCGACGATTTCTTGCGCGCGCTCCGGCGTGCGCCGACCGCTTGCGCTTGTCGAGCCTTCACGGGTCGCGACGCAGCTGTAAGAGCCGGAGCGCGCATCGCGCAGGACGGTCAACTCGCCCTCCCCCGCGCCAAGGCCGAACAGGCTGCGCGCGAAAAGCTCCCAGTCGTCGGGATCGTTCAGCCCCGCGAGTTCGAGCCGCCAGCCGCCCGCGATCCGCGCCCGCGCCCAATAGGCGCAGTCGAGATGTTCGGGCTTCTCGCGGCTCAGGGCGAAGGCGTACCAGGCGGGATCGACCGGCTCGACCTCAACTGGCGTTCCCTTGGATTCTGGCTGGCCGGAGATGGCGTCGACCACCGGCGCAACCAGAACATCCACCCGCGCGGCGGAGGCGAATTGTTCTGTCCAGTGGATCGGCGCAAACACGCTGCCGCGCCGCTGCCGAGCCGTGATCTGCGCGCGCAGCAGCACGGCGCCGCGCGCGTTGGAAAGCCGGACGAGGCCCGCAGGCCCCACGCCGAGAAGCGCGGCGTCGAGCGGATTCAGTTCGGCGAAAGGCTCCGCGATATGCTGCGACAATTGCTCGGCGCGGCCGGTGCGGGTCATCGTGTGCCATTGGTCGCGCACGCGGCCAGTATTCAGCACATATTCACCCCGCGCCGCCTTTTGCGCGAGGCCGCGATAAGGCGTCGCCACGAAATTCGCGCGGCCGTCGGGCGTGAAGAATTTGCCATCGGCGAAGAAGCGCTTCGGCGCGTCGCCGCCTTTTTCGCCCTTGCGCAGAGGCCATTGGAACGGCGCCAGGGCCTCGTAGGCGGCGTCGGAAAGTTCGGCGCAGCCGGAAATGTCGAAATCGCGCGTTCCGTCATTGCCCGCGCCAGACAGCGCGGCGTGCTCGCGGAAAATCTGCGCCGGGCCGTCATAGGCGAAAGACTCACCGAAACCCATGCGCCGCGCGACGTCGCAAACGATGTCCCAGTCGGCGCGCGCGTCGCCCGGCGCCGCGCGCAAGGCGCGCTGCCGCGAGATGCGGCGCTCGGAATTGGTCACCGTGCCGTCTTTCTCGCCCCAGGCGAGCGCCGGCAGCAGGACATGGGCGAGCGCGCCGGTATCGGTGTTTTCCGCGACGTCGGACACGACGACGAAGGGGCATTTCTTCAGCGCGGCGCGGACGAAATCGGCGTCGGGCAGGCTGTCCACCGGATTGGTCGCCATGATCCAGACCGCCTTGACGCGGCCGTCGTCGATGGCCTGGAACAGCTCGACCGCCTTGAGGCCGGGCTTTTCCGCCAGCGTGGGCGCGCCCCAGAAATTCCGCACCAGCGCGCGATGGGCGGGATTGTCCAGCTCCATATGGGCCGCGAGCATGTTGGCGAGGCCGCCGACCTCGCGTCCGCCCATGGCGTTGGGCTGGCCGGTGACCGAGAAAGGCCCGCAGCCCGGCTTGCCGATGCGGCCGGTCAGCAGGTGCATATTGATGATGGCGTTGACCTTGTCGGTCCCCGCCGCCGACTGGTTGACGCCCTGCGAATAGACCGTGACGGTCTTCTCGTTTTCGATGACGAGATCGAAGAAGCGTTGCAGGTCGGCGCGGCTGAGGCCCGTCTCGGCGGCGACCTTGTCGAGCGTCCACGGCCTGGCGGCGGCGAGCGCCTCGTCCAACCCATTGGTGTGCGCAGCGACGAATTTTTTCGCGCGCTTTCCGACGCGGTTCAGTTCGCCCAGCAGGCCGGAAAACAGCGCGACGTCGGAGCCCGGCGCGAGCGAAAGATGAAGATCGGCGATCTCGCTGGTCGCGGTGCGGCGGGGGTCGATATTGACCACGCGCGGCAGGCCGCCGCGCCTTTCGCGCGCCGCGACGAGCCGCTGGTAGAGGATCGGGTGGCACCAGGCGAGATTGGAGCCGACAAGCACGACGAGATCGGCGTCTTCGAGATCCTCGTAGCAGCCGGGCACGGTGTCGGCGCCGAAGGCGCGCTTGTGGCCCGCCACCGAGGACGACATGCACAGGCGCGAATTGGTGTCGATATTGGCCGAACCGACAAAGCCCTTCATCAGCTTGTTGGCGACGTAATAATCCTCGGTCAGCAACTGGCCGGAGACATAAAGGGCGACCGAATCCGGCCCATGCTCCGCGATGGTCTGGCCGAACACGCGGGCGACCGTCTCCAGCGCCTCGTCCCAGCTCGCGCGGGCGCCGCCGATGCGCGGATGGAGCAGCCGCTCCTCCAGCGTCAGCACCTGCGCCAGAGACGCGCCCTTGACGCACAGCCGGCCGAAATTGGCCGGATGCGCCTTGTCGCCCGCCACGAGCGCTTTTGCGCCGGATGCTTCTGCGCTGACGCCGCAGCCGACGCCGCAATAGGGACAGGTGGTTGAGATCGTCTTGGTCATTTCGGGCTCATTGCGCGGGACGGTCAAGGTCAGGCCTGGGCGGCGACATCCATGTCGAGATAGATGCGGCCGCGCTCGATCTTGACCGGAAAGCTCCGCGCGCAGCCCTGATCGGCGCCGGTGGCTGCGCCGCTTTCGAGATCGATGATCCAGTTGTGCAGCGGACAGGCGACTTTGCGCCCGTGGACGATGCCTTCGCTCAAGGGCCCGCCCTTGTGGGGGCATTTGTTTTCCAGCGCGAAGATCTCGTTGGTCGCGGTGCGGAACACGGCGATCTCGCGGCGCGGCGTGCGCAAGGTGCGCGCACCGCGCAAGGGAATGGCGTCGACCGGGCCGCAGTCGAACCAGAAGGTCTTGTTTTCTTCCATGGCGAAATCCTCGGAAATGGTCATTCGGCTGCCGCGCGGGAAATCGGCGACAGCACGGCGAGCGGCATGAATTCGTGGAGATCCTTGCCCGCGGCGCGCTCCGCCCAAGGGTCGCGGCGCGCATAGCGCTGCGAGAGCATGAAGCGCTCGTAGAGCGCCTTTCGGGCGGCGTGATCCTCGAAGATCGTGGCGCGAAGTCGCTCCAGCCCGGTCTTGTCGACCCATTTGTAGAGACGGTCGAGATAGGCGCCTTCCTCGCGATACATCTGCATGATCGCGGCGCAATATTCGAGCGCCTCCTCCTCGGTGGCGACATGGCCGAGCAGGTCGGTGGCGCGCACGTGCAGGCCCGCCGCGCCCCCCACGTGGATATCGTAGCCAGAATCGACGCAGATCACGCCGATATCCTTCACTGTGGATTCGGCGCAATTGCGCGGACACCCGGAGACGGCGAGCTTCACTTTCGCCGGGGTCCACGAGCCGCACAGCAGCTTTTCGAGCTTGACGCCCAGTCCGGTGGAGTCTTGCGTGCCAAAGCGGCACCAGTCCGTGCCGACACAGGTCTTCACGGTGCGCAGGCCCTTGGCGTAGGCGAAGCCCGAGACGAGGCCCGCCGAATTGAGCTGCGCCCAGACGGCGGGAAGGTCTTGCTTTTTAACGCCGAGCAGGTCGATGCGCTGGCCGCCGGTGACCTTCACCGTCGGGATGCTGAAGCGGTCCGCGACATCGGCGATGGCGCGCAATTCGTCCGGCGTGGTCACGCCGCCCCACATGCGCGGCACCACCGAGAAGGTGCCGTCCTTCTGGATATTCGCGTGGACGCGCTCGTTGATGTAACGGGCCTGATAATCGTCGGTATATTCGCCCGGCCAGTCGCAGACGAGGTAGTAGTTCAGCGCCGGCTGGCAGGACGGGCAGCCGCCCGAGGACTTCCAGCCCAATTCCTGCATCACGGCGGGAAGCGACTTGAGCTGCTTGGACTTGATGAAGCCGCGCACTTCCTCATGCGTCAGGTCCGTGCATTTGCACATCGCCTTGCGGCCAGATTTTTCATAACCGTCGCCGAGCGTCGCTGCGAGCAGCAGCTCCACCTTGCCCGCGCATTGACCGCAAGAGGCCGAAGCCTTCGTTTTGGCGCGCACGTCCTCGAGCGTCGTGAGGCCGTCCCCCGTGATCGCCGAGACGATCGAACCCTTGCATACGCCGTTGCAGCCGCAGATTTCCGCATCATCCGGCAAGGCTGCAACGGCCGCCGTAGGGTCCAGCGGGGACCCTCCCTGATAGGCCTGGCCAAAGATGAGCGTGTCGCGGATCGCGCCGACGTCCTCGCCCTTTTTGAGCAGGTCGAAATACCAGGCGCCGTCCGCCGTGTCGCCGTAAAGCACGGCGCCGACAATCTTGTCGTCGCGCAGCACGACGCGCTTGTAAATTCCGCGCGCAGGGTCGCGCAGCACGACTTCGTTGTTCTCATCGTCGTCGGAAAAATCGCCCGCCGAGAACAGGTCGATGCCGGTGACTTTCAACTTGGTCGAGGTGACAGCAGGAACGAAGCCCCCCGGATTCTCGCCCGCGAGCTCGCTCGCCAGCACCTTGGCCATTTCGTAAAGCGGCGCGACCAGGCCATAGCACTGGCCGCGATGCTCGACGCATTCGCCGACCGCGAAGATATCGGGATCGCTGGTGAGGAGCTGGTCATCGACGACGATGCCGCGGTTGCATTCGAGGCCCGCCGCCTTGCCGAGGCCGAAATTGGGCCGGATGCCGACGGCCATCACGACGAGATCGGCCGGCAGGACGGTGCCGTCCTTCAGCCTGACGCCGGTGACGCATTGGTCGCCGAGGATGGCTTCGGTATTGGCCTTGGTATAGACGTCGATGCCGCGCGCCTTGATCGCCTTTTCGAGCAGGTAGCCGGCGCTGGGGTCGAGCTGGCGCTCCATCAGGGTCGGCATGAGATGCACGACCGAAACCTTCATTCCCTTCAGGGCGAGGCCCGCCGCCGCTTCGAGGCCGAGCAGGCCGCCGCCGATCACCACCGCGCTGCCGCCCTTGTCAGCCGCGCCGTGCATCTTCTCGACGTCGTCGAGATCGCGGAAGGTGACGACGCCTTCGAGATTCGCGCCCGGAACCGGAATGACGAAGGGCATCGAACCCGTCGCGATGATCAGCTTGTCATAGGGGACTTTCTCGCCGGACGCCGTCTCGACGGTTTTGGCCGCGCGATCGATCCCGACCACAGGTTCGCCTGAACGAAGCTCGACCCCATGCTTCGCATACCAGGCGTGGTCATGAATGATGATGTCGTCAAAAGTCTTTTCGCCGGAGAGCACAGGCGAAAGCATGATCCGGTTATAGTTCACGCGCGGCTCGGCGCCGAACACCGTGACCTTCATCGGCGCGTGCTGTTTGGCGAAAAGCTCTTCCATGGCGCGGCCCGCGGCCATGCCATTGCCGATGACGACGAGCTTGGTCGGCTGCGGAAATTTCTCGATCTGTCCCATGACGGACCCTTTGCTGCGACGAATCCGAGCAGAGGTTCACGAGTGAGACTGACGAGGGAGAGTTTGCCTGACAACGCCCGCGCTTCCGGCGCCTTGTCCAGTTGGAAAGGCGCCAGTCAGTCTCACGCAAGAGCCAGCGTTGGCTCCGCGAACCGATGATCGGGGTCGTCATTGACCTGACGCTCTATAGGCAATTCCGGCGCCAGAGGACCGTCATCGATTTAATATACTGTTTTTAAAAGCGCTTTATCGCATTTCAGTCATTGCTCAATTTTGTCGCAATGTATATTTGAGCGGCAAAAGGCGCCGTGAAAAAAGATATTGCGCCGCAAAAGAAGGCAGCGGGCCGCCGTTTCAGAACATGCGCCGGTTGAAGGCCGCGAGCCATTCGCGCCATTGCGCGGGGTTGAATGGACCCTCGAAAAAGGCGGGCGCGGAGGGCGGCGGCGAGGCGCCGTCCTGCGGCCAGAACGCCCGCTGAGCCAGCTCGGCTTGAGCGTCCGACGCCTCGGTCTGGCCGCAGGCGGCGATCAGCACATAGAGCCAGAGCGCCTGCGGCGCGGAAAGCGCGGTGGATTCAGCGTCGAGCCGCAGCCAGGGCGAAGATTTGCCATTCTTGCCCAGCACGGCGACGACCATGTCCGGCGTGACCGCGCCGCCCAATCCCTCCGCGATCAGCCGGCAGAATTCCTGCGCATTTTCCGGCTGCTCGCCCCAGAGCGCGGCGCGGCGCACGGCGCGGGCGGCGGCGCGCGGCCGCTCCGGCTCATCGCGCGCGGACTCGCTGAGGAAGGCCAGCACCTTTTCGGGGCAATCCGGCGTCAGAGCGCGGCAGGGGTGGAGAATTTCCGCAGCGCCCGATTGCCGCGCCAGCGAATTCCACGGCTCGCCGACGCAAAAACCGTTGACGAAGCCGCCGCGCAGGCTCTCCTCCATCAGCGGCGGCGGCGTCACGGTGAGCCGCACGCCCTCGGGGTCCACCCCGCCTGAGCGCATCCACAGCTTCAGTTGATAATGATGGGCGGAATAGGGAAAGACATGGGCGAAGCGCAGCGCCGGCAAGCCTTTGCCGCGCCGAAAAGCGACCAGCGCGGCCAGCGCGCGCGCCGTAACGACGGGATCCGCGGCGTCGCCGTAGATTTTTTCCCGCAGGGCGTCGGCGAGAGCCGGCGCGACGGAAATGGCGTTGCCGTCGAGTCCCAGCGCGACGGCGCCGATCATCGGCGCGGCGAAACCGTCGAGGCCGAGCGTCGAAGCGACGACAGCCGGCGCGAGCATATGGGCGGCGTCGTAAATGCCAAGCGCCAGCTTGTCGCGCAGATTCGCCCAGGAGGTCTCCGGGCAAAGCTCAAAAGCGAGCCCTTCGTCCCGGTCGAAGCCTTTCGCGGCGGCGACGAGGAGCAGGCCGGCGTCCGTGAGCGGCATGAAGCCGATGCGCAGGGTCTGGGTCATTTCAGCAATTCCGCGGCGGTGATGATGGAGCGGGCGATATCGACGATCTTCTTGCCTTCATTCATGGCGACCTTGCGCATCATCGCATAGGCCTGCTCCTCGGAAATGGACTTTGCCTTCATCACCAGCCCCTTGGCCTGGTCGATGGCCTTGCGGTCGGCAAGCTGGCTGCGGGCCTGCGCCAACTCCTCGCGCAGCCGCGCGAAGGCGTTGAAACGCGAGACGCAGAGATCGACGATGCTCTTCACGCGCTCCTTCTTGAGCCCATCCACGACATAGGCCGAGACGCCGGCGTCGATGGCCGCCGCGATCATGCTGGTGTCGGAGCTGTCGGCGAACATGGCCACCGCCCGCGCCTCGGCTCCGCTGATGCGGATCATTTGTTCGAGCACGTCACGATTCGGGTTTTCCAGATCGATCAGGACGATATCGGCGTCGATGGCGCGCAGGCGCTGTTCGAGGTCGAGCGAGGATTCCAGCACCGTGACCTGATGATGGCCCGCCTCGCGCAGGCCGTCGCGAAGGATCGCTGTGCGCACGGGGTTCTGGTCGACGATGACGATGCGGAAGTCTTTGTCCGGCACGAGGATCCTGAATCTGTTAGGCCCGGATTATAGCCGCCGCGCCAGCTAACGCCAATCGCGGCTTGCGCCGGTCAGGAAGGATGCGCCGCCTGCCGCTCGGCCAGCGCCCAGTCTTCCTCGGCGAGGCGACGCAGCGCCTGAGCCTCGCGCAGCACTTCGTCGCAGCGCTGGCGCAGGCCGGCGAAGGCGGTTTCGTCAACTCCCCCACCCGGTTCGTCGGGAGCGCAGGGCGCCGGGGCGGGAAGCGCGAGATCCAGCGCGGCCATCGCCGCACGGCGGGTTTGGTCGAGCAGTTGCTGGCTCGCCAGCGGATCGAGATCGTCGCGGCGGTTGCGGATCAACAGGCGCACGGTGACGATCTGCGCCGCCGCGACATAAGCGGCGGCGATCAACTTGCTATATCCCGGCCAGAGATCGCGCCGCGCCGCCGGGTCCGCGCGCATCCGGCCCGCTGATTCGCCCAATGCGGAAAAAGCCTCCATCAGATTCTTGCGCGCCAGCCGGTAATCCTGTTCCGGCGCGTCCCAGCGCAGGGCGCGGTCGGCATAGCGATGCAGCGCCCGCAAAAAGCCCTTGGCGACGCCGGGCGCGGTCTGGCTCTCCCATTGCGGCAGCAGGAAATTGAACAGGAAGGCGACGCCTGCGCCGACCAGCGTGTCGACGAGGCGCGCGGCCACAGGCGGAGCCTCGACCGGATCGATCAGATGCAGGCCGAGCAGCGCCATCACCGTCGCGGCGACGGAGGTCACACGGTAATCGACCTTCACATAGGCGTGCGCGACGGCCACCGCGAATAATTGCACTGCGAGCAGCAGCGGAGAAGAACCGATCCACAGCAGGACGCCGGCGAGCCCACAGCCCAGGATCGAGCCGAACAAGCGCTCATCACGCCGCTGCCGGGTCGCGCTGTAGCTCGCGCGCATGATCACCGCGATGGTGAGAAGGATCCAGTTGCCATGTTTCAGACCCGGGACAAGCTCAATCAGCGCATAGCCGAACCCCAGCGCGAGCGCGAGGCGCAGGGCGTGGCGGAAAATCGGCGAGGACCAGCGCCATTGCAAGGCGATCGCCTGCAGCGAGACGCGCAGCGGCGGCGCGAAGGCGCGCATGTCGAGCCCGGCCATCGCCTGCTCTGCGAGATCCTGGCGATTGAGCAGGCACGGCAGACGGGCGAGGTGCGAGAGCGCCAAAGCGACGCGGGCGCGGGTGAGCCGCGCCGCACGCAGCACCTCCGGATCGGCGCCATGCGTCGTTTCCAGCGCCGCGATCTGGCGCGAGAAGGAATCGAGCGCCGCCGCGCGGTCGGGGAAGGTCAGATTGTCGCCGCCCACGACCAGATCGAGCGCCAGCGCGTCCAGATCGTCGGCGAGCCGCAGCAGGAACAGCTCCATCTGCGCGGCGAGGCCGTTGGGAGAATCGGCGAGGCGCAGCGGCGCGTGGTCGGCCAGCGTCGAGACGACGCCGTCGAACGCCTCCAGCACCGCCGCGAGCGCCGCGATGAGGCGCGTCGCCTCGGCGCGGTCGGCGGCGGAGACGATAAGGCTGCGCGCGGTCTGCAAATGATCCGAGAAGGAGGCCTGGAGCTCCACGACTTTGAGACAGATTTCGCCCTCGTCGGCGTCCTTGCGATAGAACCCGGCGACGCCGCGCAGGAAGGACGCGAATTCGCGCAAGACCTCGGCGAGCGTCAGCCTTCGGCCGGACGTGTCGGAAACCCGCGTCAGCGCCAGCGCGACAGGCACATAGAGCGCCCCGCCGAACGCCGACATCGCCGCGTAATGAAGCCGCCCGACGAGATCGGCGGCAGGGGCGCCGAGGGTGAACACCATCGACAGCAGGGTCAGCACGGAAAGGGGAATAGCCCAGCGGCCAAGCGCGATCAGCAGCCCGCCGGCGAAGCCGGTCAGGACCACGACCGCGCCCTCCAGCAGCGGATCGCCGCCGGCCAGCGCCGTCGCGAGCGCCGCCGCCGCCGCGCAGATCCAGGCGAATGGCAGGATGCGCAGCTTGGCCGCGAAGGGCGTCGAGGTGTCGGCGATGGAGACGCAGAGCGCGCCCGAGGCCGCCGCCATGCCGGGCAGGAAGCCGAAGGCGGTCGTCGCGATCAGGCCGACGAGAAAGACGCCGACCGCGACGACGAGCCCATTCAGGATGTGATGCCCGAACAGATATTTGAGGAGCCTGGACCTTAAGCGCATCGGCGTTCCAACCTCGATGCGGCGGTCAAGCCTTCTGGTCGATCAGCTTCGCCAGCCGCAGCAGGGCCAGTTCGTAACCCTGCGCGCCGCAGCCCGCGATGACGCCGTCCGCCCGCAGCGAGACATAGGAATGATGGCGGAATTCCTCGCGCTTGTGGATGTTGGAGACGTGCACTTCGATCACCGGCCCCTCGAAGGCGTTGAGCGCGTCGAGCAGCGCCACGGAGGTATGGGTGTAGGCCGCGGGATTGATAACGATGCCGCCCGCCCTGCCGCGCGCCTCGTGGATCCAGTCGATCAGCTCATATTCGCGGTTGCTCTGGTAAAAATGCAGCTCGAGACGCAGCTCGTTCGCGCGGGCGCGGCAGGCGCGCTCGACGTCAGCGAGGGTCTCGACGCCATAAATATGCGGCTCGCGTTTGCCGAGCAGGTTGAGATTGGGTCCGTTCAGCACATAGACGAGGCGGCTCATCCGCAAACCCTCCCTGCGCCGCGCGTCCAGCCGCGCGACATTGATTTCCGACCGGCGCAAATTCTTCCGAATGAGTCGTCGCGGCTGGCGCAGTCTATAAATATTTGTCCCGAAACCAAAGGCGTTCGGCCGTCCGGCGCTGCCGCGGCGGATCATTTGTCGCCCAGCGGGAAGGCTGAAGCGAAGCGCTCACGCGGCGCTGGAGGCGCCCCGCGCGAACGCAAGCTTTGCAATAATCGCCGACGTCTCGCTCCAGCAAAGCTTACGCAAGTAATATTCGCTGAATTTGTTGCGCAGTTTAATTACAAATAAACCATATTTTATGGCGGGAGTCCAAATTAACTATCGGTTATGACAAATGGTCAACCTTAAATAAAATCAAACAATTGGGAGGCATGCGATGTATTTGGCCCTGAATATTCTATTTGGAATGCTTGTCGTCGGCTGTTCCGCGATGACGACTTATCTTATCAGCATCTCGCGCGAGCGGCTGTGGCTCAGAAGCAAGAAATCCGAAGAACTCTACCACAAGGCGGAAGAAGCCTATTTCGACCTCAGCGCTTTTTTCAGGGAGCGCTACGAACTCAGCCAGATGATCGTGAATCCGCATGATGCGCGCGAGATCACCGCGATCAATCGTCACATTGTCGATCTGAAAATTCTGGTCGGCCTCTACTTTCCCGCGCTCGGACATCATCTTTCAGGCGTCGTTGCAGCAACCGCAACGGGATTCGACCAATTGCGGCTGGCCGAAGCCAGCGATGAATCGAACCGCGCCAACGCAATGCAGATGCTGGACTATGCCGTCAGCGGCCTCAAGGATTCGTTCGATCACTTCAAAGAGGAAATCCTGCGCGCCGGTCAAACCGACGGCGTCGGCAAGATTTCCGATGTGCTGTTCAACAGGAGCCACCGCCGCATGTCCGAACGGGTCTTGTCCGGCGCGGCATAGCGTTTTCGTTTCTTGGAATTGAGCAAAATCGGAAACGACTGCAGAAAAACTCGCCGGCCGCCGCAGGTTGCGGCCGGCGAGAAAGACGTTCGCAGCACCCCCGCCCGATCAGGCCGGCGCGCCCTCGCCTTCAAAGGCGCGCACCCACATGGCGCAAAGGCCGGAGCGCACGATGTCGTCGAGTTCGAACTCGATCACCGGCACCGGCAAGCCATGCGCGCGGATCAGGTCGATCATCCGGCGCAGGCCGGAAGCCTGCTGGATGTCGGTTTGATTGACGTCGCCATTGACGACGCTCACGCAGTTCTCGCCGACGCGGGTCAGGAAGGTCTTGATCTCGGCGACGGAGGTGTTCTGCGCCTCGTCGAGCAGGATGAAGGCGTTCTTCCATGAGCGCCCGCGCATGACTTCGAAGGGCACCATTTCGATATCGCCGCGCTTCAGCGCGATGTCGAAGGGCGCGTCGCCGATCCGCTCCTTGATGGCGTCCGCGATCGGGACGGCCCAAGGCGCAAATTTGTCCTGCAGGGAGCCAGGGAAGAAGCCGAGCGAGCGGCCGCAGGGCACATTGGGACGGGTGAGGATGATTTTTTCGATCTGGCCGGCGCGGTAGAGGTCGGCGGCGTGGGTGGCGGCGATCCAGGTTTTTCCTGTTCCGGCCGGGCCCAGCACCACGATCTGCTGGCTGGACCTGAGGGCGGCGAGATATTGCGCCTGCGTGGGGTTGAGGGCCTTGATGGGAGGAAGAACGCGAGTGTTCTGGAACTTGTTTCCTTTGAACTCGATGATTTCAGCATCTCCGTATTGACGGGAATTGCGGCTTCTCTTTCGGTCCAGTTGCTTGCCCACGCGCTGACTCCTCAAGATGTGAATCGACGGGCGCGCAATCCGCTCAAGGCGGACTGCACGATGGAGGGATATGCGACACGACTGGGAATAAAGCGGGAGCGACTAGTGCGCTGATATTGTTGAGTGACGCCATCGTCTTCTCCTCGCCAAGATCAGGATATGCGATTCGCTCACAATACAAAGTAAATATTTCATGGATTTTTCGAACGCCGCCGCACTGTGGCGGCGGAGTCTCATACCATTTCTCCTCGACCGCGACCCATCGCGGTCGAGGAGCCCCTCGCGTAAGCCAAAAGGGCGTCGGAAGACGCCCGTCTTTCGACGGGCTATCGGGCGCAGCCGCGCCTAACCAAGACTCACAGGTCCTCACCTGTGAGTCTTGGCATCAGGCGTTGGGAAGGTTGCGCGCCAGCGCCTCCAGCACCGCCATGCGGACGGCGACGCCCATCTCGACCTGCTCGCGGATCAGGCTGTGATCGCCATCGGCGACGCTGGAATCAATCTCGACGCCGCGATTCATCGGGCCGGGATGCATCACCAGGGCGTCCGGCTTCGCATAGGCCAGCTTGTCCTCGTCGAGGCCGAAGAAATGGAAATATTCGCGCGTCGAGGGAATGAAGGCGCCCTGCATGCGTTCGCGCTGCAGGCGCAGCATCATCACGATATCGGCGTCGCGCAGCCCGTCGCGCATATTATTATAGACCTCTACGCCGAGCTGGCCGATCCCGGTCGGCATCAGCGTCGAAGGCCCCACCACCCGCACCCGCGCGCCAAGCGCCGAGAGCAGGATGATGTTGGAGCGCGCCACGCGCGAATGCAGCACGTCGCCGCAGATGGCCACGACCAGCCCTTCGACGCCGCCCTTGGCGCGGCGCATGGTGAGGGCGTCGAGCAGCGCTTGCGTCGGATGTTCATGGGCGCCGTCGCCGGCGTTGACCACGGCGCAATCGACCTTGCGCGCGAGCAGATGCGCCGCGCCGGCCTGATGATGCCGCACCACGATGATGTCGGGATGCATGGCGTTGAGCGTGATCGCGGTGTCGATCAGCGTCTCGCCCTTTTTCACCGACGAGGTCGCGACCGACATGTTCATGACGTCGGCGCCGAGGCGCTTGCCCGCGAGTTCGAACGAGCTTTGCGTCCGGGTCGAGGACTCGAAGAACAGGTTGATCTGCGTGCGGCCGGAAAGCGTGGCCTTCTTCTTCTCGACCTGACGCGAAACCGAGACCGCCTCCTCCGCCAGATCGAGCAGATGGACGATGTCGAGCCGGGACATGCCCTCGATGCCCAGGAGGTGTTTATGGGAAAAGGAATAGCCGGGGATGAACATTTTTCAGGCTCTATCCGAGGAAAAGGCCGGCTGCAAGCGCCGCCCAAGTCCTGCGCAAATTTGAGGCGCGCCGCAAGGACCATTTGACAGATCAAGCCCGCTCGCCCATTTTCCGGGCCATTCCGGCTGCCGGGGGGGTAGCCCGAGAAGAATTGCGGGCCAGTCGCCCGCCCCTTGGGGTCACAGCATGGACGTCGTCATCGTCGAATCGCCCGCCAAGGCCAAGACGATCAACAAATATCTCGGCAAGAATTTCGAGGTCATCGCCTCGTTCGGCCATGTCCGCGATCTGCCGGCCAAGGACGGATCGGTCGATCCCGCCGACGATTTCAAAATGCTGTGGGAAGTGGACGGCAAGGCGGGCAAACGCCTGTCCGACATCGCCGCCCTGGTGAAAAGCGCCGACCGAATCGTCCTCGCGACCGACCCTGACCGCGAGGGTGAAGCAATTTCCTGGCATGTGCTGGAGGTGTTGCGCGGAAAACGCGTGCTGAAGGACAAGCCGGTCGAGCGCGTCGTCTTCAACGCCATCACCAAGGACGCCATCCTTGAGGCGATGAAACACCCCCGCCAGATCGACGAAAGCCTGGTTGAGGCCTATCTTGCCCGCCGCGCGCTGGATTATCTGGTCGGCTTCAATCTCTCGCCGGTGCTTTGGCGCAAGCTGCCGGGCGCGAAATCCGCCGGCCGCGTGCAATCGGTCGCGCTGCGGCTGGTCTGCGACCGCGAGCTGGAGATCGAGAAATTCGTCGCCCGCGAATATTGGTCGCTGGCAGCGCATCTGCGCAATCAGGCCGACGCCCCCTTCATCGCCCGTCTCGTCGGCGCGGACGGCAAGAAGATCACCCGCCTCGACATTGGCGCGGGCGCCGAGGCCGAGGCCTTCAAGCGCGATCTGGACAATGCGGCCTTCAGCGTGGTTTCCGTCGAGGCGAAGCCCGCCAAGCGACATCCCTACGCCCCCTTCACGACCTCGACGCTACAGCAGGAAGCCTCGCGCAAGCTCGGCATGGCGCCGGAAATCACGATGCGGGTGGCGCAAAAGCTCTATGAAGGCGTGGATATCGGCGGCGAGACCGTCGGCCTCATCACCTATATGCGCACCGACGGCGTCGATGTCGCGCCCGAGGCCGTCGCCGCGGCCCGCGCCGTGATCGGCCGCGAATTCGGCGACAAATATGTGCCCGGCGTTCCGCGCAAATATCAGGTCAAGGCCAAGAACGCTCAGGAAGCGCATGAGGCGGTCCGCCCCACCGACATGTCCCGGCTGCCCAAGGACATGGCGCGCCATCTCCAGAGCGATCAGGCCAGGCTTTACGAGCTGATCTGGACCCGCATGGTGGCGAGCCAAATGGAATCAGCCGTGCTGGAGCGCACCACGGCTGAGATTCAGGCGAAAGCCGGAGCGCGGACGCTCGACCTGCGCGCCACGGGACAGGTCGTGCGCTTCGACGGCTTCCTGAAGCTTTATCAGGAAGGCAAGGACGACGAGGAGGACGAGGAGTCCGGCCGCCTGCCCGCCCTGTCGCAGGGCGAGGCGCTGAAAAAGGACCAGATCGACGCCACCCAGCATTTCACCGAGCCGCCGCCGCGCTATACCGAGGCGACCTTGGTCAAGCGCATGGAAGAATTGAGCATCGGCCGTCCCTCGACCTATGCCTCGACGCTGGCCGTGCTGCGCGAGCGCGACTATGTGAAGCTCGACAAGAAGCGCCTCGTCCCCGAAGACAAGGGCCGGCTGGTCACGGCCTTTCTGGAAAGCTTTTTCGGCCGCTACGTCCAATATGACTTCACCGCCGCGCTGGAAGAACAGCTCGACCGCGTTTCCAATAGCGAGGTCGACTGGAAGGATGTGCTGCGCGATTTCTGGCGCGACTTCTCCGCCGCTCTCGACGGCACCAAGGACCTGCGCACGACGCAGGTGCTGGACAGCCTCAACGACCTGCTCGGGCCGCATATTTTCCCGGCCAAGGAAGATGGCTCCAGCCCCCGCGCCTGCCCGTCCTGCGAGAACGGACAGCTGTCGCTGAAGCTTGGCAAGTTCGGCGCCTTCATCGGCTGCTCGAACTATCCCGAATGCAAATTCACCCGCACCCTGTCGGATCGCGGCGAAGCCGCCAAGGGCGCCGAAGGCGACCGGCCGGGCGTAAAGGTCCTGGGCGAAGACCCGAAGACGGGGCAGGAAATCTCGCTGCGCGACGGCCGTTTCGGGACCTATGTACAAGAGGGCGAAGGCGAGAAGCCCAAGCGCTCCTCCCTGCCCAAGGGCCTCAAGCCCGAGGACATCTCGCTCGAAAAGGCGATCGCCCTGCTCTCGCTGCCGCGCGAAGTGGCGAAACATCCAGAGAGCGGCGAGCCGATCCTCGCCGGCATCGGCCGCTACGGCGCCTATGTGCAGCACAAGAAGACCTACGCCAATCTGGGCAAGGACGACGACGTGCTGGAGATCGGCGGCAATCGCGCCATCGATCTCATCGTGACCAAGGAAGCCGGCGGTGGTTTGCGCGGCGGGGGCGGCGGCGATATCCGCACCCTCGGCGACCATCCCGAGGGCGGCGCCATTTCCCTCAAAGCCGGGCGGTTCGGACCCTATCTCGCCTGGGGCAAGGTCAACGCCACTTTACCGCGCGGCACGGACATGACCGGCCTGACGCTCGACGCGGCGGTCGAAATCATCAAGGCCAAGGCCGCAGGCGCCCCCTCCGACGGCCGGATCCTCGGCGACCATCCAGAAGGCGGCAAGATCGCCGCGCGCGCTGGACGTTTCGGCCCCTATGTCTCGTGGGAAAAGCTCAATGCGACCCTGCCAAAGTCCGTGACGCTGGATGACGTCACGCTGGAGCAGGCGATCCGCTTCATCGAGGACAGGATCGCGCAGGGCGGCGGCAAAGCCCCGAAAAAGCCGGCGAAAAAGGCGCCCGCCAAGACGGCGGCCAAGAAGACGGCGGCCAAGAAGCCCGCCGCGAAAGGCGCGAAGACCAAGCCGGACATCATCGATTCCGACGAACCACCCTTCGAGGCGGACGAGCCGGCGAAAAAACCAGCAACGAAAAAGGCGGCGGCGAAGAAATAAGCCGCCGCGTTCAGCCGCTCGTCCGCCCTTTCAGCTCGCTTCCGCGCTTTCCGCCTCGGTTGGGTGGGCGCGGAAATGATCGCGGGCTTCGTCCTCGTCCAGGCTGAAATGAACCAGGCGGCTGTTAACGCCATGGGCGACGAGCACGCGCCGCACCTCGCGCGAGGCCCCGCTGACGTAAAGCCGGACGCCGCGCCGGCGCTCGCGCTCGACGAAGCCGTGCAGGGCGTGAGCCGCAGCGCCATCGGCGAGCGGCACGCGAGTGAGATCGAGCACGAAGGCCTTGGGGCGGCGCCCGATCTGGTCGAGCGCGGCGGCGACCATGCTGACGGCGCCGAAGAAAAACGGACCCGAAATCCGATAGACGACGAAATCCGGGTCGCGGACGCGCTCCGACGTCTCGGTTTCGACCTCATCGACCATGTCGTCGTCGAGGATCGCCTCCTGCTTCTCGACCGCCACAATGCGCGCCATGCGGTGCATGAAGATCAGCGAGCCGAGCGTCACGCCCGCCGCGATGCCGAGCGTGATGTCATGGGCCACGGTCAGGATGGCGGTGGTGAAGAGCACGACCGTCTCGCCGGAATCATATTTGATGATGGTCGCGATCTGGTCGCGCTCGATCATGTTCCAGGAGACGATGACCAGCACCGCCGCAAGCGCCGCCAGCGGAATATAGCCCGCCAGCGGCGCCGCCAGCAGCATGAAGCCCAGCAGGAAGAGCGAGTGCAGAACGCCCGCGATCGGACTGCGCGCCCCGGCGCGAATATTGGTCGCGGTGCGGGCGATGGCCCCGGTGACGCAGAGGCCGCCGAACAGGGCGGAGGCGATATTGGCCCAGCCTTGCGCGGTCAGCTCGCAATTGGAGCGATGGCGCCGGCCGGTCATGCCGTCGGCCACCACTGCGGAGAGCAGCGACTCGATGCCGCCGAGCACGGCGATGGCCATGGCGGCGGGAACGAGGGCCAGCCAGTCGCTCACATTGACACTGGGCAGGCTCGGCGCAGGCAGCATGCGCGGCACGCCGCCGAAGCGCGTGCCCACCGTCTCGACAGGCAGGCTGAAAAAGTAAGTCGCCGCCGCGGCCAGCGCCACCGCGATGAGAAAGCCCGGCAGGCGCGGCGCGACCATGCGCAGGCCGATGATGAGCGTCAGACAGACTCCGGCGACGACCATGGCCTGAACATTGGCGCTGTCCCGCGCCGCCCATAAGGCCTGAACCTTCGGAACGAATTCCGCCGGCTCGTGGGCGAGCTTCAGGCCGAACAATTCATGCAGCTGGCTGGCGAAAATGATCAGCGCGATGCTGGCGGTGAAGCCGACCGCGACCGAATGCGGGATATATTTGATATAGGTCCCGAGCCGCAGATAGCCGATCAGCAGCAGGAAGGCGCCGGCCATGATGGTGGCGGCGAGAAAGCCGGAATAGCCGAATTTCTCGATCGTGCTGGCGACGAGAACGATGAAGGCGCCCGCCGGCCCGCCGATCTGGTAACGGCTGCCGCCCAATACCGAGACGACGATGCCGCCGACGGCGGCGGCGAAAAGCCCGGCCTGCGGCGGCGCGCCGGAGGCGATGGCGATGGCCATCGACAGCGGCAGCGCGACGATGGCGACGGTCAGGCCGGCGATGACGTCGGCGCGGAAATCCTTGCCGCGGTAACCCTCTCGGAAAACGGTGACCAGTTTCGGCGTGAACAAATCGGCGAAAGATTCCGCGGCGACGATCCTCCGCGCGGACGAGGGAGACATGGCGTTCATGGGGCGACTCAATGGGAGTGGCGCCATGTTCGCGCCTGCGAAGCAAAATTGCCAGAAAAAGAATGCTCTCGCCCACCGCGCTCAAGGCTGCGCGCGCCCGGCGGCGGGCGATCACGATGATCTGTGCGCTTGCGGCTGGAACCCCGCCGCCGCTGCGCCGTTGATCGAAGTGGCCGGCTGGCCGGGGGGAAAACCCATGCGCACGCGCGTCATTCACCTCATCAATCCCAAAACCGATTCGCTGACGACCAGACCTATCTATTTGAATCGGGCGCTTTATTCGCCGCTCGCGGGATTGCTCGCGGTCGCCGCCTGCATTCCGCGCGATCAATATGAGGTCGTGCTGACGGACGAGAATATCGAGCCCATCGACTTCGACCTGAAGGCGGATCTCGTCGGCATTTCCGCGATGACCAGCTATGTCAATCGCGGCTATGAGATCGCCGATTCCTTTCGCGCCAGGGGCGTTCCGGTGGCGATGGGGGGCGTGCATCCCAGTTTCATGGCCAGCGAGGCCCTGACCCATTGCGACGCCGTGGTCGTCGGCGAGGCCGAACTGGTCATGGACAAGCTGCTCGACGACCTCGGGCGCGGCGCGATGCGGGGGCTCTACAAGTCTGCGACGCTGCACCCGATGTCCGGCATGGCCCTGCCCCGTTACGACCTGCTCAAAAAAAACCGTTACGTGAACAAGACCTTCGTGCAGACGTCGCGCGGCTGCCATACCGGCTGCACCTTTTGCGCGGAGCCGCTGATGAACGGTCTGAAGTTCCGCTACCGTCCCGTCGACGAGGTGATCGCGGAAATCGAAAATTGCGGATCGCGCACGATCTCCATCAATGACGCCGATTTTTTCGGCACGCCGGAGCGGCCCAAGGAACTGATGCGCGCCATGAAAGGGCGCGGCCTTCACTGGCAGGCCGGCGTCACGTCGAAACTGGCCGAGGACGACCGCATGCTGGAGCTCGCCGCGGAAAGCGGCTGCACAATGCTCAGCATCGGCTTCGAGTCGATCAATCGCGAAACGCTGAAAAGCGTGCACAAGATGGTCAACCGGCCCGATCATTTCGCCGCGCTGGTGCGGAAGATCCAGTCCTACGGGATCTCTGTGTTCGGCCTGTTCATGTTCGGCTTCGACGGCGACGACGCGAGCGTCTTCGACGAAACCGTCAAGTTCAACATCGGCGCCGGATATGACGCCTGCGCATTTTCGGCTTTGACGCCCTATCCCGGAACGCTGACCTGGTATGAGTTGAAGAAAGCCGGGCGCATCGTTTCCTACGACTGGACGATGTATGACCAGGGCCATGTCGTCTATCGCCCCGCGGGCATGGCGGCGGACGAATTGCGCCTCGGCCTCAGCGGCGCCTACAAGGACTTCTATTCCGCACGATCCATCGCCAGCCGCTTTCCCCTGTCGGGCAGGCGCAGCCGCGCGCAATGGATGATCTACAATCTCTTCATGCGCAAAGCCTCGCGGACCGAAAACATTCAGTCGATCGCCCCCGCGACGCCAGAACCCGATCTTGCTCCGAATCCGCCGATTCTGCCGGTCAAGCGGGAATGGCGGCAGGCCGTGCTCGAGGCGATCGAGCCCGAGGCGGCGGCCCGGCATCTGGCGGCTGAATGAGGCCGGCGGAACCGCCAGCCCTCGCCCAACGAAAAACGCCGCGATCAGGGATCGCGGCGCCTTTTTTTTAGCGGAGGTCGAAGGCGTCAGTAGATCGGGAAACGATTGGTCAGCGCCTCGACGCGCGCGCGCACCGAAGCCTCGACTTCCGCATTGCCCGCATCGCCATTCTTCGCGACGCCGTCGAGCGTCTCAACGATCAATTCGCCGACCTGCCTGAATTCGGCGATTCCGAAGCCGCGCGAGGTCGCGGCGGGGGCGCCGAGACGGATGCCCGAGGTGATCCAGGGCTTTTCCGGATCGAACGGCACGCCGTTCTTGTTGCAGGTGATTTCCGCGCGGCCGAGCGCGATTTCCGCCGCCTTGCCGGTGAGCTTCTTGGGGCGCAGATCGACCAGCATGAGATGGTTGTCGGTGCCGCCGGTGACGAGGTCGAGCCCACCCGCGAGCAAGGTGTCGGCCAGAGCCTTGGCGTTGGCGACCACCTGATGGGCGTAGGTCTTGAACTCGGGGCGCAGGGCCTCGCCGAAAGCGACAGCCTTGCCGGCGATGACATGCATCAGCGGGCCGCCTTGCAGGCCGGGGAAGATGGCCGAGTTGATCTTCTTGGCGATCTCTTCGTCATCCGTCAGCACGAGGCCGCCGCGCGGGCCGCGCAGGGTCTTGTGCGTGGTGGAGGTCACGACATGGGCGTGCGGGAACGGCGAGGGATGCGCGCCGCCCGCGACGAGGCCGGCGAAATGGGCCATGTCTACGAAAAGATAGGCCCCGATGGCGTCGGCGATGGCGCGGAAGCGCGCGAAATCCCAATGACGGGCATAGGCCGAGCCGCCGGCGATGATCAGCTTCGGATGATGCTCATGGGCGAGCCTCTCGACTTCGTCCATATCGAGGCGGCCGGTTTCGCGGCTGACGCCATAGGAGATTGGCTTGAACCAGCGGCCGGACATATTGACCGGCGAGCCGTGGGTGAGGTGGCCGCCCGCGGCGAGATCAAGGCCCATGAAGACGTCGCCCGGCTGCAGCAGCGCGAGGAACACAGCCTGATTGGCCTGGCTGCCGGAATTGGGCTGCACATTGGCGAAGCGGCAGCCGAACAGCCGGGTGACGCGCTCGATGGCGAGATTTTCGGCGATATCCACGAACTGGCAGCCGCCGTAATAGCGCTTACCGGGATAACCCTCGGCATATTTATTGGTGAGAACCGAGCCCTGCGCCTCCAGCACGGCGCGCGAAACGATGTTTTCGGAGGCGATCAGCTCGATTTCCTTGCGCTGGCGACCAAGCTCCAGCTCGACGGCGCGGGCGATTTCGGGATCGGATTCGGCCAGCGAGGCGCTGAAAAAGCTGTTCGAAAGGTTTTTCGCCGCGGCGGCGGTGGACTGGCTCATTTCGGGCTCCTTCGAAAAACAGTCTATTTCCGCGAAAAGCAGGAAATTTCGGGCGGCTTATCACGCGCGCGCCGCTGAAGAAAGGCCGGAAAAGCAAGGCCTAAAAAACAAGACCCCGGCGGAGGGTCCGCCGGGGCGCAAAAAGCGTGAAAACTCGCCTTATTGCTCGTCGGGCGCGGCGTCCGCGGGAATGCCCCGGCCGGCCTGCTGGGCCACCGGCTGGATCGTCGGCGCGCCGCCGGCGGCGGTCGAGAAGCCGTCGCGCTTGTAGATGTCCTCCCGGAACTGGACCACGCCCTCGGGCGTGCCCCAGGCGGTGATATAGACCCAATAGACATTCACCGGCGGCTCGATCTTCACGTCCAGGCGCTCGCCCGAGGCGATGGCCTGGTCGATCCGGTCGCGGTCCCAACCGGGATTGTTCTTGAGCAGCCAGGCGACATAGTCGCGCACGTTCTGCATGCGCATGCAGCCCGAGGAGACGAAGCGGAAATCGTCGCCGAACACGCCCTTGGCCGGCGTGTCATGCATATAGACGCCGTAGGGATTGTTGATGTTGATGCGCACGACGCCGAGCGAGTTCTCGGTGCTGGGATCTTCGCGGAAGCGGTAATTTGTCGCCTCCAGCGTATTCCAGTTGATCGAGCTCGACGGGACTTCGTTGTTGTTCTTGTCGAAGATGCGGATGTGATTGTCTTTAAGATAATTCGGATCGGCCTGCATCTTCGGGATCAGGTCCTTGCGGATGATCGAGGCGGGCACGGTCCAGTAGGGATTGAAATCGATATCGAGCGCGCGGGTCTGCATGACCGGCGACTGGCGGTCGATCTTGCCGACGCCCGCCGCGTGGCGGGTCGCGATGGTGTCATTCTCCACCGTGTCGACCATGGCCGCCGGAATATTGGCCTCGACGAAGCGGTCGCCGAGATTGGTCGAGAACGAGCGCAGCCGCACGATATTGGTTTCGAGCTGGCGCAGGCGGTAGTCCGCCGGCACGTTCATCGCGTCGATGGTCTGGGGCGAGGCGACGCCGGTCTCGATCAGGCCGTGGCGGGCCTGGAAGCGCTTGACGCCCGCTTCGACGTAGGAATCGTAAACGCCGGAGCTGGAGGCCGCCGAATCGAGGTCGCCGGTGACGATCAGGCGCTTGCGCAGCGCCAGCACCGCCGGGCCGGTGGAGCCGATCTTGAGAGTCGCCCCGGTCGGAACCTTGCTCCAGCCGCCATTGGCGACGATGGTGCGATATTGCTCGATCGCCTGTTCGGTCGCGGCGAGCGTGCGCGGCGACAGCAGCGGGGTGGTGCTGCGGGAAACGGTCAGGCGGGTGTCGGAATCATAGCGCTGCGCCCATTCCGCCTGGCCCCAGCCATCCGCGGCGAGGGCGGGAGCGGCGCAAAGCAGGGCGCCCAGGGCCAAACACGCGACCGCATCCTTGCGGCGCGGCAGGAAAGCGTGGCGCAGCCAAAGGGCGCCGCGATGAAACGACAGGCGGCTTCGCGTCAAATCGGCGGTAATCAACGGCAAAACTCCCAATGGGAAAACTCCGGGTCTCTTCTGCGCCCACTCCGCGCGCGGGCGCGTGAGAGGCGCAATTCGAACCGGAGCATCAATGACGAGAGTTAACAAGGACCGAATAGCGCGGCGATTTTAAGGCGCGGGAGGCAGGAATGCAAAAAAGCCGAGCCTTTCGGCCCGGCTGAATCTCTGGAAAATCGAGGAAGGCGCGTCGGTCGCAACGAAGCGCAGCGATCTCAGAGGCGATATTTGATCTGGTCGGTCCAGAAACGCTCCAGACGACCGAGAGCGTTGTTGATGACCTTGAACTCATCCGCCGAGACGCCGCCGATCTGTTCGACCGTCACGACATGCTTTTCATAGAGGTTGGCGATGATGTCGCGGACTTCCTTGCCCTGGGGGGTCAGGCTGATGCGCACCGAGCGGCGATCGATCCGGGAGCGGGCATGATGGAGATACTCCATTTCGACCAGCTTCTTGACGTTATAGGACACGTTCGAGCCGAGATAATAGCCGCGGGTGCGCAGCTCGCCGGCGGTCAGCTCGGAGTCGCCAATGTTATAGAGCAGCAGGGCCTGGACGGCGTTGATGTCGGAACGGCCGCGGCGGTCGAATTCGTCCTTGATCACGTCCAGCAGGCGGCGATGAAGCCGCTCGACCAGGGTCAGAGCCTCAAGATAGACCGGGCGGACTTCGGCGCAACGCTCGGCCCTCGGCGCGGACATTTCGGTCTTCATGACTTTGGACATTTTCGTTTTCCCTGCGATCTGTTTGCCCGCCGATTATTGCCCGGCGGCCTCGATGTATCGCAATCTAAACAATGCGAATGAAAACCGGTTTAAATAAGAAGCTGAATCCCGGGTTACCGCGGTTTGCGGCAATTGAAGTGAATCTTGCGTGAATTAAATCAAGTATTTACGTTGACGTTTGTTAAGGCTCTCGCGCAGGGGTCTGCATCTCGCGCAAACAGCGGCGGCGCGGGCGGGGCGTCAGCCGCGGCGCAAAAATCCAAGCGCCAGTTCGCGCAGCCGGGCGATGGTCCGATCGACCGTCGAGCCTCCTTCGGAAACGGAATTCGCGCGCCAGGATAGAAAAAGGTAAAGCGCCAGCAGCACGCCATCGGCGATTTTCAGCGTCCCGCCAAAGGGGAAAAAGGACGGCTTGGCGACGATCACGAAAACCTGCGCGAACAGCGTCAGCAGCCAGACCACGCCGCCCCAGGGCGCGACCAGCCACAGCCCAACCGCCGCGATGGGGTTCAGCACGGCGAAGAAGATCGTGGCGGACATGGCCGCGGGCGAGAGATCGAGAAAGGAGCCGGTCGCGGGCGCGACGATGCGCCGCCATTGCTCCAGCCCCTCGATGATCCACAGCAGCGAGACGGTGCGGAAGAAGAAGGTCAGCGCCAGCGCCCAGCGCGCCTCGGCGGCCTCCGGGCCGGGTTTCCCGCCGACCCTGATGATTCCGGACGAATCGTTTTCCAAGCTGTTTCGTTCCAAGCTGTTTGGCGTGACGCCAGACCGGCGACCCTGCAGCAGCGATAGTCCATTTCACCTTTCCCGGCAAAATTTTTCGCCCGCCCCGCGCGATATGATATGGGAGGCGAAACCTCCGGATCCCGACAATGACTGATGCGCCCCGCCTCCCGCTCGACCTCTCCCTCAACCTCACCCATCGGCCCCGCCGCAATCGCAAGGCGGACTGGGCCCGGCGGCTGGTGCGCGAAAACGTTCTGACGACGAACGACCTGATCTGGCCGATCTTCGTGGTCGAGGGCGAGAACGTCCGCACGCCGGTCGCCTCCATGCCCGACGTCGAGCGCCTGTCGGTCGATCAGGCGGTCGTCGCCGCGCAGCGCGCGGTCGAGCTGTCGATCCCCGCGCTCGCGCTGTTTCCCTTTACGGACCCGTCGCTGCGCGACCCCAATGGCTCCGAGGCGCTCAACCCGGAAAATCTGGTCTGCCGCGCCACCCGCGCGATCAAGCAGGCCTTTCCCCAGATCGGCGTCATCACGGATGTCGCGCTCGATCCCTACACCAGCCACGGCCATGACGGCGTGATGGAAGGCGAGACCATCCTCAATGACGAGAGCGTCGCCATTCTGGTCGAGCAGTCGCTCAACCAGGCGCGCGCGGGCGCCGACGTCATCGCGCCCTCCGACATGATGGACGGCCGCGTGGCGGCGATCCGCGCCGCCCTCGACGGCGAAGGCTTTCTGGACGTCCAGATCATGGCCTATGCGGCCAAATACGCCTCGGCCTTCTATGGGCCCTTCCGCGACGCCATCGGCACGAAGGCGGTTCTGGTCGGCGACAAGCGCACTTATCAGATGGACCCGGCCAATTCCGACGAGGCGCTGCGCGAAGTCGCCGACGATCTCGACCAGGGCGCGGATATGGTCATGGTCAAGCCCGGCCTGCCCTATCTCGACATTATCTATCGCGTAAAAGACCGCTTCGCCGCACCCACCTTCGCCTACCAAGTTTCCGGAGAATATGCGATGATCATGGCCGCGGCGCGGAACGGGTGGCTGGACGGCGAAAAGGCGATGATGGAAAGCCTTCTCGCATTCAAAAGGGCGGGAGCCGACGGCATACTCACCTATTTCGCGCCCAAGGCGGCGGAAATGCTGAAAAAGGGCGTATAAGCCATGTGACGATCGCCGCGACGGGGTCCGGTCCCGCGCCGCAGGTCTCGCGCCAGACATTTCCGCCTGTTCGTGGAGGGGATGGACATGGGCGCGCCAAAAATAGAAAATTTTTGCGAGAGGCTCTTCCCGCAGGGTCAATTCGCGACCGAGCGCCTGGTCCTCAAGCCGCTCCAGCCCGCCGACGCCTTCCAGCTTGTCGTCCTGACCAACGATCCCCTCGGCGCCGCCGGCTTGTCGCGTCTGCCGCAGCCCTTCACGCTCGCCGACGCCCAGGATCTGATTGACCTGCCCCGCGCCAGGAAGGGGTGCTTCGCGGCGGTCCGCGCCGGCGCCGACGGCCCTGTCGTCGGCTGCGTCGGGGCGCTCGCGCATGGCCCATCGGACATCGAACTGGGCTTCTGGATCGGCGTTCCCTATCACGGCAAGCATTACGGCGCTGAGGCTGCGCGCGCCATGCTCGGCCTGGTGCGCGAAGCCTTTCCCGACTGGCGGATCGTGGCGGAATGCCCCCGCGAGAATTCCGCCACCTGGCGCCTGCTGCACAGGCTCGGCTTCTGCCCCAGCGGATCGGCCGGCGCGCGCCGGGGCGCGCAGCTTCTGTTTTTCGATGCTCCGGCGACGGTCGATTGATCGGCTTTCGATTAATGCCTGTTCCGCGCCGGGCGCCCCTCATTCCGCGCCAGGCGCCCCTTGCGCGCCGCCATGGGAGCCGCCAAATTAGTTTCTCGCGGCAAGTTCGCAACGCGAGTCCGGTTTCGGAGCAGGAGACTATGAGCAACGCCAACAGCTGGAGCGGAACCGCGCGGCCCGCCGTCTATCCTCTCGCCCCCCTGCCCGCGAGCGCCTTGGCTGGCGTGCGTCGGCGGCGCATCGTCGCCGTCCTGCTCGACTTGATCCTGGTGACGATTCTCTCCGGCGTCCTCTTCATCGTGCTGGGCCTGCTGACCTTTGGAATCGCCTGGCTGTTCCTTCCGTCGCTGTTTCCCTTCGTGGCCTTTTTCTACAATGGCCTCACCATTTCCGGCTGGCGCAGGGCCACCCCCGGCATGATGGTGATGGACCTCGAAATGCGTCTTGTGGACGGGTCGCCCGTGCCCTTCCTCTATGCCGCGGTCCATGCTGTACTGTTCTACATCAGCTGGATGTTCCCGCCGATTTTCCTGTTCTCGCTGCTCTCCAGCGACAAGAGATGCCTGCACGACGTTCTCGCCGGAATTATCGTGCTGCGCCGCGCCTGATAGGGGAAGGACTTGACCAGCGAGCCGCGCGACCCGCCGCAATTCTACCTGACCTCGCCCGCGCCCTGCCCTTATCTTCCCGGCAAGGAAGAGCGCAAGGTCTTCACGCATCTGGTCGGGCGTCGCGCCTCGCATCTCAACGACGCCCTGACCCACTCCGGCTTCCGCCGCTCCCAGACCATCGCCTACCGCCCCGCCTGCGAGAACTGCAAAGCCTGCGTCTCGGTGCGCATCCTGTGCGAGGAATTCGAGCCGGGCCGCACGCAGAAGCGCATCATCGCGCGCAACAGCGACATCGTCTCCGCAGTCTGCCCCGCGCGTGCCGATTCCGAGCAGTTCTCCCTGTTTCGGACCTATCTCGACTCGCGCCACAGCGACGGCGGCATGGCGGACATGGCCATGCTGGATTACGCCATGATGGTCGAGGACAGCCATGTCGAAAGCCGGCTGGCGACCTATCGCCTGCGCTCGGAGGATGGCCGGAGCCGGCTCGTGGGCGCCTGTCTCACCGACGTGCTCGATGATGGCCTGTCGATGGTCTATTCCTTCTATGATCCGTCGGAACCGCAGCGCTCGCTCGGCGCCTATATGATCCTCGATCATATATTTCGCGCCCGCGCGCTCGGCCTGCCGCATCTCTATCTCGGCTATTGGGTCCAGGGATCGAAGAAGATGGATTACAAGGCGCAATACATGCCGCAGCAGCGCCTTGGCATGGACGGCTGGAATCGCGTGGGCTAGGGCCGGATTCGGCTCGAAGCCGACCATTATAAACCGGCAGCGGCCGTCCCAAGCCGACCCGAAGGGGCCACAGAGCAGCGCGGTGGAGCCTCTCCCATGACCGTCGAAGCGGCCGGTTTCCAGAAAATCGCGCCGGCAGCCCGATCCGGGGAACGCCAAGTATTTTCTGGTGTTCCGCACTGAATAAACTTACCTATTCCACTTTCCTTTGGCGTAACTGTCGAGAACCCCCCCTGCGTCAATCCGCGGGAAAAACGTTGGACCTTTGCTGATTTCATGAAGCACAGGGATCGCCAGCTCGGGGCTAACCTTGAGAAGAAAGGCGGCGGCGAGAACCCGTACCCCTTGGTCGGCATCGTCAAGGAAGGGTATCAAAGCGAGGCGGCCTTGGGTCCCAAAAGCATCGAGTTTCCGGACGATCTCACGTCTACGGTCGACGACTTTTTTTTGCTTCGCGAAATTATCGTCGTCACACGCCGAATAATAGTCAATCGCAGATTGCTTGAAATTTTCAGCCAGGTCCTGAATAGGCTGCTGATAGCCTTTCTCTACCATATGGATCCTTCCCCTTTAAGAATTCCGATTTCCCGCATGACATTTATCCCTGCGTCCCACCTTTCGCCAAAGCTTGCGTCACTGAGGCTCGTCCGTAGGGAACTGTCGAATTTGTCTTGCCACCGAGAATATTCGCCGTTGATTTCCTCATGCAAAAGCCTAGGGATACGCACAATATTTGCTGTCGATTGCAGTTCGCTTTCTGGAATGTCTCCACTCGAGCTCTGCTCGACGATGTGGTGATATTCGTAGCCGTCGCCGGCCGGACCAAAATATTTGGCAAGATCGATCTTTTTGAATTCACTGAATGACAAAAACGATTTGTCGTCGGGACTAACGCGCAATTGCTCGAGGCTATAGGGGCCTTTTTTGGACAAATTCGATCGCGGCGGCGGCATCCCGTTTCAGCGTCGCATTTTCCTGGGCCATGGCGGCAAAATCGGCGATCGTCGCAGCGCCGGCGAAGGCATCCAGGCCGGGAACGGCGTCGCCTGCCACTTCGACGGCAAGACTTGCCGCGTGATGCAACAGCATGTGAACGAGCGCCCGGCGAAGCTGTCGCCGCACCGCCAGACGCGCAAGCTTCTCGGCTGGCGTCGTTTCCGCAGACACACCATTCTTCGGCCGGAATTGCCCGCCCTTGCCACCCTCCGTCCCCTTGGGCCATCCTGGATGTTCCGGATCGTCGGGCGACGCCTTGACCAGTCTTATCGCCGCTGCCGCGCGCAGAGCTTGATCTTCTGACAGGGAAGGAAGATGCATGAACAATGTGGCGAATACCGCCCGGGCGGGCTCCCCTTCGTTTAAGGCTGTCGCGACGCCCTTCAATTTCTCGACGAGATCGGAACAATCGACCGGGCTTTTCATGACATGGGCGAAAAGTCTGTTCAATTCCTCGACCGGACGCGGCATGAAACCGCTCGCTGTCTTGGTCAGGAGTCGGATTGGGCCGACGGCAGGACCGTGCCGGTCGCAAGAAACGCCCCTCGCGTCTCCGGGAGGCGCAAGACAATGAAACGATGTTCCAGGAAAAGCTTCAGCAATCATCAAAACGAATTCCCGCAGCGACAATTCACACGAAAGAAGAACATAACGCGAACATTATGTCAAGATCGCGAACCATCAAGCGAACCATGATCGATTAAAACTCTCGTCCGCGCGGTGCTTGGCTCCAGTGGTTTTTTTGCGCATTGCGGACGTTCGGCAAATGGCCGCTTTCCCGCCCTTTGCCGTCATTCACCGCTCGAAACGAAGCATCGGGTTGGCGCGGCTAGGCGTCTAGGCCAGGCTCATCTGGCGCCCCCGGCTTCGCTGCGTCCGCCTTGGGCTGCCTGACCCTTTTACGCGTCTGCGGCGTCTCGCGCGGTCCTTCCACCAGACGCACGATCGCGCCCCAGAGCGTACGGACGTCCTGCTGGGTCAGGTCCATCCGGTGGAACATGTTGCGCATGTTGCGCTGCATGACCGGACGCTTGGAGACGGGCCGGAAGAAGCCCGCCTCTTCGAGCTTGCCTTCGACGAATTCGAAAAAGGACAGGATCATCTCGCGCTGGGCCGGCGGCGAACGCTCCTCGCGCTCGTAAGGCAGGACGCCGCCCTCGCGCGCCTTGAAAAATTCATAGCCGCACAGCAGCACGGC
Organism: Rhodoblastus sp. 17X3; assembly: GCF_030056575.1. Lineage (GTDB taxonomy): Bacteria > Pseudomonadota > Alphaproteobacteria > Rhizobiales > Beijerinckiaceae > Rhodoblastus. Next base: position 23,165 of record NZ_JASHHX010000003.1, on the reverse strand, counting down.
CTGGGCGAGATTGAGCGAACCATAGGCGGGATTGACCGGAAAGGTCAGGATCGCGTTGGCGAGGGCGATTTCGTCATTGTCCATCCCTGTGCGCTCGGGGCCGAACAGGATGCCGCGCCGCTCGCCGGCCGCGATCGCCGCCGCCGTCTCGGCCATGGCGACCGCCGGAACCTCAACCCGCTTGAACTGGCCGCGCTCGCGCGCCGTGGTCGCCCAGACGAAATGGAGATCGGCCACGGCCTCGGCGACGCTGTCGAACACCCGCGCGCTTTCCAGCAGATGCGCGGCGCCGGCGGCGGCGGCATAGGCGGTTTCGCGGTGTTCGCCGGTGCGCGGCCAGCCCTCGCGCGGGCTGACCAGACGCAGGTCCGACAGGCCGAAATTGGCCATGGCGCGCGCGCACATGCCAATGTTCACGGCGAGTTGCGGGCGCACCAGAATGATCGCGGGGCCGCCCTCGAACAACGTCTTCGTTTTATCAGTTCCGGCCCCGACCACTGCGCCTTCCCCTCTTGTCCAGCAAGGCGCCCTTTTCGCGTGATTGCAGGCGAAAATGCAAGGGAATTGGCGAAGCCCGGTTCAGGCGCCGGCTGGCGCGCCGGACGGAACGCCCATGTCGAGGATCCGGCGGGCGATCTCGACCAGTTCTTCCTGCGTGTTCGGCTTGCAGAACACGGCGTCGGCGCCCGATGCAAGCGCCTTGGCGTGAACCGGCTTCTCGGTCGAGGTGGTGAGCACCGCGGCGGGCGTCCCGCCGAGCTGCAGATCCTCGCGCAAGGCGCTGAGGAAGCGGTCGCCGTCGACCAGGGGCATGTTCAGATCGACGATGATGACGTGGGGCAGCCGGTTCAGGACGTCGCTACGCGCCACGCTGCCAAGGGCGTCGAGCCCATTGACCGCATGGGTCACGCCGAGCGTGAGGTTGCGCTCCGCCGCAGCGGCGTTAAGGGCGCGTCGGATCAGAAAAGCGTCGTCCTGATCATCCTCGATGATCAGGACCTGACAGATTTTTTCGCCGCCATCCGCCTGCTCGACCATCACAACAACCTCTCCTGGCCCGTGGACCAAATAGAATGCCTGAAAATTCATCATATTACGCCGCTGTCTTTTGCTGCGTCGCAGCACAATTACTCTCTTTTCAAGACTTTCGATCCACGTAAACTGTAACATATCTTTCTCGCCAATGGCAAAAGGCGTCGAGTCTGACATGAGCGAAGCAAGTCGGATGAACAGCGAGCTTTTGCGCCTTGCTTTCGAAGCGAGTCCGGCGGCCATGTTCATGGTCGATCCCGAAGGCGTGATCGAGCTGGCCAACGAACAATGCGAGCAGATCTTCGGCTATGCGCCGGGAGATATGAACGGCCTGCGCGTCGAGCGCCTTGTTCCCGCCGGCATTCGCGGCAAGCATCGCCACCTGCGCGAAGAATATGGCGAGGCCCCGAGCAAAAGGCAGATGGGCGCCGGACGGGATCTCCGGGCGATCCGACGGGACGGAAGCGAATTTCCCGTCGAGATCGGCCTCACGCCTGTCGCCACGCCGGAGGGCATGCGCGTTGTCGGCTTCGCCATCGACATTTCCGCGCGGCTGGAGAGCGAAGCGCGCCTGAAACACTCGCTCGCCGAGCTGGAGCGCGCCAACGAAAGCCTGTCGCGCTTCGCCTATGTCGCCTCTCATGACATTCAGGAGCCGCTGCGCAAGATCGCGGCCTTCGGCGACATCCTCCGCGCCGCCACCGCGCAAGGAAACGTCGAGGAAATGCGCTATGCCGCCGAAGTGATGACGGCATCGGCCCAGCGCGCGCGCGTTCTCGTCGCGGACCTGCTCTCGCTGGCGCGCTCGCTCAATAACGCCTATCGGCTGGAGACCTTTTCCCTGCGCGAGACTGTCACCTTCGTGCTCGAGACGTTCTCGCACGTCATTCAGGAGCAAGGCGCGCAGGTTGAATGTTCAGGCGAGGATTTCCGCGTCGACGGCGACCTCTCCCAGACCGCCCAGATGGTGCAGAACCTCGTCTCCAACGCGCTCAAATATCACAAGCCGGGCGAGCCGCCGCGCATCCGAATCAAGCTCGCGCCGGGGGACGCGGAGCATCGCCTCAGCGTCGAGGACGACGGCATCGGCTTCGCGTCCGCGCAGAGCGATGAAATCTTCGAACCCTTCCGCCGCCTGCACAGAAACGCCGATATTCCGGGCAGCGGCATAGGACTCGCCATCTGCAAGACCACGGCGGCCCGCCACGGCTGGCGTATTTCCGCCGCCTCGACCCCGACGGTGGGTTCGACCTTCGAAATCGTCTTCCCGCGCAAAGGCGCCTAGCGCGCTTTTTGAGGGCGCCCAGCCGAAAAACTCGCCAAAAGCCTCACTAGGCGCGCGCGCGGGCCGATGCTATAGGGCGGCGGATTTGGCGGCGGACCGCTCGCCAAGGACGCCATTGTCTAGGGAAAGGTTCACCGCATGAACAAGATCAAGGTCGCCAATCCGGTCGTCGAAATGGACGGCGACGAAATGACCCGGATCATCTGGCATTTCATCAAGGAAAAGCTGATCCATCCCTATCTCGACATCGATTTGAAATATTATGACCTTTCGGTCGAGAACCGCGACGCCACCAATGACCAGGTGACCATCGATTCCGCCGAGGCGACCAAGAAATATGGCGTCGCCGTGAAATGCGCGACCATCACCCCCGATGAAGCCCGCGTGAAGGAATTCAACCTCAAGGAAATGTGGAAGTCGCCGAATGGCACGATCCGCAACATCCTTGGCGGCACCATCTTCCGCGAGCCGATCATCTGCAAGAACGTGCCGCGCCTCGTTCCCGGCTGGACCCAGCCGATCGTCGTCGGCCGTCACGCCTATGGCGACCAGTATCGCGCCACCGATTTCAAGGTTCCCGGCAAGGGCCGCCTGACCATCAAGTTCGAGGGCGAGGACGGCACGACCTTCGAGAAGGAAGTCTTCAAATTCCCGAGCGCCGGCGTGGCCCAGGCCATGTACAATCTCGACGATTCGATCCGCGATTTCGCCCGCGCCTCGCTGAACTACGGCCTGCTGCGCAAATGGCCGGTCTATCTCTCGACCAAGAACACCATCCTCAAGGCCTATGACGGCCGCTTCAAGGACCTGTTCCAGGAAGTGTACGACGCCGAGTTCCATGACAAGTTCGTAGAGGCCAGGATCACCTACGAGCATCGCCTGATCGACGACATGGTCGCCTCGGCGCTCAAATGGTCGGGCGGCTATGTCTGGGCCTGCAAGAACTATGACGGCGACGTGCAGTCCGACACCGTGGCGCAGGGTTTTGGCTCGCTCGGCCTGATGACCTCGGTGCTGATGACCCCCGACGGCCAGACGGTGGAAGCGGAAGCCGCCCACGGCACCGTCACCCGCCATTACCGCGAGCATCAAAAGGGCAAGGAGACCTCGACCAACTCCATCGCCTCAATCTTCGCCTGGACGCGTGGCCTCGCCCATCGCGCCAAGCTCGACGACAACGCCGAATTGCTGAAGTTCTCGCTCACGCTGGAAAAGGTCTGCGTCGACACCGTCGAAAGCGGCTTCATGACCAAGGATCTGGCCCTGCTGGTCGGCCCGGACCAGAAGTGGCTGACCACCGTCGGCTTCCTCGACAAGATCGACGAGAACCTCAAGAAGGCGATGGCCTGATCCGCCACGCGTTCCGGAAAATAGAAGCGGGCCGAAGGGCCCGCTTTTTTGTTGGCCACAGCCCGGATAAAATCAATAATTCAGGAGTCTCGATTCGCCGTTATTCGCCGTTTGCCGGGTTTCTTGGGAAAATGCGAACACGGGCGAACGCAAGGAATACCCAGGTGGCTCAGACGCAGGCGCTACAGCCGAAACCTTTCCGCTTTTCCTCGCCGCTCGTGGCCGTGATCTCCCATTTGCGCTTCGGATTGCAGAACCTATTCCTGCTCGTGATCCTCGCCGGCCTCCTGCTCGGCGGCCATTGGATCTGGATCGCATTCCTGATCGTGGTGGCGACGATCAATGTCGGAAACGCCCTCCTTCCCTGCGACCTCGACGAGCCGGAAAACCCGCCCCACGCCCTGCACGACTTCTTTGCGCGCGCGGGACTGCCGCTCATGCTCGCAAACGGCCTGCTGCTGGTCCATTATTTCACGGACGGCGATCCGCTCCACATCGTCGCAGGGCTGAAACATTTCGGAATCGGCCTCGACGTCGCGCGGGCGTCCAGTTCCGTCTTTGACAAAGCCGTCGCCATCGTCGCCGTCAGCCTCATGTGGGTCCTCGGCCAAAGCAACGCCCACGAATTATCCCACCGCATTCATTCGAAGCTCGATCTGTCGGTTTCCAGATGGATGAACGCGCTGGCGCTGGACCCGGCCCACGCCCTCCATCATCCGTACTGCCATCATCGCCTGGCCGGCCTCCCGCACGACCCGGGAACCGCAAGGCGCGGCGAAAGCCTTTACGCCTTCACGCGACGCAGCTTCGTTGAAATCAACGAATTCGCCGCAAAGGCGGAGGCCGCGCGACTGAAACGCCGCGGCCTCCGCTGGCTCTCCGTCAGGAACAGGTTCCTCACGGCCTGGGCGATTCCGGTCTTCTATGTCGCCGTCGCCTTCGCGATCGGCGGGCTGCCCTCCGTAGCCGCATTTCTGGCCGCCGCCGGCTATGCTCACCTGACCTTCGAGGGCATCACCTATATCCAGCATTACGGACTATTCCGTCTGGAGAGCGAACGCATCGACGAGCGCATCAGCTGGGACGTGTATGGCGCGATAAGTTCTGCCGCGACCTATAACGTGAACCGCCACAGCGACCACCATCTTCATCCAATGCGTCACTGCGCCGATCTGAAAGTGTCGCCGGGCGCGCCCAATCTGCCCTATGCCTATAGCGCGCTTACGACGATGGCGATGATCCCCCCGCTTTACAGGCGGATCATGCAGCCATATCTCGACAACTGGGATCGCAATTTCGCAACGCCCGCGGAGCTTGCCTACATGCGCGAACACAGCATTCCGCACGCGGAGCCGGCGACAATCTTGCGGGCCGCCTGACCGCCCGAAGTGAAGCCCCAGGGCCGATGATTACCCGCCGGCCTTTTTGGCGAAAGCCCGGGCGGCTTCGACGAATTCGCTCGGCATCATCACGATCGTCATGGAGTTCTGTTCGGCGCCGACTTCGGTCAGCATCTGCATGCGGCGCAGTTCGAGCGCAGCGGGCGAGGTCATCATCTGCTCTGCGGCCTGACGCAGTTTTTCCGCAGCTTCCGTTTCCGCCTCGGCCTTGATGAGGCGCGCGCGCTTCTCGCGCAAGGCTTCGGCCTCCTGAGCCATGGCGCGCTGCATGGTCGGCGGAATTTCGACGCTCTTCATCGCGACGCGCTCGACTTTGACGCCCCACGGTTCGGTGACGGTGTCGATGGCGTTCTGCAGCACGCCCGCCAGAGCCGATTGCTCCTTGAGAATATCGTCGAGCGTGTGCCGGCCGATCACGTCGCGCAAGGTGGTGATCGCCACCTGGGTCACCGCGTCCTCGACATTGCGGACTTCGAATACCGATAGCTCGGCCTTGACGATGCGCCGCCAGATCACCGCGTCGATCTTGATCGGCACATTGTCGCGGCTGATCGCCTCCTGCCCCGCAACTGCAGTGGTCACGACGCGCAGATCGACCCGGATCGCGACATCGACCAACGGAATGATCCAGAACAGGCCGGGACCGCGCGTTCCGACATAACGGCCGAAGCGCAGCACCACGCAACGCTCATATTGCCGCGCGATGCGCAGGCCGGCGAACAGAACGGCCAAAGCTAGAATGACAATCGGGATAAGAAAGTCCATCGGCGCGGCCTCCGGAGATTTGGACGCATCCTGCGCTCTTCGCGCCAGAACGGAAAGAAAGCCGGCGCCTCACACCGCCTGGCGGCGCGCGCGCTCCATGGTCGAGAGCGCATAAAAACCCCGTGCGGTTGAAACCAGCCGCCCCGCCTTGAGCATGCGGTGTAATTTTACAGAGAGATTGCCCTTTGTAATTTCGAAGCCCATTTCGATCAAAAGCTCGAAAATGGCGTCGACATGCATGCCGCCCGGCTCGCCTTCGAGCATTTCGACGATCATCGGCTCGATTTCACTGGCGCGTTCGCTCGGCGGGCGCCCCACCACCGACAGATAAGTCTCGCCTCGCCGCGCCTGGCCGTCGCCCGCCGCAGCCAGGAACTCGACGGTCGACCGGCGCAACTCCAGCCCCGCCGCGGGGTCCTTGGCGGAAAGGCCCGCGATGACGATCTCAAGCCGCGACAGCAGGCGCCGCGTCTCGTCGCGCGCCTCGCGCGCCGCCAAGGCGAGGAACTCCGCATTCTGTTCGAAAGTCGCGCTCATGCTGACATCCTTGCCGTCAAACGGGCCGTTCGCGGATTGCAAGCGGGCAGTCCGGAACATACAGAAAACATCCACAGTTCCGATAAAATTCTAGCGAAGCGCGCCGGAAATTACGAATGAAATCTTTACATTTCATTTCCTATGATTAACATGAATAACTGTAAATTAATTGTTCTTATTGAAAAGTTTACACACTCCGCCTGCCGCCCGAACCAGAAGGAAAAAAAATGAAAAAAAGACGATGGTTCCGTACCCCGGGCGCCGCCAGCGCGAGCGATCCTTTTGTCGCCACCCTGCTCCGCCTGCTCGTTGGAACGGTCGCCGAAAGGCCTGTGGCTTCGACGCTGGCGAAACCGCGCCCGAACGCCTCGGACTCGCTGGATTCCGGCGCCGACGCCTGCTGGACGGCCAGCCTGCGCCGCGGCGACGATCTGCCGCCCTGCCGCCTGTCGATCCTCATCGCGTCAGGCGCCAGCTCGGCCATGCGGCTGGAGCCCTTCCGGCGCGAGGCCGAGACCGCTTCGCGCATCGTGGAGCTTTGACCGGCTCAAAGGCTGCGCCGGCCACCGGGCCAAGGCGGCCAAGCCCGTCCTGCCCCGCCGTTTGGAGGCCTCCGCTCTATTTTCAGGGATTCTCAAACGCCGGATTGTGGAGTTCTGCGCCGCGCTATATATAGGCCGCGCAATTCGTTGGGGAGATTTGAACTCATGGCCCCGGCCAATGAAACGGACACATACCGCCCGACTGACGACGAACCGTTCATGAACGAGCGGCAGAGAGAATATTTCCGCCGTAAATTATTGAACTGGAAAGATGAAATCCTTCAGGAGGCGCGCGAAACCCTCGCTGCCCTCCAGGCCGAAAGCGAGAATCACGCCGACATCGCCGACCGCGCCTCGTCGGAAACGGACCGCGCCATCGAATTGCGGGCCCGCGACCGCCAGCGCAAGCTGATCTCGAAGATCGACGCCGCCATCGGCCGGATCGACGACGGCACCTATGGCTATTGCGAGGAAACCGGCGACCAGATTTCGCTGAAACGTCTCGACGCCCGCCCGATCGCGACCCTGTCGATCGAAGCGCAGGAACGCCACGAACGTCGCGAACGCGTCTATCGCGACGATTGAAATCGCCCGGACTCCGGTTCGAGCCCAAAGCCGCGCTTCCACAGGAGCGCGGCTTTTTTGTTGCGCCCGGACCTTATCGCCGGGCGCCCCAAAGAATTGCGGCGCGGATGGCTTCTGGCGCCTTCTCGCGCCGTTTTTCTCAATAACAGGCCTGATTATTTTTTCAGCGGACGGCCCAGCAGCTTGGCCATTTCCTCTTCGAGCGAGTCGAGCGGCTCGAAGTCCAGATCGGTCTTCGATTCCGGTTTGGCTTCGGCAGCGGAGTCCACGTAAGCCTCCGGCTCACGCTCCGGCTTGACGTCCACGGGAGACGACGGCGGAGTGAAGGGCGGCAAGGGCGGAAGCGGCGGCATATTGGCCAGAGGCGAAGAAGGCGGCGGCGCGCCCGGCGTTGCCGCAGGCGGCGCCGAGGAGGCCGTCTCGGACGGCGGCAGATCTGACGGCGGAGGCGGCGGAGCGCGACGGGCCAGCGGCGGCATGACAAAGCGCGGCTTCCCGCCCGGTTCGCCGCCCGCCGGATTCGGCGGCGTGAAGCGCGGGGCCGGCGTGAAGGACGGCGGCCGCGAGGGGCCGACGCGCGGCGGAAGAGGGAAACGCGACGGCGGACGCTCGGGCTGCGACGGGATGGGCGCGGGAGCCGGCGCGGGCGGAACGAAGGGCGCCAGCGGCGGGGGCGCAGGCTCCGGCGCTGGCGGAGGGGCGGGCTCCAGCTCGGCGACGAATTCGGGCGCGGGAGCCGGCGGGGTCTCCGGCTCCGGAGCGCGCGGCATGGAAAGCGCCGGATCGAGCAGCGGATGCGGCGGCAGCGACGGCGCCGGCGAAGGGGCCAGATGCGGTGGCAAGGGCGCAAAAGACGGCGCGGGCGATGGTGCGGAAACGACCGGCTCGGCGGGCGGCGGCGGCTCGACCGGCGCCGCATGATGCGGGATCGTGGGCGGCGGCGCTGGCGGAGCCGCGACGCCTCCGGCGGCCTCGGCGACGCGCGGCTGACGCGCCTCGCGCGGCTCGACCCGGACGATGCCCGACTCGACCAGAACGTCGTTCGGGCCGCCGATCATCAGCAGATGTTCGAGATTGTCGCGGCGCACCAGCAGCAACTGGCGCTCGCCATCAAGATCGAAGGATTCGACGAAGCCGAGCCGCAATTGGCGCGAACGCGACCCACCCGGCAGGCGCCGGCGCAGATCGACCACGATCTCCACGATCTTGAGGATCAGAACGAACGCAACGAGGAATGCGACGCCCGCCAAAATCCAGGCCAGCATGCGATTGTCTTGAAAAAATGTCGGCATGGCCGCCGCCTACTCCTGAAACTCCGACCAATTCACATGCATCTATATCGCAGGGGCCGCGCCGCTGCGCAAGAAAGGTTAAAATTTGGTTAATCGCCATGATGTTCGCGCCTTGGGCTGCGACATTCTCCTTTCAACCCAACCACGAATCCTTCAGATTATCGGCGCATAAGGTCGGGAGCGGCGCGCCTTCCCCAGGGCCGCCGCCCGGCGAAGGATCGCCGGATTGCGGATTGTCCTCAATCGCGAAAAATTCGCGGGCGCCGGACGCGGTTGTTGCACAGGATTACATGAGCCAGACAAATCCCCATTCCAGCGTCGACCGTTCGGAGCGCGCGGGAAGCCCCGGCATGGTGCTGCTGCTCGCCGTGGCGCTGGTCGCGGTCATGGCGGGCTTTTCCTTTCTGCCGCACGAACACGCGACGCGGCTCATCCTGGCGCTGCTGGCCTTTCTCGCCTTCATCGGCATTTCCGCCCTGCTCGCCTATGCGGTCGGCTTCCTGCAGATCGCCGGGGCGCAATCGCGCAACGACGTCACCAAGATCATCGCGGATTCAAGCCCCGACGGCCTCCTCGTGACCGAGGGCGAAAGCCGGATCATCTACGCCAACGAGACCTATATGGCTTTGTCCGGGGCGGCCGATGGCCCGGGCCTGCGCACTGTTGACCGGCTGTTTTCCGGCGCGCCGGAAGTGGCGGAGCCGCTCTACCGGCTCGCCCAGGCGGCGCGCGAAGGCAAGCGCGGCGCCGAGGAATTGCGCCTCACGCCGCCCCTGCTCGGCGAAGGCGAATTCGGCTGGTATCGCATCCGCGTCCGGCCCATCGACCGCGCGTCCGGCCCGCCGGCGGCCCTGTGGACCATTTCGGACGTCACCCGCGAGCGCGAGCGCCACGAGAACATCTTCCAGGAGCTGCAGCACGCGATCGACTTCCTCGATCACGCCCCCGCCGGCTTTTTCTCGACCGACCCCAACGGCAACATCTCCTATATGAACGCCACGCTGGCGGGCTGGCTCGACTTCGACCTCGCCCAGGTCGGCTCGGGCGGCCTCGCCTTGCGCGACATCGTCGCCGGCGACGCCGCCGCCCTGCTGGACCCCGGCAAGGGGCCGCCCTCCGCTGTGCGCACCGAGCAGATCGACCTCGACCTGCGCCGCCGCGACGGGCTGCGCCTGCCCGTGCGCCTGCTGCACCGCGTCGCCTATGGCCATGACGGCCTGCCCGGCGCCTCGCGCACGCTGGCGCTCAACCGCGCGCCCGGCGAGGAGCCCGCCGAGGAGGCGCGCGCGGCCGAGGTGCGCTTTGCGCGATTCTTCAATTCCACGCCCATGGCCATCGCGACGGTGGACCGCGACGGCGCAATCCAGCGCTCCAACGCCGCCTTCGCCAAACTGCTGCCGGGCGCGCTACAGGACGTTTCCGGCGGCAAGAGGCTGATCGCCAACGGCATCGCCGAGCCGCACCGCGAGGCGCTGCTGGCGGCCATCGCGGCGGCGGCCAGCGGCAGCGAAAGCAACGATCCCATTGACGCCGCGCTGCAAAACTCCCCCCGCTCGGCGCGGCTGTTCGTCAACCCCAATGACGAGGCCAACCAGCGCGGCGCCGTGGTCTTCGCCCTCGACACGACCGAAGAGCGCAACCGCGAGGAGCAGCTGCACCAGTCGCAGAAGATGCAGGCGGTGGGGCAGCTCGCGGGCGGCATCGCCCATGACTTCAACAATGTCCTGACCGCGATCATCGGCTATTCCGAACTTCTGCTGGCCAATCACCGCCCGACCGATCCGTCCTTTCAGGACATCATGCAGATCAAGCAGAACGCCAATCGCGCGGCGGGCCTCGTGCGCCAGCTTTTGGCCTTCTCGCGCCGGCAGACTCTTCGCCCGCAAGTGCTCCAGCTTGGCGACGTCCTGTCCGAATTGCAGATGCTGACGCGCCGTCTCGTCGGAGAGAAGATCGAGGTCGATCTGCGTCAGGGCCGCGATCTCTGGCTGGTCAAGGCCGATCTCAACCAGTTCGAGCAGGTCGTCGTCAATCTGATCGTCAACGCCCGCGACGCCATGCCGGACGGCGGCAAGATCTTCCTGCGCACCAAGAATGTGGCGGCGTCCGAATGCGCAGCCTATGGCGAGAAGCTGCTGCCCCCCGCCGATTACGTGGCGGTGGAGGTCGAGGACACCGGCACAGGCATTCCCGCCGACATTCGCGACAAGATCTTCGACCCGTTCTTCACCACCAAGGAATTCGGCAAGGGCACCGGCCTAGGCCTGTCGATGGTCTATGGCATCGTCAAGCAGACCGGCGGCTTCATCTTCTGCGATTCGCAGGTCGGGCGCGGCACCACCTTCCGCATCTTCCTGACCCGCCATATCCCGGTCGAGGCGCCGGTGGAGGCGCCCAAGGTCGAGGAAGAGAAGAAGGGCTCCGCCGACCATACCGGGCGCGGCGTGGTGCTGCTGGTCGAGGACGAGGAAGCGGTGCGCGCCTTCGGCGCCCGCGCGCTGACCTCGCGCGGCTATACCGTGCTCGAGGCGGAAAACGGCGCCGACGCCCTGCGCGTGGTCGATCAGGCGCAGGACAGCATTGATCTCGTCGTTTCAGACGTGGTCATGCCGGAAATGGACGGCCCGACCATGTTCGGCGAATTGCGCAAGCGTGGCGTCAAATGCCGCGTGGTCTTCGTCTCGGGCTATGCCGAGGACGCCTTCGCCAAGAACCTGCCCGAAGGCGAGGATTTTGGTTTCATGCCCAAGCCCTTCACCCTGAAACAGCTGATCGAGACGGTGAAGGAGAATATGGGGACGTAAGCCGCGGGTAGATGAAACGGATGCGGACACCGCGCCAAAGGTCAAGCGGCAGCAAGGATTGGCTGGGCCGCATCACCACAATGGGCGACCGCTACTTGCGCATGGCCGAGCGCGCCCAATGATGCGCCGAGCTACAGGCCTCCATGCCGATGAGGCATTGACGAAGCGACGAGAAAAAAGCCGGCAATTGGCCGCGCCGGACCGATTTGGCGACGATGACAGCGCCTTGCGCGTCAATGGCGTGAACCTGAAAAACATTCTTGGCGAGATCCAGACCAACCTGCGTGACCGACGACAGATTCCTGATCGACTCGCCCATGGACGGCGCTCCATTCGATGGATGTTTGCAACGACGGCCATCTGGGCGCATCGATGCCCCTGCGGGGCCCTGTTCACCCCATCACCGTAACTACCCAAGCACCCGCAATCCGGCGAAAAGCATGATGATCCACTTCGGATCGACGGTCCTCCTTCTCAACCTTGCTCTCCTTCGGAGCAGGATTTTATCGCACTCAACCTCGGGGCCAGACGATTCGGAAAATTTTCCTCAAGTCAAAGGCCGTTATGAATAGCTATTTCATCACGGCCTTTGATGGGGTTTCATCAAAATTCAGAAGGCCATTTCGAACTTTCCCTTCACGGCGTTGTCATTGGCGCCCCCGCCGATCAATGAGGAGTAGGACAGGCCCAGCACCATGGAGCGGGCGAACTGCCAGTCGACGCCAAGTTCTGTGGCGAGGGCGCTACGCGCGATCCGCGCGCCATAGACCGTGAATTGCGTCATCGGCGCGTTGGCGAAAGCCACAATTGCGGCGGGGTTCAGGGCGCCGAACACATAACGCCAGCCCAATGTGCCGCGCAGGGTAAGCCCATCGAACACAGTCGTCTCCGCGCGCGCGCCGAGCGTCGAGGCGCCATAGCCGAAATCGTCCGCCGCGCCCCGGAGCGCCGCCGCCTGCCCGGTTTCCGAAAAGCTGTCCGAATGAACCTGCACGCCGAGCAATCCGGCAAAGGGTTCGACCCAGCTCGCATGGCCATAGCCTTCGGGTAGCGCAATCCGCCAGCCGACCTCGCCGAAGGCTTGCAGGGTCTGTCCGTTATAACCCACGCTATCGTTCGAGAACAATTCGGCGAAGGCGGCATTGGTGTTGAAGCGATTAAAGGTGTAGAAGCCGCCGCCACGCAATTGCAGCGCCTGCTGGCTCATACCGCCGTAAAGGCCGATTGACGTGCTGTCGATGCGTCCGCTTGCGCTGCGCTGCGGATCGCTGAGGGACGAATGGGTGTAGCTGGTCGCGACGCCGAGGCGATAGACGCTGTCGATTGTCTCGTCGGCGCCGAAGATGAAGCCGCCCAGGCCGTTGTTGATATAAGCGGCGTTGCCGTCGCCGGATCTGTGGCTGCTCGATGCGAATCCCTGGCCCCAGGTCGTCCAGACATGGGTCATGTCCCCGAGCTTGAGATTGGCGGTAGCCATGAAGGGATTGGCGGACAGCGCGCCATAAGGGCTGGCAAGCCGGTCGAGCACGGCTTCGCGCGGCAAGTGGGTGTCGTCAAGCGCCGAGGCAAGGGCGCTGGCGTGGATCTCGCCCGACAGCGGGCCGAACGCCTGGCGCGCGGCGGCCGGCGTCATTCCAATGAGGGCGTTATAGAGCGGCGAGCCGACCGGCTGCGCCTGCAACGCGGTCGCCGTGTTGAACTGGTTGACCGTCTGCGCCGCCGAGGCAAACGGTTTGACCGCGAAAGCCAGATAGACGTCGTTGGCGTCGTAGCTCAGCTTCGGGTCGATGAAGGCGAAGCTCGCGGTGGTCGAAACCGAGGAGAAGGTCCCGGAGACGCCTCCTTCCGCGGTGAGGATCGCGTAGCGCGTCGTGGGCGAAAAACTGCTGCTCGCGAGGGCGACCGCGACTGTTCCGCCGGAAATCGTCGTCGATCCCGTGGTGACGAGCTTGTCGTTCTGGCCAGCGGAGCCGACTTTGACCGCCAAGAACGAGCCGGCCGCGAAGGAGGCTGCGCCGGCGACCGTGAATGTCGTATAAGGCGTGAGCACGCCGGGTGCGATGATCGCCCCGCTGTTGGCGATGAGCCCGCCGATTGTCCCCGATCCGCCAAGGGCTGCGCCCGATTCCACCGTGACGGTCGAGGCGAGCGAGCCGGTTACGGCGAGCGTCCCGGCCTGAACGTCGGTTGCGCCCGTATAGGTGTTCGCTCCGGACAGTATAAGCGTTCCCGAGCCGATCTTGTTGAGCGAGCCCGGGCCCTGGATGACGCCCGAGATTGCGTCCGTGTTCGATCCCGTGTCGAAGTTCGGATCGGCATCCAGGTAGATCCCGTTCGCGATGTTGAGCCAGCTCGCCTCGAATTGCAGTGTCGTGCCGGACGCCATGAATAGAGGGCCCGTGCCGAGCGCGCCGCTCGAGCCGACTCCGAGCGTGCCGGCCGCGAGGAACGTGCCGGCCGCATAAGTGTTCGCGCCAGTCAGGATCAGGGTCCCGGCCCCGCCCTTGACCAGGGCGCCATCGCCTGAGATCGCGCCGCTCCAGGTCAGCGTATCGCCGTTCGTGTCGAAGAGCCCGCCGCGGATGGTCAGCGTCACGGGGTTGCTGAAGGTGAGATTGTCGGCGCCGGCCTTCACGATTCCCGAGTCCAGCGTGAGGCTGCCCGTACCGATCGAGGACGAGACTCCCGGGTTCGAGTTCGTGACCAGGACGGTCGTGCCGTCGTTGATCGTCGTGCCGCCAGAATAGGTGTTTTGCCCGGACAGAATCGCCGTTCCGCCGCCGGTGACCGTGAGCATCGAGGAGGCGGTCGGCCCGACGAGCAAGTTCGGATATGTGGCCGTGTTTGCTGTCAAGACCGTGATGACCCAGGCGCTGGGAATGGGCGTGAGGACCCCGTCGTCCATGATGGTCAAGGTGACGGTCGTGTTTGCGTCGAGACCCACCAAAGTATTCGAGATCCGGTCCGTGTAGGCAAAGCCATAGGCGTCCGTCACCACGGTGCCGTTGCCGCCATTCAGATATGCGGCGTATTGGTTGTAAAAGCCGAGGCCCGGCGCCGCGGCGGCAAAGGCGTCGGCAACAGTCAGTTTCGCGCCCTGTCCGGTTTGAGTATTGCCATACCATGTATAGGATGGCGAATCGCCAATCGTCGATCCGCTATTGTTTCTATTAGCCACTTTACTGCCGATGAAGCCGAAGTTCAGTCCGGACAAATAGTCGGCAACCACCTCGTTGAGGATGTCTAAATATGGGTCTTTTTTCGTCGGGTCTCTATCGACTGGTATGTTGGTTTCCCAATTGGAATTGGCGCCATAGACTTTGTATGAGGTCAGGTCCGCCTTTTTAACCACGATGGTCGTATTCAAGCCGTTCACCGTGCCGGTCATCACAAGATCGCCGGCGCTGATCGTCTGGCCGTTGCTCGACGCCGCGGCCGTCGCGATATAGGATTCCATTTTATAGGCCCAGGATCCCGTATGGTATTGGGATAGGTTATAGCCCTCGATGTCGGTGTGGATTGCGTTCGTCTGGATATAGGTCAGGTAGGGGACGAAGCTTGGGAAATACGAGTCCCCGGCAGCGTTGCTATTGGTGGTGCTTGGCGAGATGATGCGAACCACCCCCTTCAAATTCGGGCTGACGTCGACGCCATATGTGCCGCCGGTGACGATGGCGCCCATAGTGTCATTTACTGTGTCGGTCTTGTAGCCTTCGAGTTTGCCGAGGTTCGCGAACACCGTGGCCGTGTTGATGCCGAGCGCGGCGTAGTTCCAGGTTTTTTTCGCAGGATTTAAGCCTCCCGTCGTCTGCAACTGCATAGGGATGCCAAAGTAATCGGCCGTTGTCAGATTGGCGGCGCCGTTTCCGGCTGTTGCGCCCGCCGGGGCATTATAGGTGAGTTCCATTTTATCCAGCCGCATCGTGAAATACGTGCTGGTCGGAGCCGCGAAGGCGATATCATTAATGGTAATGGGTTGCGCTACGGTGCCGCCCATTGTTTGGCCGATAGAAACATAAACATGGCCTGACACGATGTTTTGGATATCCACGCCGCTGGCGAGGTCGGAAAGGCGGTAGCTGACCCCCGCCACGATGGGGGTCGCGGCGCCGATATTCGTTGCGCTTATATTATTGCCGAAGAACACGACCCACACCGGCACGGTCGCCTTGTCCGTGCGGTTATTGTCAATAATGAGAGTCGGATCGGCCCAGGCGAACGTAGCGACCAAAGGGCTGCAGATCTGGGCGAGCGCGACCGCAAACACGAGGGGAAAACGAGACTTTTTCATTTCCGGTCCATTCGCGAAAAATAAGTTTATGGCAATTTCAAGACGGCGGTCGCGTTTACGCTATTGTCTAGTTTACGCAATATGAATTGAACATTTTTTTGGTTAACAAACGGTTGTGAGAGGTTGTGGTCGCCGACTGCGAATTCCTTTGTTTCCTAGTCCGGCGTCCCTGACCATGGCGCGTGCCAGCTGGGCCTTTGCGACGCCCGCTTCCTCGGTTAAATCGAGCCAAACGCTCCGGAAATTCGAGAAGAGGCTTACGGCGCTCCTGTTTTCATGGCGCAACCAGCACGGGGGCGATCTCGCCTGCCTCCTTCACCCTCAACGCCCCGCTCAGCACCTCGCCCAATTGCCTGAACATCGCCTTGCGGCTCGATGAAAGGCGCCAGGCCAGCGCGATGATGCGCGGGGGGCTGTCATCCACCAGCGGCGCGGCTACGAGGTTCAGCCCGCGCAGAATGCCGGCGTCGATCGCCATTTCCGGCACGAGGGTCACGCCAAGGCCATTGGCGGCCATCTGCACAAGAGTATGCAGACTGGTGCCCTGGAAGCCGCTGTTGCGCCGCGCGCCTTCCAGCGAACAGGCGGCGAGTGCGTGTTCGCGCAGGCAATGGCCGTCCTCCAGCAGCAGCAGGTCCTCCGCCGCCATGTCCTGCGGGCGGATTTTCTTGCGCCCCGCGAGGCGATGATCCGGCGGGAACACCACATAGAATCGGTCGCGCGCCAGCTCCATCGTTTCCAGCCCGTCGCATGGATAAGGCAGCGCGATGATCGCGGCGTCGGCCTGCCCGCTTTCGAGCCGGGTCAGAATGGGCGCCGACTGCTCCTCGCGGATGTAGATCTTCAGTTTCGGGAAGGCCTCGCGCAAAACCGGCATGATGCGCGGGATCAGGAATGGCCCGATGGTCGGGATCACGCCCAGCTGCAGCGCGCCGGAGAGCGGATCGCGCGCGTCCTGCGCCGCCTCAACCAGCTCCTCGGCCCCGCGCAACAGGTTTTTCGCGCGCTCGGCGAGATCGAGCCCCACGGCGGTCGGAATGACGACGCGCTTGGTGCGCTCCAGCAGCTTGACGCCAAGCAGCTCCTCGAGCTCCTGGATCGCGGCGCTAAGCGCCGACTGGCTGACGAGGCAGTCTTCCGCCGCCGCGCCGAAATGGCGGCGCTCGACCACAGCGACCAGGAAACGCAATTGGCGAAGAGTGGGAAGCGGTTTCATGGAACCGACATTAATCGGAAAAACAGATCAATAAAAATTATTTTTTGAATTTTACTCGATCAAACGAGCCGTCTAGGTTCCGTTCGTCGAGGAATTGACGCGCCGCAATAACGGACCGGCGGGTCTTACACCGGAGAAAAAAATGTCGCTCATCAATACCGAGATCAAGCCCTTCGCCGCCACGGCGTTGAAGCAGGGCAAATTCATCCCGGTCACCGAAGCCGATCTCAAGGGCAAGTGGTCGGTGGTGTTCTTCTATCCGGCCGACTTCACCTTCGTCTGCCCGACCGAACTCGAAGACCTCGCCGAAAATTACGCCGCCTTCCAGAAGCTCGGCGTCGAAATCTACGCCGTCTCGACCGACACCCATTTCTGCCACAAGGCCTGGCATGACACCTCGCCGGCCATCGGCAAGATCGAATACACCATGGTTGGCGACCCGACCCATGCGATTTCGCGCAATTTTGAAGTCCTGATCGAAGAGGCCGGCCTCGCCGATCGCGGCACCTTCATCATCGATCCGGCCGGCAAGATCCAGACCGTCGAAGTCAGCGCCGGCGGCGTCGGCCGCGACGCTCTCGAACTCCTGCGCAAGATCAAGGCCGTGCAATATGTCGCCAGCCACCCGGGCGAAGTCTGCCCGGCCAAGTGGAAGGAAGGCGAGAAGACCCTCGCCCCGTCGCTCGACCTCGTCGGCAAGATTTAATCCCGCCCAAAGCCCTCTGCGGCGGCAAGGCCCCGGACCTTCGGCCCGGGGCCACCCCTTCGGAGCGGCCCCTCCTCGGGCGCTTTTCCTCCCTCTTAACCGGAGCCCTTTCGCCATGCTGGACGCCGCCATCAAGACGCAGCTGCAAACCTATTTCGAACGCATCGTCCACCCGATCCAACTGGTCGCCTCGCTCGACGACGGAGAAAAGTCGCGCGAGATGCTGGCCCTGCTGGAAGATATCGCCGCGCAATCGCCCAAGATCACACTGACGCGAAACGGGACCGACGCGCGCAAGCCCTCCTTCGCCATCGAGCGCGCGGGCACGGACGTCAGCGTGAGCTTCGCCGGCCTGCCGATGGGCCATGAATTCACGTCGCTGATCCTGGCCCTGCTGCAAGTCGGCGGCAATCCGCCCAAGGAATCCGCCGAGACCATCAAGCAAATCGAGGCGATCGAAGGCGAATATCATTTCGAGACCTATTTCTCGCTCTCCTGCCAGAACTGCCCGGACGTGGTGCAGGCGCTGAACCTGATGAGCGTGATCAATCCGCGCATCCACCATATCGCCATCGACGGCGCCCTGTTCCAGGATGAGGTCGAGGCGCGCAAGGTCATGGCCGTGCCCGCCGTCTTTCTGAACGGCGAATTATTCGCGCAGGGCCGCCTGGGGCTGGAGCAGCTGCTGGCCAAGATCGACACGGGCGCCTCCGTGCGCGCCGCCGAAAAGCTGAAGGACAAGCCCCCCTTCGACGTGCTCGTCGTCGGCGGCGGCCCGGCCGGCGCGGCGGCCGCGATCTATGCGGCCCGCAAGGGCATCAACACCGGCGTCGTGGCCGAGCGTTTCGGCGGCCAGGTGCTGGACACGATGGCCATCGAAAATTTCATCTCCGTCAAGCATACCGAAGGCCCGAAAATGGCCGCCGCGCTGGAGCAGCACGTCAAGGAATATGACGTCGACATCATGAACCTGCAGACTGCGGTGGAGCTGATCCCCGCTTCGCAGCCCAATGGACTGGCGCAGGTGCGGCTGGCCAGCGGCGTGACGCTTTCCGCGCGCACGGTCGTCCTCTCCACCGGCGCCCGCTGGCGGCAGATGAACGTGCCCGGCGAGGACCAATATCGCAACAAGGGCGTGGCCTATTGCCCGCATTGCGACGGCCCGCTGTTCAAGGGCAAGCGCGTCGCGGTGATTGGCGGCGGCAATTCCGGCGTCGAGGCGGCGATCGACCTCGCCGGCATCGTCGCCCATGTGACGCTGATCGAGTTCGACAGCCAGCTGCGCGCCGACGCCGTGCTGCAGGACAAGCTGCGCTCCCTGCCCAATGTCCGGATCATCGTCTCGGCGCTGACAACTGAGGTGCATGGCGACGGCGACAAGGTGACCGCCCTCTCTTACAACGACCGGACGAACGACACGACGCATCGCGTCGACCTCGAAGGCGTGTTCGTCCAGATCGGCCTCCTGCCCAATACGGAATGGCTGAAGGGCGCAATCAAGCTCAGCCCGCGCGGCGAGATCGAGATCGACCGCCGCGGCGAGACCTCGGCTCATGGCGTGTTCGCGGCCGGCGACGCGACCATCTCGCCCTACAAGCAGATCGTCATCGCCATGGGCGACGGCGCCACCGCAGCGCTGTCGGCCTTCGATTGCCTGATCCGTCAGGCTCCTCCCGCCGCCTCGCAAGCAGCCTGAAGCCGGGCCCGGCGGATTTTATCCGCCGGGCTCCCCCTCGCCGGGGAAGCCTTTCGCCTCTATGGTGTCGGCGCCGCCACGGGAGGCCCCGCCTTGGACGAAAATCCGCGCCGCAAGACCATATTGATGTGCCCGCCGGACCATTTCGGCGTCGCCTATGTCATCAATCCGTGGATGGAAGGGCAAACCGCCCGCACGGATCCCTCCGAAGCCCGCAAACAATGGCTCGCCCTCAAGGCCCTGATCGAGCCGCTCGCCGAGGTCGCCGTGCTGGCGCCCCAGCCGGCCCTGCCCGATCTCGTCTTCACCGCCAACGCCGGATTTGCCATCGACCGCCAAGTGGTCGTCAGCCGTTTCCGCTGCCCGGAGCGGCGCGGCGAGGAGCCTTTCTTTCGCGCCTTTTTCGCGGCGCGCGGCTTCGACGTCATCGACCCGCCAGACGACCTCCATTTCGAGGGAGCTGGAGACGCGCTCCATGACGCGGCGCGCGACCTGATCTGGGTGGGGCACGGCTTTCGCTCGCATGAGGACATCGCGCCCTTTCTCGAAGCGCGTTTCTCGACGCGCGCCGTTTCGCTCGCCCTCGCCGACCCGCGCTTCTACCATCTCGATACCTGCCTCTGCCCCCTGCCCGGCGGATATCTGATGTATTTCCCCGGCGCCTTCGACCCGGCGTCGCGCGCGCGCATCGAGGCGATCGTCCCGGAAGGCAAGCGGATCCGCGTGGAGGCCGCCGACGCAGAAGCCTTCTGCTGCAACGCCGTCGCGCTGGATGGAACGGTCATCCTCAATCAAGCCTCGCCCGCCTTGCAGGAGCGTCTGCGCGAGGCCGGGCTGACGCCTCTCCTCACGCCCCTGACCCAGTTCATCAAGGCTGGCGGCGCCGCAAAATGCCTGACGCTGGAAATCCAATAGGTCAGAACAAAAAGGGGTACAGCGAAGTCACGAAAAAATACCAAAACACTCAAAGAACGTCCGAGAAGGAGCCTCCGCGAAACTCCGTCGATAGCGGATCGTTCGCCTCTTGATTCAAACAAACGCTGATTCGGGAATTCCCCGCCGAGTCATGATTTTGAAGACTTCGTATAAGCCCTGTTTCCACGGACATCATCGAGCTAAGGTGCAGGAACAACTCGCAACGCGGTTAACAATTTGAGCGAATAACTCAATTTGTCTTGTATCGCTCAACCTGATAGCAACACTTTGCGTAATAAGCTTTCGTTAGCCAAATTAGAGAATGTCGGTCAAGGTCGTTGCGATGCCTAAGCTCGGGATAGGCCTGGATGCAAATTTCTTCCGCGATCACCAACGCCCCGTGGGGGGCGTTCGTAGCCAGGCGTCGCGAATAGTGGCGGGTCTGGAAGGTCCGATTCTCATTTTTATCGCCCTGTGGGCGATTAGCATGGTTCTGCACGTTCGTGGATTCACTTCATCTATGAGTTGGACTCATTAGAACTTTGGCAAGCGAAGTGGATACTGGTTGGCGTGAAGAAAATGCGTAAAAACAAAAAACTAGAGCCCCGATTCGATTCTAAGATGAACAAAATCTGAGGCGCGGGTTTCAACCTTCGCCGTGAGTCCGGGACCGCCAGCTTCGGTTGTACGTCATCGATCGCGCCCGTAGGCGTTGGTCGAGAAAGAGGGATAAAGCCAGCGATTTTTCTTGCCGCACGGGCTCGGCTCATGCGTCCGTTTTTTGCTCTCGTTGACGAAGCCCGAGCGCGGCGTGGTCAACGCTGTGGCGCGACGCGCTGCCGATGACGTGCTGATCCCCTCTTTTCAGGGTGTCCTCCGATGGTTGCGTCGTTTGTCAACAAAACTTTGAACGGCATTTCCGACGCGGGCAATTATCCGCCGCAGAACGCATTAGCGGTCGGGCTATCCTACTTGGTCACCGCCGAAAGCTCGGAGCTGGAATGGACAAATTTGTCCACCGGCGTCACATCGCCGCCCTTGAGCTTCTATTCTCCCGCCTTGTTCGGAAGCACGGGCGTCACCTCGATTTATGACGCTCGTCTCGCCTATGACAGCTCCACGGGATATTATGTGTTGAGCGCGATCGTGTTGAAAAGCGATGGCAGTTACGCCCTTGATTTCGCCGTCGCAACGAATCCGAGCGCCGGCTGGGCTGTCGCCAATCTCGCGCTCAGCCCGAACGTGGCTGGAACCCCAAGTTCCCCCGACACGCCGGATATTTCGGTCGGCGGCGGCAATATTTATGTGACGACGGCGCAGGATGCACTTGGCCTGGTGGCCACGGCGCAGTGGGTTATCCCGGAAATCCGCGTCGCTGCCGGCGGCTCGATCAATGGTCTCACGGCGAACGTCGATCCTGGCGCCGACGGCATCATGCGCCCGGTCACCGGCTTCTCGGGATTGACCTACACGACATACTATTTCGGCGCCTATTCGACCGGCTCGCAGGTGGTGCTAACCTATCAAACCTTTGACGCCACCCATGGCTACAGCGCCGTTCAGACCCTTTTCCCCGGCAACGCCAATGTGGGCAACAACGGCAATAATTTCGCCGCGTCGCAGAATGGGACGGCGCTGCAAATCGACGCGCTGGACTCGCGCATCCAAAGCCTGGCCTATGGCACAATCAACGGAAAGAATTACGTCTTCGGCGTCAGCGAAGTGCAGCCTTCGCCCACGTCGCAACCGGCCGTAGAATGGTTTCGATATGACGTCAGCAATCCCTCGTCGCCGGTGCTTGCCGGGCATGGCGAAATCACCGGCTCATCGACCGGGCTTGGCGCAAGCGTGGCGATCTTCAATCCTTCCATCGCCGTCAATGCCGCCGGCGATGTGCTGATCAATTTCACCGCCTCGTCGAGAACGACGTTTCCGAGTGACTATTACGTGGTCGCCGGGCCGGACCTGACCTTCGGCGCGCCGACGCTGTATCAGGCCAGCACGTCTTTTTTCGAATCGTCGGCGACCGCGACCGGCCTGCAGCGCTGGGGAACCTATTCGTCAGCGGTCGCGGATCCGAACAATCCGGACGGGTTCTGGATCTCCAACGAATATGTCAGCAACGACCCGAATCTGGTTAATATTCCAACCGGCTCCGGTTTGAACGCCTGGTGGGGTACGACGACTGCGCAAGTCATCGTCGCTACGCCGCCGAGCGTCACCGGGGTCGCCGACTTCAATGGCGATGGCAAGACTGACGTACTTTGGCGCAACACCAACGGCGCGCTCTACGACTGGGCCATGAACGGTTCGCAAATCGCGTCCGCTCAGCCAATCACCTACCAGGGCGCGGCGGTTAACCTCGCCGCTTCCTGGGGCGTCGCCGGGGTCGCCGACTTCAATGGCGATGGCAAGGCTGACGTACTTTGGCGCAACACCAACGGCGCGCTCTACGACTGGGCCATGAACGGTTCGCAAATCGGGTCCGCTCAACCAATCACCTACCAAGGCGCGGCGGTTAACCTCGACGCTTCCTGGAGCGTCGCCGGGGTTGGCGACTTCAATGGCGATGGCAAGGCTGACGTTCTTTGGCGCAACACCAATGGCGCGCTCTACGACTGGACCATGATCGGTTCGCAAATCGCGTCCGCTCAGCCAATCACCTACCAGGGCGCGGCGGTTAACCTCGACGCTTCCTGGAGCGTCGCCGGGGTCGCCGACTTCAATGGCGATGGCAAGGCTGACGTAA
>NZ_JASHHX010000029.1 GCF_030056575.1 Rhodoblastus sp. 17X3 | reverse complement strand
ACCTCTGTCTGGCGTTGGGAGCGATCAATGGCGATTGCTGCGAAGGTTGATGAGGCTCCTGGCGCCTCATGCGGCCATGATTGGCGCCTGTGCGGGGATCAGCTTGGCCATTTTCCGCAAATTCTGGGCGCTCGCTGCGAGTAGGAACTCATCGCGTGCGCGCCAGGGGCCGCGAAGCCGCAGTCGATCAAGGCGGAGGATGCGTTTGAGGTGTGCGAACAGCATCTCGACCTTCTTTCGCTCTCGGCGTGAGACGATGTAGGCCTCTGTCTTGGCGATGGCGCGCGCCACATCGCGAGCGGCTTCATGGATGGAGCGCGGGATTTTGCGCGCCGGAGTGTTCGGGCAGCATTTGGCTTTCAGCGCACAGGCGTCGCAGTCGAGCTTGCTGGCGCGGTAGCGGATCATGTTGTCCTTATCTACGCCGATCCGCGGCGTGGTGAACGCGCGCCGGTATTTTTGCAGCCGCTTTCCGGCCGGGCAGACATAGACATCGCTTTGTTTGTCGTACGCGAACTCGGCGCGTGAAAAGGTCCCGTCTGTGCGCTCCGATTTGTCGAACACCGGAATGTGCGGCTCGATCCCGCGCTCACCTACCAGCCAGGCGAGCATTTCGGCCGAGCCGTAGCCGGTATCCGCCGCCAAACGCGAAGGCGTAACTTCAAGCCGGTTTGCGGTTCGCTCAATCATCGTCTTGGCGGCCGCAACTTCCGCCTGACGCACGGCGGTGGTGGCCTCAACGTCCATGATCACCGCGTGTTTGAGGTCGATCAGATAATTGTCGGCATAGGCGTAAACGGCGGGCCCGCCGCGCGCCGCGGTCCAGCGCGCCGCCGGATCGGTGGGCGAGACGAACTTTGGCTCGACCGGCGTCGCGCCACCGAAGGCCGCGTCATCGAGGACGGACAGATATTCTGTGACCGCGCGGTTCGAGTCCGGCTCCAAGGCGCTGGAGTTCGCCACGCCGCGTTGACGGTGAGCGTCGGCGACGATGATGCTGCCGTCGACGGCGAAGGCTTCGCCGCCTACCACCCCCTCGCTCATGCAGCGCGCCACTACCGTTTCGAACAGGCGACGCAAAAGATCGCTGTCGCGGAAACGGCCATGACGGTTTTTGGAAAAGGTCGAGTGATCCGGAACGTCGCCGTCGAGGCCCAATCGGCAGAACCAGCGATAGGCCAGATTGAGGTGAACTTCGTCACACAGCCGCCGCTCGGAACGGACGCCGTAGCAATAGCCCACCAGCAGCATCCGGATCATCAACTCCGGATCGATCGAGGGACGGCCAACACTGCTGTAATAAGGCTCAAGCTCCGCTCGAAGGCCAGTTAGATCGACGAAGCGATCGATCTTGCGCAGCATATGTTCGCTCGGGACATGGCGCTCCAGGCTGAAGCCGTAAAACAGAGCCTCCTGCATCACTGTCCGCTCGCCCATCATCGACCGAATCCCCTGTCGCCAGAAGAAGTGAATCAGGATGCCGCGCCGCTCTCAAGCGGAGTTTTTCAACACAATCCCTTCCAAAGCGGCCCTTCGGACAATCGGATCCGGTGTCAATCAAAGCGGTTCAATGAATCCCCCCGAGGGGCAATGGTCATGTTAGAGAGGCGCTCCGGCTTTACGCGCATCCGGTGAGGCTCGAAAACCGCGCTGCTGCCAGCTATCTGCTAGCTAAGCCTCGGCACGGTCCCGCATTCTTTCAGCTAACTATTTGACTTTAATGGCGCACACGAAGGGATTCGAACCCCTGACCTCTGCCTTCGGAGGGCTGCTGTTACTTTTTCCCCATAGCCGGGTCATTAGCTGGCACGAAGTGATGACTCTATCGTTGTGGCTTTTCCCGCCGCAAAGCAGCCTTGAAACGCCCCGCAAGAGCCGAC
Organism: Rhodoblastus sp. 17X3; assembly: GCF_030056575.1. GTDB lineage: Bacteria > Pseudomonadota > Alphaproteobacteria > Rhizobiales > Beijerinckiaceae > Rhodoblastus. Next base: position 39,555 of record NZ_JASHHX010000029.1, on the reverse strand, counting down.
TGGACTTCGGCCGCGAACAGAGCGGTAGTGTGGGCGCGCGCCGCCATGAGGCGCTCCTGCCCCGCCGGCCTGAGGCCAATGCGGGGTCGTGCTGGTGACAACGGACGTTGTCGCTAGACGAGGAGAACATCATGGCCAAACTCACGGAAACCCAGCTGATCGTGCTGTCGGCGGCGGCCGCGCGTGACGACGGGATCGCAATCATGCCGGCGAAGATGAACAAGGCGGTCGCCTCGAAAGTCGGATCGAGCCTGGTCACTCGCAAGCTGATGCGGGAGGTCCGATCCAAATCCGGCATGCCTATCTGGCGCAAAGACGAGGACGATCGTCCGATCAGTCTAGTGATCACGCGCGCCGGCCGCAATGCAATCGGGGCGGATGTGGATGCAGCGTCGAAGGCGCCGCGTCCGACGGACCAGCGGCCGGCGGGGGAGAACGTCTCAACGGCGAAGGAGTGGCCGGTCGATCGCTCTCTCAAGGTGGCGGACGACCGGAACGCCCCCCGAGCTGGAAGCAAACAGGCGCAGCTGATCGAGATGCTCAGCGCCAGCACGGGCGTAACCCTGGACGCGTTGGTCGAAGCCACCGGTTGGCTTCCTCATACCACGCGCGCCGCGCTGACGGGACTTCGCAAGCGCGGCTTTTCGATCAAGCGGACACGCGAAGACGGATCGGCCTCGGTCTACCGGATCGTCGCCACGCTAGTTGCTGCGGCGGCCTGATCATGGCGCGCAAGACAAGTATGGTTCAGCCGACGCCCGCGTCGGCTGAACCGCTCGCGGGGACGCTCGCCAGCATCGGCGCCATGAACATCGAACAACTGCGAAGTTACTGGCGGAAGACGTTTGCTTCGGATCCGCCCGCCGCGTTTTCGAGGGACCTGCTGGCGCGGGCGATCTCGTACCGACTGCAGGCAGCAGCACTGAGCGACATGGGCGCATCGACGGCCCGGCTGCTTCGCTGTTTAGGCAGGCCGGGCGTCGAGGCGCCGCGGCAGGTCAAGGTAGGCTCGGTCATCATTCGGGAGTATCAGGGCGTCGTCCACGAGGTGCTTGTCGTCCCAGGCGGGTTCTGCTGGCAAGGGCACAACTTCGACAGTCTCTCGACCATCGCGAAAAAGATCACGGGCACGAGCTGGAACGGACCACGGTTTTTCGGTCTCCGGTCTAAGAAGGAGCCCACGCAGCCAGACGAGGGCGGATCGTCAGGCGTTCAGACGGCATCTGCCCGTGCAGGCGGGCGTCGTTCTTCTGTGCGGGCAGGTTCGACCTCGGAGCGCGCGCCATGAAGCAGGCCGCGCCAAAACACCAGCGCTGCGCGATCTACACGCGCAAGTCGACCGAGCATAATCTCGATCTGGCCTTCAATTCGCTCGACGCCCAGCGCGAAGCCTGTGAAGCCTATATCAAGAGCCAGGCGCATGAAGGCTGGATGTTGGTTCCCGCCCACTTTGACGACGGCGGCCTGTCCGGCGCCTCGCTAGACCGCCCTGCCCTGCAGTTCTTGCTCGACCAGGTTCGCGCCAGGAAAATCGACATCATCGTGGTGTATAAAGTCGACCGTCTCACCCGGTCTCTCGCCGACTTCGCAAAGCTGGTTGAACTGTTCGACGAGCACGATGTGTCGTTCGTCTCGGTCACCCAATCGTTTAACACGACATCGAGCATGGGCCGCCTGACCCTGAACGTGCTGCTGTCCTTCGCCCAGTTCGAGCGGGAGGTCATTGGCGAGCGCGTGCGGGACAAGATCGCGGCTTCCAAACGCAAGGGTATTTGGGTCGGAGGACCGGTCCCGCTCGGCTACCGCAGCGTCGACAAAAAGTTGCAGGTCGTGCCGGACGAAGCTGACCTCGTCCGCAAGATTTTCAAGAACTACCTTGCGATCGGGTCTCTCAGCGCGCTCGCCGCCTCACTCAATGCGGAAGGCCTCAAGCCGAAGCCGCGGCAATTGACCAACGGCCGAGCGGTCGCGGCGGATTGTTACCGAGTCGGCCCGCTCGCCCATCTCCTCAAGAACCGGTTCTATATCGGAGAGATCGTTTATCGCGGCGAAGTTCATCAAGGCGAGCATGAACCGATTCTCGAACGGGATTTGTTCGAGGCGGCGCAGACGCTGCTCATGGAAAAAACCGTCGAGCGATCGACGATAAGAGCGTCATCGCCTTCGTTGCTCACCGGCCGCATCTTCGATAATCGCAACAATCCCATGACGCCGACCCACGCCAACAAGAACGGCGTGCGTTACCGCTACTATGTCTCGCATGCATTGTTGCAGGGCCAGAAAGCGGAGGTAGGCTCCGTCGCCAGAGTTTCTGCCCCCGATGTCGAGTTGCTGATCGCCAATTTCATACGCGCAGCCAGCGCAGCGAACCACACCGCATCCGATCGCGAGCTTATCCGGGAGCACGTCGCTCGGGCCATCGTGGGCAAAGATCATATCGAAATCGTCCTGCGCCACTGCGATGCCGTGGGCGCGGCGCGCGATCCGGACGATACTCCTATGCTTTCGATCCCGTTCACGCCAAACCAGTCGTTGCAGAAAGGGGTCGCGCATGCGCCATCGGTCGGCGACGTGATGGATGAGGCGACCCGATCGGCGCTGCTGTCGGCGATCGCCCGGTCGCGGGCATGGGTCGATGCGATTAGCGCAGATCTAACGACCGACTTCAGGACGATCTCTGAACGCGAGAAGCTGGCCGAGCGTCATGTCCGGTTCCTGGCCCCGCTGGCCTATCTGTCGCCGCGCATCATCGAGGCGATCACTGAGGGTCGAGTGCCAGCCGATCTGACCGTCACCCGGCTCGCCCGGGGTCTGCCGATGGTCTGGGCCGAGCAAGAAAAGCAGCTCGGGTTCGCCTGACCCACCAATCCGCATTGACGTCCAGGCGCAGTCCGCCCTCGGGCGACCCGGGTCGTGGGCCCGATTGCGAACCGGTCTGCGCCAAATGCGAACCGCTCTCGACTTTGGCGACCGGCAAATTCCGGAGATTGGAAAATCGAGGTTAGAGACCGGGCGTCATTTTCCGCCGCCAAAGACACCAGTTTGCCGGTCTCTGGTCTCCAGGGCGATTCTCGCCCCGCAAACGGCCACGGAATGAGGGCGTCTACGGCTGGTACGCTGTCCGTCTCAGATCCAGGGAATGTGTGGCTGGGGCGGGAGGATTCGAACCTCCGTATGGCGGAATCAAAATCCGCTGCCTTACCGCTTGGCGACGCCCCAATGTCCGACTCGGCGGATATTGGGGGCGGACCATACTGGCCCCATGCCTCTCGGGCAAGCGCGCGGCGGAAAATTTTGCGCCTCGCCGTCAAAGTTGACGGCGGGCGACGAATGTTGAAGCTTCGGCGGGCGGCGCGTTGTTTTGTCGCCGCTGACTCGCCCTCACGGGAAGGTATATCGCCATGAAGAAGATTTTGCGCGCTTTCGCCGCCGCCGCCCTTTTCGCGCTGGCCGCGCCTGCATTGGCCGAGGCCCCGGCCAAGCCGGCGCCCGCCCCCGCGGCGGCCACGCCCGCCAAGCCCGCCCTGCTCGACATCAATTCCGCGAGCCTGGCCGATCTGCAGGCGCTCAAGGGCGTCGGCGACGTCCGCGCCAAGGCGATCGTCGCCGGCCGCCCCTATAAGGGCAAGGATGAGTTGGTCCAGAAGAAGATCATCCCGCAAGGCGTCTATGACGCCATCAAGGACCAGATCATCGCCAAGCAGAAATAAGTTTAGGAAATGAAAAAGCGCCGTCTCGCGACGGCGCTTTTGCCTTGTGGGCAGCGGCCGATCAGCGCTCGTAGATGATGCGGGCGCGGATGGTGCCTTCCAGCTCGCGGATCTCCTCCAGCACCTGTTCGCAATCCTCGCGGGTGCCGTCCGCCTCGATCACGACATAGCCGACCTCGCCATCCGTCTGCAGGAACTGCGACGCGATGTTCATGCCGCGCTTCGAGAAGATGTCGTTCAGCTTGCCCATCATGCCGGGCACGTTGCGGTGGACGTGCATGTAGCGCGTGCCGTTCGGACGCGGCGGCAATTGCACCTGCGGGAAATTCACCGCGCCCAGCGTCGAGCCAACGTCGGAATAATCGATCAGCTTGCGCGCGACTTCCGAACCGATCCGCTCCTGCGCCTCTTCGGTCGAGCCGCCGATATGCGGGGTGATGATGACATTCTCCAGCCCCTGCAGCGGGGAGACGAATTTCTCGCCATTGGCCGCCGGCTCCTTGGGGAACACGTCCACGGCCGCGCCGCGCAGGTGCTTGCTCTTCAGCGCCGCCGCCAGCGCGTCGATATCGACCACCGTGCCGCGGGCGTTGTTGATGAAATAGGCGCCCTTCTTCATGGCGGCGAACTGCGCCTCGCCCATCATGTTCTTGGTCTGCGGCGTCTCCGGCACATGCAGGCTCACCACGTCCGATTGCGCAAGCAACTCGTCCAGCGTGTCGCAGGACTCGGTGTTGCCGTGGCGCAATTTGTCGATGATGTCGAAATAGATCACCTTCATGCCCATGGCTTCAGCGAGCGTCGACAGCTGACTGCCGATATTGCCGTAGCCGACGATGCCGAGCGTCTTGCCGCGCACCTCGAGGCTGTCGGTGGCGCTCTTGTCCCAGCCGCCCTCATGCGCGGCGACCGCGCGCGAGAAGATCCGGCGCAACAGCATCACGATTTCGCCGATCACCAGTTCCGCCACCGAGCGGGTGTTGGAGAATGGCGCGTTGAAGACGGGGATGCCGCGCACCCGGGCGGACGGCAGCGACACCTGATTGGTGCCGACCGAGAAACAGCCCACCGCGATCAAGCGGTCGGCGGCTTCGAACACCTCTTCCTTCAGCTTGGTGCGCGAGCGGATGCCGACGATATGGACGCCTTGCAGCGCTTCGCGCAGCTCCGCGCCATCCAGCGCCTTGGTCAGCCGCGTGACATTGGTGTAGCCGGCGGCGTGGAACAGCTGGACGGCGCTCTCATGAATGCCTTCGAGCAGCAGAACCTTGATCTTTTCCTTGGGCAGCGACAGGCGTGCGTTCATCTTTCACTCCTCGGGCCCTTCCCGTCCAGGCGCGGCCTGCATGCGGAAGCGGGCGGTTCGATTCAAGGGCTGCCCGGAAAAGCCAAAAGCGGCGCTTGGCCGCTTTTTCGTTCCGGCGTCCTGTGCGATGCGCGAAGGTCAGATCTTGAGGGTCAGATCTTGGCCTTCAGCGGAATGGGCTGGGCCGCGCCGTTTTCGTCGCGGATGGAAAAGCGGTAACGGCCGGATTCGTCGAGATCGACCTGATAGGAAAGGCGGTCGATGACGCGGTTCTCGCGGTCGAAGGCCAGGACCTTGGGGCGCAGCGCGGGAATCTCGTCCGCGTCGATATAGATCGAGCTGCAGATGATGATCTGGTCGCCCGGCTGGCAGGTGCGCGCCGCGGCGCCGTTGAGGATGCAGCAGCGCGATCCCCGTTCGCCGAGGATGACATAGGTGGAGATCCGCGCTCCGGAATTCTTGTTCCAGATCTCGACGAATTCCAGCGGCAGAATTCCCGCTTCCTCGCAATGATCGGGGTCGAGCGTGATAGAGCCATGATAATCGATATTGGCGTCTGTCACGTGGATCCCGTGCAACTTGGCGCCGACAACCTTGCGCATAGAACGTCCCTGAAGCTGATGGGAGCCTCATCCCTTGCCGCGCTCATAAACGTTTTCACGCGAAATCGCCAGCGCCGGATTCGATTCGCGTCATTTTGCAAGACTCAATCTGGCAAGCCTCAAATCCGAAAGGCTCAATCCGGCTTGAAGTCCAGCGCGACGCCATTGATGCAGTAGCGCAGATGGGTCGGAGGCGGCCCGTCATCAAAGACATGGCCGAGGTGACCGCCGCACTGGCTGCAATGCACCTCTGTGCGAACCATGAAATGGCTGGCGTCGCGGCTGGTTTCGACCGCGCCCGGCAGCGGATCGAAAAAGCTCGGCCATCCTGTGCCGCTCTCGAATTTCTCGGCGGCGCGGAACAATTCCTGCCCGCAGCCCACGCAATAAAAGGCGCCGGCGCGCTTTTCGTGATTGAGCGCGCAGGAGCCCGGACGCTCGGTGCCGTGGCGGCGCAACACGTCATATTGCTCGGGCGTGAGCAGAGCGCGCCATTCCTCATCGGTGCGGGCGAATTTGAAGGTTTTCGAGGTCATCTGGGCCTCCTGACGGCGGATCGGCTATAAATAGGCGTCTTCCGCGCCGCAACAAGACTCCCCTGCCCCTGCGCGAACGCAAGCGCGGCGTTGCAAGAGGCGCGGAAATCGGTCTAAACAGGCGCGAAGCCCGCTCCGGGCTCGGTGGGGCCGGTAGCTCAATGGTTAGAGCCGGCCGCTCATAACGGTCTGGTTGCAGGTTCGAGTCCTGCCCGGCCCACCAAGCGCGGCGCGCTTCAACAATCCTGCGCTGGCGCATTGACCGAAACGCCGCCCCGGGCAATGATTCGATCCGCGACGAATCGCCTTTCATTCAAGGCTTTTCCGCGCGCCCGCCAATTTTCAGCTCTCGAAAACGCTTCTTTCAAAAACAGCGCCACGAGACGGAGGCCCATATGTTCAATCGTCGTCACATCATCAAGACCGCTTCCGCTGCTCTGGCCGCCGCTTTCCTGGCTGCGAGCGCCCCGGCTTTCGCCGGTTCCGGCAAGGTGCGCCTCCGCATGGCCAACGCCGGCTTCATCGTCGGCCTCGGCGGCGGCAGCGGCACTCTGACCTTCCAGGGTCACACCTATCCGCTGCGCATCGGCGGCATCACCGTCGGCACGATCGGCGCCTCCGGCGGCACGCTCGTCGGCACCGCCCGCAACATCAATCAGCCGTCCGACATCGTCGGGACCTTCACCGCCGTCGGCGCTGGCATCGCGGTCGCGGGCGGCGCGCGCGTCATGCGGATGCAGAATTCCAATGGCGTCATTCTCGAATTGCAGGGCATGCAGGCGGGCTTTGAGGCCAACGCCGGCCTGAGCGGCTTCAGCCTGTCCATGTGATCCTTTCCGCAAGGCTTGGATTTGCACGGGCGGCGTTTCCTAAACGCCGCCCGTTCTGTTTCAGCAGCCGCGAAGGGCCGCGCAGGCCTGGGAACCTTCGCCCACGCTGAACGGTTCAGCTTGTGATCGAGATCGCAAGCCGGCCGACGGCAAAAGGCGGCGGCCTCAATCACGGCGGCGCCGAACAAGGAGAAACAACATGATCCTGAGTCGAATTCGCTCGGTCGCCGCACTCGCCGGCACGCTCGCGATCCTGATCGACGCGACAGCGGCTTTCGCCATGACCATCGCCCCGCCGGTCGCTCCCACGCCGGTGACGCTCGCTTTCCGCGGCGGCGTCCACCGTGGGCCCGCCGGCGGCGTTCACCGCGCGCCCGGAGCCTATGGCCGGCCCGGCGCCTATGGTCGTCCCGGCGGCGTCTACGGCCGCCCCGGCGGAGTCTATGGTCGCCCTGGAGTTTACGGTCGTCCGGGCGGAGTCTATGGCCGCCCCGGCGTTTATGGTCGGCCCGGCTATTACGGCGCCTGGCGGCGTCCGGGTTATGGCTGGGCGCCCGGCGGCGCCATCGCGGCGGGCGCGGCCATCGGCGTGCTGTCGGCGGCGGCCGCAGCGGCCTATGTCTCCAGCCGCCCGCCGGGACCAGGCCTGTGCTGGTATTACACGGACCCGTCGCGCCGCGCCGGCTTCTGGGACGCCTGCCAGTAATATAAGGATCGGGCGACGCTCAGGCGCCGCGTTTTCATATTGTTCGCCTTTGTTTCCGACACGCCGGAAACAAAGGCGTCCGCCGGCGTCAGTCGGCGCGGATGTCATCGGTCCTTTGCAAAGGCCGATGGCATCATTTCACAAGGCGGGAAATATCGCGGAAATGCGGATGGTCGGCGGAGCCGAGCCATTCGAACAGCACCATTTCCGTTGTCACGATTTCCGCGCCGTAACGCTCCATGCGATGCAGCGCCGCCGCCTTGTTTTCGGCGCGGCGCGAGCCGACCGCGTCAGCGACCACAAAAACCTGAATCCCCTCGCCCAGCAAGGCCAGAACCGTCTGCAGCACGCAGACATGGGTTTCAAATCCCGTGACGATCACGGGCCTTCCGTCGAGCAAATGGTTCGGAAAGCCGGGCGCCGCCGAGGCGTCGAAACTCATCTTGCTCACGGTCTGCGAGGCGCGCCCGGCGAGTTCGGGCGCGGTCAGGCCAAGCTTCTCGGGATTTTGCTCGGTGGCGACAATCGTCGCGCCCAGCAGCGCCGCGCCTTCAGCCAGCCGCCGCGCATTGTCGATGGCCGCCGCCGCGCCCTCGATCGCCGGCGCGAGCCGGGTCTGGAAATCGATCAGCAGCAGCAGGTAGGACGAAGGCTCCAGCGACAGCATTTCATCCCCCTGCTTGTCCCGACGGTTCAGGCCGCCTTGAGCGAAGCCATATCTATGACGAAGCGATAACGCACGTCATTTTTCAGCATCCGCTCATAGGCCTCGTTGATCTCGTCGATGCGGATCATCTCGATATCGCTGACAATATTATGCTTGCCGCAGAAATCGAGCATTTCCTGCGTTTCCGGCATGCCGCCGATCAGCGAGCCGGCGACCGTCTTCCGCCCGCCGATCAGATTGATCCCCTGCAGCGGCGGCTCCAGCGCGGTCAGCGCGCCGACCAGCGCCATGGCGCCGTCGAGCTTCAGCAGGCCGAGATAGGGGTTGATGTCGTGGCCGACGGGAATGGTGTTAAGCAGGAAATCGAAGGTTCCACGGGCCTTTTTCATGGCGGCTTCGTCGCGCGACACCAGCACCTCGTCGGCGCCGAGGCGCAAGGCGTCCTTGCCCTTCTCCGGCGAGGTCGTGATCATGACCACATGCGCGCCCATGGCCTTGGCGAGTTTCACGCCCATATGGCCGAGGCCGCCCAGACCGACGATTCCAACCTTTTGCCCCGGCCCGACCTTCCAGTGGCGCAGCGGCGAGTAAGTCGTGATGCCCGCGCAAAGCAGCGGCGCGACGGCCTTGAGGTCGAGATTTTCCGGCACTCTGGCGACGAAGCGCTGCTCGACCACGACTTGCTCGGAATAGCCTCCGAAGGTGAGGTTCTTCGTGCCGCGCTCGCGCGAATTATAGGTCCCCGTGAAGCCTTCGGCGCAATATTGTTCCAGACCAGCCTCGCAGGGCGCGCAATGGCGGCAGGAATCGACCATGCAGCCCACAGCGGCGAGATCGCCGGCCTTGAACCGGCTCACATGAGCGCCGACCTTGACCACCCTCCCGACGATCTCATGTCCCGGCACCATCGGATAAAGCGAATTGCTCCAGTCGTTGCGCGCCTGATGCAGGTCGGAATGGCAGACGCCGCAATAAAGAATGTCAATCTGGACGTCATCGGGGCCGGGGTCGCGGCGCTCGAAGCTGAAAGGGGCGAGCGGAGCCGTGGCGGATTGCGCGGCGAAGCCTTTGACGGTGAACATGGCGGGGCGGTCCTGTCAGGAGGGAAAGTGAAAAAAGGAGCCCTTCCGAGGTAGGAGTCGAGCGACGCCGAAACAAGCTCTCCACGCGAAGCGTTTCAACAGGGCGTGCTTGCGCAAATGCACGCGAGCAGATGCCTCACCAACTCGTCAGGCGGCGCATCTGCGGCGTTTTCTTGTGGATATGCACGTCCATCCGGCCCAGCAGCCGGGTCAACTCGCCGAGCGCCTTCATCAGATGCGGGCCCTTGTTGAGCATCACGCATTCTGCACGCGCGGCCATGGCGGCGTCGGTCATTTCCCCGCGCGAAAAGGCTCCGGTCTTGACCAGGTTCTCCATCACCTGCGTCGCCCAGATCACCGGGATTCGCGCTGCTTCCGCGATCCACAGGATCTCTTCCTGCATCTCGGCCAGGCGGGTGAAGCCCATTTCGATGGCGAGGTCTCCGCGCGCGATCATCACAGCGGCGGGCTGGCGCGCGGCGGCGCGCACGATCAGTTCCGGCAGATTGCGCACGGCGCGCGGCGTCTCGATTTTCAGCACCAGAGGAATCTGGCTCCAGTCGCCGGGCCGGACCTCTTCCAGCGCGTCTTGCAGGCTTTCAATGTCGTCCACGCTCTGCACGAAGGAAAAATCGATGGCGTCGGCACGGGCCGCGACGAAGCGCAGATCCTCGCGGTCCTTGGCCGTGAGCGCCGGAATGGCGAGTTCCGCGTCGGGGAAATTCAGCCCTTTCTCGGACTTGAACTTATAGCCCTCCGCGTCGCACCGCACGACGCGGGCGATGAAGAAGCCGTCGTCGACGCGCTCGATCTTCGCTTCCAGCTTGCCATCGTCAATCGACAGGCGGTCGCCGGGCCGCGAGGCCTCGATGGCTTCCGGCAGGGTGCACTCGACCGCGAAACCGGCGTCCTTCTTGCCGACGCGGCGCAATTCGCCGGGCTCGGTCACTGCGATCAGATCGTCGAACGCGGCATGTTTGTCATGACGCAGCGCGGCGACGGCGCCGGTGCGCACCTTGGGGCCGGCGAGATCCATGAAGATGCGCATGCGACGGCCCGTGCGCTCGCCAGCCGAATGGACGTGCTCGATCATCCGCGCCCATTTGTCGGCGTCGTCATGGGCGCAATTGATCCGCACCGCCTCGACGCCCTTCTCCGCCAGACCGAGCATGAAGCTGCGATCATCGGCGGCGGTGGAGGGACAGGTGACCAGCAGCGAGGTCAACCTTTCGCCGGCAGGCTCGCCGAACAAATTGCGGCTGCGGCCAAGCAGCTCAAGCTCGCCGGCGAAAAACGCCGCCTCGTCCGGCCCGACAATCCGCTCCCGCCCGGCGAGCGCCGCCAGCGCCGCCGCGACGGAGTCGAGTGTAGGCAGCACGCGGCTTTCCAGACGCCCGAGCGAGGAAAGTCCCAGCGCCATCAGATCGCGCTGGACGGAGCGGAGATCGTAATGGCGCAAGGCGAGATAGGCGGCGAGATTCGTCGCGGAGGCGGCAAAATCGGGTTCGAGCCGCCACGCCTGCCATTTGTCCAGCTGACGCGCCGCATCGATGCGCAATTGCGCCCGAAGGCGGTCGATTTCATCAAAGAGCGCGGAAGGATCGGACAAGACGCAAACCCATTTTCCTTCCGCCTAACGCGACCGCATGACAATCGCGTGACAGCGGCGCGCGTCAGAAGCCCGGCGGAATTGGATGCGGCGGCTTGATGGAAGGCTGGCGCGGCTCCGCCAGGCGCGGCGGCCAGGCCAGAGCGGAAAAAGGCGTGCTGCCCAGCGAAAGCATGGGGTTATAGGCAGGATCGGCCAGCAGCGCGTCGCGCCAGGCTGCGCGCAGATGGCGGGTTTCGCGCGGAAACCGCTCGGTCGCGTCGGCGCGCAGGCCGCGCGCGCCGGATTCCCGATGCAGCAGACGCGCATGGGGCGTCATGACGACCCGCAGCCCTTTCGCCCGCAATTTCAGGCAATAGTCGACCTCATTATAGGCAAGCGGAAAATGCGCGTCGTCGAACCCCCCGGATTGCTGGAAAAGCCATTTGTCCGTGAGCAGGCAGGCCCCTGTGACGGCGCTGCATTCATGCGCCGCAGCGAGCCAATCGGCATAGCCAGTATCGCTTTCGACACAGTCGCCGAACGCAGTGGCGGCGGCGAAATTCGATCCGAGCACGACGCCGCCATGCTGAACGATTCCGCTCGGCCGGATCAGCATCCCGCCCACGGCGCCGACGTCCGGCTCGGCGATGCGGCCGAGCATCTCGTCGAGCCAGCCGGGCTCCCGCGCCTCGACGTCATTGTCGAGCAGAAGAAGGAATTCCCCGTGTGCCGCCGAGGCGCCCTTGTTGATCATGCGGGAATGGTTGAATGGGCCAGGAACGTGAATGATCCGCCCGCCGCGCGCCGCGATCCGCTCGAACAGGGCCAGAAACTCCGCCTCGACCGAATCATTGTCGAGGATGATCAGCTCGTGGCGGGCCAGATTGACGGTGCGCGCGAGCGCATCGAAACAGCCCGCCAGCAGGTCGGCGCGGTCGCGGGTCGGAACGAGAATCGAAACCTGCCCGCGCGGCGGCGCGCGCGCCACCCGCACCGAGGGCAGCAGCGCGCCGAACCCGGGCGTGAGTCGCGCCGACATTCCGCGCGCCGAAAGATGCGCTTCGACGGCGCGCTTCAGCGGCTCGGACAGAGCGGCGAAGTCGAAATCCGGCAGGCGCGCCAGAAAGCCCGGCTGATGGACCGGCGCCTCCCCTTGCGGCCTGCCGCCGCGCAAGCCGAGGCTTCTGCGCCGCTCCTGACCGTGGAAAAACAGCTGGAACAGGTCCGCCGCGCCCGCCTTGGCCGCCGCGCGGACATGATCCGCGCGCGCCGCGAAGAACAGCGCGCCGCAGCCCTGTTCGAGCATTGCTTCATAATCGAAGGCCGGCAGGGCCAAAGGCCATTCCGAGCCGTCTGACTGAGGGATCGTGACATCCGCATAGGCCAGCGACGCCGCCGGAAAGGCGTCAAGCGCCGCCGCCAGCAGGGCGAGCGCCCGCGGCTGCAGGACGGAGCCGGAGGGGGCGAAGACCACGACCGGACAATCCCTGGCCTCGCCGTCGAGGAATTGCTGCAGGAGACGAGAGTCGAAACCGGCCGGCTCCGCGCCGCCTTCCAACGCGCCGGCGACCCAGTCGCAGTCCTGCTGCGCTTCGAGGCTGGCGACGCTTGCCTCGATCCCGGCGTCGCCGATCAGGGCGACGGCGACTTTCGGCCGTTTGGTGGCTGCAGGCGCCGGCGGCGGAAAGGCGCGGCGCCAGTCCTCGAACAGGACGAAAGGCAGGGATTGCGGCGCCAGACGATCGAGAAGCGCGCCGCGCGGGCGTTCCGATTCGATCTCGGCGCGCGTTTCGAAAAAGCGCGCCAGTCCGTCCGGAAAGGCGGCGAAGGCGCAGGGGCTGCCGGACAGCTCCATGCCCTCTTCATTCACGATGGTCGCGGCATGGGCGCGGCCATCGGCGAAGCGCAAAGGCAAATGCAGGTCGAAGCGGCGAAAGGCGCGAACATTCGCGCCGTCGCCGACATGGGTCCAGCGCGTCGCCAGTCCTTCGGCCGCCAATTCGCCGTCCACCAAGGCGCGAACGCGCGGCGCGCACGCCGGATCGCCAGCAACCCAGCCGGTGAAACGCAGGCCGCTCTCCCAGCGCGCCTCGCCCGGCAGGAGATTGCCGTCCGCCTGCGGCGAAGATTTCACGAACAAAGGCTCGCCGACGATCTCGCCGCTATTGGCGAGGCGGATTTCGACCCGCCGCGCGCATTGCAGGGCTGCTGGCGCGATGGAAAAGACGAAGCCGTAGCAGCCGTCCCCAAAGCCTTCACGCGCAAGATCGGGATCGTAATGATCGGCGCGGCCCAGGGCGGCCGGATAGCCGTCGAGCAGCAACTCCACCACGAAGCGGCGCTCAGGCGCGTGAGGATCGACGATATGGCCCGCGACCTGACCCTCGCCCGTCCTCACCGTCCGGGAGCGGAGGGCGGCGCCCGTCCCGCTGACACGCGCGGTCCCGCTCATGATGAAGCCGATCCAGCCGCGCGCGCGCAAAACCAGTCGGCGATTTGGGCGGCGGCCTTGGCGTCGCAAAAGCGCGGATCGAGCGCGAGATCGCCGGCGCCCCGAGGCAGTTCGCCCATGGAGAGGTCGAAAAACGCCTGCGGCAGCCCGAAACGGCGCGAGAGCCGGTCGGCCCGGCCAAAAAGACGCGTGCGATAGGGAGTCATCACGGCGGAAACTTCATATTGGCGCAACAGGCGCTCATATTCGCCTGTCTCGACCGCGCCGGCAACGAAGACATTGCCGGACGCCATGACGGCGAAATCATCGACACAGGAGCCCAGCGCCACGACTCGCGCGGTCGAGTCGCGCCTGGCCAAGGCGCGGCCAAGCGCGACCAGAAGCCGGTCCGCCTGCGCGTCCGGCAAGGGCAGGATTACGGCCAGAACGCCGGGAACATGGCGCGCATGGGGCGCCGGGACGACGTCCGGCGCGGCCTCCACCGCGACGCAGGACACGCCAAACATGCGCCGAGCCCAGGATTCGGCCATGCGATCCAGCGGGCGGATCGCCCGCGCTTGCGCAAGAAGCTTTCGCTGCGGGCTCGGACGCTTGCTCAGTGTTTCGTCTTCGCCCCCCGCCAGAAAGGCGCCATCGGCGCAGGTCGGACAGGGACTGGCCTCGTCCGGCGTCCGGCAGGGGCCGCCGAAGGGCGTTGCCGGCGCGACGGCCCATTCAAGGTCGCCGCCGGCCAGATCGACCGGCGCGCCAAGACGAAACAAGGCCCGCAGCAGCGGAAGCGGCAGGGCCAGCGGATCAAACAATTCGATCCGCACGATCCCGCTCGCGCGCAGATAGCCTGACAGCGCCCGGAGCCCTGCCGGGACGTCGATTTTGAAGCCGAGCGACTGCGGCGCTTCTTCGCCAGCGCCGCGCAAGGCGACGCGGCCGCCCGGCGCCCAGGCGCAGAGCAGAGGCCCCGCTCCGGTCTCGCCCGCCAGCTCTCTCGCGCGCTCCCGCGCCATAAAATGCGAGGCGCCCTCCGCGCAGACAAGCAGGACCGTCTCGCCCGCAACGGGCGACAGGGTTTCGATGGCGGCGCGCGCGGCGCGCAGCGGATCGGCCTCGAGAAAGCTCGCCGATTCCAGCCGATAGCCCGGAAAGCGCCGCTCCAGCAGCGCAAGATTGCGCATCACCAGCCTGCGCTTTTCCGGGCCGAAAGAGCGCCCACCGGCGTGGCCGACATAGATTCCGGTCGCGCAGACATTGCGAAAACCCTGTTCCCGCGCGCGCAGGCAAAACTCGATGTCTTCGCCATAGCCGCGCCCGTAAATCTCCGGCAAGGCGCCGACGGCGTCGAGACAGGCGCGCGTGATATAGAGGCAGAAGCCGATCCCGTTCGGCAGATCGACGAAATCCGAGCCATTGGCTTTTTGCGCGAGACGGTCGAGGCGGGCGACCTCCGCCGCCGTCGGGAGCGGATTGACGACATTCGGCGCGGGAAAGCTGGCGTATTCGCCATTGTTCGAGAGCGGCGTGATGGTTCCGATCCCGGGCGCCGAATGCGCGACCTCCGACAGGCGCGCGAGGCTGGCCGGCGGCGGCAGTGCGTCGGCATTGAGCAGGATAACGTCGCCAGCGGGACAGAGCGCCAGCGCGCGATTGACCGAGGCCGCGAAGCCCCGGTTGGCCTCGTTGCGAAGCAGGATGATCCGCCCGGCGGCGGCCTGCTGATCCAGCCATGCGCGCAGCGGCGCGTTGGGGCTGGCGTCGTCGACGGCGACGATCCGCAGGGGCGCCTTCTGGCCCTTTGCGAACAGAGCCTCGAAACAGGCGCGCGTCGCGTCGTAGCCTTCAAAGACCGGCACAATGACCGATAATTCTGCCGGATTTCCTCGGCCCAAAGCAGCTGGAGCCGCGCGCAAAGCCTCGGCGCGCCGCCGGGGCGCCGACAGAAGATCATACTCCTCGGCCTCAATCAGACGCGCCGCCGCGCGCTTCTGCTCGGCGCTTCCCCAGTTCAGCGCGACGTGAAGGACAGCGCTATCGGTCGGATCACGTTCGAGCGCGCGGGCGAGATCGAGGACGGCCTCGTCGGCAAAACCCATGCGCCGGGACGCCTCAGAGCGCAGGAGATAATCGCGCGCCGCCGGCTGCGGCCGCCGGCAAAGGCGGTCCGCGTATCGGAAGGCGGCAGCGTCATCGCCCCGTTCCAGGTTTTCGGCAGCCAGCAAGGCCAGAGCCCCGAAATGGCGATCCGGATCGGCGAGCATGGCGTCTCGGTTCAATGATTCCCTCGCGGCGGAAGCTCATGCATCGCCGCGGCGAACGCCGAAGCGCCTCGGCTGCGTCAATAACCTGCGCCGGCGGGCGCGCCCGCGAACGCCGGAGCGTCGGTGGAATGCGACGCCGAGCGCGGCGCGCACAATCCCTCGAGGCGCGAACCCGCGAACATGGGCCTGATCTGCTCGATCGACGCCAACGGCCCGAGAAGCAGCGCCCAGAGGTCGAAGCAATCGCCCTCGATCATGCGCACCTCGGCGAAGCCCGCCGAAATCGCGATGCGGCCCAGTCGTTGCGGGTCGAAGCCCGTCCGGTGCGCCATGTAATGATGGCCCTGCGCGATCGATTCGCTATGGCCGAACAAGATGTCGATGGGCCGGATCGGCCCCGCCGGAGAAATATAGGCGACCGCTTCCGCCCCATGTTCCAGCATGAAGCGCGCCGCCGAAACGAGGTTCGGACAGGTCAGCAAGGCGAAGCCGTCCGGCCGGATGACGCGCCGGAACTCATGAAAGGCGGGGATCACCTCATGCGCGTAAAGATGCTCGATGGTGTGCGAGGAATAGAGCGCGTCGAATGCGCCATCGGCGACCTGGGACCGCATGTCGACAACCGACCCGACGATATCGGGCCGGGACGAGGGCTCGATGTCGAGGCGCGTTTCCGCCCAATCCCGCATGTCGAAAACCGGATGAATCGCCGCCCCATCCGGGGCGCCGGCGCCGGCGTTCAAAACGCGCTTTCTGGTGTTTCCGCTCATTCCTCGCCCTTCAGCTTTCTCCAACGCGCAGCCAGCCGGAAATCATTCTCGACCGGAACGGCACGAAATTCAAATCACCCGCGCGCCGAGCGCGGCGCGATGGCTTCCGCCCCCGACCCCGTCGTGACGCCCAGCAGTTCAAGCGCGCGCTCCAGACACACGCGCTTGTCGTATCGCGACAAGGCCGTGGCGCGGGCGGCTTCGCCGAGCGCGGCCAGACGCGCCCGCTTGGACGCCAGCAGTTCGCTCAGCCTGTCCGCCAATGCGTCGGAATCGAGGAAGGGCGTCAGGACGCCGCTCACGCCATGCGCGATCGCCTCGCGCACCGGCTCTGTGTCGGACGCAACGATGGCGCAGCCCAAAGCCATCGCCTCCACGAGCGACCAGGACAGCACGAAGGGCACGGTGAGATAGGTATGGACCCGCGAGACCTGAAGCAGACGCACGAAATCGTCGTAGGGCTGCGGAGGCAGGAAATGCACCCGGGTCAAATCCGCGGACGAGGCGATTTCTTCCATACAGATCGCCTTCCAGGTCCGGCCTGCGGGGGCGGACTCGCCATAGGATACGCCCTCGCCGCCGACGATCACGACCTGGGCGTTGGGCCGGGCGGCCAGGAGGCGAGGAAGTGACCGCATGAAAACGTGAAACCCGCGCATGGGCTCGAGGTTGCGGGCCACGTATGTCACGATTTCCCCGCCTTTGCGCAGAACTGGGCCACCCGGTATCGCGAATTGCGCCTTCGGATCGGGCCTCAGGCGCTCGCCATCGACGCCCTCGTGCACGACGTGGATCTTGCCCTGGAATTCTGGCGGGTAGGTCTGGCGCTGCCATTCCGTCGGCGACAGCCCGATATCTGATTCGGCCAGAGCGAGCAGCGTCGAGGCGTTCTTGCAATGAAGGCCGACGAGCCCGTCGAGGCCAAGTTCAGGACCCTCCGGGTCGAAATGAACATCCTGTCCCTCGGGCCGGTAGTAATACTCGCAATAGGTCGCGATTTTCGCCCGCGGAAACATGGTTCGCAACGGCAGCGTCTCGCCCCAGCCGCAATGGCCGACGATCAGATCCGGCTCGAAACCCGACGAGCGCAATTCGCTGAGGGCGTAAAGAACTTCTGTGGCCCGGCGGCACTCGACGTCGAAGCGGCGGGCGAAGGGATGGGTAGGCATGACGTCGAAGGCCGGCATGCGGTAGCGGAGCAAATTGACGTTCGGCAAGGGCTGCGCCGTCTGCGCGCCGATCGCCGCAACGCGATTGTCCGGGCGGCTTGCCAGCTCGCTCGCCAGATTGCGGAACTGCGCCGGAAAATTGTTATGGACAAAAAGGATGTTCATATCCGGCCATGATCAAGCCCCGGAAATCGGCGCCGCAATTGTCCCGGATAACACAGACGCTTTCGAAGTGAAAAGAATTCGTCCGCGGCGGAACGCCGCCGCCGGCGCCCGCCGGCGCGGCCGCGGCCCCGAAGCAGGCTTCGGGGCCGCGAAATGCTTGTCGATCGAAACGCAGCGTGCCTGTTCCGCTGCGCCGAGCAGGCGGATCAGGTCGTGATCGTGCCGCCGTTGGAGAAGGTGATCGTCGTATGAGCGGAGGTCAGGGTCTGACCATTGTTGAAGGTGATCGTCGTGACGCCGCCCGAGACATTCTGGGAGGCGATGTTCGCCTGCGAATTCGACTCGAGAACCTTGGTCGAATTGCCGCCGTAGACGGTCGAATTGCCCGTGCCGGTGTAGACCGTGTCGGAGCCCGATCCGCCCTGGAAGAAGGCGTTGCCGCTGCCGAGGCGGACAACTTCGTTGCCCGTGCCGCCATAGATCGTGTCATTGCCCGCGCCCGAATAGAGCGTGTCGTTGCCCGCGCTCCCGACGAGGAGGTTATTGCCCTGGAAGACCTGCACCAGATCCGAACCTGAGCCGCCCACCAGGGTATCGTGCGCGCCGGCCGTAAAGCCGCCCTGGATCGTGGTGTTGCCGCTGCCGGCGGCCACATAGGACTGACCGCCACCCCAGAGCGTGTCGGAACCAGCGCCGCCATAGACCGTGTCCACGCCCGAACCGCCGATGATCAGGTTGGAGCCATAATAGGACGTCAGCAGATCGTGGCCCGAACCGCCGATGATCGTGTCATGCGAAGTGGTGGAAATGCCGCCCTGGATCGTCGAATTGCCGTTGGTCGCAGCCATATAGGAATGACTATTGACCGAACTGCCCCAAAGCGTATCGGCGCCGGAGCCGCCGTAAAGGGTGTTGGCGCCCGTATTGGCGGCGAGCAGATTGTCGCCGGAATAGACAGCGAGCAGATCAGGACCCGAGCCGCCGACCAAAGTGTCATGCGAAGTCGAGGAGAAGCCGCCCTGGATCGTCGTATTGCCGCTCGTCGCCAGCATATAGGACTGACCGCCGCCCCACAGCGTGTCGTTGCCGGCGCCGCCAAAGAGAACGCTCGCGCCCGAACCGCCGGCGAGGAGGTTGTCGCCAGAAGAAACCAGCAGCACGTCGGCGCCCGAACCGCCAGCCAAAGTATCGTGCGATGTCGATGAGAAGCCGCCCTGAAGCGTCGTATTGCCGGTCGTCGCGAGCATATAGCTGTTGCCGCCGCCCCAGAGCGTATCATTGCCGGAACCGCCGTAAAGCGTATTCGCGCCGGAACCGCCGATGAGGAGGTTGTCGCCATAATAAACCGACAGCACGTCGGCGCCCGAACCGCCAGCGAGAGTTTCGTGCGCGCCGGCGGAACGGCCGCCCTGAAGCGTCGCATTGCCGGTCGTCGCGATCAGGTAAGACTGGCCGCCGCCCAAAAGCTGGTCATTGCCGGAGCCGCCGATCAGGGTGTTCGCGCCGGAGCCGGCTTCCAGAAGATTGTTTCCCTGCGCGACGGACAAGGTCAGGGCGCCATCGCCGCCAACGAGCGTGTCATTGCCAGAACCGATGTAATTGATGGAACCAGGATCGGCCAGAAGATTGCCGCCGGCGTCGTCGACGGTCGCCGTAGTGCCGTCAGCGCCCGCGTAAAGGAACAGGCCCCCGGTATAATTCAGGGTGTAGGTCCCGGGCGCTGTCTCGATCGTCGTGTGAATCGTGCCGGCCCCGCTCGGCAAAAGCCCGGCGCGCGTCAAGGAATCGATGACCCGCGCGCTTTCGGCCGGCGTCTTGAGCGAACCCAAAGTAGCCGTAAGCTGCGCATTGGTCAGGTCATAAGTCGCCATATCAAAAGCCCCATAATTCCGAATGCAAGACGGGATTCAGCAAGAGACCGAACCCACTAAGCGTGTGACGACGACCGGAAAACTCTGACCCGGGACGCCGCTTGTTTTTCCGTGACAGCGCTATTCGCCGCGCCTGCCGACAGCGGCGGGGCGCTGTCGGCGACGACGGGCGACGCCGGTTCGATATCCAGACGGAAGCCGACGAGCGGATCCGCCGCGCCGGAGCCGACGAGTTCGACTTCCCGCCCCCGCCTGGTGACGATCGCAGATCCCAGGAAGAGCGCATCCGCGCGAAGGACGTATCGCGACGCGGCCTCCCCTGCCAGCCTGAGGCGAAGTCCGGCGAGCGGCATCGCGCGCCCGCGCGTGCCGGCGAATGCGCCGGCCGACGCCCAGTCAAGCCAGCGCGGAGGATTGGTGGCGACAAGCGCCTGCGTCTCGATTCGCACGCCCGCCGGGAACGCGCCGCGAATTTCGATTCCCTCGATCGCAGCGGGAGCGCCCGGACCGGCGACCCATTGCGCGGCGGAAACCTCGACATCGCCCCTACGCGCGACATGGCCGCAAAGGCGAAGCTGAATCCCGCTCTCAGCCTCCCGCCGCAAAGGCGCGGGCTCCACGGCGCGCGCCGGAGTCGGGGCAACGGAGGCGTCAACAGCGATGGGCTCGAGACGAAGGGTGGCGTCGATTGATTCGCCGGAGTTTTGCCGAATCAGCTTCACCGAAAGGCTGCCCGGCTGCTCCGCGCGCACGACCAGGCAATCCCCGGGGCGAGCAAGAAATCCGGAAACGACGCCCGGCGCGGAGATGACCTCGATAAAAGGCTCGCTTCCCGGCGCAGGGCGCACAATGGCGACGGGAGAGCGACCGGAAACCGCGCCGGAAACATACCGCAGAAGATATAACCCGCGACCGACCGAAGTCGTCGTCGCGCTTTCCAGCGCTTCGTCGTTCAACAGCACCGCCCCCACTTGCCGCACTTCCCCTGCGTCAGCACATTGGCATCAGCGTGCTAAAATTGGGTGGATCACACCACGCAATTTTACAATGCTTAGCGAACGACTGATTAACGTTAGGTAAGCATCAGCCGCAACGCCAGGCAAGGAAAATTGAGCAGTCGCAGCAAGTTTTCCCCCGGCGACAGAGGCTCCATTCTACTGAAGTCTAGTCGTCCCGGCCGTCCATCCGACGACGCCCGCTGAGGTCAAGCGAATCGTCGCTACACCAAGTCATTGGGCAGGAAGACATTTTCAGGGAAACGCCCTAGCGAAAACGGCCGCGGCGAAAGCATTCTAATGTTCCATTGGGAGCGCCGGAGCCATTCGTACGCCCAGGGCGTGGGGGGCGCCATTTTACGCCCCATCCGTCGGCGGGACCATTCGCGCTTCGCCCTATGAAGAGAAATCGTTGCATCGAGTGATTCGCACGGTCTTCAGCTTGACAAACGGCGCCGCCACAGTCAGCACGTTTTCGCTCGTTCGCTTTTGCGTCAGATTGCAGCCGGGAGAAATCTGCGGCCGCCCCGGGGAAGAGCCCTGCGCTTATTCCCTGGGACCAACCAAAATGTGGCCATGGTCTTTTCAGATCCCCTTTTCATTTTCGGCTTCCTGCCGCTTTTCCTTTTATTTTATGGGATCATCGCGCCCACATTTAAGAATTTGTTCATCTTCCTTGCGAGCCTGGGATTCTATTACTACGGCGAGCCAGATTACGTATGGGTCCTGCTGCTTTCGATCGTTTGCAATTACTCCTTCGCCGTGGCCATCGATTTGCTGGCTCGGGGCAAGGACGGCGACCGGCCGACGCGCCATCCGCTCACCGTTCCGGTGCTGACGCTTGGCGTCCTGTTCAATCTCGGCGTCCTTCTCTATTTCAAATATGTAGATTTCTTCATTGCAAATCTGAACTCGCTGTTTAAGGCGGTCCATTATGACCATCCGATCGACCTTCTGAAACAGGTCCTGCCGCTCGGGGTCAGCTTTTTCACGTTCCAGGGCATTTCCTATCTGGTCGATGTCTATCGCGGCGACGTCCGCGCGACCCGAAGTCTGCTCAAGTTCGGGACATACAAGATCCTGTTCCCCCAACTCATCGCCGGACCGATCGTGCGCTATGCCGAAGTCTCGGGCGAAATGGGGCAGCGCAAGGTCGGCTCCCAGCTCGCGCTCGAAGGTGTCAGGCGTTTCGTCGTCGGTTTCGTCAAGAAGGTCCTTATCGCCGACACGCTGGCGGCCTGCGCCGACGCCATTTTCTCGACCGACACTTCGACCCTGACGTCCGGCTCGGCCTGGTTCGGCGCCGTCTGCTATTCGCTGCAGATCTATTTCGATTTTTCCGCCTATTCGGACATGGCCATCGGCCTCGGCCTGGTGATGGGCTTCCACTATCCGGAAAATTTCGCGCATCCCTATGTTTCGAGCTCGATTCGCGAGTTCTGGCGGCGCTGGCACATGACGCTGTCGCGCTGGTTCCGCGATTACGTCTACCTGCCCCTCGGCGGCAATCGCGCGGGCAGCATTCGCACCTATGTCAATCTCTTCGCCGTTTTCGTCCTGACTGGCTTCTGGCATGGCGCGTCATGGACCTTCATGGCCTGGGGCGTGTGGCACGGCCTCTTCATGATCCTGGAACGGCGATTCCCGCCCGAGGAATGGCGCGTCCCCTACTTCATGCGGCGCGTCTATGCGCTGCTGGTCGTCCTGTTCGGCTGGGTCCTGTTTCGCGCCGATAATTTCGGCATCGCCGCTGGCATGTTCAAGCGCATGCTCCTGCTGGGGAAGACATCGGCGGAGCATGTCGTCGGCGAGTTCGCGTCGCCCGTGGCCTGGATCACCCTGGCGGTCGCCGTCGTTCTCAGCACGCCGATCCATGGCGCGATCCGCGAGCGCCTTTCGGAGCGCGGCGCGCTCGCCCTTGGCGTGCCGGTCATCGGGGGGCTCTTCATCATCGCATGCATGAAGGTTCTATCCGGCGCCTACAGCCCGTTCCTCTATTTCCGGTTCTGACATGTCGATCAGCATTCAGCCCATGCCGAACGCCGATTCGGCGCCCATCATGAACATCCTGCGCTCCGGCGTCGTGGCCGCCTTTCTTCTGGCCTGTTTCGCGCCGATGGCGGCGGTCTCGATGTCGCCGAAGCTCAGCTTTGAGCTGGTCGAGAAACTGACCAATCGGGACACGCGCGCCGCAGCGCTCGAGACGTTGAGGAAGTCGACGCCGCTTTGGAACGGAGGCGTCTCAATTTATAATACCGCGCTCTATCGCTTGCGGACCTCGGCCAATCAAAGCATCGGCGTCGTCGGGCGCAACGGCTGGATCTTCCTGGGCGACAGCCAGGACAACAGCTTCTCCCAGACAATACGCAGAAAGGTGCTCAACACCCAGGAGACGGACTATTGGGCGATGACGCTCGACGCGCAGAGCCGTTGGCTCGCCGCCCGCGGCATACCCATGGTCTTCATTGTTGCGCCGTCGCAAGGCAGCATCTATCCCGAAAACCTGCCGCGCTGGTCGCAGCGTGGCCTGTCCACGCCGAGCAGCTTCGACCGCGTGCTGGCGGTTCCGCGCCAACTGCCGCTGGTCGACGTGCGACCGCAACTGCGTGACGCCAAGGCGACCGGGCGCGTCTATTCGCCAATGAACAGCCACTGGACCGATTATGGCGCCTGGATCGCCTGGCGGAAGGTCGCTGCGGAACTGCAAAACAAACTTCCCGGCTTCCAGCCCTTCGGCGCCGACGACCTCAAGGGCATCGAGCATCTTGCTGATTATTCCAGCGAATACCGGTCGATGCTCGGCATCGACGCGCCCAATCCCTGGGATCGCTATATCCTCGACAAGCCCTTCCCGGATTTCGAAATCATTGATGCGAATGGCGCCGCGACGGTTGTCGCGGGCGCGACCCGGACAGGCCTCCTCGACCTGCCCCGCATCACCCGCAATCCGGCCGCGACGTCGGGGCTCAAGGCCCTGGTCCTGCGCGACTCGATGGGCGACGCGCTTTCGCCTTTCCTGCAGGCCTCGTTCAGCCAAACGGTCCAGCTCAACCATCACCGGACCCAATATTCGAGCGACCAGATCAATTTCATTCCGGCTGTTGAGAAATATCGTCCCGACGTCGTGATCTACATCATGACTGAGCGCTACTTCAACGTTCCGCTCGGCAACACCTACTACTGGGCGAGCATCGACCGTTACGAGAACCTGCGCGTCCTCGATGAGGCGTCCTGGACTCCCGACACGGCCGCCGCGAGCGGATTGCGCGTCAGCGGCGGCGGCAAGCCGATTCGCGGCGGCGACGCGCAATGGACGAAGGATATCGGCCCGGGCGCCAGCGATCGCGTGCTGCGCCTGCAAGGCGAGGCGACCGCCTATGGCTATGTGCGCGTCGACTATCGGGTCGGCGGCAAGACGTTCCAGGTCTATGAAGAGCTTTATAAAGGCGCGAACGACCTTTATTATATGCTGCCTGCGAAGGTCGACGATGACCGGATCGACTTCACGGTCGGCGGCGAGGGAACGCTCAGCCTCAAGCGCGTCAATCTGAAAAGCGCCAGGCCCTGACGGGCGGGCGTCCCAGCAAGGGGGACGCAAGCCCTTACCGAGGCGTCGGCTCAGCTCAGCCCGACCTCACGCTTCAGGGCAAGGAAGAACTGGTAGCAGGCTTCGCGCAACGACATCTGCCGCATTACGGGCAGATAGCCACTCTGCTTCCATAGGGAGAGCATCTGGGAGGATACACGGAGATCCCCCCATGGCATATACGACATGATCTGCGCATATTTGAATTCAAGCCAGTTGTAATTCTCTTCTGCCTGTTTGACGCACATGATCGGCTGCGTCGTATAGCCCTCGTTCTGCGCGACATAACAAATAGTGCGCTCCAGAACATGGGCGAGGCCGCCATCGACATGGTGCGGCTCGGCGTTGAACTCCGAGAATTTCCATTTGCGCGCGAACAGCGGACGGAGCGCCTTCGGCCGGAACCAGAACATGGTGCCATAAACCGCGACGGGCGTGTGATCGTCGAGCTGGACTTTCAGGCCCAGGTCTTGAGCCAGTTTTGCCACTTTCGGCTTGTTCACGAACCAGGAATGCCCCAGCGTCGGGAACGAAATATGCACGACCGGCGGCGTCGCCACGCCGACCGTTGGATGACGCAGGAACATGTCGATGACATTGCCGACATATCCCGGGCTGTTGAGGACATTCTCGAACATATGAAGCTTGAACAATTGCCCGCGCGCGGCGTCGACCTGCGGCGTCTTCTTGGTGTGCAGGCGGCAAACGATCTCATATTCGTCAGTCAGGAAAATGTCGCGGAAGCAGATGAACAGAGCGGACATGTCGCGCCCGCGATTCTCATCCATGACCCGCACGACGGTCTTGCCGATGCGCGGATGGCCGGCAAGCGCGGCTTCGATCTCGTTCTTTTTCTTCTCCGTGTCGGTGGTGGCGAGAAAATCGAAAGGCAGCGGAATATTCGAGGCCAGATCGAGGATCTCGTCGAGCATGTCGACATAATACATATGAACGCAGACCGCGATCTTGCCGATGGCGGCGAGCTCCGACGCCGGCCGGTCGCAATGATCGGGAAAGATGCGGAGAAGATTGGCGTTGGTGCTATAGGTTCGCGCCTGGCCGATCCGCGTCATGGTCTTCCAGACCAGTCCGGTATCGAACTCGCCCTCCTTCTCGGCGAGGCGCAGCGCGCCGCGGACGTCGATAGCCTCGGCCTCGAGCGCGCTCGGCGGCATGGTGAACAGTTCTCGAACCAGAATCGGGCAGCGCCGCGCGACGAGATCGCTGGCGTATCCGATCAGCGGATCGTGGGAATCATATCCTGAACCGTCAAGATAGGTGTCTGACTTGAAGCCTGCCCCGGTGAAATGGTCTGTGAACCTGAATTCGCAGAATTGAATATAGTCGTCGTAGGTCCTCAAGGCGGGCAGATCGCGCCAAAAGTCCTCGAAGGTCGAACTCGCGAGCATCTTGCGGCGGACGCCGAGGAATTGCAGGCGCAGATGCGGAGGCACCTTCTGGCTCGGGTCGAAGGGGTTGTCATTGCCGCCGTTGCGCGCGACGAGGCCCCAGAAATCGCTGCCCCGCTTGTCCATCTCGCCGAAGAGCTCGGCGAAGGGATAAAGCGGCCCGAAGAAAGAGTCGTCCAGAAACAACACTTCGTCCTGACGTCGGATTTCCTCCCAGCCGACAGCCTCAAGGCCGGCGGCATAGCCATTGACGACAAAGCCGCCATGCTCGCAACGGACCAGGTCGTCGACCAGTTTTTCGACGGAGGCGAGGCCGGCGTCGGAAAGCTTATACAGCGCGACGAAGACGATCCGATCCACAAAAGGGCGCAATTTGGCGAGCATATTCGGGATGAAAGCATCCACAATGCCGTCGCTGTCGGAAAAATTGTAAATGGCGATGCGTTTCATGGCGCCCATTTCAATATGTCGTTTCGGTGGAATACAGAACGAAATTTGACCTTGATTTCCCGGCCAGACAGCCGGGCGTCATTCGAAGGGCGCCAGGTTGCTTCACGGCGATCGCTCGGTCGCGTTGCAAGCGACTAGGCTCCATCAGGCCTCGTCCGCTTGGATCGCGTAATGGCTCGCCCATCCTTGCAGCCCATCTCGATGTAATGGAGCAGTGGGTCCAGCCGCGCCGCCGCGACATCCCGATTGGCCTGGAGATAGGCCTGAGCATCGAAATAGGGCCCGGGATCGCGCCCTTCGCGCCCACCCCATGCCACATAATGAACCAGCGGATCAAGTCCCGCCTTCACTACGTCGGGATAGATGTAAGCGTACCAGGCCGAATTGAAAAAGGCTGATTTTGCTACCTTTTTCATCTTGCGGCGATACCGCAGGCGAAGCGCGACCCCGCGGAGGCAGGAGATCGCGAAACGAATCGGACCCGGAGCGAGCCTCCTACGGCCGCCATAGCGGGCGATATCCGCCTTGGCCGCCGCCAGCAGCGCGTCATTGCTTTCAACGCCTGTTTCGAGCGCTTCCTTGGCTTCAGGGCCCGTCTCAAAGAACCCGCCGGCCACGCCCACGGCCAAGGTCGACGCCATGCCCTTGGGGAGCAGGAAAATCGAATCGTCGAGTTTTTTCAGGACGCGGCGGCGATTTTGAAGCCATTCCTCCTGGGAATGGAGTGTGCGCGAACTTGCGGCGCGCGGCCACCAGCGATAGACCGACGTAATCTCGGGATTGGAGACGACGCCGGTCACGGCGGCGACCCGCATGAGATAGTCCCAGTCCTCCACAGTCGTCAGCGCATCGTCGAAACGAATGCCGAGATCATGGAAAGCGCCGCGGGGAAAGGCCAGACCGACAGGAGGGCTATGGTTCTCGTAGAGATGCCGGAGCAGGTCGAATTCGGAAGGATAGGCCTGCTCCAGAGGCCCTTCGGCGCGGAGTCCGGGGCTGCCTTCGACCTCGACATTGTCGACGTCCTGACGAACGACCGCCGACCGCAGGACGCGGCCTGGCGCCAATTCGGCAAGCTTGCGAAATTCCTCGACCCAATGGGCCATGGGAATGTCGTCGTCATCCAGAATTGCGATATAGCGCCCGCGCGCCTGTTCGAAGCCGACATTCAGCGGTTCGGTCCGATTTCCCGTCTCGACCCAGATCAGCCGGCTGCGCTGGCGCATCCATTCCGGCATATCCTCGATCGCCCGCTCGACCTTGCGGCGCAGTTCGAGCTGGACGCGATGGCCCAGCAGGATGACTTCGAAATCATCATCGGTCTGCCCCGTCAGGCAGAGCAGCGTTTCGGAAAGCGTGTGCAGGCGCTTGCCCTGCGTGCGAATCACGACGGAAAGAAAGGGCCGCGCCGGCTCCCGCTCGACGACATAAGTAATCGCGTTCAGCCGGGGGCCGGGAACGCAGATCCTGACGAATTCGAAGGTCGCCGCCCAGGGATCGGCCGACTGCCGCAATTCGCTCAGACGCTCGTTGAGCAGGGTTCCCGTGGCCAGAGCGGGATGATCCGCCGGGAAGGCCTGGTCGCTCACCACGCGCACCACGTCCAGCGCCGCGATCGGAATGAGACCGGCCTGCTTCAGGCTGGCGGTGAAAAGCCGCTCGTCATAAAGATGAACGTGGGTGCGGTCGAGGAGCCCGTGATCGGTGTAGTCCCAGCGTCCGAACGCCAGCTTGAACCCGATGTCGGCATGCGCCACGTTCGGCGTCGACACGACCACGAGCGCGCCATGCTCCGCCGCCAGCCGCGCGATGGCGCGGAGCGTCGCGGGACCGTCGACGAGATGTTCGATGACGTCAAGAAAGGTGATCGACGCCACACGGCGCCCGCCGACAACCGCATTCAGCCGTGCGAATGTCCGCTCCTCATCGTCGAGGATCATATTATGGGCTTCAAAACCGCGCTCCCGGAGGCTGGCGAGGCCAGCGCCCGCGCCGTCGAGGCCAACATAAGCCCGGCCGAGACGCTGGGTGAGCGGCTCCGCCATTCGGCCGAAGCCGCAGCCGATGTCGAGATGAAGTCCCTGGGGGGATTGATCAGTGCCATGCGCGGCCAGGAGATTCAGCGCATGATCATAGACGCTGCCGACGTAGAAGCCGAAATCATATAGCTTTTCTTCGTCAGGATTCGAACTCATAACGCAAACCTGTGTTTGGCGTATCTCTCGTTGATGAACTGGCCGATCTGATTTCCGGGATCGAGCGGAGTCGGCAAGGAGCCGTTCGCGCGCCGGTCGGCGAAGGTCTTCGCGGCCCGCAACATATCCGGATTGCTCGACGCCTCGAACATGGCCAGGCACTCCTCGACGATATCGAGACGCGACCATTTGTGAGCGAGAAACAGCGCGGCTTCGGCGGAATAATAGCGCTCGGACGCGGAAGGAGCCCAACTGGCGTCCGCCGCAAGCCGCTTGTCATGGAAAGCGGTCGCCGCCGGCTGAAAGATCACCGAATAGCCTTGAAGACGGGTCAGCCAGGAATAATCGACATCATCGCAATAAAGGAAAAAGGACTCGGCGTCGAAGCCGCCGATTTTTCGGAACAGGGACGCGGGAATCATCGCACAGGCGGTAGTGGCCCAGCTGCACTCGCCGGTAACGGGATCGTAATCCTTCGGATGCTCGATCGGCAATTGCTTGGCTTCCGCCATGCCGACGCCCGCCTTGCGGAAACAATCCAGCAGGCCGCCGAGCGCCCGGGGACCGATGAGGACGTCGGGGTTCTGGATCAGCAGCATATCCGCCTTGTTGCCTGCGGCCAGACGATTATGCCCGCCGGCGGAGCCGAGATTGCCGTCGAAAAAATCATATTCGACGCCAAGGATCTCCCGATGGCGCTGGAACTCCTCCTGCGCAAAATCGGCAGGCAGGCATGGCCGAGGGGAGCTGTCGCCCAGGCGCAGGGACACGCTCGTCGCCAGCCCTTCACCGATCGCCAACTCCGCCGCGCGGGCGAGACTGGCGATCGCCCGTCGCACCTGCGCTGCATTGTTGCCATAGAGCACCGACTGGACGCCGATCGAAACGGGACCGGCCACGAACGGGACGTCGCGGGAGCATTCCGCCACCGGCCGCGTCTCGGCTGGCGCCTCCGACGTCACGCGTCCTGCCTCACCGGTTCGAGCTGCGTCTCGATCCAGGCCTGCAGCTTGGACAGGCCGGCGTCGACGTCATTGACGGGCTGCCAGTCAAGGACGGCGACCGTCCCCTCGATCGTGCAGGACGCGTGGCGAACGTCGCCAAAGCGATATTTGGCGCAGACATGGGGCGCCGGCGCGCCATAGTTGCGGGCGATCTTGGCGGCGACTTCCGCGATGGTAGAGGCGACGCCAACGCCGACGTCCATCGGCAGCGGGGTCGGCGCCTCACAATCGACCGCGGCGAGAATGGCGCTCGCAACGTCGTCGATCAGGACAAAATCGCGCAGCATGAGCCCGTCCTCATAGATCGGGATCGACTTGCCTTCGCGGGCGAGACGGCAGAACAGCGAGACGATCCCGGTATAGGGATTGCTCAGCGACTGGCCGGGGCCATAGACGTTCTGCAGGCGCAGCACGGTGCTTTTCACGCCATAGGGAATGGCCCAGGAGGTCAGAATATGCTCCTGCGCCAGCTTGGTCGCGGCATAGACGCTGACCGGGCTGGGACGCGTGACGCGGCCGTCCATGGGTTTCGGGGCGAGGCCCGGAAAATCCCATTGCGAGGCGGCGAGCTGCTCGTTGGAGCGCTGGCCCGGATAGACGGTCTCCTTAGAGCCGGGGGCGGCCCAGGGTCCTTCGCCATAGACGGCGCGACTGCTGGTCAGGACGATCTTCTTCGGCAGGTTGCCGGAATGCGACAGGGCGTCGAGCATGACTGTGGTGCCGACAACATTGACGTGGCCGTGACGGGTCGATTCCGTCAGCGACTGCCCCGTTCCCGTCTCGGCGGCGAGGTGGATCACGACGTCAGGGGCGAAATCGGCGAGGACGGAGTCCCAGACCGAGCGGTCGGTGACGTCGCCGACGACCAGTTCGACTTTCTTGGCGAGGGCGGCGGGGCGGACCCGCTCCTTGTGAACCTGGGGATGCAGATTGTCGACGACGACGATGCGATCGAAACGTTCGGCGAGACCTTCAGAAATGGCGCAGCCGATAAATCCGGCGCCGCCGGTGACCAAAGCAGTTCGGGTCACAATTCACCTCCTAGAGGCCGCCCGACGAGCGGGTCGGCTTATGCATCAAAATAGGCTTTTCAACCCAGAACCACGAAATAATTGCGAATGCCAGCGTTAAGGGCAAGGAAATCAGAAAATTGCCGATCGGGTTGCGGCCCGGATCAAAAAGCGCGGCGATCGCCTGCTGGATCGGAAAACCATAGAGATAAAGGCCATAGGACACGTCGGCGCCACGGGTCAACCTGTCCCAGAGCGGAAAACGGAGCGAGCCGATCGCGATCACGGTGGCGGGGAGAAACAGCAGAAGGGCGATCTCGCCGTAAAGTCCGTCACGCGCCGCATAGGCCGCGCCCGACAGCAGGAGAAGCGCGGCAAGGGGCCGATTCTGCTTATGAAGGTCAAAAACCGCGAAAACGGCGCCGAGGTAGAAATAGACCGCAACGTCGAGAAGGGAGACGATATTGGTGCCATAGACGACAATCGGCGCAGCCGGAGGCGCGATCCGAACGAAATAGAGGCCGCCAACCAGCGTAAACGCGACGAACAGCGGCAGGAACAGCTTCTCCCGGCTGCGGTCGAAGCCGATCAAGATCGGGGTCACGATATACATCGCAACCTCGACCGGCAGGCTCCAGAGCGATCCATTGACCGCAACCGGATAGGGATTCGCGGCGAAAACGCCGGGAAGATCGTAAACCGGATAGAGCAGGACATTGCGGAAATAGCGCCATACGCCGCCGCTGGCCAGATATTGCCGCCAGGGCAGTTCGGTAAAGGCGAGGCCAAGCACGAGCGCGCACAGGGCCGTGACGACGAACAGGCCTGGAATGATGCGCAGGAAGCGGCGCAAGGCGTAGCGGACCACATGCGGATCCTTGCGCCAACTCGACGTGATCAGGAAGCCACTGATAATAAAGAATATTTTGACGCCGATCGTCTGGACGCCATTGCCCATGAGGCCCGGTGAGACGGCCTTGGTCAACGGAAAAGCGTGGCCGAATATGACAAGTGTGGCCGCAAAGACACGCAACACGTCAAAACCATTGCGCGAATGGCCCGGCAGGGCGTGCCGCGACAGATCGACCCCGGACTGCAGGGTGGTTGCTGCGGTTGGACGCCCGGACTGCGCCTGTCTTTCAGCGGCGTCGACGGCCATGGCTCGCTGCTCCCTGTCCTGCGTGCGCTGGATTCGGCTTCGCGCCGAAAAGGCCTCTTACACGAACCAGGGCCATCCGTGAACCTCCGGGGCGGAGGCGCGACGAGCGGATGGGCAAAAAGGGGCGCTCCGGACGCTGGACGCGCCTTTCGATGCGGCCAGGCCTGATCTTGACGTGTTGACGGCGATGGATCGAGGCCGGCGCCTCAGATGAAGTCGATCTTCACGATCTCGTAGCTCTTGCCGCCGCCGGGCGCGTTCACTTCCACGGTGTCGCCCACCCTCTTGCCGATCAGGGCGCGGGAAATCGGCGAGGAAATGGAGATCTTGCCCGATTTCACGTCCGCCTCCATGTCGCCGACGATCTGGTAGCGCTTCTCGGCCTCGGTGTCCTCGTCGATCAGCGTGACGGTCGCGCCGAATTTCACGGTGTTGCCCGACAGCTTGGTGACGTCGATGATGTCCGCGCGCGAAAGCTTGTCCTCCAGCTCGGCGATCCGGCCTTCATTGAGGGACTGCGATTCCTTGGCGGCGTGATATTCCGCGTTCTCGGACAGGTCGCCGTGCGACCGCGCTTCGGATATGGCCTGAATGATGCGCGGACGCTCCTCTTGCTGGCGGCGCTTCAGCTCCACCTCGAGAGCCGCATATCCGGCGACGGTCATTGGCAGCTTTTCCATCCTGCGACTCTTTCAAATTCTCTCTTGGGCGCGCACGGGCGGCGGCGCCGGGGGCAAAATTCGTGACGCGCCCCATTGAACGCGAAGGCCTGGTGCGCGAAGGGGCTAAAAGCGTGACGCGCCCCATGGGGCGCGTCATCGGCTGTCAGCCAGAACGGCGATGATGGTACAGGCGGACGCCCAGGTCAACGCCCAGGTCAACGTCCGGCTCCGCCGCCGCAAGTCGAATCGGTCAGTCGAAATAATCCTGGAGAGCCCGGACTTCGAGATCGCCCGAACGGAAGGCGCGCACGCCTTCGGCCGCCGCCAGCGCCCCGGCCAGAGTGGTGTAATAGGGCGCCTTGTGCAGCAAGGCGGCGCGACGCAGCGAGCGCGAATCCGCCAGCGCCTGGGCGCCCTCGGTGGTGTTGAACACCAGCTGGATTCCGCCGTTCTTAATGGCGTCCACCACATGGGGCCTCCCCTCGGAAACCTTGTTGATCCGCTGCGCGGGGATGCCTTTCTCGTTCAGGAAGCGCGCGGTGCCGCCGGTCGCAAGCACCTTGAAGCCGAAATCGGCCAGCATTTTCACCGCATCGAGCACGCGCAGCTTGTCGTCCTCGCGGACGGAGACGAACAGCGCGCCCAAGGTCGGGACCTTCGTTCCCGCGCCGAGCTGGCTCTTGGCGAAAGCGACGTCGAAGCTGCGGTCGAGACCGATGACCTCGCCGGTCGAGCGCATTTCCGGCCCCAGCACAGTGTCGACGCCGGGGAAGCGCGCGAAGGGGAAGACGGCCTCCTTCACCGCGACATGCCCGCCCTTCCAGGGCTTCAGGCCGAAACTGGCCAGGGTCTCTCCCGCCATGATGCGCGAGGCGATCTTGGCCAGCGGCGCGCCGATCACTTTCGCGACGAAGGGCACCGTGCGCGAGGCGCGCGGATTGACTTCGAGCACATAGATCTCGCCGTCCTTCAACGCGAATTGCACATTCATCAAGCCGCCGACATTCAGCGCCAGCGCCATCTTCCGCGTCTGTTCCTCCAGACGGGCGATCATGTCGGGCGACAGCGAGCGCGGCGGCAGCGAACAGGCCGAATCGCCCGAATGAATGCCCGCTTCCTCGATATGTTCCATGATGCCCGCGACGAAAACGCCCTCGCCGTCGCACAGGCAGTCGACGTCCACCTCGATGGCGTCCACCAGATAACGGTCGAACAGCAGCGGATTCTTGCCCAGCACGGTGTTGATCTGGCCGGTCTTGTCGTTGGGATAGCGCGCCTTGACGTCGGACGGCACCAGGCTCGGCAGCGTGCCGAGCAAATAATCGTCCAACTCGCTGGGGTCGCGGATGATCGCCATGGCCCGGCCGCCGAGCACATAGGACGGGCGCACCACCAGCGGCAGGCCGAGTTCCTGCGCCACGATGCGCGCCTGCTCCACCGAATAGGCGATGCCGTTCCTGGGCTGCTTCAGGCCAAGCTTGTCGAGCAGGCGCTTGAACTGGTCGCGGTCCTCGGCGAGGTCGATCGAATCGACCGAGGTGCCGAGGATCGGAATCCCTGCGTCCTGCAGCGCCTTGGCGAGCTTCAGCGGGGTCTGGCCGCCGAACTGCACGATCACGCCCTTGAGCGTTCCCGCCTCCTGCTCCTTGGCGAGGATTTCCAACACGTCCTCGCGGGTCAGCGGCTCGAAATAGAGCCGGTCCGAGGTATCGTAATCCGTTGAGACCGTCTCCGGATTGCAGTTGATCATGATGGTTTCATAGCCCGCGTCGCTCAGGGCGAAACAGGCGTGGCAGCAGCAATAGTCGAATTCGATGCCCTGCCCGATCCTGTTCGGGCCGCCGCCGAGAATCACGATCTTGTCGCGGCTGGTCGGGCGCGCCTCGCAGGCCGGGACCCCGGCGAAAGGCGTCTCATAGGCCGAGTACATATAGGCCGTGGGCGACGCGAACTCGGCCGCACAGGTGTCGATACGCTTGTAGACCGGGCGAACGCCGAGATTCCTGCGCAGAGCCTCGACCTCATATTCGCTCTTTCCGGTGAGCGAGGCCAGCCGCATGTCGGAGAAGCCCGCAGCCTTGAGCGCCCGCAGGTTTTCCGCGTCCGCGGGCAGGCCGAAGTCCTTGATCTTCTTTTCCAGCGCCACGATTTCCGCGATGCGGGCGATGAACCAGGGGTCGATCTTGCAGGCTTCGTGGATCGCCTCCTCGCTCATGCCCATGCGCAAGGCCTGGCCCACCATCAGCAGGCGGTCCGGCGTCGGCGTGCCGAGCGCGCCGCGCAGGACGTTCATGTCGTCGCCCTTGCCCAGGCCCTCGATCTCGATCTCGTCGAGACCGGACAGGCCGGTTTCCAGCGAGCGCAGGGCTTTCTGCAATGATTCCGCGAAATTGCGGCCGATGGCCATCGCCTCGCCGACCGATTTCATCGCCGTGGTGAGGGTCGGCTCGGCGCCGGGGAATTTTTCGAAGGCGAAACGCGGGATCTTCGTGACGACATAATCGATGGTCGGCTCGAAGGAGGCCGGCGTCGCGCCGCCGGTGATGTCATTGGCGATTTCGTCCAGCGTATAGCCGACCGCCAGCTTGGCCGCGACCTTGGCGATCGGGAAGCCTGTCGCCTTGGAGGCGAGCGCCGAGGAGCGCGACACGCGCGGATTCATCTCGATGACGATCATGCGGCCATTGGCCGGGTTGATCGCGAATTGCACATTGGAGCCGCCGGTCTCCACCCCGATCTCGCGCAGCACCGCCAGGGAGGCGTCGCGCATGATCTGATATTCCTTGTCCGTCAGCGTCAGCGCTGGGGCGACGGTGATGGAATCGCCGGTATGCACGCCCATCGGATCGATGTTCTCGATCGAGCAGATGATGATGCAATTGTCCGCCTTGTCGCGGACGACCTCCATTTCATATTCCTTCCAGCCGAGGACGCTTTCCTCGATCAGGACTTCGGAGGTCGGCGAGGCGTCGATGCCGCGCTCGACGATGTCGATGAATTCCGCCTTGTTATAGGCGATGCCGCCGCCGGTGCCGCCGAGCGTGAAGGACGGGCGGATGATGGCGGGAAGGCCGATGTCCTCCAGCGCCTCAAGCGCCTGGGTCAGGGTCTTGATGTGATGCGAGCGCGGCGTGTCCAGGCCGATCTTGGTCATGGCCTCGCGGAACAATTCGCGGTCCTCGGCCTTGTCGATCGCCTCGGCGGTCGCGCCGATCATCTCGATGTCGAACTTTTCCAGCACGCCCATTTTCTTGAGCGACAGCGCGCAGTTGAGCGCGGTCTGGCCGCCCATGGTCGGCAGCAGCGCGAAGCCGCCCGGAACCGCGTAGCGCTCCTTCTCGATGATCTTGGC
Organism: Rhodoblastus sp. 17X3; assembly: GCF_030056575.1. GTDB lineage: Bacteria > Pseudomonadota > Alphaproteobacteria > Rhizobiales > Beijerinckiaceae > Rhodoblastus. Next base: position 4,024 of record NZ_JASHHX010000029.1, on the reverse strand, counting down.
GACAATTTCCGGGGTGATCGGCTCGACATAGGTGCGGTGGGCGAGATCCGGATCGGTCATGATCGTCGCCGGATTGGAATTGACCAGAACGATCCGATAGCCCTCCGCGCGCAGGGCCTTGCAGGCCTGGGCGCCGGAATAATCGAACTCGCAGGCCTGTCCGATGACGATGGGGCCGGCGCCGATGATCATGATCGTCTGGATGTCTGTCCGTTTCGGCATAGGAAAGCTCTTCTTTTCTTGCCTCGATCGCGGAGTGATCGAGGCGCCCCTCGCGTCAGCCAAAGGGCGTCAACTGACGCCCGTCTCTCGACGGCCTTTCGTCGAATTCGCTCCTGGCCAGCCCCGGCGGGGCTGGCTGAACCCCCATTCCTCAACCTCGGAGCGATCCAGGCGCCCGGAGGGTAGGCCCAGCCTGCGCTCGTATGCGCGGCCATTCGCCGCGCACAAAAAAAGGCCGCACTTTCGGCTGAAAAGCCGGAGCGCGTCCTCCGCTGGTCATCCCGCGAGGGGTGAGGGTTTCGGTCTGGAGACGTCCGGCCCGAATATGACGCTCCTGTTAGCCGAGTTTTTCGGCTCTGTGAACCCCCAGAAGGAATGTCGCCGCGCGTTCGGGCTGCTATTTTAAGAAATCCTAACCCGCGCCGCCTATGGATCGATCAATGCCGAAAAGAAAACCGTCCAAAGACGTCGCGCGGCTTTGCGTCTTGGCCGCAGGGTTCGCCGCCTGCGCGGGCGTTGCGGCGCGCGCGGAGCCCACCAATACGGTGGGACGGCAGGAATCCTGCGTCCCCTGCCACGGCCCCGACGGGATCAGCCGCGACTCGGAAGTCCCCAATCTGGCCGGGCAGAACGAACTTTACCTCTACAATCAGCTGAAGGCCTTCCATTCTGGCCGCCGCGGCCACAAGGAAATGCTCTATATCAGCCGGAAGATGACTGACGACGACATGCGCGAGCTTGCGGCCTATTACTCCAGCCTGCCCCCGCGCTGAAACGGACCCGCCTCAATGTCGCTGCGCCGGCAATTCTCCTCCTTCGTCCTCGTCGGCGTGATCGCCACGGCGGCGCATTATCTCGTCCTGATCGGCCTGAAGGAGCTGGCCCACTGGAGCGTCATTCCGGCGACCCTGTCCGGCTATTGCGTCGGCGGGACGATCTCCTACATCCTCACCCGCCGCCACGTGTTCGACAGCGACCGCTCCCATACCGAGGCCGGCTGGCGCTTCGCGACGGTCGCCAGCGTCGGCTTCTTCCTGACCTGGGGCCTGATGCGACTGTTCGTCGTCGCCTGGGGCGCGCCCTATCTTCCGGCGCAGGTCGTCACCACGGGACTCGTCATGTTCTGGAGCTTCGCCGCCAACCGCTACTGGACTTTTCGCGCCCATGCGGCAGGCTAGGGCATGAACGCATCAGCCCCCAACGCCATTCCCGCCTCGCCCGCACCCGGGCAGCCTGTTCCTGGCAGTCCTGTTCCTGGCAAGCCTGTTCCCGGAATGCCCCCGCGCCGCGCCGCGCTCATCGCCGTGGCGCTGGTCTTCTTCGATTCGCTGCTCGGCCAGCTCGCGACCTTTCCCAATCTCGTTCCCTGGTACCAGGACCTGGCCAAGCCATGGTTCACCTCGCCGAATTTCCTGTTCGGTCCGGCCTGGACCCTGCTCTATGCCCTGATGGCGCTGGCTTTCTGGCGCATCCTCATCCTGCCGCCGCAGCCGGGACGCGGCCTCGCCATCGGGCTTTTCCTCACCGAGCTCGCGCTCAATGTGGTCTGGAGCTTCGCCTTTTTCGCCGCGCACAGCCCCCTTCTCGGCCTGATCGACATCATCCCGCAGGAACTGCTGATCATCGCCACGGCGCTGGCCTGCTGGCGGCTGGACCGGCTCGCGGGCCTCTGCCTGCTGCCGCTCGCGCTTTGGGTCGCCTATGCGGCGGCCCTCAATTTCGAAATCTGGCGGCTGAACGGCTGAAGGCGTCGTGTCCGATCGCTCAGGCCTTTTCGACAAGGCCGAAGGCGAAACCGTCCCAGCCCTTCGAGCCGACCGTCTGAATCGCCGTGGCGCTCCACCTCTTCTCCTGGCTGGCGGCGTCGAACATCCGGCGCGTTCCGACAATATCGGGATCGGCGCTGGCGGCGTCGAGGATCGCGCCGCGGCGCACGACATTGTCGATCACGATGACCGCGCCGACGCGCGCGAGGCGCAGGGCCCATTGCAGATAATCCGGATTGCTGCGTTTGTCGGCGTCGACAAAAACGAAATCGAATATCGCGCCTTCCGTCGCCAGGATCGGCAGCGTCTCCAGCGCGGGACCGACGCGCAGATCGACCTTGTCGCCCTGCCCGGCGGCTCCGAGATTCTGGCGCGCGACCGCGGCATGGGCGGGAGAATATTCGAGCGTGACGATCTTGCCGCCGTCCGGCAAGGCGCGGGCGAGCCAGATCGTGGAATAGCCGCCAAGCGTTCCGATCTCGAGAATATTCTTCGCGCCGGCCAGACGCGCCAGCAGATGCAGGAATTTCCCCTGCGCCGCCGACACGTCGATCGCCGGAAGTCCTTCCGCGCGATTCCTTTCCAGCGCCGCATCGAGCGCAGCATCGGCGGGAAGCAGCTTACCGACGATATAGGCGTCAACCTCGGTCCATGACTCGTCCGCCATTTGCGCCTGCCCTGTTCGCCTGCCCTTCGGCCGTCGATTTAAGGGCGCCGCAGCGGTCTTTGTCGAGCCGGCATTTTCGGACGTCTCGCTGAAGCATCGGGTCAAAGGGAAATTGTCAGCCGGGTCAGCCAGTCGGGCGAATGCGCCAGGATGACGCTTTCGAGCCAGTGGTCGGCGCCGGTGAGGATCATCAGTCCGACCACGCCAAAGGCCGCCCCGAGCAGGGACCGCGCCGCCGCGCCTGTCGCCAATGCGGCGCCGCGCCGCGCCCCGGCGAGCCGCCCCACGCCATAGCCCAGCGCCAGCAGCGCGCCGGCCGCGCCAAGCGCGAAGACTCCCATCGACAGCATCGCGAAGGGCAGGCTCCCGCCCTTCGCGGCGAGGATGAAGGCGGCGGCGAGCGTCGGCCCGGCGCAGGGCGCCCAGACCAGCGCGAGCAAGGCCCCGGCCGCCGCCTGGCCAAGCAGGCCGGATTGCGGCAGGCGGCTCTGCAAGGCGCCGCCCAGCCGCTGCAACGGAGTCAGCGCCACTTCCATCCTGTCGGCGAATCGAGGAAACAGCAGCGCCAGTCCGACGAGCAGGATCAGCACGGCGACGATTTCACGCACATAAGGCGCGCCACCGAAATCAACGCCGAGCGAAGCGAGCGAGCCGCCGACGATTGCGAAAGTCGCGGCCAGCCCCGCCGCCAGCGCCAGCGGCGCACGCGGATCCTGCGCCCGCGCCCCGGCAACAACAACCGGAACCAGCGGCAGGACGCAGGGACTCAAAATGGTCAAGACCCCCGCGCCGAAGGAAAGAGGCAGGGTCCAGAGCGACATCATGGCGACGCCTTCATCAGGATCTTCATGACGTCTTCCTCGGTCGCGCCCCAGGACTGGCGCGCGACCTCCTTGCCGTCGCGATAGACGACGAAGGTCGCGCGCGGCGCATTGAGCGCCTTCACGACATCCTTTTGTGCGTCAAAATCGACCCGGTAATAGGCGATGTCGCGATAGGTCGGCTTGTCCTTGAGGGCTTCCACCACCGCCGCCTGCGCCTGGCAGATCGGACACCAGGAGGCGTAGACCTCGATCACCACGGGCTTGCCGGACGCGATCGCCTTTTGCGCGGCGGCCTGATCATAGGGCTGGACCTGGAAGGCGCGCGCGCCGGTCGCGGCGAGCGCCGCTATGCCGAGAAATGCGAAAAACAGGCGTCGATTTTTCATGGCGTCCTCCACAGAGATCCTTTCCGCTGATACGTGCGAGAAAGGCCCGTTGTTTCGGCCGCGATGAAAAATCAGTCGGAGAGGTCTCTTTCCGACGCCTCCTGCAGGATGGATTCCGAGTCGGACTGGCCCGACAGCACCGCCTTCATCTTGTCGCGG
>NZ_JASHHX010000028.1 GCF_030056575.1 Rhodoblastus sp. 17X3 | reverse complement strand
GTGGACCGTCAGCCCGACGAAGATGACAAAGAAAAACAGCGACCCGCCATAGAAGATGTTGCGGGCAGTGGATTTGGTCAGAACGTCACTCATTCGTTTCCTCCGGCAGATTCTGCTACTGAAAACTAGGCGGCCCTTCGCGCGGGCTCCTTAACCAAAGTCAACTGGCGCCCCGCTTGCGCGTCTCTGATTGCCCTGTCGCAAGCAACGGAAGGAATTGCGCCGCGGGTCCTTGCGAAAGCTCTGCCGCCATCGCCTGCTTCGACAACGCTCCATGCGTCGATGTCGTAAAGATGAGGAAAGAGGTGGCGACAACTGCAAGTATGACCATCACCGCGCTGACGAATCCCGCCCGAGCTGCAGGTACGGCGCTCAATCCAAGATAGGAACCAAGGACGATCCGCGATTTCCAGGCGGCAACCGCGGCTATCAGCACGATCCACAATGGACCAAGACGCGAGGCGTGGACGACATCCCCGGCAAAGGCCATGGCTAAGGTCAAGGCCATCAGCGCACCCCAGGATGCGAGCAAAGAACGGACGGATGCGCTCATCGATTTACCTCAACAGATAGAAGCAGGGGAACACCATGATCCAAATAAGATCGACCATGTGCCAGAAGGCTGTGCCGGTCTCGATGTTTTCGACCGTGTCGAAACGCGCTACAATTAGAATAATCCCCAGACCCAGGACGACATGCAGCGCGTGGAATCCCGTGACGAGAAAATAAAGCGTAAAGAACGGGCTTGAATCGATGTCATTGCCGGCCGCGAGCTCGCTCGAATATTCGAGCCCTTTGACGATGAGAAACACAATGCCGAGCACGCCCGCGCCGGAGAGGCACCAGCGGGCTCGGCGACGCAGTCCCTTTCGCCGCGCTTCATTCGCCAAAGCCGCCAATAGACCGCTTGTCAGCAGGGCCGCGGTGTTCACAGTTCCCGCCAGGCGGTCAAGTTGATCCTGGGCCGCGGCAAAACCCGCTGGGTCTTTTGCGCGCGCCCCTGCATAGCCCATCAACGCCAAGCCGAATACCGCCAACTCGGAAGCAATGAGCACCCACATCAAAGGGTTTCCGGGAAGTCGCGACAATGGCCCCCAGCCTGAACCATATTGACGAACCTCACTCCCTCGCCCAGGGACGTCACATGCTTCGCTCATTCTCAGCCCCCTGAACGCGGAGCGATCAATGCAACCGCTGGGGTGCTGGAACTTTGTTGTGGAACAAACTCGCGCGACAAATGAATAGCCCCTAGATTCATAGACGCCTTCTTCCCTGAATTTGGGCAATTATCACCTTGACGTAGTACGCGTGAATTCGATCCCGCTGCGAATGGAGATCGTCTGCGACCGCTTTGAAGCGATCGTATCCGTCCAAACGCTGCGGCTATTTCTTCAAGTATTCGGCCGCCGGACCACGTTCGTCGACTGGCAATCGATGTCTCGAACCGGCGGAGAGCGGAAGTCCGCACTCATCGCTGGCGAGGTCGGCTGGGCGCCAAAAGCTGTCGTTGGCGGGATTTTCGTGAATGCCGCGGCCAGGCAGTCATGGTCGACCACGTTCGTTCAGCGACAAAGCCTGCTCGTCTTGCGATCTTTTCAGGGATCAAAAATGATCCCAGGCTTTCTCGGGGTCCGTCGCGATCGCGCCATTGTGGCCAAGGCGATAGGCGGCGCTCGCTTGATAAAGCCTTATGCGCACGCGATTGACCCCACCGAGTGGAGCAAGCAAGGCCGGCGCATTGTCAGGATTGAAGCTCAAGTTTTCGCATGCCTCGTCGCGCCCTTCGGCCGCGATATCCTGCAGGGGCATGTCGATGCGGCCGAGCCGTCTGAGCGGCGAGAGCTCTTGCGACCATTCGAGGCTTGCGTCGTCAAGCGGCATGTCGCCGACCCGCATTTGCGCGAAAAGCTCCATGCACCCGGGCGCCTTGTTCAGCTCGCCTTTCAGCGCGTCGCGCAGATAATCTGGCTCGTCCTTTGCGGGCGCGGGGCCGGTGCTCGCTATGCACGGCCGCGCCGCATATTTGATGGCGTGGTCGGGCCCAAATTTATAGGGCGTCATCGACCAGTAGTCCGTCCGCAAGGGGGACGCGATCTCGCGCGTCGCGTTGCGATAGACGATCGCCGCCTCGCGCAGTCGCCACGCGAAGGGATTATAGCCGGGAAAGAAATATCTGAGCGCGTGTTGCTGGTCGCCCTGCAAACCGCCGGCGCGGACGAAGGCCAGAAAATCATTGGCGTCGGCCAAGAAATAGGCCGGGAAATTGATAAATAGCAGATCGTGCGGCGGATTCGTCCGCGCGTCTACGGCATGGTCAGGATCGGCGTCGATCAATTTGAGCGCCATGCCGCGTCCATTGGGATTTTTGTCCGGCCCCGGCGTGAAGGCGCTGTTCGAGAAGCGAATCCACGCTTTGTATCTTTCACCGGGATGACCAAAGCTTCCAACACGCAAGGCGTCGGACAGATCGGAATCGACGGTGAAGACGGCCTTGACGCAGCCAGAGGCTTTTGCATGGGCTCCGCGGAGCGCCGGCTCCCTCGCCGAACCCGGATAGGTCGCGGTGAGCAGCGCGCGGGCGCGCGCGACGATCTCTGCGATCGCCTGATCCTCGGGCAACGGTTTTTCCCGGGAAAACCTCTCGGCGAGAAAACTCGCTCCGACGAGAACGGAGAAAAGCAGGGGCAGCGCCACGCGTTTGCGCATGAAAATTCCCTCGAATTTAAAGCGTCTTGAGATAATCGATCAGCGCATTGCGTTCGTCGTCATTGAGCGCCCGTCCGACCACGCCGGGACGACCGGCCGAGTCGCCCTCGAAAGAATGCCCGGCGGTGCTATTGCCCTTGATGCGCCTGCCCATGTCGTCGGTTTCCAAGAAGAGCGTTTCGCCTGGCGCACATGAGGGATCGGCGGGATAGCCGACGCGGCGTGGATCGTAGTCGCGTGCGCCCAAGCAGAATTTTCTGGGTCTTTGATCGGCGGGCCGAAGCAGCCAATAGAGCGAGGGAACGGAGCCATTGTGCAGATAGGGCGCCAGGGCCCAGACGCCATCGAGCGGCCGCGCGCGATAGACGGCCATCGGCTCGGGATTGGGGCAGTTTCCGCGCGGCCCGAAAACCGCCTTGCGCTCGTCCTCCGTCAAACCGCGCTGGTCCATGCTTTTGCGCGCGATATGGTCGACTGCATCCATCAGGGCCACGCCGAAAGGCAGCGCTGTTCCGGAAGCGTCAGGAAGCGCTGCGCCGCAATTCCATGCTTCCCCAAGGTCTTGGCGCGGATCGAGGCCAAAGCGCGAGGGCGCCTCGATCATGCGGCTCCTGAGCACCTGCGACTGCGCCGGATCGGTCCCGACTACAGCGACCGGGATCTCCCGCAGCTTTAGCGTTCCATTTTTCATCCAGCCGTCGGAATGTCGCAACGCCTTGTCCGGATAGGCCTTGTCGAAGGCAGGATCGTCGACGGGACCGAGATGGCAGCCGGCGCAAAGCTCGGCATAGAGCACGCGTCCCTTTTCAATGCGCGCGGGATCGACTTTCCAGGCGGGATCGTCGGGAAAGAGCGCCGCTGGCCATTTCGGCGCGCGCAGGCCGCCGGCTTCGGGCGAGAAGAAATCACCCCCGCGCAGAAGGTCCTCGATCCAGACGAGATTTTCGAGCGCCACAGTGGAGGCGAACAGTTTTTTTCCGTCTGGGCCGCCGTCGAGATCAATCAGCGCGCCGACGCCCAGCGCCTCGCCGACATTGCGCACCAGCGGCTGTTCAATCGAGGAGTCATATTCGGCGAGCGCAAACCATGACGCTCCCCACAAAGCGGGAAAGCGCACCGGCGCGTCGGTGGCGTGGAAATTGGGAGCGAGCGTCGCGCCGCCTGCGGGTCCGCCTAGGTCTTCATAGAACAGCCGGTTTCCGATGCGGTTGAGCGCATCGAGCCGCCCGAAATTTTCCGGCGTGTCTTCCTGTCCCTTAGCGTCCTTCAAGGCATATGAGGCGCGCGTCGCCACCACAATGGAGTCGAAAATCTTCGCAAGTCCCGCGCGCAATTTTTCGCGATCGTCGGCGGAAGCCTGCGGCCCCAGCACGCGATTGCAAAAACGCTCGAAACGTCCCGGCGCTTTCAGCGTGTAGAACAGCGAAAGCGAGACGGCGCGCTCCAGCGCATTCAGATTGAGCATAGCCGGACCGCCATCGAAACTCAGGCTCGCGCCCTTATACTCGATATGTCCGGTATGGCAGGCGGCGCAGGTCAGGCCGATGCGGTCGAGCGATGGCTTCCCGTCGCGCGGGTCGACGGGAACTTTTGTGCGCGCGAAGCCGACCGGCAATCCGTCGCGATTATCGGCTTCCGCCCAATGCAAGCTGGTCGTCGGCGCGACCGGACGGGAGACGCCGGCCTGCCCATAGCCATAGGATTGCAGCTCTTTCTTGCCAGCGTTGAGCGTTTTCGGGCTGGGAATAAAGCCCATCCGCGCTAGATAGTCGCTATCGCTGAGCAGGCCCGGCGTGAAAAAAATCGAAAGGCCCGGTTGCTCGAGAGCCATGAACCAATCGTACGGAATAGGAAGCGTGGCGGTTCCCTGGCTGGCGTGATGGGACCAGAAACGGTCGGCCTCCGACCAGTTCTGGTCAAGCCAGCGCACAACTTTTGGACGTTTTGGCGCGGGTAAAGGCGGCGGCAGGAGAACGGCGGTCGATGGCGGGAGAAGCGGCCGCGCCTGCTCCGGAAATTCGATCACGCCCACGAGTCCCGATGCGCAGGCGGCGAGGAGAACGAAAACCAGCCAAACCGCTTTGCGCATGTCCTCGTCAGCCTCCCCGATTGACCCGCGCAATCAAATTTATGCCAATTGCGCTCGAACACAATTACGTCTGACGCCTCGCGAGAGTTACATCTATTTGGAGATCGAAAATCGTCCCGGTTTCCAAGCCGTCTCTTACGCGTCGTGTAACATCCGCCGTCGACCAAACGAACGGGGAGGAGCGAGACGGGTTCACGCCACGGATGCAGGCAGGATCGCATGCGGTGGCGGCGGCGCTTTAACGATCGCGGCGAAACGAACGAAACGCCGTCACGAGCTTAAGCCAGGGAGGTTGTCAGCCATGACTCTTATCGCGTCCTCGGTGATGAAAACGCTCGATTTCCTGTCGACGCTGTTCGTGTTCGCGTTTTTCTGCTGTGCGCTGCTTGCCCTGGGCGTCTTTTTGTTCGACCGGATCCAAAGCCGTGACGCTATTTTGCGGAACTACCCGCTCATCGGACACATGCGGTATGTTTTCAGCGCCCTGGGCGAATTCTTTCGGCAATATTTTTTCGCCATGGACCGCGAGGAGCTGCCCTTCAACCGCGCCGAACGCAATTGGGTCGAAAGAGCCTCCAAAGACTGCGACTCAACGGTCGCCTTCGGCTCGACCAAATATATCAAGGAAGCCGGCACGCCGATCTTCGTGAACTGTCCTTATCCGACGCTCGAAAAGGATGTCGAGTCCACGCCGCCTTTCGTCATCGGCCCGGATACGCCCAATCCCTACATCGCCCCATCGCTCTTCAACATTTCGGGCATGAGCTTCGGCGCGCTTTCCGCACCAGCGGTTCGCGCCCTGTCCAAGGGCGCCAAAATGGCCGGCTGCTGGCTGAACACTGGCGAGGGCGGACTCTCGCCGCATCATCTCGAAGGCGGCGCTGACATCGTCTTCCAGATCGGAACGGCCAAGTACGGAGTGCGCAACGACGACGGCGGCTTGAACGAGCAAAAATTACGGGAGCTTGCGGCGATTCCGCAGGTCAAAATGTTCGAGGTCAAGCTCTCGCAAGGCGCCAAGCCCGGCAAGGGCGGCATCCTGCCCGGCGTGAAGGTCACCCCCGAAATCGCGGCGATCAGGGGCATTCCTGTCGGCGAGGATTCGATCAGCCCCAACCGCCACCCCGAAATCAACAACAACGAGCAATTGCTCGACTTCATCGAGCGGGTCAAGACCATCACCGGCAAGCCGGTTGGCGTGAAGGCCGTCGTCGGCGCTTATGGCTGGCTCGACGACCTGATGGTGAGAATCAACAAACGAGGCGTCGTACCGGATTTTTTCACACTGGATTCCGGCGACGGAGGAACCGGCGCCGCACCCATGGCCCTGATGGACAATGTCGGGCTTTCCATAAGGGAATCGTTGCCGCTGGTGCGCGACATCATCAAGAACCACAACTTGGCCGAGCGCATCCCGATTATCGCGTCTGGCAAGCTGACGACGCCCGCTGAAGCAGCGTGGGCGCTCTGCGCAGGCGCGACTTTCGTCAACTCGGCGCGCGGCTTCATGTTCGCGCTCGGCTGCATCCAGTCGTTGAAATGCAACAAGAACACCTGTCCGACCGGCATCACCACGCATGACAAGAGATTGCAGAAAGGCCTCGACCCCGCTGACAAGGCGGTCCGCGTGGCGAATTATTGCCGCAACATGCGGCATGACGTGGAGGTGATCGCTCACAGTTGCGGGGTGCCGCATCCACGGCGGCTCCGGCGCTTCCATGTGCGCATCGTCGGACCTGACGGCGTCTCGCGGCCGCTGAGCGAACTCTATCCGACCGACGACCCCGCGGATTCGAATGCGATTGCGGCGCGCAACCTGGCCAAATCCTTGGAAAAGAAGATCATCGAACAAGGAAAAGAATGATGCTTATGGTTTCGTGGCGTCGCGTTATCCGCAAGACGATATTTTGTCTGCGTCCTCATCTCGATCGGCGGCAGGTCGCCTTCAAAACTGGTGCGATACGCTGAGATCCAATGGCCAGGCGCGAACTTGACATACATACCGCTGTTGCAACACGACGCCACGAACCGCTGGGTCGGCGCGTTGTCTCTGATCTTGTAGCCAACCAGGAAGTCTTCGCCTGACGTACAACTGAACCTGTCGTCTCGATAGCTCAGATAGGGCGCCCCGCCATCGGTATCGAGAATGCGCGATGCGTTAGGCAGTCCCTAAATCTGCCTGCCGCCTGCCCGACAGTCGTCACAGTAGCATACGTCGCACACGATCGGAGCGCCAACGGCTTGGCATCGAACGAGTCCGCAAGCGCATGACGGTGTCCTAACGATCTGGCCCGTATATGCGCGCCCGCTTTGCATCATTCGCCGCTTCAAAGACTAACGCGGCTGGGAGATCGCTGCTTCAGACGGAATCGTCGTGGCGGCAGGATTCATGACCGTTCGGTAAACCCGTTCGATTGAGTCCGGACCGACAGCTGCCTCACCGCGAAAAGGATTATCAAGCTCGGCTATTAGAAAAATAACTGCGCCCAATATAGCCGCCAGCACGGCTCCGAGTATCAGATGAACATGAATCTCCATGTCTTGCATCCAGATCAGAACAATATTCAAAACGGCGCCTATTCCCACCACCCATCAAAGAACCGCAGGCGGCCCCGCCGTAACATTCGAAAGCCGAGCGCGCCCCATCTCGATCTTGCGATTAAACTCGGATGGCGTTTCCGGACCGTGGGGGCCAAGACCGTCGGACGGTGAACGACGGCGCCAATGCGATCGACACGGAGTTCGACATGCCAAATCGCTGAATGGGCACAGCGCGTAAAGCTCGCCTTTGACCTTGGCCTCAAAACGGGGCTTTTGGAGCGGGCGTCTCCCGCCTGGACTTCGCAGCGAGCTTCTTGTCCAGCGCGACCAGCGCGAAGCCCGAAAGCGTGAAGCCGACGCCAATGATGAGGCAATTGGCGAGAACCTGACCCAAGCCGAGCCGGGGGACATCGTAAAAAGGATAGGGATATTTGCCATCCACCGCGGCGCGAGTGAACACATAGGCGGCATAGGCGATCGTAACCGAGGTCCAGAGCAGCGGCGCGCGCCAGCTCAGGCCGCCACGCGGCGCGCAGGTAAGCCAGTATAGGAGCGCCAACAGCGGCGTCGCATAATGGAGGAGCGCGTTGGCGACGCTGTCCCAGCCGGTCTCCGGCGCTTGATTGCGCAGCATCGTGAGATAGACGACGCCGACGAGCTGGGTGAAGAGGATGGCGCCGTTCAATACAATCGGCGAGATCGGCGAAAAGACCGCGCGGGCGAAGACGACGACGATCAGGGCGTTGGCCATGATGGTGAAAAATCGCAGCAACACCCAAAGCGCGACCCATGGACCCGGAGTGTAGCCGAGCTGAAGGCCGAACTGGATCGCCAGGCCAAACAATGCGGCAAGAGCCAGAAGCGCCGCCAGCAAGGTCGAAAGGCGGCCGGCCGCCCCAGTCGAATTCAGCAGGGATGCTTCAAGGCGCACTCTTTTTTACCTGTACTGGCCTGGGAGGTTATAAAAAACATAGTCCGCGGCGACGCCGGGCGGCACGGGAACGATCTTCTTGAAGGCGCCGTCCCCCATGACGTCATGCAGGTCATCCAGCGCAGATGCAAATCCTTGATTCATCCGCGCAATGAAACGAGGCTTGTCAATGCGGCCGTTCGAGTACGCGTCATATAGCGCAACTCGTTTATAGTACAGTGATTGATAAACATCCTCAATGTCTGATTTAAACTTGTCGTACTCCGTGCCCAGGGCAGGCTTTAGAAATCGTTCCATATCTGCATTGAGTATTTCCCACTCGCCATTCAGCCCGGCCGAAATTCGCGCGACGACTTCGTGGACAGTCTCGTCCATTATGCGGCCCGGGAACTGCTGATTAACGGCGAAGGCCGCATCCTCGACCCTTTTTATCAAAGCGTCCTGCCCAAGTCCGTAGCTGCCGAAAATTGGCGTTGCGATCTCGTTGCCGAATGCGTTTCTGACATCAATATTGGCAGGAAGCAGAATCCTGTTTGCACATTGATTGCAGATGCCAGTCACCCCGTAATCAATGCCCGCGTGAAAGTCTTCCCTGCCGGCGATTTCCTTCGCCCATGCAAAGTCGCCCCTGCCCTGTGCGACCAAGCGCGCATTGCCGGGTTCCTCGGATTGCTTGCGTCCAAAACACCCGTACTCGTCACCGTTCGATACCGCGACGGCCGTGTGATCCAACGGCCAATCGCCGATCGAAGGTATCGGATGCCATGTCGTCCGCATTGCGTATGCGGAAAATACTGCAGTATTTTCCGCCCTGGCTTCCGACTGATGAAAGGCCGCAACGCTGGCGACGAGAAGCAAATTCACGTGTCTACGCGTCAGCATGGCAATCTCCCGCTAATACTTTTGGAAGCTGCAGACGTTCAGAGTTGGCGAACTTCTCGCCGCGCTCGAATCTGACTACGACGCCGCCAAAAAAGACCCTTCCGCCGTCGCCCGCAGCGGCTCTTCCGGTTACTTTTACTAGACTAGCGGACGACTCAGGCCATCAAATGACGGAGCAGCAGATCATTTGGGACAGCCGCCGCAGAGTTTGCGCTCATGGCGCAAGGCGCTTCGCGACAGTCTCTTTATAGCGCAATTCAATTTTGCCGGCGGCAAGTGCCGTATTTAGGATCATCGCATGATTATTGACCGAGGGCTTAGCAACAATATCGCGAAGTTCCGCTTTGAAACCATTCGTTGACGATCCGACCAAGTATGGCGAAGGACCGCCATGGGTCAACATGAGACGGTCGCGGACCTCGTCGGGAAAGTTGCCTTAGAGCCGGAAGTTGCCGATCGTGCAACGGCGGCGACCCGCCCGTCAGGGACCGTCGGCCTTGAGCTTCACGGCATAGCGCGAACGGAGCTTTGGGCGCCACCGGCCGAAGTCGACCCCATGCAGTCATTGCCGCCCAAAAAACAATGCCCGTTGCGAACATGGGAACGGTCGTTCTCAAGCAGACGCGCGGAACCGATCGATTGTCCGTTGCGCGTCTCCGCATATCAATCAGGGCCATCAACGGCCCATCGAGTAGAATTCATCATTCGGTCGCATGCTTGTCACGTTGGCAAGGCGATTTGATAGGCCGAAGAAAGCCGTGATCGCCGCAATGTCCCATGCGTCTTCCTCGGTGAAGCCGTGCGATTTGAGCGAATTGAGATCGGTGTCGTCCACTCTGAAGGCCTCGGTCGAGACCTTGATGGCGAAATCAATCATGGCCTTTTGACGGTCGCTCAGGTCCGCCTTTCGGTAGTTCGTCGCGACCTGGTCTGCAATCAGCGGATTTTTTGCCCTGATGCGAAGAATCGCTCCGTGCGCCACAACGCAATATTGGCACTGGTTGAGGCTGCTGGTGGCGACCACGATCATTTCGCGCTCGGCCTTGGTGAGATTGCCGTGCTTTTCCATCAGCGCATCATGATAGGCGAAGAAAGCGCGGAACTCTTCGGGTCGGTGAGATAGAACGAGAAACACGTTCGGAATGAACCCGGATTTTTCCTGAACCGCCAGAATGCGTTCACGAATGTCATCCGGCATGTCGGAGAGCGAAGGAACTGGAAAGCGACTGAGTGCGGGCGTAGCGATGCTCATGACGTCGCTTCCTTTCCTGCGGCGCGAATCCCTTCGTTGCTGGCACACTCGATTTTTGGGCGATATTCCACAGCAATCATCTCGCCCGAGGCGCAGAGATCGGCGCCGGCCAGCAAGTCAAGGGCAATGGTCGCTTTGCGCCCTGCGATTGCGACCAGGCGCCCCTTGACGACCAGTTCGCCGAGGGGCGTCGGACGCTTGAAATCGATTTTCAGCGAGGCAGTCACAAAGCGGATTGCCGGACCGGCGTCGCCCATGGTTCGGCCGCGATCTCGATACGCGAAAGCGGCGGCCGAGGCTGCGCCGTGGCAATCGAGCAGCGAAGCGATCATGCCGCCATAGACATGGCCAGGAAATCCGCCCGTGCAATAAGCCGGCGGAACGCAGCGGGCGATTGTTTCGTCTCCCTCGATATAGCTCTTGAGGCGCAGGCCATGCGCGTTCGCCGGTCCGCAGCCGAAGCAATGCGCGAATTCCGGCGGATAGTAATCCTGGATCGCTTTCATGCTTCTTGTCTCCTTGTTGGGCTGGCCGGGCGTCACGCGGGGGCGTTCTCGACCGTCACAGGCGCGTGATAAAAGGAAATTTGCGGGCTCACGCCATAGACCTCGGTCACCATCTTGCGCCATTCATCCGTAAAGACGCGCTCCGCGGAAGCCCGATCTTTCCAGAAATAGACCGCGCCAGCGGTCAGCCCATCTTCGGACAAGAGATAGGTTTTGCGCAGAAGGCCCTCACGGCCCCTGTATTTTGGCGCGGTGCGCTCGAAAATGGCCTTCGCCTCGTCCAAGGTCATTGACTTGGCCAAAGCAAATTTCACGTGGGTCAAGATCATCGGTTTCCTCCTTCATGCCGGAAGCGCCGCGGCGAGAACCGCCGGAAGCGCCGTGAAGCCAATCACGGTCTGGCTCGCGGTTATGCCCGCCATCAGCGGCGCGTCGCCGCCGAGTTGCCGCGCCAGGATATAAGCGGAAGACGCCGTCGGCAGCGCCTGGAACAACAACGCCGTCGTAAAGGCGGGTCCATGCAGGCCCAGCGCGTTGGCTGTCGCGATCGTGGCTATGGGCATCGCCATGAATTTCGCCGCCGAGGACAACACGACCGGGCCCATCCATCGCCGCGTCGCAGAAAAATCGAGCGCCGCGCCGACACACATGAGGCCGAGCGGCAAGGATGCCGCGCCAAGCGCTTTCAGCGCCGGCTCCAGGGCGGCCGGAAGCCGCAATCCGAGCGTTTGCAGCGCAATGCCTCCGGAGCACGCGACTACCAACGGATTGATCAAAATTTGCCTGAGGATGGCGCGCGCTTCGAGCTGCGTCTCGCCGTGGCGGGCGAAGACGAGGACACAGAGCACGTTCACCGTCGGCACAATGGCGGCGTTGCAGACCGCCGCGAGCGCGACCCCTTGCGCTCCAAACAAGCCGGCAGCCAGTGTGACGCCGACATAGTTATTGAAGCGGACGCCGCCCTGGAACACCGATGTGAAGGCGGGACCACTGAGGGGCATCAGCGGCCGACAGACGACGATCAGCGCCGCAACGGCCAACGTCGACACGATCAGGGTCGCCGCCAGATCGCGGATCGGCGCGCCGCCAAGTTGCGCTGTGGCGAGGCCATCGAAAAAGAGCGACGGCAAAAGAACATAATATCCAAGCCGCTCCGCCTGAGGCCAAAACGTTTCGGCAAGGAGGCCGTGGCGGCGCAGCCATGAGCCGAGCCCAATGAGAAGGGCGATCGGCGCCAAGGCCATCAACACCGCGCCCAGCATAGCATAACCTTTCCAAATCACTGTCAGGGGTTCGCCGTGGTGTCGGCCAGGCGAATGTGATGAGACTAACGCCGTTTGCTCATGATGAAAAATTCATTATTCTTTTGGCTTCAATGAGGTTTTCTTATCAGACAGGTCAGGATTAGATGTCTCTTCGCGCGCTGCGAACGCTCCAAGCCATCGCCCGCAATGGCTCATTTGCGCGGGCGGGAACGGCGATCGGCCTGACGCAATCGGCTGTCAGTCTGCAAGTAAAGGCGCTCGAAGCCGAATTCGGCGTTCAGCTCTTCGACCGCGCGCGTCGCGTTCCGACTTTGACCGAGGCGGGGCGCATCGTGCTCGCGCGGGCCGAAGAGGTTCTGGCGCTCTACGATCGGATTCCGGACGCCCTCAGCGACGAACGCGCGCTCGCAGGACGTCTGCGGCTTGGGGTCATTCAGACCGCGCTATCCGGACCGATGCCCGACGCGCTGATCCGGCTTTACCGGGCCCATCCACGTCTGCGCGTGCATGTGGCGGCGGGCATGTCGTCCGAACTCGCGAGCCGCGTCGCGACGGGCGACCTCGACGCCGCCATCGTGACCGGGCCCGTGAAGCCACATCCGGATGGGCTGGTCTGGGCGCCGCTCTATGAAGAGAGCTTTTGGCTGATCGCTCCGCCTGGCCACGAAGGCGGTTTGCCCCAAGACCTGCTTGCGAATATGCCGTTCATCCGGTTCGACTCGCGCGCCTGGGCAGGCCGCATGATTGCGCGTGAACTGGATCGGCTCGGCTGGACCGTGCGTGAAGAGATGGTTCTCGACAGCCTGGCCGTGATAGTACGCATGGTTGAAAAGGGACTTGGTGTCGCGGTGGCGCCGCTATCTCGACAAGACCTGGGCAGCCTTAACCTGACACGCCTTCCATTCGGCGAGCCTCAACTGCAAAGGAAAATCGTCCTTATCGAACGCCAGGAACGGGCAAGCAGCCGTTTCTGTTCGGCGCTAGCCAATGCGGTCTTGGAGACGGTGACAGACACAGCAGACGCGTTGCCGAACTAACCTCGATGCGCAACGGCCAGCCTGACGCCAAACGCCACGAAAATGCATCCAGTCAGCTGGTCTAATAATTTGACAACAAGAGGCTTTCTAATAATTCCGGCGAGCGGGACGGTCAGGGCGATCAGCATGGAAAACCACAGCGACGTCAGCAGCACGTGGATGCCCGCGAGAAGCAAAGAGAATCCCGCGCTGTTCGCTTCGGGCGGAACAAATTGTGGAAGGAATGTCGCGTAAAAGATTCCGACCTTCGGGTTGAGCATGTTGGTCAGGAATCCCCGCCGCAGCGCGTCGCCGACGCCGGTTTGACCGCGCGTTCTGCCGGCGGAATCAGCAACATCGAGCGCGGAGCGAGGCTTTGCAATCAGCTTGGCGCCCAAGCACAGGAGATAAACTGCGCCAGCCCCCTTGAGCGCTGTGAACGCAACGGGGGAAGCAGCCAAAATCGCTGTAAGACCAAGCGCCGCTGCCGCGCCCCAAACGAGCAGGCCGGCACAGATGCCCGCACTTGCCGCCACACCGGCGATCGGCCCGTTAGAGGCCGAGCTCCTGAGCACCATCGCCGTATCCACGCCGGGCGTAATGGTCAAGACGCAGGCGGCGGCGATGAAGGCGAGCAATGGTGAGATGTTTGCGCTCAGCATATCACTTCACATCCGGTCATCGATGACGCATCCACTCGGGGCGCGCGGCGTCGGTTTGCGCGAGGAGGTTCGTTCGAGGGCGACGACGGCAAGCCACTTATCGGACCCAACTCGTCTGCATTGGGTCATGGGCGGCGCGCATCTTCCGCTCGTCTCGCACCATAGCGCAATCCGTCCATGAGCAGCCCCACCATCCGTTGCGGATCGGACGTCTCTCCGCAAGTGGCCGGGACACACAGCATCGCCACGGCGTGCAGGAGTTCGTTCGGCTTCTCGCCTTCATCCGTCCCGGCGACGCCCTTTGCGTCGTCAAGCTGGACCGCCTGGGACGGTCGACGCGCGACGTTCTCAACCTCGTTCACGAACTTGAGCAGAAGGGCGCATCATTGCGCGTGTTGGAGCCCGCCATCGATACGGGCGGCCCGCTGGGGAAGATGGTGCTTACCGTGCTCGGCATGGTTGCCGAGATGGAGCTGACGTTTAGCAAGGAGCGTCAGCATGTCGGGATCGAGGCCGCCAAAGCAAGGGGTGTCTATAAGGGGCGGTCGATCACTTTGGATCATGGCAAGGTGTTGGAGCTGCATCGCGGCGGTCTTGGTCCGACGGCGATCGCAAAGGCGATGAGGTGCAGCCGGGGCTGCGGTTTACAGGATCTTGGATCCAACTCCGTAGCGGCATGCCATCGTAATCGACGTCTTTTTTCGGGTGAAGACCGCTTTCGACGCCGCGGTTGCTCGGCGGGACTTTCGACCGAGATCGTCAACGCGGAGGTGGACGCCCTGGAGGCTCATTCCACGAACGGCGAGATTGGTGTCGTCGGCGCTTTTGGCTTCGACAGCAAAATCTGGAACACGTTACGGACGGGCAACAGCCCGCGACTGAAGCGGTTTGTCGTGCGGTTCTCCCGCAAGCCGAACATAACCGTTGGGTACAGCAAGGACGTTCCGCATGACGGGAAATATCCTCGCAGCGAAAAGGTCGAGGAAAACTTAGAACTTGCCTACGCTGTTTCGATCCACAAGGCGCAAGGCAGCGAGGCCGAACGCCTGCATCTCGTGGTCGTCTTCGATTCCCAGCCGCTGGCGCGCATGCACCCGGCCGAGACGACCGTCAAGGACGCGCACCACCTCGTCGGGACGCAGAAACGAGGAAATCCTGCTGGCGTTCGCCGGGGGCGTCTCGATCACGGTTCCCGATCTCCGGCTGTGACCCTGTCGCCATCGCGAAGGGAGGGGGGAGGAAAAAGAACGACGCGCTCGCCGGGGGCGAGTCCGGACGTCACCGCGGCGTCGTTTTCGCCGCGACGGCCGATCGTGACGGCGCGAATGCGAGCGCGGCCGTTCTCGATGACGAAAACGCGCCAATCGGCCTGCTGCCTGAAAAGGGCGCCGAGGGGCACGATGGTGGCGTCTGGAATTCTGGCGATTTCGATGCGGGCCTCGATCCGGAAGGCGTCGCCGAGCCGGCGCCATTCCTCGGGCGGCGAGGCGAAGTCGAGCACGACATTGACCCGCTGTTCATCGACGCCGAGCGCCGAGACCTTGGTGAAGGCCTCCGGCTCGATCCGGGCGACGCGCGCCGACAGCAGGCGTGGCCCGCCCCAGCGTTCGATGACGGCGTTCGCACCCGGCTGGATCTGGACCGCGTCCGTGGTGAGAACGTCGGCGATGATTTCGAGGCGTCTCGGGTCGCCGAGCACCATGATTGGCGACCCGATGGCGACCGGTCCCTCGCTCTCCTGGGCGATTTTCAGGACTACGCCTTCGATCGGAGAGCGAATTTCAACACGGCGGGCTTCCGTTTCCTTCCTGCCGACGACGTCCAGGGCGGCCCGCGCCAGAGCCTCCTCGTGCTCAGCCATGTGGGCGCCGAATTCCGCGCTGGCCAGTTCCCTTTCGGCGAGCGTGCTGGCCAGTTCGTCGCGTTCCCGGCGGGTCGCGGTAACGACGCCTTTCGTCTCCAGCGCGGCGGTGCGCTCCAGATCGGCCTGCGCCTGAGTTCGCCGGGCGCGCGCGCTTTCCAGCACAGCGACGGCGCGACGGCGTCCCGCTTCGGCGGCGCCGAGGCGCTCTTCAAGCTCCTGGCGCGCGCGCGGATCTTCGAGCGGCGCCAAGCCGGGGGCAATGACCGCGATCACCGTGGAGGGATCGACGGGATCGCCGACTTCGAGCCCTGTCCGCGCCACGATCCCCGCGACCGGCGCCGTCACCAGATAACGATCCCTCACCCGCGTCTTGCCCTCGTTGAGCACGGTCTGGATGAACAGGCCGCGCGCCACCGTCGCCGCCTCGACGCGGGTCGGCGGACGCATGAAAATGACAGACGCCGCGGCGACGGCGCCGGCAAGAGCGAGGGCTGCCCATTTCAACCGCTTCATCTCATTCCCGCCCTTTCAGCACCGACACGAGGTCCATCCGCCACAGCTTGCGTCCCATGACCGCCGCGCTCGCGAAAGCCGCTCCTGCCACCAGCGACGCGGCCCAGAAATAGGAGCGCGGCGCGATGGCGGCGGGAATTTCGAAAGTTTCGGTTTGAAAGGCTAGAACCAGCAGCCGGACGAGGAAATATCCCGCGACGAGGCCGAGGGGGATGGCGAGGCAGACTTCGGCGACGATTTCGGAAAAGAAGATCCGTGCCGTTTCATAAGGCGTGAAGCCGAGAATGCGCAGCATCGCAAGTTCCAGCGCCCTCTCCTGAAAACCGATCCGCAGATTATTGTAGACGACGCCGATGGCGATCGTAATCGAAAAGGCGGTGTAAATTCCCGCCAGAAGCAGCACCACCGCGCCGGTCGAGTCGCGGAAGTTGCGAATGGACCGCTCTTTCAGGCTGACAGTCGATATTTTCGGCGTCTGTTTGGCCGCCGCGTAGAACGCGTCCGCCTTCGAGGCGTCAAGACGGACCGCGACCGCACTGACGGTCTGATCTTCCTGCAGGAGGCGGTTCAGGCTCTCCCGATCCATATAGGCGGACAGGCCGATTAGGTCGTTCACGACGCCTGCGAGCGGAACCACGGCCCGATTGCGGTGGCCGTCGAGAATGTCCAGTTCGACCGGGTCGCCGGTCCTCAGGCGCAGGCGCTCAGCCAGCCGTCTTGACAGGAGCAAGCCATCCTTCGGCGCGACGACGACATCCAGCGCGTCGTCGAGCAGGCGGCGAAGCTGCAACCGATCCGACGAACCCGTCAGCGAAGTCTGGTATTCGAGATGGCCGGATCGTAGGCGGACCGGCGCGATCCGCAGCGGCTCAACGAGCAGCACGCCAGGCATCCGCCGGACCTCCTGCACAACCCGCGCCGGCAGCGGCTCGACGAACTGAACCACGGCGTCCGCGCGCTCCGAGGCGGCGAATTGCACGTCGACGACATAATCGAGCGCATCCGTCCAGAACAGGCCCATCAGGACGAGCGGCGCCGCGACGACCAGGCCGAGCAATGTCACGCCGGTTCGAAGCGGATGATCGCCGGCTCCCCGCGCCGCGATTTTCCAGCGGGACGGCGCCTGGGAAAGGATTGCGGAGAAGCGCGCGGTATAAGCCGGCGGCGTGGCGGGCCTCATCGCCTCCGCCGGCCGCAGCCGGGCGACGGAGCGAACGGCTCCTGTCGCGCCGCCGAGGCCGGCGAACAGCGCGATCGCGGTCGCGGCGATCGGGGCCCAGGCCGCCAGATCGTAGTCGAGCTCCGGAAACCGGAAAAAGGGCCGGTAGCTGAAAAGCATGACGTGGCCGAGGGCGACGCCCGCGGCGACGCCGAGAGCCACGCCCGGAAGCACGATTAGCGCCGCGAATTTAGCGAAATGCAGCGTGATCTCATGGTCGTATCCGAGCGCCTTCAACGCGGCGATCTGCTCGCGCTGCGTCGCGACGAGGCGCCCCATCACGACATGGAGCAGGAAGGCCGAAATCAGCAGGAAGATCGGGGGAATCGTCGCCGCCATGGTTCCCTGCTGGCGCAACTCGTCCTGCAGGAAGCGGTGGGACAATTGCAGGCTGCGGTCGTGGGCGAGCATGCCGCCCCAGCGATCGAGCAATGCGTCCAGAGACGCGAGGATCGCCGGCATATTGGCGCCTGGCGCGACGAGCAACACGACGTCGTTGAAGACTCCTTCCATGGCGAAGGCGTGTGCCAGGACCTCGCGGGAGACGTAGAACACGCCGAACCGCTTGTCGTCGGGCAGAGGCTCGCCCGGCCCGGTCGAAAACACATATTCCGGGGACAGGACCGTTCCGACGATGCGGAAACTCTGCCTGCGGCCGTTCAGGAGCGCGGAGACGCGGTCGCCGGGCCCCAGCCGGTTGGCTTCGGCGA
The DNA here is from genome assembly GCF_030056575.1 of Rhodoblastus sp. 17X3. Lineage (GTDB taxonomy): Bacteria > Pseudomonadota > Alphaproteobacteria > Rhizobiales > Beijerinckiaceae > Rhodoblastus. Next base: position 25,793 of record NZ_JASHHX010000028.1, on the reverse strand, counting down.
AAGCCTGGGTGACGAGGGTCTCCGCGGGAATAGCAGGGTCAAGGCCGCGCCCGCTGACGATGTGCAGGCGATTGATCTGCGGTTCGTCGCCGGCGGCGAGCGCGATCATGCGCCCGGAAACCGGCAGCGAGGCGCCTTCGACGCCGATCGTCACGTCCTGGACCAGCCGCGGCTCGACCTGGATCACGCCGGGAATTTCGGCGATGCGCGCGGCCACCGAAAGCGGCGCCCGCTTCAGGCTTGCGAAGGCGTCGGCGAAGCGGCTTTCGCGATAATAATTCCGCTGCGACGTCACCAGCGATTGGTAAGCGCTCAGCGAGGAAATGAAAACCGCGACGCCCGAGGCCAGCACGAGCGCGATCGTGATCGCCTGTCCGGCTAATCGCCGCCAGTCGCGCAGGAGCTTTCGGTCGAGCGCCGTCACCAGCGGATGTCCTCCGGACGAGCCCGCTCGGAATGGCTTTCGATCCGGGCGATCCTGCCATCGGCCATATACATGACGCGGTCGGCCATCGCGCCGATGGCTGCGTTGTGCGTGATCACGACCGTGGTCGTGCCAAAGCTGCGGTTGACCTCGTCGAGCGCGGACAGGACTCCAACGCCAGTGCGGCAATCGAGGGCTCCGGTCGGCTCGTCGCAAAGCAGCACATCGGGACGCTTGGCTATGGCGCGGGCGATCGCCACCCTCTGCTGCTCGCCACCGGACAATTGGGAGGGGAAATGGTCGAGGCGCGCGGAAAGGCCAACCTTGGCGAGCGCATCCTCGGGCCGCATCGGCTGCTCGGAGATTTCGGTGACAAGCTCGACATTTTCTCGGGCCGTCAGGCTGGGGATGAGGTTGTAGAACTGGAAGACAAAGCCGACATGCTCGCGCCGATAGCGCGTCAGCTCTTCGTCGGACGCTTCGACGAGATTATGGTCGCGCCACGCCGCGTCGCCGGACGACGCGCTGTCCAAGCCTCCTAGAATGTTCAGGAGCGTCGATTTGCCGCTGCCGGAAGGCCCAAGTATGACGATGAACTCACCTTCGAAAATATCAAGGTCGAGCCCCTGCAGCGCGGCGACGTTGACGCTGCCGACGCGATAGGTTTTGTTTAGATTCCGCGAGGAAAATACGATTGGCGGCATGGCAAGCGGGCCTCTTGGCGCCTTGAATCAACATCATGACGCGCCGCCGCGCATTGACTTGCTGCATCCTTGGAAGAATTCCAGACGCTTAGCGCCAAGCGAGATGCCATCTTCATACAATTCTTGATCGCGACGAATAGTTACGAATATTCGCTCAGACCGCCAAGCAAACGGCTCGGTTGGTGGCGGAATTGCGGGACGCGATGTAACCGTGACCGCTTTGCCGCTTTTCGCCGCCGTACGGCCTATGGCCTGGAAAATCGACGATTTGCGCGATGATAAGCGCCGACAAATGAGCGGCTTCGCGTCGCGCGGACTCGATGGCATGGTCAATGACAGTATTCGGCTTGGTATCCTCGTTCACGTTCACGAAGAGTTGAACTCTCTGATAAGCCATGACCAAGCATCCAGATTTCAGGCGTCGACAGCATAGCAAGACTGGACCGGAAGTGATATCCGCGCGTTGCGCTGAATCAAGAGGGGGCGACCGGCGCGCTGCGTCGCCTCCGTCACGACGCGGTTGAGAAAATGAACGATCGCCCGGCAACAGCGCAGACTTTCGCAACGGACGACAATCAGACCGGCGGCGGAGCGTCGCAGGCATGAAATCGTCGAGGCCGTCCTTCGCGCCCTGGGCGTGGACCCGGACATTGCGAGAAACGATGCCGAGGGCATCGAGCATCACGTCAGCGAAAAGACGTTGGAGGCGTTCGAACGTTTCCTCAAGAAGACGTGACGCATCTCGGCATAGGAGGATGTTCTTCCGGGATGGAACTGGAAAATACCGTTTGCGGCACAACCCTGTCTTTGTTCCTTCGACCGCTCTCGCTCCGAAAAGAGTCGTTCGGTCGAGGACCGCTTTCCGGCACGGTCCTGCCATCGGCTCGATCCGACTGCTGACCAAGACAGCGAACGGTTTCATCCCGCGTCCCGTCGAGGAATTGAACAGACTTTTCGCCCAAGTCGTGAAAAATCGGGTCGACTGTTCCGGTCTCGTCGAAAGATTGACCGGCGTCGCGGCGGCGTTGAACGAAGGGGAGCCTGCGCGAGCCGCGTTCGCCACATTGTTCATGGATCTTCCTTCCTTGTCAGAAGATCAAGCTCTGCGTGCGGCAGAGGTGGTCAGACTGGTCAAGGCCTCGCCCGACGATCCGCAGCATCCCGGATGGCCCAGGGGGCGGAGGGCGGCAAGGGCGGACAATTTCGACCGAAGGATGGCGCCGCCGCGGAAGCCGCGCCAGCAGAAAAGCTCGCGCGTTTGGCGGTGCGACGGCAGCTTCGCCGGGCGCTCGTTCACATGCTGTTGCATCACGCGGCAAGTCTTGCCGTCGAAGCGGCGGGCGACGCCGTTCCTGGCCTGGATGTCGTCGCCGGGGCCGCAACAATCGCCGATTTCGCCGCCATGGCCCAGGAAAATGCGGCCCTGAAACGGGATGCCGATGCCGCGATCGAGTTCGTTCAAAAAGGCCCCTATAGCCTCGAACAGCTGCGCGTCAGTCCAGATGAAAAGGCGTTTTCGTCATTCAGTGAGTTCAAGAAGATTGATCTCGGCAAATATTTCGGTCCGGCGGGCGACGGCTACGAATATCACCACATCGTCGAGCAGAGCGCGAGCGGGGACATTCCGGAAGTCGAGTTGCAATCGACAACAAATATCGTTCGGATTCCGAGACTTTTGCATGAGGAAATCAACGGCGAATATTCTAGAACGCTTCTCGAGTTCGATGGCTCCTCACGTCGCGCCAGCCTCGATGGCGCCAGCTTTGAAGACAAATGGAACGCGGGAATAAGTGTCCTGCAGAAAATCGGGATACTCAGGGGAGACTGATTTCTATGGTGATTAAATGGTCTCAACTAGTAATCCCCGACCTTGTCCAAGAATTCAAACAATCGGCAATGACCTATTATTCTGCGTGCGACGATGAGAATTTTAGGAAACAAAAAGTAAAGGTGAAACACACCAATAAAATCATCGAGGCACTCGATTGCTTTGGGGCAGAAGGTCGTCTTGCGTTGGTCCCCCTGCTTGATGACCCCGACCAGGGGATAAGAGTTGTCGCCGCTGCATTTCTCCTCAAGCGCTTCCCCGAACAAGCAATCGCTGCGCTCGAGGAGGTTCGAAAGGGTCCGACATATTTTCCTAGGATGGACGCATGGAGTTTTCTCGATAGTTACGCCAAGGGAAAATGGTGCAGGTAATTTATTCCCGCACTCAGACTACCGCTCAAAGAGCTACAGCGGGCGTTCCATCGATTTGCTGATCGTCTGCATCGGGTCGACTGCTGATGGCAACGCGATGAGCATTACCCGCTCTGAACAACCTGACACGCGCCGGTGCCCGCTTTTATCCGCAACGGCGTATTTCACATGCCATAAAAATCAGTGCATTGAGAGAATGGCGCACCCGAAGGGCTTCGAACCCCTGGCCTCTGCCTTCGGAGGGTAATGCCCTATCGTTCCAGACCTTTGCTGAGGATTTCTGGTTCAGTTTTTACCAGTGATTTTTAAGGATTTTCAGTTGCGCTCCTGTCCGTATCATTACTATTGTTTGCTGAAAGTTGGTCGCTAATTGGTCGCTAGGCCCGCCTAGCGACCAAGCAAAGCTCGAGGCGAACGTGGCGAAGAAAACGATTGGGCTGAAGGACATTCGCGCGCTCCAGCCAGGAGAGACGATTTGGGACGCAAAAGTTTCGGGGTTTTGCGCCCGTCGCCAGAAAAGCGAAGCCGTCACTTATCTGTTGAAGTACCGCACGAGCGAGGGCCGCCAGCGATGGGCTACCATCGGCCGTCATGGCTCGCCGTGGACGCCTGAAATGGCGCGCGACGAGGCGACCCGATTGCTCGGTGAAGTCGTCCGGGGCGCCGATCCTTCCGGCGACAAGCAAGACAAGCGCAAGGCCGCGACGGTCGGGGAGCTTTGCGATTTGTACTTGGCTGAGGCGCAAGCCGGCAGGCTCATCGTCCGCCGCGGCAAACAAAAAAAGGCATCCACGCTGACGATCGACGCGGGCCGGATCGAGCGGCATATCAAGCCGCTGCTCGCTCGCCGCCCCGTTGCAGCGGTTACCAGGGACGACATTGAAGAATTTATGCACTCGGTCGCAACTGGCGAGACCGCTGCGCGGATCAAGACCGGCAAGCACGGGCTGGCGCGCGTCGCTGGTGGCATGGGAACGGCCACCCGGACGGTCGGGCTGCTCGGCGGAATTTTCAGCTTCGCCATCAAGAAAGGGCTGCGCGCCGACAACCCCGTTCGTGGCGTAGATCGTCCCGCTGACGGACGGCGCGAGCGCCGCTTGACGGTTGATGAATACGCTCGGCTCGGCGCTGCGCTACACGATCTGGAAGCCGAAATGTGGCCTCCTGCATTGGCGCTGGCAATATTCTTGGCGATGACCGGTTGGCGCCGTGGCGAGGCCATAGGCCTAAGATGGGCCGAGGTCGATCTGGCGACCCGGACGGCGCGCCTGCGTGACACTAAAACCGGTGAATCGCTGCGGCCATTGTCGCATCTGGCTTGTGCGGCGATCCGCTCCGCAGCGATGAGAACATGTGGGCCAGACGAGCCAGTGTTTCCAGCGAGTAAAGGCGAAGGACCAATGACCGGATTCCCAAAATTCTGGTTGCGCATAGCCAAGAAGGCCGCCTTGCCACCCGACGTGACGCCGCACGTGCTGCGCCATTCGGTCGCGTCGGTCGCCCACGACGCGGGCTATTCAGAACTCACTATCGCGAACCTGCTCGGCCATCGGAAGAACAGCGTCACAAGCCGTTATACGCACGCGGCCGACGCAGTGTTGCTCGCAGCCGCCGATACGGTGGCTGATCGGATCGCCAATATGATGGGCGACGGCAAGCCAGAATCCACGGTTCTACAGCTTCGCCCGGCGAAATAACCTCCAATTGCTCGCGGAAAAAGAGGGCCTACCCGTAACCGTGGGCGAACGCGTAGCGACCCGATGTGGATATTTGTTGCCGGGGTATTGCCGACAATCGATAGAACCAACTAATCTTCACTTAGCTTTGATGCGCCCGTCTACCACGGCATCTGAGCAACCGCTGAGCCGAACTCCACTCCGAGGGCGGCGTCGCGTTTGCCGTGGTTGTTCCGAAGACGCGCCTTCTTTCATCGCAACTCGGTCACGAACGGCACCGCAAGCAGCGGGCTCTGCCCACCCGTGAATCGGATCATGCGATGACAGCAAAATTCCTAACTCGTGATGAGGTTGAAAAATACCTTAAAGAAAAGTGGGGCATTAAACGCACGAAATCCACGCTTGCCAAACTTGCGGTTGTGGGAGGCGGCCCAGAATACAGGCTTTTCGGACGCAAACCCCTTTACGAGCCGCAAGCGATCGACGCTTGGGTTGAGCGCTTCCTAAGCCCGTCGGTTGCCAATAGCTCTCAGCAAGATCAGGAGGAGCGCTAATGCCCTCCGTTGACGCAAAAAGCCCGTCCCGGCCCGCTATCGCGGGATACGGGGCACAATTCGTTCGTGACGAAACCCTCAATACCATCGCCACACCCGAACGTGAGGCCGATTTCGCTGCGCCTTATAACGCCCGACGATATCGCCTGTCGCCTCCGCTGGCGCGTGCCATCGCCGTCCTGGCGGGACTGGGAGGGATTTTCGGATGACCCAGCCCCTTGCCTCCAAGGACCGCGTTTCGGTCGCTAATGCTCTCGCGGGCGATGGCGTGGTGGTCGCCGCCCGTTTGATCGCCTTCAACGGTCTGTTGGCCGAGAGCGCGGCGGCGCGCGGCGATCTGGCCGAAGCCTTCGCCAAATTGCGCCTTGTCGCGCACGCCTTGGACGAGGCGCGGGACATTGTCACGATTGCGGGAAGGATCGCGAAATGACGGACCTTTCCGATTATGGCGACTGGCCGCCCGAAAAGCGCAACGCCTATTTCGCCAATGCGAATCGCGAACGGCATAGCCAAGACAAGAACGGGGGCGGGCAAGCTTCGCCGGCGCCCCTGCCGCTGGTCCCGCCGGCGCCAGCGGCGCAACCCTATCCCATCGAAGCTCTCGGGCCGGTTCTTTCTGGCGCTGCAAACAGCATCGCGGCCAAATGCCAGTGCGCGCCGGCTCTCGCCGCGCAATCGGTTCTAGCAGTCGCCGCGCTCGCCGCGCAAAAACTGGCGGACGTGCACTTGCCCTATGGACAAACGCGGCCCCTGAGCCTGTTCCTCGTCACTGTCGCCGCATCTGGCGACCGGAAATCGACAACCGACAATGAGGCGCTGGCGCCAGTCCGGGCCTATGAGCGCAAGGAAAAGCAGTCATACGAAATTGCTTTGGAAAGCTGGCGGATCGCGCAAGCGGCCTGGGCGGCGCAACATCGCAAGATCGAAAACGACAAGGCTCTGGATCGGATCGAAAGGGAATCGGGGCTTTTGGCGCTCGGGCCAGCGCCAGCTGAACCGATCAAGCCCTTGCTTACGGCGCCCGAACCTACGGTTGAGGCGCTTGCTAAGTTCTGGGCGGTCCTGCCGGGCGCGCTGGGCCTGTTCAGCGCGGAAGGCGGACAAATGACCGGCGGCCATGGTTTCGGGCCTGACCATCGTCTTAAGACGGCGGCAGCGCTCTCGACGCTTTGGGACGGCTCAGGGATTCGCCGCTTGCGCGCTGGCGATGGCATTACCGACCTACCGGGCCGGCGGCTGGCGCTGCATTTGATGGTCCAGCCCGACGCGGCGGCGGCCTTTCTTTCCGATCCGATCTTGCGCGATCAGGGCCTATTGTCGCGTTTGCTGATCGCGGCGCCGGAAACCCTCGCCGGTTCGCGGCTCTATCATGAACCTACGGAAGAAATGGCCGCGCCATTGCGCCGCTATTTCGCTTGCATCCTCGATTTGTTGGAACGGCCCGCGCCGGCGGCCAACGTCGTCGGCAATGAATTGACGCCGCGCGTCATCGAACTGAGCGCGGAAGCGCGCGGGCTTTGGGTTCGATTCCACGACGCCATCGAAAAGCGCATGGCGCCGGATCAATCGCTTGAAGGATTGCGCGACGTTGGAGCAAAGGCGGCGGAAAACGCGGCCCGCATCGCTGGCGTTCTTACCATCGTCGCCAATGCGGAGGCGCAAGAGATAGACGGCGCGGTGATGGGCGCCGCCTGCAAGCTCATGTCCTGGTATCTGTCCGAAGCCTTGCGGCTCTCTGGCGCTGCGCGGCAAACGCCGGCTTTGCGTAACGCGGTCAAACTGTCCGATTGGCTCCGCGCCAAGGGCAAGGCCGAATTCGCCTTGCGCGACATTCTCAACAGCGGCCCCAATGTCCTGCGCTCGAAAGCGGCGGCTGAACAGGCCATCGCGCAATTGGAGGAGCATGGCCACATTGGACGGCGCGGCGAAGGTCGCGGCGCTCGCTGGATTGTCATTCAAGGCGCCCAACAATGAGCGCGCCGGCTTTCGATCCCATTGAAATTATGGACGAGGTTTTTGCCCGCGCGAACGCCTCGCCTCCTGCGACAATCGCGACATTGCGACACAACGAGCCGAATTGTCGCAATGTCGCAACTGTCGCAACGCCTCCCGTTTCGACCTTGCCACGCGATTGTCGCAATGTCGCAATTGTCGCAACAATCGACGGGCCGGAGATTGAGATAAATGCGCGGCAAGATGAGACTGCGGGCCTATTCACCGATCGCGTTTCTGAAACCGAATGCCGGCAGGCGCTGGACGATGGGGGGCATTTTCTCGACACATGGGGCTGGGTCACGGAAAGTGAGTGGGCTTGGACAGCGTGCGAACTTTTCAACATTCCCAGCCCGGGCAAGCCGGGCGGCCTCATTTGGCGACTTCGCGGCCGTTCCGTTATCTCCTATGGTCCGGACTATGTGCGCCTAGATGATGAGACGATTATCGAGCGCTGCTGATGAATGCGCCCGGGCCAATGAGCGACACAAAGTCTTCGCATATTTCGTCGCAAACGGGGTTTCTGCGTGCCGTAGGCCGATCTGAGATTTTGGTGTCAGTCCCATTCTTTCGGGACGAACATGTTTGCAAGCTCCTCCGGCGTTTCGGCGCTCTCTGGATCTGCGGAATGCTCCATCATCCATGGGACGCTGATTTCGAAAAGCAGCGGATTTTCCGCGATGGCGTTTTCGACGAAATGAAACACGCTATGTTTGCTGGTCGTTCCCGATAGCAGACCCGCTTCCTCGAAGATCGCCTCAACCGTTTCCATGGCGTGCGCGGCGTCTGGTTCCTCTTGCAGCAGCTTTTCCATTTTTCGCGATGCCCGATCCAAGAGCTTTTGGCGTCTCTGAAACGCTGGTATCGATGAGGTCATCCGTGATTTCCTTGGAGACGTGGGCTGGGCCGGGCGGCGTTAATCTCCAAACTCGGCTTCGGAGATTTCCGTCTCGCTCAGATTTCCATCGCGCTGCATGATAAGTTCCAGGGTATGGCCTTGGTATTCTATGCCTTCGTCTTTTGTATTTGAGCTAAAAGTAAATGTTGAATCTAAGCGAAAATAATGCGTCTTTGGCCAAAATATGGGCTTTTTGCAATTGTATGCGCACCCTAGCCACCGCTCTCCTGTCGCAAAACGAATATGATACTTACCGAGCGCTGCTTTCGTATCGAATTGGCTCCCCGCGTTGACGAAGAAAGCTAATCGCGGCTCGCCGCTCGAAGGATCCGTAAGCTTCACGTAATAGCCGCCGCTCCCACTTGGCGTTCGAACGGACAAAGGAGCCACGCGTGATTTTCTGCCCGCATCCAGTATGGCGTTTGACTGATAAACAGCCGGCGGCGACGGAGTGGGGGGACGCACCAAAGCAGTAGGAGGCGGTGCAACAGCGGCAGGCGAAGCCGTTTGGCCTCGCTGAGAAGCATCAGGCAGCGCTAGCGCAAAGACACCGCCAAAGCCAACGATGGTCAGCACGAAAATTATTGCTCCCCACGCTGACCGTGCACGTCGAACAATTCGACAAAATGGAAAATCGGTAAGTTCCTGACCACAAGCGCCGCAAATCGGCTGTTTATCGAGGCGAAACTCTTTAATCCGGTTTACTGCTTTGCATCTATCACATTCAAACAATCGCATTTGCCGCTCCGCCGCGGCCAGCGGCCTCGGTATCGGAGGAGCCAGCTTCGCAAAAACAAAAGGGCCAAGACCAAGAACGAATGTAACTTAAAAGCGGTCGCCTTAAAACCGGCAATCCGCACGATTGCGTCCGTGAAAAGGACGCACAAAGGCCCCCTGCGAGATATCCTGGCGAAGAACATGCGCCGGATCCGTGCTGAGCGCGGCCTTAGCCAGGAAGCGTTGGCCCACGAATGCGGAATCAACAGAACCTATCTGAGCGCCGTCGAGCGAGCCGAACGTAACGTGTCGGTCGACAACATTGCCCGTATCGCGGTTGGCCTCCGGGTCGAGGCGTGGACCTTGCTCAAGGACGATCTGACAGGCGCCTAGGCAAAGTTCGGGCGGAATGCCGCTTTGCGAATTTGATGACCTAGCCTATTTTCGAGGCCAACCAGCGCGGTTATGGTCTAGACTAATCATTCCGGTGATTTGCCGTTTTGGGTTTGCGAGGTTCTTTCTCCCTGCCGAGCATTTTAGCGGCTGGACTAACGTTTTTTCGGTGCCTACGCGCTCTGAATTCAAAACATTTTAAGGAATGAAATGCCCAGAGGCCGCCCGAAAAAAGACGCCGCCAGCCCCGCCGCCGAGCCTGCAGCCAAGAAATCGAAAAGCAACGGCAATGGTGCCAATCTCGGCTTCGAGGCCCAGCTTTTTCTCGCTGCTGACAAGCTGCGCAAGAATCTTGAGCCCTCTGATTACAAGCATGTCGCCCTCGGACTGATCTTCCTCAAGCACATTTCCATCGCCTTCGAGGCCAAGCGCGCCCTGCTGTTGGCCGAAGACGCGGAGGCTGCAGAAGACCCGGATGAATATCTCGCGGAAAACGTGTTTTGGGTGCCCAAGGAAGCGCGGTGGTCGTCCTTGCAGGCCAATGCCAAGCAGCCGACCATCGGCAAGCTGATCGACGATGCCATGGCCGAGATCGAGAAGGCGAACCCCGGCCTCAAGGGCGTGCTGCCCAAGGATTACAACCGCCCTGCCCTCGACAAGGTAATGCTGGGCGAACTGATCGACCTCATTTCCGGCGTCGCCACCGGCGAGCCCGGCGATAAGGCCAAGGACCTGCTCGGGCGCGTCTATGAATATTTCCTCGGCGGTTTCGCCGGCTCGGAAGGCAAACGCGGCGGCGAGTTCTATACGCCCCGCTCGGTGGTGGGCGTGCTGGTCGAGATGCTGGAGCCCTACAAGGGCCGCGTCTATGATCCGTGCTGCGGCTCAGGCGGCATGTTCGTCCAGTCTGAAAAATTCGTCGAAAGCCACGGCGGCCGACTCGGCGACATCGCCATCTATGGGCAGGAGAGCAATTACACGACGTGGCGGCTGGCCAAGATGAACCTCGCGGTGCGCGGCATCGACGCCGACATCCGCTGGAACAATGAGGGCAGCTTTCACAGGGACGAGCTAAAAGACCTGCGCTTCGATTATGTCCTGGCCAATCCCCCCTTCAACATTTCCGACTGGGGCGGCGATCGTCTGCGGGAGGACGCGCGCTGGACTTTTGGCGCGCCGCCGGCCGGCAACGCCAATTTTGGCTGGCTCCAGCATATCCTCTGGCACCTTTCGCCAAACGGAACGGCGGGCGTGGTGCTGGCCAATGGCTCAATGTCATCAGGCCAATCCGGCGAGGACGTGATCCGCCGTGCGATGGTCGAAGCCGATGTGGTCGATTGCATGGTGGCGCTGCCAGGCCAGCTTTTCTATTCGACGCAAATCCCGGCCTGCCTGTGGTTCCTCGCCCGCAACAAGAACCCCGGCGGCAAGCTGCGCGACCGGCGCGGCGAGGTCCTGTTCATCGATGCGCGCAAGCTCGGAACGCTGGTAGACCGCACGCGGAAAGAGTTTTCGGACGAGGACATTTCCAGTATCGCCGAGACCTACCACTCATGGCGCGAGGGCAAGGATTTTGTCGACGCGCCCGGCTTCTGCAAGGCGGCGACACTGGAGGATATAAGGAACCATAACCACGTGCTGACGCCGGGGCGCTATGTTGGCGCGGCGGATGTCGAGGATGATGATGTGCCATTTGCCGAGCGGTTTGATGCATTACGTAGCGTTTTAGACGCACAGTTTTCTGAGGCGGATGATCTAGCCAAGACAATTCGCGCCAGCTTAGCGAAAGTTGGCGTTGATGAATGACTGGCGCACTCTTACCCTCGAAAATGCAGGGGTGAAGTTGATTGACTGCGTTCACAAGACGCCGGCAGCCGCACCGAATGGCTATCCCTACGTAGCCATTCCGCAGATGAAAAATGGCCGCATTGATTTCAGCGATGCGCGGCGTATCAGTACCGATGATTTCATAGAATGGACAAAGAAGGCGAAGCCACGCGTTCATGATGTCGTCCTTTCGAGGAGGACCAATCCCGGCGTTACGGCGACTTTTGGCGAAAATTGTGATTTTGCACTCGGCCAGAACCTCGTCCTGTTACGTGCCAACGGAAAATGCGTACTTCCGCAGTTTTTGCGATGGCTCACAATTTCTCCGGGCTGGTGGGCTCAGATTGAGAAATTCAATAATGTTGGCGCGGTTTTCGATAGCCTCCGATGCGGCGATGTGCCGAAATTCGAGTTGTTAATTCCTCCGAAGCCCGATCAAGAAGCTATATCTTCCGTCCTCGGCGCACTCGACGACAAAATTGACCTCAACCGCCGCATGAACGAGACGCTCGAATCTATGGCACGATTGATCTTCAAGGATTGGTTCTTCGATTTCGGCCCCACGCGGGCGAAAATGGAAGGCCGAGCCCCTTATCTTGCGACGGACATTTGGTCCCTTTTCCCCGACCGTATCGATGACGATGGAAAACCAGAAGGGTGGACAATTGGTTGTCTGGGCGATTTGATAGGCCAGCGCAATGAGCGCGCAACACCATCGGAAGACACACGAGCTAAACCATACGTTCCGATCGACTGCATTTCGCCTAGGTCACTGACCTTGACCGAGACCAAGCCAGGATCGGACGCGCAGAGCAGTCTTATAAAATTCTATAAGAATGATATTTTATTTGGTGCAATGCGTCCATATTTTCACAAAGTTTGCATTTCGCCATTTGAGGGCACGACAAGAACTACTGTATTTGTTTTTCATCCACTCAAAGCAAGTGATTTTGCATTTACTTGCATGTTGCTGCATAGCAAATCTACTATTGAATATGCAACAACTCATTCGACAGGCACAACTATTCCTTATGCGACATGGAGACACTCGTTAGAAAATATGCCCGTAATTATTCCTCGTGCTGAAATACGCCAAGCCTTTAACGACAAAATTCGTCCAATGCTACTCCGCTTCCCTCAAACATATTTCGAGAATAATTCTCTTGCTGCTGCACGCGACCTCCTCCTCCCCAAACTCATGTCCGGCGAAATCCGCGTGCGGGACGCCGAAAATATTATGGAGGCTTGCGCGTGACAAAGGCGTGGTGCGTTCGAGCGGACGGCGGCAAGTCTACCCCTCAATTTTTGAAGGGCGGCTACGCAGGGATCGGGTGGTCTGACTTGGGCGATCTTTCGAGCGTAACGTCGCACGACGCGCTCTATCCACTCTACAAGGCGGCTTATCCCGACGACAAAAGCAACACGGTCATCGGCATACAAGTCGGGCAGATCGGACGATTCCTATTGGAAATTGCACCGGGCGACCTCGTGATTACTCCAGACGCGAACACCGAATTGCTCTGGCATGGAATTGTTGGGCCAGGAAACACCTATACCTATGTTCCAGATGATCCCGCGTGCCCGTATCCAAATCGACGGTCTGTGGCTTGGGCCAGCAAGCCACTGGCGCGCTCCAGTCTTTCGGTGCCGCTACAAAATACGCTGCGTTCATCGCTAACCGTCTTTGGGATTTCGCCGGCGGACGAAATCTTGGCGGCGACCGGTCATGGAAATCTAGCTCCCGCACTCGCCCACAAGGCTTATGACCCATACGAGGTTGTTCTGAACCGGGTGCTGGAACTCGACCCCAAAGAATTTGAATACCTTGTAGCCAATCTTTTGACGGCGTTGGGCTTCGATGGATCGGAAGTGACCGGAAAAACCGGCGACGGCGGCGTGGATGCGACGGGCGAACTAAACGCATCCAATCTCGCCAAAGTGAAGCTCTTTGTGCAAGCCAAGCGATATAAATTGGGTTCCAAAATCAGCGCCAATGTTGTTCGTCAGCTTCGGCAGGCGATCCCCTTCGGCGGCCAGGGAGCGTTTATCACGACCGCAGACTTTCAAGCCACCGCCATGGACGTTGCGCTGGAAAATGGCTTCCCCCGGATTGGGCTGATCAATGGCAGCCAGCTTGTCGATTTGCTGATCGAACACTGGCAAGACATCCCGGAACCATTCCGCGAGCAACTCGGCCTCAGGCCCGGTTTAGTGCTCGTATGATACAAAAGATCACCGAAAGTCATGTCGAGGACGCCGCGCTCGCTTGGCTTGAAGAATTGGGCTATCAGCCGGTCAGCGGCCTCGACATTGGCCCGGATGGACGGCACGCCGAGCGCGCGAGCTATGGCGATGTCGTTCTCGTCGAGCGGCTGCGCAAGGCGATCCAAAAGCTGAATCCGAGTCTCGCGACAGAAACGCGCGTAGAAGTTTTGGCCAAAATCCTGCAATCCGAAACGCCGTCGCTCATTGGCGAGAACCGGCGGCTGCATCGCTATCTGGTCGAGGGCGTCCCCGTCGAGGTCCGGCGCGACGACGGGACCATCGGCGGCGAACAGGCGCGGCTGCTCGATTTTGATGAACCCGACGCCAACGACTGGTTGGCGATCAACCAATTCACCGTCATCGAGAACAAAACCAACCGCCGCCCCGATGTCGTGATTTTCGTCAATGGCCTGCCACTCGGCGTCATCGAATTGAAAAACCCCCGCGACGAGAATGCGACCATCGACGGCGCTTTCAATCAGTTGCAAACCTACAAGAACCAGATCAGTTCGTTGTTTCGCACCAACGCGGCTTTGTTGACGTCGGACGGCATCGTCGCGCGGATCGGTTCTCTGACCGCTGACCGCGAAAGGTTTATGCCTTGGCGAACGATCACCGGCGACGATTTGGCGCCCAAGGGGAAGCCGGAATTAGAGACGGTTTTGAAGGGCGTGTTCGACCGCCGTCACTTTCTCGACATTATCAAAGATTTCATCGTCTTTGGCGACACCGGCGGCGATGTCATCAAAATACTCGCCGGCTATCATCAATTCCACGCCGTGCGCCGAGCGGTGACCTGCACGATTGCCGCAACCGCGCCTGGCGGCGACCGCAAGGTCGGCGTCATCTGGCACACGCAAGGGTCCGGCAAAAGCCTGCTGATGGCCTTCTATGCTGGCCAGATCATCAAGCATCCGGCCATGGAAAACCCAACGCTCGTGGTGTTGACAGACCGCAACGATCTTGACGATCAATTGTTCAGCACTTTCAGCATGTGCAAGGACCTGTTGCGCCAGACTCCGCTCCAGGCCGAGGACCGCGACCATTTGCGGAAACTGCTGGATCGCCCGTCGGGCGGGGTGATCTTCACGACCTTGCAGAAATTCTCGCCGGACGCTGGCACGACCGACTATGCAGTTTTGACTGAGCGTCGAAATGTTGTGGTCATCGCCGATGAGGCGCACCGCAGCCAATATGGCTTTGGCGCGAAGGTCGAGAGCAAGACCGGCGAGATTTCCTATGGCTTCGCCAAATATCTGCGCGATGGCCTGCCTAATGCCTCCTTCATCGGCTTCACCGGAACGCCGATCGAGAAAGAGGACGTAAACACGCCCGCCGTGTTTGGCGACTATATCGACATTTACGACATCAGCCGCGCGGTCGAGGACGGCGCGACGGTGCCGATTTATTATGAAAGCCGCCTGGCGCGGATCGAACTCGACGAGGACGAAAAGCCCTTGATCGACGGAGAAGTCGATGAAGTGACCGGCGACGAGGCGCAGAGCGAGCAGGAACGCCTCAAGCGTAAATGGGCAAGCGTCGAGGCGCTGGTCGGCGCGGAGAAGCGCATCGCGCTTGTGGCAGAGGACATCGTCAAACATTTCGAGGCGCGGACCGAGGCGCTCGCCGGAAAGGCTATGATCGTCTGCATGAGCCGCCGGATTTGCGTGGCTCTTTACGACGCGATTATCCAGGTCCGGCCCAACTGGCATAGCGACGACGACGACGCCGGCGCGATCAAGGTCGTTATGACCGGCGCTGCGTCCGACCCGCTGGAGTGGCAGGCGCATATCGGCAAGCGCCCAAAACCTCGGCGGGAGGGCATCGCCAAACGCGCCAAGGACCCGAAGGACGCCCTAAAACTCGTGATCGTGCGCGACATGTGGCTGACCGGTTTTGATGCGCCCTGCATGCACACGATGTATGTCGACAAGCCGATGAAAGGCCACGGCCTGATGCAGGCCATCGCCCGCGTCAATCGCGTGTTCAAGGACAAGCCCGCGGGGCTGGTCGTGGATTACATCGGCATCGCGCAGAACCTGAAAAGCGCGCTGGGGCTTTATTCCGGCGGCGATCGCGACCAGACCGGCATCGACGAGGCGCAGGCCATTGAGGAAATGGTCAAGCGTTACGAGGTCGTGAAGGCGATGTTCCGGCCGGATACATTGGGCGGATTCGATTATCGGCCGGCGCTGGACCCAAAGGCGACGCCGCAGTCTCGGCTTGCCGTTATGGCCGGCGCGATGGATTGGGTGTTGACGCTCGCGCAGGAGGACGCCGCCAAGGAGGCAACAGACGAAGGCAAGAAGCGGGCGCACCGCCGCTATGCCGATGGGGTCGTGGCGCTGTCGAAGGCGTTTGCGCTGTCTGGCGCGAGCGACGAGGCCCGTGTCATCCGCGATGAGGTCGGTTTCTTCCAGGCGATCCGCGCGGCGCTGCTCAAAACCATGCCTGGCGACGGAAAGCGCAGTTCGGCCGATCGTGAACTCGCCATCCAGCAGATCGTGAGCCGCGCGGTTGTCTCCACCGAGATCGTGGACATCATGAAGGCGGCGGGGCTTCAATCGCCGGACATTTCAATCCTGTCAGACGAGTTTTTGGCCGAAGTGCGCCAGACCAGTAAAAAGAACCTCGCCATCGAGGCGTTGAAAAAGCTCATCAATGGCGACGTCCACGCTCAATCCCAGCGCAACGTCACGCAGGCCAAGCTGTTTTCCGATCGGCTGGTGGCGGCCATTGCCCGTTATCATGCCAACGCGCTGACGACCGCCCAAATTCTTGAAGAACTGATCCAGCTGGCGAAGGACATAAGGGCGGCGCGGGCGCGAGGCGAGGACACCGGCCTCAGCAACGAGGAACTCGCCTTCTATGACGCCCTGGCCAAAAACCAGAGCGCGCGCGAGGCCATGGGCGAACCGGCGCTGCGGGTGATCGCGCATGAATTGGTGATCGTCATCAAGAGCAACGTGACGACCGACTGGACCCACCGCGATAGCGCCCGGGCCAACATCCGGCGGCATGTGAAACGGCTACTGCGGAAATACGGCTATCCGCCCGATCTGCAGGACGCCGCTGTGCTCAATGTCTTACAGCAGGCAGAGGCGCTTTCGGCGGCATGGGCGGCGTGAGCGCGGCGTCTCCTCGTCGTCGATCGACTTGACCCGCTTCAACCTAGGCTCCCGAAAGAACCGCCACCCATGCCGACCGCTTATTCCGCCAAGGCTCAGCCCTACCTCGACGCCATCGCAGAGGGCGTTTTCCAGTCCCAGAAGGTTCGCGACTGGCTGATCGCCGGCACGCCGGTCGAATCCACCTACAGCGGTGCGCGGATCCTCATCGACGAGCAACGCAACGTGCGCTGGTCGACCAAGCCAACGAAACAGCCCTTCTGGGCGAACTATTGGTGCGGCCGAGAAAGCAATTGCACCTGCCGACCGATCAACACCAAGAGAGCCGAATCTGACGCAATTTTCTTCCTTGAAAACCAAGCTACCAGCCGCATTTTGGCGATCCATATCGAGTTCAAGCTTGTCAGCGAATTGTTCGCACCCGGGCAGCCAGAAGCCTATCCGATGCGCGCCGCCTGCTTCGCAAAGACCCATGAGTCGCGGCCGACCCTGAATGCCCATCACGACTGGACCACCGTCCTTTTCTGCGGGCCAGAGAAGCTGACCGATCCTCGGCTCGCCAGCTTTCAGCGTGTGATCACACACGGCCAAGCGGCCCAAATGCTGGCCGGATATCCGCGGCTAGCCTGAACGACGCCTACTCGCTCGCGAACAGACGACCACATGCACTCGGCTATGCGCAGTGCTCTACAAATCTACACCTAGAGCCACCTATAGTTTGAGCGGTTTTTTCCTCGTCAAATCCTGCAAGTCGTGAAGGAGAAAAACAGCACTCTATCTGCAAGCCGATCGCTATCGCCTTCCAATATAAAAGGGGCTTTCGCGCTCGATCGAGCGCTAAGGAACAGTCTGAACGATATAAATAAGGCAAAGATCACGCTCAAAAGGGACCAAGGCCATTTCCGGATAAATCTGGGAAATCGCTAATCTCCTGCGCGGTCCATATCGCCCCGCGATATCGGTTCGTTATGCTGCCGATGGCCGTGCTACGTCGGCGCGTGTTCTGACGGCGGTCGCCGAAGATCTTTCGCGTCGCCAGGCGGCCGAACGCTTCGGCGGCTGGAGCGCAAACTGCGCTGACACTTTGGTAACCCTACGGCGAACGCTTAAGGTTTCATAAACCACATCAGCATAGGGTCGACGCTTATTCTTCGGCTGGCGCAAAGATGACGCAAAGTGTCGATGCCTCCGCCTTACGTCCGTCTTTATGGCGACGAATTAAGATCCGCCTCGGGCACGATCCACATTGGCTGCATCGCGATGGCGAATTCGGTCCTCCCGACATGCGACCGTACCCAAGCGAATTGAAACGATCAGTTCGAATTGACGTCGAATCCGACCCGTGGGCGATAAGTTCGTTTCCTCAATACCAATCGGGAGACGAGGTATGGGCGCACTACAGTGCTTTGATTCACGGACGAAGTGCCGAAGGGCGCTTGGCATGCTGTTACCAAGACTGCTATTATCGCTTGATACGCGATGGAAAGGTGATTGCTACAGAGTTGCGATGGCTGACGTAGTTTACTTTTTGGATCGTGCATTCTTTCACGCTTTCAACTAGCTTCAACGATGATTCTAACGAATTTTTTTCGATTCGGGCCAGCCTGTAAAAGAAACAAGAACGCTTCTCTAAATGGCCGATCTATATCGGCTTACGATACGAACAGGTACGTTTTCCTTTTTCATCCAAGGAACAATGTCAGGGCTCAATACCACAAAGGCATCTTTGCGTAGGAGCGGTCGGCAACGGATACATTAGCGGCTATTCAACAAAAATAACCCAGTCCTATAGCCTCGGCGAGAATGCGATGAGGCATTGGCGGCGTCGCCGAAATCGCATATTGGGCTGCCATAATCACCCGAATCTCCAATTACTAGGTATTGTCGATCAGCGTCGACCGAGGCCCCAAAGAAAGCCAACAGACATAAAAGGCGGTGTGTAAGCTGGACCGGACTGATCAAATCGTGTTGAGCATCAAGCCAATCTGGGCGGACCTAATCATGTCGGGCCGAAAGACCGTGGAGTTGCGTCGTCGATTTCCAAAGTTGTCCGGCACGAAAGTCGCTGCGTTGGTGTATGCCTCGAGCCCGACCATGGCCATGGTCGGGCTCGTCCATATCGACAGTACCGTCATCATGCCGCCAGATATGCTGTGGCCATGTGTAGCCGATCGAGCGTGCGTAACAGAAATCGAATTTCAAACGTATTTTGAGGGGGCCAAAGAGGCGAGCGCTTTGTTCTTAAGCGCTCCTGCAATGCTACCCAGCCCTATCCCGCTTCGTAAGCTTCGAGTTTCAAGCGGATTCTCCCCCCCAATGTCGTGGCGGCGAGCGAAGCCGGCGGAGCTTGAACTAATGAAAGAACTGTCGTGATCAAGAACGGCATCATCCTTGTCGCCGGTGTATCCGGTGTCGGGAAATCCACTCTGTGCGAGCGGCTGGTAGCCAGAGAGCCGCGCATCCGCCATATCGTCGCGGGCTCTTTTGTCGATGGCCTGCGTCCTGTAGATCAGTTGGTGCTCGCCCAACGCATCCGGGCTGCCGCACATTCCAAAGAGGGAGTTTGTCTGGTGGACGGCCATCTGATCGTCGATGGGAACAAGGTGCCGCCGGATGCAGTCAATGAGCTCGCCCCAAAGGCTATTGTCGTCGTAACCGGCCGCCTGACGGATATCCTTAGGTGGCGGATACAGGATCAGACGAGAGCCCGACCAGCAGTCACAGAGGAAGTCGTCGACCTTATTCAAAAGGCCGAAGTCCAACGAGCGCAGGAACTGGCGCTGACCATGGGCGTGCCATTCGTCGCCGCAGACGCTCAAGACTCAGAGGGCTTCCAGTCCAAAATTTTTCATTTGATCGGGAATGGCTGGCCCCAGGGCGAATTAGGCTCGTTAAAGACGAATTCGGAACGTCCTGGCCGATAAAGGCCGGTATGAACCGAAGTCAGCCGGTAACCGTAGTGATCGAAAATCCGTTGGAAATCAGCCAACTTATTTTCGCTGACCGTTGCCAGCGGCCTGTCCGTGCCAAGCCAACTCATCAGGTTCTCGAAGACACGTATCCCCATCCCGCGGCCAGCAAATTCGGGCGCAACACGGACAGTGCATATCTTTGTTTCTTCTTCGGCTTTCGCAATTCCCAGGGCTACGATCTTGTTGTTACGATCGATACGAACGATATGCCGCGACCCGCACCGCAGACCCGGTACGACCTTTTCGACGAACCAGCTTCTGATATCGGGATAGTCTGGAGATAGCGGCAGGACGAACGCCAAGGCTTCCAACTCGGCGGTCGTTAGTTCCAAGTCGCCACCGTGCAGATGGCGATGAGCTATCGCATGCTTCGTCGTCATTGCTTAACCTTTCCACCCAAATTCGTCCCCGCGGTTCCATTTTGCGCGGGTTCTGTTTTCGCGCCATTTAACGCAGGCTGTTCGACTTTGCTGCCTTTGGGCGCCTCGATCTGATTGGGGGGCAGCGCGGCTGGCGTCGTCTCCAACGGCTTGGCTGCGGCAGGCGCTGGACATGAGGTCTGCTGCGGCGAACCCATGTCCGTTGATTTCCCGAACAGTCGGGCCCAAGCCCATTTGCCCGAATCGTACACAGAATTACCTAATACGCCGACGAATACACCAAAAATCAACGCGATCAACAGATAACGCCCAATGATCCGCCCGCTGCTCGTCCTCATTCGCAACTTTACAAAGGCATTGAAGTCAACGAGGTAGCTTCCTTTGGCTTCTTGTTTCCAATGGTAAATTGCCATGCCCTTCTGCAAATGGTCTTCATTGACATAGGATTCCCACAATTTCCCTGGCTCCAAAAGACGGCACTTATGGAACACTGGATGGCCAACGACCACATCAACGGTCACTCCGACTGCCATCAGAAAGTCGAGACGAGTGATCGGAACAGCCATCGGCCAATTCGCGCCGACCATTTTGTGAACAATTCCTAGGTTCAGGTTGCGTGCCTGGTTGAGCCTGAAGTCCAGATATTCGGTGACATCGACGCTGCTGGTCAGAAAGTCGTCATCAGGGATGGCGGCATTCACAAACGTGTTAGCCCCATTCTTTGGAATCGTGAGCCGAAGCCTGAAATAAAGATCCTCGTTCGGCGCAATTCCGATTAGGCCCGCGGCCAAAGCTGCCGATGTTATCGTCAGAGTTGTGCCATCGAATTCGGGACTGATCGCAAGGTGGGAAGCCGGAATTCTATCACGTGATAGAGGGAATTTGAGTACACGGCAGTACGTCCCGCCAACAGCCTTTTGCAAGATTATCACTGATTGCGAAGGGCCATTGGTAGCTTCCAGGCTCTCATTGAATACCGCGGTGGCAAGATTGCCGTCGGCGAAACTGGGGCCCAGGTCCTTGATATCGCCGTCCGTGATTTGGATAGGCAGATGGATCGATATCTCTGCCAAATCGGCTGGTGACGTGACCATGATGCCCATATCGAGCAGGTACTGCGACTCCTCCCTTTGATCAGACCAAAACTTTAGACGTGCGAGACCAGTTTTTTTGCCCTTGAGCCGCCAAAGGTTGAAGTGGAGAATGACTGATGGCGTCCCGACTCTTTGCGTTTTCATCGGAAACCAGATGGCCATGCTCCTGCCTTGGCCATTGCTCGCAGAACCCGCCATCAATTTTTACCTCTGCGATGCGCCTTGTTCGCTTAAACTTCACCGGGCTTTTTATCATAAGGGCCTCGGCGGTGTCAGAAAAAAACTTCTCTGGGGCCTCCACGACGCTGCGGATTTCCTCCGGATAGTCGCTAATCCGAGCGGACCGGAAATTCGCTGAATGTCCACTTCCCGCCCGTCTTTACCCTTGCCGCCGAGGGCCCATGCCTTCCGGTATCCGCGGTATTTAGACCTCTATGGGGTGAGAACGTCTCCACCGGCTTTCGGTCCACTGACGGAGTTGCGCCGGGCATTGCGAGAAAAAGCTCGGAAGACGCGTTTCCGGTCCGAGACAGTCTCCTTAAAGCCGTCTGCGGCCGCGGCGCCGCAACACGGTCGCTATGTGGTCGCTAAGCCAATACACCCCGGCCGCGCGGACAAGCTAACTTATTGATTTATTGGCGCACCCGAAGGGATTCGAACCCCTGGCCTCTGCCTTCGGAGGACAGCGCTCGGACCGGCTCAGGCGCTCTTAGGAACAACCCGATCAGAACTCGTATCTGGCTGTTGTCGAGAAATTACCAGTGCTGTAGCCAATCAACGCTAGGCGATATTGCACAACAATTGGAATCGCGACGCCAACTATTTGATTTTATTGGCGCTCCCTAGGGGACTCGAACCCATGTTTTCGCCGTGAGAGAGTGATAACATGTACTTCAGCGATCACTTGCGAACGGGTAAACACCTTATAATCATTGATATATAAGCCATTACGGACCTTGACCGTTCGCGCATGTTCGCCTACGGATATTGGGCACAAGTTGGGTACGCCTAATTCTGAGGAAAGTCTTCATGGCTCGCACCGTCCGCGACACCAACCTCGAAACCCGCGCCGCCCGACTTCGTCTCGTTCCGCGGCGCAATCCTTATTGGCGCGTTCTTGAAATCGGACTCCACGTTGGCTACCGCCGCACCAAGACAGGCGGCGGGACATGGGTGGCGCGCCGTTTTATCGGTGAAGGCCGCTACGCCGAAACCAGACTGGGCATTGCCGACGATCTGCAGGACGCCGATGGCGTAACCATCTTTGCCTTCAAGCAGGCTCAGCAAGGCGCGCGCGACTGGTGGAAGATTGAGGAGCGCCGGGAACTCGGACTTGCCCCTGATACTGGGCCCTATACCGTTGCCAATGCGTTGCGCGACTATTTCGAGGCTCGTGAACGTCGCGGATCAAAGGGGACAAAGGCGGACCGTCACGCTTCTGACGCTCGTATTGTACCGGAACTTGGAGACACAGAACTTGCGAAGCTGACCACGAAGCGCATTCGAGATTGGCACTCGACGCTTGCCGCCGCCGCCAAACTCGTCCGCACCAAGAGGACCGCCGCGACGCGCGCGACCAAAGTGTTGGACAAATCCGACGCCGAGGCCGTTCGCGCCCGCCGTTCGACCGCAAACCGGATAATGACCATTCTCAAGGCGGCTTTGAACCATGCCTTTCACGAAGGTCGTGCCGGCTCTGACGAAGCCTGGCGAAAAGTGAAACCGTTCCGTGAAGTTGACACGCCGGTTGTTCATTTTCTGACAGGCGCCGAATGCCAGCGCCTTATCAATGCTTGCGACAAGGACTTTCGCGACCTCGTTCGAGGCGCCCTCCTCACCGGATGCCGCTACGGCGAATTGGTCCGCATGCAGGCAGGCGACTTCAACTCCGACGCTGGCACGATCACCGTTCGCCGGTCAAAGGCCGGCAAGCCTCGTCACGTCGTCCTCAATGATGAAGGTCAGCGGCTTTTTGCTGAGTTGACCGCTGGCCGCGCACCGGTCGATTTCATCTTCCGGCGCGACGATGGGGAACAATGGCTTCCGTCGCAGCAACAGCGGCCGCTTGCTGCGGCGTCGACTCACGCGAAGTTTGAACCACCCGCAACCTTCCATATCCTCCGTCACACTTATGCGAGCACGCTAGCCATGAAGGGCGTTCCGATGGGCGTCATCGCTGCCCAACTCGGGCACAGCGATACCCGAATGACTGAGAAGCATTATGCTCACCTTGCGCCCAACTACGTAGCCGACACCATTCGGGCGGCGCTTCCGAGCCTCGGCACCATCGAAGCAACCAATGTAATGGCCATTGGTCGCGCCTGAGATTTTCCGCCAATCTCACTTCCGCTCATACTCCGCATAGCAAACATCGGCTGGCGCTGAGGCGAATTCGAAATGGCAAAAAATCCCAATCAATTTCAGCCATTTTTGACCATATCGGCTGCTGTCGAGCGACTTCAACACGGGATGTTTGCCCAATCCCCGCGTCCTTTGCCCTTGAATGAAATGAAGAAGCACCCGAGTGTTGGGCGCGATGCATCGATTGATTGGAGTCTATGGAAAGAGAAGGCCGCAGCGACAATTCGACAGGCGGCTCTTCGAGGTTCTTTGCCAATTTATTTTATTCCGGCGACGATGAGCGAATGTACGATGGCGGCATCAGTCGATGGCGGACCCATCCTATTACCCGCCGTGGCCCTAAGCCTTGTCATCCCAAGCCGTCAGGGGCTGCCCGATCACCCAACGCGCCTTGCTAAACCCGCCCCTTCCAACGGCCATTTTGATGAATGGCGGTGGAAGCTGATCGGCTGCAAACTGCTGGTTGAAACAAACGCATTTGAACGCTGGTACCGAACAGAAAAACGAAAAGGCAAGTGGCCGTCACAAGTTAATCGGGCGAAACGCAAGCCGGGCAGACCCCGCGTCGCTGAAGTTTGGGCTCATCGAATTGCGAATCTGATCGAGCGCGAGAAATGGTGCGCACACCAACCAATATCGCAGTTGAAGAAATTGCTTGCGGAACTGCGTATCGTCGCCTCTTTGTCTGAAACGCTTCCGAGCGATTGCGAAGCGGTCGCCTCAAGGGACGCAAAGTCGGTCGCCGCACGGTCATTTCCGTCGAGGACCTGAACGCTTGGCTGACTTCTCTGCCGACGTCGCGCTCGATCCGCAACGATCCCGGCCAGGTTCAAATTTTTTCGCGGGAGGCGCCCAATGGTCGCGCCCGCTGAAATGCGCAGCCCCGATATGGGCGCTAACATCCGCAACGGGGCCATGATCCTTCGCAACGACACGGCCCCTCGCTTCGATACGTCTGCGCCTGAGATTGATTTCGCCGCCTTCTATATCGCGCGGCGATATAACCTTGCGCTGCCTCAGGCTCGCATTTGGGTCGCGTTGGCGCGACTCGGGGGAGTTTGCGCATGACGCGAAACGCCCCCGCTCTTGCGTCGAAGTCGGCTCGCGAGGATGTTGCTCGTTTGAACCGCCAGTATCTCTACGATTGCGCAAACTTGCTTGAATCCCTCGGGATTTCGCTTTCGGAGGCCACCTGGCGCAGCAGCGATCGCGAGACCGAAACGCTCCTGCGCCAACTCCGCCACGTGTTGCTTCAAGCGATTTGGGTATTCAAAGAAATTACAGGCTCAAATCCCGGAGAGGCCAAATGAGCACTCCGCAGGATTATCTTCAGTGGTCGCAGTAGCGCCGCGATGCCTTCATGGCCGAACAGGCCAAACTCTATCACGTGCGTCAAATCGATGCTCCCAAACGTACATTCGTCGCCGACTCTAGCGATTCCTCGTCAGAAACTTCTCCCCAAGTTACCTTGATCCGCGGCTCGACGATCAAGCCCGAACCGATCGCCTGGATTTGGCGTGGATGGCTGGCGCGCGGCAAGACCCACATTCTCGGAGGTCAACCGGGAACGGGAAAGACGACGCTCGCCATTTCGATAGCCGCAATTGTAACCAGCGGGGGCGAATTTCCTGATGGAAGCCGTTGCATTACCGGCAACGTCGTCATCCCGGCGTGTTCGCTTCGTCGATCGCCTGGGGCGAATTCATGGACGGTTCGACGGCGAACCCTTCCGCGCTGACCAGGCCTTCCGCCAGACAACGTTCGACGATGTTCTCGAACAGATGGCGCAGGATGTCGCTGTCGCGAAAGCGGCCATGCCGGTTCTTCGAGAAGGTCGAATGGTCGGGAACCTTGCCGTCCAAACCAAGGCGACAGAACCAGCGATATGCAAGATTGAGATGGACCTCCTCGCACAGGTGGCGCTCCGATCGGATGCCTATGCAATAGCCCACCAGCAGCATGCGGATCATCAACTCGGGATCGATCGAGGGGCGGCCGGTGCTGCTGTAGAAAGGCTTCAACGCGGCGCGGATGCGTTCGAGATCGAGGTGCTGGTCAATGCCGCGCAGCTGGTGGTCGGCGGGAACGTGGTCATCAAGGCAGAAGTCGTAGAACAACCGAGCCGCCACCGCCTGCACGCCCATCATGGTCGCTTCTCCCGCAAATCAGCAGAAGAAGTGAATCACGCCGCCCCCGCCGCCGCAACGGC
>NZ_JASHHX010000027.1 GCF_030056575.1 Rhodoblastus sp. 17X3 | reverse complement strand
TTTCGACATATTCGTCGCTGGCGTCGCGCCGTCCATCGTCCAGGCGCAGACCATCTTCAACCAGTAAGCGGACGTTGGCCGCAGCGCGCCCCGGTTCGCCGGGGCGTCAGCTGTCCATCTTCAGGGCGGCGATGAAGGCTTCCTGCGGGATTTCGACCTTGCCGAATTGCCGCATGCGCTTCTTGCCTTCCTTCTGCTTCTCAAGCAGCTTGCGCTTGCGGGTCACGTCGCCGCCATAGCATTTGGCGGTTACGTCCTTGCGCAGCGCCCGGATCGTCTCGCGCGCGATGATCTTCGCGCCGATGGCGGCCTGGATCGGAATCTGGAACATGTGCTGCGGGATCAGTTCGCGCAGCTTCTCGCACATGGCGCGGCCGCGCATTTCGGCGCGGGTGCGATGGACCAGCATGGACAGCGCGTCCACCGGCTCGGCGTTGACCAGCAGCGACATCTTGACGAGATCGCCGGGGCGGTAATCGATGATCTGATAGTCGAATGAGGCATAGCCTTTCGAGATCGACTTCAGCCGGTCATAGAAGTCGAACACCACTTCATTGAGCGGCAGCTCATAGACCACCATGGCGCGCTTGCCGACGTAATTGAGATCGACCTGCACGCCGCGCCGGTCCTGGCACAGCTTCAGCACCGAGCCGAGATATTCGTCCGGCGTCAGGATGGTCGCCTTGATCCAGGGCTCCTGGATTTCGGAGATCTTGACCACATCGGGCATGTCGGCGGGATTGTGCAGCTCGATGGTCTCGCCATTGTTCATAATGATCTTGTAGATCACCGATGGCGCCGTCGCGATCAGGTCGAGATTGAACTCGCGCTCCAGCCGCTCCTGGATGATTTCGAGATGCAGCAGGCCCAAAAACCCGCAGCGGAAGCCGAAGCCCAGCGCGGCGGAGGATTCCATTTCGAAGGAGAAGCTGGCGTCATTGAGCCTGAGCCGCCCCATCGCAGCGCGTAAATCTTCGAAATCGGCGGCGTCGACCGGAAACAACCCGCAAAACACCACGGGCTGGGCCGGCTTGAAGCCTGCGAAGGCCTCGGCGCAGGGCTTTTTCTCATCGGTGATGGTGTCGCCGACGCGGGTGTCGGCCACCTGCTTGATCTGGGCGGTGATGAAGCCGACCTCGCCGGGGCCGAGCTTGGCGACATCCTGCATTTTCGGGCGGAACACGCCGATGCGGTCCACTTCGTAATGGGCGTCGGCGGCCATCATCTGGATTTTCTGGCCCTTGCGCAACTCGCCGTCGAAAATGCGCACCAGCACCACGACGCCGAGATAGGCGTCATACCAGCTGTCGACCAGCAGCGCCTTGAGCGGGGCCTTTTCGTCGCCCTGCGGCGGCGGCAGCTTTTTCACGATGGCTTCGAGCACCAGATCGATGCCGATGCCGGTCTTGGCGGAAATCGGCACGGCTTCGGAGGCGTCGAGGCCGATCACTTCCTCGATCTGGGCCTTGATGCGGTCCGGCTCGGCGGCGGGCAGGTCGATCTTGTTGAGCACTGGCACGATTTCATGGCCGGCGTCGAGCGCATGATAGACATTGGCCAGCGTCTGGGCTTCCACGCCCTGCGATGCGTCCACCACCAGCAGCGAGCCTTCGCAGGCGGCGAGCGAACGCGACACCTCATAGGCGAAATCGACGTGGCCGGGCGTGTCCATCAGGTTGAGAATATAGGTCTTGCCATCCTCGGCCTTGTATTCGAGGCGGACGGTCTGGGCCTTGATCGTGATGCCGCGCTCGCGCTCGATATCCATCGAATCGAGCATTTGCTCGCTCATGTCGCGCGCGGCCACGGTCCCGGTTTGCTGGATCAGCCGGTCGGCGAGGGTGGACTTGCCATGGTCGATATGGGCGACGATGGAGAAATTGCGGATGTTTTCGATCTTGTGCGCGCTCATGCGCCGCAAATAGCAGGCTGGCTGCGGGAAAGGAAGAGAGGAGGGAGAGGCGCCGGCGTTTTTCCGCCGCTCAGAAAAGGCCGCGCTTCCGCCTGTTCACGCCCCTGCCGGGGCGGCATTTCGTGTCGGATGCCGGAGCGATGCCGCACGCCTCGGGCCGCTGGGTCGAAGCGGCGATCATTTGACCCTATATTGCTATTCGCGGCTTTGGCGCGTTCAGCGCGGGGCTATGCGACGGGGGCTGGCGCCTCTGGCCCGAGCAATGGATGGAATCATGCCTTCACGCTGCGTCTATACGGTCTTGACGGGCGGCTACGAACTCTTGAACGAGCAGGCGGTCGCCAAGGAGTCTTCACTGCCGTTCATCTGCCTGACCGACGACCCGAACCTGATGAGCGACTCGTGGAAAATCCAGCAGATCGAGCCGACATTCGCGACGGATCCGATCCGCAGCCAGCGCGACCTGAAAATCCGGCCGCACGTGCATCTACCGGAGTTCGACCAGTCCCTCTATATCGACAATTCGGTGATCCTGAAGGTTCGGCCTGAAACGCTCTTCGCGACCTTCCTGAACGATACGCCCATGGCGATTCCGACCCATAGCTATCGTGAAAATCTGCTGGACGAGTTCCTTGAAGTCACTCGCTATGGCTTCGACGATCCGAACCGTCTGTTCGAGCAGATCAACCACTATGCGCTGTTCGATCCGACGCTGCTGGAGGAGAGACCTTATTGGACGGCGATCCTTTTGCGCGATCATGCTGATTCCAGCGTCCGGAAAATGCTGGAAATCTGGGCCGCCCATGTCTTCCGCTATTCGCGGCGGGACCAATTGTCGGCCAATCTGGCCTTTCGGAACGCGGGGCTGACGCCGCATGCGATCGAAATTGATAATTTCGAATCGTGGTTCCATAGCTGGCCAGTCACTATCGGGCGGGAGCGGACGAAGGGCATGCGCGACATCGCGACCTCGCTGAGTCCCGTGGTTTACCGCTTGAGGAAGGCGGAACGCGAGTTGGCGGAAAAGGAGAGCGCGCGGGAATCCCTGGCGCGGGCGCTGGAAGAACGCCTCGCCTTTGAGAGAACCGGGAATTCCGAGATCCCGGCGGCGGACGCGGCCAGCTCGCGCGAGCCGGGGGTATTTCCGGGCGAACTGGATGCGGCGCGAAACGAGTTGGGCCAGATGCGCGGCGAGCTTGATGCGGCGCGGCGCGAGTTGGGGCAGATGCGTGGCGAATTGGATGAAGCGCGGCGCGCCCTGGGCCAGATGTGCACCGAACCCGATGCGGTGCGAACCGAATTCGGTCTGATGCGCGGAGAACTCGACGAAGCGCGGCGTGAGTTGGGGCTCATTCGCGGCGAACTGGATGGGGCGCGGCGCGCGTTGGGCCAGGTGCGGGGCGAAGAGGAGGCGGCGGGCGGCTCGATCGAGCGCGAGCCATAGCGTCGCGATCGCGTCGAGCGCGGCGCGTCAGGCGGACGGCGGCGACTTCCTCTTGCGCCGGCGCGCCAAGCCTTTACAACGCGCGGCAACACTCGAAGGAGAAATCATGCGCCCATCCCATCGTGCGCCGGACGTCATGCGTCCCGTCTCAATGCAGCGCAATGTCGCGCGTTACGCCGAAGGCTCCTGCCTGGTGAAATTCGGCGAAACCCATGTGCTCTGCACAGCCTCGCTGGAGGACAAGCCGCCGATGTGGCTGCGCGGACAGGGCAAGGGCTGGATCACGGCGGAATATTCCATGCTGCCGCGCGCCACCCATACGCGCACCCGGCGCGAAACCAGCAAGCCCTCGGGCCGCACGCAGGAAATCCAGCGGCTGATCGGCCGCTCCCTGCGCGCCGTCACCAACCTGCAGGCCATGGGCGAGCGCCAGATCACGCTGGACTGCGACGTGCTGCAGGCCGATGGCGGCACCCGCACGGCGGCGATCACCGGCGCCTGGGTGGCGCTGCATGATTGCCTGAAATGGATGCGCGGCCGCTCGATGATCAAGGACATGCCGCTCAAGGAGCATGTCGCGGCGGTGTCCTGCGGCATTTATCAGGGCGTGCCGGTGCTGGACCTTGATTACGCCGAGGACTCCTCCGCCCATACCGACGGAAATTTCGTCATCACCGGCTCGGGCGGGCTGGTCGAGGTGCAGGCGACGGCGGAAGGTGCGGTGTTCTCGGAAGCCGAACTGACCTCCCTGCTGGGCCTTGCCCGCAGCGGGGTGAACCTGCTGGTGGAGTTGCAGAAGCAGGCGATCGAGTCGTGAGCCGCAAGCTTGAAGGCAAGATCGTCATCGCCACCCATAATGCGGGCAAATTGCGCGAAATGCGCGAATTGCTCGCGCCTTTTGGGATCGAGGCGGTTTCGGCGGGCGAACTCGGCCTGGCAGAGCCGGAGGAGACCGGCGATGATTTTATCGCTAACGCCCTGATCAAGGCGCGGGCCGCCGCTCACGGCGCGGGCCTGCCGGCCTTGGCCGACGATTCCGGCCTCTGCGTCGAGGCGCTGGGCGACGCGCCGGGAATTTATTCCGCGCGCTGGGCGGGCGAGAGCAAGGATTTTTCCGCCGCCATGGCGCGGATCGAGGACGAGGTGCGCAATTCCGGCTCGCCCTCGCGCCGCGCCCATTTCGTCTCGGCTCTGGCTCTGGCCTGGCCGGACGGCGAAACCGCGACTTTCGAGGGCAAGGTGTTCGGCGACCTCGCCTTTCCGCCGCGCGGTACGGCGGGCTTCGGCTATGATCCCTGCTTCACCCCCGACGGCTACGAGCGCACTTTCGGCGAGATGAGCGCCGAGGAGAAGCACGGCATTCCGGCCGATGGCTCGAAAGCCCTGTCGCATCGCGCCCGGGCCTTCCAGATGCTGGCGGCGGCCCTGCTCGCACGGGAGTGAAGGCTCCTGCCGCCGGGCGTCTGCGCCCCGCGTTCCTCCTCCACCGCGCGGTCGATTCGTGCTAGTCTCGCCGTCAGGTCAAGGGCGCGCCCGACCGGCCGCCCTTCGAAGGGAGCCACGCCCATGCGCTATATTCTTGCCGTGATCCTGGCCTGCGCGGTCGGCGCGCCGGCGGCCGGCGCCTTTCCCGCCTTCAGCCCGAACTCGCTATCGCTGTCGAAAGCCGGTCCGATCGCGCAGGTGGGGACGAAACGCAGCAGCCGCGCACGCGTTTCGCGCCGCAGTCGCAGCCTCGGGGGCATCCATCCTCTGGTCGGCAGCGGCGATTATTGAATCGGGCGACCGGGGCGAAGGCGGCTTAAGGCGTGATCAGTTCTTGCCGCCGACAAAAGCCTTGAAGTCCCTGATCGTTTCGACCCAGCGGCCGATGTCAGCCTCCAGATTGCCGCGGGCCACGCCGTAACGCAGGTTGATGTCGAACGAGATGTTCGGGTCGCCATCCTGGTCGAGATAGGCCTTGCTCCAGCGCTTTTTCTGGTTCCACTCGTTGATCCGGGCGCTGGTCGGTTTGTTGTCGGTTTCGAAGCCGTGATAAAATTCGATTGATTTGCAGTCGGCGCCCTTGTCGCAGCCATAGAACGAGATCGTCCAGCCGGCGCCGTTGGAGCGGTTCTTGATATAGGGGTTTCCGTTCTTGTCCTTGGTCAGGGCGGCGTCGCCGTAACGGGCGGCCATCGCTACGATCGCGTCGACGTCGGAGCCCGTGATCATGCTGGTCGCCGGGCCGGCTGCGCCCGCCGGCGTTGCGGCGGCTGCGGGCTGGGGCGCCTCCACGGGTTTCAGCCTGATTCCGCTGCCTTCGGCTTCCGCTGCCGCAAGCTTCGCCATTTCCGTTACGCCGGAAACGAACGCCGCCTGTCCGGGGCCGCAATATTTCTGCTTGTTCTCGCCGAAGGTCGCGACGGTCCGGTCAAGAATGTCATCAAGTTCCTTGTCCGTCAGCTCCGATCCCGGCTTCAACACGTTGATGTTGCCGAGGATCGTATTCACGGCGGCGGGGTCGAGGGTGAAGTCGCACAGCTTCGAGATCGCCACGATAGCCATATAGCCGCCGATGCCGTTTTGCGCCTTCTGTTTCACGGCGTCCGCCGGCGGCTCGGCGGGGACAGGGGCCAGCGGAACCTTCGACGCCGGGATTTGCGCCTGCGCGACTCCGGCCCTGGCGGCGGCGGCGAGCGGCTCCTTCGCCATCTCGGAAACCATGGCGTTGAATTTGTCCGGTCCCCAGACGCAGGTCTCGGAATCATGGCCGCTGAGCTGTTTGACGCTCTCCTTCATCATCGCGTCCATGGCGGCGCCAGGCACGTTGAACTTGCTCGCCAGCGCCGCGATGTTGGAATCCAGCGCGCCGGCGATCGGCTTCTCGATCTCGAATTTGCAGACGTTGGCGAAGGCCTTGATGGTGACATAGCCGCTGATCGCGCCCGAAGCCAGTTCGCTTGCGCTCTCCGCCCGGGCCTGCGATCCCATGAGGGCAAACAGGCAGATCGAAGCTTTCAGGAGCGCTTTTACGGACATTTTGTCAGAGCCTCTGGCTGGAATGGACGGCAGAAAGGAACGATATCGCTACAGCGTAGCCATGATGCATGCACATGTCTGCTCATAAAATTCTGCATATCGAGTGCGTCGCGTCATGACTCAGGCGGGAAGCCGAGCGCCGTCGCCATCTCATGCAATATGTTGCAATCCCGTGCTTTGACCGAGGAAGGCGTCGAATTAACAGTTTCGAGTTAATGCAATTCAATCAGGCGACACATCTCATTGAGTCGAAATGAAAAAAGTCACGTATTTACTAAGTATTGCGATTCGATTTTACAATTTTATACAAATATGACATTTTTCTAACGGTCAAATTGTCGTGTGTATCAAAGGCTCAAGTTTCTACAGTGTCGAAATGCATCAGGCGGGCGCTCCGGCCAGCCATTATTGCGCGTCTGCCGGTTCCGCCGACGCCAGGCGTGATTGGAGCCGAATTTTATCGCACGCTTTCGAAAGTTGATGTGTGTTTTTGTCACATGGATATTTTGAAATATTGTTTTTTCTTTCATATTGGTTTGATTTTAGTTTTATAGAAATAACAAGTTTATTTATAATAATGCAATTAGCAAACTACAATAAGAGCGAGATCGTCGTCGTCAAGCGCTCTCATGCGCTTGTGTATTCAGATATATGTAGGGGGATCACCAATGTTGGCTTCTGAGCGGTCTATACCCGGAGAATGGCGCGTGAAGTCATCCATTTTTGCCATGGGCGCCAATAGAGCGGCCGAAGAAAGGGAATCCCGGGGCGTGAGATCCGAAGTGGCGGGACGGATTGTGATCGTCGAGCGCAACGCCTTCCTTCGGGATTGCTTGCAGCGCAGCGTCGACAGTTACTGGCCGGGCGAGGCCGCCGCTTTTGCGAGCCTGTCTGAACTGGCGCAGTCTCCCGCACTCGACCCCTCGGCCCTGGTCGTCCTGTCGACCTACTCGCTGTCCGACGAAGAAGCGGAATCTGAACTTGCCCGTCTGGTGGCTTTTGATCCGCCGGTTCGCTCCATGGTGCTGGCGAAGACCGACAATCTGGACGAGGCTCTGGCCGTCATTGGCGCCGGGGCCAACGGATATATCTCGATGAGCGCGGGGTTTGAGGTTTTCGCCCAGGCCATAAGATTTGTCGGCGCGGGCGGCACTTATGTTCCGCCGCAATGTCTCCTCTCGGCCAGGCAGGCGGCAACGCCCGCGACCGAACAGGTTGCCGAGAATGGCGTGACCGTCCGCGAACTGAAAGTGATCCA
This sequence comes from Rhodoblastus sp. 17X3, assembly GCF_030056575.1. GTDB lineage: Bacteria > Pseudomonadota > Alphaproteobacteria > Rhizobiales > Beijerinckiaceae > Rhodoblastus. The sequence continues at coordinate 36,395 of NZ_JASHHX010000027.1, read as the reverse complement.
GGGGATTCGCCAGGGCAAGCCCAACAAGGTGATCGCCTATGAACTGAACATGTGCGAGAGCACGGTCAAGGTTCACGTTCGGAACATCATGAAAAAGCTGAACGCGAGGAACCGCACCGAAGTCGCCATGAAGGCCGGCAATCTGTCTCTGCCGGCCCCGCGCGGCGAAATCGGCGGCCGGTCTCCTGTCCTGGACGGCGCGGTCTTTGGGGCGAGCTTCAGACGGGAATGAATTAAATTAGATGAAGGTCGGTCGCCGGCCCAGATCGCGACATCGGGCCAAAGGGATGAAAATCGGCTCATTCGCTGGTCTTGCGCCGGAAAAGCAAGGCCTCGCGCGGCGCCTGGCCCCGCGTTAACCTCGTCGCAATCAAGCTGAAGATTTCGTTAAGCGTCGCGTGACGGAAAATTCCAGAAATGGCATAAGGACGCATGGCCAGCATCGCCCCCATGATTCCCGACCCCGGCTTTGGCGTTTACGTCCATTGGCCGTTCTGTTTGTCGAAATGTCCTTATTGCGACTTCAACAGCCATGTCCGGCGGGGCGGGGTTGATGAACCGCGCTTTCTCGCCGCCATTCAGGCCGAGTTGCAGCATCGCGCCGCCCTCACGCAAGGGCGGCAGGTGCGGTCGATCTTTTTCGGCGGCGGCACGCCCTCGCTGATGGCGCCGGAAACAGTCGCAGCGATCATCGAAACCATCGGCAAGCTGTGGAAGCTCGATCCCAAGGCGGAAATCACGCTGGAGGCCAATCCAACCAGCGTCGAGGCGGGGCGCTTCAGGGGCTATCGCCAGGCGGGCGTCAATCGCGTCTCGCTCGGCGTGCAGGCTTTCAACGACGCCGATCTGAAAATGCTCGGCCGCATGCACAGCGCCGAGGAAGCCATGCGCGCGCTGGACATCGCGGGAGCGACCTTCGATCGCATGTCCTTTGACCTGATCTACGCCCGTCCCGGCCAGTCGCCGCAGGTCTGGGCGCACGAATTGACCGAGGCTCTGGCCCGCGCGCCGGAACATCTTTCGCTCTACCAGCTCACCATCGAGCCGGACACGATGTTCGAGCAGCTCTATCGCGCCGGCAAGCTGAAGATTCCAAAGGCGGATGTGGCGCGCGACCTGTGGGACGTGACGCAGGAGCTGACCGAAAAGGCGGGCATGCCGGCCTATGAGATTTCCAACCACGCCCGGCCCGGCAGCGAGAGCCGGCACAATCTGATCTATTGGCGCTATGGCGAATATGTCGGCGTCGGCCCCGGCGCCCATGGCCGCATTGTCGCCGCCAAGGGCGGGCGCCGCGCCCACGCCACCGAACCGCATCCCGAAATGTGGCTCACCGTGGTGGAAAGCGAAGGCACAGGCCTCGTCGAGGACGAGGCGCTGTCGATGGAGGCCCAGGGCGACGAGTTCCTGCTGATGGGCCTGCGGCTGACGGAAGGCATTGACCCCGCGCGCTTCCAGGCCCTCACGGGCAAGCGATTCGAGGCCTCGCGCGTCGCCGATCTCATCGCCAACGGGATGGTGGAATATACGCGGCAGGGCCGCATCCGCGTGACCTCGGAAGGCTTTCCCGTGCTCGACGCCGTGGTGGCCGATCTCGCTGCTTGAACGTTCGCCGCCTTATTTTGAACAATTCCATGAGGTGACTCGGCCCAAAACAGGGGGTCGATTCATGATCAGGAAATTGTTCGTCGCCGCGCTCGCGCTGGGACTGTCGCTGGCCAGCGCCGAGGCTTTGGCCGATGAACGCGGCCTCGACGGTCTGCTCGGGGCGGGCGCCGGCGCGCTGGTTTTCGGTCCGGTCGGGCTCGTCGCGGGCGGCGTCATCGGCTATTCCGCCGGCCCGAGCATCAATTGCGGCCTGCGCGGCGGCTGTGGCCGACGCCGATATTACCACCGCCGTCACGCCTCGACTGCGCGCCAGTACTGATCTCGCCGGTCCAGCAGCTAATTCACCGATGACGCCTGTTCGAGCAGGGCGTCGCGGGCTTCCGTCAGGCGGCAGTAGGCGTCATGGTCGCCGCCGGCGTCGGGATGAGTGGTCTTGGCAAGGCGGCGGAAGGCCGAATTGACCTGGGCCGCCGTGAGATCGCCCTCGGGCGGCAGATCCAGCAGCGCGCGATGCTCGCTGTCGTTGTCCGGCTCGGCGAAGCGTCTGGCGAATTCCCGGTTGAATTGCTCGGCTTGGGCGCGGCGCTGTTCGCGCGCCTTCATCCGGAGCTCGGTCTGATCCTCCTGCCATTTCCGCCGCGACATGACGAGGCAGGCGCCGAAAGCGATGAGGCCAAGCGTTTCGAGTTCGTCGAGATTGAACGGGCCGACAATGTCATAGGGCTCAGCAAGCCAGGCGTTGCGTCCGGTTGAATCCTGCTCGACGCGGCCCATCGCCGCCCTGTCGAGCACGCCCAGCGACCCGTTCCAGACCACCCATTCATGATTGTCGCTCATGCGAAACGCTTCCCGCTGCCGGCGCGGCGCGTCGCATTTGCTCCAAGCTCCCGATGCGATCCCGCCTTTTCGGTCCCGCATGCAGGAACGGAGCCAGAGTCGAGGATCAAGCCAATTGCCTCGACCTTTGACTTGTCAATGGTCGAGGCGCCCGGCGGCGTCAGCCGCCGCCGCGCCAGTCGGCGCGGACGTCAACGGGCATTTTCAATGCAAGTTGACGTTAAGTCCGCAGGCGGTAGCCGGTCTTGAAGATCGCGACCACCAGCCCGATGCAGACGGCGAGCATGGTCAGGGTGAGGGCGAGGCTGATGGCCGGCCCCACGGCGGCGACGCCGTAAAAGGCCCAGCGGAAGCCGTCGACCAGATAGACGATGGGGTTGAACAGAGCGACGTCGCGCCAGAGCGGCGGCAGCATGTCAATCGAATAGAAGGTGCCGCCGAGAAAGGTCAGCGGCGAAATGACCATCAGCGGAATGATCTGCAATTTCTCAAATCCATCCGCCCACAGGCCCAGAATGAAGCCGAACAGAGCGAAAGTGACGGAAATCAGCACCAGAAAGCAGAGCGACCAGAGCGGGTGAACCAGCTCGAAGGAGACGAAGAGCCGCGCGGTGACGAAAATGATCAGGCCGAGCAGGACGGATTTGGTCGCCGCCGCGCCGACGAAGCCGAGCAGGACCTCGAAGGCCGAGATGGGCGCCGACAATATTTCATAGATCGTGCCGGTAAAGCGCGGCAGATAGATGCCGAAGGACGCGTTGGAGACGCTCTCCGTCAGCACGGCGAGAAGAATCAGACCCGGCACGATGAAGGCGCCATAGGGCACGCCGTCGATGGGCTGCATGCGCGAGCCGATGGCCGAGCCGAACACGACGAAATAAAGCGCCGTCGAAAGCACGGGCGAGGCGATGCTCTGGAACAGGGTGCGCCAGGTGCGCGCGAGTTCGAACAGATAGATGGCGCGGACGGCGGAGAAGTTCATCGGCTTTTGCCCACGAGATCGATGAAAATGTCTTCCAGCGAGGATTGGCTGGACTGGACCGAGGCGAAATCCACGCCCTGCGCGATGAGGTTTTTCAGGAGCCGCGCCAGGCTGGCGTCTTTGCTCCCGTCGTGCCCCGCGCTTTCGCCCATCTGGGTGAAGGACAGCGACTTGCCGTCGGGCGACAGGGTCAGCGGCAGGTCGAACAGCCCTTCCGGGATGGCGTCGAGTTTTTGGGTCAGGCTCACGCAGACGCGCGTCTGGCCGAGGCGGCGCATCAAGGCGTGTTTTTCCTCGACGAGAATGATTTCGCCCTTGTCGATCACGCCGATCCGATCGGCCATGTCCTCGGCTTCTTCGATATAATGGGTGGTGAGGATGATGGTGACGCCGCTTTCGCGCAGCTTGCGCACCATTTCCCACATGTCGCGGCGCAATTCGACATCAACGCCCGCGGTGGGCTCGTCGAGGAACAGGATTTCCGGCTCATGCGCCAGAGCCTTGGCGATCAGCACGCGCCGCTTCATGCCGCCGGACAGAGCGCGGATGTTGGCATCTTTCTTGTCCCACAGCGACAGGTCGCGCAGCACCTTTTCGACATAGGCTGGATTGGCCTTCTTGCCGAACAGGCCGCGCGAAAAAACGGTCGTGTTCCAGACCGTCTCGAACATGTTCGTCGCCAGCTCCTGCGGCACGAGGCCGATCTTCTTGCGCGCCGAGCGGTAATCCACGGCGATGTCGAAGCCGTCCACGGTCACTTTCCCGCCGCTCGCGCGCACCAGACCGCAGACAATGCCGATCAGCGTTGTCTTGCCGGCGCCGTTTGGCCCGAGCAGCGCGAAAATCTCGCCGCGGCGGATCGAAAGATCGACGCCTTTCAGCGCGGCGAAGCCGGTGGCGTAAGTCTTGGTCAGGTTTTCGACCGACAGCACATTGTCCAAGCGCGATCATCCTCTCGACAGGCGCGCTGTTTTTGCACGAAAGCGGGGGATGCGCCAATTGCCTGCGCGCAAAGGGCCGCTTGTTCCGCTTGCGCGCGGGCTCCACCTTGGCTTCTATGAATGCAGGACGACGGCGAGGCCGCACGGGGAGGGGACATGACCGAGGCGAAACCGGGGCGCGTCCGTTCGCTCGCGATTCTTCTGCTGTGCCAGGTCCTCGCCATGGCCTGCTGGTTCGCCTCCAACGCCTCCATCGCGGCGATCAAGGCGCAGCAGCCGCTGAGCCCCTTTTTCGCCGCGCTGCTGACCTCCAGCGTGCAGGCAGGCTTTGTCGCCGGCGCCTTTGTTTCGGCGCTGCTGGCTCTGCCGGACCGGCTCGACAAGAGGCTGCTGTTTCGTCTTTCCGCCCTCGTCGCGGCGATCTGTACCGGCGCCGCCGCCTTGTTGCCGCCGGTCTCGCCCGTTGCGCCGGTCCTGCGCTTCGTCACCGGCGTGAGCCTCGCCGGGGTCTATCCCGTCGGCATGGCCCTGGCCGCGACCTGGGCGCGCGGCGATCTCGGCCTGCTCATCGGCCTGCTCGTCGGCGCGCTGACGCTGGGTTCGGCCTCGCCGCATCTTGCCGCCGCCCTGGGCGGTCTGGACTGGCGGGCGCCGATCCTGTTCGCCAGCGCGGGCGCGCTGCTCGCCGCTTTGCTCGCGGGCCTCATCGGCCTTGGCCCCAATGTGGCGCGCGCGCCGGAATTCCGCTGGTCGAACGTGCTGCTGGGCTGGCGTTCGGTTCCCCTGCGCCTCTCCAATTTCGGCTATTTCGGCCATCAATGGGAGCTTTATGCGATGTGGGCCTGGATCGGGGCCTTTGTCGCGGCGAGTTTTCGCGCCCGCTATGGCGACGCCCCGCCGCTGCATCCCGCGCTCGCGACATTTTTCATCGTCGGCTCGGGCGCGCTCGGCGCGCTGCTGGGCGGGTTTTTCGCGGACCGTCTCGGCCGCACCCTCGTCACGAGCGTCGCCATGGCTGCGTCCGGCCTGTGCTCGATCCTGATCGGCTTCGTCTTCGGGGGCTCCGCGACGGCGGTGCTTGCGGTTGGCATTGTCTGGGGCGTCGCCGTCATCGCGGATTCCGCGCAGTTCTCGGCCTCGACGGTGGAATTATGCGACCCAAGCTTGCGCGGCGCCATGCTGACGGCGCAGACCTGCATCGGCTTTCTGCTGACCCTGGTCAGCATCCATCTCATGCCCTATGCGGTGGATTGGCTCGGCTGGCGCTACGCCTTCGCGATATTGGCGATTGGACCCTTTCTGGGCGTCTGGGCCATGCTGACTTTGCGGGCGCGGCCGGAGGCGGAGGCCATGGCGGGCGGGAAAAGATAGAACTACTTCCCGTCGTAGAAAATCCGATAAAGCGCGCCTTCCTGATCGTCAGAGACGATCAGCGAGCCGTCCGGCAATTCGGCGAGCGCGACCGGGCGGCCCGAATAGCCGCCGTCGCCACGGTTCCAGCCTTCCGCGAAGGGGATCGCCCGGCCCGGCTTGCCGTCGCGGAAGGGAACGAACATCACCCGCGCGCCGATGGGGACGCTCCGGTTCCAGGACCCATGCTGGGCGATGAAAATCCCCCGCCATGATTCCGGAAAGACGGCGCCGCGCGAAAAGATCATGCCGAGGTCGGCGGCGTGGGCGTTGAGTTCAAGTTCGGGAAAGGCGAGGTCGTCGGGCGGCGTCTCGTCGGCATAGAGCTTGGTGCGGACATGGCCGCCGCCGTACCAGGGGAAGCCGAAATTCAGCCCCGCACGCGGCGCCTTGTTCAATTCCTCGGGCGGGATGTCGTCGCCCATGCCGTCCACCTGATTGTCGGTGAACCACAGCACGCCCGTCCCCGGCTCGAAATCCATGCCGACGCTGTTGCGGATTCCGCTGGCGAAAATCTCCTTGTTCGTCCCGTCGCGATCCATTCGCAGGATGCCGCCCATGCCCCATTTCGCATAGAGCGGCTGCCGGTCCTTGGGCGGAACATTGTCCGGCTGGCCGACCGCAACATAAAGCTTGCCGTCGGGACCGACGCGGCAGACCCGCATGCCGTGAGACTGCTTCTTTTCCGCAGCCGGGATCAAGGCGCCCGGCGCGACGATCTGTTGCGGATGGTCTTCATCCCAGCCCCCGCCCGGGCGCGGAGCGAAACGCAAAATGCGGTCGAAAGTGGCGAGGAACAGGGTTCCATCTGGCGCGAAGCAGGGGCCGTTAGGCAGGGTGAAACTTTGCCCCGGCGCGAAGGGCTCGACCTTTGCCGCCAAGTCCCGCCCCTGCGCGACCTTCAAGTCCCGCCCCTGCGCGACCTTCAAGTCCGGCCCAAGCGCGACCTTGTAAACCCTGGCCCCGGAACTGCCGACGATCAGCGTCGCGCCATCCGGCGAGAGGGCCAGGCTGCGGGCGTTCGGCGTCAGGGCATAAAGTGCGATATGGAAGCCCGGCGGCAACTGGATCCTGGCGAGAGTGGCGCGCAATTCGTCGGCGTGGTCGGCGCGCGCCGGCGCCGCCGTGAGGAAAACGGGCGCCGCGACCAGAGCCAAGGCAAGTCGAACCACGCGCCGCATCGAACCGACCTCGCAGGGAAACGCCGCCCGCACTAAATTGGGGAGCGGCGCGTCATTTGTCGACGCCTTTTGGCGCGAGCCTCAGACGGAATCGCTGTAGCGGGCGAGATCGCGCGGCGCGGAGTCCGACAAAGCGTCGCCGCGGCCCGAAAGGCTCGGATTGGTCATGAAGTAATTCTGCGCGTTGAAAGGCTCTTCCTTCGGCTCCAGCGTCACGCGGCGGCTGGTTCCGTCCTCCAGAATGTCCCAGCTCTGCTCATTGTCGAGCAGGTTGGCGAGCATGACCTGGTTCAGCACCTGCTCGTGCATGGTCGGATTCTCGATCGGGAACAGGGTCTCGACGCGGCGGTCGAGATTACGCGGCATCAGGTCCGCCGAGGAGATATAGAGCGCGGCGTCGGCATGGGGCAGTTGGCGGCCGCAGCCGAAGGCGTAAATGCGCGAATGTTCGAGGTAGCGCCCGATGATCGACTTCACCTTGATGTTTTCGGACAGGCCGGGAACGCCGGGACGCAGGCAGCAGATGCCGCGCACTACCAGTTCGATTTTCACGCCGGCCTGGCTGGCGGCGTAAAGCGCGTCGATGATTTCCGGGTCCGCCAGCGAATTGCACTTGCCCCAGAAGGCGGCCGGTTCGCCGCGCGCGGCATGGGCGATTTCCTGTTCCAGATGGTCGAGCAGGCGGCGCTTGATCCCGCCCGGCGAGATCGCCATGCGCTCCAGCGGGGCGAGCGCGCCATTGCCGGTGATGAAATTGAAGATTCTGGCGACGTCGCGGCCAATCGCCGGCTCGTCGGTGAAAGCCGAGAGGTCGGTATAGATGCGCGCCGTGATCGGGTGATAATTGCCGGTGCCGATATGGCAGAACGTGACGATTTCGCCCGCTTCCTCGCGCGCGACCATCGACAGCTTGGCGTGGGTCTTCAGTTCGGAGAAGCCATAGACGACCTGGACGCCCGCGCGCTCCAGCGACCGCGCCCAGCGGATATTGGCCTCCTCGTCGAAGCGCGCTTTCAGCTCGACCAAGGCGGTGACGGCCTTGCCGGCGCCCGCCGCCTCGATCAGCGCGGCGACGATCGGGCTGTTCGACGAGGTGCGATAGAGCGTCTGCTTGATCGAAACGACGCGCGGGTCGCGCGCCGCCTGCTGCAGCATCTGCAACACGACGTCGAAGGTCTCATAAGGATGGTGGACGATGAAATCTTTGCTGCGGATCGCGGCGAAGCAATCGCCCTCGAATTCGCGCACGCGTTCGGGATAGCGCGCCGAGAAAGATGGGAATTTCAGTTCGGGGCGCTCGGCGCCGACGATCTGCGACAGCGTGGCCAGCGCCAGCTGGTCTTCGCAGACGAGATCGCCGAGCGAGGACAGTTTCAGCTGTCCGGCGATGAATTCGCGCATGTCCGGCGGCGTTTCGGGGCTGAATTCGACCCGGATGACATTGCCGCGCCTGCGCTCGCGCAGGGCCGCCTCGAAGGTCTCGACCAGATCGTCGGCGTTCTCGGCGTCGTCGTCGAATTCGATATCGAGGTCGCGCACGACGCGGAACAGGCCGGTCGAGGCGAAATCGCATTCAGGGAACAACATGGCGGCGAAGGCGGCGACCACGTCCTCAAGGGCGGCGAAGCGGGTCGAGGAACCGTGGGCGGAGCCTTGCGTGGGCGCGAGCGGAATGAAGCGCTGCAGCTTGCCGGGCAGGCGGATCAGGCCGCGGAAGGCGCGGTCGTGATCGTGGCGGCGGATGTCGAGCACCACCGACATTTCCAGATTGGGAATGAAGGGGAAGGGATGGGTCGGGTCGATGGCGATCGGCGTGACGGCCAGGAAGACATGATTGACGAAATGGCTTTCGAGCGCGGCGCGGTCCGCCTCGCTCCAGTCGGCGCGCGGGACGACGACGACGCCCTCATCCGCCAGCCGGAGACGAAGTTCGCGCCAGATCGCCGCCTGGTCGGTGGTCATGTTCCCCGTCTGGCGGCGGATCTCGGCCAGAAGCTGGGTCGGCGTCAGGCCGTCGAAGGTCGCCGTCGCGACGCCGGCCTCGATCTGTTCGATGACGCCCGAGACGCGCACCATGAAGAATTCGTCGAGATTATTGGCCGAAATCGACAGGAAGCGCAGGCGTTCGAGCAGCGGGTGGCGCTCGTTCAGGGCTTCTTCGAGCACCCGGCGATTGAAAGCCAGCCAGGACAATTCGCGGTTGACGAAACGCGCGGGCGACTCCCGCAGGTCCAGACCCTGCGCGCCGCGGCCCTGCGCGCCCGCATCGTGAGACTGCTCGGGAATGCGCGCCAAATCGTCCATGGAGTCCTCGCCGGTTCCGACGCCGCAGCGAAAGGCCCGGCCCTTTGAACGGGCGCCGGACGTTGCGGCGCGCCACTCCATCATTTCCTTGTTACAGCGCTGCGACAGCAAAGCCGTCCAGCCGCTCCGGCTGGACGGCTCGGTCAGTCCATCGAAGCGGGTCAGAGCCGGGCGGCGTGCCAGGCGATATGATCGGCCATGAAGGTCGAGATGAAATAATAGGAATGGTCATAGCCCTCGCGCATGTGGAGGGTCAGCGGAATCCCCGCCGCCGCGCAGGCCTCCTCCAGCAGCCAGGGTTTCAGGCCGTCCTGCAGGAAATTGTCGGCGGCGCCCTGGTCGACCAGAAATTCCTTGAAGCGCGCGCCGTCGGCGATCAGCAGGGTCGTGTCATAAGCGCGCCAGGCCTTTTCGTCGGGGCCGAGATATTTCTCCAGCGACGGCTTCGACCAGCCACTGGTCGAGGGTTGGGCGATGGGCGCGAAGGCGGAGCAGCTCTTGAAACGCTCGGGATGTTTCAGCGCGATGGTGAAGGCGCCATGCCCGCCCATGGAATGTCCGAAAATGCCCTGCCGGGTCATGTCGGCGGGGAAATGATTGGCGATCAGCTCCGGCAGTTCCTCGGTCACATAGGAATACATGCGGTAATTCTTGGCATAGGGCGCCTGCGTCGCGTCCACGTAGAAGCCGGCGCCGGAGCCGAACTGCCAGTTGTCAGGTTCATCGGGCACGTCCGCGCCGCGCGGAGACGTGTCGGGCGCGACGATGATGACGCCATGCTTGGCGGCGGCGGCGCGAAACTCGCCCTTCTCCGTGACATTGGCGTGGGAGCAGGTCAGGCCGGACAAATACCAGAGCACCGGAACAGGGCCGCGTTCGGCCTGCGGCGGCGTGAATACCGAAAAGGTCATCGCACATTTCGTTTCACGCGATTCATGGCGATAGACGCCCTGCACGCCTCCATGGGATTTGTTGGTCGAAACAGTCTCCATCGTCGAACTCCAGGATCATCAAGCCAGTCTGAATGGCTGGCGGAAAAGGAATGCGTCGGGGAGCCTGTCCGGGCTCTCCGACGCTCGGTTAATCGCCAGATTGGCGGCGCGCGATGCCGTCAGGCGGCCGCCAGTTTGCCCGAAGCCTTCGCGATATGGGTCGCGATCGCGTCCATCAGCGCCGGGGACAGGGCGTCGTAGGGCGGCAGGCCCAATTCCGTCAGGCGCGAGCGTACTTCGCCCATGCGGGACGGCGGGAAGCCCGATTCAATGATCGAAGAAACGAAAGCGGCGAATTCCGGCGCCGCCCACCCTTCTTCCGACGACAATTCGGTATGGACGAAATCGAGGCCGTAGAAAGGATGGGCCTTGTTTTCGATGCGGCCGAACATGTGCACGCCGCATTCCTTGCAGGCATAGCGCTGGATCGTCGCATTGGGATCGACGATGTGCAGCTTCTCCGAATGGGCGGTCACGGAGAGGTTGTCGCGCGGAACGACGGCGACCACCGAGAAATTGGCGCCGGCCGGCTTCCAGCATTTGGTGCAGCCGCAGGCGTGGTTGTGGGCGACATTGCCCTTGATCGTGACCTTGACGGGGTCGTGGGCGCATTTGCAGCTCAGCGTGCCGCCGGCGAAATCGGCGCGACCGGGCCTGACGCCGTTGTCGACTGAGGGGTGGATACTGACAGTCATGGCTTCCTCCTCGGGTTTTTGCGAAGCCTCGGAATAACCCGAATATCCGAGGCGCAAGCGGCCTGCGCGAATGCGCCGGCCGGATGACGGGGCTTCAATTCGGCAGCGGAGCGGCGGATATTTCTTCGCCAAGGAAATTTGCGGCGCGGCGCCAGGATTCGTCGCTGTCGCCGCGAAAGGTCGATTGCCAGCAGGAAAGACGCCGGCCGTCGGCGGCGTCGAACAGGCCGAGCCATACATTGGAGGCCGTCGCGCCGAGCGTCTGTATGGCGCCGGCGAGAACATAGGTCGCGCCGAGATCGCGCGCCCGCTGCAGCACGCAGGCGGCGTCGCTTTCGATGAAATCGGCCAGGATCGGATCGGGCGAAATGGTGCGGTAGACGCCCTTCTGGTCGATGGCGACGCGCAGTTCGCGCATCATCAGCTCGAGATGACCGGCGTGCGCGACGGCCTGATCGGCCGCGCCGTCGTCAGCGAAAGCAAAGGGCATCACAAGAACGGGAGTCGGCGCCGCTCTGGCGGAAACGCCGAAAGCAGCAAGCATCGTGGGCAAGCCCATGGCGGCCAGCCATAGAGTGCTCATCTAGAACTCCAAGTAATAATGGCCATATTTTCGGAAGACTTGGCGCGATTATGCGGTAAGTCTCGCGCTAAAACTATCATGTGACGATTATGGCATAAGGCCTGAGGGCGCGCATTGACCCCCGTCTTAAAAATCGCTTATGATTTTCACATTGACGTCTTAGCAAATGTCCAAGAATAATCTTCACATGGGAAGTAGTTTCAAGATTTTTGCTGCTTTGCGGCGCCGTCCAGTCCTCTGGGCGGCATTTTGCGCTTTCTGCCTTTGCGCCGGCGCGTTGAAAGGCGCTCAGGCGCAGGAAAAGCTCAAGATCGACATCGGCTATATTGCATATGCGAAGCCGCCGCCGCCGCTCTACGATCTCGAAGCCGTCCCGCGCGATGAAGGCGTGAAGGGCGCGGCGCTCGCGATCTCGGAGAACAACACGACCGGCGCCTTCACCGGGCAGAGCTTCGAGCTGACTGAGGCGCTGGTCGAGCCCGGGGAATCGCCTGTCGAGGCGGCGCGCAAGCTGGCCGACAAGGGCCTGCGCCTGTTCATCGCCGATCTGCCGGCAGCGGAACTGCTCCAGTTGGCGGACGCCCTGCGGCCCTCGGGCGCGCTGGTGTTCAATGCTTCCGCCCCGGACGACCGGCTGCGCGGTCCCGATTGCCGCGCCAACCTGTTCCACATCGCGCCGAGCCGCGCCATGCTGACCGACGCGCTGGCGCAGTTCCTGCTCGTGCGGCGCTGGACCCGCGCGCTGCTGGTCATCGGGCCGGGCGAGGCCGACGCCGCCTATGCCGCCGCCTTTCGCGCTTCGGCGCGGAAATTCGGCCTCAAGATCGTCGCGGAGAAGCCGTGGACCTTTGGCCCGCTGGCCCGGGCGCGCGGCGACAACATCACCGAGGCCGAGGCCCTGAACTTCGCGCGCGGCGGGGATTATGACGTCATCGTCGTGGCTGACGAGGCCGCCGATTTCGGCGACTTCCTTCTCTATCGCACCGCCGACCCGAAGCTGGTTCTCGGCACACAGGGGCTTGTTCCGACCTCCTGGAGCGCGGTCCATATCGCCTGGGGCGCCGAACAATTGCAGAGCCGCTTCCTGCGCTTCGCCGGCCGCGTGATGCGCCCGGTCGATTACCAGGCGTGGATGGCGGCGCGGGCGATCGGCGACGCCGCGCAAAACCAGAAGAGCGCCAATCCGGAGGGGCTGCGGGCCTTTCTCGACGGGCCGGACTTCAACCTGGCCAATTACAAGGGTTCGCCCGGGAGCTTCCGGCCGTGGGACCAGCAGTTGAGGCAGGTGTTGCTCTACGCCCAGCCGAAATCCATCGTCGGCGTCGCGCCGCAGCCGGGCTTCCTGCACCAGCGCTCGGTCCTCGACACGCTGGGCGCGGACCTGCCGGAAACGACCTGTCATATGAATTGAGCGCCGCGGAGGCGGGGAGACTGGAATGCGTGGATTTGGAATTTGGGGCGCGCTGGCGCTCTCGGGCCTGTGGGCCGCGTCGGCCCTGCCGGCGGGGGCCTATCAGATCTATGTGACCAATGAGAAGAGCAATAATGTCAGCGTGATCGACAGCGAGAAGCTGGCGGTGGTCAAGACCGTCAAGGTCGGGCGGCGGCCACGCGGCGTTCTCGTCAGCCCGGACGGCAAGAATCTCTATATCTGCGCCAGCGACGAGAACGGCGTCGAGGTCATTGACACCTCCACCATGAAACTCCTGCGCACGCTGGATTCTGGCAAGGACCCGGAGCAGTTCACGATGAACCCTTCCGGCAATCCGCTCTATATCTCCAATGAGGACAATTCCGAGGTCACCGTTCTCGACATCGAGAAGAACCAGATCGTCGCCCGCGTGCCGGTGGGGGTGGAGCCGGAGGGCATGGCGCTAAGCCCCGATGGCAATGTGCTGGTCAATACCTCGGAAACAACCAGCATGGCCCATTTCATCGACGCCCATACCTTCAAGCTGATCGACAGCGTGCTGGTCGACAAGCGCCCGAGGGTGGCGGTCTTCAGCAAGGACGGCTCAAGGCTATGGGTCAGCTCCGAGGTCGGCGGCGCCGTCGCGGTGATTGATCCGAAGACGCACAAGATCATCAAGAAGATCAAGTTCGAAATCCCCGGCCTGACCCGCGAGGAAATCCAGCCGGTCGGCATTCGGCTGACCAGCGACGGAAAGACCGCCTTCGTCGCGCTGGGGCCGGCCAATCGCGTCGCGGTGGTGGACGCCGAGACTTTCGAGGTTCGCAAATATCTGCTCGTCGGCCAGCGCGTCTGGCATCTGGCGCTGACGCCCGATGAAAAGCTGCTGTTCACCACCAATGGCAATTCCAACGACGTCTCCGTGATCGACGTGGCGAGCCTCAAGGTGGTCAAGAGCATCCCCGTCGGCCAGTCGCCGCTTGGAGTGGCTTCGTCTCCGCACTAACTATTGGGGACCCGTCAGGGTTCTGGAGGAATTCGCATGGTCCGCCTCGCACCTTTGGTCGCCTTAGCCTTCCTGCTGGGCATAGCCGCGCCGGCTTTGGCGAAGCCGGCGGAGGATCCGGACTGGCCCTGCGCCCAGCGGCGGACCGGCGAGATCAGCCCGGCCGCCGTCTGGTCCGGTCCCGATCTCGCGTCGGCGGGCCCCTGGGACGATGATTCCGGGGCAACAGCCCTGGCGCGCAAGCTCGCCTCGCGTCGCACGCAGATAACGGAGATGGACGGCCTCATCGACGAATTCGCGGCCAGCGCCGGCGCGGACAAGTCCGTGCGGCTGACGCGCGTGTTCGCCGGCGCGCTCGCCATCATCAACAGCGAGCGCAATCGGGTGATTTCGGGGGTCGTACGCTATGCGCGGGGACAGCATCTCCTGGCGGAGAAAATTCGCGCCGAGGCCGACAAGATCAGCGACGAGCAGGAGTCGAAGGACGTTTCCTCGCCTTCGGCGCTCGACGACGCGGCTTCCAGCCTGAAATGGGACAAGCGAATTTTCGACGACCGTTCACGAGCCTTGTCTTATGTTTGCGAAACGCCCATCTTGTTGGAGCGCCGCGCGTTCGAAATGGCCCGAAAGATCCAGCAGCGTCTCTGACACTGCCGGATTTGGCGGCTTCAGGGCGCATCAAAGGCCGGAGCAAATCGCCAAAACAGGTGCTGACGGGTGGCTGAGGTCAGGCCAACATATATAAAATAAGAAATATAAGACGAATTTAATAAGATTTTTTTCCCGAAAACGCGCCCGATCGGGGCATGAGTGAGTTGTGAGCGTGAGAGCGAGGCTCTATCCTCGCGGCGTCGAACGACCGAGCGCAAGTCTCAAACAAGGTCGGCGGCGGGGAATGTGAAACGCAGGGCAAGTAACGATGAATGTTCTCATCATCGAAACCGATCTCGTGGCCGGAGGCGTGCTCGCCGAAGGTCTCAAGGCGGAAGGGTTTGACGTCACTTTCGTGGGCGAAGGAGAGGACCCGGTCGAAACCGCCAAGGCGCTCAATCCATGCGCGGTTTTGTTCGACACGCCGTCTCCGGACAATCACGATTTTGAGATGTGCCGCGCCATGCGGCGCAATGGTCGGACCGAACCGATCCTTTTTCTAAGCGACCGCCACAAGGCGGCCGATCGGGCCAGCGGCCTGAATGCGGGCGCTGACGATTATATCGCCAAGCCCTTCCAGTTCGATGAACTGGTGGAGCGCCTGCGGGCGCATCTGATGCACCATGCGATCTCGGCGGACTCGAGCGAGCGCCGCAAGGTCGGGCAGCTTGTGCTCGACATGCACACGCGCCAGGCCCATTACGGCAACGCCCACATTCGGCTGACGCAGCGCGAGTCGGAGTTGCTGGCGATCCTGATGGACAACGCCAACCATCCGGTCGGCCGCGGCGAAATCTATGACCAGCTTTGGGGCGACCAGGGCTGCACCTCGCTGAATGTCGTAGACGTCTATCTCGGCTATCTGCGCACCAAATTCACCGAGATCACGCGCGTCGGCGGGCCGTTCATCAGCACGGTGCGCGGTCGCGGCTTCATGCTCGACATGGCGGGCTACAAGAGCGCCGCGCGCTGAGAGCACGGCGCTGACTCCAACAAGAAACGTCAAGTCCCCGAGCGCCGCACGGCGCTCGGGGCGCTCGCAAGGGAGAGAAGTATGAAGCTCCGTCCGGGGCCTGTTGTTGCATGCCTTCTGTTTTTCAACGCCGCCGCGGCTTTGGCGCAGGATAAGCCGCCCGCCGCCGCCGACATCCTGTTTGAAGCCCCGCAGCTGGCCAATACGAATCCAGGCGACGAGCTGAACTATTCCTACAGCCAGAAATCAGCCGATCCCGCCAAATATGGCAAGGCCTTCGACGACAAGGTCAAGCTGACGATCGACGAGGCCGGCAAGGCCCCCGAGGAGCGCAATGTGCGGGTGGACATGTTCAGCGCGGAACACCGCCGGCCGGCTGGACCCTTCGAGTCCATGTCGGGCAACCCGGTGATCAGCCTGATGCTGGAGAACAACATCCAGCAATTGTCGGCCCTGTTCAGAGCCAATCCGCGCTATCTCAAGAACGCCATTCGGGCCGCCTTGCGCGAGGCGCAGACCGCGCCGGACAAGATCGACGGGCAGGCGAAGGCGTGGCGCGTCGAAATCGCTCCGTTCAGGAACGACCCGCAAAAGGAGCGGATGAATGGGCTCGACACGCTGACCTATGTGTTCCGCGTTGCGCCCGATCTGCCGGGCGCAGTCTATGAAATCGACATCGCCGCCCGCGACGCCGCCGGCGCGGTGCTGCTCGAGGAGACATTGCGCTATGACGGCAAGAAGAGCTGAGCGTCGCGCCTGGCGGCTCGTTCCGGGGGCGCTCATTCTCGCGCTGGTTTTCGCGTCGCCGGCTTTGGCCGGCGACGGCGATCCGGTCAATGACTATCCGACCGAGGCGCGCGCCGATTATGTGTTCGCCTGCATGGCCGCCAATGGCCAGACCCGCGAAGTGCTGAAGAAATGCGCCTGCTCTCAGGACATGCTCGCCGCGATCCTGCCCTATGACAAATATGTCGAGGCGGAGACCGTGCTGTCCATGCGACAGGGCGTCGGGCAGGCCGCCAACGCTTTTCGCAGCTCATCGCGTTTCGATGACATCGTCGCGGAATTGCGCCGCGCACAGGCCGAGGCGGAAATCCGCTGCTTCTGACTTTTTTCATCCCGATCGCGATGCCGCGCGATCAGGAGCCCCTCGCGTAAGCCCATAGGGCGTCGCCAGACGGCAGTCTTTCGCCGGGCTTCGGTCGCATTCGCTCCTTGCCAATCGTCAAAGGCCTCAACCTATGACGATTGGCGTTACGCGCTTATGGGTCAGGCCGGATCGCCGTTGCCGGAGAAGACGCGGGTGAATTCCGCTCCGCGCGAATCCCGCGCCTCGACGCGGATCGGCGCGCCATTGGCGCGATAGGTGAAGCGGAAGGTCGGGTCCTCGCTGAGCGAGATTCCGTTCTCCATGCTGAACAGCAGGTCGTCGCCCTGAAGAACCTTCACCGCGACGATATACCAGGCCGGCGTGTAGAGCCGGGTTTCCTGATCCATCTGCATGCCGGAATAGTTGGGGTGCCGGATCTGGACCTGCGCCTCATCGCGTCCGGTCGCGGCGAAAGTGCGGAAGCGCATCTTCCCCGCGGCGGCCCGCGCTTCTTCCGGGTCCTTGCCGGCCGGCGCCGAACAGCCCCCCGCCGCCTTGACGAAGACGCGCGCCATATGCAGCGCGCCGCTCTCCGTCTCGGCGATGGCGCGGACATTGGAATAGGAATTGACTCGAATGCGCAGCGAAAAGGCGAACGGGCCTTTGTCGATGCGGCCGCGCTGAAGCGTCGCGACCATGGGCATGGGATTTTCATCGACGATCAGCGTGACCGCCTTGACCCTGTCGTCCCCGGCGCCGCGCGCAGGGAACATCAGATCGATCGGCACAAGCGCCGCGTCTTCCGCGCGCGTGGGGGCGTTCAGGACGATAAAGCCATCCCCCGCGCCGATCGGACGGTCGCCGAAAAATTGGGTCCTGAGGGATTTCCAGCTGTCCTCGTTCTCGGGCGTATTGATCTCGGCGCGCAGCGCGGCGGGCGCCGCCAGCGCCAGAACAGCCGCGTGTAAAAGAGTCCGTTTCGTCAGCATGGCGTCCTCCTCGTTCTGGCGCGTTTCGCAGCCTTATGGTCGCGGAGCGATCGTTTCGGTTGGCAGTCCCGCTTCCCGCCATCCCTCGATTCCGTCCGAATACCAGCGGACCTGGCTGTAGCCCATGGAGGCGGCGCGTTTGGCGGCGTTCCAGGACATCCAGCAGGCGCGTTTGCAGTAGAATACCAGAATCGCGTCCTTGTCGCCCCCGGTGATTTCGGAAAGGCTGCGGCTGAAATAGGCCTCGGTCTCCGGCGCCAGGGCCCCGCGGCCGACTTCCGGCAGCCAGATCGACCGCGCTATGCCGGCATGAGGTTTTTCCTGCCAGATTGTCCCTTTCGGGAGGCCTTCGGGGCGGGGCGGATGCGGCAGCACGTCAATGAAGATGGTCTTGGGATCGGACCAGGCGGCTTTCGCGGCCTCGACGCTCAGCGCCGGTTCGCCGTTGAACGTGTCCGGCGTCGGGGACTGGTAATCGTCGAGGCGATAGCCGGGTGGTTCGGGCGGCGCGGCGGCGGCGGCGAGGGTAGCGAGGGCGAATCCCGCGAGCGCGAAAGCCAGCGCTTTTCGCCTGTTCATCGCGGGTCGCTCCGCTCCGGATGCGGCGCGTCGTTCGGAGCGCCCTGGATCGGCGCGGCCTCGACCGGCGCCAGCGGCACGCCATAACTGGTAAGGATCGCGTCGATGTCCTTCTGCCGCTTGC
Organism: Rhodoblastus sp. 17X3; assembly: GCF_030056575.1. Classification (GTDB taxonomy): domain Bacteria; phylum Pseudomonadota; class Alphaproteobacteria; order Rhizobiales; family Beijerinckiaceae; genus Rhodoblastus. The sequence continues at coordinate 18,039 of NZ_JASHHX010000027.1, read as the reverse complement.
GGATGATGTCGTTCAGCTTGTGCTTCCATTCCGTCTCGCCGGCGCGCATGCCGAAGGCGACGCGAAAGATGAAGGGTGGGCGTTTGTCGGTGTGGAGCTCGGTCGCGACGAGCGGCGGCGACGCCTTCCGGGCGAAATAGCCGCCGATCGGTCCCCAAAGAATGGCCGCGTCGGTTTCGCCCGTCTCAACATCGTGCAGAGCGTCCTCGGCTGGCGAGGCGAAGCGGCGGTCCACCAGCAGCGAATAGCTCTTCGCGCTGTCGAGCATGCCGAGCGCCATCAGATGGTCGACCGGGGGCGTGCGGGCGATGACGCCGAGCTTCGCATCCTTCAGGCGCGGGTCGTCGAGATGGTCGACGCCCTCGAACTTGCCGCCCTTGTGCGTCACCAGAACATAGGTCGATGCGTAATAGGGATTGGAATGATCGACCAGGTCGGCCTCGGAGGCGTAGCCGATGACGAGGTCGCACATGTCGGACAGAAGCGTATTGCGGATGAAGCCAGGGCCTGATGGCATCCAGAAATAATGCAGCGGAAGTTTCAGTTCTTCCGCGACGAGTTCTGCGATCTTGTTTTCGAAGCCCTGCTTCTCCTTGTTGGAGAAAGGCAGGTCCGCCGGCGAGGCGCAGACGCGCAGGCGGTCGCGCGAGACGAGATCGGGACTTGTCTGCGCCGCAACCGGCCCCGCGGAAAGCAAAGCCAACAGGCAGGCCGCGGAGAAGCTGGCGTTCAATGGGCTCGCGCGCCGCTTCATCGGCGCTGCGTCAACTCGGCGCGCCCATGCAGGAATCTTGCGCCGCCTGCCAGCTCTTGCCCTTGGGATCATGCCCCGGCGGACGGTTGCGACCAATCGCGTCGTCGGAACGGGCTTTGAGATAGACATAAATATCGTCGATGTAGCACATCACGTTTTTGTCTTCGCCGAGCTGCGGCATGACCTTTTCCTGGCCATTCACGAGATTTTTGCGGCCCTGCGCGACGGTGGCGAGGAAGGTGGCGTAATCCATTGTCTTGAGCGAGTCGACGAGGGCGGGCGCATAGCTCGAGCCCATGCCGTCGGGACCATGGCAGCGCAGGCATTCCGCATTGTAACGCTGGAAGCCGGAATAAGTGGTCCAATCCGTCTTGCCGTCCGCGTCGACCCGATAGGTCGGATTGCCTTCGGCGTCATAATATCTGCCATCGTCGTTTTTCGCCGGCTGCTTGGGCTCGCCCTGCGCGGCTCCGGCGACGGCGAGCGCGGCGACAACCGCGAACAGAGAGGCTGCGAACCGCTTTTTGGCCGTCTGGCGGGCGGGTCTTGCTGAAGCGAAATCTTTCACGACGCGGGTTCCAATCGTCATATCATTTGGGCGCAGCTATCCTCACGCCTGCCCGCGTCGGGCGGCTCGAAACGCGAACGCCAGGTCTAACAAAAGCCAGAACTAACCGAACAAGTCTGACCGAATAAGAAGCCGGGCGAGTCTTGCGACTCGCCCGGCTCGGAGTGGGTGTGGCGATCAATCGGGGAGGGCGAAGACCGTCAGCACGCCGCCGAGCGAGGTATAGTCGCTGAGGGCGGCATAGCCGCCGACCGCGCCCAGACCCGCATGCGGATCGGTCAAGCCAGCCGCGAGGCCGATGCCGGCCCAACCGCCGACGCCGGACAGAACGGCCACATACTGCTTGCCAGCGTGCTGATAGGTCATCACGTTGCCGATAATGCCCGACGGGGTCTTGTATTTGTAGAGCAGCTTGCCGGTCTTGGAATCGACCGCCTTCAGGTAGCCCTCGAGAGTGCCATAGAAGACGATGTCGCCGGCGGTGGCGAGAGCGCCGCCCCAAGCCGAGAACTGTTCGGGGTCAGACCAGACGATCTTGCCCTTGGTGGCGTCCCAGGCAATGAAATTGCCCATGTTGGTCTGGCCTTCCGGCGGATACATCGCCAAGGTCGCGCCGACATAGGGCTGGCCCGGGGTGTAGCTCACGCGGAACGGCTCGTAATCCATGCAGACATGGTTGGTCGGCACGTAGAACAGGCCGGTCTTCGGCGAGTAGGCGGCGGGCTGCTGGTCTTTCGAGCCGAGAGCCGCCGGGCAGATGCCCTTGGAGTTCACGTCCTCGCCATTGGCTTCGGTCGAGAACCGCTTGTCGACCATCGGACGTCCGAAGGTCGGGCTGCTGCGGTCCATATCGACCTTGGTCGCCCAGTTGACGGCCGGATCGTATTTTTCCGCCACCAGCAGATCGCCGTTGGTGCGGTCGAGCGTGTAGCCGAAGCCGTTACGGTCGAAATGCACCAGGAGCTTGCGGTCCTTGCCGTCGATCTTCTGTTCGACCAGCGGCATTTCGTTGATGCCGTCATAGTCCCATTCGTCATGCGGGGTCATTTGATAGACCCACTTCGCCATGCCCGTGTCCGGGTTGCGGGCGAAGATGGTCATGGACCACTTGTTGTCGCCGGGACGCTGCTTCGGGTTCCAGGTCGAGGGATTGCCCGAGCCGTAATAGACCAGGTTCAGGTCCGGGTCATAGGAATACCAGCCCCAGGTGCAGCCACCGCCGGTTTTCCACTGATCGCCCTGCCAGGTCTTGATGGAGGAATCCTTGCCGACGGGCTTGCCGAGCACGGTGGTCTTTTCCGGATCGAGCAGGATCTGATCGTCCGTACCGACGGAATAGGCGCGCCAGACACGCTTGCCGCTATTGATGTCATAGGCGGTCACATGGCACTGAACGCCGAATTCGCCGCCCGAGATGCCGACGATGACCTTGTCCTTGACCGGCATGACGGTCGCGGTGTTGGTCTCGCCGCGCTTGGGATCGCCGTTGACCGCCGACCAGACGACCTTGCCGGTCTTGCCATCCAGCGCCACGACTGTGGTGTCGGCCTGATGCAGGAAGACCTTGCCGTCGGCAAAGGCGAGACCGCGGTTGACGGTGTCGCAGCACATCACCGGAATAACGTTCGGATCCTGCTTGGGTTCATACTTCCAGAGGATCTTGCCTTCGTTTTTCAGGTCGAGGGCGTAAACGATATTCGGGAACGGCGTATGCACATACATAACGTCGCCGACGACGATCGGCGCGCCTTCATGGCCGCGCAACACGCCGGTCGAGAAGCTCCAGGCGGGGGCCAGCTTGCCGACATTGGCGGCGGTGATCTGGTTCAACTCGGAATAGCGCGTGTTGGCGTAATTGCCCGTCTGAATGACCCACTGCTTGGGATCCTTCTCGGCCTTCAGGACGGAATCGTTAGCGAACGCCGGCGCACTCAGCGACAGCGCGGTAGCAGAAAGCAGAGATGCGTAAAGCCTCTTCATAGGTGTTCCTCCGAAACGCAACGGCTTCCGTCTTTTTCTTCGGCTGCCGAGGTATTGGCCGCTCTGAGCCAGTTTTTTCTTTGCCCCTCGACAGAAGGCGAACAAATTGCCGAACTGTCGATTTCAGGGGCGCGGTCATTTTTATGACCAAAAAAATGTACAAGCAGCATTCGAGCGTAGCAACGAGGCGACAAGGCTTATGAGTTTTATATTTGGCTTAGAGGCTGTTAGGTACGCACTTAGTTGAATGCATTGGCGGCGGCGGCGGAGGCGGTTTTTATTTCGCAAATGCGAAATGATTATTCCCATTCCAGCTCGTGATAGGCGGCGGTCGCGTTGCGGGTGTTGAAGTCGTCGAATAATTCCCATTTGCCGCGCTCAGACGCGGCCGCCTTGGCGGCGGCCTCGCGGATGGTCTCTCCGGCGCGGAGCGACGCGCGCACATCTTCGCGCAAAACGCGCAGATAGGTTTCGATCGGCGCGGCTGCGTCGGGCCAGGCCATCGAGGCGGGGCCGTGGCCGGGGACGATGCGTGCGGCCGGGAGCGTCTTGAGGCGCTCCAGCGCCGCGATCCAGCCGTTGAGATTGCCGTCGAGCGCCGGGATATGGCCCGAGAAGATCAGGTCGGCGAGCAGCCAGGTTCCGGTTTTCTCGTCCAGTACGGTCAGGTCGCAATTGGTGTGCGCGACGGGCCAGGCCTCCAGCTTCAGCGGGCGGTCGCCAATGTCGATGGTTTGGGCGGAATCGACCAAAAGCGTCGGCGCGATGACGCGCGTGCCGGCAAATGCGTCCGCGCCGACATCCTCGCGCGCGTGGCGAAGATAATCCGCCGCGTGGGTCTGCAGGGCCTCCGGCAGATTGCGGTGGCCTATAAAAACGGCGTTGTCGCCTAAAAATGCGGCAGCGCCGAGAATATGGTCAGGATGGTCATGCGTCAGGACGACGTAACGGATGGGCAGATCGGAATAAGTGCGGATGGTCGCGCGCAAGCGTCGGCCAGCCAAGGCGCTGCCGCCCGTATCGACGACCGCGATCGCCTCTTTTCCGATCAGAAAAATGGAATTACTGATCTGGCCCGCATTTTGTATAGAAGAAAGCGCAGTCTCCCCGACAACGACGTAAACGCCGGGGGCCGTCTGCTCCGCGACAAAAGGCCTCGCGGCCTCGACCGGCGCTTGCGCCGGCTGGGCCAGCGCGACAGCCAAGAAAATCTGCGCGGTGAGAATGCCGGAGAGAAACGCCCGCTTCATCCTTTCCTGCCCCTGGGCGGGAAGGGGCAGAGCAATGGTGGCTTGTTTCCCAATGATCCTGTCGGCCGAGGCGCGCCGCAGGAGACTCTGGAGGATGGCATGACCGTTTTCACCGCTTTGGTTCTTGTCTGTCAGTTGTCGACCCCGCCGCAGTCCTGCGACGAATCGCGGGCCATTGACGTCATTTCGACCCGGGTCGAGAGCGAATTCGCCTGCATGCGCGGCTTTCAGGAGTCGATGGCGCGTGGGGCCCTGCGCGAAGGCCTTGGCGAAACCGTTTATATGAAGACGCAATGTGTGCGGCGCAAAACGACATCGACCGCCGCCAATGAGTAAAGCGCCGCGGCGCGTGCGCCGCAATATCTTTTCTTTGGCTTTTCTGCCGGCGATTCTGAAATTGTCCTTATAATCGCAGGCGGAGATTGCGCGGAAAGCTGCAAGCGACTTAAATGGGCAAGTAATCCCTTCCCATTTAAAGGTTTTTTTCCATGAAGACGCGTGCAGCTGTCGCCTGGAAGGCGGAGGCGCCTCTCACCATTGAAACGGTCGATCTGGCTGGCCCGAAGGCGGGCGAAGTGCTGGTCGAAATCATGGCGACGGGCGTTTGCCACACCGACGCTTACACGCTTTCGGGCCTCGATTCCGAAGGCAAGTTCCCGGCTATCCTCGGTCATGAGGGTGCGGGCATCGTCCGTGAGATCGGCGCCGGCGTCACCTCCGTGAAGGTCGGCGATCACGTCATTCCGCTCTACACGCCGGAATGCCGGCAGTGCAAAAGCTGCCTGTCGCAGCGCACCAATCTTTGCACGGCGATCCGCGCCACTCAGGGCCAGGGCCTGATGCCGGACGGCACCAGCCGCTTCTCCTGCACGCCCGCCGGCGGCGCCAAGGACATCCTGTGGCACTATATGGGCTGTTCGACCTTCTCGAACTTCACCGTTCTGCCCGAGATCGCCGTCGCCAAGGTGCGTGAGGACGCGCCCTTCGACAAGATTTGCTATATCGGCTGTGGCGTCACCACCGGCCTCGGCGCGGTGATCTATACCGGCAAGGTGTGGCCGGGCGCCAATGTCGTGGTTTTCGGCCTCGGCGGCATCGGCCTCAACGTCATTCAGGGCGCGCGTATGGTTGGCGCCGACAAGATCGTCGGCGTGGACCTGAACCCGGCCAAGGTGGAGATGGCGAAGAAATTCGGCATGACCCACTTCATCAATCCGAATGAAGTCGGCCGCGACAAGGTGGTCGAGGCGATCGTCGACGTCACCGGCGGCGGTGCGGATTTCGCCTTCGAATGCGTAGGCAATGTCCACACCATGCGCCAGTCGCTGGAATGCTGCCATCGCGGCTGGGGCACGTCGATCCTGATCGGCGTCGCGCCCTCGGGCCAGGAAATCTCCACCCGTCCGTTCCAGCTGGTCACCGGCCGCAACTGGCGCGGTTCGGCCTTCGGCGGCGCGCGCGGCCGCACCGACGTGCCGAAGATCGTGGACTGGTACATGGATGGCAAGATCAACATCGACGATCTGATCACCCACACCATGCCGCTGGAAAAGATCAACGACGCCTTCGACCTGATGCACAAGGGCGAATCGATCCGCTCCGTCGTGGTCTTCTGATCTCGCGCTTCGCGTCGCGGACAAAACGCCGTCGGCTGGCCCGGCGGCGTTTTGCTGTTCCGGGCGCAAATTGACGCCGGACGCCCGCGGCCCGAAGATCGCGAAAAGCGACTCAAAGAGCGTGAGCGCGGGGACCGGCGTGAACGGCGGACGGACGGAATACGACCTCCTCGTCATTGGCGGCGGGATCAACGGCTGCGGCGTCGCGCGCGACGCGGCGGGGCGCGGCTACAAGGTTGCGCTCGTGGAAATGGACGATCTCGCCAGCGGGACGTCGTCGAAATCCACCAAGCTCATACATGGCGGCTTGCGTTATCTGGAAAGTGGCGATTTCCGCATGGTGCGCGAGGCTTTGGTCGAGCGCGAAACGCTGTGGCGGATCGCGCCGCATCTCATCCAGCCCCTGCGCTTCGTCGTGCCGGTCCTGCCCAGCGCGCGGCCGGCCTGGCTGCTGCGGCTCGGGCTGTTCCTCTATGATCATCTCGGCGCGCGTGAAAAGCTCTCCGGCGCCTCGTCGCTCGATCTGCGCCGCGCGCCGGAAGGCGCGCCGCTGAAGCCGTATCTGAGCAGGGCCTTCGCCTATTCAGATTGCCGCGTAGACGATTCCCGCCTCGTCGTGCTCAACGCCCGCGACGCCGCCGATCGCGGCGCGGATATTTTCACGCGGACCAGATTTTTGCGCGCCGAGCCCGGGATTGGGGGCTGGCGCGGCATCCTTCGCGACGAGGTCACGGAAACCGAATGGGGCGTTTCCGCGCGCCTCATCGTCAACGCCGCCGGTCCCTGGGCCGACGGCATTCTCGCCGGCAAGGCGGAGCGCCCGCGCCTGCGGCTGGTGCGCGGCAGCCATATCGTCGTCCCAAAGCTGTTCGGGCATGACGGCGCCTATCTGTTCCAGACCGGCGACGGGCGCATCGTCTTCGCCATTTCCTATCAGCGCGACTTCACCCTGATCGGCACGACCGACGCGGACTTTTCCGGCGCGCCCGACGAAGTGACCGTCATGAGCGAGGAGATCGCCTATCTCTGTCGGGCGGCGAACGCCTTTTTCGCGCGCGCCGTCGCGCCGGAAGACGTGGTCTGGTCTTTCGCCGGGCTGCGGCCTCTGGTCGATGACGGGACGAAGGCGGCGGCGCGCGCCAGCCGCGATTACGCGCTGGACGAGGGTCAGGCCGACGGCGCACCCTTCATCAGCATTTTGGGCGGCAAGCTCACCGCCTATCGCCGTGTCGCGGAACAGGTCGTGGACCGCGCCGCCGCCTGCCTCGGCGCGCGCGGCGGAGCCTGGACCGCCTCGGCGATCCTCCCGGGCGGCGATCTGCCCGGCGGCGATCTCGACGTTTTCGCAAGCGATCTTCAGGCGCGGTACGCCTTTCTTCGCGCCGCCGAAGCGCGGCGTCTCGCTTGCGCCTATGGAACGCTGTGCCTTGCTTTCCTTGGCTCGGCGCGGCGGCGCGAGGATCTCGGCCGGGACTTTGGCCTCGGACTGAGCGAGGCGGAGGTCGAGCATCTTTTTGCGCGGGAATGGGCGGGGACGTCGGACGACATATTATGGCGCCGCTCGAAGCTCGGCCTGTGGGCGTCGGCCGACGTTCCCAAAGCGCTGGACGCCTGGTTGGCGGCGCAGTCCTGAAAGCCGCGATGGCGGGATTTTTGCTTGCTCGCCTTGACGGCGGGAGCACGCATGAAGACGCATCTGGATTGGTCGGGCTACGACACTTACGGCATTGGCGACGCCTATTCCGGCATTCCCGCCCGCGGTGGCAATTACGCGAAGGCCGTGGCGGTCTGCATGCACAATCGCGCCTGCCAGACCGAAGGGCGCGGCGTGATGTGCCCAAGTTTCCGCATCACCCATGATCCCGCCCATTCCACCGAGGCGCGGGTCGCGGCCTTCAAGGCGGCGCTCAACGGCGACTATGGCGACGATCCCTTCGGCGATTCGCGCCTCGCCGCCGCCATGGACCTCTGCGTGTCCTGCAAGGCCTGCAAGAAGGAATGTCCCAGCGCCGTGGACATGGTGCTGATCAAGACCGAATATCTCGCCCAGCGCAATGACGCGCATGGCGTCTCGTTTCGGACAAGATTGTTCGGCGGACTCCCGGCCTGGCTCGGCCGCTGGCGGCGCCCCGCGCGCTGGCTGGCCCTGACGCGCAACGCCTTGCCGCCTGTCGCCTGGGCTGCGGAAAAGTTTCTGGGGCTGACGTCGCGGAGGCCCCTGCCTCCGCCCGCCGCCAAGCCCTTCGCCGTCAAGCCCTTCGCCGCCAAGGGGCCTTTCGCGGCCAAGGGGCCGCTCGGCTTCGGCGAACGCGGCGACGTCTGGCTGTTCGCGGACACTTTCGCCCAGCATTTCGATCCTGAAATCGCGGAAGCCGCCGTCGCGGTCCTGACCGCGGGCGGCTATCGCGTTCGGATCGCGCAGCCTGCGCCGGACGATCCCGAACCCAATCGCTCCTTGTGCTGCGGGCGCACCTTTCTCTCCATGGGCATGGTGGGCAAGGCGCGCGCCGAGGCGCTCCGCGTGATCGCCGCGCTCAAACCCGCGATCGAGGCCGGCGCGCCGATCGTCGGGCTGGAGCCGTCCTGCCTGCTTTCGATGCGCGATGAATTCTTCAGCCTCGGCCTCGGAGCCGAAATCGGCGCGCTCGGCAAGAACCTCTATCTGTTCGAGGAATTCATCGCGCGCGAGGCGCTGCGCGGGCTGAAGCTGCCGCTGAAGGCGCCGGAGGGCGTCAAGGTCTACGCCCATGGCCATTGCCACCAGAAAGCCTTTGGCCTGATGAAGTCGTTGCGCAAGACGCTGGGCCTCGTGCCGGGGCTTGATTTCGAGCTGATCGAGTCCGGCTGCTGTGGCATGGCGGGTTCGTTTGGATTCGAGGCCGAACATTACGAAGCCTCGCAGAAAATGGCGGAACTCGCCTTGCTGCCGGCGGTCCGCGCGGCCAGGCCGCAGGACGTGATCGTGGCGGATGGGTTCTCCTGCCGCCATCAGATCAAGGACGGTTCCGGCCGCAAACCCGTGCATATGGCGGTGCTGTTGCGGGATTCGCTCGTCCCGGCTTGAGGAAAGCCCAGCTTTGACCTATCTCCTGCGGACCTGAGAAGCGCAGCCGCGCTCCGCCGCCGTATTTAGAGACTCGCAGGTGAGAACCTGCGAGTCTTTGTTAGGCGCGACTGCGCCGCCGAGCCTATGCGAGGGATGCCTTGACCGCGACGTGTCGCGGTCAAGGAGAGCTGGTTTAAAGTGGAGTTTTCATGTCGAACGCCGAAACGTCGCCCATCCACGCCAAAGTCGTCGTCATCGGCTCCGGCCCCGCGGGCTATACCGCCGCCATTTACGCCGCCCGCGCCATGCTCGAGCCGATCCTGATCTCGGGCTTCGACGCCGGCGGGCAATTGATGATCACGACGGACGTCGAGAATTATCCGGGCTTCGCCGATCCCATCCAGGGCCCCTGGCTGATGGAGCAGATGCGGCTTCAGGCCGAGCATGTCGGCGCGCGTCTGGTCAGCGACCACGTCACCCAGGTTGAGCTGGGCCAGCGGCCGTTCAAGATCACCGGCGATTCGGGGCAGGTCTATACGGCAGATTCGCTGATCATCGCGACGGGGGCCAAGGCGCAATGGCTGGGCGAGACGAGCGAGGAAAAGTTCAAGGGCTTTGGCGTCTCGGCCTGCGCCACCTGCGACGGCTTCTTCTTCCGCGGCAAGAAGGTCGCGGTGGTCGGCGGCGGAAATTCGGCGGTCGAGGAGGCGCTTTACCTCTCCCATATCGCGGAGAAGGTCACGCTCATCCACCGCCGCGATTCGCTGCGTTCCGAGCGCATCCTGCAGGAGCGCCTGCTCGCGCGGCCCAATGTCGAGATCCGCTGGGACAGCGCGGTCGATGAGATTCTGGGCAGCGAGGCGCCGCTTTCGGTCGAGGCGCTGCGCATCAAGAATGTGAAGACCGGCGCGACCGAAACGCTTCCGCTCGACGGCGTTTTCATCGCCATCGGCCACAAGCCCGCCACCGAGCTTTTCGCCGGCCAGATCGAATTGAAGAGCAACGGCTATATCAAGACCGCGCCCGACTCGACCGCGACCAATGTCGAAGGCGTTTTCGCGGCGGGCGACGTCGCCGACGATAAATATCGCCAGGCGGTCACGGCGGCAGGCCTCGGCTGTATGGCCGCGCTGGAGGCCGAACGCTGGCTGGCGGCCAAGCACGGCTGATGGAAATCATGCGCGCCGGCCGCCGCGAATCTCGGCCGGCGCGCCCCTATTAGCGGTTTCTTCAGGGCTTCGCCCCACAATCACAGCCTGCGCGCCTGCTCGCGCGGCGGCGGTTTCGGGGGATGTGGAATGAAACGGGGTCTAGTCGTTGACGATTCGGCGGTGATCCGCATGGTCTCCGGCCGCATTCTGGGGCTCTTGCATTTCCAGAGCGTCGAGGCCGACGATGGCGCCAAGGCGCTGCAAATCTGCGAACAGCAGATGCCCGAGGTCATCCTGCTCGACAGCAGCCTGCCTGGGGGCGACTCGCTGGAGCTTTTGCGCGCGATCCGCCGCCTGCCGGGCGGCGACGCGGCGAAAATCATCTTCTGCGCGACGGAAAACGATCCGATGGTGATTGGCCGCGTGTTGCGCGCCGGCGCGGACGACGTGCTGTTCAAGCCGTTCGACCGTCGCGGCATGCAGGAGAAATTCGAGGACGTGGGCTTGGTCGCCTGACGCCCTTCCCCTCCCAAAGGCCTCTTGCCGCCCGGGCACCACCGGGTTGAAATGGCCTCAAAACACAGGGAGGTTTTTGATGGCCAAGGCGATGATCGTGCAACCCGGCGGCGGATTTGACCGGGTGGTCCCGGGCGAGCGCGACGCCAGCCCGCCGGCGGCGGGCGAAATCACCGTGCGCCTGCACGCCAATTCCCTGAATTATCATGATTACGCCGTGGTCAGCGGCATGTGGGGGCCGAGCGAGCCGCGCATTCCCATGGCCGACGGCGCGGGACTGGTGACGGCCGTCGGGGCCGGGGTCACGGAATTCGCGGTCGGCGACGCCGTCGTCAGCGCCTTTTTCCCCGGATGGAGCGACGGCGCGCCGCCTTTCGCAGATTTCGCAACCGTTCCGGGCGACGGACAGGACGGCTACGCCCGTGAAATCGTCACCGCGCCGATCGGCGCCTTCACCCATGCGCCGAAAAATTTTTCCCATGCGGAAGCGGCGACCCTGACCACGGCCGGCTTGACCGCCTGGCGCGCCCTGCATGACGATGGCGGCCTCAAGGCCGGCGAGACGGTTCTTGTGCAAGGCACGGGCGGCGTCTCCATTTTCGCGCTGCAATTCGCCAAGATGGCGGGCGCGACCGTCATCGCCACCTCGTCGAGCGCCGAAAAGCTGGCGAAACTCGAAGCGCTCGGCGCGGATCACCTGATCGACTATCGCAAGAACCCGAACTGGGCGGAAATCGCGCGCGGCCTCACCGGCGGCCGCGGCGTTGACCATGTCATCGATGTCGGCGGCCCCGGTACGCTGGAGCAATCCATGATCGCGGCGCGGCTCGGCGGCCATATCGCGCTCATCGGCATTCTCAGCGGACTCTCCGGCGAGTTCTCGATGATCACGGCTTTGTTGAAGCAATTGCAGCTGAAGGGCGTCCTGGTCGGCAGCCGGCGCCAGCAGGCCGACATGATTCGCGCGATCGACGCCAATGGCATGAAGCCGGTGATCGACCGGAGCTTTCCGCTCGAGGACATCGTCGCCGCCTTCCAATATCAGGAGACCAACAGGCATTTCGGCAAGATCTGCCTGGAGTTCTAGAGGCCCGATCCGATGGAATCGGATTGGGGCTCAAGGCTTTTGCTTTGACGCGTTTTCTTCGCTCGAATACGCTTTGAGCAAAAAGAAACCCCGCCGGACCGGCGGGGTTTTTCGTTGCGGGCGCTGTTGGGCTGGCGGGCCGCCTCAGGCCGTGATGCGCTCGTCGGCGTCGGAGGGTTCGCGCAGCACGTAGCCGCGGCCCCAGACGGTCTCGATGTAATTGCGGCCGTCGCTGGCGTTGGCGAGCTTCTTGCGCAATTTGCAGATGAAGACGTCGATGATCTTCAGTTCCGGCTCGTCCATGCCGCCATAAAGGTGGTTGAGGAACATTTCCTTGGTCAGCGTGGTGCCCTTGCGGAGCGAGAGCAGCTCCAGCATCTGGTATTCCTTGCCGGTCAGATGCACGCGGGCGCCGCCGACCTCGACGGTCTTCTGGTCAAGATTGACCACCAGATCGCCGGTGGCGATGACCGACTGGGCGTGGCCCTTGGAGCGGCGGACGATCGCATGAATGCGGGCAACCAGTTCGTCCTTGTGGAAGGGCTTGGTCAGATAGTCGTCGGCGCCGAAGCCGAGGCCCTTCACCTTGTCTTCGATGCCGGCAAGACCCGAGAGGATCAGGATCGGAGTCTTGACCTTGGCGACGCGTAGGGTGCGCAGAACTTCATAGCCCGACATGTCGGGCAGGTTGAGGTCGAGCAAAATGATGTCGTAATCATAAAGCTTGCCGAGATCGATGCCCTCTTCACCGAGGTCGGTCGTATAAACGTTGAAATTCTCGGACTTGAGCATCAGTTCGATGCTCTGCGCGGTTGCGCTGTCGTCTTCGATCAATAATACGCGCATGTGAAGTCCTCACCCCGCCCCCAAGGATTGCGACGCCGGCCGAAACCGCCGCCGGGCTAGCGGCATGCCATCAGCCCAAGACGAGCGCCCACGCAAATCATTGTGAAAAACGCTTAATACCGAATGGTTAACAAAGAGTGATTCCCTCTGGCAAGGGCATTCGGCGTCGTTTTCCGTCTGGTTGCGTAAACTCCTCGGCCGCAACGAAAAATCAATTGTGGAAAGGCGGTCGGCCAGCCCTCCGGCTGACGCATGCGCGCCCTGCCGCTCCCGTTTCGGCGCCCCGGTCGGCGCGTGGGCGGGAGCTTTGATAAGGAGTGTTAAGCATGGGGGTTAACGAAGCCTTACAGGCATCGTGGCTTTTACCGCATCTCGCAACAAATTTGGCGAAACGGTGGGATTTCGCGCTTTCCGGTAAGGAAACGGCAACCTCCATACGGCAATCTCCGGCTGTCTCGCGGAAATTACGTCACGTGGTTGAAAGAGTCTTTCAGCCAGCGTCCTTGGAGTTTGTAGTGATGAAATCGCGAGATACGCTCGTCCGTCTCAAGCGCTTCCAGGTGGAGGAAAAACGCCGCCGCCTGACGCAGATCGAAATGATGATCGCGGAATTCAATCGCATGGCGGCGGAGCTCGAACGCGAGATCGCCTCCGAGGAGCAGAAGTCCGGGGTCAAGGACACCGCCCATTACGCCTATTCGACCTATGCCCGCGCAGCCCGCACGCGGCGCGAGAACCTGCTGCACTCGGCCGATGAGCTGAAGGGCCAGCTCGAAGAGGCCCGGGTCCTGTTCGACCAGGCCAATGAGGAGCTGACCAAGGCTCAGGTGCTGGAAGGCCGCGAAAAGACCTCCGTGCTGGGCGACATGTCCCGCGACGTCCCGGAATTCGGGAACCTGCGCGGCGCGCGGGCCTGAACGGTACATCCCCTGTCAGGCGCCGGGCCAATCCGGGCTTGCGCTTGACGCCCGCCTGTTGCAAAGGATGCGCAGGCTGGCGCGGCAATTCGTCCGGCGCTGTTCGAGCATTGCAGGGCCCGGATGGATTTCATCAAACGCAATCTCGATTATTTCTGGCCTGCGCTTGGACTTGCCGCCGTCGTGGCGTCCTTCTGGCTGCTGTTCCAGGAATTTCGCGGCCAGTCGCTCGGGCCGCAGCTGATCGCCGCCTTCAAGGCGATCCCACCGTCGCATTATTTCCTGTCCTTCTGCGCGACCATCGTGGCCTATATCGCTTTGGCCTTTTACGACTGGATTGCGCTGCTGCATCTGGGCGTGCGCCATATTTCCTGGCGTTTCATCACGCTTTGCTCTTTCACCACCTACGCCCTGTCGCACAACATCGGCGCCTCCGTGGTCTCTGGCGCCATGGTGCGCTATCGCGGCTACACCTCCAAGGGCCTCAACACGGCGCAGATCGCGGTGCTTGTGGCGCTCTGCTCGCTGACTTTCCTGCTGGGCGAAGTTCTGGTCGGGGGCGTGGCGCTGCTGGTTCGGCCGCAGGCCCTCGCCCAGCTTGACGATATCCTGCCAGCGTTCCTGACGCACGCCTCGACGGCGCGGACGATCGGCTTCGCCTGTCTTGGCCTCATCGCGCTATATGTCGTCGGCTCGCTGCTGCGGCTGCCGTCGCTGACCCTTCGCGGCGCCCGAATCGCCTATCCGAAATGGGATATCGTGTTGCGGCAGCTGGTCGCGGCGCCGGCGGAAATCCTCGGCGCGGCGGGCATCATCTATTTCGCTCTGCCGGAGCAGGGCAATCCCGGCTTTCTCGTCGTGGTCGCGGTGTTCATCTTTTCATTTTCCGCCGCGCTCGCCTCGAATGCGCCCGGCGGACTCGGCGTGTTCGAGCTTGTGTTCCTGAAAAGCATGCCCGGGGCGCCGCATGAAGGCGTGCTGGCGGCGCTGCTGCTGTTTCGCCTGCTCTATCTGCTGATCCCGCTCGTCATCGCGATTTTCGTCGTCCTGGCCTTCGAGCGGCGCCGGCTCGCCGAGGCGATCGTGCACCATCATCACCTCGCCGAGGAAAAGGCCGAAGGCCGGGCCCCGCTGCATGGAAAGCCGGAAGCCAAGCCCCAAGGCAAGCCGCAATAAAAAACGCCGGCTTTCAGGCCGGCGTCCAGGGGCTTTTCAGGGGCGCACCGATTTACATGCGATATTGCTGCAGACGGGTCGTGCGCAGGCCGGCGAGGCCATGCTGGTCGATCGACATCTGCCAGGACAGGAATTCGTCCACAGTCAGCGTATAGCGGCTACAGGCTTCTTCCAGCGAAAGCAGTCCGCCTCGGACGGCGGCCACAACTTCCGCCTTGCGTCGGATCACCCACCGTTTGGTCGAGGGCGGGGGCAGGTCAGCGATGGTCAACGGACTGCCATCGGGACCGATGACATATTTGACCCTCGGACGGTGGGGCTCGGTCATGCTTGATACTCACGTTACGCGGAGAACCCTGACTAGGATTTCAGCCTAACGCGAGGGGCTTAAAAAACGGCTAAGCAAATCACTCGGAAATGAGCGATAAACACTTGTTTGAACGGGGGTTTCTTGCCAAATTCTTAGCGAATTGGCTAAAATGTTCTGGATCGGAACAGGCGGGAATTTCGCGTTAACCATTTTCGACGTCGGAGGGTTTGCGCCAAACGCGTTGAAAAAGGAGGGCGGACGGCTTATTGAAGTAAGAACAGGCGGAGCGCGCCAAAGTGGGGAAGCCCGGCGCGGTTCGCGCGCCGTTACTCCGCCGTCCCGAGGGACGGCACAGCCCACGGGCAAGACCTGCATTCATGGACGCCGCAACGAACCCTCTCAACAGTCTCGACCTGCCGGGCGCCCCGGAGCAATGCCGCGTGGTCGTGGCCATGTCGGGCGGCGTGGATTCCTCGGTGGTCGCGGCCCTGCTGAAGGAGCAGGGCTATGACGTGGTCGGCGTCACCATGCAGCTCTATGACCAGGGAGAGGCCGAGCATCGCCCCGGCTCCTGCTGTGCGGGCCAGGATATTTTCGACGCCCGGCAGGCAGCCGCCCGCCTCGGCATTCCGCATTACGTGCTGGATTACGAGACTCGCTTCCGCGCCAAGGTGATCGACGCCTTCGCGCAATCCTACGCCGAGGGCGAGACGCCGATTCCCTGCGTGACCTGCAACCAGCAGATCAAGTTCACCGATCTGTTCGACATGGCCCGCGATCTCGGCGCCGACGCGCTGGCGACCGGCCATTACATCGCCTCGCGCGCCGACGGGCCAGAGCGCGCGCTCTATCGCGCCAAGGATTCCGACCGCGACCAGAGCTATTTCCTGTTCGCCACCACGCGCGAGCAATTGCAGTTGCTGCGCTTTCCTCTGGGCGAGATGAGCAAGCCCGAGGTGCGCGAACATGCGCGCCGTTTCGGCCTCGCCATCGCCGACAAGCCGGACAGCCAGGACATCTGCTTCGTGCCGACCGGACGTTACAGCGATATTGTCGAGCGTCTGGCGCCGCAGGCCGCCGCGCCGGGCGAGATCGTCCATGTCGACGGCCGCGTGCTTGGCCGCCACTCCGGCGTCATGCATTACACCATCGGGCAAAGGCGCGGCCTCGGCCTGGGTTCGGCCAGCGCGAGCGCGGGCGAGCCGCTTTATGTGGTCAAGATTGACGCCGCGAAGGCGCGCGTCACGGTCGGGCCGCGCTCGGCGCTGGCGACCAAGCAGGTGGCGCTGCGCGACGTCAACTGGATCGGCCCCGGCGCGCTGGACGACATGGCGGCAGCGGGGCTTGAGATCGCCGTGCGGGTGCGCTCGACGCGCCCGCCGGTGCCGGCGGTGCTGGAAAGCCGCAATGGCGAGATCTGCGTCGAATTCGTCGATGACGAAAGCGGCGTCGCGCCAGGCCAGGCCTGCGTGTTTTACGAAAACGCCGAGCCGCGCGCCCGCGTGCTTGGCGGCGGCTTCATCCGCAGCACGCAAGCCGCGACCGTTGCCGTCGAGCCGCTGTCGCGCGCGGCCAGCGCATGACGGAAGCGCGCCGCGAAATCGCGCAGCTGGAGAATGCGCATGTCGAGGAGGCCTATGCCCGCTGGGCGCCGGTCTATGACCTCGCCTTCGCGGCGGTCATGGCGCCGGGCCGGCGCGCCGCCGTCGCCGCGGCGCAGAGGCGGGGCGGCCTGATTCTCGATGTCGGCGTCGGCACCGGGCTGGAACTGCCCATGTTCGACCCTGACGTCTCGGTGGTCGGCGTCGATCTGTCGGAGCCAATGCTGCGCCGGGCCCAGATGCGCGCGGCCAATGAAAGGCTGTTGCAGGTCGCCGGCCTCTGCGTGATGGACGCCACACGGCTGGCCTTTCCCGCCGCTCATTTCGACGCGGTCGTCGCGCCCTATGTGCTGACGGTCGTGCCCGATCCCGCCGCGACGCTGGACGAACTGGCGCGGGTTTTGAAGCCGGGCGGCGAGATCGTCCTCGTCAATCATGTCGGCGCCGAATCAGGGCCGATCGCCTGGGCCGAAAGTTGGCTCGGCAAGAAATCCGCCTCGCTTGGCTGGCGGCCGGAATTTCCCTGGGCGGTTCTCGGCGACTGGATCGCCGCGCGCTCCGATATGCGCCTTGTCGAGCGCCGCAAGATCGCGCCGCTGGGGCTTTTCACGCTCGCTCGCATCGAGCGGATTAATTAGGCGCGCATTCCTTGACAATGGCGGCGGCGGCGGACTATAGACCGCCCACTTGAGGCGCGGCTTTGCCGCGCTTCGGGGGCGGAGTAGCTCAGCCGGCTAGAGCAGAGGAATCATAATCCTTGTGTCGGGGGTTCGAGTCCCTCCTCCGCTACCATTTTAATAAAAACAATAAGTTACACAAAATATTGCCGCCGATCATACGCCCAAGCCGCTACCATGGATCGCGTCCTAAGCGTCGAAATTACCTTGCGCCACTTGCTATGGGCGCTTACCGATTCCACTTTCCTTTGGCGTAACTGTCGAGAAAATTCCCTGCGGCAATCCGCGGGAAAAATGTTGGACCTTTGCTGATTTCACGAAGCACAGGGATCGCCTGCTCGGGGCTGACCTTGAGAAGAAAGGCGGCGGCGAGAACTCGCACCCCTTGGTCGGCATCGGCGAGGAGGGGCATTAAAGCGAGGCGGCCTTGGGTCCCAAAAGCATCGAGTTTCCGGACGATCTCACGTCTACGGTCGACGACTTTTTTTTGCTTCGCGAAATTATCGTCGTCACACGCCGAATAATAGTCAATCGCAGATTGCTT
>NZ_JASHHX010000026.1 GCF_030056575.1 Rhodoblastus sp. 17X3 | reverse complement strand
ACCCAATCCGGTCCATGGCTGGATGGAAAGGATGCGCCAGTCGCGGTCATAGCCGGGGTGACAATCTTCAAGAATTGGCGAAAGGCGTCATTCGGCAGCCTCCGCCTCGTGCAGTGCGTGAGTATTTTCTGAAGCTACCGCCGGGCGCCTAATTGGTATCAATTGGAGCGCTGCTATTGACGGGGACGGTGCGATGGATTGGCATGTCCAATATCGAAAAAGTGGAGCGCACCACATCGTTAGGCACCGGACCCCCGAGGAAGCCATCAAGGACGCATGTTCACTTATCGACGGAGGCTATGACGTCTTTGGCATTGGCGCATGGCCGCTCACCGATTCCATTGAAAAAGGCGAAATTGCCAAGATTTATGCTCTATGGGTGAGAGCAAAACATCCGTTCGGCAGAGATTGACGCTGCGACCCGATCGCTCGCGGGGCATTTGAGCCGCTTACGGCGAACGCCGACCGGCAACAATCGGCGGCTTTCAGTCATAGGCCGAGGGTCTGGTTCAGGACGGAGAACGGACCGAAGCGCGACCGTTGGGTTGCGCCAAGAGCGGCAATTCGAGTGTGGTCGGACGGCTCACGCGCAATAGACCCGATTTTTTTCATTCAGAAGTGATCCACGGCGTCGACGATCGCCGTGTTCCTTTCATGCCACCTTTGCGGCTAAGCTGAAACGATCGAGTCCCAATTTAGATTCGCAGGCCGCTAGGGGAAAAGCAATGATCAAGGTTTGGTGCGCGGTAGCATCATTATTCGTGACAATGGCGGGATTTTCCGCCGCGCCAAGCGCGCAAGCCGCGCCTTGCCTGATCGTCACCTTGACCGGCACGAGCGGCCCGCCACCCTATAATGGCCTCGCCGGACCCGGAACGTTAGTTCGGTATGGTGACGACGCCAACAACTGCAGTTCCACGCTGATGCAGTTTGACGTCGGGCGCGGGACACTCATGCGCCTATCGCAAGTCGGCGCCCAGGCGGCTCAGCTCAACGCCGTCTTCTTCACGCACATGCACTCCGACCACATGGAAGGTTTTTCCGATATCGTTCAGATGCGCTGGATGTTCGGCTCACCAAAAACGCCGAAGCTCGATATCGTTTGCGCCGTGGATGCGAAGTCGCCGTCTGGGCCTGACTTGAGCTGCAGCAAATTCGTGGCCCATATCGATGACGCCTATGAGCAGTCCGGCGAAACCGCCTACCGCGCCTTTGAGCTGAACGGCATCGTCAATCCAGCCGGACCCGTCGCCGGGTTGAATGTCATCACGTTCGATCCAAAGGATGAGCCTCAGGTCGTGTGGACGTCAGGCGAAGTGAAGGTCAGCGCGATTCGGACAACCCATATTCCGGGTTCCGCGGCGTTTCGGGTCGACACGCCGGCCGGCAGCGTAGCGATCGGGGGGGACTCCTCCAATGACACGCCGGCACCGCCCCGCAGGACTTCAACATCGGATGAATTCGAAAAACTGGCCAAAGGCGTCGACGTCATCGTGAATACGACCATTCATCCCGTCCTGTCGCCGGAAAGCGGCGCAAGCACCCCGCCCGCAGTCTACTACCGCCAGAGCAACGCCGCCGACCTCGGCGCCATGGCGCAGAGAGACGGGGCCAAACACCTCATGCTCACGCATCTGGCGCCGCCCATCGGCGCCTCCATGCAAGGAACCGTGCAAATCAAAGGCGGCCCGCTGACCGAACAGGATTATAAAAAGGCTGCCCAGGATGGCGGCTTTACCGGAGATATCGTCGTAGGAACCGACCTTGCCAGCGTGAGGTTGCCATCGAAATGACGCAGGCAGCTCACTGCCTCAATTTGTTTCGTTCGTGTTGACGCTGATCAAGCCGTGACAGCGATCCGTGGAATATGAAGGCTTGGCGGAAACACCGCCTATGAGCTTCTGCCGCGCAGAGCGAACAGGAACAACCTGTTGATTTCGTCGAGAAACACTCGCTGGCGCCCTCGAGAAATTGTAGCGTAGCACTGGAAAGTCCGGATCCCGCCCGCCGAAAATCGGAGCGCGCTTCATCCGCGACTGACGACAAAATGGGACAGTGACCGGATATGGGAGTTATTGGGAGGCTCGGCGCTGCATCGATCCTTGCGGGTTCACTCTTGTGGGCTGGCGGCGCGACGGCGGCCGAGGAGGGTAAGAGTGTCTACTTGCTCGGCGCCGCGACCTCGATGGCTGGCGTGACGCCGCCCCCCGGCTTCTATTTTTCCTCGTTCACCTATTTTTACCAAGGTAATGGAAGCGGCAATACGGCCTTGAGTTGGTCCCTGAGCCGCGCAGGAACCGAACTTCCACCATCGAGCGTTCTAAAGACCAACGCTAGTTTGAGCGTCAATGCGCAGGTCGGGATCAACATCTTTACGCTGATTTACGTGTCGCCCGAGCAGGTCCTGGGAGGGAACGCGGGGTTCGGTGTGCTTGCGCCTGTCGGTTATCAGGGAGTCGACCTCGATGTGACCGCATTGTCGAGCCTGACGCTTCCCAATGGAAACACGTTGCTCGCTGGACGCACCCTTCGGGAATCCGATCATACATTCGCGTTCGGCGATCCGCTGGCGACGGCGTTCATCGGATGGAATTCGAGTTTCTTTCACTGGAAGCTGACTGGCCTTCTCAATGTTCCGGTGGGAAGTTATTCCGCCACCAACCTCGTCAACATGGGATTCAACCGGTGGGCCGGAGACCTAACCGGCTCGATGACGTACCTGAATCCGCAGTCTGGCCTGGAAGTTTCTGGGGCGGCCGGGTTCACCTTCAATGGCGAAAATCCGGCCACAAAATACAGGACGGGCACTGAATTTCATTTCGAGGGGGCGCTCATGCAGCACGTCTCGAAGGCCTTGGCGATCGGCGTGGTCGGATATCACTATGAACAGATCACAGGCGATAGCGGAGCAGGGGCCGTAATTGGGCCGTTCAAAGGTCGCGTATCGGCCCTCGGTCCAAACCTAACCTATAATTTGGAAGTCGGTGGCGTGCTGCTTTTGACATCCGTGAAATACGTACGCGAGTTCGATGTTGAGAACCGCCTCAGCGGTGATGTGGGAATGTTTACGCTGACCATTCCGCTGGGAGGGGGGAAGCCTTCGCCCGCCCACAGCCCCGGCTGAGGCGTGGCGCCCTGGGGACAGCCCGGTGGAGGCAGCGGAGCGCGAAATTGGCGCAGTTGTCACATCATCCACAGACGGCAACAGAATTTCTGGCCGAGAAGGGCCATGAGCGCTGGTTCATTTTGCTATCGGAATGCCCGCTGAGTGGGCGATAGCCGCCAGCGGGACCTTCATGTCGTAAGACCGCAACGAGCCGTTTGCGGTCAACGCCGACCGGCAAGAATCGGCGGGAAACGGAAGCTCGCGGGCGCAGCCGGCGAGGGGCAAGGATGGGCTGATTCTGTTGAAAAACTCTTTTTCAGCTGCTGATCACAATTTTACAGCCCCTTGGAGCCTGCGGAATAAAAAAGATGCGGGGGACCAGTAGGATTGACGAAAAATCGGCTGAAAACCACCGCAGCCAATTATAGATGGCATTGAACGAGAAAAGTCGCTCGCCATCGAATTTTGCGGGATTTTTGAGACATCTAATTTTTCGAGTTTTTCAACAGAATCAGCCGTTTGCGACCAACGCCGACCGGCAAGAATCGGCGGATAGCGGAAGGCCAGGAGAGCTGTCGGCAAGGGCGGCTAGGCGCCAAGTTGCGGACATGGGCGGAGATTTGCACCTGATTTCTGCACCGACCAAGTCATTAATCGGGCTGGACTTGGCTAAAAGGTCGTTGCGCCGAATGGCATAGTCAAAAATCATCTTTTGCAGCGTCGCCATTTGTGTGACTTTTTTCGGGAACCGACGTTATCATTCAATCTGCTGCCGCCTTCGACTGAAGCGCGGCCGCGGTCGATGACGACAGGGCGCGCGATCTGGCCTTGATAAGCAAAAAACAGTTGTTCGCGCTTTTGGGGAGGAACAAGCCATGAGAAGGTTTTTTTCTATACTCGGCGTCTCGGGCGCATTGGCCACTGGTCTGATGACCGGCAATGCTGAGGCCTTCTCCCCGACTCCCGTACCTGCGCCGAATTCCGACTTGATCCTGGTTCTTGGCGGTTGTGGCCCTGGTTACTACCCGGACGCCTACGGGCAATGTGTGCCCGGTGGCGGCTATTACGGAGGCGGAGTCTATCGTGGCGGAGTCTACCGTGGCGGCGCGGTTTATCGCGGCGGAGTCTACCGTGGCGGGGCCTATCGTGGCGGCGCGGTTTATCGCGGCGGCGGTTATCGTGGCGGCGCGGCTTATCGCGGCGGCGGCTATCGTGGCGGCGCACGCGGCGTCCACGGCGGCGGGAGGGGCGGCGGACGGAGATCGGACTTCCGCCTGAAACACGACATCACTCTGCTCGGCTACATCCCCAATGGCGTCGGCTTCTACCGCTTTGTTTACAATGGAGGGAGTAAGGCCTATGTCGGCGTGATCGCGCAAGAAGTAAGAGGCGTCATGCCCGAAGCGGTTTTCGGAGGTCGGGACGGCTATTTGCGGGTCGACTACGACAAGATCGGCGTGAAATTCCAGACTTATGATCAGTGGTCGACGTCGGGAGCACGAATTCCTACCCCATGGGCTCCGTCAATGCAGTGAGTCTATCGGCGTCAGCTACGAATTTACCCCCAGGGTTGACCGCGAATCAAAAGTCTACTTTGGCGCAGAGATGGAAGAAGGCTGAGCATATAGGCTCGACCAAATTCGAGCGGGTCCCTCCTAGCGGGCTGCTGAAAAAGGCTTCCGCTTAAGCCAGGTCCGTGATTCCCTCGCTTTGTGAAAAGGAGCGAGGAATGCGCGGGACAGATCAACAGCCTGGGACGCTTTTCAGCTATGTGGATCTGGAATCGCGGGTGCGGTCCGATCACCCGCTGCGCGCGATCCGGGCGATCGTCAACGACGCTTTGGCGACGTTGACGCCCGATTTCGTCTCTCTTTATTCGAAGATTGGCCGCCCCTCGATCGCACCGGAGCGGCTGCTCCGCGCCATGTTGCTGCAAGCCTTTTATTCCGTGCGCTCCGAACGGCAGCTGATGGAGCGACTCGACACGGACCTGTTGTTTCGCTGGTTTGTTGGCTTGGCCATCGACGACAAGGTCTGGGACGCCACCGTGTTTTCGAAAAACCGCGACCGCCTGCTTGAGGGCGCCATTGCGGCGAAGTTTTTGGCTGCCGTGCTGAGCCAACCGCGGGTCAAGAAGCTGATTTCGAGCGACCATTTTTCCGTCGACGGCACGCTGATCGAAGCCTGGGCCTCGATGAAGAGCTTCCGGCCGAAAGACGGTTCGGGCGACGAGCCGCCGCCCGGCTCGGGGCGCAACGCCGAGGTCGACTTCAAGGGTCGGAGGCGCTCGAACGAGACGCACGCCTCGACGACCGATCCCGAGGCAAAGCTCTATCGTAAGGGCGCGGGCATGGAGGCCAAACTCGCCTATCTCGGCCACGCCTTGATGGAGAACCGGTCCTGCCTGATCGTCAACGCCTGCCTGACGCCCGCCGATGGGCATGGCGAGCGCAACGCCGCGCTGGCGATGATCGAGCCGCTCGCCAACCGTCCGACCGGGATCACGCTCGGCGCCGACAAGGGCTATGACGCGCGCGTCTTCGTCAACGAACTGCGCGCGATGAATGTGCGCCCGCATGTGACGCAAAACACCAGAGGACGGCGCTCCGCTATCGATGGACGAACCACGCGCCATGCCGGATACGCGGTCAGCCAGCGCATCCGAAAACGCATCGAGGAGGCGTTCGGTTGGATGAAGACCGTCGCCGGTCAGCGCAAGACCCGGTTTCGCGGCGCCGAGCGCGTCGGCTGGTCGTTCGCCTTCGCCGCCGCGGCCTATAATCTCGTGCGACTGCCCAAACTCATGGCGGCGTCGCCATGAGCGCGCCGGCGGACTGCCAGCTCGTTGGGCGCTGGCGCATTGTCGAGGCCGACCTTTGGGATCGCGACCATCTCGATCTCTGTGGACCGGCTGCGATCACGATCGGCGCAGAAGGACGCGGCGAAATCGCCTTCGGCGCAATGGAGGCGGGCCTTGAAATCGCCTATGGCCGCACCTCCATCGACTTCAACTGGATCGGCTTCGATGAGGGCGATGACGTATCAGGAGAAGGTTCAGCTGAATTGCTCGACGATGGCTCAATCGAGATTGAGTTTGCATATCACAATGGCGACGAAGCCGTGCTCAAAGCCAAACGCGAGCCTTTTTCAGCAGCCTGCTAGTGGATAAAACCTGACGCTTGGTGCCGACAACGAAAGGCGCAAAACGGCGGGAAGCGGGAATAGCGCGAAGGACCGGTCCCGAGAAAACACCGGTCGATGGCGGAATGGGAAAGATGCGCCACAAGCGGAAATCCGGAGGGGCAAGATCCGATCCGCGATTTCAGCGGATTGCGGACCTTGCTTCCGATAGATCACGACGCGATCCTGAGACCGCCCCCCTCCCCGCAGCCTCGTCGCACGTCGCATTGCGGCCGGAATCGGCAGCGGGGAGATCGCGCAACAAAAGGCCGCCAGTCGGCGGCCCTATTTGCAGAGATTGAAGCCAGATCCCGCTGAGCAGGAATGAACGTATTCATTCGTAGCGATAGTGGTGGTGATAGTGATCATTGTGGTGAAACCCACGGGCGATTGACGGCCCCGCCACGTAACCGACAGCGCCTCCCGCGACCGCGCCCACCGGACCTCCGACAATGGCGCCGGCGCCCATCAATCCTTCATTCAGCCGCTCCCCGGCCATTGCCGGAGCGCCGGCGAGAAGAAGCGCCAGGACAAAAAAAGTGCGTGTCATTTTATGATCTCCATATGCGGCGTAACGACGAGATGTGGCCAAATTTATATTCGGCCCATCAGCAGGAGAACGACGACGACGAGCAGGACCAGACCTATTCCGCCGCTGGGGACATAGCCCCAACTGGCGCTGTGCGGCCATGTCGGCAACGCGCCGACCAGAAACAGCACCAGCAGGATGAGCAGGATTGTGCCAAGCATGAAAAAACTCCTCAGTGGACGATAGGCGCGACGGCCTTGAAAGGCTTCGACGCCGTCGCGCGAAAATTGTTCGGATGGCGATTAGGTTCGACGCCGCTTGCCGCGTCATCGTGAAGGCGTCGCTTTCGTTCGCTCGTGGCGCGCGTGTCCGCCAAGGCGTTTTCGCGGCGCCGCCTGGTTCCGCAGTCGCTATTTTTTGAGGCTTTCCCTGAGCGCGTCCTTTGCGCCGCCCACGGCGTTCTGGACTCGGCCTTCAGCCTTGTCGTGCTCGCCTTCCACAACGAGTTTGGCGTCGCCGAGGGTTTTTCCGGCGGCTTCCTTGATGGCGCCCTTGGCCTGTTTGGCGACGCCCGCAATGCGGTCTTGGTCCATGTCGATTGCTCCGGTTTGTCAATGTTTTCGCGAGGGCGAACTCTTCACGGGCGACGGACTGCGTTACGCCCTGTTCGTCTTTTCAATTTACCGCGCCCGGAAGCTGAGCCGACAGAATCGGAAACTACTCACGCCGGATACGCGGCGCGTTTTGCTCAACGTCTTGTGCGAATTCAGCGCAAAGCCTTCTCTTGTTACGTCGATCATGCTGTGAGCCGAGACGCGCTTCGTTAGCGCGCTCTCGAGGCCTTGCACGAACCTGTCGTTTCGTCTGATCGCCATGACGAGCGTAGGTAGTTTCCGGCGCTAACGCGTGGAAGCCGCCGTGGTTAGCATTCATCCAACGCGATGATCTTTTGCGCCCCTCGCGTGTTGTTTCCAGACGGCGCGTCAAACTCCATGGCGGGGGCCGAATCTGGATCGGACGAAAGGGCGTCCCATGAGCACTCTTCTAATTATTGTCGTCTTGATCCTCCTGTTCGGCGGAGGCGGTGGCTATTACGCGCACAACCGCTATGGCGGCGCCGGACTCGGAGGCGTTCTCGGAACGGTTCTGCTGATCGTCGTCGTGCTCTGGCTTCTTGGCGGACTTCACTGAAACTATGCTTCAAACGGCGGCGGTCGGAATTTTCCAGTAACGGGGTTGGTCATGGCCGATAACGATCGCGCGATGGAAACGAACACGGAAGCTGAGTCGCCGCCGGAAATGCCGTTGCCCTCCGAACCGCAGGTGATTTTCCTCGGCGGCCTGTTCGCGCTCGCCGTTTTGACCGCAGCCTACGCCGCACGCGAAATCGTGCTGCCCCTGGCCTTCGCCATCACGCTGAAGCTTCTGCTGCAACCGGTGATGCGCCTGGTTGAGCGGGCGCGTCTGCCGCGAGCGGTCGCGTCCCTGCTGATCATCCTGGCCCTGCTCGCCCGAAGCTTCGCTGACGGCTTGTTCACCACCGTGTTGTTTCTTTATTTTCTGCTTTTGTCGGGTGACAGCTTCCTGCGGCGGCTGGTGGAAATCCTGCCGCGTTTCGGGGCTAAGCGCCAGGCTATCGACATTTCTCAACAGATCGAAAGCGATATTTCCGCTTATCTGGAGACGATCACGGTCATGAACTTAGCCGTCGGTCTCGCCACCGCTTTGGTCATGCACCTCACGGGGGTGGGAGATCCGATTCTTTGGGGCACGTTCGCCTTTCTGTTGAATTACGCGCCGATCATCGGTCCGGCGCTTTGCACGTTCGTCTTTCTTCTGGCCGGGCTGTTGACCATCGACGGACTTTGGGCCGCGCTGGCGCCGGCCGGTCTCTATTTAACGATCCATATCATCGAAGGCGAGACATTGACTCCAATGCTTCTGGCGAGGCGCTTCACGCTCAATCCCGTGCTTGTGATCCTGTCGCTGGTGTTCTGGTTCTGGATGTGGGGCATTCCCGGCGCGATTCTGTCCGTGCCGATGTTGGCGATCACGAAAATCATCTGCGACCGCATCAGACCGTTCGCCGCGCTAGGCCATTTTCTGTCGGGCTGATGTTATCTCTGCATTGGCGCGCGATGATGCACGCAAAGCTTGCTCGCGTTGGCGCCTCAGTCGGCCGGGGGGGCGTCCGCAAGTTCGGATCGCTCCGAGAGGGCCGCCACCGTCAGTCGGAAATAATGTTCGGCGTGCTGGAGATAATTCTCCGCGGCCACACGGTCGTTGCCGGTATGGGCGTCGCGCGCGAGCTGAAGATACCTTTCCGCCACGTGTTGCGCGCCGCCGTGGATCTTGACGTCCGGACCGTTGGATTCGTATGAACGCTCAAGGGAGCTGCGCTCACGTCGGCTGTTGGTTGAGGGGTTGCGAAAACGGCTAGTCTGATCGGATTGCATTCTTGTCTTTGGCCTTTCAAGGCTGAGGTTCGGAAGCGATCAAGCTTCCGTTGGTGGTCGGTTGATGACCCGGCGGGTCGAACCACGAGCGGCGGCGCACTTGCGGAAACTGGCCGGATGAAATGAGAGGAGCGCCGTCCTCTCAGGCCATGACCACCCCTAGACTTCGACGCCGTAGGCGCGGGAAACCTCGTCGCCGAAGATCACGACAGCGCTTTTTTTGCCGCCACCGGCTTCGATCTTGACCCGGGGACACGGTGCGTCGGTGAAGCCAAAGACGCCGTGTCCATCGACGACGATGATGTGGTCGTCCCAGTCGATCCGATCATCAAATCCGTAATGGCTGACATGGACCATTTCGTCGGAAATGACGATCCCTGCTTTCGGAAACGATCGAAGATCAAGCGGACCAGATGTTCGCGGTTATCGACTTCCATGGCCGTCGACAGGCTGTCTTTCATCGTGAATCTATGTTCCCGCATTCGCATGGCCTGGATCCTTTTGAAGTCGCCCTCCGCAGTCAACTCGACTTTACCCCGCGCGCAGGGAGCAAAACAGGCCTGGAACGCAACCATTTCATTTATAACACATGCAGCCACAAAGAAGACTCTAATTTCGAGACAATAAAAAGGCGAGCTGGCGACCAAATCAAGCGACGGCCAACTTTACCGAATAAAATCCGGCGCGCGTCCGCCGCAGGCGTCGCCGCTGTTCCGTCATTTCTGAGCGGTCATCAGATCGGCGGATTTGAAATAGGTTCGTGCATGAGCGACGAGAACGCCGTCGGCGGGATGGTCGACGGTTTCGACGCCGGCGACATGAGCCATCATCGTCGGAGCGTAGCGCGTGATATGCTTGACCAGCGCCGTCTTGGCCACGCCGGGCCCGGTGATCAGGATCGCCTTCGATCCGCCGATCGCGTCGACGACAGCCGAAAGAAAGGCTTGGTCCTCGGGCGAGTGGCCGCTGCCGATGGCGTTGGTCTTGTGATGAATGTGAACATGGGGATCGTTCGGTCGGACGGTCAGGTTGTCCACCTCGTCGGCGCTGAAATGAAAAATGCGCGCTTCGTGATGATCGATCCAGACGACGCTATGATTGTGTACGGTCATGGCCAGGCTCCTGTCCTTCTGGCAAGGACGGCGGGCGAGCGCCCGCCGTCGGTGATCGATCAGTCATGACCGCCATGATCGTAATGATGATGATGGTGGTGGCGATGGTGGTGTTCGTGGTGATCGTAATCGCCATGGTGGTGTTGATGTTCCATTGGCATGGGATCGGCCGCCGCCGGCTCGACCAGCACGACGAAGGGCGCCAAGGCGAGCGCGGAGGTCGAGAACGTCGCGGCGAGGAGTTTCATAAGCATTTAGTTTCCTTTCGGCTTGGGTGTCCGTCCGGCGCCGCACTATTCCGCCGCCGGACAACAAACGCATTTGGACAAAGATCAGATCTCTGTCCGGCGTCTCCCTTGGCTACGGCTGCAGCGTCCGGACTGACTCGCGCCGCAAGCGCCTGGCGAAAAAGCCCCGCTCGTCATCAAGCCGCCGCCGTCCCGAGCGCGGAGGTGATGGCGAGCAGCATATCGTTTTCGAAATAGGGCTTTTGCAACACTGTTGCGTTTGGCTTGAGCAGCCGGACAGCGGAAGCGTCGCCGCTGACGAAGATATGCGGAACGTAACATTCGCGAGTGATCGCCTCGACTGCGCCGATTCCGCTGCCTTCCTGCAAATGCGCGTCGACGATCATCAGGTCGGGCTTCAGGCGGCGCGCGCTGGCTACGCTGCCGCTCTCGCTGGACTCGATGCCGCAGACCTCGTGGCCGAGGGCCTCGATCAGTTCGGCGAGCAACTCGGCAATGATCCGATTGTCTTCCACGATCATCACGCGGAGCTTTTTCATCAGGCGCATCCGTCGAAAGCGGCGCTTTGATCCGCGCTGGCGGAAAATCCCGCCGATGCGCACCATAGGCGCCGTCGCCGGCGCGGCGCAGTGTCGGAATCTACTCACGCGCCCGACGCGCGAATAACGCGGCCCCGCCCTCGATTCAGTGATAAGTTCGCTATGCCCTGGTTGCGCAGGCGATCTTTCGGAAAGGTTTCGCATGCGACACGTTCAAAAGCGCTCCGAAAAAAAAGCCGGGGCGCCTTCCGGCTCACCGCCCCCGCACTTTCCCGGCGGAGAGGGCCCGGAAGCGTCGTCACGCCAGACCCGTCTGGCGGAGCTGTGTCAACGCCTAGTGCTCGAGGTTTACGCGCCCGCGGCGGTTCTGATCGATCGCAAAAACGAATGCCTGTTTTCACTCGGGCCAACGGATCGCTACCTGACCCTCGCGCCGGGGCAACCGACCCACGACCTGCTGGCCATGGCGCGCAAAGGATTTGTGTCCAAGCTCAGATCGACGATTCAGCGGGCCTTTCAGGACAGTGGGCCTGTGACGACCGGCGGCTGCCGCGTCGAGCGCGACGGCGAGCCCCTTCGTTTCAGCCTGTCGGCTCGGCCCGTTCTCAGCGAAGGCGAGGACTTGGCTCTGGTCTGTTTCCTCGACGAGCCAAAGCAGGATCGCCGCGAAGGCAGCGCGGACGCGGCGGGAGAGGTTTCGAGGGTCGCCGAACTCGAACAGGAACTGGAGGCGACGCGAACGGAATTGCAGGGCGCCATGGAAGCCTTGTCGATCAACAAGGCGTTCCAGTCGGCCAACGAGGACTTAACTGCTCTGAACAGCCAACTCCGGGAAACGCTGGACCGCCAGCGGACCACCTCCGACGATTTGCAGAATGTGCTGTACAGCACCGATGTCGCGACGATCTTCCTCGATGTGAACCTGAACATCCGCTTGTTCACGCCGGCCGCCGGATCGCTGTTCAACCTTATTCCCGGCGATGTCGGGCGCCCCCTGGCGGACCTTGCTTCGCTCGCCGCCGACGGCGCGTTGCTGCCCGACGCGCGCGCCGTGCTCGCCAGGCATACGCTGATCGAGCGCCAGATCGAGGGGCGCGGCGACGCCTGGCATCTGCGACGGATCCTGCCTTACCGCGCGCAGGACGGCGGCGTGGGAGGCGTAGTCATCACCTTCGCCGACATCACCGAGCGCAAGAGCGTCAACGACGCCCTCGATGCGGCCAGGAGACAGGCGGAAATGGCCGATGCGGCGAAGTCGCGGTTTCTCGCCGCCGCCAGCCACGATTTACGCCAGCCCCTCCAAACGCTGGCGCTGCTTCAAGGTTTGCTGGTGCGCGCGGTCAAAGGCGAGCGCGAGCGCAAAATGGTCGCGCGGATCGGCGAGACGCTGGGCGCGATGACCGGCATGCTCAACGCGCTGCTCGACATCAACCAGATCGAAGCCGGGGTGGTTCGCGCAGAAATCGAGCGGTTTCCGGTCAACGACCTGCTGGAGAAATTGCGCGACGAGCTGACCTATCAGGCGCAAGCCAAGTGTCTCGTATTCCACATGGTTCCTTGCAGCCTGTCGATTTACAGCGATCCGCGCATTCTCGAACAGATGATCCGCAACCTGCTCGCGAATGCGCTGAAATACACCAAAAGCGGCAAAATTTTGTTCGGTTGCCGCCGCTGCGACGGAAAGTTGCGCATCGAGGTCTGGGACACCGGGATCGGGATTCCGGACGACGAGATCCAGGCGATTTTCGACGAATATCATCAGGTCGGCAACGAGGCGCGCGAGCGCAGCCTGGGCCTCGGTCTCGGTCTTTCCATCGTGCGACGTCTCGGCAATCTGCTCGGCCACCGCGTGCGCGTGCGTTCACGCCATGGCGAGGGCTCCGTGTTCTCGATTGAGGTCGCGCTTCCCGAGGGCACGACGGCGCCGAAGCCTGTCGACCGTCGCAATCATGGCGATCCGGCGAGCGGCCCGGCGACCGTCCGCAAGGGCGCAGTTCTGGTCGTCGAGGACGATCCTCAATTGCGCGAATTGCTCGCGCAATCTCTCATCGACGAAGGGCATCGCGTGGCGCGCGCCTATGATGGCGACGAGGCGATGCAGTTGGTCGAAGGCGAGGATTTCCGTCCGGATGCGATTCTCGCGGACTTCAATTTGCCCAATGGCAAGAATGGGCTCGAAATCGCGGCAAAGGTCCGGGAAAAACTTCATCGCGACGTCCCGGTCATCATCTTGACCGGCGACATCTCGACCAAAACTTTGCGCGCCATTGCCGGCGCCGATTGCGGGCAGCTCAACAAGCCGGTGAAAATGGATGACGTGACGCAGGCTGTCCAGCGCGCGCTCGCGCCGAAGCCTGAGCAAACGCGGGCGCGTGTTCCGATTGAGACGGTCCCGGCGCCGGGACCGCCGGTGATCTTCGTCGTCGACGACGACGATCACATTCGGGCGGCGCTGCGTAGCGTGCTCGAGGACGACGGCCGGACCGTCAAGGATTTCGCCAGCTGCGAGGACTTTCTCGAAGCCTTTCGCCCGGGCGAGGACGCATGCCTGCTGATCGACGCGCAATTGCCCGGAATGAGCGGGCTTGATTTGCTGCAACGCCTCAGCGACGAAGGCCGTCTCTTGCCCGCCGTGATGGTCACCGGCAAGGCCGACGTCGCGATGGCGGTGCGGGCGATGAAAGCCGGTGCCACGGACTTCATCGAAAAGCCGATCGGCCGCGACGAATTGCTCGCCTGCGTCGAGCGCACCCTCGAAAACTCTCAGGATGCGAGCAAGCTCGTCGCCTGGCGGGAAGCCGCCGCGAGCCATATGGCGGGGCTCACGCTGCGGCAAAAGCAGGTCATGGAGCTGGTTCTCGCCGGTAGCCCGAGCAAGAACATCGCCGCCGATCTCGGCATCAGCCAGCGCACGGTTGAGAACCATCGCGCCGCGATCATGAAACGCACGGGCGCCAAATCGCTTCCGGCGCTAGCCCGCCTGGCCGTCGCCGCCGTGTATTGAGCGCGACCGTTGCAGCGGCTCGCATCGTCTGATGCGCAGAAGTCGAGGCGCCGGCCAGTTTCACCATCGATCTGGCGCGGCCGGACATCGATGCAGGCGCGCTTGGACGCGGGTGCGGCTTTGAAGAATCGTCTTCAATGCGCCGCCGTGACCTCTACCACGACATTCATGCCCAGAAAGGCGTCGCTGGCGCCGACGAAGCTGCCCTCCACTGGCATGGCCCGACGGATGTCGCGCGCGACCGCCACGGGAATCAGATTATAGCCGCCGAAACTGCGATTGGTCGGATCGAACGTGATCCAGCCGGCGCTAGGCACGTAAATTTCCGCCCAGGCGTGGGTCGAGCCGGCGTCGGCTGAGCCGATGGGGCCCGCTTCGGCGCCGTGGAGATAGCCGGAAACGATCCGGGCGCCGAAGCCCAGACAGCGCGCCGCCTCGACGAACAGGACCGCGAAATCGCGGCACGAGCCCCAGCCTCGATCGAGCGTCTGGATCGGCGATTGCACGCCTTCGTCCTCGCGGCTCTGATAATTGATCCAGGCCGAAACGCCGATACCGAGATCCTTGAGCAGCGCGAGGGTGTCGGTCTGCGCGCCGCGCACAAAGGCCCAGGCCCAGTCGCGAAGGCGCCCGTTCGGATCGGCATATTGCTGGAACATCAGGGCCCCGAGATCGGTCCGCTCGTCCTCGGCATAATGAAACGGGTAAAAAATGGCCGAAGCCGCAACATCGAAGATGGGCCAGGCGGCGGCGTCGAGAGTCAGTTGCGTCACGCAATCGATCGTCAGCCTGTCCGCGACGGCGTTGAAATGCGCGGTCGCCACGGAATTGCCGAACACGTCATGAGCGAAGGTCACGGTCGCTGGCGGATCGGTTTTCAATTCGCTCGAAATCAGCCGCAAGTCGCGGCTTTCGCGCGGGCGCAGCATCAGACGGTGAGGCCCGAGGCTTACGGGCTGGCCGTAGCGATAGGTGGTCTTGTGGTGGATCTGAAGCGTGGTCAATCGAACCCCCATCCTTTGCCGAAACAAACGGCTTCCAGCGCAAACGCCTTCGCTGCGGCCCATCGAAATGAATCGAGATGGAGCGAATGGATATGATTGTCCTCGTCACTTGTTTTCAGCAATAATATCACCATATCATTAAAGTCGATAGACGGCTCCCTGATTGCGTTTCTGTTCAAAATAAAACAGATTCACAAAAACATCTTGCCTGAAAACGCGATTTCGACGGCCGGCGGTTCAGCTGGCAAGCATTTACGTCAATTTTGAAAAAGGGGTTTTCATGCCAAAGGGAACCGTGAAGTGGTTTAACACCGAAAAAGGCTTTGGCTTTATTGCGCCGGATGATGGCGCCAAGGATGCTTTCGTCCATATCAGCGCCGTCGAGCGCGCGGGTATCGGCCAATTGCGCGAAGGCGACAAAATATCTTTCGAACTGGTCGCCGACCAAAGAAGCGGAAAGCTCTCGGCGGACAGGCTCGAAATGCTCAGCTGAATTTTTCGCCGGGTCTGCATTCATCAACCCGGCGACGATCGCCGCGCCTTTTCAGGTCGACCACGGATGTACTGGCGATCTGGCCGGCGATGGAGGTCCATTCCCTGGAAAGCGGCTTCTTCCCCACCCGGCGGAGCGCCCTGCGCTTCCTACGCCCGGTGACGGTTGCGGGGCGTGATGTTGGCGCGCCCGCGCAAGGCTTTCACGCAAGCGCGCTCACAAACGGCGCGCGACAGGAGTTGATCATGGCCAAGGAACAGAAGCGCGGCAACCGTGAAGCGAAAAAGCCCAAGGCGATCAAGGCTCCAGCCAATCCGAATCCGACATCGACGCTGACGGGCAGTCTCACGCCGATCAAGCCGCCGAAGAAAGCCAAATGAGGCGCCGTCCATGACCGTTCGAACCAACGAGACGAATGTCACGTTCAAACGTGCGTTTTCCCTGCCCGAACTGGAGCATCCGCAGCCCCCTGGGACCTATCGTGTCCTCACCGACGAGGAAGAGATTCCCGGGTTGTCGTTTCTCGCTTATCGCCGCGTTGCGACTATCTTGCGGCTCCCCTCCCTGGCGACCTCCGGTCGGCCGGAAGAAATGATTTCCATCAACGCCGCCGAGCTTTCGGCCGCCATGGCGGCGGACGGAGAGGGCCGATGATGATCAGGGGCAACAAGGCGAAGGCGTTGCGTTATCTGGGCGGCATTTCCGGACAAGGGATCGTCACGCAAAATGGCAAGAGGCTCGCGCAGGCCAATTTCGATCTGGATGGCTATTTCCGCGCCGCAGTGGGGGTCACGGGCAGCGGTGAAATCCAGGCGCCGGCCGAGATTCTCAAGGGGCTGTTCGGCCGCACGGATCTTCAACTCCTGACCGACCGGGGACTCCTCCTCGATCTCAGCTTTTCGGACGCGACGCTGGCGCCGGCCAGCGAAGTCGCCCATGTCGATGTGACTGGACAATTGCCGACGACGCCCTCCGACTAGCGTCACTGACGCGGGTCGAACGGCTGCGAAACGCAAGGATCGGAGCGAAATTGTCGCAAGCCTTCCCGCCGCTTGGCCCGGAATTCGAGCCCTTCCTTCATGCTGTGGTGTGCGACGAGGTCAACGGCGCGCCCTTGACCATGGTGTCGGCCATTGCGCGCTCGGGCGCCGATCCGTGGCAGGAGGCGGCCCGCATCGCGAGTTTGCCGAAATCCGGCGCGTTCGAAGCCTTGGCCCGCCTGATTCCGGTTTCCGGCGAAGATGAAAGCAAGGCCATCGCGAAACGGCTGTTCGCCCTGCTCCCGGCGCCGCGGCCAAACATGAATTTCCGCCTCGCCGGATCGCCGCCGAAGAGCGGCGGCTTGTTCCGGAATCCGCTTGTCCCGATCGTCGTCGCATTGATGCTCGGTCTCGCGCTGGTTTCCTTTTTCAAGGCGGCGACGCCATCCGGCGCGGGGCCGCACGAACCGCCAACCACCGCTGACAAGACCGATCCCTGATCGCAGGGATGATTCACGTCCGCAAGACCTCGGGCCGCGACGAGCGACCGGAGCGCCTTGTTTTTCCGCCGCATTGAGACCCGCGCGACAGACGTCGGCGCGGTCGCGGCACCAAGCCGACCCCGTTTTCGAATTCGAGGCTCAGTTGAGTATTTTTTCGCAACGCCTTTTCTCGCGCAAATCATCGCCATGGGACAATCAAGAGCCTATTCGCGAAGAGCTTTTCAGCGCGGAGCGCATCGAGGACCATGCGCGGAGCCTGGCGGCTGCGCAGCCGGTGACGCCGAAGCGGGCCAAGGGGCGCCCGCTGGCTGGCCGCCTCGCCGCGAACGGCGCGATCCTGCTGGCCGCGTACAAAAGCCTTCTGCACGGCGCCGACGAAGGTCGCGCGGTCACGCCAGCGGCGGAATGGCTGATCGACAATTATCATCTCATCGAAAAGCAGATCCGCGAGATCCGCTCTGATTTTCCGGCCGGCTATTATCGGCAATTGCCAAAACTCGCCGTCGGACCTTTCGCCGGATATCCCCGCGTTTTTGGCCTGGCCTGGGCCTTCGTCGCACATACCGACAGCCGCTTCGATTCGGCTATGCTGGTTCGATTCGTGCGCGCCTATCAGGAGGTGCAGCCGCTGACGATCGGCGAACTCTGGGCGGTGTCGATAACCTTGCGCATCGTCATGATCGAGAACCTGCGCCGACTCGCCGTACAGATCGTCGCGGGCCGCACGGCGCGCCATCTGGCGGATGATCTCGCCGACCGGTTGCTGGGAGCTGCCGGACGAAAGCCTGAGTCTCTCAAGGTCGCGCTCGCCAACCATGAGGACGCCGTCCTTTCGGAAGCCTTCGCCGTCCAACTCATCCACAGGCTGCGCGATCAGGATCCGGCCATCACCCCCGCCCTGACCTGGCTCGGCCAGCGTCTCGCGGCACAGCGCACGACTGCCGACATCGTCGTTCGCGAGATTCATCGGCGGCAGGGCGCGACCAGCGTCACCGTGCGCAACATCATCACCAGCCTGCGTCTGATCTCGGACGTGGATTGGAAAGACCTGTTCGAGGACGTCAGCCTCGTCGATGAAGCGCTTGCCGCCGGTGGCGGCTACAAGGACATGGATTTCCCGTCGCGCAATCTCTATCGCACCGCCATCGAGGAATTGGCGCGCGGCTCCAGCAGCGCCGAACGCGAAATCGCCCATGGCGCCGTCGCGGCGGCCAGGCGCTTTCACAACGCGGCGTCAGGACAGGACTATGCGCGAAAGAGCGATCCCGGCTATCACCTCATCGGCGGCGGCCGCGAGGAATTCGAGAATACGATCGGATACCGCCCGCACGCGCGAAAATGGCGCGTGCGGCTCCATCGAATTTCAGGAATCGGATTCTACGTCGGCGCGATCGGCGCGGTCGCCGCATGCCTTCTCGGCGCCGCGCTTGTCGCCCTCGCCGCGGTCGGCCCCGGCGCCCTGCCGCTGGCCGTTCTGGCGGTTCTTGGCGCAATACCCGCCGTGGACGCCGCGGTCGCTCTCGTCAATCGCGCGGTGGGCTTCGGCTTCCACGCTCATCTCCTGCCAGCCCTGGAGCTCGCCAATGGGGTGCCGACGCATTTGCGGACGCTCGTCGCGGTGCCGACGCTATTGACCCATCCGGCCTCGATCGAGGAGCAGATCGAGAGTCTTGAGATCCACCACCTCGCCAGTCCCGACGGCGATCTGCATTTCGCGCTGCTCTCCGACTGGCTGGACTCCCCAAAAGAACATGTCGAGGGTGACGAGGAGCTATTGGCGACAGCGGTCGAGGGGGTCGCGCGGCTCAACCAGACTTACGGCTCCGCGCCGGGGGGGCCGCGCTTCCTGCTGCTGCATAGGAAGCGTGTCTGGAGCCCAAGCGAATCGCGCTGGATCGGCTGGGAGCGCAAACGCGGCAAACTCCATGAACTGAACCGCTTTTTGCGAGGCGCGACCGATACGGGCTTCATCGCCCTCGACGGCGCGGCGCCGCTCGCCCCACCCGACACGCGCTATGTCGTCACGCTCGACGCCGATACGCGCCTGCCGCGCGACGCCGTGCGGCGGCTGATCGGAAAAATGGCGCATCCGCTCAACCGGCCGCGTTTCGATCCCGCGACGAGGCGGATCGTCGAAGGCTATGGCGTGCTTCAGCCGCGCGTCACTCCTTCGCTGCCGGTGGGGCGCGAGGGCTCGCTGTTCCAGCGCATCTTTTCGAGCGTGAGCGGCATCGACCCCTATGCGTCGGCGGTTTCCGACGTCTATCAGGACATGTTCGGCGAAGGCTCCTACGCCGGCAAAGGCATCTACGACATCGATGCTTTCGAAGCCGCGCTGGACGGTCGCGCGCCGGACTCGACGCTGCTGAGCCACGACCTGTTCGAAGGCGTGTTCGCTCACGCCGGCCTCGCCTCCGATGTCGAAGTCGTTGAAAGCTATCCGCCGCGCTATGATGTCGGCGCGCTGCGCCATCATCGCTGGGCGCGCGGCGACTGGCAGCTGCTGCCGTGGATTCTCGGTCGCGGCCCCAATCCCCAAAACGCTTCAAAAGCTTCCGCCGCCGTTCCGGCGATCGGGCGCTGGAAAATGCTCGACAATCTGCGCCGCACCCTGTCGGCGCCCTTCGCGGTGCTCGCCTTGCTCGCGGGCTGGCTCATGCCGTTCGACGTGGCCCTGGTCTGGACCGGATTCGTGCTTGCGACCATCGCACTGCCGCCGATGATTCCAGTGATCGCGGCCATGCCGCCGCGAAAGCCCGGCGTGACCCTGGCGAGCCATTTCCGCGCCGTCGGCCGCGATCTCAAACTTGCGCTCGTCCTGTCCGCGCTCACCGTCATCTTCCTGGGCCATCAAGCCTGGCTGATGGGCGATGCGATTTTTCGCACCCTCTACCGCCTCTATGTCAGCCACAGGAATCTCCTGGAATGGGTTCCCGCGGCGCAGGCGACCGGCGCGCGGCGGCTCGACCTGTCCGCCTCCTATCGCCGCATGTTCGGCGCGCCGATTTTCGCCGCGCTGGCCCTTGCCTTCGGCTGGATCCGCGGACCGGAAAATCTCGCGCTGGCCGGCGCCTTCGCCGCGCTCTGG
Organism: Rhodoblastus sp. 17X3; assembly: GCF_030056575.1. Lineage (GTDB taxonomy): Bacteria > Pseudomonadota > Alphaproteobacteria > Rhizobiales > Beijerinckiaceae > Rhodoblastus. Next base: position 26,850 of record NZ_JASHHX010000026.1, on the reverse strand, counting down.
CTGGCTTCGCCCGCCGTCGCGCGCTGGGTAAGTCTGCCTCCGCCGCGCCGCGCCGGCCGCGCGCCGCTCTCCGGGGACGACGCGAAAGCCTTGCGGCTGACCGCCCGCCGCACCTGGCGCTTTTTCGAGACCTTTGTCACCGGCGGCGACCACATGCTGCCGCCCGACAATTTTCAGGAAACGCCGACGCCCCGCGTGGCCCATCGCACCTCGCCGACCAATATCGGCCTTTATCTTCTCTCGCTGGCGAGCGCCCACGATTTCGGCTGGCTCGGAACACGACAGATGGCCGAGGGGCTCGAGGCGACGCTCGCGACCATGACCGGCATGGCGCGTTATCGGGGCCATTTCTACAATTGGTACGACACCAGCGATCTGCGCCCCCTCGATCCGAAATATGTCTCGACGGTCGATAGCGGGAACCTTGCCGGCCACCTGATCGCCCTCGCCAACGCCTGCCGCGAATGGCAAGGCGCACAACCCGACGCCGCATCCCGCCTCGCCGGGATCGCCGACGCACTCGACCTGACGCGGGAAGAGGCTGAGCGCCTGAGGGACGGGCGCAAGACGCAGACCGTCACGTGGCGCCAACTCGACGATGCGCTGGCCGCGCTGGCTGTCGCGGCGCGCGATCCGCTTTCGGTGCCGGATGATCTGGGGGCTCGTCTCGAAAAGCTCGCCCTTCAGGCCGACACCATGGCCGATATCGCGAGGGCGCTGGCCGCGGAGCGCGACGACGAGAACAGCTTTGACATGCTGTTCTGGGCGCAGGCCAGCGTGAACTCCATCGCGGCCCATCGCGATGATTTTGCACGCGACGTTGAAAACACTCGCGCCTTGCGGTTGCGGCTGGAGCGGCTGGAGGGTCAGGCGCGCTCGATGGCGCTCGCCATGGACTTCGGCTTTCTCATCGACCGCCAGCGCAATCTGCTTTCGATCGGCTGCCTCGCGCCCGAAGGCTCGCTCGACTCCAATTGCTATGACCTTCTAGCGTCCGAAGCGCGCCTCGCGAGTTTCTTCGCCATCGCCAAGGGCGATATTCCGGCCCGCCATTGGTTCCATCTCGGCCGCGCCGCGATCCCCGTCGCGCAGGGCTCCGCGCTGATTTCATGGTCCGGGTCGATGTTCGAATATTTGATGCCGTCCCTGGTGATGCGGGCGCCGGCAGGAAGTCTACTGGACGGCACGAACCGCCTCGTCGTGGGGCGGCAGATCGCTTTCGCCGAGAAGCTCTGCCTTCCCTGGGGCGTTTCGGAATCGGCTTACAACGCGCGCGATCTCGAATTCACCTACCAATATTCCAATTTCGGCATTCCCGGCCTCGGGCTGAAACGCGGGCTCGCTGACAATTTTGTCGTCGCCCCTTATGCGACCGGTCTGGCGACCATGATCTATCCCCGCGCGGCTCGCTCCAATCTGGATCGGCTCGCCGGCATCGGCGCGCGCGGGCGCTACGGCTACTACGAAGCGATCGACTATACGCCGGCGCGCGTGCCGGACGGGCAGGATCGCGCCGTCGTACGCGCCTTCATGGCCCACCATCAGGGCATGACCATCGTCGCCATCGCCAACGCCGTTCTGGGCGCGAGAATGCGGGCGCGGTTTCACGCCGAGCCCATGGTTCAGGCCACGGAACTGCTGTTGCAGGAGCGTGCGCCTCGCGATGTGGCCGTCAGCCATCCCTGGGCGGCGGAAACCAAATCTGCCGCCAGGAAGGGGCGCGACGCCGAACCATTGGGCGGGAGGCGCTTCTCCTCGGCGCAGCAAGCGAGCCCGGCGACGCATTTGCTCTCCAACGGGCGCTATTCCACCATGCTGACCACGGCTGGCTCAGGCTACGGCCGCTGGGAACAGTGCGCCGTAACCCGCTGGCGCGAAGACGCGGTCTGCGACGATTTCGGCTCGTATATCTTTCTGCGCGACGTTCACAGCAACGAGGTCTGGTCGGCCGGATACCAGCCGAGCGGACGCGAGCCCGACGATTACCGCGTCGCTTTCAACGAGGACCGCGCCGAATTCATCCGACAGGACGGAATGCTGACGACGTCGCTCGAGGTCCTAGTCTCGTCCGAGGACGACGCGGAAGTACGGCGTGTCTCAGTGACGAACAGCGGCCCGCGCGCTCGAGAAATCGAGATGACCTCCTATAGCGAACTGGTGCTGGCGGCGCAGGCGGCGGATGTGGCCCATCCGGCTTTTTCCAAGCTTTTCGTCGAGACTGAATTTCTGCCTGAGGTCGGCGCGATTCTCGCCACGCGACGCAGGCGCGAGCCAAACGAACCGGAAATCTGGGTTGGTCAGCTCGCCGTGGTCGATGGGGAAGCCATCGGCAAGATCGAAATCGAAACCGACCGTGCGCGTTTCCTCGGACGCAGCCAAAGCGTGAGAACGCCCATCGCCATGATCGACGGGCGCGCGCTCTCGAACACCGCTGGCGCCGTGCTCGACCCGATTTTCGCCTTACGCCGACGCGTGCGCATCGCGCCGGGCGCGGTAGCGCGCATTTCCTTCTGGACGATGGCGGCCTCGACGCGCGAAATCCTGCTCGACATTGTCGACAAGCATCGCGACGCCACGGCCTATACCCGCGCGTCGACCCTCGCCTGGACACAAGCGCAGGTGCAATTGCATCATCTCGGGATCACCGCAGGCGAAGCCAGCCTTTATCAGCGTCTGGCGAGCCATGTGCTCTACGCCAACGCGACCATGCGGCCGCCGTCCGACGCGATCCATCGCGGCGCCGGAGCGCAGTCTGGGCTTTGGCCGCTTGGCGTTTCCGGCGACCTGCCGATCGTCCTATTGCGCATTTCCGACACCGACGATCTCGATGTCGCCCGCGAATTGTTGCATGCCCACGAATATTGGCGGATGAAGCAGCTTGCCGTTGATCTGGTCATCCTGAACGAACGCCAATCTTCCTACGTCCAGGATCTTCAGATCGCGCTTGAAACGCTCGTCCGCACTCGGCAGATGCGTCCACGGCTTCGCGGCGACGAATCGCCGGGCGGCGTTTTCGTGCTGCGCGGCGATCTCATGCCTGCCGAGACCTCGGCCCTGTTGGCCTCGGTCGCGAGGGTGGTCATCCTCGCGCAGCGCGGCGGGCTGGTTGTGCAGCTCGACCGGATCGTCGAGTCGGAAACGCCGCCCAAGGCCTCCGCGAGCCCGTCGGCTAACCGCGTTGTTGCGCCAAGCCCGCCGTCGGCGAAAGCGCTCACCGAAGAGCTGGAGTTTTTCAACGGGCTTGGCGGGTTCGACAAGGACGGTGAAGAATATGTCACGGTGCTCGGACCGGGCCAGACGACGCCAGCTCCCTGGATCAATGTGATCGCCAACGAGAATTTCGGCTTCCACGCGGCGACGGAAGGCGGCGGCTACACCTGGTCCGTCAACAGCCGCGAAAATCAGCTCACGCCCTGGTCCAACGATCCCGTTGTCTATCGCCCAGGCGAGGCTTTCTATCTGCGCGACGACGACACCGGCGAATTATGGAACCCGACCGCGCTTCCCATCCGAATCGAGGCGGCGACCTATATCGCCCGCCACGGGCGCGGCTACAGCCGGTTCCAACATACAAGTCACGGCGTCGAATCCGATCTTCTGCAATTCGTCCCTATCGACGCATCGATCAAAATATCGCGGTTGAAACTGCGCAATCTGTCGGGGCGCTTTCGTCATCTGAGCGTCACCGCTTTTGTGGAATGGGCCCTCGGCCCCTCGCGCTCGGCCGGATCGCCTTTCGTTATGACCACGCTGGACTCGCAATCGGGCGCGATCTTCGCGCGAAATCTCTGGAGCGGCGACTTTGGCGCGCGCACCGCCTTCGCCGATTTCAGCGGCCGCCAGACCGACTGGACCGGCGACAGAAGGGAATTCATCGGCCGCAACGGGACTCTCGGCGCACCAGCGGCTCTGGCCAGCGGCGGCGTCCTGTCGAACAGTCTCGGCGCGGGCCTCGATCCCTGCGCCGCGATGCGCTCCAGCCTCGTGATGGCGCCGGGCGGCGACGCCGAAATCACCTTTCTGCTCGGCGATGCCTCGGATACACGGGAGGCTCGGAATTTGATCGCGCTTTATCGCCGCGCCGATCTCGACGAGGTTTTTGCCAAAGTTGGTCGTCATTGGGACGGTCTACTGGACGCAGTCAAAGTGAAGACCCCGGATCGGAGCATGGACATAATGCTCAACGGCTGGCTGCTTTACCAGACCGTCGCCTGCCGCCTTTGGGCGCGCGCTGCTTTCTATCAAGCGAGCGGCGCCTATGGTTTTCGCGATCAGCTGCAAGACGGCATGGCGCTTTCGGCCACGCGCCCGCAAATGACTCGCGCGCACATTCTGCGCGCGGCGGCGCGGCAGTTCATCGAGGGCGACGTCCAGCATTGGTGGCTGCCCCATTCAGGCCAGGGCGTGCGCACGCGCATCTCCGACGACCGCGCGTGGCTGGCCTTTGCCGTCGGCCAATATGTCGAGGTTTCCGGCGACGCCGCCGTTCTCGATGAAAGGGTTCCCTTCCTGGAAGGTCGGGTGCTGGAGCCGTCGGAATATGACAGCTTTTTCACGCCAACTGTCAGCGAAGACACAGCAACCCTGTTCGAACATTGCGCCCGTGCGCTCGACAGCAGCCTGGCGCAGGGCGGCCACGGCTTGCCGCTGATCGGCGCCGGCGACTGGAACGACGGCATGAATCGTGTCGGCCCGCGGGGCGCCGGGGAGAGCGTGTGGCTCGGTTGGCTGCTCTACGCCACGCTGAAAAGTTTCTCCCCTGTCGCGGAGGCGCGAGGCGAGCGCGCCCGCGCGGAAACTTGGCGCGCCCACGCAACCGCCTTGCAGGCGTCGCTGGAGCGCGAGGCCTGGGACGGCGAATGGTACCGGCGTGGCTTCTTCGATGATGGAACGCCGCTTGGCTCCAGCCAAAGCGAGGAATGTCGGATCGACTGCATCGCGCAATCCTGGGCCGCGCTGTCCGGCGCAGCGCCACTCGATCGGGCGACGCGCGCGATGGCGTCGGTCGAGCGCGAGCTGATCAGCGCGCGAGATGGACTGGCGCCCCTATTTGCTCCGCCGTTCGACAAGACGCCGCTCGATCCCGGCTATATCAAGGGCTATCCGCCTGGCGTCCGGGAAAATGGCGGCCAATACACCCATGCCGCGCTCTGGTCGGTGATGGCCTTCGCCAAACTCGGCCAGGGCGACAAGGCGGCGAGCCTTTTTTCGATGCTCAATCCGATCAATCACGCCCGCACGCGGGCGGAAGTCCACCGCTACAAGGTCGAGCCTTATGTGGTCGCCGCCGATGTCTATTCCATGCCGCCGCATGTCGGACGCGGCGGCTGGACCTGGTACACGGGCTCAGCCGCCTGGATGCAGCGCGCGGGCCTGGAAAGCATCCTGGGAGTGCGTCTGGAGGGCGACTGCCTTCGCGTCGATCCCTGCATACCCAAAGCGTGGGCTGGCTTCGAACTCTCTCTCCGGCACGGTTCGTCGCGCTACGAAATTTGCGTCGAAAATCCTGCAGGAGTCGAACGAGGCGTCATTTTTGCCGCCATTGATGGCGCCAAAATTACAGCGCGACTGCCCAGGTTGCTGCTTGTCGATGACGGCGCTGCGCACCGGGTTGTCATTCGATTGGGATGAATGGACACTCGCATCGATTGAGGATCATTCGGCATGGTTTTTCGATAGCCTCACGGCACACTAACTATTGGCCAAATGGAATATCGCGAGGACGTCGATGCGTTAGCCAAGCCGTGAGCTGGCGCATGTTTGCGGGCGTCCAGGGCGTTCAAAGATCCAAACTGAAGGTCAGCTTTCTGCCGCATTGGGTAAATTTTGCCGCGACTAGTGAAGGTCCCCAACGGGTCACGAAAGGTCACACAACTGCAAGAGCGATCGGCCGTTATCGGGTTTATTGCCGCCGGTCGTGGCCGGACCGGATTGCGCCAGGACCGGTAGTTTGGCATTGGCCGAACGAAACCGTGTCTTCGGCCGAAACCGGACCTTTTGATCGGGACATACCAGCTCGGCGTCCAAAATTATTCCATGCAAAATCACACTTTGCCTTTAAAATTCGCGTCCGGATAAAGCCATCGTCCTGTCTCAGCGCAACGAGCCGCGCGCGTAGCGAATTCCTCCAAAGAAACCTTATCGTCGCCAGCCTCGCCTCCGCCGCCCTCAAGTTTGATCTGGACAAGGAGCTGAATTGAATTCGATAAGGCGAATGAGCGCCGCCCAGTTCAAGCGGCCACAACAGGGCTGATGACGATGACTTGTTCCTGGCGCAAAGCTGTTTCGGCAATCTTTTACAGCCTGGCGATTCCGCATGCGGCGCTGGCGTTCGAGGCCCCGCCGACGGCGCAGGCGGAAGCCGTTCTGGGCGCCGAGGCCACCGGCCCGAATTACCGCATCGACCCGGACGTGCGCAGCGACGGCCTGCTGCGGCTTTTCGTCCTGCGCACCCGCTACGGCGCCTTTGACGTCGATGGCGAGGATCTGATGCGCGAGCGCATCCGAGAGTTGCAGGCCCTGCGCAAGCTGCAGGCAATGTCCGAGTCGGACGTCTTTTTGAAAGCGGCTGGGGCCGCCGCCCAGGCGCCGCTGGCGTTTGGTCAAGACCTGATCAAGGATCCCAAGGCGACGCTCGAAAAATCGATGTCCGGCGTCGGCAACATGTTCGGCCGCGTCGGCGCGGCGATCAACAACCGCCAGGCCAACCGCGACAATGTCGCCACCAGCCTGCTCGGCATCGACGCGGCGCGGCGCGCGCTGGGCGTCGAACTCGGCGTCGATCCCTTCACCGATTTCGCGCCGCTGGCGTCCAAGCTCAATGATGTTGCCACCGCCTCGGCATTGGGCGGCCTTTCGATCCGCGCGGCTCTGGCGGCGATCCCCGGCGGCGCCGGCGTCGCGGTCAGCTCCAGCTCGACGGCCGAGACCATTCGCGCCACATTGGTGGAAAAGACTTCGGCGCAGATCGCCGAAGAGGTCAAGGCGACGTTGGCCCGTCTGAAGGTTGCGCCGGGCGTCGCCAGCAGTTTCGTGGAGAACCGGCGCTATACGCCCGCCGACCTGCTGATCATGGCGCGCTCGCTTGCCGCCTTGCGCGCGGACAACACCCAGCTGTTTATCGCCCGCGCCGTCAACGCCGAAACCCGCGAGGAGGCGGTGTTCCAGCGCCATCGCGCCGAACTTCTCGCCCGCTACGCCAAGAACTACGGCATTGGCGCTTTCGTCGATATCGGCGGCGTCCCGCTCAACCACCTCGACGACGGCAGGGTCATCGCATTATTCCCCTTCGACGAGGTCTCCTGGACCGAACGCGTCGCGGGCATGTTTCAATATGTCGCCAGCGCCGCGCCGCACGAGCATGGCCAGCCGCTGCTCGTCACCACTGGCGAATTGACGCCGATGGCGAAAGATGAAGTCGGCCGGCTGGGCTGGACCGTCGAGACCATTCGCTGAAGCGCTCGATTGAACAAGGCTTCGGCGCGCTGGGCTCCACATGACTCGCCGACCCTTTAGCAGAAGATTTCAGAGCCTTTGCGTCGGTGGAAAGCGGAAAGCCGCGAACATTGCTAGCAAGGTCGGCTCGGCGCCAATTCCAGACTTTCCCTGGCACGATTAGTAGCTCAGGGGACCCATTCAGACGATGTCTGACGCCATGCTGTGGCGCCTACATTTTCCCCTAAACTGCACCGCGATGTGGACCGAGGAACTAACTCTTTTCCTGCGAAGTCACACTTCGCCATCGCGCTGCGTCGAGCGCCATCGTGCCGGCGAGCGACCTGACCAAGATTTGAACGCGCGCGTGAAGGCGCTTTGTTCGGCAAATCCTAATTGCGCGGCAATATCCGCTATCGTCGTCTCTTTGACCAAAAGACTTTTCGCAACTTCGAAACGCACCTCGTCGAGGAGGGCGGAATAGCTGAGGCCGTATTTTTCAAGACGGCTCGCCAAGGTTCGAGGGCTTGTGTCAAGGGAGCGGCAGACGCCGTCACGTGAAACCGTGCCCGCGCTAATCTGACTGCGAATGACATGTTTCACGGCGATCGGGAAATCAGCTGTCGCGGTGGCGGCGGCCTTTTCGAGCATCGGAGCAAGAACGTCCAGGTAGTCAGGCTTTCGGTCGCGCACCGGCCAATCAAGGGTCGTCGCATCAAATACGAGGCAGGAACAAGGCGCGGCAAATTCGATCGGCGCGTCAAAAAAACGCAGGAACGGAGCCTTATCACCCGGCGCCTTGCGGCCGAGTCGGACGCGGCTGGCGCGCCAGTCGGAGCCACAGAGCTGGCGCATGATGTTGTAGGCAATCGCGACGGAGCCGTCCTCGATCTGATCGACCGCTTCGATATTCGCCGCCGTGACCGCGTAACCAAAGGAGGCTTCGTCTTGCCGTAGGACGAGAAACGTCGATCCCCCGGTTTCGCTCGTCTTTAAAGTGTCATTGATGGTTTGCAGCGCCTGGCGCACGGTCATGGAATTGACCGACACTAGCCCGGTGAGGCCGATTGCGCTCGCGGTCGTCCTGATCCCGACGCGTAAGCCGACGCTTTCGCAGCCCGTCTGCCTGACAGTTTCCGCCAGCACGCGTCCAAGCGCAGCATAAGGAATGACGTTTTCGAGATTTGAAAAGACCGAGGGCGCGAGTCCGGCGCTCCGCAACACGGCGTCAACATCTGCGCCAAGCTCGCGAAGGACGGCGGGAATCGCCGCAATATTCCGGATCGTGGCGACGGGTTCGCGGCGTCGCGGGTGAGCGGAGGTGTCCAATGCCTTCAATTCCTCGCGAGCGCCGCGCACTGTGATTATTCGTGACTTGGAGATCTGCTCAATTAGTCAAAAAGGTCTCCTCAATGTCAATACGGCCCGGCGCCGCGCAAGGTATCCTCAGACAAGTCCTGCCCGGCTTTTGTTCGCTTTGGCAGTTGTTCTGAAATGCGATTCTGGATCCGGTTCGTTCGAGGGATTGTGAAAAAGGCGCTGATCTTCTCGGCCGTCGGCGAAGGCGTGACAGGGCTTTCCCTCGTTCTCGCGCCGTCGCTCGTCGGGTCTTTGCTGCTTGGCGAGCCGCTGGCGGGCGCAGCCACTTCCGTCGCCCGCGTGGCGGGGCTCGCTCTGATCGGATTGGGCATCGCCATCTGGCCAGGTCCGCCCCGGCTGGGAATGGCGTTTTACAGCACATCCGTCGCCGTTTTCCTCGCCTATCTCGGGGTTGCGTCGGATTTGCGAGGCGCTTTGCTCTGGCCTGCTGTGGGCGTTCATATCCTCATCTCAATCCTCGTGCTGGCCGAGGCAATTGCGCCGCGGCGTTCCGATATTCAGGAAGAAGGGTCGAACGATGCATGATGCGGAAGGCAGTGCGTGCGCTACGAAGCGGACGCTGCGAATGAAGGATGTCGATATGGCTGTGCCGATTGACTTGACCGCCGCCGGGTATCAGTTTCAATCCAATCGGCGCAAAATATGCGCGAGGCCATATCGCCAGAGCTTTCGCGCGGGTCCGGGAGGATGGGTTATGAGAAATTGGCTCGGCTCGATCTCCGTTTTTTCGCTTTTGGTCTCCGTCGCACCGGCGCTAGCGCAAGGCAATCCCCTCCGCGACGCCTATTTCGGCGAGACGCACATTCATACGAGCTGGTCGGTGGACGCCTGGGTCATGGGCAACCGGATCACCGGTCCGGACGACGCGCTGAAATACGCCCAGGGCCAGACGATCAAGCATCCGATGGGCTTCGACATCAAGATCGACACGCCGCTCGATTTCATCGGCGTCACCGACCATTCCGAATATGTCGGCGTCACCAAACAGGCCAACACGCCAGGATCTTACGTGAGCAAGCTGCCAGAGGCGCAGCCTATGATCATGAAAGATCCGAACAGCTCGGCAGAGCAAAATCAGGTATTTTCATACCTGCTCAAGCTTGCTGCCAGCCCGCCGGTGAAGGCCCTCATGGACCCGAAAGTCACTTCGACCGTTTGGAAGGACAATGTCAGGATCGCCGACGAAAACAACAAGCCGGGCAAGTTCACGGCCTTTTGTTCCTATGAATGGACGTCGATGCCGGGCCAGCGCAATCTGCACCGAAATATCTTTTTTCGCGCCTGCGAGCATGTGCCGGACTATCCGTTCAGCGCACTCGATTCCAAGCGCCCCACCGACCTGTGGGACTGGATGGACGCACAGCGCAAAGCCGGCAATGAGCTGCTCGCGATTTCGCACAATGCCAATGTCAGCGACGGCTGGATGTATCCAGTCGACGTTGACAACACCACCGGCAGGCCAATCGACGCCGCCTGGGCCGCGTCCCGCGACCGCAACGAACGCCTGATCGAAATCAAACAGGGTAAGGGGCAGTCCGAAACGCATCCCTTGCTCTCGCCCAATGACGAATTCGCCAGCTACGAGCTCTATCAGACCATTCTGGGCCAGCCGGCCGATTCGGGACGCATTGACCACATCACGGGCAGCTTTGCGCGCCAGGCGTTGAAAGACGGCATCGCCATGCAGGATGTGCGGGGCTACAACCCCTACAAGTTCGGCATGGCGGGCGGGTCGGACGGACATAATACTGGCAGCCCCTATCGTCAGGATAATTTCTTCGGCCTGCACGCCAATGCCGACGGTTCGGTCGAACGGCGCTTCGCCGGCGTGCTGATCGGCGGCACCATGGACGTCCGCCTCGAAAATCCGGGCGGTCTGACGGGCGTCTGGGCGGAGGAGAACAGCCGCGCTTCGATCTGGGACGCCATGTACCGAAAGGAAACCTTCGGCGTCAGCGGACCGCATATCAAGGTGCGCTTCTTCGGCGGCTGGGGCTATGACGCGGGCGTCGTGAACGCCGGCAACTGGGTGCAGCAATCCTACGAGGGCGGCGTACCGATGGGAGCCGACCTGCCGCCGACGCCTTCGGCCGGCAAGGGAACCGCCCCTCATTTCGTGGTATGGGCGCTGAAGGACCCGAGTTCGGCCAATCTCGATCGCGTCCAGCTCATCAAGGGTTGGACGCAGAACGGCCAGAGCTTCGAAAAGATCTACGACGTCGCCTGGGCCGGCGACCGCACGCCGGACAAATGGACCGGCCGCGTGCCGGCGATCCGAAGCACGGTGAATTTCGACACCGCGACCTATACGAACGACGTCGGTTCGGCCGAACTGAAGACGGTCTGGACCGATCCGGATTTCGATTCCACCCAACACGCCTTCTACTACGCTCGCGTTCTGGAAATTCCGACGCCGCGCTGGACACTGATCCAGGCGGTGAAGTCTGGGTTGCCGCCGCCAGACGTCGTTCCCCTCACGGGGCAGGAACGCGCGTGGACTTCGCCGATTTGGTATGCGCCGTCGGCCGAAGCACGCAAGGCGGCGCAAGCGGGGACCACGGTGGCCGATCTCAAGGATAAGGGCGCCGCCGTCGTCAGCGAAGACGAGCTGAAGGCCCTGGTCGAGGGCAAGGCGTTCTGGCTGAAGAACAATGTGACCGGCGAGCAGTTCTGGCAAAGCTTCACGGCCGATGGCCACACAACGGTCTATCGCGTTGGACCGGGCGCGGAAATGCCGAGCGGTTTCGGCAAGGTTGCGCTCGATGGGTATGAAGGCTTGACAAGCCCTTACAAGGTCGAGGGCGGCCAGCTCATCACCTTCGTGTCGCAGGACGCTTACGCCTACACCTTCTATAAGCTCGGCGACGCCTATTACGCCGCGCGCAGCAATGAGTTTGGCTACGCCAATTATCAGATCGTGCCGCCGCCTAAATTCGCGATCAATCCGCTTGATGCGGTGGTCGGCCGGTTCGCCGACACCCTTAAGCTGACCGAACAACAGCGGCAGCAGGCGCTCCCGTTCCTCAAGCAGGAACTGATGCAATTGGCGTCCCTCAAGAAGGACGCCTCCCTTTCGCCAGAGCAAAAGATCGAGCGCCTGCGGGCGTTCAGCGTCTCGCTGGACGAGAAATTAAAGCCGTTGCTGGACGCGGACCAGCAGGCGAGCTTCGAGGCGGTCCGCGACCAACTGCGCCGGCGGCTGATCGAGCAGGTCGCGAGCAAGGCGGCCGGTGAAGCAGAAGCCGACGTCAAATCCTGGTTCACGCGAGAAAGCGACAAATAGTGGCGGGTTGGCGGCAGCGGGCGAGGCTTGGGCGGCTGGCGGGGCTCGGTCTGCTGGCCGGGCTGCTGGGCGTAAGCGTGGCGGCGGCCTGCCCGCTCTGCCTGGGGGCGTTCCGCCCAACGGCCTCGCAACAGCTCGTCGCGTTGCCCCATGCGGTGCTCGCGCGGCGGTCGGGCGATGGCGTATATTCGGTCCTTGACTTGATCAAGGGCGAGGCGCCGGCGGGCGGCAACATTCTAGCGAACGCGATCCAGCTCGACCTCGTCATGCCTCCCGACGCTGTTCTGCTCCTTTTTCGCGACGAATCCTGGTCGGAATGGGTCGCCGCCGGCGCCGTCGCGGTCGAGGATGCGGGCTGGCTGCGCGAGATCGCCCGGGGGAAGCGCCCACAGGACATGACTGACGAGGACTGGAAGGCCCGGGTCGCGCTCGTGCTTCCCCATCTCCAGCCCGGCGAGCCGCTGGCGACGAAGATCGCCTATGGCGAATTGGCGACCGCGCCCTATGCCGCCCTGCTGGCCGAGAAACCGCGCCTCGATCCCGCGGCGATCCGGCGCTGGCTGGCTGATCCCGAACTATCCGTCCGGCGTCCCGTCTATCTCCTGCTCCTCGGCGTTGCGGGTGACGAAAAGGACGCTCAAAATATAGAACAACGGCTCGATGCGGAGTGGCTGACCGGCGATGCGACCGATCTGGGGCCTGCGCTCGCCGCAGACCTGCAATTGAGAGGTCCCTCACGCCTCGCCTGGGTCGACGCCAGATATATGGATGACCGTGCGCGCTCGACGAAAGAACTGGAGGCGGCCCTGCTTGCTCTCAGCGTCTTGGGAAAAGCGGATGGAGAGATTCCGCGCGAGCGGATCGTCGAGTCCTATTTGAAATTCATTCGCGCGCACCGCGATCTTGCCGGCTTGGTCGCCTGGGATCTGGCCGCATGGAATGTTTGGGACGCCGCGCCGCTCTATCGTGAAATCATGAAATCGAACATCCGGCAGCATTTTGCGTCGCAGGTCGCGATTGCCGAATATCTGGCGCGAAGCCCGAAGGAAGGCGCCGAAGCCGCGTCGGTCACATCGAAATGAGCGACATCCCTCAAGAACGCCTTTCGCTGCGGCAGCGCCTTCTGCGCGAGCCGCTCGTCCATTTTATGGTGCTGGGCGGCGTCCTGTTCGGCGCCTATGCCTTGCAGGAGGGCAGGCGCGACGGCGTGGAGCCGTCGCGGCGGATCGATCTGACGATCAGCGACATTTCCCAGCTGGTCCGGGTTTTTCACTCACAATGGCGCCGCGACCCTGCGCCGGAGGAGCTTCGTCAACTGGTCGAGGAAAAGGCGCGCGAGGAGATCCTCTACCGCGAAGCGCTGGCGCTCGGGCTCGACAAGGACGACACGATCGTCAAACGCCGCTTGGCGCAAAAGATGCAATTCCTCGCTGAAGACGTCGCCGCGGCGCACGAGCCAACCATCGAAGAACTGAAGACATGGTATGAGGCCAATCGCGAACGCTTCGCCTTTCCGCCGCGCATCGGCTTCCGCCAGCTCTATTTTTCGACCGACCGCCGGGGCGCGAAGGCGCGGGACGACGCGGAAGCCGCGTTGGCCAAGCTTGCGGGACAGACCGAAAGCGCGAGCATCGCGGCGTCGCTCTCAGATCCGTCGATGTTCCAGGACTATTACAGCGACCGTACGCCGGAATTTCTCGGCAAGGAATTTGGACCGAAATTCGCGCTCGCGATCACGAAATTGGCGTCGGGCTCCTGGCAGGGACCAATTGAATCCGGCTTTGGTTGGCATCTCGTCTATGTCGATGCGCTCATTCCCGGCCGCGTCCCTGCATTCGAGGAAATCGAGCCCGAGGTGAAGCAGGCCTGGCTCGCAGAACGGAAGAGCCAGGCCTGGGACAAGACCTATCGCGACCTGCGCGCCAAATACATGATCTTCCTGCCAGCGCCGCCGGAAGATGCCCCTGCCCACGAAAGCTCGAAGACCGAACAGTCGACGCCGCCCGGCCGAAAGGATCCGTCGTGAGCGCATGGAAGCTTGGCCTCAGTCGGCGGCTCATCGTTCCGCTGCTCGCTTTGCTTTTGGCGCCGCTCACAGCGCTCGCGCATGAAGCGCGCCCGGCTTATCTCGCCATCGCGGAAACCGCGCCGGGGCAATACAGCGTCCTTTGGCGCACGCCGATGCTGGCGGGCATGCGGTTGCCGGTCGCGCTGCAATTGCCGCAGGGCGTGCGCGATCTCCGTCCGCCGCAATATGACGAACTCGCAGAATCCCGCGTCGAACGGCGATGGATCGACGCGGGCAAAGGCGGTCTGCAGGGCAAGCGCATCGATTTCCGAGGATTGGAGCTGACGATAACCGATGTTTTCGTGCGGATCGAGCGCCTCGACGGGGCCCATTCGACCGAAATCGTCCGCCCCTCGCGTCCCTATATCGAGGTCCCGGCGCCGCGTGGAGGACTCGCGACCGCACAAGCCTTCCTGTTGCAAGGCGTCGAGCACATCCTGTTCGGCGCGGATCACCTGCTGTTCGTGCTCGGTCTGTTGCTGATCGTCAAAGACCGATGGATGTTGGTCAAAACCATCACGGCCTTCACACTGGCGCACAGCCTGACGCTCGCCGCCGCGACGCTCGGTTATGCGAATATTCCGGGTCCGCCGTTGAACGCGGCCATCGCGCTTACCATTCTTTTCCTTGGCCCCGAAATCGTCCGTTCATGGCGGGGCGAAACAAGCTTCACGATCCGCCATCCCTGGGTCGTCGCCCTCGCCTTCGGGCTTCTGCACGGCTTCGGCTTCGCCAGCGGCCTGACAGCCCTCGGCCTGCCGCACGATGAAATCCCCTTCGCGCTTCTGTCGTTCAACGTCGGCGTCGAGATCGGGCAACTCGGCTTTGTTGCTTTGATCCTGTTGCTGCTGCGCGCCTTCAAGGTTCTGGAGATGCACTGGCCGCTCTGGCTTGAGCGGACGCCGGGTTATATCGTCGGATCGCTGGGCGCGTTCTGGACGATCCAACGGGTCATGCTGATAGTTTCGGGGGAATGAGATGCGGCCGAACACAGTTCGATTGATTTTGATCGGCTGTATTATGCTCGCGCCGACCTGCGCGCACGCGCATGCACAAGCCGGCGATGCCAGCGGCTTTCTCACCGGGTTCCTGCATCCCCTCACTGGCCTCGACCACATCATCGCCATGGTGGCTGTCGGCCTGTGGGGCGCGCAACTTGGCGCCCCGGCGATCTGGCTGCTGCCGGTGACCTTTCCGATTGTGATGGCCTTCGGCGGATTCCTCGCCCTGATCGGCGTTCCGGTTCCAGCGGTCGAGATCGGCATCGCCTTATCCGGCGTTCTCCTCGGCGTCGCCGTCATGATGGAAAGCCGCCCGCCGCTTTTTCTCGCGCTGGCGGTCGTGGCGCTCTTCGCGATCTGCCACGGTCACGCGCATGGCGTCGAACTTCCGCCCGCCACAAGCGGCCTGACCTATTCCATCGGCTTCGTCGTGGCGACAGGCCTCCTGCACGCTTGCGGCATCGGAGTTGGAACCATCCATCGCTGGTCCTATGGACGCCTGGCGCTGAGGGCGCTTGGGGGCCTGATTAGCGCTGGCGGCATCTTTTTTCTTGCTCAAGCCTTCACATGACGGGTTGGCGCGTTTGGGCGCATTCGGCGTTTTATGGCGTAGGCTTGATCCTGTCGTCGCGGCCGGCCGCAGCACATCTCGTCCAGACCGGCCTTGGTCCCGTCTATGACGGCGTCGCTCATTTCGTCGTGTCGCCGGAATATCTCGCGCCAATCGTCGGCGCCGCGATTTACGCCGGCTTCGGCGGCAAGGCCCCGGCGCGCCGAGCCATCGTGATGCTGCCTTTGTTTTGGTTCGCCGGTAGCCTGCTGGGCGAGTTGCCGCGCGCGCCCCCATTGATCCTTCCGACATGGTTGGTTCTGATCGGGATCGGCGCGTTTGTCGCGGCCGATTTGCCCCTGCCGGCGGCGCTCCGCATCGCCCTATGCAGTATGGTCGGCATCGCCCTGGGATATTCCAACGGTCTCATTGCGGCTGGGGCTGCCGATCCCCTTCGCAGCGCGCTCGGCGCGACGGCGGCCGTCTTCATCGTCACATCCCTTGCCAGCGCCGCCGCAGCCGCGACATCGGGGTGGATCAGGATCGTTTTCCGCGTACTCGGCAGCTGGATCGCCGCAAGCGGGCTACTGGCGCTTGGCTGGGCGCTCCATTGAGTCCTCGCCAAGCCAACTTTATCTTCGTCCTTTCGCCGACTTCCAGGATGACCGCTCGTCAACTCATTTCCGCAGTTCAGCCCACTTCCGCTTCCCGGAATCATGGTCGCCATAGACGGGTTCGACCTCGAATTGGGTCACGAGCACCTATTCCTGCCGTGCAAGCAAAGACCGCTGACGGCAGATTTGCTGCCCGCGGCGGGAGGCTCGCTCGGCGCCAGGTCCGGACATTGCTGAGCATGACGACGACGCGAAGGAACGACAGAAAGCCGCCATTGCCGCAATCAAAAAATTCTAAACTATGCAGTTGGGCAGGGAGCCAGGTCCCGTCCGGTTCGCTTCACGATACCTCTCACTTGTTCAGATCCCATTGCATCAGTTTCTTCGCCGCCGTGCCGAGCGGGCCGAGTTGATAGACGGCCGCGCCGGTCGGCGAGAAGGCAAACGGCTCGAACGGTTCGGCGATCATCTGGTCGAGCGTAGCGGTCGGGGCGGCGCCGGTGCTGACATGCGGATTGAAGCGCTCGCCCGCCCCGATCTGCTCGAACCGCGCGACGTAATCGACGAGCGCGGCGTCGATCCCGGGATCGCCGTGCGACGCGGTGAAGGCCGCGATCGAGCCGGCGCGCAAGTTGAACGGCGCTGCGGCGGCCATGATGTCGGCCTGCAGCCGGATCAATTCTGGCGTCGGCTTCGCCACAATGCCGGCGACTCCCAGCCCGCCGCCGGTCGGAAGATAATAGAGCTTGAACGCCTCCAGCTTCATCGCGTTCACATCGGCGGCCGCGAGCGCCTTCTCCACAGCGGCGTAAAGCTTGGGCAGGTCCGCCTTGCGGACGAAGCACTGCAGCATCGTGATGTGCGGAGTGTGCGTTTCATCGAGGGCAAAGCCTTTCGGGTAAAGGCCGAGCAGGCGGGCGTTATTTGCGGCAGCCTGCTGGAGCATGGCGGCGTCCGGCTGCAGTAGGATGTCGATGGCGACGATGTCGCTTGGAAAAATGACGTTCCAATCCTTCTTCATGCTGACGACCGTCCAGCCCTCCTTGCTGGCTTCCGCATCGAGCGCGGGCGTGAAGGCGCCGGGTTTGACATCGGGCAATCCGCGCGCCGGGCCATAGGCGAATTCCCGGGCCGCGTCGTCATGCAGCACAAGCAGCTCGAAGCGCGCGCCGCCGCCGCCCTGCGCATATTCCAGCATCTGACGGTCGCCGTCCGAATTGCCGAAGGCCATGATCGGGACGCGCCCGATATGCTGGTTGATGCCGACCGGCTTGCCGCCCTTGTCGTCGATGAAGTTCAACTCCGGCAGCCGCACCAGCACGGGCTTGCCATGGCGCAATTCAAATTTCGTCTTGATGCTGCTGCCGACGACCTGTTCGGGCGGGACGCCGTAAACGCGTTCCGCCCAAGGGCGCATGAACTCGATGCCGCCGCCGGAGACGATGAAATTCTTGAAGCCGTTGGCGCGCAGATAAGCGAGCGCTTCGAGCATCGGCTGATAGGTCATGTCGGTGAACAGCTTGCCGGTCTTCGGGTTTCTCGCGGTCGCGATCCAGTCCGTCACGATCTGCGCGAATTCGTCGTCGGTCATGCCGGCGTGCGTCGCCATGAACAATTCGAGGATCGCATGGTCGCCTCCCGCCAGCGCGGTCTTCAGATCGCCCTTCAGCAGCGAGGCGAACGGCTCCTTCGTCTTCCATTCGGGATGCTGCGGGGCGAGCGCCTTGACGCGATCGAGCGCGAAGTAAAGCTGGACCGGCGCCGGCTGCTCGCTCCACAGCGTTCCGTCATTGTCGAATGTGGCGATGCGCTCGGCGGGCGGCACGAAGTCCGGCCCGCCCGGCGTCGTGACCTTGTTGACGAAAGCGATGAGGGCCTGCTTGGCCAGGCCGTCGTTCCAGGACGGCAGCGGATCGCCGGCAAGAACCGGGCCGGCAAAGACGCAGAAGAGGATCGCGAGAAGGATGCGCTTCATGATCATGCTTTTCCAAAGTCCAGTTTGGCCATCTCGCCGGCACGTCGGGAGCCAATCTGCGCCAAGCGACGTCAAAAGACGAAGATCACCTGCGTGCGCAATTGCCAGTCGGCGCCCAGTTCCGGCCGGATGACATTGTAATAGGCGCCGACCATCAGATTGACCGGCTGTTTTCCGATCTTGATCAAGCGCCCCACGCCGCCTCCGATGGGAACCGTCCATTTGGTCCCCGGAATGTCCCAGTTCGCCGTGATTATCGGCGCGCTGGTGAGGTACCAGCCGCCGCTGAAATTGTAGTTGACGAAAGCTGGGTAAGGAAATTGCTGTAGCCATTGCCGAAGCGCCCGCTCGTGCTGCCGAAGGACCAGATATTGTTGACCAGCGCGCCCGCGACCCACGGCCCGTTCATATAGACGAGGACGCCGGTCGGACCGCCGCCCCAGACGCTCGAGCCAAGATAGGGCGATGTGATCGTCGGAACCTGAACGACGGGGCCGAGGCCCCAGAGCCAGCCGTTGCTCGGTCGGCTCGGCGCCAGGAAGGCGGAAACGCTGGTGGGGGAAGCGCCGAAATTCGTGCTCGGCAGCGGCGACATGTCGGGATTCCACGCCAGCGGAAGGATGGTGCGGGTGATGACGTTCCAGTTTTCGTCGATGTGGAACGGGATCACCGGCTGGATGTTGAGGATTTCCTGCGCGCCGTGATGCGGCCCGACGCCGAAATTGGTGTTGCTCTGGAACGGGAAGGTGACCAGATCGCCGATCGGATTCTGCACTTTCTTGGCGAGATCGGAATCGCTTTCGCCGCTTGTATCGGCCGCCTTGTCGGCGCCCGCCGCTTGTTGGGCTTGCGCGGGGCGAAAGTCGGCGAGCGCCATGGTGCCAGTATGGCCGCAAGCAGCGCGGGCTTTTTCATAGAAATCATCATCGATGGAGCCTTTGCGCGCAGTTGGAGCTTTATCGCACTTCTCGAACAGCGACCCGCTTCGCCTTCGCATGGGAAAGAGGGGCGGCTGGCTCTGGCCGCCCCTGAACATTTTGGGTCAGTCGCCGGCGCCCTTGGCCGCCGCCGCCGCCTCGGCAGCCCTTTTCTGCATTTCGGCTTTCAGAGCGTCGAGATTAAAGCTCGCTCCCGGCTGCATCGGAGGATAATCGACGAAGGTCTGGGCCTCCTTCGCCAGCATCTGCTGCACGAACACGAAACGCCAGAATTCGAACTTGAACCAGTCCCAATATTGGGCCGAGCCCTTCGCCAGCCCGTCCCCCGACCATCCGGTCCGCTCGAACGGGTCGAGACGCAGGTTGGTCAGGATGGGCATGTCGGGGTGGTTTTTGTGGCCGATCCACCCTTCGGGCTGGTCGATGAAGCGATATTTGAAATCGTCGATCCGGACGGCGCCAAGCGTGCTTTCGCCGAAATAGAGGATTTCATGCCGCGCTGACGGGCCCTGGCCGGTGATGGCGGCCATCTGATTGTAGCCGTCCAGATGGTTCTTGTAGGTGCGGCCGCCGATCTCCTTGCCCTTCAGCAATTCGTCGCCGATGTTGGGATCGCCTGCCGCCGCCACGAAGGTGGGCAGCCAGTCCATGCCGGAGAAGATGCCGTTCTGGATGGCGCCCTGCGGCACGCGGCTCGGCCACCGCAGCAGGGCCGGCACCCGGAAGCCGCCCTCCATGACCGTCCCCTTGGACAAGGCGAACGGCGTCTGGCCGCCGTCGGGCCATGTGAATTGCTCAGGACCATTGTCGGAGGTGATCAGGACGATGGTGTTGTCGTCCAGGCCCTTGTCCTTGAGATATTGCATGACCATGCCGATGTCGTCATCGAACTGGGCCATGCCCGCTTCCTGTTCCGTCCATCCGTTGGTCGAGTTCCGCATGGCCTCATATTTGGGCGAGAGATGCGTCACCACATGCATGCGGGTCGGATTGAGCCACAGGAAGAACGGCTTGTTGGCCGCTTTTGCCTTGTCCATGAACGCAACGGAAGCGGCGACAAAATCCTCGTCCACCGTCTCCATGTTGTATTTGATGCCTTGCATCGGGTGCGGCGGCAACGGCCCTTCGTCCACGATCTTCTGCTTGCCGATCTTGCCCCAACGCGGCATCTCCGTGGGGTCGTCAACGTCGGTGGCCCAGCTGTGCACCAGGTTGCGCGGCCCCACCTGGTTCAGCAATTCCTGCGGATAGCCGGGATGGAACGGGTCTTCCATCGCGTCGAGATGGTAGAGGTAGCCGAAAAACTCGTCGAACCCATGGAGGGTGGGCAAAAATTCATTCTTATCGCCCAGGTGGTTCTTGCCGAATTGGCCTGTGGCGTAGCCCATTGACTTCAGAACCGTGGCAATGGTCACCGCGTCGGCAGGCATGCCGATCGCCGCGCCCGCCTGGCCGACCGTGGTGAGGCCGGTGCGGATCGGCAACTGGCCGGTGACGAAATTCGCGCGGCCGGCCGTGCAACTCGCTTCGGCGTAATAGTCGGTGAAGAGCATGCCCTCCCTGGCGATCTTGTCGAGGGTGGGGGTCTTGCCCGCCATAATGCCATGGCCATAAACGCCGATGTTGGTAATGCCGATGTCGTCCCCCATGATGACGACAATGTTTGGCTTGCTCGCCGACGCCGCGCTCGCGGGCGCCGCTGAAAGGCCGGCGAGCGCGGCGCAAAGCGCCAGCCAATGTTTTGGCTTAGATCGCATGATTTCTCCTCCAAAGACGTCCCTGGCCAGATGACGCGCTTTTCAGCCGCCGCGGATGAGCGGGATCGCGGATGGTAGGGGAAAAGCAGCGAATCCGCCGCTCGCAGAGCGCAATATCCGCTCACTGAGCGCATTGACTGCGATTATATTTGGAATAGCGTGAAAAGCGGTGTGAGGGCTCCGGCGCCAGGGCAGGTCGAGACGATAGGAAAGTGTACGGGCTGGTGGCGATACCTGCAAACGAATGCCAGACGTTCGACACGCGCGATCCCGATGAGCTTGCCGCGCGGCTGAGCAGTCTTTTCGGCCGTGCAAGCCTCGATCTGCGCGGCCGGAACGCCCCATTCCGCTGCCGGATGAAGTCGATCGCCCTTGGCGCCGTCGGCCTTTTCCACGGCCAGTACGAAAACGGATTCGAGATCCGCTTTTCCGAATTCAACGCCTTCGCGGGAAGTCCATCGCCACTTAGCGGCGCGGGCGCGCATGAGATCTGCGGGCGGGAAGTCGCCGTATCGAAGGATAACGGCGCCGTCCTGTCTCCCGGCGTCGCCACGCTGCATTACGGCGCCAATTTCGAACATTTGAGCATGACGGTGCAGCCGGCCGCATTGATGGGCAAGCTGTCGGCGATCGTCGGGGACCTGCGATTCGGACCCCTGCGTTTCGAGCCGTCGGTCAACGGGCGCGATCCGGCGGCGTTGCGGCTGGATCGCCTGCTCCGCTATGTCGCAGCGGAGGCAGGACAATCGTCGCCGGTGCCGCCGCTGCTCCAGTCCGAACTGCAGCAGTCGATGATGACGGCGTTCCTGCTGGCCAATCCCAACAATTACAGCAGGCTCTTGCACGGCGAGCCTGAGGCGGCCGCGCCGTGGCAGGTCCGCATCGCCGAGCAATTCATCGAAGCGAATTGGGACCAGCCTGTCACGATCGAGGGGTTGACTTCGGCCGCTAATGTCAGCGCCCGGAGCCTCTTTTCGACCTTCAGATCGGCCCGGGGTTATTCGCCGATGGAATTCGTGAAGCGCGTGCGGCTCGGACGCGCCTGGCAAAAATTGTCGCACCCGGACGCGAACACTTCGGTGTCGACCGTTGCGTTCGAATGCGGCTTCGGCAACCCCGGACATTTCGCCGTGGATTATCGTCGCCAATTTGGCGAACGGCCCTCCGAGACATTGAGGCGCGGCAGGAACTAGGCGTTGGTGAAGTCCGGCCGCCCCAACGGCGTCGTCCTGCGACCGCACTCCATTCAAGCAAAAATTCGCGGTCGGTGAGCGGAGAATGCGCTAGTTGAGTTGCCGACCTTGCTGCTCATTGCGTAATGTCGGAGCGGCCAGGACGAGAAGAATGCGAAGAACAACATGGTCATGACAGCGATCCGCGCCGGCAAGCGAGCGCCCGCAATAGTCCTGTTGAGCGTGGTCATCACGCTTTTCGGCTTGGGCATGGCGCCGCCGGCGCGCGCTGGCGGGGGCACATCCCTGAAGGCGTGTGCGGCGTCCTTCAAAGCTCTTTGCGGCCATGTCAAACCGGGCGGCGGGCGGATTCAGGCCTGCTTTGACTCCAACCTCGGCAATCTCTCGGAACCGTGCAGGACCAAGCTGACGAAAGCCGCCTCCTCCGCCCAGACCTGTGTGGCCGACGTGCGGAAGTTATGCGGCGGCGCCGCGCACGCGACCGGGACCATAAGCTGCATGAAGCCAAGGCTGGCGGAGGTCCGCCTTCCCTGCAAACGCGCTATGGCCAAGGTCGCAATCCAGTATTCCCGCGGACAGTGAAATCGTTTTCGGAGGGTCTTGGTCGGCGAATGGAATTCTGCTGAACGCCAAGCAGCAAACTGGGGAAACAGTGATGACAGGCATAATCGGGAATTCTCCGCGCGGCCTCGGGTCAGCCATCCACGAACTGCGTGGCAAATGGGGCTGGATCGTCGCGCTCGGCGTCGTCTTTGTCATCTCTGGCGCCATCGCGCTCGGCAGCGTCATCCTCGCCACGGCGGTCTCGGTCGTCTATGTCGGCTTCATGATGCTGCTGGCCGGGGTCGCGGAAATATTCAGCGCCTTCCAGATGAAGACCTGGGGCAAATTCTTCCTCTGGATCCTTCTGGGCTTGATCTATGCGCTCGCCGGCTTCTTCGCCTTTGAAAATCCGCTGCTGGTCGCCGGGGTGCTCACCCTCTTTTTGGGCGCGGCTTTGGTCGCCAGCGGGATCCTGCGCATTTATCTCGCCTTCCAGATGCAGGAGGGGACGCGATGGGGCTGGGTTGCCTTTTCCGGCGTCATCACGGCCCTGCTCGGCCTTATGATCCTCGCGCACTGGCCCGTTTCGGGGCTTTACGTCCTCGGGACATTTCTGGGCGTCGATCTGCTTTTCACCGGCTTCAGCTGGATCAATTTCGGACTGGCCCTCAAGCCTCGCGCGTGAAGTACGGACCGGCCGTGTTTCGACGGCGCGCTATGTGTTCGGCGGGTTGGTGGCATCCGATTCCGGCACCGACAGCCTGCGCGTCCAATTGCCGATCCACTGGCTGGCGATCGCGAAGAAAAGTCCGGTCGACAGCCCGTACACCAGCGTGCCGGTCAAGGCTTCGAGCGGGGCGAGCATCCGTGACGGCTTGGGCAGGACGAGGTCGCCGTAACCCAGAGTCGTGTAGGTGACGCCGGAAAAATAAAACGCGGATTCTGCGTCGGGAAAGGAGCCCCGCCACCAATAGAAAAAGCCCCAAAGGCAAATTTCGGCCGAGTGAAGCAGGATCAGCCAGCATGTCACGCCGATCACCAGGGCGGTCGCCAGCGGGAAGCCCGATTTCGTCAGGATCCGCGAGCGGATCAGGATCCTGATCAGCGCGGAGAACCCCGCGGCATGGACGAGCGCGGTGAGAACCACCAAGCATCCGGCGATCAAAATTTCCATCAGGATTGAGGCTCCGCAGGCTTTGGTCGAGTCGGACTTCTCAAAGTGGAGCCGATCTTACTCAGTTCGGCTAGACGAGGCTGGCAAAACGTGGCCAGTTCCCCCATTCAAAGGATGATTATGTGTCTCAAGAGAAGACCGGTTTCTGGTCCAGGAACGCCCCCCTCATCATATCTTCATTGGCGATGATTGGGACAATGATAAACGCATTTGTGGGCGCTAACTCGTTTAACGTAAACAAAGAAGCGTATCAGTTGAACCAGGACAACCTGAAGACGACCGTCTTTCTGCAATTGCAGCAGCATTACAATGCAGTCGCCGCAAGCCTTCCGGAAAAAATGTTTGAACCTGATTTCAGGCCCGAGCCAGGAAGCGCCGATTACAGAAAAATACTCAACTACCTGCTTGTTTGTTATGCGGAATGGTATGAGACGAACAAGATGTCGAATGGCGCCTATGTTGGCCTTTGGTCGAATTATTACTCCGGCCTCATTCAAAACGCGCTTGTGCAGTTTCCGTCGGTTCGTCATGTCCTGGAAGACATGATGCTTAGCTACGGAACGAACGACCCCAATATTCAAGAGTTTTATCTTACAATGCGAATTCTGGCCGAACAGGGTGGCAAACGGCTTGGGCCAATGCCTGATCGGCCAGGAGGACCTGTCTCATCGCCCATAAGCGCGCCGACGGCCATTTCGCACTGATCATGGATTGGGAACCCGTCCGCACAATGAGCGGCAGCCACGCCTCGTCCATCACATGTCTCGAATTGCCGCTCCTTTCCGACATCGAGGACCGCTTGCCGACGGCTGGCGTTCCGATGAGTCCAAACGCGGATGACCGCCGTGGGTCCAGCCTGTGTGGAAACGCATTGATCTGGTAGGTTCATTCCGCTGAGGGGGGCGGAATGAATCGTTTCATCGAGGGCGAAGACCGGCGGCAAGCGACACTGCTCCCTGATAGTTTGGAAGACTATGTGACGGACGATAATCCAGTCCGCGTCATTGATGTTTTCATCGACGAACTGGACTTGGCGGCTATGGGCTTTGCCGGTGTTGAACCGGAAGCGACGGGCCGGCCTATCATCCAGCGACGCTGCTGAAGATCTATCTCTATGGCTGTCTCAATCGCATCCAATCGAGCCGCCGGCTCGAACGGGAGACCCAGCGCAACATCGAGTTGATGTGGCTGACCGGCCGCTTGATGCCGGACTTCAAAACGATCGCCGACTTCCGCCGCGACAATGGGCCGGCGATCCATGCGGCCTGTGCGCCGTTCGTCGTGCTGTGTCGCCAGCTCAACCTGTTCACCCGGTCTGTCGTTGCGGTGGACGGGAGCAAGTTCAAGGCCGTCAACACCCGCGACAAGAACTTCACGGTGGCCAAGGTCGCCAAGCGCATCGAGCAGGTGGAGGCCAGCGTCGCGCGCTACCTGGCCGCGTTGGACCACGCCGACCGGCAGCACGACGACGTGGCCGAGACGAAGACAACCCGCATCAAGGAGAAGATCGAAGGCCTGCGGCGGCAGATGCAGTCCCTGAAGGCGATGCAACGGCAGGTCGAGGAAGCGCCCGACAAGCAGGTTTCCCTGACCGACCCCGACGCCCGGTCGATGGCGACCAGCGGCAAGGGCACGGGCGTTGTCGGCTACAATGTCCAGATCGCCGTCGACGCCGAGCACCATCTGATCGTCGCGCACGAGGTGACCAATGTCGGCACAGACCGGTCGCAACTGGCAGCCATGGGCGGCAAGGCGCTCGATGCGACGGGAGGCGAGGAAGTTACCGTGCTGGCGGATCGCGGCTATTACAACGGCGAAGAGGTGCTGGCTTGCGAAGGAACGGGTGTGCTGCCTTACGTTCCCAAGACGCATACCTCAGTCAACACCAAGCGCGGTCTCTTCTCCGTGCAGGACTTCATCTACGACGCCGAGAACGACCGCTACACCTGCCCGGCGGGGAAGATTCTGACCCGGGGAAAAGTGCGCTCAGACCGCCGCGACAATATGGACCACTACCGCAACCTCACCGCGTGCCTGACCTGCGGGCTCAAACCCCAATGCACCTCTGACAAGGTCAAGCGGCAGAAACGCTGGGAGCACGAAGCGGTGCTCGACAGGATGCAGGCGCGGCTCGACCGCATGCCAGAGGCCATGATCATCCGCCGACAGACCGTTGAGCATTGTTTCGGAACCCTCAAGGCTTGGATGGGCAGCACTCATTTCCTGACCAGAACCCTTGAAAAGGTGAAAACTGAAATGAGTTTGCAAGTGCTTGCCTACAACATGAAGCGGATGATCAATATCTTCGGCGTCAGGCCGCTCATGCAGGCCATTGCCCGCTGAACTCGTCGGGCCGGACAGCGCGCCATCGTTCCTCCCGCCGATCCGGTACTGCTATCGGAAAATCAAAAAATCACGTTTCTACACGGCCTCGGTCATTATTCCCAGTTCGTTCGTTGCTTCCGAAGTCCGCTATCTCCCGGATAACGGTCGGAAAGCTTCGAGTTGCGGCGTCACCGTCTGGCGGCGCCGCAACCAATCCGTCACAGGTCTACCTGCTCCTCTGCGCGCCGTGTTGCCAATGAGCCATAGGTTTCTCCGGTTTCTTCAAGCACAACGTTCCGACCTGTGACCACTTCATACCTGCGAACAACCAGGTCGAGGTAGTTCGGATCGAGCTCGACGCCGCAGCAAACACGGCCAACCGCGTCGGCCGCCAGGAGAGTCGAGCCGGAACCCAGGAACGGATCGATGACGATGTCGCCGCGATGCGTGAGATCGAGCAGCGCGTCCTCCAGCATCGCCGTCGGCTTGACGGTCGGATGGTCCTGCAGGCCGCGGCGCGCGTCGGAACCAAGAGAGGACGCGCCCGGATAGGTCCAAACATTGGAGCGCCAACGGCCCTTGCGGCCGAGTTCGACATTGTTGACGTGAGGGGCG
>NZ_JASHHX010000025.1 GCF_030056575.1 Rhodoblastus sp. 17X3 | reverse complement strand
AGAATTGAACGAAGAGCTCAAGAAGATCGGCCGTTAGGATAGATGCGGCGGCGGCGATTGTGACCTATGATCGCCGCCGCTTGCGTGAACCGGTCGGGAATGGATCATGACCTTCGAAATTCGTAAAATCGGCGTCGTCGGCTCGGGTCAAATGGGCAGTGGCATCGCGCAGGTGAGCGCCATCGGCGGTTTCGACGTCGTCATGAACGATATTTCCCTGGATCGAATCAACGCGGCCATCGCCAAGATTGACGGCAATCTGAGCCGTCTGGTCGAACGCGACGCCATGACCGCCGCCGAGAAGGCGGCGGCCATCGCGCGCATCAAGCCCGCGCCGGCCTTCAAGGATCTCGGCAACGCCGACCTGGTCATCGAAGCCGCCACGGAAAACGAAGAGATCAAGCGCAAGATCCTCTCCGAAGTTTGCCTGTCGATGAAAAAAGACGCGGTCATAGCGACCAATACGTCGTCGATCTCGATCACGCGTCTCGCTTCGACCACGGATCGCGCCAGCCGTTTCATCGGCATACATTTCATGAATCCCGTGCCGCGCATGCAGCTGGTGGAGCTGATTCGCGGCATTGCGACCGATGACGAAACCTTCGCCGCGGCGCGTGTCTACATCGAGACGCTCGGCAAGACGGTGACCGTCTCGGAAGATTTCCCCGCCTTCATCGTCAATCGCATCCTGCTGCCGATGGTCAATGAGGCGATCTACACGCTTTACGAAGGCGTCGGGACCGTCGACGCCATTGATACAGCGATGCGGCTCGGCGCGAATCACCCCATGGGTCCGCTGCAGCTGGCGGATTTCATCGGCCTCGACACCTGCCTTTCGATCATGCAGGTCCTGCATGAGGGTCTGGCCGATTCAAAATACCGGCCCTGCCCCTTGCTGGTGAAATATGTCGAAGCTGGCTGGCTGGGCCGCAAGACCCAGCGCGGCTTCTACGATTATCGCAGCGGCGCGCCGATCCCGACGCGATAAAACGCCACATCAGAAGGAAAATCACCGGAAAGCCTTCACAAAGGCGTCATCCCCCATATACATTATCCGCATCCGAGATCAGGCTTTTCAAACGAGTCGATTTGCAGGGGGCGGCCAATGATTGGTCAGATGCAGCCGATGCCCGAGCCGGGGTTTCGCCCGGGGCGGGCCGCTTTGTCCCCTGATCCCTTATTCCCCGACTGCGCGCGCGCCGCGCTCCACCCCTGGAAGGGGAGGGCGGCGTGACCGCCGCGTTTCTGCATAGGCGCCAGCGGGCGCCGGTTGCGGAAACTGCGGGCGCCGAAGTTGCGCCCAACACAATTTCTTCTTTTGGATCGGGCGACAGGGCGATGGCGCAAATATTGGCGCGTTCGGTCCCATCCGGTTGCGTCGGTCGAAGCGGGCGGAGGCGCACATGAACGCCCATGTCGCCAATCTCCGTACCCTGGTGCTCAACGCCGACATGCAGCCGGTCAGCTGGGCGCCGCTCTCGATTTGGAGCTGGCAGGACGCGCTTGTCGCCTTGTTGAAGGGCCGGGTCTATCCGGTCGCGACTTATGAAGACGTCGTGGTGCGCTCCGCAAACAAATCCTTCGAAGTTCCCTCGGTCGTCGCCCTCAAGGCCTATCATCGCCGCAAGACCATCGCCTTCACGCGCTATCACGTCTTTTTGCGCGACGAGTTCACCTGCCAATATTGCGGCAGCAAGGCTCTCGCGAAAGATCTGACTTTCGATCACGTCATTCCGCGCTCGAAGGGCGGCCAAACGACCTGGTCCAACATTGTTGCCTGCTGCCAGCGTGACAATCTGCTCAAGGCCGACCTGACGCCCAAGCAGGCCGGCCTGAAGCTGCGGCGCCCGCCCTTCGAACCCAGCCCCTACCAGCTCGACATGATCGCGCGGCGCCTGCCCCAGGCCAATAACGAGCTTCACAAGACCTGGAACGATTTTCTCTATTGGGATTCGGAACTCGATCGCTGATTTTTTGGCGCTTGCGACCGAAATCTTCCGATTGAAAAGCTCGCCGATTTTGCAATTATCCCTACTCGGTGGATTTGCCGCCCGCAGCGCCTGGTTTTTCCGGTTCGAATCGGATTGACAGCAGGACGCGGCGCGAATAACCCCACCGTCCGATGGCCTTCGATCGGCTTGGCCCAGCCGGCGGACGACGACAAGGGGATTCCAAAAGTGGCGAAACCGGAACTCGGCAGTAAACGTCAGTGTCAGAATTGCGGCGTGAAATTTTTCGATCTCAATCGGGATCCCATCCTTTGCCCGAAATGCGGCGCGACCTTCCAGCCGCCAGCCTTGTCGCGCGCCGCAGCCCGCGCCGCCGCGGCGGATGACGAAGAAGCCGAACTGCCTGAGGCCGGCGCGGAAATCGTGTCGCTTGAAGAAGCAGACGCCACGGACGAGAAGGTGGCCGCTGTGGTCGACGACGACGTCGATCTGGGCGACGACGTCGCGGACGACACCTTCCTCGAAGAGGAAGAGGAAGATAACGACGATGTCGCCGATCTCATCGACGGCGATATCGAGAACGACGAAGAGGGCTGAGGCGCCGCTGCCATCCTTCATTCAAGACAAAGCCCGCGTCACAATGGCGCGGGCTTTTCTGCTTTTCAGGCGATGTTTCAGGCCGAATTCGCGAAATTACAGCAAGGTCGCGACGAAATTTTTTCGGCGCGCAAATTTTTGCTGCTCGGCGCCTCTTAGGGCTTGTCCCCTCGCCGCCTTGCCGCTATACACCCGCCCACGCCTCGCCGCGACGCGGTCGCCTTCCCAAAGGCATGAGGTGGAAATGTGGGGCCATAGCTCAGTTGGGAGAGCGCTTCAATGGCATTGAAGAGGTCGTCGGTTCGATTCCGTCTGGCTCCACCAAATCGCTTCCTGCTTGATTGAAATTGTTGTGACGCAGGTCTGGCGTCAAACGTTGCTGTTGCGCCGAATCCGAACAATCAAATCAACGGCGACGACATCGAATCCTTGCGCGTCCGGCAGCTTGAAAAGCGGGATTATCGCCTCGGGCATGTCGAAGAGCAGCTTCGCGTCCTCATCATAGAAGTGGAAGTGCGAGCCTGTATTGGTGTCGTACCAGACCGTCGCGCCATAGAGAGCGACTTCGCGCAGGAGACCTGCCCCGGTGAATTCCTGGAGGCCCGCCTTTACCTCTTTGGTCGTGAGCGGAAGATCCATGGCGCTGGCTTCGCGACTCAGCATCTCGGCGGTGACATGACGGTCGCTCGCCATGAACAAAAGGCTGCACAAGGCGAGCCGCTGAGGCGTGGCGCAGAGGGCCGCCATCTGCAGTTTCGCGCGCATGTGGCGGCGAATCGGATCAAAGCCGTCCGCGCGTTCCTCAAGGTCGCAGCTTTCGCCGCCATCGGTCATTTCCCTGATCATTTCAGGTCGCATCGGCATAACCCCCGCCGCTCGCTCGAAAATATCTGCGACCTTGTTGTTCAAAGGCGCCGATGGCGAGCAAAAAGACATGGGTTAGAACAATTCTAATCTTTCCGGGGTGCGCTTCAGGCCGGGCTGGATTCGCTCTTATCCTTGCGGGGGCGTCTGGATGGAAACAGCGACCGGGCTTCGCCGCGCAAAAGCTTCTTCACGGCGCCGGCCGCGACGATTTCGCCATTATTGACGAAAGCCTCGTGATTGGCCTCGATCTCGTCGAGATCATAGAGGTAATTGACCATGATCGACCCGGATTCGCGCAGTCCCTTGGCGGAAATATCGCCAAGCCAGTTGATTCGCTCGAGCCGCGCGCCATTTCCGAGATGAAACCGAGCCACGGGATCCACGGGCCGTCCATTGGGCGTCTTGGCCTTCAGGAGATATTCCGCAGCGAGCGGCTCCACCACCCGCCGCAAAGCCTCCCGCTTGTCCTCGGCTTCGGTCCAATCCCGATTCGCGAGCAGTTCCCGCAAGGCGGGATCGATCTTCGCAAGGGGCGCGTTCTCGCCTGCCGAAAGCCATTTCAACAGACCTGGAACAGGCGACAAGGTGACAAACTGATCGAGGCGCGGAAGCTCGCGGCGCAATTCCTCGACGACCTGCTTGATCAGGAAATTGCCGAAGGACACGCCCGCCAGCCCCTGCTGGCAGTTCGAAATCGAATAGAAGACCGCCGTGCGCGCCTTTTCGGCGAGTTCATGCGTCCGATCCACCGCGAGCAGGCTCTGGACATTGTCGGGTATCGCGGCGGTGAGGGCGACCTCGACGAAAATCAGCGGCTCGTCGACCAGCGCCGGATGGAAGAACGCGTAACAGCGACGGTCCTGCGGATCGATGCGGCGGCGCAAATCGTCCCAGTCGTGAATCTGGTGAACGGCCTCATAACGGATGATCTTCTCAAGGATATTCGCCGGCGTTCCCCAATCGATGTGGCGCAGGACCAGGAAGCCGGGATTGAACCAGGACGCGAACAAATGCACGAAATCCGCATCAAGCAGGGTTAGATCCGGATTGCCGCGACTGAATTTCAGAAAATCGGCGCGCATGGCGACCAGATCCCGCGTGGCTCCCGGCGCGCGATTGAGCCGGCGGAACAATTCCTGCCGCCGCGGCTCGGTCAGATAGTGCAGCCGCGACGCCGCCGC
This sequence comes from Rhodoblastus sp. 17X3, assembly GCF_030056575.1. Taxonomy (GTDB): domain Bacteria; phylum Pseudomonadota; class Alphaproteobacteria; order Rhizobiales; family Beijerinckiaceae; genus Rhodoblastus. Next base: position 45,020 of record NZ_JASHHX010000025.1, on the reverse strand, counting down.
AGCGTCGGGATTGCTGTCATAGGCGGCGACGGCCTCGTCGAGTTGGTTGAGGTCGGGGCCGAAATCACGCGCCAGGCTTTCGAAAAAATCGCCGCGCATTGCCTCGGGTAGGCGCGCATAGGCGTTCAGGGTCTCACGGGCGATCAGGGCGCCCGTCGCCTCGCCGCGGCCCGAGAGCAGGGCCTCGCAGAGCGACAGCACGTCCGTGGCCGCCACAGGCGCTTCGCCGAGCGACCAGACGCCACGGTCAAGCAGGCTGCGCCCGCGCTCAGCGATGCTCGTCAACAGGTCTGAAAAGAACGCATTGCTCATAAGGGTTCTCTCCCCGTCGTCAGCTCTGGCGCCCCTCCCACGCCGCCGCAAGCGGAACCGGAACGAAACCGGACTCCGCCCCCGCAAATTGGCCGCAGCTCTGCCGACCGCGCCGGAGCAGTCTCAAGCCTAAAGCGCGTGAAATTAAGGCCGGGTTTTCGGCGATCCGCCGTCGCTCATCTCGCGATAAGAACCTGACGGCATTCCGCCGGAAGATTGGCCATGGTGATCGGCGGCTTCGGCTTGGCGTTCGGATTGAGCCTCGGATGGAGGATCGAATCCCTGAACCACCAGTCGAGCGAGGCGTCGCAGCCGTCGCCCAGCGGGACGGGATCCTGCTCCTGGCAGGCGCCGCCTCCATCCGGACAGGCGATCCGCACATGGAAATGGTAATTATGCCCGTAATAGGGGCGCACCCTGTTCAGCCAGGAGCGGTCGCCCGTCGTGTCGCGGCACAAGGCTTTCTTGATCGCGGCGTTGACGAAAATGCGCTCCACGACCGGATCATGCGCCGCCGCCCGGATGATCGCGAGCTGGCCGCGCGTCCAGACCGCGCGATCGACGTCGAGGCCGTCCTGACGCACCATGTTCACAGCCGACATTTCCTCCCGCTCCCGGCGCGACAGCCTGCGGTCCGGCATCGGCGTGAGCCAGATGTCCGCGTCAAGGCCGATCTGATGCGAGGAATGTCCCGTGATCATGGGGCCGCCGCGCGGCTGGGAGATGTCGCCGACGAGTATGCCCGGCCACCCCGCCTCGGCTGGCGCGTGCGAGGAAAGGCGTTCGAGGAACCGGACGAGATTGGGATGCCCCCAGTTGCGGTCGCGCGAGATCCGCATGACCTGCCAGGTTTCGCCATCGACCGGTAGCGCCTTGGCGCCGGCCAGACAGCCGTGGGAGTAAAAGCCGATCGAGCGCGCGGCGAGATCGGCGGGCTCGGTCGCCCGACCGAACAATTCCTTCGCGGGCGTCGCCGGATCGTTGGGATGCGCAAGGGGCGGCAGCGGCTTTGGATCGACCGATCCCTTTTCCTGCGCCCGGGCGGAAAGACTGAGCGGAAGCGCGAGGGACAGCGACGCGAGGAAGCGCAGCACTCGGCGATGGGAGGCTTTTCTCGACCGCATTTCGTCAACCTTTATTTCAGTTCGAACTTTACTGCGCCGCCGGGAGTTGAAATGCTCAATCAACGTCGTTTCAGTTCGAGTTCGCTGGGAGCCTGTGATGCGTAATTTGGCTCAATTCCTTTGCATGTTCGTTACGCTTTTATTCCTTCCGGCCGCCGCCGAGGCGAAAGTGCAGGTTTCGATCGACCTTTCGACACAGACGATGAATGTGCAGGCCTCGAATGGAGAGAGTTATTCCTGGCCGATTTCTTCGGCGCGGGCGGGCTATGTGACGCCGCGCGGCGTCTATTCGGCCAAGAGCCTGCAAGCGATGCACTATTCGAAAAAATATCATAATTCCCCGATGCCGCACTCCATTTTCTTCCGTGGCGGCTACGCGATCCACGGCACCTACGCGACCGCCGCGCTCGGCCGCCCGGCCTCGCATGGCTGCGTCCGCATCTCGCCGGCGCATGCTGCAAAGCTTTATTCCCTGGTGCGGGCGGAAGGCGCGACCATCTCGATCAGCGGATCGCCGCCGCCGAGCCGGCATTTTGCGAGCGAGACTCATCGCCATCAGCGCAACCACCCCCATTATGCGAAGAGCTATCAGGGCGCGCCGTCGCCGGTCATGTCCTACGCGCCGACGCAACATCATGTCGCCACAGGGATTTTCGGCGCGATCATGGGTGAATGAGGATCAGGTCGCGTCGCGCTCGACGCCTTCGTCGAAGCGCAGCTTGAGCACGATGATCAAGGTGTTCAGCGCGATCGTGATCACATTGAAGAGAATGATCGAGACCGACCCGAGCAGGACGCCATAGACCAGCCAGAGGGCGCAGCCGATGACGAAAGTCGCCTGCGTGATCAGGGAGATGGATCTGCCGTCACGGCTGCGTATGAGCTTCAGCGCCTGCGGAGCCCAGCACAAGGTGGTGAGGGTCCCGGCCATGAAGCCGACGATTTCCGTTTCAAACGTCACGCGTTCGTCCTCGCGTTGGAGCGATCGCTTCTCTTAAACGCCCCCGAAGAACCGCGCCATCACCCGGGCGGTGTAATCGACCATGGGCACGACCCGTGCGTAATTCAATCGGGTGGGTCCGATGACGCCAAGAACGCCGACGATGCGGCGCTGCGAGTCGCGGAACGGCGCCGCAACCATCGACGATCCGGAAAGCGAGAAAAGCTTGTTCTCGGAACCGATGAAAATACGAACGCCCTCGCCGTCTTCGGCCCGCGCCAGCAGGTCGATCACGTCCTTCTTGGTTTCGAGGTCGTCGAACAGCAGGCGAATGCGCTCGATATCGGTCGTGGCCGTGACATCTTCGAGCAGATTGGCCTGACCGCGCACGATGAGATTTTGCGCGGCGCCGTCGGGACCGCCCCAACTCGCGAGGCCGGCGCTGACGAGCCGCGCGGTCAGGGAATCAAGCTCCTCCTGAGCGGCTGCGCGCGACAGTTCGATCTCGCCGCGCACCTGCGTCAGGGTCCGGCCACGAATCCGAGCATTGAGATAATTGCCAGCCTCGATCAATGAGGATGGCGGCAGGTCCGACGGCACCGGCAGGATGCGGTTTTCCACCGACCCGTCTTCCGAGACCAGGATCGCCAAGGCCTTTTCAGCCTCAAGGCGGACGAAATCGACCTGCTTGAGCCGGTTGTTCTCCTTGGTGGTCAGAACAACGCCGGCCCCGCGAGTCAAACCCGAGAGCAAGAGGCCCGCGTCGGCAAGGGCCTCATCCACCGTCTGCTTCCGCGAAGCGGCCAGAATCTGCGTTTCGATCTGGCTGCGCTCCTGATCGGTCAGGTCGCCAATCTGGAGCAGGGAATCGACGAAAAAACGCAGCCCCAGTTCAGTCGGCAAGCGGCCGGCGCTGGTGTGAGGCGAATAGACGAGCCCCAGTTCCTCGAGATCCTGCATGACATTGCGCACGGACGCCGGCGAGAGCGGCATCTGCAGGATGCGCGAAAGTTGGCGCGAGCCGACGGGCTCGCCATGGGCGAGATAGCTTTCGACAATATTCTTGAAGATCTCGCGCGACCTCTCGTTGAGACGCGTCAGCGCCCCGGCGCCCGAGACGGGAAATTCTGGATAAGCAGCCATGAAATGATATTTACGCGCCAATCGCCGGCGCGCAAGCCGCCGCGACGCGGAAAGCGCAATTACCAAAACCCCGCCGAAATCATCGGCGGGGCCAAAACTTCAGAAAAGAAGAGCTGTCAGGCCTGGGCGGCGAGGGCCGCGACGCGCGCGGTCAGGCGCGAAACCTTGCGCGACGCCGTATTGCGGTGGACAATGCCCTTCTGCGCAGCGCGCATCAGGATCGGCTCGGCGACGGCCAGAGCGGTCTTGGCGGCGACCTGGTCGCCGGCGACAATCGCTTCTTCAACCTTACGGACGAAGGTGCGCATCTTGCTGCGACGCTGGCGATTGACCGTGGTGCGGCGCTCAATTTGACGGACGGCTTTCTTGGCCGATTTGGTGTTCGCCATGATAATCCCCGGACGAAAGCGCGCGCCTCAATTCGGCGGCAGCGCCGTCTAAAAACGATGACGGCGCCTCAAGCAGGCGCCGCGTGTGAAGGGCTTATAAGCGCGAAAGGGGTGATCCGTCAACGCGGGATTTTGGGCGCCCGCTCCGACGAGGTCAACGATTCTTGAAGTTGGCCTGACGCTTTTCGATGAAAGCCGCCATGCCTTCCTTCTGATCATGCGTCGCAAAGGCCGCATGGAAATTCCGCCGCTCGAATTTCACGCCCTCGGTCAAGGTCGATTCATAGGCGGAATTGATGCAATCCTTGATCTGCATGGCGATGGGGAGGGACATGGACGCGATGGACGCCGCCGTCCGCAGCGCCTCCTCCACCAATTGCTCAGCGGGAACAATGCGGGAGACGAGGCCGGAACGCTCGGCCTCCTGCGCGTCCATCATGCGCCCGGTCAGGCACATCTCCATCGCCTTGGCCTTGCCGACGAAGCGCGCCAGCCTCTGTGTTCCGCCAGCGCCCGGGAGAATGCCCAGCTTCACTTCCGGCTGGCCGAATTTCGCATTTTCGGCGGCCAGGATGAAGTCGCACATCATCGCCAGTTCGCATCCGCCGCCGAGCGCGAACCCCGCGACCGCCGCGATCGCCGGCTTGCGGAAGAAGGAAAGCCTTTCCCAGCTGCGAATGGAATCGCTCAGATAGGCGTCCATATAGGTCAGCGATTGCAGTTCCTTGATGTCCGCGCCGGCGGCGAAGGCCTTTTCCGACCCCGTCAAGACCAGCGCCCCGATCGCCGGATCATTCTCGAACGTGACGAGAACCGCGTTGAGCTCCTGGATCAGGGCGGAATTCAGGGCGTTCAACGCCTTGGGGCGATTGAGCCGGATCAGCCCGACCGAGCCGTGGATTTCGACGATGATGTTTTCAAAGGTCATGAATCACCCTTCCGGCTCCGTCGCCAAATGGTTAACGGAGCCGGGCCGGATTGAAAAGGGACGCCCTCAGAGGCCTTCGAACAGCGCCGTCGAGAGGTAGCGCTCGGCGAAAGAGGGAATGATGATGACGATGTTCTTGCCTTCCGAGCTTGGACGGGCCGCCACCTGAAGCGCAGCCGCGACAGCCGCGCCCGAGGAAATGCCGACCGGCACGCCCTCGATCCGGGCGACCTGGCGGGCCGTCTCGATCGCCGTGGCGCTGTCGATCGTCACGACTTCGTCGATGACCGCGCGATCCAGCACAGCGGGGACGAAACCGGCGCCGATGCCCTGAATCTTGTGCGGACCCGGCTGTCCGCCGGAAAGAACCGGCGATTCCACGGGCTCGACCGCGATGATCTTCACGCCGGGTTTGCGCGCCTTGAGCACTTCGCCGACGCCGGTGATGGTGCCGCCCGTGCCGACGCCAGAAATGATGATGTCGACCTCGCCATTGGTGTCGTTCCAGATTTCTTCGGCGGTGGTGCGGCGGTGAATCTCCGGATTGGCGGGGTTTTCGAACTGCGCCGGCGTGATGCCGCCCGGCGTCGAGGCGACCAGTTCCGCCGCCTTCGCGATCGCGCCCTTCATGCCCTGCGCCGCCGGCGTGAGCACGAGTTCGGCACCAAGCAGCGCCAGCATCTTGCGCCGCTCGATCGACATCGACTCCGGCATGACAAGCTGCAGCTTGTAGCCGCGCGCCGCGGCGACGAAAGCCAAAGCGATACCCGTATTGCCCGAGGTTGGCTCGATCAGCACGGACTTGCCGGGCGTAATCTTGCCCTGCGCTTCGAGCGTGTCGATCATGGAAACGCCGATACGATCCTTGACCGAGGCGATCGGATTGAAAAACTCGAGTTTGGCGAGCAGCTTGCCCTTGACGCCGCGCGCCGCCGCGATGCGATCGAACCGCACCAGAGGCGTGTCGCCGATGGTCTGCGTGATGGAATCGTAGATCTTCCCGCGTCCCGGCTTTTTCGCCGATGTTCCCGGGCTGGTGGCGTTCGTCATCACTTTGCTCCCTGTCGGCGTCTCTGTTCGCCGCGGTCAAAATAACAAACCTGATATATGCTGTCGACTAAAGCTCTGCCCAAAGAAGCCGCATGGCTTGTCGTGTTTACGACGATCCGGACTCCCGCCCGGTGGAGCCAAAACCGCCGCCGCCGCGCGCTGTATCCGAAAGCGCCTCGGCCACGGTTAGATGGGCCCGGACCACCGGAGCGACCACCAGTTGCGCGATCCGGTCGCCGCGCGAGATTTCAAAGGGCCGGTCTCCATGATTAATGAGAATGACGCCCACTTCGCCGCGGTAATCGCAGTCGATCGTGCCCGGCGTATTCAGCACCGTCACGCCATGTTTCAGGGCGAGGCCTGAGCGCGGACGCACCTGGGCCTCGAAGCCCTGGGGAAGCTCCAGCACGAGGCCGGTCGGCGCCAGGGTTCGCGCGCCGGGCGGCAGGATCACGGGCGCGTCGACCGGAACGGCGGCGACGAGATCGAAGCCGGCCGCGCCCTCGCTCTGATAGGCTGGAAGCGGCAGACCTTCGCCATGCGGCAAGCGCTTGATCCTGATATCCACCTCAAAACCCTTCGCGCTGCGCCAGAATTTCTACGAGATGTTCGACCAGCATCACCGCCGCCGCATCCTTGTCCAGCTTCGGCCACGACGTCACGCCTTCCGCCGTGACGATGACCATTGTGTTCTCGTCGCCCCCCATCACGCCGCTCGCGGGGCTGACGTCATTGGCCACGATCAGATCGCATCCCTTGCGCGCGAGCTTTCGCCGCGCATGTTCGACCAGCTTTTCGGTCTCCGCGGCGAAGCCGACCACCAAACCGGGCCTGCCGTTTTGAAGTTGCGACACCTTGGCGAGAATGTCGGGGTTCTCCACCAGCTTCAAATCCGGCGGCCCTTTTTTCCCCTTCTTGATCTTTTCCGCATGGTCGCCGGCAATTCGCCAATCGGCTACGGCCGCGGCCGCGATGAAAATATCGCAAGGAAGGGCCGCGTCCACGGCGGCGGCCATTTCCCGCGCCGTTTCGACGCGGATGACGGGCACGCCTTCCGGAGGCGGAATCGTCACCGGCCCCGAAACGAGAATGACATCCGCGCCTGCCGCCCGGGCCGCGCGCGCGACCGCATAGCCCTGCTTGCCAGAGGACCTGTTGGCGATATAGCGAACCGGGTCGATCGGCTCATGGGTCGGCCCCGCCGTGATGACGATTTTTTTCCCGGCGAGCGGGCCGCGCGGCTCGGGCGCGCCAGCCAGATAGGCTCGAATCGCGGCGAAAATTTCCTCCGGCTCCGCCATGCGGCCGAAACCCGTTTCGCCGCAGGCCATGGCGCCCTCGTTCGGGCCCACGAACCTCATGCCGTCGGCGCGCAATTGCGCGTGATTGCGCCGGGTGGCGGGATGCTCCCACATGCGCCAGTTCATCGCCGGCGCGGCGAGCGCGGGCTTGTTCGACGCCAGCAGCAGCGTCGAAGCGAGATCGTTCGCCAGCCCGTTCGCCGCCTTGGCAAGCAGATCGGCGGTCGCGGGCGCGATCACGATCAGATCGGCCTGCCGGCTCAATTCAATATGGCCCATTTCCGTTTCGTCGGTTAGCGAGAACAGGTCTTCAAAAACCTTCTCGCCGCTCAGGCTGGCCAGAGACAGCGGCGTCACGAATTGCGCCCCCGCCTTGGTCAGCACCGTTCGCACCTGAATCTCGGCGCCGCGCAGCAGGCGGATCAGCTCCAGACTCTTGTAAGCGGCGATGCCGCCGCCGACGATCAGCAGGACGGACGGATGGTCGGTGAGCGTCGTCATGGCCGCGCGTCCTCAACGCAAGAGCAGGACAATGATGATGACACAGGCGAAGGCGAAACCGTATCGCCACAGCCGATGGCTGGCCGCATTGGCTCGCCCGATCGCTTTGACCGTCTCGGGCGCCAGCGCCAGTCCGCCTTCGGCCATGATCTCCAGTTTTTCGGCGATCCGGCCGGCGCGCGCGATCATCTCGGGAGTGTGGGCCGCGACGCGGGCCAGCGCCGCGAGACTTTCGCCGGCGTCGGCGATCTTGCCGCGCGGCCCGAGATTGTCCTCGATCCAGCTCCGCACCACCGGCTCGGCCGTGGACCACATGTCCAGACGCGGATCGAGCGAGCGCGCGACGCCCTCCACGACGACCATGGTCTTTTGCAGCATGACGAGCTCGATGCGCGTGTGCATGTCGAACAGCGCCGTGATTTCAAACAGCAGCGTCAGCAGCTTGGCCATCGAGATTTCATCGGCCCGCCGCGAATGGATCGGCTCGCCGACCGCGCGGATCGCCTGGGCGAAATCCGCGACGCTGTAATGCGCGGGCACATAGCCCGCCTCGAAATGAACTTCCGCCACGCGCCGGTAATCACGGGTTATGAAGCCATAGAGAATCTCGGCCAGGAAGCGTCGCTCCTTGAGCCCCAGCCGGCCCATGATGCCGAAATCCACGGCCGCGAGGCGTCCCCCCGGCGTGAGGAACAAATTGCCTGGATGCATGTCGGCGTGAAAAAAGCCGTCCCGCACGGCATGGCGAAGGAAGGATTGGATCAGGGTGCGCCCGAGACGGGGCAGGTCGGCGCCGGAACGCCGCAAGGCCTCGACATCGGACAGAGCTATGCCCTCGATCCATTCCAGCGTCATGACTTCGCGGGCGCAGCGGTCCCAATCGACCTTCGGCACGAGAAAATCGTCGTCGCCATGGGTGTTTTCAGCAAATTCGGAGGCCGCCGCCGCTTCCAGGCGGAAATCCATCTCGATCTTGACGGAGCGCGCCAGAGTATCGACCACGCCGATCGCATTCAGCCTTTTCGCCTCGTCCGAGAGCCTTTGCGCCTGCCGCGCGGCGAAAAACATGTCGCCAAGGTCGCGACGGAACCGGCGCTCGATGCCGGGACGCAATACTTTGACCGCCACCGGCTTCTCGACGCCGTCCTCGACGACCTTGGCGCGGTGAACCTGCGCGACCGAGGCGGCGGCGACCGGCTCGCTCAATTCCGAAAAACACTCGCCAATGGGCCGTCCGAACGCCTTTTCGATGACAGTCACGGCGATTTCGCGCGGGAACGGCGCCATGCGGTCCTGAAGAGCTTCCAGTTCGCGGGCGACGGCGACGCCGACGACATCGGGCCGCGTGGCGAGCGTCTGACCGAGTTTCACATAGGAAGGACCGAGCCGGGCGATCGCGGGGGCCAATCTGGCCATGCCGCCGTCGCGGCGGGCGACCAGCCCCGCGAACCAAAGCGCCGGCCGCGCCTCGACGGGCAAAGCCGCAGCGTCGACGCCGGAAAATACGCCCTCTCGCGCCAGAATGAAGCCGGCGCGCGCGAGGCGAAGGACATGTCCGATGGTGGCGAACACCGAAGAGGCTCGATTCGTTACAATTTCCAGCCGGAATGGATGGCGACGACTCCGCCGGTGAGGCGGGTGAAGCCCACACGCTGAAAACCGGCCTTTTCAATCATGGCCGCGAAATCTTCCGGGGCGGGAAACTGGCGGATGGACTCCACCAGATAGCGATAGGGCTCCGCCTCGCCGGTGACCAGCCGGCCAATCGCCGGGATCACCGAAAAGGAATAGGATTCGTAAATCCTGGCGAGCGCGGGCGCCTCGACATGGGAGAATTCGAGGCACAGGAAGCGCCCACCGCGCTTGAGGACGCGAAAAGCTTCGGCCAGCGCCTTGTCGATGCGCGGGACGTTGCGAATGCCAAAGGCGATCGTATAAGCGTCGAATTCCGCATCGGGGAAGGGCAATTCCTCGGCATTGGCCTCGACGAAGGTCAATTGCCGAGCCAAGCCGTTCTTCTCGGCCCGTTCGCGTCCGACGCCAAGCATGTCGGGATTGATGTCGAGGACCGTGACGTCCGTCTTCGGCCCGCCGGCGCGCGCGACGCGGAAGGCGATGTCGCCAGTTCCGCCCGCGACATCGAGATGCTTGAAGGGCGAGCGCTTTGACGGCTGGACCTTGGCGACGAAGACGTCCTTCCAGACGCGATGCAATCCTCCCGACATCAGATCGTTCATCACGTCATAGCGATGCGCGACCTTGTGAAAGACATCGTCAACGAGAGTCTGCTTGTCGTCGAGGCGCACCTCCGCATAGCCGAAATGCGTCCGCGCGGCGGCGTCGTGGTCCGGCGCCGGGTCTGACGGGTGCGCGTCCTGCATGAATTCCACTCCCAGAAACGAGCGGACCATAGCGCGGCCGCTCCAGCATGGCTATCTATCTCGTCAAGCGTGGGAAATGAAGGGGAAGACATGCCGGAATTGCCGGAGGTGGAGACTGTCCGCAGGGGCCTCGCGCCGACGCTCGTGGGAGCCCGCATTGCCCGGGTCGAATTGCGCCGTCCCGACCTGCGTTTTCCCTTCCCGCCCGATTTCGCGAAGCTCTTGCAGGGCCGGCGCATTCTCGGCCTTGAACGCCGCGCGAAATATCTCATCGCGTCGCTTGATGACGGGGCTGCGCTCATCGCCCATCTCGGCATGAGCGGCTCGTTTCGCATCGAGGGGCAGGGTGAGCCTCCGGGCGCTTTCGCCCTCCCGCGCTCGAAAAACCCGGCCCATGACCATGTCGTCATTCATCTGGGCGAAGCTTCCGTCGTCTATAACGATCCGCGGCGGTTCGGCTTCATGACGCTGGCCGCAGCGGGGACGCTGGAATCCCATCCCTTTTTTGCGGAACTGGGCGTCGAGCCTCTTTCCAACAGCTTCAACGCCGAAACGCTCGCGCAGCTTTTCGCCGGACGGAAAACCTCGCTCAAGGCGGCCCTGCTCGACCAGAAGCTGATCGCCGGTCTCGGCAACATCTATGTCTGCGAAGCGTTGCATCGCGCGGGGCTCGCGCCCGACCGGCCCGCAGGCGACGTGGTCGGGAAGGCCGGCGCGCCGGGAAAGGCCGCCGAAAGACTCGCCCGATCCATCCGCGATGTTTTGGAGGAAGCGGTGCTGGCGGGCGGATCGTCGCTGCGCGACCATCGGCAAGCGGATGGCTCGCTCGGCTATTTTCAGCACAATTTTCGTGTTTACAACCGCGTCGGAGAGGCTTGTCCCACGCCGGCATGCAGAGGGATAATCGAACGGCGGGTGCAAAATGGCCGCTCGACTTTTTTCTGCCCGAAATGCCAGAAGTGAACGACGGGAGCGCGCGTTTGGCCAAGGGAGCGCGGCTGGTCAAGAAGGCGATGGGCTTCGACGCCTTGTTCAAGGCTTTCCGCCGCAGCGATACGGCTGAAGTCGGCGCCATTGACATCGCCCATCAGGATCAGATCTTCAAGATCGCGCTCAAGCGAAACGGCGCGGCGCGGCGCTTCACGCTCCGCGTGCGCGGGGCGACCGGCGACATCGTGCTGACCATGCCCACGCGCGCCAGCCTCGATCAGGCGCGGGACTTCGCGCAGGCCCATGCCGGATGGCTGGCGAGCCGGGTCGCGCGCCTGCCACAGCGCGCCCTTATCCTTCCGGGCGCGAAATTGCCGCTGCGCGGCGTCGACCATGTGCTCCGACATTGCCCGAGGCCGAGCGTGCGGCGCGGACCGGCCTGGATCGAGGACATCGACGGCGTCTTATATCTTTGCGCGACCGGCGAAATCGCCCATTTCGAGCGCCGGGTCATCGCATTCCTTCGGGAAGAGGCGCGCCGCGACCTCGAAAGCGCCGTCCGCCTTCACGCAGCGAAGAGCGGCCGCCGGCCGATCAGCCTGACGCTTCGGGACACATCGAGCCGCTGGGGTTCATGTTCGTCCAAGGGCGCCCTGAATTTCTCCTGGCGGCTGATTCTCGCGCCGCCCTTCGTTCTGGATTATCTCGCCGCCCACGAAACGGCCCATCTCAGCCATCACGACCATTCGGATTCATTCTGGGCTTTGACGAAAAGCCTTTGCCCGCAAACGGCGAAGGCCGAAGCCTGGCTGAAGGCTTATGGCGCCCAATTGCACCGCTATGGCGGAAAAGCGGGCGAGACGAAGCGTCCTAGCGCCGGATGAAGCTCAGATAGACCGGGCGGCGTCCTTCGCGCAGCGCCTTGGCTTCATAGCGCGTGCCGGGCCAGCCTGCCCAGGGATGGATCCAGTCTTCCACGCTGCGCGCCGGCCAGATGAAATCGGGCGACCGCAGAATTCGGGCGAACGTCCATCCCGCATAATCGTCAATATCGGTCGCGAAGCGCAATTCGGCCCCCGGACGCATGACACGGGCGAGACGGGCCAGCAGGGCGTCGGAAACGAAGCGCCGCTCCTTGTGGCGGCGCTTTGGCCAGGGATCCGGGTAAAGAAGGCAGACGCCTGACAGGCTTTTGTCCGGCAGCGCGTCGATCAGGTCGCCGGCGTCGCCCGGATGAATCCGAATATTGGCAAGGGCGCGCGTCTCAACTTCGACGAGCAGTTTCGCGACGCCGTTGACAAAGGGCTCGCAGCCGATATAGCCGCGCTCCGGATGCGTCTGGGCGTCGGAGGCGAGGTGTTCGCCGCCGCCGAAGCCGATTTCTAGCCGCAGGTCGTTCTTGCGATCCGGAAAAAGCCCGTCCGGATCGTCGAGGCGCTGAGAAAGATCGATCTGAAGCTGCGGCAGCAGGTTTTCGACCAGGCCCGCCTGATAGGGCCGCAGGGTCTTGCCCTTGCGCCTGCCGTAAAGGCCCGCGTCGCGACGAGCGCGACGCGGCTGTTCCAATTCAACCGAGTTCATCAGGAGCCGATTTCAGGCGAAATGCGCTTTGAGCTTGTCGACCAGATCGGTCTTTTCCCAGGTGAATCCGCCATCCGCATCGGGCGCGCGGCCGAAATGGCCATAGGCCGAGGTCCGCGCATAGATCGGGCGATTGAGGTGAAGATGCTCGCGAATGCCGCGCGGCGACAGCCGAACGATCTTGAACAGCACTTCCTCCAGCGCCGCCTCATCGACCTTGGCGGTGCCATGCGCGTCGACATAGATCGACAACGGGTCGGTGACGCCAATCGCATAGGAGAGCTGGATGGTGACCCGATCGGCAAGTCCCGCCGCGACGACGTTCTTGGCGAGATAGCGCGCCGCGTAGGCGGCGGAGCGGTCCACCTTGGTCGGATCCTTGCCCGAAAACGCGCCGCCGCCATGGGGCGCCGCGCCGCCGTAAGTGTCGACGATGATCTTGCGCCCGGTCAGGCCCGTGTCGCCGTCCGGTCCGCCGATCACGAACTTGCCCGTCGGATTGACGTGCCAGACGGTGGCGTCCGAGACCCAGCCCTTCGGCAAGGCGGCGACAATATAGGGCTCAACGATCTTGCGAACGTCTTCGGACGTCAGGTCCTCATCGACATGCTGGGTCGAAAGCACGATCTGGGTCACGCCGACCGGCTTGCCGCCGACATATTTCACCGTCACTTGGCTCTTGGCGTCGGGGCCGAGCTTGATCGCGTCGCCTTCGCCCGATTTGCGAGCCTTGGCGAGAGATTCGAGAATCTTGTGCGCATAATGAAGGGGCGCCGGCATGAGATCGACCGTCTCGTTGGAGGCGTAGCCAAACATGATGCCCTGGTCGCCAGCGCCTTCATCCTTGTTGCCGGCGGAATCCACGCCCTGGGCGATATCTGCCGATTGCGCATGAAGCAGGATTTCAATTTCCGCGGTGTCCCAATGGAACCCGGTCTGCTCGTAACCAATGTCCTTGATCGCCTCGCGAGCAGCGTCCTCGATCTGCTTGTGCGAAATCGCGGGCCCGCGCACTTCGCCGGCGATGACCACGCGATTCGTCGTCACGAGGGTTTCAGCCGCGACGCGGATCTGGAATGGATCGATCCCGGCCTTTTCGCCTTCGCGATAAAAAAGATCGACGATCTCGTCGGAAATCCGGTCTGCGACCTTGTCCGGATGCCCCTCGGACACGGATTCGCTTGTAAACAGAAAATCGCTGCGGGCCACGAACGCTCTCCAAATTCAAGACGGGGGCCGAATTGCGGACGGCGCCCTGGCTGGGATTCCATTCCGCCTTCAGCCTTCCGCACTTCGCGGAACAGCGCCCCGGCCTCATGACGGGGCCCGGCTGGCCAAAGGCGCGTTGCACGAAAAGGGAAGAAAGCGCGCAACTTCACTGCGCAAAATCCCTTGCACGCCGTTTCGGCAACGCATGAACAGCCAACCATTACAAAGTTGGCGTTCGTTTCGTCAAGCGATTTGAGTTGTTTTGTTCGATATAACGAACGCTCCGAGTTTCGCCCTAAGACTGAAACAGGGCTTACCCGGCGTTTTCGGCCTCGGCGAGTACGGTCACGAGATCCACGATTCTCTTGCGAACCTTGGGGTCCGACAGGCGGGCGAAAGCCCGGTTGAGGCTCAGGCCTTCGGCGGTCATCACGAAATCGCTGACCTTGTTTTCTTCCGCGCCAGCCTCGGCGAATCCGCCCTGAACGGCGCCGTCCGAGGTTGGGGCGCCCTTGAAGAAATAGGCCAGCGGCGTACTCAGCGCGTCCGAAATCTGCTGCAGGCGGCTGGCGCTGATCCGGTTCGCGCCCTTCTCATATTTCTGAATTTGCTGGAAGGTCAGCCCCAGGGCTTCGCCGAGCTTTTCCTGGCTCATGCCGATGAGCATCCGGCGCATGCGAACCCGCGCGCCGACATGTCTGTCGATGGGATTTGGGACTTTTGTCACGGAGATACGAGCCTGTAGGATTGCAACCCTAGTTTGCAACGGCGGCTGACCTAAAGTCAAATCCTGCGAGGGCGAATAAAGGCGCCGACGAGGACAAAAATCCACAAGATGAACGGGGCGACATAGGGATATTTTGAGAACAATGTTGATGGAAGCGCTTTGGGCAGCCCTCCGTCAACGACCGCCTCGACCCCGAGCGGGGCCATGGCGACTGTCCTGCCGTAAGGATCGAGAATAGCTGAAATACCGGTATTCGCCGCCCGAATCATCGGCAGGCCTTGTTCAATCGTCCGAAGCCTCGACTGGGCGAAATGCTGGTAGGGACCGGATGTGATTCCAAACCAGCCGTCATTGGTGACATTCAGCATCACGCCGGGGCGCAAAGGCGCGGAACTGATCCGATCCGCTATTTCATAGGGAAAAATCGACTCGTAACAGACCATCGGCAAGACGGGAGGCAGACCCGGCGCGGTCAGGAAGCGGGACGACTGGCCGGAATTGAAACCGCCTGGAATTGCGACGAACTGGGAAATCCCGAGGCGCGCGAGCAGGCCGGTGAAGGGCAGGTATTCGCCGAAGGGGACAAGGTGCCTCTTGTCGTAGCTTTCCTTGACCTCGCCGCCGAAAATGACCTGGACCGCATTGAAATATTGAGTCTTGCGGCCTTCGCCCTCGGCGCGTGCGGCGCCCGTGAAAAGGACCGCGTTCTGAAGCCGCGCCGCCAGCAGGGAAAGCGCCGCTCCGTCCCGGGAAAGAATGAAAGGAAAGGAGGATTCGGGCCAGAACAGATGAGTAACGTCGCCCACGCCGCTGGTCTGGGGCGAGGTCGCGCGATCCGACAGGCTGATATAATGGTCCAGCAGATGATCACGGCGATCGGCGCGAAAATCCTCCAGCGGAACATTTGGTTGCACGATCCGGATTTTAACGCCCCTGACCTCGCCCGGCGACGCCCACAAACGCAACGATCCGAACAGGGCGACGCCCGCCAGGAGAGCAAGCGCCGCGATCGGAACCGTCTTGCGGCCTTCGCCTGCCAGCAGCGCGGGCGAGGAGAAAATCAGGACCGAAAGGATCGTCAGGCCGGAAAGGCCCCAGATCGAAGCGGTCTGGGCAAGAACGAGGTTCCCGCCGAGAACCATCCCGAAATCGTTCCAGGGAAAGCCGGAGAGAACGAAGCCGCGCAGCCATTCGGCCGCGCTCAGGCCCGCTGCGAGCGCAAAGACCCGCGCCGGCCCGGCGGACCACAGCAGCCACGCGAAGACAAAGCCCAAAGCGGTGAAAACAGCCAGAACAGCCGGCAGGCCGAGGACGCCGAGAGGCAGGGCCCAGGCGAAACGATCGGCTTCGGCCAGGAAGGCTGCGCCCAGCCACCACAGGCCCGCGACAAAATAGCCGAAACCGAGCCACCAGCCCGCGCCAGCAGCCCGTCGGAGCCCCGACCAGAACGACTCGGCCCCGGACCCGTCTATCAGCCAGACGGCGAGCGTCATCGGCACGAAAAAGGCCGGGAGAAACCCGACCGGGGCCAAAGCCAAGGCGCCGAACGCGCCGCCGCCAAAGGCGATCAGACGCCGACGCCAGGATTCGGCAAGGATTACGCGCTGGGCAAGTGCAAACATCGGGCGTTCCCGGCAGGGGGCGATCCGGCGACGCCGCACGGCGAAGTTCGCCGGATCGACGCGGATCAAAAAACGAACGGGATTCTAGTTCGGCGATCGCGGGTATGCGAACCTCAGGCCGCGCCGAAGTTCAACTTTCCCCCAAGAAAGCGCGGGCGTGGCTTGATCCCGCGCGGAATTCATTCGGGCGCAGGTTCGGGCGCGGCGGCCGATTTCTCGTCGATGAGGCGCAGCTTCAGCCGCTTCACCCGCCGGGGGTCGGCGTCGAGGATGTCGAATTCGAAATCCCGGGCCGGACTGGCCACGACTTCGCCGCGAATCGGCACGCGCCCCGCGAAGGCCGCCGCTAGGCCGCCCAAGGTGTCGACGTCTTCATGTGCGCCATGCGCCGACAGATTCAGCCCTGTGCGTTCTGACGCCTCCTCGAGGCCGACGCGCGCATCGGCTATAAAGACGCCCGGCGCGACCAATTCGATTTTTGGGCTTTCATCGAGATCATGCTCGTCTTCGATATCGCCAACGATCATCTCGACAATGTCCTCGATTGAAACCAGGCCGTCGGTTCCGCCATATTCGTCGATCACCAGCGCCATATGCGTGCGGGTCGCCTGCATTTTGACGAGAAGGTCCAGGGCCGGCATGGATGGCGGCGCAAACAGGACGGGACGCAAGATGCCCGCCGTCTCAAGCGAGACGCTGAGATCGACCGGCATGAGCAGGGCGTTTTCGCTCGCCACGGGCTCCGCCGAACTGTCGGGCGCCGGCGCTCCGTTTGATCTGGCCCGGCGCTGCGCCAGGCTTTTCTCGGCCGCCGCGGCGACGAAATCGACAAAATCCCTGATGTGAACCATGCCGCGGGGATCGTCGAGCGTCTCGCCGATAACGGGAAAACGCGAATGGCCGGCGGTCCGAAAGGTCGCCAGCACGGCTGCGAGCGACGCTTCGATCGGAACGGACAGTATATCGGCGCGCGGCACCATGACATCGCTGACCCTGACCTCATGCAGACCGAGCACATTCTTGAGCATGGTCCGTTCTTGAGGGCTGAAATCGCCCGCAATCGAGGCGTCGTCCAGCGCGTCCTCGATATCGTCGCGGATTGACGCTCCGCTCAGCCCGAACAAAGATCTCAGCCGTTCAAGGACGGAGCCGCTCTGTTTGCCGGGACTTCGCTCGACAGAAGGGTTTTCCTCAATGTCCCGCTCAGGCGCGCCCATTGACGTCGGTCTCTCTCTGGTTGTCTTCGCGATAAGGGTCTTCAACGCCTAGGGCCTGAAGAATCCGGATTTCCGTCGCTTCCATTTCTTCGGCTTCCACGGATTCTTCATGATCATAGCCCAGAAGATGCAGAAATCCGTGGACGATCATGTGACGGCAATGATGTTCGAGCGATTTGCCCTGCTCCTGCGCTTCCCGGGCGATCGTCTCGAAGGCCAGCGCGATGTCGCCAAGGAATTGCGCCTTGTCCAGGGGGTCCGGGCCGGGAAAGGACAGTACATTGGTCGGCTGGTCCTTGCCCCGAAACTGACGGTTGAGCTCCCGGATGCGCGCATCGTCGCAAAACAGGAAGCTGACCTCGGCGCCTTCCCGGACGTCTTCTCCGGTTTCATTCAGGACCGCTTGCAGGCTTTCAGCGAGAAGGCCGTCGATGTTCGGCAGATTCTCCCACTGGGGGCATTCCACCGCGGCTCCTATGGTCAGCCTCATGGCGACCAATCCTTGTCGATCGGCGAAGGCGGCAAAGGCCTCTCCCGTTCGCGCCGCGTCGCCGCCTCATAGGCGCCGACAATCCGACGCACGAGATCGTGCCGCACGACGTCCTCCTCGGTAAAGGTCACATGGCCGACGCCTTCGAGCCCCGACAGCAGCGATATCGCCTCGCTCAGGCCGGACCTCTGGCCCGGAGGAAGATCGGTCTGGGTCGGATCGCCCGTGACGATCATCCGCGAGCCCTCGCCGAGACGCGTAAGGAACATTTTCATCTGCATCGACGTGGCGTTCTGCGCCTCGTCCAGCAAAACGCAGGCGTTCGTCAGCGTGCGCCCGCGCATGAACGCCAGCGGAGCGACCTCGATCATCCCCGTCTGCATGCCGCGCTCCACCATGCGCGGGTCCATGAAATCCTGCAGGGCGTCATAGATGGGGCGAAGATAGGGATCGACCTTTTCGCGCATGTCGCCCGGCAGGAATCCCAACCTCTCGCCGGCTTCGACCGCCGGCCGGGACAGGATCAGCCGCTCCACCACCCCCTGTTCGAGTAGCGAAACCGCATGGCCGACGGCGAGCCAGGTCTTGCCCGTCCCGGCAGGACCTGCCGCGAAAACGAGCTCGAAACGCCGCAACTCCCGGATATAAAGGTCCTGCGCCGCGGTCCGCGCCCTCACCGAACCCTTCTTGCGCGTCGCGATCTGCTCGAAGGTCGAGCGCGGGCTTGGCGCCTCCTTGGGAAAAAGATTGCCTTGAAGGGCGCATTCCTGAATCGCCCCATCGACGTCGCCCATGGTCGCCAGCTGGCCGCTGCGGGCGCGATCGCACAGGATCTGCAACACCCGGCGCGCATGGCCGGCGGCCTCGGCCGGCCCCTTGATGGCGACATGATTGCCATTGGTGTTCAGAACGACATTCAGCCGGCGCTCGATGCGGGCGAGGTTCTGATCATACTGGCCGAAAACCAGCGAAGCCGTCCGATTGTCGTCAAGCGTCAGCGCCAGTTCGACAGATCCGTCTGCGTTCTGCTCGGCTTTCCCGAACGCGCCATCGGCAAGAGCCATGCTCAGATTTCCCCTCCGGCGCGAAATTGCGAGCTCGCGCCCTCCACGAGACCGCCGAACAATGAATTCGTGCCGCAATCGACGATTTCGACCAGCGCGGTCTCGCCGATCAGAGCGTCCGGACCGTCGACCTGAACAGGCTGGAGATAAGGCGACTTCCCCGCGATCTGCCCCGGACGCCGGCCCGTCTTTTCGAAAAGAACTTCGATCCTGCGCCCGACCATCGAGGCGTTAAAGGCGTGGCGCTGGGCCTCGACCACCTCCGAAAGGCGCGCAAGCCGCTCCGATTTGATCTCTTCAGGAATCTGGTCGTCCAGATCGGCGCCCGGCGTCCCGGCCCGCGCCGAATATTTGAAGAAGAAGGTCGAGGCGAATCCGACTTCATGAGCAAGCGCCAGCGTGGCCTTGAAATCCTCTTCCGTCTCGCCGGGAAAGCCGACGATGAAATCCGACGACAGGGCGATGTCGGGCCGCGCCGCGCGAATACGCTCGACGAGACGCATATAATCGTCGGCTTTGTGCTTCCGGTTCATGGCGTCGAGGATCCGATCCGATCCCGACTGCACCGGGAGATGCAGGAAGGGCATGAGGATCGGCATATCGCGATGCGCGCGGATCAGGTCGTCAGCCATGTCATTCGGATGGCTGGTCATGTAGCGCAGCCGCGCGAGGCCATTGATCCGGGCGAGGCGCTCGATCAATTTCGCCAAGGACCAATCGCCGCCGTCTTCGCCAATTCCATGATAGCCATTGACGTTCTGTCCGAGCAGCGTGATTTCGCGGACGCCGGAGCGCGCCAGATGTTCCGCTTCCGCAACGATCTTGCCCACGTCGCGCGAGGTTTCCGCGCCACGCGTATAGGGAACGACGCAGAAGGAGCAGAATTTGTCGCATCCTTCCTGAACGGTCAGGAAGGATGAAACGCCGCGTTGGCGGATCTTCTCTTCGGAGGGCTTGGTCAGGTGGTCGAACTTGTCCTCGACAGGAAAATCCGTGTCGATCACCGGGCCGTGGGCCGCCTGCCGCAACATTTCGGGCAAGCGATGGTAACTCTGCGGCCCAACCACAAGATCGACCGCGCGTTGCTTGCGCAGGATTTCCCCGCCCTCGGCCTGCGCGACGCAACCGGCGACCGCGATCTGCAGCGTCTTGCCTTCCGCCTTGCGGGCTTCCTTCAGGACGCGCAGTTTTCCCAGCTCCGAAAAGACCTTGTCGGAGGCTTTTTCGCGGATATGGCAGGTGTTCAGAACGACAAGGTCGGCGTCCTCGACGTCGCTGGTTTCGACAAAGCCTTCCGGCGCAAGCACATCGGCCATGCGCGCCGCATCATAGGCGTTCATCTGGCAGCCGTAGGATTTGACGAGAAGCTTTCGGCCTTGGGGCTGCGCGGTCTCGGCTTCGGCGCGCGCGATATCGGGATCAGGCTGCAAAATTGAAATGGTCCCTCCGGGACGGATCTGGAGTCTTTTCACCAATAACCGATTTTGCGGCCGCCGATAAGAAAGCGCGCGTATTTTTTGGTTCAGGCCTGCAATTTGGCGATCTGGGTCTCGGCGAGCGCCCGGACCCTCGTCTCCGTCTCGAGAGCCACGGCCTTGCGGTCGCTCTCCGGCGCGAAGGTCAGAGGCGCGCCAAAAGCGATGACGCAATCAACCGGGGCGTTCTTCAGCAGCAGCCAGATATGCGGCGCAAGGTCGGCGTCGCCGAACCAGGCGAGGGCCCGGCGACCGGTCTCATCGAGCGGCTCGCCGCGCGCATGAGTATAAGTGATCGCCGCAGGCTGCACCGTCACCGCGGATATTTCCGGAAATAGCCGAAACACATCGCGCGCCGCCGCGAAATGCGAGGGCTTGAAGCTGAGGACGCCGGCGCCGTCGGTGGACGTGCCCTCGCCGAACAGCAGGACGTCCTCCCCGGCCACCATCTTTTCCGCCATCGCCGCGTTGACGCGCGGCACCTCGGTTCGGCTGTCACGACGCACGAAAATCGTATCCTGGACGCGGGCGAAAGCGCCGAGCAAAGGCCAGCCCGAGACTTCGCTCTTGGCGACGAAGCAGGGCGTTTCCCGGCTGGCCAGCGCCAGAATATCGCTCCAGGAGACATGATTGGCGACGATCATGCGCGGCTTCGGGCCAAGCTCATTGCCCTCGAACCGGACCCGCAGACCGAGCAGCGCGCAGATCGTGCGCGCGAAAAATGGCGGGATCTCGCGTGACAAGGCCCAGCCCCGGCGGCGCGCAAATCGCTGCAGCGGCACGCCGATGAGATAGAAGCCGCCGAGGGCGAAGATCAGGAGAGCTGCGCGGATATAGGGCATGGCCGCCGGTTAGGCAGAAGCGGTGACGGATTTATGACGAAGACGGGCGGCGGGATGTTCATCAAAGAATGCGCCGCATGATCAGGGCGTCGCCGCGCCCGCCGTCCGACTTTGCGTAATAATTCTTGCGCCGTCCCTCGACGGAAAAGCCGTAGCGGCGATAGAGCGCAAGAGCGGCCGCATTGCCTTCCTCGACCTCGAGAAAGACTTTGGCGACGCCCAGCGCGGCCAGGCGCGCCAGATGCGCGGCAAGCAGGCGGCGTCCGCAGCCCCTTCGGCGCGCGGAGGAAGCGACGACGACGGTCAGCACCTCCGCTTCATCGGCGGCGCGGCGCGACAGAATGAAACCGGTTATTTTGGCCCCGTCGACGATCCCGTCGCCGAAACAGGCGGAATCGGCCAGCAGGGCCTCGAAGTCGGAGGAAGACCAAGGGTGGGCGAAGCTGGTCGCATGGAGATCGGCGCAGCCTGCCGCATCGGCTGGGCGAAGCAGGCGCGGCGCGGCGTCTTGCATGGCGCCGCGCCAGAAAAAGGGCGGCTTCATGAGGCGACGAGCGGGATCGATGGCCTGGCGCCAGGCTTGACGTCCGGCGCCTTGAGGTAAATCGGCCGCGCGGGGGCGTTGGTGGGATCGGCGACAAGGCCGAGCCTCGCCACCGCGAGAATATCGGGCGCGGGAGAGGCGTCGGCGACATGAATGTCGCCGCCATAAATCGCAGCCTCATCCCGCAACAGGGTTGCGCCTGAGCCGACCGCGCGAATGCGGCCAGCGCCGAGCAGCCGGCAGGCGTCGCGCAAAACGAGAATGCGGGGCGAGGTCAGGATGCGGCCGGCAGGTCCATAGGCCGTGAAAAACACATGGCCATGCCGGGCGTCGATCGCGGCTGCGACGATTCCCTCCGATTCCTCGGACAGGAGCGGCGCCGCGAACGCCGCTAAAGTCGAAACGCCGACCGCCTCGACGCCGCGCGCGAGCGCGATGCCGCGCGCGGCGGCGACGCCGATCCGAATGCCGGTGAACGAGCCGGGGCCGACCGTGACCGCGACGCGATCGATCGAGGCGAACCCGCCCCCGACCTGCGCCATGACGCGCGCCACCATCAGCATCAACGCCTCGGCATGGCCCTTGTCCATCGGGACCGATTCCCGCACCACAGGCTGGCTTTCCCCGGCGTCGAGCACACAAACGGAAACGGCGGGCAAGGCGGTGTCTATGGCGAGTATGCGCATGGGCCTATGGTCTGGCTCGCATCAAAGGGGGCGAAAGTCCGCGACCGCCGCTTCAGACCTGCTCGACCGATTTCACATCGGGCAGGTAATGGCAGAGCAGATTCTGAATGCCGCGCTTCAGGGTCGCCGTCGACGAAGGACAGCCTGAACAGGCGCCCTTCATGTGAAGATAGACGACGCCATCCTTGAACCCGCGGAAAACGATGTCGCCACCATCGTTCGCGACCGCCGGACGCACCTGATTCTCAAGCAGTTCCTTGATGGCTGCGACGGTTTCCGCGTGCTCGGGAGCGAAAAACTCCTTTTGCGACGCGTCCGGCTCCCCAGCGTCCGGGGAAAGGATCGGCCCCCCGGACATGAAATGCTCCATGATCGCGCCGAGGATGGCGGGCTTGAGATGCTGCCATTCGCCGGATGATTTCGTGACCGAGATGAAATCCGGCCCCAGAAACACGCCGCTGACGCCCTCGATCGTGAACAGGGCGCTGGCGAGGGGCGAAATCCTGGCTTCGTCCTGGCTCGCCATGTCACGCGAGCCATTTTCCAGCACGGGTCCGCCCGGCAGGAATTTCAGCGTGGCGGGATTGGGCGTCGATTCCGTTTGAATGAACATGCATGCCTCCGAGATCGTCCGGTTCAAGGCCGGAGATGGAATGGACAGAAGATAATCCTCTGGCGCCGCGATAAAAAGGGCTGATTGGTCCTCACGTCGCAATCAGCGGATCAGACCCAATATGTCCTTGACCTGATTCATGATCGGCCCCGCGATCGCCCGCGCGCGCTGCGAGCCGTCGCGCAGGACCGAATCGATATAGGCGGAGTCCTGTTCAAGGCGCCGCATTTCGGCGCCGATCGGGCCAAGCTTGGCGACGGCGAGATCGACAAGCTGCTGCTTGAAAGCGGAGAACTGCGCGCCGCCGAATTGCTGCAGGACGGCTTCCGTTGTCGAATCATTCAGCGCGGCGTAAATTCCGATCAAATTTTCGGCTTCCGGACGGCCGCTCAAGCCGTCCTTGTCCGTCGGCAAGGGCTCGGGGTCGGTCTTCGCCTTGCGAACCTTTTGCGCGATGGTGTCGGAATCGTCGGAAAGGCTGATGCGCGAATATTCGGACGGGTCCGATTTCGACATTTTCTTCAACCCGTCGCGCAGGTTCATCACGCGCGCCGCCGGCCCCTGGATCAGGGGCTCCGGCAAAGGAAAGAAGCCGCCCTCGTGCCCGTTGGCCGCGATGGATTCGGCAAAGTCATTATTGAATTTCTGGGCGATGTCGCGCGCCAGTTCGATGTGTTGCTTCTGGTCTTCGCCGACCGGCACATGCGTCGCGCGGTAAAGCAGGATGTCCGCCGCCATCAGGGTCGGATAGGCGAACAGGCCGATCGAGGCGTTTTCGCGATCCTTGCCGGCCTTTTCCTTGAACTGGGTCATGCGATTGAGCCAGCCCATGCGGGCGACGCAATTGAAAACCCAGGCCAGCTCCGCGTGTTCCGCGACCTGGCTTTGATTGAAGATGATATTTTTGACCGGATCGACGCCCGAGGCGATATAGGCTGCGGCGATCTTGCGGATCGCGGCGCGCAATTCATTCGGCTCCTGCGGCACGGTGATCGCATGCAGGTCGACGACGCAGAACAGGCACTCATGCGTCTTCTGCAGCGCGACAAACTTGACGATGGCGCCCAGATAGTTGCCGAGATGAAGATTGCCGGTCGGCTGAATTCCGGAAAAGACACGTTCGGGAAAAGGGGTCATCGGCGTCCGGGCGGGAAGAATGGGATCGCCGTCTTATGGCGTCGCGCCATTGCGCTGGCAAGAGGCGGAATTGGCGAAACACCCGCCGATTCCGCCCGATCACAGTATGAATCGGCTCAAATCGACATTGCGCGCCAGGTCGCCGACGCGCTCCTCGACATAGGCGCCGTCGACCGTGACAACCTGTCCGGAATGATCGCCGGCGGTGAAGCTGACCTCATCGAGCACCCGCTCCATGACCGTTTGCAGCCGTCGCGCACCAATATTCTCGACGCTGGAATTGACCTGAACCGCAACCCGGGCCAGAGCGTCGATCGCATCGTCGGTAAAGTCGAGGGTCACGCCTTCGGTCGCCAGCAAGGCGCGATATTGCTTGACCAGACTCGCTTCCGGCTGGGTCAGGATGCATCGGAAATCGTCCTCGTCGAGCGACGACAATTCGACCCGAATCGGCAAACGGCCTTGCAGTTCCGGCAAGAGGTCGGACGGCTTGGCGACGTGAAACGCGCCCGAGGCGATGAACAGGATGTGGTCCGTCTTGACGGAGCCATGCTTGGTCGCGACCGTCGTCCCCTCGATCAAGGGCAGGAGATCGCGCTGGACGCCCTCGCGGGAGACGTCGCCGCTACGGCCGTCCTTGGCGCAGATCTTGTCAATTTCGTCGAGAAAGACGATCCCGTTGTTCTCGACTTCGCGGATCGCCAACCGCACGATCTCATCCTGATCGAGCAGTTTTTCGCTTTCCTCGGCCAGCAGCGGCGCGCGGGCGTCCTTGACCAGCAGTTTCTGCTGCTTGGCGCGCGACGCCTTGCCGAAAATATCGCCAAGCGAAATCGCGCCGACCGAAGCGCCCGGCATGTTCGGAAGATCGAACATCGGCATCGAAGGCCCAGCGGACGTGGCGATCTCGACCTCGATCTCCTTGTCCTCAAGCTCGCCCGCGCGCAATTTCCGCCGAAAGGCGTCCCGGGTGGCCGCGCTCGAATTGGCGCCGACCAGCGCCGTCACGATTCGCTCCTCGGCCGCAAGCTGGGCCCGCGCCTCGACATCCTTTCGCTTGGTCTCCTTGACCAGGGAAATGCCGATCTCGACCAGATCGCGCACGATCTGCTCGACGTCGCGGCCAACATAGCCGACTTCGGTGAATTTGGTCGCCTCGACCTTCAGGAAGGGCGCATTGGCGAGGCGTGCGAGGCGGCGCGCAATCTCGGTCTTGCCGCAGCCCGTCGGCCCCATCATCAGGATGTTCTTGGGCAGAACCTCTTCCCGCATCATCCCTTCGAGCCGTAGCCGCCGCCAGCGATTGCGCAAGGCGATCGCCACAGCGCGTTTCGCGTCTTTCTGGCCGATAATGTAGCGGTCGAGTTCGGATACGATTTCGCGGGGAGAAAGGTCGGTCATGAATCAGGCTCTGGGGCTGGCCAAAATTGCGATCAAAGCGAGTCGACGCTTTCCACGACGATATTCGCATTGGTGTAGACGCAGATTTCCGAGGCGATCTGGAGAGAGCGGCGCGCGATGGCCTCGGCGTCGAGACCGCTGTCGATCAGCGCCCGGCCTGCGGCCAAAGCGTAATTTCCGCCGGAGCCGATGCCCATGACCACGCCGTCAGCGGCCGGTTCCGGCTCCAGCACGTCGCCATTGCCGGTCAGGACAAGGGCCGCGCTCTTGTCGGCGACCAGCATCATGGCTTCGAGCCGACGCAGATAGCGATCGGTGCGCCAATCCTTGGCCAGTTCCACACAGGCGCGCAAAAGCTGGCCCGGATATTGGTCGAGCTTGGCCTCCAGCCTTTCGCAAAGGGTGAAGGCGTCCGCCGTCGCTCCGGCAAAGCCGACAATGACCTGGCCCTTGCCCAGACGCCGGACCTTGCGTGCATTGCCCTTGATAATGGTCTGGCCGAGACTGACCTGGCCATCGCCCGCGATCACGGTCTTGCCGCCCTTGCGCACCAGGATGATCGTCGTCGCATGCATGGAAGGCGGGCCGGAGTGGTCGGTCATCGAAACGTCTCGAATGGGATGCGGGTCGCTTTATCTCGCCAGCGCATCTATTGCGCTCACGCTAATGTTACAAGGCCCCCGGCGACAGAGTGGCGCGCGAGGCGGCGTTTTGCTATGAGCCGTTGCATCCGAGGTCAGAATTTATGCCACGTAAGGGCGAAGGCGCGTTGAAAATCGCGCCACGACCAATATCCTAGCGGAAAAGCGCTCGCCAATCCGCGCTGCTTCGGATGGCAAGGGAAAGAATATGACGCGCCAAGCTGAGATCAAGCGCACAACGAAGGAAACCGACATTTTCGTGAAACTTGCGATCGACGGCTCCGGCCTCAGCAAGATTTCGACCGGAATCGGCTTTTTCGATCACATGCTCGATCAACTCGCGCGCCATTCGCTGATGGACATCGAAATCGCGGCCAAGGGCGATCTTCATATCGACCAGCATCACACGGTCGAGGATGTCGGCATCGCGCTCGGGCAGGCGCTGCGCCAGGCCGCCGGCGATCTGCACGGCATCGTTCGCTATGCCGACGTTCATCTGCCCATGGACGAAACCTTGACCCGCGTCGCGATCGACGTCTCGGGGCGACCCTTTCTGGTGTTCCGCGCCGCGATTCCGCAAGCGAAGATCGGCGAATTCGACACCGAGCTGGTCCGCGAGTTTTTTCAGGCCTTCGCGCAGCACGCCGCCATCGCGCTCCATGTCGAGGCGCTTTACGGCGTGAACAGCCATCACATCGTCGAAACCTGCTTCAAGGGCGTCGCCCGCGCGCTGGGCGCGGCGCTGACGATCGACCCTCGCCAAAAGGGCAGAATCCCCTCCACCAAGGGAGCGCTTTGAAGCGACGCGGGAACGCCATGAAGCTCTATTCAGTCTTCCTTCCGACGGGCGGCTCGGCGGCGCGCTCGCTCGAAGGCGCCCGGTTCGTGAAGCTGGGCTTTTCCTGGCCCGCCTTTCTGGCCACGCCACTCTGGGCCGCCCGCCACGGCCTTTGGCTCGCCTTCGGTCTCTGGCTGGCCCTTCTCCTCGCCATCGGGCTGCTCGCCGGCTTCGCCCATGTCGGCCTGGCGGCGGCCTTCCTGCTCTATAATCTCGGCGTCCTGGCCTTCGGCCTCGAAGCCGACCGCTTTCGGCAACACCGCCTGTCCCGGGCGGGCTTCCTGATCCACGGCCTGACTATGGGCGATTCGGTCGGCGACGCGGAAACCGTCTATTTCGCCCAGCGCGCCGACGCTCTGGCCGCTCCGAAGCCGCAGCCGGTCGATCGGGATGACGGCGCGAAGCCTCCGGCGCCCGGCGCAGCGGACGGCGCCGATCTGCTGGGCTTGTTTCCGTCGCGGGAGTCTTATTCTTGAACGTCGCCATCATCGATTACGGCTCTGGCAATCTCCATTCCGCCGCCAAGGCTTTCGAGCGCGCCGCGCGCGAAAGCGGCATAGACGCGGCGATCTCGGTCACGGCGGACGCTGAAGCCGTCCGCCGCGCCGATCGCGTGGTCCTGCCCGGGGTCGGCGCTTTTGCGGATTGCCGGCGCGGCCTTCTGGAGATCGAAGGCATGGCCGAGGCGCTCGAGGACGCCGTCCGCAAGGGCGGCGCTCCCTTCCTCGGCATCTGCGTCGGCATGCAATTATTGGCCGAACGTGGGCTCGAACATGGCGACACGCCGGGCCTTGGCTGGATCGGCGGCGCTGTCGTCCCGATCCAGCCGAGCGATCCGAAGCTGAAAATCCCGCATATGGGCTGGAACAATCTCGACCTGAACAGACCCCACCCCGTGCTCGAGGGCATAGCGACCGGGCGGGACGGGCTTAACGCGTATTTCGTCCATTCATACCACCTGTTGGCCTCCAACCCGGACGATGTTATTGCCACCACCGAATATGGCGGCCCTTTGACGGCGATGGTCGGCCGGGACACGATTGTCGGCGTGCAGTTTCATCCGGAGAAGAGCCAGTCGATGGGGCTCAGGCTCATTTCCAATTTCCTGAGGTGGCGCCCGTGATTCTGTTTCCCGCGATCGACCTCAAGGGCGGACAATGCGTCCGGCTCATCCATGGCGACATGGCGCAGGCCACGGTCTTCAATGACGATCCGGCGGCCCAGGCCCTGACCTTCGAGACCCAGGGCTTCGAATATCTGCATGTCGTCGATCTCGACGGCGCCTTCGCCGGCAAACCGATGAACGCCGCCGCCGTCGACACGGTCCTCGCCGCGCTGACGAAAATGCAGGTTCAGCTCGGCGGCGGCATCCGCGACATGCGGACGATCGAGGGCTGGCTTGGCAAGGGCGTCAATCGGGTGATCATCGGCACGGCCGCCGTCCGCGACCCCGATCTCGTCCGTGAAGCCGCGCGGCTGCATCCGGGGCGGATCGCCGTCGGCATCGACGCGCGCGACGGCCTCGTCGCCGTGGATGGCTGGGCGAAATCGTCACAATTGACCGCTGTCGAACTGGGCAAGAGATTCGAAGACGCCGGCGTCGCGGCGATCATCTACACCGACATCGCTCGTGACGGCGTCCTCAAAGGCCTGAATATCGAGGCTACTCTAGCCCTCGCCAACGCCTTGGCCATTCCGGTCATCGCCTCGGGCGGGCTCGCCTCCATCGCCGATGTCGAACGGCTGCTGGAGCCAGATTGCGCGCGCCTTGCCGGCGCGATCAGCGGTCGCGCGCTATACGACGGCCGGCTCGATCCGCAGCAGGCGCTCAATCTCATCAAGGCCAAGCGCAAAGCCTGAAAAAGGCCCAGCGTCAGCACGGAGCATCATTTTGCTTAAGACACGCGTCATTCCCTGCCTCGACGTCAAGGACGGGCGTGTCGTGAAGGGCGTGAATTTCGTCAATTTGCGCGACGCCGGCGATCCGGTGGAATGCGCGATCGCCTATGACGCCGCCGGCGCCGACGAATTATGCTTTCTCGACATCACCGCCAGCCATGAGGAACGCGGCCTGCTGTTCGACGCCGTCCAGCGGACGGCCGAAGCCTGTTTCATGCCGCTTACGGTCGGCGGCGGCGTCAGAACGCTCGACGATATCCGCAACCTGCTGCTTGCGGGCGCGGACAAGGCCTCGATCATGACCGCCGCCGTCCATGATCGCGATTTCGTACGGCGCGGCGCGGAAAAATTCGGCAGCCAGTGCATTGTCGTCGCCATCGACGCCAAGAACGTCGCGGCCGGACGCTGGGAGATATTCACCCATGGCGGACGCCGACCGACCGGCATCGACGCGGTCGAATATGCGAAAGAAGTCACCGCGCTTGGAGCCGGCGAGATCCTCCTGACCTCGATGGACCGCGACGGCGCCAAGTCCGGCTTCGACATCGAACTGACCCGGACCATCGCCGATGCGGTTTCGATCCCGGTCATTGCATCGGGAGGAGTAGGAACGCTCGAGCATCTGGTCGAAGGCGTGCGCGACGGCCACGCCAGCGCCGTGCTGGCCGCTTCGATCTTCCATTTTGGCGAATTCACCATTGGCGGGGCGAAAGACTATATGGCGAAGGCCGGACTTCCCATGCGACTTGATCGGCCCGCTTTCTGAGGAAGCGCAACGTATGACTGACGCCTTTTCGCTTGAAGATCTCGCCGCCTTGATCGCCCGACGCGCGGCGGCGAGCGCCGACCAATCCTATACGCGGAGCCTGCTCGAATCCGGCACGGGCCGAATTGCGAAGAAATTCGGCGAAGAGGCGGTCGAAGCGGTGATCGCAGCCGCCGAGCGCGACACCCGCGCGCTGAAGATGGAGGCGGCCGACGTGCTCTATCATCTATTGGTCTTGCTTCAAGACGGCGGCGTTCCGTTGCAGGATGTAATCGATGAACTCGCCCGGCGCACCCAGCAATCGGGCCATCAGGAGAAAGCCTCCCGCACCAGTTAGGGGGCTCGGCGCGTCCTGGAGGCGGCGTTGAACGACATCATCAGACAGTCCGTCGCAGAGAACATGGCCGAACGAGTCGGGCCCAATCTTTCTCCCTACCGACATTTCACCCGTGAGGAATGGGCGCGGCTGCGCGCCGACACGCCTTTGACCCTGACGATCGACGACCTGAAGCGGCTTCAATCGATCAACGATCCGATTTCGCTGGAAGAAGTCATCGCCATTTACCTGCCGCTGTCGCGCCTGCTGGCGCTTTACGTCGCGGCGACCCAGGGCTTGTTCAAGGCGACCCAGAGATTTCTGGGCGCGGACGATGGCAAGGTTCCCTATATCATCGGCGTCGCAGGCTCGGTCGCGGTCGGCAAATCGACCACCGCCCGCGTGCTTCAGGCCTTGTTGTCGCGCTGGCCGAACACGCCGAAGGTCGAGCTGATCACCACAGACGGCTTCCTCCTGCCCAATGCGGAGCTGGAGCGGGAAGACCTCATGGACCGGAAGGGCTTTCCGGAAAGCTATGACACCAACAGGCTTCTGCGCTTTCTCTCGGACGTCAAGGCCGGCCGCGGCCACGTCGAGGCGCCCGTCTATTCGCATTTGACCTATGACATGGTCCCCGATGAGGCTGTCAGCGTCGACCGCCCCGACATTCTCATTGTCGAAGGGGTGAACGTCCTGCTGCCGAGCCGCCTGCCGCGCGACGGCAAGGAAACGCCGTTCGTCTCGGATTTTTTCGACTTTTCGGTCTATCTCCATGCGGACGAGGACCAGCTCGAAAAATGGTACGTCTCGCGCTTCATGCGGCTGCGCTCGACGGCCTTCCGCGATCCGCGGTCCTATTTCAGGAAATATGCCGACATCCCCGACGAAGACGCCGAAGCGACCGCGCGGAGCATCTGGAAGCGGATCAACCTGCGCAATCTGCACGAGAACATTCTGCCGACCCGCGCGCGCGCCAGCCTGGTGCTGACCAAGGGCTCAAGCCATCGAATCGAAGAGGTCGCGCTGCGGAAATTGTGAAAACGGGTCAGACCATGACCAGTTTCGGCTTTTTCTCCAAAATGGCGACAACCCGGGCAAGCTCGGTACCGCGCTTCAGGATCAGCCCCGTCTGAGCGACGACCGAATAGGCGCCCTGTTTCCGAATCGCTTTCGGCTCTTTCACGATACGGAAATAGGCGGCCTCGCCATTGCGTCGAAAGACCGAGAAAACCGCCTGCGACGCGGAAAAATCGATGGCATAGTCACGCCAGACGCCTTGCGCGACCATGCGGCCATAAAGATTGAAGATGATTTGCAATTCGCTGCGGTCGAATCCGACCACCTGACCTGACGGGTCGCCCGGCGTCGAAGCTGGCGCCGGCAAACGCAAGACTTGAAGATTTATCTCAGGCGGGTTTTCGCTCAAGCGCAAGACATCGATTCAAGGATTGTATCGCGATGATGTCCCGGTTTCCGCCGCCAGGCAAGTAAAGAAAGCGCGCCTTCGCGCGGGAGCTCCTCCCCCGGGGCGAATTCACATTTCCGCCGCCATCGCGCCATGCGCCCGCTGCTTTGCAGAGCAATCAAGGAAGCGCCTAAGGCCTTTGCCCGGGATTTCGCCGCATTGACGCAGCCCCCCAGCCGAGGCGGCTTCCGGAATTGAACAAATGGTCCTTATGGCATGAGCCGGCCGGCGTCGTCCGGCCGGCTCTCTTTGCGCCTGCGGCGGCCGATCGGGCCCGATGGTTTTGCGCGGTCTTGAATCTCGGCTCGACCGCCGCAATATAGCGGCCCGGGGCATGACGCCCGCAATTTCCTTCCCAAACGAGCCAGAGCGAGAAAAATGACGCAGGAAGCGGCGACGATGGACAACGAACGCCATGTGTTTCAAGCGGATGTGGCGCGATTGCTGCATCTCATGGTTCATTCGATCTATACCGAACGCGATATTTTCCTGCGGGAGCTGATTTCCAACGCGGCGGACGCCTGCGAAAAGCTACGCTATGAAGCCAACAGCAATCCCGCGCTTCTCGACGGCGGCGAAGCTTTCGTCATTCGGGTCGCCGTGGACCCCGAGGCGGGAACGCTGACCATCGAGGACAATGGCGTCGGCATGTCGCGCCATGACCTGACCTCCGCCTTGGGAACGATCGCGAATTCCGGCACCCGCGCCTTCCTCGAGAAGGTCAAGGCGTCCGAATCAGGCGCGGCGGAACTGATCGGGCAGTTCGGCATCGGTTTTTATTCGGCCTTTATGGTCGCCGACCGCGTCGTCGTCGAAACGCGGCGCGCCGGCGAGAGTCTGGCCTGGAGCTGGAGCTCGGACGGCAAGGGCGAATTCGAAATCGCGCCGCTCGACCCGGACAAGGCGCCTCGGCATGGCTCGCGCGTCATTCTCCATCTCAACGACGAGTCGAAGGCCTATCTGGAGCCGAACAAGCTCGAATCGATCGTCAACGAACATTCCAGCGCCGTCGCGACGCCGATCGAAATCATCGAGAAGCCGGACGCCGAACCTCGGCGGATCAGCGAAGGCGCCGCGCTCTGGGCCAAGCCGAAAGCGGAAATCACTGACGAGCAATACAAGGAATTCTATCAGGAGCTTGCAGGGCAATTCGACGAGCCGGCGCTGACCGTGCATTGGCGCGCCGAAGGGCGGGCCGAATACACCGTGCTGGCTTTCGTGCCCGGCTCCCGCCCCTTCGATTTATTCGATCCTGCGCGCAAGGGCCGCGCGAAACTCTATTCGCGCCGCGTGCTGATTTCCCGCGATATCGACCTTCTGCCCGGCTATCTGCGCTTCATCCGCCTCGTGGTCGATTCGCCCGACCTGCCCTTGAATGTTTCGCGCGAAATGGTTCAGGAGAGCCAGCTGTTCGCCGCGATCAAGAAGGGCGTCACGAACCGCCTGCTTCAGGAGCTGGGCAAGCTCGCCGAAAACGATCCGGAAAAATTCGGCCCGGTCTGGAAGAATTTCGGCGCCGTTCTGAAAGAGGGCCTTTATGAGGACCCGGAACGCCGCGACGCCCTTTTGAAAATGGCGCGATTCGCCACGACCGCCGATAGAGAGGGCAAGCGAACTCTCGCCGACTACATCGCGGCGCTACGGCCGAACCAGACCTCCATATATTACATCACAGGCGAGAACGCCGAGCGGATCGCCGGCAGTCCCCAGCTGGAAGGTTTCCGAGCCCGCGGCGTCGAAGTCCTGCTGCTTTCCGATCCTGTCGACGCCTTCTGGGTCCAGACCGCGGTCGGCTATGACGGCAAGCCATTTAAATCGGTCACGCAGGGCGGCGCCGATATCAAGAACATCGAACTTCTCGATGAGAGCCGCAAGCCGCCCGAAGATACGGGAGAGGTCCGGGAATTCGTCGCCTTGGCCAAGCAGACGCTCGAATCGGTCGTGGAAGACGTCCGCGTCTCCGACCGTCTCTCGGAAAGCGCCGCCTGCCTTGTCGCGCCGGAATTCGGTCCCGACCTCCGCCTACAGCAAATTTTGGCGGCGCATGGCCAGGCGCCGGCGGAATTGAAGCCGGTGCTCGAGGTCAATCCTTCGCATCCGCTGGTCCGCGCGCTCGAAATGCTGGCGAAATCCCCGGACAGGGACCTGTTCGAGGACGCCGTCTGGCTCATCTTCGACGAGGCCCGCCTGCTCGACGGCGCGCCCCCGAAAGACACGGCCGCCTTCGCGGCGCGCCTGACGCGCATGCTTGGCAAGGCCTTGGGAGCCTGAACCTGTCGCCTCCGCCAGCCCTCTTCGCAGCCGGCGACACCTTGGCGCAGGCGCGCAAACAGCTTGCGTCGGCTCTCGCCGACGCCGGCAAGGAGCCAGCCGCGCTGGAGGCGCGCCATCTGCTCGAGGGCGCGTCAGGCTTGAATGCGCTTGAATTGCTGACGCGCGGCGACGAACCCCTCGGCTTCGAGCGCGCCGAACGCTTGCAGCGCTTCATGGAGCGCCGAATCGCCGGTGCGCCCGTTGGGCGCATCCTCGGCCGCAGCGGATTTTACGGACTCGATCTGCTCGTCACCGCCGATGTGCTGGACCCGCGCGCCGATACGGAAACCCTGGTCAACGCCGCGCTCGATTTCGCGAGAGCCCGCAAATGGACGGGGCCGGAAATTCTAGATCTGGGGACCGGCTCCGGCGCCATTCTGTGCGCTCTGCTCGACGCGCTCCCGGACGCGACCGGCGTTGGCGTCGACCTGTCTCTTTCAGCCTGCGGAATCGCACAGGCCAATCTCAGGCGATGCGGTCTGGCGAAGCGCTCTTCGATATTTTGCGGAAACTGGGCCGAAGCGCTTGTGGGAACGTTCGACCTGATCGTTTCCAACCCGCCCTATATTGCGCTGACGGAAAAGAGCGAACTTGCGCAAGAGGTTGCTGATCACGATCCAGAATTGGCGCTTTACGCTGGGTCGGACGGACTCGATTGCTATCGGCGTATCGCTCCCTCCCTGTCGCGATTGCTGAATCCGGGCGGCGCCGCTCTTTTCGAGATCGGCTGGCGGCAGGCCGCCGACGTGGCGAAAATTTTCGAAGCCGATGGGTTCGGCCCCACGGAGGTCGCTCGGGACAGCGGCGGCCGCGACCGGGTCGTCATGTTCCGCAGGCCTTGAACGCTTAATTGCTCTTTTCTGGACATTGCCAGAAAGTTTGGGCTTGGCGCGGCGTCAAAAAACATTTAGTCTGCACCGCAGCAAATACCTGGTTGCGCTTGATTTGACCGCAGCAAGGCTCGGCTGGAGAAAGGTTCCGCAGGTTGCGGCGTTTCAGACCTTCCCAAGACCGGCCACTTAGGCATGCGGTTTGAGCGACGTGGTACGATCGCCGTTTCCCTCAATGGAACTGGAAGATTGAAAGCAAGTTTGCGGAGAGTCGCAAACAGGGCCGGTGAGGCAAAAGCGCCGGGATTTCTGCGCCGCCAAAATCTGCAATGCAACAGCGGTGAAGCGTCGGCGCGGATCCTAACGCGGACGACTTTATTACTCAGGGATTATCGATGAGACCTGGTCAAAACAAGCGTATGCGTGGTCGTAATAATCGCAAGGGTCCGAATCCCCTCACCCGGACCTACGAATCGAACGGACCTGACGTCAAGATTCGGGGCACGGCCCAGCACATCGCGGAGAAATATCTCCAGCTCGCGCGCGACGCCCAATCCTCCGGCGACACCGTCGTTGCAGAGAATTTGCTGCAGCACGCTGAGCATTATTTCCGCATCATCGCAGCGGCGCAGACCGCCCAGCAGCAAGCCCAGATGGGCTATAGCCGCAATGGCGAAGACCTTGATGATCTCGACGACGACGACGATTTCGTAGCGCTACCCGACCGTTTCTCCTCGCCTCTGGAACGGCAGGCGCCAAGCCCGCCTCCGCATCAGGCGCAGCCGAATATCGGCCACCTCGGCATGGCCGGCCAGCCTCAGCCCTATTTCGACCGTCCGGTCTACGGGTCGGATACGGCGGAACGGGCGCCCGAGCGCACAGAACGTCAGGACCGATCCGGCGAGCGGCATTCAAACCAACACGGGGAGCGGCAGGAGCGTCACGAACGCCAGCCGCGCAATGACCGCCGTTTCAATCAACAGGGTCAGGGCCGGCAAAACTTCCGCGATCAACAACCCCGGTTCGATGCGGCGCCCCCTGCCGCGCAGGAACAGCCCCGCGTGAATTTCGACGCGGTCACGCCGGGCCTGCCGGCTTTCATCACCGCTCCGACTCGGACCGCTGCGGCGCCCGCCGCAGCGCCGGTCGCCGTCGCCGCCGGCACGCCGGAGGCCCAGGCAGCTGGCTTGGGCAACCAGCCGGCGGTCAGCGACCAGACGGCGGAGTTCAATGCGCCGCAGGGCGACGCCGACGCGGAAGCGCGGTTTCATTTGCGCCCGCGGCGTCGTCGGCGCACACGTGCCGAAATAGCTGGGGAGCAGGACGCCCCGGCGCCGAACGCCGAAGCGAATTCCGCCGACGCCGAGTGAAATCCCTGAACCGATGATCAAAAGCGGCGCCTCGAGCGCCGCTTTTTTCATTTGGGCCATCTTTTTTCGGGACGGCCCTCCCATTCTTCGACTTGGCCTTTTCAAGGGCGAATTGCGTTCCCATATCACCGGTCAGGCCGCCGTTCAGGGGCCGAATTCATGACGCGGCGTTCTCGCCATCCGGGAGATGCATGCGGGCATAGGAGGATCGTAATGAATATCGAAAAGCTGACCGAGCGGGTGCGGGGCTTCGTTCAATCGGCGCAGTCTCTGGCGCTTCGCGAAGGCCATCAGCAATTTACGCCGCTTCATCTTCTCAAGGTGCTTCTCGACGACGAGCAGGGCTTGTCCGCCGGATTGATCGACAAGTCCGGAGGGCGTTCGCGCGACGCCTTGCAGCAATGCGAGCTCGCCCTCGCCAAATTGCCGCGCGTCGAAGGCTCGGGGGCAGGGCAGCTCTATCTCGCCCCGGCGACAGCCCGCCTGTTCGACACCGCGGAACAGATCGCCCAGAAAGCTGGCGATTCCTTCGTGACGGTCGAAAGACTGTTGCTTGCACTGGCGATGGACGCCAATTCCGAGGCTGGAAAGATTCTCGCCAATGCGGGCGTCAATCCGCAGGGCCTGAACCGCGCCATTGAAGATATTCGCAAGGGGCGCACCGCCGATTCCGCATCGGCGGAAAACGCCTATGACGCCCTGAAGAAATATGCGCGCGACCTGACCGAGGCGGCGCGCGAGGGAAAGCTCGACCCGGTCATAGGCCGCGACGAAGAGATTCGGCGCACGATTCAGGTTCTTTCCCGCCGCACCAAGAATAATCCGGTCCTGATCGGCGAACCGGGCGTGGGCAAGACCGCGATCGTCGAAGGCCTCGCGCTGCGCATCGTCAATGGCGACGTGCCGGAAAGCCTGCGCGACAAGAGCCTGCTGGCGCTCGACATGGGCGCTCTGATCGCGGGCGCGAAATATCGCGGCGAGTTCGAGGAGCGATTGAAAGCCGTCCTGAACGAAGTCACTGCGGCCGCGGGCGGGATCATCCTCTTCATCGACGAAATGCACACGCTCGTCGGCGCCGGCAAGACGGACGGCGCGATGGACGCCTCCAACCTGCTCAAGCCGGCGCTCGCGCGCGGCGAATTGCATTGCGTCGGCGCGACCACGCTCGACGAATATCGCAAGCATGTCGAAAAGGACGCGGCTCTCGCCCGGCGTTTTCAGCCAGTCTTCGTCAGCGAGCCAACCGTAGAGGACACCATCTCGATCCTTCGCGGCCTGAAGGAGAAATACGAGCTGCACCATGGCGTGCGGGTGAGCGATTCCGCGCTGGTCGCGGCCGCCACCTTGTCGAACCGCTACATCGCGGATCGCTTCCTGCCCGACAAGGCGATCGACCTCGTCGACGAGGCGGCCTCGCGTCTGCGGATGCAGGTCGATTCCAAGCCCGAGGAGCTCGACGAATTCGACAGGCGCATCATCCAGCTCAAGATCGAGCAGGAGGCGCTGAAGAAGGAAACCGACCCGGCCTCGAAAGACCGCTTGAAGAAGCTTGAGGGTGAACTGGCGGATCTCACGGAGAAATCCGCCGAGCTGACGACGCGCTGGCGCGCTGAAAAGGACAAGCTCGGCGCGGCGCAGAAAATGAAGGAAAAGCTGGAAGCGGCCCGCAACGATCTGCTGATCGCCCAACGCAAGGGCGATTATGCGGAGGCGGGACGACTGACCTATGGCGTCATTCCCGAGCTTGAGCAGAAGCTTGCCGAAACGGAGGCGAAATCCGGCGAGGTCCTGGTCGACGAGGCCGTCACGCCCGATCATATCGCGCAGGTCGTTTCGCGCTGGACCGGCGTGCCCGTCGACAAGATGCTCGAAGGCGAACGCGCCAAATTGCTGAAGATGGAAGAGGCGCTCGCCCAACGCGTCGTCGGCCAGCGGGAAGCGGTCGCGGCAGTGGCGACAGCGGTGCGTCGCGCCCGCGCAGGCCTTCAGGACCCGAACAGGCCAATTGGCTCGTTCATGTTCCTGGGCCCGACCGGCGTCGGCAAGACCGAGCTCACCAAGGCTCTGGCCTCGTTCCTGTTCGACGACGAGACCGCCATGGTCCGGCTCGACATGTCGGAATATATGGAAAAACACTCCGTTTCGCGGCTCATCGGCGCGCCCCCGGGCTATGTCGGCTATGAGGAAGGCGGCGCCTTGACCGAAGCGGTCCGGCGGCGCCCCTATCAGGTCGTGCTGTTCGACGAGATCGAGAAGGCGCACCCGGACGTCTTCAACGTCCTGCTGCAAGTGCTGGACGATGGGCGGCTAACGGACGGGCAGGGGCGGACCGTCGATTTCCGCAACGTGGTCATCATCATGACCTCCAATCTCGGCTCGGAATTCCTCGTCATGCAGAACGAAGGCGAGGATTCGTCGGCGGTGCATGGCGAAGTCATGCAGGTGGTGCGCGCGCATTTCCGGCCGGAATTCCTGAACCGGATCGACGAGATCATCCTGTTCCATCGTCTGAGGAGGCAGGACATGGGCGCCATCGTCGATATTCAGTTCAAGCGGCTCGAACACCTGCTGGAGGATCGCAAGATCGCGCTGAAACTGAGCGAGGCCGGTCGGGCCTGGCTCGCGGAGAAGGGCTATGATCCCGCCTATGGCGCGCGTCCCCTGAAGCGCGTCATCCAGAAGAATGTTCAGGACCCGCTGGCGGAAATGTTGCTGTCGGGCGAATTCGTCGAAGGCCAGACCCTCGACATTTCGGCCGCAAACGGCGAATTGACCTTTGACGGCAAGCCGGTCGGAAAACCCGCCGCAAAAACGGATCCTGACTTCGAGACGCCTCCGGCGCGGCTGAATTGATGCAGCAAGAAAGGGCGGCCTGAGCCGCCCTTTCTTATTGCAACCAGCCTTGCCAGACGGCGGTCAGTAGGAACACGCCTATCAGGAACCGGTAAACGACAAAAGGCCAGGACGAAAAGCGCTCCAGAATCCGCATCAGGCTCCAGATCGCAGCAAAGGCGGAAATGGAGGCGACGATGAGTCCGACGCCGAGGATCATCCAGCCTTCGGCCGAAAGCCCCGCCTTGAACAATTCGTAAAACTCTTTGACGCCGGCGAGGAAAATCGCCGGAAGGCCCAGCAGGAAGGAAAAGCGCGCGGCTTCCTCGCGCTTGAGGTCGAGGAACAGGGCGGCGGTCAGCGTCGAGCCGGACCGCGACACGCCGGGGATCAGCGCGCCGACCTGAGCGAGGCCGACCAGCATGGCGTCCTTGAGCGATACATTGTCGAGCGTGCGCCGATGCGTGCAGAACTTTTCCGCCAGCGCCAGCGCGATCGCCATGACAATGCAGGACGCGCCGATGACCCAAAGGCTTCGCAAGGGCGAACCGCAGGCGTTCAATGTTTTGGACAACAGGACCCCGAACGCCACGAGCGGCAGGGTCGCGAGGAAAATCCAGGTCGTGAAGCGATATTGCCAGTCCTTGAAATCGCGGCGCTTGACGGCGGCGATCGAACCGAAAACAAAGCCGCGAACGTCGCTCCAGAAATAAGAGATCACGGCGGCCAGCGCCGCCATCTGCATCGCCGCGGAGAATGCGGAACCGGGATCGCGCCAGCCCAGAAGAGCCGGAACGATCCGCATATGCGCGGTCGAGGAGATCGGCAGGAGTTCCGTAATGCCCTGTACGACGCCGAGCGCCGCGACTTTCGCGGCTCCCAGTTCGATGAATCCGGTGTCAAGTCCCTGGGTGCAGGCCTCAGCCGACATAAGGTTTCTCCAGTCGAATCAAAACAAAGCCTCCGACAGTTTTGGCAAACATGTCGGAGGCTTTCAATCTCGGCGAAGCCGGCTCAGCCTTGCGCCGCGCGGCTTTCGACGACCCGGACGATATCGGCCATGATCGTGTTCAGTTCGTAATTCTTGGGCGTATAGACCGCCGCGACGCCTTCCGAGAGCAGCAGCTTTTCATCCTCGGGCGGAATGATCCCGCCGACGATGACCGGGATGTCCGAAATGCCCTCGGCCTTCATGCGATCGAGCACGTCACGGACGAGCGGCACATGCGAGCCCGACAGGATCGAGAGCCCGACAACATGGACGCCTTCCTCGAGAGCGGCGTTGACGATCTCGGCGGGCGTCAGGCGGATGCCCTCATAGACCACTTCCATGCCGGCGTCGCGGGCGCGGACGGCGATCTGCTCGGCGCCATTGGAATGGCCGTCGAGACCGGGTTTGCCGACCAGGAACTTGATCCGGCGACCGAGCGTCTTCGAGACGCGCTCGACCTCGGCGCGGACCGGATCGAGCGATCCGCCAGCCTGGCGCGCGCTGCGTCCGACGCCCGTGGGCGCACGGAATTCGCCGAACACCTCGCGCAGGGTCTGGCCCCACTCGCCGGTCGTCACGCCGGCCTTGGCGGCGGCGATCGACGGCTCCATGATGTTTCGATCTTCCACCGCTGCGGCGCGCAATTCCGCGAGCGCCCTGACTACGCCCTTGGCGTCGCGCTGTTCGCGCCAGGCGTTCAGCCGCTCGATCTGCTCCGCCTCGACATGTTCCGGCACGACCAGAATCGAGCCGTCGCCCGTCGTGAGCGGCGATGGTTCCGTCTCGAGGAACTTGTTCACGCCGACGACGATCTGCTCGCCCGATTCGATGCCTTCCAGCCGGCGCGTGTTCGATTCGACCAGCTTGGACTTGAGATAGCCCGTCTCGACCGCCGCCACCGCGCCGCCCATGGCGTCAATTGCGGCAAGCTCGGCGAGAGCCTCAGCTTTCAGCTCGTCGACCTTCTTGCTAAGCTCCAGGCTTCCGTCGAACAGGTCGCCATATTCGAGAAGATCGGTTTCATAGGCGAGAATCTGCTGCAGACGCAGCGACCATTGCTGGTCCCAGGGCCGGGGCAAGCCCAAGGCCTCATTCCAGGCCGGCAACTGGACCGCGCGGGCGCGCGCCTTTTTCGACAGGACGACGGCCA
Organism: Rhodoblastus sp. 17X3; assembly: GCF_030056575.1. Lineage (GTDB taxonomy): Bacteria > Pseudomonadota > Alphaproteobacteria > Rhizobiales > Beijerinckiaceae > Rhodoblastus. The sequence goes on along the minus strand of NZ_JASHHX010000025.1, from coordinate 4,002 downwards.
GCGTCTCGATCAGGATGCGATAGACGTTGTTTTCGGGCTGCGGCTCGGTCAATCCAAGGGAATTGACCTGGACGCCATAGCGGAAGCGGCGGTGCTTCTCGTCCTTGACGCCATAGCGGTCGCGGGTGAGGTCGTCCCACAATTCGGTGAAGGCGCGGACCTTGGCGAGTTCCGTCACGAAGCGCATGCCCGCATTGAGGAAGAAGGAAATGCGCCCGACGACCTCGCCGAAATCTTCCTCCGAAACCTGGCCGGACTTTTTCACCGTATCGAGAATCGCGACCGCGGTGGCCAGCGCATAGGAAAGCTCCTGCACCGGCGTCGCGCCGGCCTCCTGCAAATGATAGGAGCAGACGTTCATCGGGTTCCATTTCGGAACTTCCTTGGTCGTGAACAGGATCACGTCCTTGGTCAGCCGAAGCGACGGGCCGGGCGGAAACACATAGGTGCCGCGCGAGAGATATTCCTTGATGATGTCGTTCTGGGTCGTGCCCTGCAGAACGGAACGCGGCGCGCCCTGGGCGTCGGCCGCGGCGATATAAAGCGAGAGCAGCCACGGCGCTGTGGCGTTGATCGTCATCGACGTGTTCATCTGGGCGATGGGAATGCCGTCGAACAGCGTGTTCATGTCGCCGAGATGCGAGATCGGGACGCCGACCTTGCCGACCTCGCCGCGCGACAGCGGGTGATCGGAGTCATAGCCCGTCTGGGTGGGCAGATCGAAGGCGATGGACAGGCCGGTCTGGCCTTTCGCGAGATTGCCGCGATACAGCTTGTTGGACTCCGTCGCGGTCGAATGACCCGCATAGGTGCGGAAAATCCAGGGCTTGTCGCGACCGGTGGCTGTCTTCGTCATCGGAACCTCACTTTGATCGTGGCGTGCAGGCGCTCTATCGTCGGGCCAAAGACCAGACCATTGCTTTGCCTTACTTTGGTGCGGAGCACAATTGGCTCAACACAACCGGACGCAGTCCGGCCATCTTTTGCCTATTTTAACAACCAATTGATTCATAAAACAATATTTCCTACGTCCGTCGCCGGGGCCGAGAGAACAAAACAGGCGCCGACTTTAGCACGAAGCAAAAAAATTGTGCGGACGCTCGCCAAGCGGCAATATTATGTATATTGGCGCAGAAAGAACCAAGGCGAGCACACGAATCCGGAGCGGAGTCGGGGCGCGACGATTCCATCTATTGCGGACCGAGAGCGAAAAAGTCGATCGCTTCACCGGAAACCGCAATGGCGTCGGGCTACCCCAATCCATAATGGCCATCTACGACAGGAGTCAGCGTTGAGCAATCCATCGCCAGCGGCGAGCGGCGTGAACGCCGCAAACCAACCGGTCCTGAAAGATCTTTATGACATCGGCGAAATTCCGCCGCTGGGTCACGTGCCGAAAAACATGCATGCCTGGGTCATCCGCCGGGACCGTCACGGTCCGCCGGAATCCGCCATGCAGCTCGAAGTTGTCCCGACCTGGGACCTGGACAGCCATGACGTGCTGGTCCTCGTGATGGCCGCCGGCGTCAACTATAACGGCATCTGGGCAGGGCTCGGCGAGCCTATCTCGCCTTTCGATGTTCACAAACAGCCCTTCCACATCGCCGGTTCCGATGCGTCGGGCATCGTGTGGGCTATCGGCTCGAAAGTGAAGCGCTGGAAGGTCGGCGACGAAGTCGTCGTGCACTGCAACCAGGATGATGGCGACGACGAGGAATGCAACGGCGGCGACCCGATGTTCTCCTCCTCGCAGCGCATCTGGGGCTATGAGACGCCGGACGGCTCCTTCGCGCAATTCTGCCGCGTGCAGGACCGCCAGCTGATGATCCGTCCCAAGCATCTGACCTGGGAAGAGAGCGCGTGCTACACGCTGACGCTCGCCACCGCCTATCGGATGCTGTTCGGCCATGAGCCTCATCGACTGAAGCCAGGCGACAACGTGCTGGTCTGGGGCGCCTCGGGCGGCCTCGGCGTGTTCGGCGTTCAGCTCATCGCGGCGGCCGGCGCCAACGCCATCGGCATCATATCCGATGAATCCAAGCGCGATTACGTTCTTTCGCTCGGCGCGAAGGGCGTGATCAACCGCAAGGATTTCAAATGCTGGGGCCAGCTGCCCAAGGTCAATTCGCAGGAATATGTCGACTGGACCAAGGAAGCGCGCAAGTTCGGCAAGGCGATCTGGGACATCACCGGCAAGAAGGACGTCGACATCGTCTTCGAACATCCCGGCGAAGCGACTTTCCCGGTCTCGACCCTCGTTTGCAAGCGCGGCGGCATGGTGGTGTTTTGCGCGGGCACCTCGGGCTTCAACCTGACCTTCGACGCTCGTTATGTCTGGATGCGGCAGAAGCGCATCCAGGGCTCGCATTTCGCGCATCTGAAGCAGGCTGCCGCGGCGAATAATTTCGTCGTCGATCGCCGCGTCGATCCCTGCATGTCGGAAGTCTTCCCCTGGGCCAAGATTCCGCTCGCCCATACCAAGATGTGGAAGAACCAGCACGCGCCCGGCAACATGGCCGTCCTGGTCAACGCCACGCAGACCGGCCTTCGCACGCTGGAAGATGTGATCGACGCCGGCAAGGCCGGCTAAGTTCAAGGTCTAAACAGAGGGCGGGACGAAATCCCGCCCTTTTCTGTTGACGCAGCCGCTTCAGGCAATAGAGCGCCTCTACCCCGCCCTGATTTGACGGTTGCCTTGCCGACGCTCCATTCTTCAAATTTGAACTGAAGCTCCAGCGGCGGCGCGCAAGCTTTGCCAATGCATGATCTATGCTTGCAGAAGGCGTCTGGAATTGCCTGATTTTACGATTTTGATAAGGTTAAGCCAAAGTTAACCGAAAATCCTTAACCTTGCTCAGCCATTATCAATCGAGCGGGTTGGAATCTACCACATGCGCACGACGACATTGCCGATCGGCGAGGTGCTGCCCGAGTCGGCGCGCGTGTTCTTCCAACGGCGGCTTCAGGAAGCCGCCGGACTGTCGATCATCGCGCTCACCGCAGCCCTCGGCCTGGCGCTCGCCACCTGGTCGATCGCCGACCCCAGCCTGAACCATGCGACGGACACGCCGGTTCGCAATGCGCTCGGCGTGAAGGGCGCCATGGTTTCTGATCTCGTCATGCAATTGATCGGCATCAGCTCGATCATTCTGCTTGCGCCACTTGGCCTGCTCGGCTGGAAGGTGCTTTCGCATCGCCGCACGGGGAGCACAGGCAGCTATCTCGCCTATTGGCTCGTCGGTACGCTTAGCGCCGCGGCCGTCGCCTCACTCCTTCCGACGACGGACGGATGGCCGCTGCCTACGGGACTGGGGGGCGTCGTTGGCGACGCGCTCGTCGCCTTGCCGAAGCGCTATTTTTCGCCTTTCGGGCTCACTCTGAGCGGTCTGGTCTATTTTTCCATCGCCATACTGGCCTTGTCCGCCTCGCTAGGCATGGGCGCTCCGCCGTCGCTCGATCCCGACGATGCGGAGGACTCCCGTCAGTCCACGCGATTCTCCGGCCTCGTTGCGACTCCGGTTGATGACAGGGCCATATTCGATCCAGCCCCCGAATCCAGGATTTCTCCGGAACGCGCAAGGCGCCATCCGGTGCAGCAATGGCTTCACGCCATTTTCCGGCGAAAGCCGCAGGAGGCCCGCCAGACCGCGCCGGTCGAGCATGATATCGCCGCGCGGCAATTCGACGAACTCGGCCCGGCCCGCTCGAACCTTGCGAGACCCCAGCCGGTCTTCGGGGACGCGGCGACGCCTGCATTTCCGGGTGATAAATCCCGCGCCTCGCGAACCAGCGGAAAGACGCGTCGCGGATTCCTGGATGCAGGCGGCGAAGCGATTCGCGGCCCCGTTTCCCCGGGCGTCTATGTGGCGCCCGCCATCCACCTCCTTGCCGTTGGCAAGAAGACGTCAAGCGGCATTGCTCAGGATTCACTGGAGCAAAACGCCCGCCTGTTGGAAGGGGTTCTCGAGGACTTCAGCGTCAAGGGCGATATCGTCAGCGTTT
>NZ_JASHHX010000024.1 GCF_030056575.1 Rhodoblastus sp. 17X3 | reverse complement strand
GGCGGTGCGCGCGAGAAAGCTCAGCGGCGTCAGCGGCGCGTAATTGGCGCGGTTGCGGTCTAGACCGACGGCGTAGGGATCGGCTTTCGCCATTATTCCTCTCCAGGGTTTATTGTGGCGCTGCTTCGCCCCCGGCTTTTGGCGGGGGTCAGCAAGGCGTTTTCTTGAGCGCGGAAGAATAGCTTGGCTCCCCCGCGCGACAACTGGCGCTGGAACGCCAAAACTCTGGCTTTGCGGACACATTTGCCCTTGAGCGGGCCAAATCGCCGGCGACAACGCAAACATCTGCGCGCGCACTAATACGATAGTTTAACGCTGGCGCCGTTGAACGAGATGCAGATCTATTTGGCGCCGAAGCGGGGCCGCAAGCAGATCCCTCGCTTTTACATGGCGCGGCGACGCCATTGTCGCGGCCAACTAAAATCGACTTGAAATAGATCCGCCGCGGAGTTCCGGAACGGTTCTTGAAACGCGCAATAACGATACGAAAGACGAAAGTTTAGCTCGCCAGTTCAGCAAAACATTCTTTAATCCCGAAAACGCTATGTTAAATTGGCGGAAAATTGATAAAGGGCCGTCATCGGACCAGCGCGCTGGCGGATTGGCGGAAGGGGATCGAGATAAAATTTCATGACCAACCGAACCACGTCGTCGCCGTGGCTACGTGGCGTCATCGACATGATGGCGGTCGCGGGGCTGGACACTGCCGAACTGATGCGGGCGGCGGATATCGATCCCGGCATTCTGCTGGATCGCGAAGCGCGCGTCCCCACGGAAAAGATGAGCCGCTTGTGGCGGATCGCGACCGAACGTTCGGGCAATCTCGAAATCGGCCTTATCGGCTCGGATCTGCCAATGCCGGGCAATTTCGACGTCGTCGGATATTCGATGCTGTCGAGCTGCAATCTGCGGGCGGCGCTTGAATCGATTTCGCGTCATATGCGGCTGGTCAGCGACGCCGCCGAACTCTCGCTGGAGCCTCATGGCGAGAATATTCATGTCCGCTTCGACCTTTTTGGCGGGCGGGAATCGGTGCCGCGCGAGCGAATTGAATATGATCTCCTGACCATCCTCAATTTCTGCCGCTGGGTCGCGGGGCGGCCGATCGAGCCCGTCTGCGTGGCGACGGTGTTCGCGGCGCCTGACGACCTGTCGCAGTTCGAGAAGGCCTTCCGCTGCCCGATCCAGTTCGGCGCGCAATTCAACGGCTGGATTTTCACGGCCGAGGCCCTCGACGCCCCCCTGCCCGCGTTCAATCCCATGGTCGCGGAGCTGCACGACAACCTTCTGCAGCAGCGTCTCGCAGCGTTCGACGGCGCCAGTCTCAGCGTGCGCGTGCGCCGCGAAATCGCGCGCCAGCTTTCGGCGGGCGAACCGCGGCGCGAGTCCATCGCCAACGCGCTGAAGATGAGCGATCGAACCTTGCAAAGGCGGTTGCGCGACGAGGGCGCGCCCTTCGAACGCCTGCTCGACGGGACGCGTTGCGACCTCGCCCAGCATTATCTTGCACGATCGAGCCTGACGACGGCGGAAGTCGCCTATCTGCTCGGCTTCGCCGACCCCGGAACATTTTTCCGCGCCTGCAAACGCTGGTTCGGCGCTTCCCCGAGCCAGTTTCGCGCCTCGATCCTTGAGCGCCCCAGGAAAGCCGCCGACTAGCGCAATTCCGGCGCGACGCGAGAGGCCCTGCGCGATCTCCGAAGGTCGCGGCGAGCGGAAAACGCAAATGACGGATTGCATTATGATTATTGACGGAAGACCGGGGCCGATTGACCATGTTCCCAAATCCGCTTTGAGCGGCGCGGCCAATCATGAAGGAATGGCGGCATGATAAAAAGGTCATCGCCACACAGCAACGTAGCATGGGGAACAGGACACGCTGCGAGCCGCTGGAAATGGCCATGCCTTATTACGGCGGCGATTGCGAGTCTGGGTCTCAGCCGCGCTGCCTCCGCAACCGAAGCGCAATACATGTGCAGCGGCGGCGACCGGCCGGCCGCTCGGTTCGTCTCCTCCGCGTCCGGCGCCCAGAGGGGAAGCGTCACGCTGACCTTCGATGCGGGGCGCGAGATCACTTTGCCGCAAGCAATCTCCGCTGACGGGGGACGCTACGCCGGCAATGGCGTTGAATTCTGGATCAAGGGACGGAGCGCGACCCTGACCCGCAACGGCGTCAGCGAAACCTGTTCGGCGCAATGAACACAGTCCCATTGGGAGATTGGCGTTCCAATGCGCGCAGCGAGAGTTGCTGGCCAGTTGCTGTTTGCGACGGCGGCCTGCCTTGCATCTTGCATGGCGAATGCAGCGTCCTTCGCTTGCCGGAGCGCGACGCCGCGAAAATCATGTTTCTCAGGAATGTGAAAAACAACCTCTGCCTTTGACGCTGAAAGGCCTCCGAACACACGCTGAGTTGAGACCGGAAGAAGAGGCGGAAATGAAAGCCAAGCACGCCCCTGGCCTCGCGCGCGAGGAGCTTCAGCGATGATCACGCTTTATTCCTATCCTTCGCTTTTCCTTCGCTTTTCGGCGTCGCCGACAACAATGGTTATGGCTTGAAGGTCTTCGCCTTCCTGCGCCTCGCGGGCCTGCCCTTCGCCCATGAGCATCTGTTCGACGCCTCGTCCGCCCCGCGCGGACAGCTGCCCTATATTGTCGACGACGGTGAGACCATCGGCGACAGCGAAACCATCATCGCCCATCTCATCCGCAAATTTCACCTGACGATCGACGCCGCATTGGGCGCGCGTGACCGAGACCTGAGCCTGCTCGTGACCCGTCTGCTCGACGACCTCTATTGGGTGATGTCCTATTCACGCTGGAAGGACGAGCGCTACTGGCCGGCTTTTCGCGCCGCGCTCCTGCGGGAGCACCCCAGCCTGACCGAGGATGGACTGGCAATGGCCCGCGAATTCAATTTCCAGCGCTATCATTTCCAGGGAATCGGCCGTTACGAGCCGGAAGCGGCCTATCAGCGCGGCCTTGCCGATCTTGGCGTCCTCGCCGATCTTATTCCCGAGGGCGCGTTCATCCACGGGGCGAAGCCGACGAGCGTCGATGCGGCCGTCTATGGCTTTATCGCCAATATCCATTTTTACGACATAGAGACGCCGCTGAAGCAATTCGTTTCCGCTCGGCCGAATCTCGCGCGTCACTGCTCGACGCTCCATGAAACCGTTATGCGGGCGCCCGATCACCGCCGAACATATCGACCGCGATAGCCCAACAAGCTGTGAATATAATCGCTGCGCTCCTGCGCTTCAGCGTCGCCGCGTGAATGCTTCATCAATCCCTTGATCGCGCTGACCGACGCAAATCCGCGTTGGGCCAGCCAGGTTTCCAGGCCTGCGATCATGGTTCGCAAATGTTCGGGGCCATGGCGCAGCAGCGCGGACGCGGTCATGACGGCGTCGGCCCCCGCCAGCAGAAATTTGATGACTTCATCCGCCGTTTCCACGCCCGATCCTGCGGCGAGGCTGGCGCGCGGCAGCCGGCCGCCCAGCAGTGAAACCCACAGCAGACCGAGTCGGATCTCGTTGGCGCCGCTCAATGCGATCTCATTGGTCCATCTCAGTCGCGCCAGATCGATATCCGGCTGATAAAGGCGGTTGAACAGAACCAGCCCGTCGGCGCCCGCCGCATCGAGGCCTTGCGCCAGCGCCCCGAAGGCGGCGAAACTGGGTTGCAGTTTGACCGCCAGCGGAAGCTTGACCCGGGCGCGGACGGCTTTGACCAGAGCCAGGCAATCCGCCTCCGGCTCGCCGATCCTGACGTCGGGGCCGGACGCGATCCGGTAGATGTTGAGTTCGAGGGCGCTGGCGCCGGCCTGTTCGATCTGGCAGGCGTAATCGATCCAGCCGGACTCGGTCGACCCGTTCAGACTGGCGACGATCGGGATGTCGACGGCGGCGCGCGCCTTGGCGATCAGATCGAGATAGGCCGCCGCGCCGGATCTGTATTCGCTGGCGGCGGGAAAATAGGAGCTCGCTTCCGGCGAGCTGTCCGCGCCGACGCTCGACAACGCCTCGGCCAGCTCTTGTTCCTGTCGAAGCTGCTCCTCGAATAGCGAGGGCAGGACAATCGCGGCGGCTCCGCAATCTTCCAGCCGCCTGACGCCGTCGAGATCGCCGGAAAGCGGCGAGGCCGATGCGATGACCGGATTGCGCAGGGCGAGGCCGAGATAGCGCGTGCTGAGATCCATTTGGCGCTCCTCAAAAATTCTCGCCGGCGCGCACCCGGGCGTCGGGATGGAATCGGCTGCCGTCGCTTCTGGCGAGCGCTTCATATTGCGCGTATTTTTCAGTGACGGCCGTCTGGGCGTGCGCGAGCAGTTCGGCCGCTTCGTCCGGCCGGCTGCTGGCAAGGCTGCGATAGCGCAATTCCTTGTAGGCATAGTCCTTCAGCGGAATCGTCGGGCGCGGCGAATCCAGCCGGAACGGCGCCTCGCCCGCCTTGCGCATCGCGGGATTGAAACGGAACAGGGGCCAGTAGCCGCACGCCGTGGCGAGATCCTGCTGCGCCATCCCGTAACGCAGATCGAAGCCATGCGCGATGCAATGGCTATAGGCGAGGATCAGCGAGGGGCCGGGCCAGGCTTCGGCTTCGCGCATGGCCAGCAGCGTCTGCTGCGGATTGGCGCCCAGCGCGACCTGCGCGACATAGACATTGCCATAGGCGATGGCCTGCAAGGCCAGGTCCTTGCGCGCCACGCGCTTGCCGGCGGCGGCGAATTTTGCGACGGCGCCGAGCGGCGTGGCCTTCGACGCCTGGCCGCCGGTATTGGAATAGACCTCGGTGTCGAGCACCAGCACGTTGACGTCGCGCGCGGCGGCCAGCACATGGTCGAGGCCGCCATAGTCGATGTCATAGGCCCAGCCGTCGCCGCCGACGAGCCAGATGCTGCGGCGAACCAGATGATCGGCTACCGACAGCAGGTTTTTCGCCTCGGGCTCGTCGCCCAATTCGCGCAATCGCCGCGTCAGTTCCGCGACGCGGCCGCGCTGCGCGAGAATCTCGGATTCGCGGATCTGCGGCGCGGCGAGAATCGCCTCGACCAGTTCCACCCCGAGTTTTGGCGCCAGTTCGCGCGCCAGCCGCTCGGCCAGCGCCACATGCATGTCGGCGGCGAGACGGAAGCCCAACCCGAATTCGGCATTGTCCTCGAACAGCGAATTCGACCATGCGGGGCCGCGTCCCTGCCCGTTCTTCGTCCAGGGCGTGACCGGCAAATTGCCGCCATAGATCGACGAGCAGCCGGTGGCGTTGGCGATCTGCAGGCGGTCGCCGAACAATTGCGACAGCAGGCGCAGATAGGGCGTCTCGCCGCAGCCGCCGCACGCGCCGGAGAATTCGAACAGTGGCTCCAGAAACTGAATGCCGCGCACATTGGCGAAATCGACCAGCGCGCGATCGTTGACGGGCAGATGCTCAAAAAAAGCGATGTTCTCGCGCTCCGATTCCAGCAAGGGGGCCTTGGCGGCCATGTTGATCGCCTTGGTCGCCGGCGCGCTGGGGCTGTGCGCCGGGCAGACTTCGACGCAGACGCCGCAGCCGGTGCAATCCTCGACGTAAAACTGCAGGGTGAAGCGGCTGTCGGGATAGCCGCGCGCATTGACCGGGGCCGATTTGAAGCCCTGCGGCGCCGGGACAGCGGGGTCGTTCAGGCGGGCGGCATCATAGAAGCGGGCGCGAATGACCGAATGCGGGCACGCGATAGCGCACTGGCCGCACTGGATGCATAGGTCGGTTTCCCAGACTGGAACTTCTTCCGCGATATTGCGCTTTTCCCAGGCCGCCGTGCCGGAGGGGAATGTTCCATCGACCGGCATGGCGCTGACCGGCAACTCGTCGCCGCGCCCGGCCATGATTTCAGCGGTGAATTTCTGCACGAAGTCCGGAGCCGAGGGTGAAACGATCGGCGGACGTTCGACAAGGCTGGTCGCCTCTTTCGGGATCGTGACTTCGTGGAGTCGGGCCAGCGTATGATCGACGGCGGCGAAATTTTCCGCGACGACCTTGCCGCCTTTGCCGCCATAGGACTTCTCGATCATGTGCTTGATGCGCGCCATGGCCTCGTCACGCGGCAGGACCCCGGAGATCGCAAAAAAGCAGGTTTGCAGCACGGTGTTGATCCGCCCGCCGAGGCCGGTGTCGCGCGCGACCTTCGAGGCGTCGATCACGAACAGGCGCAGGTTCTTGTCGATGATCGCCTGCTGGACGGAGCGCGGCAGGCGATCCCACGCCTCGTCGGCCTCATGGGGGCAGTTGAGCAAAAAGATCGCGCCCGGCGCGGCGATCTTGAGCACGTCGATCTTGTCGAGAAAGGCGAACTGGTGACAGCCGATAAAGTGCGCCGCCGCGATCAGATAAGGCGACTGGATCGGACGCGGCCCGAAGCGGAGATGCGACACCGTCTGTGCGCCGGATTTATGGGAATCATAGACGAAATAGCCCTGGGCGAAGCGATCCGGGTCTTCCGCCAGAATCTTGACGCTGTTCTTGTTGGCGCCGACGGTGCCATCCGATCCGAGCCCCTAGAACACCGCGCGGAAAACATCGTCGGTCTCGATCGTGAATTTCGGATCGAATGCGAGGCTTGAGCCGGACACATCGTCATTGACGCCGATGGTGAAACGGTTGACCGGCTGCGGCCGGGCCAGTTCGTCGAACACCGCCTTGACCATGGCCGGGGTGAAGTCCTTCGACGACAGGCCGTAACGGCCGCCGATCACGCGCGGCATGGTTTTGCGCGCGCCGCTGGCGACAGCTTGCGCCAGCGTGGCGATCACGTCGAGATAGAGCGGTTCGCCGCTGGCGCCCGGCTCCTTGGTGCGGTCGAGCACGGCGATCGAGCGGACGCTCTCGGGCAGGGAAGCCAGAAAATGCCCGGCGGAAAAAGGCCGGTAAAGCCGCACCTGCGCCACGCCGAGTTTGTATTTCTGCGCATCGGCCTGGTTCAGAAAGGCGGCGGTTTCACGCGCGGTTTCGGCTCCCGAGCCGATCAGCACGATGACGCGGTCGGCGTCGGCGGCGCCGGCATATTCAAACAATTGATAGGCGCGCCCGGAGATCGCGGCGAAGGCCGCCATTGCCTGTTCGACGATTTCGGGCGTGCGGGCGTAAAATGGATTCACCGTTTCCCGCGACTGGAAAAACGTGTCGGGATTTTGCGCCGTGCCGCGCACCACGGGATGCTCGGGCGTCAGCGCGCGGTCGCGATGGGCGCGCACGAGATCGTCGCGGATCATCGCCCTGATGTCGCCGTCGGACAGCAGCGTGAGCTTGTTCACCTCATGCGAGGTGCGGAATCCATCGAAGAAATGCACAAAGGGAACCCGGCTCTCAAGCGTCGCCGCCTGCGCGATCAGCGCCATGTCATGCGCCTCCTGCACCGAGGCCGAGGCGAGCATGGCGAAGCCGCAGGAGCGAATCGCCATGACGTCGGAATGGTCGCCGAAAATTGATAAAGCCTGGGTGGCGAGAGAGCGCGCGGCGATGTGGAACACGGTCGAGGTCAGTTCGCCCGCGATCTTGAACATATTGGGCAGCATCAGCAGCAGCCCCTGCGACGAGGTGAAGGTCGTCGTCAGCGCGCCCGATTGCAACGCGCCGTGCACCGCGCCCGCCGCTCCGCCCTCGCTTTGCAATTCCTGCACCAGCGGGACGCTTCCGAAAATATTGCGGAGATTTTTCGAGGTCCATTCGTCGGCCAGTTCGGCCATGGTCGAGGACGGCGTGATCGGATAGATCGCGCAGACTTCATTCACGCGATAGGCGACATGGGCGACGGCGGTATTGCCGTCAATCGTGTCGGTCTGGCGGGGTTCGGCGACACTCATGCTGACGCCTCCGGCGCTGTTCTCGCGGGTTCGGGCTTCATCTCGATGGCGTGGCATGGGCATTGCTCGAAACAGACGCCGCATCCGGTGCAGCGCGCGTAATCGAACAGGTAGCGGCGGCCCGGTCCGAGCTTGACGATCGCCTGTTCCGGGCAAGCGGCATAGCACTGGTCGCATTCGAAGCAATTGCCGCAGGAGAGGCAGCGCCGCGCTTCATGATGCGCCTGCGCCTCGCTCAAGCCCGCCATTGTTTCCGCGAATCCATGGGCCAGCCGCTCTGCGACCGGCATCTCGCTTTGCACCGAGGGCGGCGCGTCGGCATAGATCGGCAGATGCAGCAAATCGAATGTCGCAATGGGATGCTTGACGGAAGTTTGCGCCGCCGCGCCGCGCAAAAAGGCGTCTATGGCCCGCGCGGCCTTCTTGCCGTGGCCGACGGCGGCCGTGACGCTGCGCTGCCCCGGCGCCATGTCGCCGCCGGCGAAAACGCCCGGCCTTCCGGTCATCATGTTGGAATCGACGATCACCAGATCGTCCGCCGTGAAAGCGACGCCGGGCGCGTTTCGCAGGAAACCGCAGTCGGTTTGCTGGCCGAGCGCCAGCACCACGGAATCCGCCGAAAGGGTCTCGAATTCGCCGGTCGGTTGCGGACGGCCCGACTCGTCAAGCCGCATGGTCTCGACCGTGAGCGAATCTTCGCCAATATCCTTGATCGCGCTGAGCCATTTGATCTTGACGCCCTCGGACAAAGCCTCGTCGGCCTCGAAAGCTTGGGCAGGCATGTGGGCGCGGTCGCGGCGGTAGACGATCAGCGTTTCCTCTGCGCCGAGCCTGCGCGCCATGCGGGCGGCGTCCATCGCGGTATTGCCGCCGCCGTAGACGATGACGCGGCGGCCGAGGCTTGGCGCTTCGCCGGTTTCGACATCATGGAGCAGCTTGATCGCGTCGATGACCTTCGCCGCGTCGCGCGCCGGTATATCGATCTTCTTGCCGATCTGCGTGCCGATGGCCACAAACACGGCGTCGAATGAGCCGGCCGCCTGCTCGGCGAGGATGTCCTCGACCTTGTGGTTCAGAACGATCCTCACGCCCATGGCCTCGATGCGGGCGATTTCCTTCATCAGTTCGGCGCGCGGCAGGCGATAGGCGGGGATGCCGAAATGCAGCATGCCGCCGGGCAGCGGGCCGGCTTCCTGCACTTCGACGGCGTGGCCGAGACGGGCGAGATGATAGGCCGCCGACAATCCGCTCGGTCCGCCGCCGACGACCAGAACGCGCTTGCCGCTTGAGGCGGCGGGCTCGTCCGGCGTCCAGCCCTGCTCTGTCGCCAGATCGCCGAGAAATCGCTCGACAGCGTGGATGCTGACGGCGCTGTCGAGCTGGGCGCGATTGCAGCTGGTTTCGCAGGGATGATAGCAGACGCGCCCATGCACGGCGGGAAAAGGGTTGTCGCGGAGAATCGCCCGCCAGGCTTCCTGGAATTTTCCCGCCTGGGCGAGATCAAGCCAGGCCTGCACATTCTCGCCTGCCGGGCAGGCGTTGTTGCAGGGCGGCATGAGATCGGCATAGACCGGCCTGTTTTCGCGGACCGGACCGGTCCCCTTTTCACGCAGCAGGTCGATCACGGGTGTGAAATCCGATTGCCTGGCGGTCATTTGCGCTCTCGCTCCCGGGGTTGCGCGCCCGCGACCTGCGCAAGGCGCGCGGTCCCGGTTTCACGCAGGAAGAATGTCAGAACCAGCGACAGAACGATAGCTCCGGCCCATATGAAATCGGCTTCCTGGAAATTCTCCGGATTGAGCGGCCGACCACCCGAAAGTCCCATCAAGGCATGGGCATCCAGCAATTCGTCAATAAGAAGCTGGTTCGCAACGCGGTGCTCGAAGCGCCCTTAGAGGAAGACGGGACCGACTTCTCCCCGGACCGACGTGCTCGCCTTCAAGGTTCAGTCACAATTTCCAGGCTCCGTGCGGTAAAGGCTGAAACGCCGGCCACGCATTTAGTGGCGGACGTTTCTTTTCCGTGGTCGGCGACAGGCGCCGGACCGTGCTATATCGCCCGCATGAACGCCGAAATCACACTTGCCACAATCGAGCCCGTGCTGCGCTGGCTGAACCTCGCCGGGCTTTCCGTTTTCGCCGTCTCGGGCGCGTTGGTCGCGGCGCGCCAACGGCTCGATATTGTCGCAGCCTGCTTTTTCGCCATAGTCGCCGCCATCGGCGGCGGGACGATGCGCGACGTTCTCATCGGCGCGCCCGTATTCTGGATGCGGGATCCGGCGCCCTTGGTCATATGCTTGTCGGTTGCGGTCGCGGTCTGGCTGGTCCCGCTGCGCTGGTGGCCGGTTCGGGCGCTCGACTGGTTCGACGCCGCCGGGCTCTCAGCCTATTCTGTCTATGGCGCTGGAAAGGCCCTGAGCGTCGGGATTGCGCCTCTTCCGGCCGCCGCCATGGGAATCGTCACCGCCTGCATGGGCGGCGTGATTCGCGACGTCGTGGCGGGCTTGCCCTCAATCCTTTTGCGCAACGAACTCTATGTGACGGCGGCAGTGCTCGCGGCCGCGCTTTTTGTCGGCCTTGACGTGTTGGGCCTCTCGGCGCCGGCGGCGTCGCTCGCGGGCGCCGCCAGCGGCTTTGCCCTCCGGGGCGCGGCGATCCGCTGGGGACTGGCCTTGCCACGCCACGGCGGCTGAGTCAGGAGCCGAGCAGGAATTGCGTTGCGGCGGCGGGACAAAGCGCGCCGAGAAAATGATGGCGGAGCGCCGGCGCCGGGCATGCCGGGGCACAGTATTCCTCAGGAACATCCAACACACGGGACAGGACCGCTGTGAACCGATCGAAGCCGACGCCAGCGCCAAGGGCGCCGGTAAGTCCCATCGAGCGAAGATGGATAATCGCCAGCGGCGGTTCTTGTCGGCGGTATGCCGCATGGCCGGAAAATTTGCCGAGACATCCGCGAAATTTCGCATTTATCCGCCCCTGGATATCGGACGAATCTTGGACGCTCGATCGACGACTTGTGCTAACTAATTGATTTTATTGGCGCGCCCAAGGGGAATCGAACCCCTGTTTTCGCCGTGAAAGGGCGACGTCCTAGACCGCTAGACGATGGGCGCGGAGCGCGAAGCAGGTTGGCCGCTTGCGAAGTGGGGCGACGTATAAACGCGCCAATTCATGCTGGCAAGCCTTTCATCCCCCTTCGCCACGGATTTTTGTTCAGCGTCCGAGCCCCGGCTTGCAAATAGCCAGATCGACCAGCCGCGCGCTGACTTTGGTGCGTCCGCCCCAATGATCGAGCGAGAGCGAACAGGCAAGATGCGCCCGCTCGCCGCGCGCCTTGGCGAGCGCTGCGCCGATGGGCGACTGCGCAGCACGGAACGCCGCCAGCTCCAGCCGCGCGCCGTCGCCCGACTGGACCCGAAGCCGCAAATTGTCGGCGCCGAAGGGCAGGACATCGGTGATTCTATGCTCGGGCAGCACGAAGACCGGCTCGGGATTGCCCGCGCCGAAAGGCCCCGCCTTCTCGATTTCCTCGACCAGGGCCGGCGTGCAGGCGCTCGCGGTCAGCAGCCCATCCACCGAGAGCCCCGCGTTGGCGCGGGCGCGGGCGACCGGCTCGGCGAGCCGCTCTTCGAGAAAGGACTGGAACGCGGCGAGCTGGTCGCGCCGCACGGTCACGCCCGCCGCCATGGCGTGGCCGCCGCCCTTGGCGATGAGGCCGGTCTCGACCGCCGCGCGCACAACCTTGCCGAGATCCACGCCCGCGATCGAACGCGCAGAGCCCGTTCCGACCTCTCCGTCGAAGGCGATGGCGAAGGCCGGACGCCGGAACAGCTCCTTCAGGCGCGAGGCGACCAGCCCGACGATTCCGGGCTGCCAGTCCGCCGCGGCGGCCAGCACGAAGGCGCCCTCCTCTGCCGGCCCCATCTGCTTGTAGGCCTCGCCCAAAGCCTCCTGAAGCATCTGCTTTTCGAGGATCTGGCGCTCGCCATTGAGCCGGTCCAGCTCGGCGGCGATGGCGCCGGCCTCGTGATCATCGCGCAGCAATAATAATTTGGCGCCCAGCGCCGCATCGCCGATGCGGCCGCCGGCGTTGATGCGCGGGCCGAGCAAAAAACCGAGATGATAGGCGCGCGGCGGTCCGTTGAGGCCGGCGACGTCAGCCAGCGCGCGCAGTCCGACGCGGCCGCGCGACTTCATCAGCGACAAGCCCTTGACCACGAAGGCCCGGTTGAGGCCGGTCAGCGGCGCGACGTCGGCGACCGTGGCGAGGGCGACGATATCGAGCGACGCCAGCAGGTCAGGCTCCAGCCTCTCGCGCCAGAAGCCGCGCTGGCGCAGGGCGCGGTTGAGCGCGACCAGCGTGACGAAGGCCACGCCCGCGGCGCAAAGCGCGCCCTGCCCCGAGACGTCGTCCTGGCGGTTGGGATTGACCACGATGGCCTCCGGAAGAACCTCCGGCGCCTGATGATGGTCGAGAACGATCACATCCATTCCCAGTCGCCGCGCCTCGGCGAATGGTTCGAAACTGGTCGTGCCGCAATCCGCCGTGACCAGCAAGGTCGCGCCGCGCGCGGCCAGCGCGCGGATCGCCTCGCTGTTGGGACCATAGCCCTCGGTGATCCGGTCGGGGATATGGATCAGGCGCGGGACGCCGCAATAATCGAAAAATTCCGCCAGCACCGCCGAAGAACAGGCGCCGTCGACGTCATAATCCCCGAAAATGCCGATGGTTTCCTGCCGCTCGACGGCGCGGACCAGACGCTCCGTGGCCTCCTCCATCGCCGTCAGCGTGAAAGGTTCGGGCAGAAGGGCGCGCAGGGTGGGATCGAGATGGGCGAGAGCGGTCTCCGGGTTGACGCCGCGCCCGGCCAGCACGCGCGACAGCAGATCCGGCAGGCCGGTCTGCTGCGCGATCGCCAAGGCCCGCGCGCCGCCCGCGGCGTCGAGCCGATCGCGCCACAGCCGCCCCATCGCGCTGCTTTCGACGCCGAGCAGCAACCGGGCCTCAGATTCCATCGGCGTCGATTTTTTGCGCGCGCAAAAAGGCCGGGCGCGAGCGGCAACGCTCCAGATAAGCAGAAAATTCCGGGCGCGGCTCCAGCATTTTGAAGACATTGATGACGAAATGCAGATCCGACGCGATCAGCACGTCGGCGGCGGAGAATTTTTCGCCGAGCAGATAGGGGCTCGCGGAGAGAACCTCCGCCAGGACATTGAAGACCTTGTCGAACGACCCCCATCCCGCCGAGCCTTCAGGCAGTTGAACATTGGCGAATTTCTGGGTGATCGCGGCCTCGATGCAGGAGCCGGAGAAGAACAGCCATTGCAGATAGCGCCCGCGCGCAGCCTCGCCGATGGCAGGCGCCAGCCCCGCCTGCGGAAATTTTTCCGCCAGATAAGCGATGACCGCGCCGGATTCCGCCACGCAGGATTCTCCGTCCTGCAGCGCGGGCACCTTCTCCATCGGATTGATGGCGTGGTAGGCCGGCTTGTGCTGCTCGCCGGATTTCAGATCGACCCGCACGCGCTCGCAAGGCGCGCCGATCTCCTCCAGCATCCATAGAACCCGCAGGGACCGCGTCTGGGGCGCCCAGTAAAGCCGCATGAATTCCTCCTCGCCTCGCTCAGGTGCGAACAAAATAGGAACATAACTCCGCGGCGTCAAGCCGCGAAATCATTCGCGTTCGATGCGAATGACCTGCGGCTTTTCGGCGATATGGCCGTCGGCGACAATTGCCGCGAGCGCTTCGCGCACCGAGGCTTCGGTGGTTGCGTAAGTGACCAGCACCACCGGCACGACGCTGTCGTCGGCGGCGCAGCCGCGGCGCTGGACGATGCTTTCCAGAGAAATGCCGCGCTCGGCCATGCGCGTTGCGATCGCCGCCGCCGCGCCAATATGGTTGCGGGCCGCGAGCCGGATGTAATAGCCGCCCTCATGGCGCTGCATCGGCGATTTTTGCGCCGTGGCGAGGTGATCGACCGGCAGGCCGAATGGCGCGGAGCGGATGCCGCGCGCGATATCGGCGATATCGGCGACAACCGCCGAGGCGGTCGCCATGCCGCCGGCGCCGGGGCCAACCAGCGTCAATTCATTCACGGCGTCGGCGTCCACGGTCACCGCATTGGTGACGCCCATGACCTGCGCGATCGGGGACGACAGCGGAACCATGGTCGGATGCACGCGCTGTTCGACGCCATGCGGCGTGCGCTGGGCGACGCCGAGCAACTTGACGCGATAGCCGAGTTCGCGGGCGGCGTGGAGATCGGCCAGCGAAATATCCTGGATGCCCTCGATGCTGATCGCCTCTGCGTCGAGCTTCACGCCGAAAGCGAGCGAGGCAAGAATGGCGAGCTTGTGCGCGGTGTCGAAGCCGCCAATGTCGAAGGTCGGATCGGCCTCGGCATAGCCGAGCCTTTGCGCCTCGCTCAGGCATTCGGCGAAAGACAGCTCCTCCAGCTCCATCCGCGAGAGGATGTAATTGCAGGTGCCGTTCAGAATGCCATAGACGCGAGCGATGCTGTTGCCGGCGAGTCCCTCGCGCAAGGTCTTGACGATGGGTATGCCGCCCGCGACCGAGGCCTCGAAAGCCAGGGCGGAATGATGGGATTCGGCGAGGCGGGCCAGTTCCAGCCCATGTTTCGCCAGCAGCGCCTTGTTGGCGGTCGCCACGGACTTGCCAGCCTTCAGGGCCGCCTCGACGCTGGCGCGCGCGCCGCCCTCGTCGCCGCCGATCAGTTCGACGAAAAGGTCGATCTTTTCCGAGCGCGCAAGGGCGATGGGGTCGTCGAACCATTCGACGCCGGAAAGGTCCACGCCCCGGTCGCGCTTGCGGTCGCGGGCGGAGACGCCGGCGACGACGATGCTGCGGCCCGTGCGCGCGGCGAGATCGCCCGCCTGCGTCTGAAGGAGGCGAACAACGGCGGCGCCCACCGTTCCGAGACCGGCGATCCCGACGCGCAAAACTTCACTCATGTTCCGGTCCCCGCCCGATTTCAGGATTTGGCGGCGTTGTGCCTCATTTCGCGCGGGGGATCAATGCGGGTCACAGGCGGCAGGCGCTCATTCCGGAGCGGGCGACGCAAGCGGAACGCAACCCGCCCTGCCCGGACGTCGCCTAAATGTCCAGATAAGAGCGAAAGACCAACGCACGGGAAACTGGCGAGGCCCTAAACTGCCCTCGCGCCGTCAGCGGCGGCTCACGGCCTTTCCGAGCCATTTATCCGCCTGGGCCTGGGCGTAGCGGTCCGTCATGCCCGCGATATAGTCCGAAACAACCCGCGCGCGCTCGGCCTCGCTGCGATTGCGCGCCGCCTGCGCCCATTCCTCTGGCATGGCCTCCGGCTCGGCCAGAAATTTCTCGAACAGCCCCCTCACGATCCTCCGGGCGTCCTTCCAGACCGGCAGAATGGCGCTGTGGCGATACATGCGCACGAACAGGAAAGCCTTGATCTCAGCCTTCGCCGTCTCCATCGCGGGCGAGAAGGCGGCCACCGCCGCATCCGCGCGGCGGATGTCCTCGATGCTCGCCGGCGCCAGCGCGGCCAGCCGCCGCGCGCTCTCGGTCAGGGCGTCCTCGACAAAGCGGGTGATGACGCGGCGGACCAGTTCGTGGATGACGCGCACCCGCTCCAGCCCCGGATGGCGCGCCGCGATCTCCTCCAGCAGGTGACGCAGGAAGGGAACCTCGTGCAGGTCTTCAAGGTCGAACAGACCGGCGCGCAGGCCGTCGTCGATGTCATGGGCGTTATAGGCGATATCGTCGGCGAGCGCCGCGCATTGCGCCTCAGCCGAAGCAAATTGCTCAAGATGAAGTGGAAATATCGCGTCGAATTCCTTGATCTCGAATGGAATATCACCCTCATTGTCATGTCGCGCATGAGGTCCGCGCAGCGGCCCGTTATGTTTGACCAGCCCTTCCAGCGTCTCGTAGCAAAGGTTGAGCCCATCCCAGCCTGCGTAGCGCCGCTCCAGCTTCGTGACGATGCGCAGGGCGTGGGCGTTGTGGTCGAAGCCGCCGAAAGGCGCCATGCAAGGGTTGAGGACTTCCTCGCCGGCATGGCCGAAACAGGTGTGGCCGAGGTCATGGGCGAGCGCCGTCGCCTCGGCGAGGTCCTCGTCCAGCGCCAGCCCGCGCGCCAGCGCACGGGAGATTTGCGCTACTTCGATCGTGTGGGTCAGGCGGGTGCGGAAATGGTCGCCTTCCAGCGGAATGAACACCTGGGTCTTGTGGGCGAGACGGCGGAAGGCGGTCGAATGGATCAACCGGTCGCGGTCGCGCTGGAATTCGCCGCGCGTCGGCGAGGCCGGCTCGGGGAAAAGCCGGCCTCGGCTGCGACGCCAGTCAGCGGCGTAGGGCGCCAGCGGCTTGACAGAGAGAAAATTCGGACCGGGCGCGACGGACAAGGGACCCTGCACAGGACGGAGGCGACGGAACTATCAGCGGCGCATATCACGCCGGACGCGACGGCGTCGAGTTCACCCGTTGTAATTGCGCAAGACGACGTTTCCGCGGCGGAAGGGAAAAGCGCGCTGCGCCGCATTGACCCTGCCCCGGCAAGGACTATGTTCAGTTCTTGAACAAGGCGGAGAATACCGATGACTGAACTTGTGGCGGAACAGGTCGTGGCCACCGAACGCGCGCTCAAACGCGTGGCCGAAGTGCTGCGCGACGAAGCGCCGGGCTCTTTCCTGCGGATTTCGGTCAATGGCGGCGGCTGTTCCGGCTTCCAATATTCCTTCGACATCGTGCCCGCCGCCGAGGAAGGCGACATCATCCTGGGCGATTCCGAATCGCGGCTGGCGCTCGATCCGATCTCGCTCGATTACATCAAGGGCGCGCAGATCGATTTCGTCGACGACCTGATGGGCTCCTCTTTCCGGATCGAGAATCCCAACGCCACGGCGTCGTGCGGCTGCGGGACAAGCTTCGCGATTTGAAGAAATTTGTGCGCGGGTCCGCAGCAGACTCGCGCTAGCGAATCGCGCCCGAACCAGAACCCGCCCGCCAAGATCGACCCGCCAAGATCGCCAGCCATGACGAGCCGAGCCGCTGAACCCTCCCGCATCGCCGGCTTGCGCCCTTCTGGCAGGGGCGCGGGTCGAGGATGGACCGCATGAGGGCGCCGAATTCGGTCGATTTCTGGCGCGGCTTCGCTCTGGTGACGATTTTCGTCAACCACGTCCCCGGCATCTTCATCGAGCGCTACACCTTCCGCGAATATTCGCTCTCCGATTCCGCCGAGCTGTTCGTCTTTCTCGCCGGCGTCTCCCTGCGTTATGTGATCAATTCCCTCTCCAGCGAGCCTCTGAGCGCGCTGCTGTACCGGCTCGCGGGCCGCGCCCTGACCATTTATTTCGCGCAGATCGTCATCACCGCCTTCGCCATCGCCATCATCGCGGGCGCCGCCAAGGCGCTGGACCAGCCCTATATCCTGCAATGGCATAATGCGGCGGCAGTGTTCGAGGATCCGGTCGACGCCCATATCGGCCTGATCCTGCTGCGCTACCAGCTCGGCTATTTCAATATTCTGCCACTCTATGTGGTGCTGATGGCGATGGGGCCGACCATCGGCATTTTCGACCGGCTGGCGCCGCGTCTGCTGCTGCCGCTCTCCTTCGCGGTCTATCTCTACACCGTGGCCACGGGCCTCAACCTGCCGACCTGGCCCGTCGAAGGCACGTGGTTCTTCAGCCCCTTCGCCTGGCAGTTCATCTTCATTCTCGGCTTCGTGCTGAGTGGGCCGAAAGGCTATTCGAGCTGGTCGCCGCGCACCAAGAAGGTCCTGTTCTGGCTTGCCGGCCTCCAGACCCTCATCGGCCTGACCATAGCGTTGGCGGACTTCACGCCCGATCCCGCCGTGCTGCCGAGCCCGAAACTCTTCTTCGTGTTCGATAAGACCTATCTCTCGCCGGCGCGCGTCGTCCACGCTTTGGCCCTGGCCTGCTTCTTCATGGGGGCCTTCAAATATATCGACCGCTGGCTGCCTTTCCTCACGGAATATCTGGCGATGCTCGGTCGCAATTCCTTGAATGTTTTCTGCGCAGGATCGGTTCTGAGCCTGTGCGGACAGGTCGCCCGCTACCGTTTCAACGGGCGTTTGGAAATCGATCTCCTCGTGCTACTTGTTGGAATGACTGGATTAGGCGCAGTTGCATGGTTGTCGGAATGGCGCAAAAGGCTCGCCGTGGCGCGCGCGCGGCAATTGGCCTCAGCCTGAGCCTGGGGCTCGGCGGGCTGGCGGTCGGCGCCGCATCGGCGGCGCAGGACGGCGTCCGTCCGGCGCTGTCCTGCGAGGCGCCGCCGGATGCGCTCGCCGCGCCAGCGCCCCTGTCCCGCGTCGCCGCCGCGCTGAAGAAAAGCGAAAAGCTCAATATCCTGATCATCGGCTCGCCCATCGGCATGGGTCGCGGCCAGCACAAATCCTATCCCGCAGCGCTGGAAACCTTGCTGGAGCGCGCCCTGACCGGCGTGGACGTGATCATCACCAACCGGCCGGTTTCCGGAGAGATCGCCGCCACCGCCGCCGAGCGCATGCGCACAGAGGTCGCGCTGTCGCGGCCGGACCTGCTGATCTGGCAAGTCGGCGCCAATGACGCGCTCCAGCATGTCGCGCCGCAGGATTACGAGTCCCATCTGCGCGAGGGCGTGCGCTGGGCCAAGGAAAATGGCCTCGACGTGCTGCTGGTCGGATTCGAAGCCAATCCCTGGCTGCATGACGACCGCGAGGCGGACGCCATCCGCGAGGCGACCCGCCGCGTCGCGCTGGCGGAAAACGTGCTTTATCTGCGCCGCTACGAGGCGATGCAATTCGCGACGCGAACGCGCGACCGGATCGAACAGGGCGACCAGCCCTTCGCCGCCGAAATCGGCTATGAGTGCCTGGCCGAACAGGTCGCGCAGGCGCTGGTGGCGAATATGGTGCTGCGCCGCACCCGCCCCGCCCCTATCGAACCCTGACCCGCGCCGTCAAATCTGGGCGAGACCTCATGGACCAATCGGCTGCCATTGCTTTCATCTCGCAGGCCCTGGCGCGTGAGGCCGGCGCCCCGGTCGAATTCAAGCAGACCCACGTCTCGCTGCTATTCCTCGCCGGCGGCCTCGTGTTCAAGCTGAAACGCGCGATCGCCTTTCCCTATCTCGACTTCTCCAAGGCCAGCCTGCGCGAAAAGGCATGCCGCGCCGAACTGGCGCTGAATTCTCGCGCCGCGCCTGATCTTTACCTCGGCGTGCGCCGCATCACCCGCGAGCCTGGCGGACTGGCCTTCGACGGGCCAGGACGGCTGATCGACTGCATTGTGGTGATGAGGAGGTTCGATGAATCCGGCCTGTTCGACGTCATGGCGCGCGAAGGCCGGCTAACGCCCGCCCACATCGAGTCGCTGGCGGAGACCATCGCGAAATTCCACGCCAGCGCCCAGCGCTTCAAGGAGCCGCAGGGCGCAGCCGTCTTTACCCATCTGCTCGATCTCAACGAGATTTCCTTCGCCCATAGCGGAATTTTCGCAAAGGAGGACCTCGTCCGGCTCAACGCCCTGTTCCGCGCGGAGCTGCGAAAGCTCGCGCCACTGCTCGACGCGCGCGCCGCGAGCGGCTTCGTGCGGCTGTGCCACGGCGACCTCTATCTTCGCAACATCTGCTGGTTCGAGGGCCGCCCGACCCTGTTCGACTGTATCGAATTCGACCCCCGGCTCGCGCGGATCGACACGCTTTATGACGTCGCCTTCACCCTTATGGACCTCTGGCTGTTCGGGCGCCACGACCTCGCCAACCTGCTGTTCAACCGCTATGTCAGCGCCTTTTCGCGCACCCTGCCCGACATGCCGGCGAAAACCCGCGACGGCTATGCGGCGCTGCCCTTCTTCATGGCGCTGCGCGCCGCGATCCGCGCCCATATCGCGGCGGCCCAGGCCCATACCGGCGATATCGAGACCGATGCCGCGCGGGAGCGCGAGGCCCGAGCCTATTTCGCTTTGGCCGAGGATCTGCTCGCGCCGCGTCCCAACGCCATCGTCGCCATCGGCGGCTTCAGCGGCTCCGGCAAATCGACGCTTGCCGCCGCCATCGCAGGCGAAATCGGGCCGCCGCCGGGCGCGCGCACGCTCAATTCCGACCGCACGCGCAAGGCAATGCACCGCACAAGGCCCAACGACAAGCTGCCGCCCGCGGCCTATGAGATCAACATCACGGCGGCGGTCTATCTGCGCCTCCTCTCGCGCGCCATGGATGCGCTCGGGCAAGGGCGCTCCATCATCCTCGACGCGGTCTATTCGACGCCGGACGAACGCGACGCCGTGGCCAAGCTCGCGCGCGAATGCGGCGCGCCCTTCGTCGGCCTGTGGCTCGACGCGCCGACGGACGTGCTGCGCCAGCGCGTCCATGACCGCCCCAAGGGCGTCTCGGACGCCGATCTCAACGTGCTCGAAGCCCAGCTGCATCGCGACGCCGGCAAGATCGACTGGATCCGCCTGGATTCCTCCCTGCCCGACCTGCGCGAACGCGCGCTGAAGATCGTTCGGTCCGCCCTGGCCGAAGCGCGATGAACCAAAGCAGGCTTCGGGCGTTTCGATCTGGCTGACCGAATTCTTTTGTGGTCTAATCATTTGACCTAACCCGAAAGAACAAGCCTCATCCGTCAAGGATGCGGGCCAAACAGGACGTCTCATGGATCCCTTGCGAACGCCAAAGCTCGCGGACGCGCTCGCCGACCACCTCGAGCAGCTGATCCTCGAAGGCGCGCTGCGGCCCGGCGAGAAACTGGCGCCGGAACGCGAACTGGCGGCCACGCTGGAAGTCTCGCGCCCCTCGCTGCGCGAGGCTCTCGACAAGCTGCAGTCGCGCGGACTGATTGAGACGAACAAGGCCGGGAATTTCGTCAGCCGCTTCCTGACGCCCATGACGGACCCGCTGACCGCATTGTTCCAGTCAAGCGACCAGTCGTTGACCGATTATCTCGAATATCGCTGCCTCATCGAAGGCGAGGCCGCCCGGCTCGCGGCCGCCCGCGCAACCGACGTGGAGCGCGAGGCCATTTCGGCCTGCCTAGAAAAGCTCCGCGCGGCCCATGAGGCCAACGACATCGCGGCGGAGGCGGAAACCGACGCCGAACTGCATATGCTGATCTATGAGGCGACGCATAATCTCGTGCTGCTGCATGTGATGCGCGCCTTTTACGAGATGCTGCGCAGCGACGCCTTCTACAACCGGCGCCAGCTCTATACCCAGCCCGGATCGCGCGACGAATTGCTCGACCAGCATTTCGCCATTGCCGAGGCGATCCTTGCGCGTGATCCCGAAACAGCGGGCCTCGCCGCCGCCGCCCATATCAACGGCATCGCGAAGACCCTCAGTGAAATGCGCGAGGAACAGACCCGAGTGGCCCGCGCCCTGCGACGGATGGGCCGCTCTGAACTGCTGGCTCGGCACAGCGAATGACGCCGCGGCCATTGACTCGTCAATAGCCGACGCCGCTGGAATGAAAGTTGGTAAAATCATTTGACCAAGGAATTTTCCTCGCTATAAGGTCGCCTTGACCTCGCTGGAGAAGGGCTCAGGCCGATGCCGGAACGTGGGAATGCCCCTAATTCGCCGCGTGTCGGCCTGTTTGTGACCTGTCTGGT
The DNA here is from genome assembly GCF_030056575.1 of Rhodoblastus sp. 17X3. Lineage (GTDB taxonomy): Bacteria > Pseudomonadota > Alphaproteobacteria > Rhizobiales > Beijerinckiaceae > Rhodoblastus. The sequence goes on along the minus strand of NZ_JASHHX010000024.1, from coordinate 31,015 downwards.
CGATTCCATGCGGCCGAATGTCGGATTCGCCGCCGTCGCCCTGCTCAAATCCGCCGGCTGCAAGGTTGAGATTCCGCTCGCCCAGACCTGCTGCGGCCAGCCCGCTTTCAACAGCGGCGCGGATGAAGCGACCAAGCCGATCGCCCGGCAGGTCATCGAGACCTTCGAACCTTTCGATTATCTGGTGGCGCCGTCCGGCTCCTGCGCCGGGATGATCAAGGCGCATTACCCCGAACTTTTCGCGGATGATCCGATCTGGCTCGACCGGGCGAAGCGCCTCGCGGCCAAGACCCATGAATTGCTGAGCTTCCTTGTCGATGTGCGCGGCTTCCGCCCGCAGAACGTCGCCTGCAAGGCCAGCGCGACCTATCACGATTCCTGCTCGGGCCTGCGCGAACTGGGCGTCAAGGCGCAGCCGCGCGCGCTGCTGTCATCGGTAAAGGGACTGGAGCTTCGCCCGTTGGAAGGCGATGAGACCTGCTGCGGTTTCGGCGGGACCTTCTGCGTGAAATATTCCGACATCTCCAACGCGATCGTTGGCGAAAAGGCGCAAAACGTCGTCGCGACCGGCGCCGACCTGCTGCTTGGCGGCGATCTGGGCTGCCTGATGAACATGGCCGGCAAATTGAGCCGCGAAGGCGCGAAGACTCGCGTCTTCCACACCGCGGAAATTCTGGCCGGAATGTCCGCTTACGCCATTGGCGAGGAATCCACAGGCGCCGCAGGCAAGGAGGCCAAATGAGCGCGCCATCCGGGACTTTTCAGGAGCGCGTCGACAAGGCGCTCGGCAATGCCCAGCTCAAGGTCGCGCTGGAGCGCACCACCGGCAATGCGCGGCGCAAGCGCGCCGCCGCTGTCGAGGCCTGGCCGGATTTCGTCGCCGCCCGCGCCGCCGCCGCCGCGATCAAGGACCATTCCATCGCCCATATGGCCTATTATCTGGAGATGTTCGAGCGCAATGCGCTCGCCTCCGGCGCGCAGGTGCATTGGGCGCGCGACCCCGACGAAGCCTGCAAGATCGTCGTCGACATCTGCAAGGCTGCGAACGCCAGGACGGTGACCCGCTCGAAGAGCATGCTCGGCGAGGAAATCGGCCTGCCCCATGCGCTGGCCGGCGCCGGCATCCGCCGCGTTGAGACCGATCTCGCCGAACACATCATCCAGCTTGCCGGCGAGACGCCCTCGCATATCATCTGGCCCGCCGCCCATCGCACCCGCGAGGACGTGGCCAAACTTTTCGACGAGCATCACCGCGAAAAGCCGACCGCCCATGACGTGGTCAGCATGGTCGGCTCGGCGCGCAAGGAATTGCGCGAGGATTTCTTCGCGGCGGATGTCGGCATTTCCGGCGCGAATTTCCTGTGCGCGGACACTGGCGCGATCTGCACCATCACCAATGAGGGCAATGCCGAGCTGACCACGACCCCGCCGCGCGTCCATATCGTGACGGCGGGCATCGAGAAGATCGTCGCCAGCACCGAACATGCGCTGCAATTGACCCGCCTGCTGGTGCGCTCGGCCACCGGCGCCGACCTGACCCAATACACCACCTTCCATTGCGGACCGAAGCGCCCGGGCGACCTCGACGGGCCGGATCAGTTCCATATCGTCCTGGTCGATCACGGCCGCACGGAAATGCTGACCGAAATGCCGGAAATGCTGCGCTGCCTGCGCTGCGGCGCCTGCCTCAATCATTGCGTGGTCTATCGCGCCATCGGCGGCCACGCCTATGGCGGCGCCTATCCCGGCCCGATGGGCTCGGTGCTGACCCCGGTCTTCGATGGGCTTGAGCAGACGCGCGACCTGCCCAACGCATGCACCCTTAATGGCCAGTGCCGGCAGGTTTGCCCCGTGGATATCCCGCTGCCGACCATGTTGCGGCATTGGCGCGAGCAGAGCTGGCGCGCCGGCTACGAACCCAAGACGCTGCGCGCCGCCATCAGACTCTGGGCCTTCTTCGCCGCACGTCCAAGACTTTACCAATTGGCGCAGGCCGTCGCGCTGCCCGCGATGCGGCTGTTCGCAAAAGGCGGCTGGATATCCTCGCTGCCGCTCGCCTCGGGCTGGACCGCCGCGCGCGACCTGCCCAAGCCGCCGGGGGAAAGTTTCTTGACCAGCATCCGGAAAGGCGGAACGCCATGAGCGCCCGCAACGACATTTTCGCCGCGATCCGCAAGGCCCGGCCCGAAGTCGCCGCGCCCACGAGCATCGCATCCGAGGCGCAGGCCTGTTCGCAGGCGATGAAGCGGACTCTGCCGCCGCTCGACGCCAGCGATCTGGTCGGTCTGTTCACCGCCCGCGTCAGCGCTGAAAAAGTCGGCGCGACGGTGGAGCGCGTCGCCAGGCTGACGGACCTTCCCGGCGCCGTCGCGCGCTATGTGGCGACCAACGCCCTCGCCCCGGATTTCGCCCTGCAGCCCGATCCCCGCCTCCAGCAATTAGCCTGGCAGGATGCGCCCGGAGCCGAACTGCGCCCCGGCGCGCCCTTGCGCCGCGACACCGCGCTCGCAGTCGGGCTGGCCCTGGGCGGCATTGCGGAAACCGGCTCGCTCATTTTCCATTCGGGCGCCGAAGCGCCGACCTTGTACGGCTTCCTGCCGCTGCATCATCTGGTTGCGCTGGACGCGCAAACCCTGATGCCGCTGCTGGAAGATTACGCCGTTTTCGCCAGCGGCCTGCCCGTCCCGCGCAATGTCAATCTCGTCACCGGCGCGAGCGGCACCACCGATATCGAAGGCGTGCTGGCGCGCGGTGCCCACGGCCCGGGGAATCTTCACATCGTGATCTTCAACTAAGCCTTTCGGTTAAGCATCGAAAAGCTGAGAGGCCGCGGCTGAAAAGGCCGCTTATCATTCGCCAAAACCAGAGCGGGGCCTTGTGCCGGCCACCGCCGTCAAGGGAGCTGGGCATGGATAAATCAGATGCGACCGCCGAAACGCGCGAGTGGCTTGAAGCCCTGAATTCGGTGCAGGCATATGAAGGCGTGGAGCGGGTGGACGACCTGCTCAGCGAGGTGGTCTCGGAAGCGCGCAAGAATGGCGCGCAACTGCCCTTCGCCTGGAACACCGCCTATATCAATACGATCCCCGTGGCCGACCAGCCGGAGCCTCCCGGCGAGCGCGCGATCGAATCGAAGATCCGCGCCGCGATCCGCTGGAACGCCGCGGCGATCGTGCTCAAGGCCAACAAGGTGTCGTCGGAACTGGGCGGCCATATCGCCAGCTTCCAATCCGCCGCCACGCTCTATGACGTCGGCTTCATGCATTTCTGGCGCGCGCCGGACGCCACCCACGCCGGCGACCTGATCTTCATCCAGGGCCACAGCTCGCCGGGCGTTTACGCCCGCGCTTATCTGGAAGGACGCATCTCGGAAGAGCAGATCCTCAATTTCCGCCAGGAAGTGGACGGCAAGGGCCTGTCTTCCTATCCGCACCCCTGGCTGATGCCTGACTTCTGGCAATTCCCGACCGTCTCGATGGGTCTTGGGCCGCTGATGGCGATCTATCAGGCGCGGTTCCTGCGCTATCTCGAAGGGCGCGGCCTGATCGAGACGCATGAGCGCAAGGTCTGGGCCTTCATGGGCGACGGCGAGATGGATGAGCCGGAATCGCTCGGCGCGATTTCGCTCGCGGGCCGCGAAAAGCTCGACAATCTGATCTTCGTCATCAATTGCAATCTTCAGCGCCTCGACGGCCCTGTGCGCGGCAATGGCAAGATCATCCAGGAGCTGGAGGCCGATTTCCGCGGCTCCGGCTGGAACGTCATCAAGCTGGTCTGGGGCGCGGGCTGGGACGAACTGCTCGCGAACGACACGACCGGGCGGCTGCGCCAGTTGATGGAAGAATGCGTCGACGGCGAATATCAGGACTTCAAGTCCAAGAACGGCGCCTACATCCGCGAGAAATTCTTCGGCCGCTATCCTGAGACGGCGGCCATGGTCAAGGACTGGTCGGACGACAAGATCTGGAGCCTGACCCGCGGCGGCCATGACTCGCGCAAGGTCTTCGCGGCTTACAAGGCGGCCTCGGAGCACAAGGGCCAGCCGACGCTGATCCTCGCCAAGACCGTCAAGGGCTATGGCATGGGCTCGGCTGGCGAAGCGCAGATGATGTCGCATCAGGCCAAGAAGATGAGCCTGGAGGCGCTCAAGCAGTTCCGCGACCGCTTCAAGATTCCGGTCGCCGACGCCGAGATCGAGCACCTCCCGCTGATCAAGTTCCCGGCGGGTTCGGAAGAAGACAATTATCTGCACGAGCGCCGCAAGGCTCTGGGCGGCTACCTGCCTTCACGCCGCCGCCAGAGCGAGCCGCTGATCATCCCACCCCTGTCGGCGTTCGAAGCGCAGCTCAAATCCACCGAAGGCCGCGAAGTCTCCACCACCATGGCCTTCGTGCGCGTGCTGAACCATCTGCTGCGCGACAAGAATATCGCCAAGCGCATCGTGCCGATCGTGCCGGACGAGAGCCGCACCTTCGGCATGGAGGGCATGTTCCGGCAATATGGCATCTTCTCGCAGGTCGGCCAGCTCTACCGCCCGCAGGACGCCGACCAGCTCTCCTATTACAAGGAGGACCGCTCGGGCCAGATGCTGCAGGAAGGCATCAATGAAGCCGGCGCCATGGCGTCGTGGATCGCGGCGGCGACGTCCTATTCCAATTCCAACACGCCGATGATCCCGTTCTACATCTATTATTCGATGTTCGGGTTCCAGCGCGTGCACGACCTCGCCTGGGCAGCGGGCGACATGCGCGCGCGCGGCTTCCTGCTCGGCGGCACCTCTGGCCGCACCACGCTCAACGGCGAGGGCCTGCAGCACGAGGACGGCCACAGCCATATCCTCTCGGCCACCATTCCCAACTGCGTCTCCTATGACGCCACCTTCGGCTACGAGGTCGCGGTCATCGTCCAGAACGGGCTGGAGCGCATGTATGGCAAGGGCGAGGACGTCTATTACTACCTCACTTTGCTCAACGAGAATTACGAGCATCCCGCCATGCCGGAAGGCGCGGAAGAAGGGATCGTCAAGGGCATGTATCTCTTCAAGGCGGCGCCCGAGGGCACGCCGAAGGAGAAGCGCGTGACCCTGCTCGGCTCGGGCGCGATCCTGCGTGAGGTCATCGCCGGCGCGGAGCTTCTGGAGCGCGATTTCGGCATTCACGCCGATATTTTCTCGGTCACGAGCTTCACCGAACTGAAGCGCGAGGCGGACCTCTGCGAGCGCTGGAACATGCTGCATCCGCTGGAGGAGCCGCGCGTCCCTTATGTCACGCAGCAGCTTGCCGCGCGGGGCGACAGCCCGGTGGTCGCCTCCACCGATTACATCCGCGCCTATGCCGAGCAGGTCCGCGCCTATGTGCCGACCCGCTTCAAGGTCCTCGGCACGGATGGCTTCGGCCGCTCCGACTACCGCCGAAAGCTGCGCGCCTTCTTCGAGGTGGACCGCAACTACGTCGCCGTCGCCGCGCTGAAGGCCATGGCGGAGTCACAATTGCTGCCTGCCAAGAAAGTCGCCGAGGCGATCGAGCTCTATCACCTCGACCCCGAAAAACGGGATCCGATGCACGCCTAATTTGGCGTCCAGATCCGATGCAACCGGATCTGGACGCCACCTTTTCGTAAAGACGCGTTTTCGCTGCGCGGACCTTCGGTTCTTCACACGAACCTTCATCGCTCGAAAACGCTATGGCCCTTCGCTCTCTTCTCCCAGGGTTTGAAACAATGTCCAAGATTGAAGTGAAAGTGCCGGATATCGGCGATTTCAAAAGCGTTCCCGTAATCGAGATCCTGGTCAAGGCCGGCGATGTCATCAAGGCCGAAGACCCCTTGATCGTGCTTGAATCCGACAAGGCGACAATGGAAGTCCCGGCTCCCGCCGGCGGCGTGGTGGGCGAAATCCTGCTGAAAGTCGGCGACAAGGTCGGCGAAGGCTCGCCCATCCTGACTCTGACGACCGAAGGCGCCGCAGCGCCCGCAGCCGCCCCGGCGCCCGCCGCCGCGCCCGCAGCGCCGGCCGCATACAAGCCGGAGCCGATCGCGGTGACCGAGGGCGACACCGGCAAGATCGCCGGCCCGTCGCCGCTGCTCGGCCCTGGCGGGACGCTTGCCGATTTCGGCAATGTCTTCGCCTCGCCCGCCGTGCGCCGTCTCGCGCGCGAACTGGACATCGACCTGACCAAGGTCGCCGGCACGGGCGAGAAGGGCCGCGTCACCAAGGAGGACGTCAAGGCCTTCCTGTCCGGCGGCAAAGCCGCCCCGGCGGGCGTTTCGGGCGGCTCGGGCATCCCGGAAATTCCGGCGGTCGATTTCTCGAAATTCGGTCCGATCGAGGAAAAGCCGCTCTCGCGCATCAAGAAACTGTCCGGCCCCTTCCTGCACCGCGCTTGGCTCAACGTCCCGGCTGTCACCCAGCATGACGAGGCCGACATCACCGAGATCGAGGCTTTCCGCAAGGAGCTGGACGATGCCGGAAAGGCGGCGAAAAAGCCGTACCGTGTCTCGCTGCTGCCCTTCCTGATGAAGGCCAGCGTCTCGATCCTGAAGCAGTTCCCGGATTTCAATTCATCGCTGAATCCGGCCAAGGACGCCCTGATCAACAAGAAATACTGGCACATCGGCTTCGCCTGCGACACGCCAGACGGCCTCGTCGTGCCGGTCATCAAGAATGTCGATCAGAAAGGCGTGCTCGAAATCTCCAAGGAACTGGGCGATCTCTCGGCCAAGGCGCGCGACGGCAAGCTCGGCCCGGCTGAAATGTCGGGCGCGACCTTCACGATCTCTTCGCTCGGCGGCATTGGCGGGACCGGCTTTACCCCCATTGTCAACGCGCCGGAAGTGGCGATCCTGGGCGTCGTGCGCTCGAAAATGGCTCCGGTCTGGGACGGCAAGGAATTCATCCCGCGCCTGATGCTGCCGCTATCGCTGTCTTACGACCATCGCGTCATCGACGGCGCCGCCGCCGCTCGTTTCGCCCGCGCGCTCTGCGTGCTGCTCGAAGACGTCCGCCGGCTGGCGCTGTGATCGGGAGCTGAACATGACCGAAGCAATCAAGGTCCCCGATATCGGCGACTTCAAGGATGTTCCCGTTATCGAAGTGCTGGTCAAGGCCGGCGATGCGATCAAGGCGGAAGACCCGCTGATCGTGCTCGAATCCGACAAGGCGACCATGGAAGTGCCTGCGCCCGTCGCTGGCGTGGTCAAGGAAGTGAAGGTCAAGGTCGGCGACAGGGTCGGCGAAGGCGCCGTCATCCTGCTGCTGGAAGGCGCGGGGGCCGGCGCCGCGGCGGCTCCGGCCTCTGCTCCGGCGGCGGCCCCTGCTCCCGCCACGGCGCCGTCCTCCGCCCCCGCCGTCGCTGGCGACCTGCACGCCGAAGTGCTGGTGCTCGGCGCAGGTCCCGGCGGCTACAGCGCCGCCTTCCGCGCCGCCGATCTCGGCGCCAAGGTTGTGCTGGTCGAGCGTTGGCCAGTGCTGGGCGGCGTCTGCCTCAATGTCGGCTGCATCCCGTCCAAGGCTCTGCTCCACGCCGCCAAGGTGATCGAGGAAGCCCATGACATGTCGGAAGGCGGCATCGCCTTCGCCGCGCCGCAGATCGACCTCGACAAGCTGCGCGGCTGGAAGGAAGGCGTCGTCAAGCGCCTGACCGGCGGCCTCGGCGGTATGGCTAGGCAGCGCAAGGTCACGGTCGTGACAGGCAAAGGCGCTTTCGCCTCGGCCAACAGCCTTGAAGTCATCGCGGACGACGGCTCGAAGAAGGTGGTCAGTTTCGACAAGGCCATTATCGCGGCGGGCTCCGAGCCGGTGACCTTGCCCTTCATCCCGCATGACGATCCGCGTGTGATCGATTCAACCGGCGCGCTTGAGCTGAGCGATATTCCGAAACGCCTTCTGGTGCTCGGCGGCGGCATCATCGGGCTGGAAATGGCGACGGTCTATCATGCGCTCGGCTCGAAAATCACCGTCGTCGAACTGCTGGACCAGATCATTCCCGGCGCCGACAAGGATATCGTGGCGCCGCTCGCCAAGCGCATCGGCAAGAAATATGAAAAGATCCTGCTCAAGACCAAGGTGGTCGCGGTCTCGGCCGAAGCCGCCGGCCTGCGCGTGACCTTCGAGGCCTCCGACGGGACAAAGAGCGACGACACATTCGACAAGCTGCTCGTCGCCGTGGGCCGCAAGCCCAATGGCAAGTTCATCAGCGCCGAGGCCGCCGGCGTCGGGGTGGATGAGCGCGGCTTCATCGCGGTGGACAAGCAGATGCGCACGAACGTGCCGCATATCTTCGCCATCGGCGACATCGTCGGCCAGCCCATGCTCGCCCACAAGGCGACACATGAGGCCAAGGTGGCGGCGGAAGTCGCCTGCGGCCACAAGTCGGCCTTCGATGCGAAAGTGATCCCCTCCGTCGCCTATACCGACCCGGAAGTCGCCTGGGTCGGCGTGACCGATACCGAAGCCAAGGCCAAGGGGCTCAAATTCGGCAAGGCCACCTTCCCCTGGGCCGCGTCTGGCCGCGCCCTGTCGCTCGGCCGCGACGAGGGCCTGACCAAGGCCCTGTTCGACGAGGAGACGAAGCGGCTGATCGGCTGCGGCATCGTCGGCCCCGGCGCGGGCGACCTGATCGCGGAAGCCGCGCTCGCCATCGAAATGGGCGCCGACGCCGAGGATATCGGCCTGACGATCCATCCGCATCCGACCTTGTCAGAGACCATCGGATTGGCGGCGGAATTGTTCGAGGGCACGATCACCGACCTGATCGCGCCGAAGAAGAAGTAACAACCCCACAATTATGAAGCCGCCGGATGATCGTCCGGCGGCTTTTTTTATTTCGCGAGGCGCGGCGCATCCACGCGCAAAAAAACGGCGCCATTTTTGGCGCCGCTTGTTTGTTGCCTTATGGCGTCTCGGATCAGGCGACGGCGCTTTTCACGGCGCCGATGATCTCGGCGCGCTCGGCCAGCGCGACGCGGATATAGACCGGGACCTGACGATGCGCCTTGGCGCGCGGATAAGGCAGTTCGGAAACCGTCCTGCCTTCCGGATAAAGCGCCTGGTGCTCGGCCCAATTGTCGAAGTTCATGCGGTCGACATTGTCGACAAAGGTCTCGGCCGGGGTGTTCTCGGCCAGGATCAGCGAATGATCATCGAGTTCGACATGGTGATAGGTGAAGACCGTCGGAACCTTGGCCTCGCGGACAATCGAGGTTCCGTTGACCAGCGCGCCGGCATGGACCATCACGCCATCGACCAGAAGGGCGTGATCGGGCGACACCAGCAGATCGCGGCTCGGGACGTTCTCGGCCAGGGCGCCGGCCTTGACGCGGATCGGATAGCTGCGGGCCGGATCGGCGAAGAAGCTCGAAACGGTCTGACGGCCGAGCCAGCGCACCGGCTTGGCGACGCCGTCGGTGGTCAGCACCAGATCGCCGCGCTTGAGGGTCTCGACCGCGACTTCGCCGTCCGGCGTGCGAACAAGAGTGCCGGCCATGAAGCAGATCACGTTGATCGTATCAAAATTGGCGGCGGTCGACGAGGTATAGCTGCCCGAGGCCGGGGTCGCCGAGACGAAGGTGATGGTATGGGTGGTCGGGGACTCATCATTCGAATTGAAATAGGTCATGCTCTGGAGAGCGGCGTTCCACGTCGTCGAAGTCGCGCCGCCCGAGCCGCCGATGTAAGTGATCGTGATATTGCCGGTCGTGCTGTTGAAGCTGACGGAGAAATTGCTTCCCAATCCACCGAACGCCATCGTCGCTTCCGGATTGGAAATATTCAGCACCAGCGTCTTGAGGCGATCATTCGCATTGTTGTTGTTGGCCGACGTAATCGCCGCACTGCTAAAGAGGACCACGGTCGGATTTGTCGTCGTCGAGTCGTTATAGCTCGTCGTCGCGTTGCCGCCCGTACCAAAGCCATTGAAATCAATCGTAAAATTTGCCATTAGGCGCTCCCGTGAAAAATCTGTTCCTGGCGGCGTTTGCTCCGCCTGTATCCGCTGCTGATCCTTCGAATCGTCAGGACCCGCGCGCTGACAGAGGTTCTAGCAAAAGCCTGACGTTAGGGAAGATGCTTGAGACGTTTTGATATGTCTATAGGACAGTTTGCAAATTTTATCGTGACCCTGCATCTTTGATGACGCGGCCCTGGTCCTCCTTGGCGAGCGAAAAAGGCCGAGAAGGATTTCACGCCATGGGATTGCCGTCAGCTCCTGCGCGCATGTCACAACCGGACGCTCCATGCGCCCTGTCGCCGGAACCCGCGCGCGGAAACGCTTCCTCATGGAGCGCGGTTTTTGCCGGCGTCTTCGAGATTGGCGGCGAGGCTTCCACTCTCGCCGACGACGGGAAATACATTGCGCACGCCACCGCCAATCATGTTCTGAGCCAGTCGCGCTGCCCTTCGCTCAGGCTGGCGCGCTCCGATACGGCAATCGCGCAATGCGCCCTCGACGTTTTCGCCCTCCGCCTCCAGCTTTCCGGGCGCGCCGCTGCCCGCATCGGCGAAAGCGGCGTCGAAGCGGGCGAGGGGGATTTGATGTTCCTCGACATGAAGCAGCCGCTCGACCTGACGCTGGCGGCGGGCGACAGCGACGCCGCCGATGTGACCATCTGGGTTCCACGCCGCAAATTGCGCGCGGCGATGAGCCGGGCCGACGCCCTGCATGGATTCGTCGTCGCGGGAACCTCGCCCGCCGGCGCCCTGATCGGCGGTTGCCTGCGCCTGCTGGCGGAACAGGCGAAAAAGATCTCCGCCGAGCAGATGGACGCCCTCTGCGACGGGGTGGTCGCCTTGATCGCCAAGGCGCTCGCGCCGGAGCTGGCGGGGCTCGGGGGCGCGGAGTCGCGGTCTCACTCGTCTTTGGCCATCATCCGGCGCCATATCGACCAGCACCTGACTCTGCCCGGCTTGAATGCCGATAGCTTGACGAAACGGTTCGGCCTTTCACGCGCCTCGCTTTACCGGTTGTTCGAACCCGTGGGCGGCGTCGCCGGCTATATCCGCCAGGCGCGGCTCGACCGGGCCTATCAGGAGCTGATGGCGAGTGAAAACTCCAGCCGCCGCATCGGTCCCATCGCCTATTCGCTCGGGTTCCGGAACGTCAGCGCCTTCAATCGCCTGTTCAAGGCGCATTACGGCGTCAGCCCGCGCGAGGCGCGCGAAAGGACGCCGCGTATAGCGCCAGCGATCCCGGCGCCGGCAAGTCCAGCCCCACATGACAGAAACGCGCTTGCTTATTGGTTGGCGCTGATCGGCGCGCCGCGCGCAAAATGAAGGGGCGCCGAGTCTTAGCTTGGCGCCCCTCAATACATTCGGCTATTTCGGGAAGAAATGGTCGCTGACGCTGGCTTTCGCCTGTCCCGTCACATCTTCGGCGGTGAAGGTGATCGGTGACGGACTGGAGGGAATGGCGTCAGGCGGGGCGATGACCAGCACGCGCAGCTCCAGCGTCTGGTCCGGCCCGACAGTGGCCTGACCCTCCGTGGCGCCATCCATGATCTTCAGGTTCAGACCCGGCGCGCCGGACACCGAGAGCTTCACCGCGCGATCATTGGGCTGCTTGTTGAGCAGGCGCACGGTATAGCCGTTGCGCACGCCGCCATCGGCCATGGGCATGGCCAGCGGGTTGCGGTCATGGAGGACGTTGACGCCGAGGTCGGAGCGCGTCGCCAGCTTCCAGACCATGACCGAACCCACCAGGGCGATCATGATGGGATAGATCAGTGTGCGCGGCCGGATCGGACGATAGATCGGCTTCAGGCCTTGCGCGCGGCGCTGGATATTGATGTCGGTGTCATAGAAGATCAGCCTCGGCGGACGGCCGATCTCCTTCATGACATTGTCGCAGGCGTCGATGCACAGGCCGCACTGGATGCAGCCGAGCTGCGAGCCGTTGCGGATGTCCACGCCGGTCGGGCAGACCGCGACGCATTGCTGGCAATCGATGCAATCGCCCGCCGGCACGCCCTTGGCGTGAGCTGCCGCGGCTTTCTTCACCGACATGCGCGGCTCGCCACGGTCGCGCTCATAGCTGACGTTGAGCGCCCATTCGTCGGTCATCGCGGCCTGGATGCGCGGCCAGGGGCAGATATAGATGCAAGTCTGCTCGCGCATATAGCCGGCGAACATGAAGGTCGTGAAGGTAAGGATCGCGATCCAGGTATAGGCGACGCCCGGCGCCTGGAAGGTGAGGAGCTGCTTCACGAGGGTCGGCGCGTCGGCGAAATAGAGTACGAAGGCCCCGCCGGTCCACCAGGCGATCATCAGCCAAAGGAAATTCTTCAGGCCGATCTCGAACGCGTGGCGGATCGTGAAGCCCTTCTTGTCCTTGAGCATGCGTTCGCGGCGGTCGCCCTCGACCCAGCGCTCGACGGCGTAGAACAGGTCGGTCCAGACCGTCTGCCAGCACAGATAGCCGCACCAGACCCGGCCCGCGACGGCGTTCATCATGAAGAGCGTCATCGCCGCGATGATCAGCAGGCCGGTGAAATAATAAACCTCCTGCGGCCAGATCTGAATGAAGAAGAAATAGAAGCGCCGGTGCGGCATGTCGATCAGCACCGCCTGGTCGGGCAGGTTCGGGCCGCGATCCCAGCGCAGGAAGGGCATCAGGTAATAGACGCCAAGCGTCGCGCAGAGCAGGAACCATTTGATCCTGCGGAACGTGCCGTGGGTCGCCTGCGGATAGACCTTCTTGCGGGAGGCGTAGAGCGGGCCCGTGATGATGGTGTCTTCGTTCATGGGGCAGTCCTGACAGGGAAACGCTTAGGCGGCCAAGCATGCATATGGTCGCGCCAAATCCGCCACGCCGCATTGATCCAGTGCAGGATAAAGATATATTCGAATATTATAAAGTATCTTGTTGCGGCCTATTTCGCGGCGGCCGGGTAGCCGGCGTCCGTGATCGCCTTGGCCACCGCCGCCGGGTCGGCGGCGGCGGGCGTCAATGTGACGTCGCCGGACGGCAGATCGACCTGCACGTCAGAGCCGGGCGCCACGGAAAGCGCGGCTTTCCGTACCCTGTCGGCGCAATGGCCGCAGGTCATGTCGGAGACGGCGAAGATGGTTTGGGGAACTTGAGCCACGGATTTCTCTCCAACATCTTGGGAAGGGACGGCAAATTGTCGCAGGCGCAGCGCATTGCCCAGAACGAACAGGCTTGAGCAAGCCATGGCGGCGGCGCCAAGCGCCGGATTGAGCAGCAGCCCGCTCGATGGATAGAGCGCACCCATGGCCAGCGGAATCAGCAGGATATTATAGCCAAAAGCCCAGGCGAGATTCTGTTTGATCGTGCGCAGGGTCGCGCGAGACAGGGCGAAGGCCTGCGCGACCTTGCGCAGATCGCTCGACATCAGAGCCACCTGCGCGCTTTCGACCGCGACATCCGTTCCGGCGCCCATGGCGATCCCGACATCGGCGGCGGCAAGCGCCGGCGCGTCATTGATTCCGTCTCCGACGAAGGCCACCGGCCCGGCCTTGGCGAGTTCATGCAACGCCGCGACCTTGCCCTCCGGGCGGCGCCCGGCGTAAATCTCGTCAATTCCAATTCGCGCCGCAATGGCGCGCGCGGTGGCCTCGCGGTCGCCGGTGATGAGCGCCACCCGCAGGCCCAGCGCCCGCAACGCCGCGACGCCCTCCGCCGCCTCCGGGCGCGGCGGATCGGAAAAGGCGAACAGGCCCGCCGGCTTGCCGTCGACCGCGATGAAGAAGCAGGATGCGCCCTGCCCCGCCAGCGCCTCGGCTTTCGCTGCGAAGACGTCCGTCGCCGCGCCGAGCGAAGTCAGCAGGTCAGCCGAGCCCACAGCAACCGAGACGCCGTCGACTTCCCCGGTGACGCCGAGACCGGGACGATAGGCGAAATGCGCGATCGGTCCCGCCAAGGGCGCCGCCCCCGATTTGGCCGCCTCGACAAGGGCGCGGCCGAGCGGATGTTCCGATTGCGCCTCGACCGCCGCCGCGAGCGACAGCAGACGCGCCTCGTCAAAACCCTCGCCCGCGATAATTCCGGTCAGCGTCGGCTTGCCGAGCGTCAGCGTGCCGGTCTTGTCGAAGGCGACCGTCTTGACGCCGCAAAGAGTTTGCAGAGCGTCGCCTTGCCGGAAAATGACGCCCAACTCCGCCGCCCGGCCCGTACCTGTCACCAGAGCGGCGGGCGTGGCGAGGCCCATGGCGCAGGGACAGGCGATGATCAGCACGTTGACCGCGCTGACCAGAGCCAGCGGCAAAGCGGCGAGACCGCCGAAAGCGAGCCAGATCGCGAAGGTCGCCACGGCGAGGATCAGCACGACCGGGACGAAACGCGCGGTGACGCGGTCGGCGAGGTCCTGAATGGGCAGTCGCGCGCCCTGCGCGGTTTCGACCATGCGGATGACGTCGGCGAGAAAGCTGTCCGCGCCGACCCTGGTCGCGCGCAGCACGAAGGCGCCGGCCAAATTGACGCTGCCGCCAATCGCGGAATCGCCGGGCTTTTTTACAACCGGGACGGATTCGCCGGAAATGAAACTCTCGTCGACATGGCTCGCGCCCTCGATCACCAGTCCGTCGACAGGCACGGATTCGCCGGGCCGCACTTCGACCACATCGCCAACCAGCACGTCCGCCACCGAGAGATCGCGCACCGCGAACATGCCCGGACGCTCCTGGCGCCGCACATGGGCGGTCTTGGGCTGGAGCCGCGCCAGCTTGCCAATCGAATCGGCAGCGCGGCCGCGCGAGCGCGCCTCCAGCCAGCGCCCCAGCAGGATAAAGGCGACGATGATCGCGGCGGATTCGAAATAGGAATGGCGCGTCCCCTCCGGCAGCACATCCGGCGCGAAGGTCGCAATCAGGGAATAGAGAAAGGCCGCGCCGGCGCCGAGCGCGACGAGGGCGTTCATATCCGGCGCGCCGCGCAACAGCGAGCTGAATCCCAAAGTGAAAAAGCGCCGCCCGGGGCCGAACAGGACCAGCGTCGTCAGCGCCGCCGTCAAAAGCATCACGCCCTGATGGCCGAGAGCGCCATGCGTCAGCGCGGCGAAGGCCGGCGACATATGGCCGCCCATTTCCAGAATGGTCACCGGCGCGGCGAGCGCGGCGGCGAGAATGAAGCGCCGGCGCATCGTCGCGGTCTCGGCGGCGCGGCGCTCGAAGGGATCGAGCGCGGCTTTTTCCTGCGTCTGCAAGCGCGGTTCATAGCCCGCGCCGCGCACCGCCTCGGCCAGGGCGGCGGGCGTGATCACCCCTTCCAGGCCGTCGACATAGGCGCGCTCGGTGGCGAGATTGACCCGCGCCGACATCACGCCGGGCGCGGCCTTCAGAGCCTTTTCGACATGGGCGACGCAGGAGGCGCAGGTCATGCCGCCCACGCCCAGCTCGACATGGGTCAGGCGCGGCTCGTAGCCGGCCTCCTTCACGCGCGCCGCGAGATCGGCAAGATCGGCCTCAGGTCCCAGCGTCAGGTCGGCGCGCTCGCCGACCAGATTGACCTGGGCGTCGCGCACGCCCGGCGCGCCCTTGAGCGCCTCTTCGACATGACGCACGCAGGAAGCGCAGGTCATCCCGCCGATGGGAAGGGCGAGCGCCCTGCTGTCGTTTCTGTCCTGAATATTCATGGGACTGATATAGGGACCCTGCTGCGGCGCATTCAATCGTCGGCGGACTCTTCCGGCAATTTATGGCGCGGGATTCGTCCGATCCATCGCCCCGCATGGAATGCGCCGGCCTGAGAAATAAAATAGCCCAAGGGCAGAAGGTTCAGCCAGAGGCCAAAGGCCCAGCCCTTCAGCAGCAGGAAAAACCAGCCGATCAGCAATATGGCGGCGAAGACCATCACGCCGTCGCGCGCCTCCAGCTCGCCGATGAGGACCGGTCGCGTCTCGCTTACGACGCCAATGACGAAGGGAATCAGCAGCAGGAACAGGATGTTGCGCCATTCATAGGGCATGAAGCTCCAGCCCGGCAGCGACTGGTTGAGCAGGATGGCGAGCAGTGGCGATCCGCAAAGCATGAGCGGCACTATCAGCACCGCCCAGCGGCGCTCGCCGTCTTCCGTCCGAAACATATTCCCCCGTGGCGCGCTTCGCCGTCGCGGCGCAAGCTGCGCCGTGAAACGATAGTGCGACGGCGGCGCGCGTCAGTAAACCGCCTTCTGGACCGGCTGGGCGTAATAAGTGTTCAGGATCGAGAAGCGCGGCCTGGAATTGTCGAGGCTGATCGAATCGCGGCCATGCCAGCTGGTGTGCAGGAAATCATAGGTCGGGTGGATCACGACGAAGGCGGCGCCGGTATTGGGCAGGAAAGGAACGGTCTTGTCTTCCGCCAGGCCGAAACTCTTCCACGAGAACAGGCCCTTGGGCGACAGGCGATAAATCGTGGTGCCGAGGGCCTTCTGGCTGTCGTCTTCCGGCATGTAGATCATCATGGTCATGACCTTGCGCCGGGTGTCGGGATGCGGCTTGATCCTGTAGCCGTCATAATCATTGTAGAGCACCGGGCGCGGATACATCGGCACCGGCCATCCTTCCTTGCTGGCTTTGGAGCGGATGCGCAGGCCTTCTTCGAGCTGCGTGCGCATGGCCGCCTCCAGCTCAGGGGCGGAGCAAACGTCGGAGACCAGTTTCCACAGATTGCGGCGCGCGTCGTCGCCAGCGTCGCAGGAGCCGTCGAAAAGCGTGAACTGGCGGCGGGTATTGGCGCCGTTGAGCTGCACGTAGCCAGCGTCGTCGGGCCGGTTGGCCAATAGCTCGGCATAAAAATCCGCCGGCCAGAATTGCCGGAAGATCATATGAGGGTAGGGCTTGGAAAAGACGTCCGCATCCATGATCGACTTCACCGCGTGCGCGACGAGCTGGTCATATCGGACATCCGTCATTCTTCGCCTCCGGTCATCGCGCCGCCATGCGCGAGGCTTCGAAACCGAGGTAATAACGTGTTTTTTTCCTAGACGAAAGGCCGGGTCGCCGCGACCCAGTTACGCGCGCGGCCTTCGGGATCGGCGTTCAGCGTGATGTCCGTGACCACCGCGGCGCTCTGCGCCCCCGCGCGCAGGGCCTCGACGGCGCGTTCCGGCGTCAGTCCGCCGATGGCGACCAGAGGCAGGCCGCCGATCTTGCTTTTCCACAAGCCGATCTTTTCCAGCCCCTGCGGAGCCCAGGGCATTTTCTTGAGCAGGGTCGGAAAGACGGGGCCGAGCGCGATATAATCCGGTTGCGCGGCCAGCGCCGTGGTCAGCTCCGCCTCGTCATGGGTGGAGAGGCCGAGTTTCAGCCCGCCGCGCCGGATCGCCGCGAGATCCGCCACCGCGAGATCCTCCTGGCCGAGATGCACGAAATCACAGCCGAGTTCGAGCGCGAGGCGCCAGTAGTCATTGACGATCAGCTGCGCGCCAAACCGGCGGCAGAGATCGTGCGCTTCGGCGATCTGTGCGCGCAGATCGACCTCGTCGGCCTCTTTCACCCGCAGCTGGACCAGCTTGACGCCGCAGGGCAGCAAGCGGCGCAGCCAATCAACATGATCGACGATGAGGTAGAAAGGATCGAGCTTCATGAAAACGCCCGCCCAAGCACCGGCGTCGAGGGCGCGGCCATGTCGCGCGGCTCCATCGGCTGCGCCAGGAATGCCGTGCGCCCCGCCTCGCAGGCGGCGGCGAAAGCGCGGGCCATGGCGACTGGATCGCCGGCGCGGGCTATGGCGGTGTTGAGCAGCACCGCGTCATAGCCCAGCTCGAAGGCGTGGGCGGCCTGCGAAGGCGCGCCCAGCCCGGCGTCGACCACCAGCGGCACATCCGGGAAATGGGCGCGCATCGCGCGCAGGGCGAAAAGATTGTTGAGCCCCCGGCCCGAGCCGATCGGCGCGCCCCAGGGCATCAGCACCTTGCAGCCGGCGTCGAGCAGCTTCTCCGCGACGACCAGATCGTCGGTCGTATAGGGAAACACGCAAAAGCCGTCGTCGCAGAGGATGCGCGCCGCCTCGACGAGACCGAACACGTCCGGCGCGAGCAGGTCCTCCTCGCCGATCACCTCCAGCTTGATCCAGTTTGTACCGAACAATTCGCGCGCCATCTGCGCCGTCGCCACCGCCTCCTTGACTGTGCGGCAGCCGGCGGTATTGGGCAGGACGCACAGGCCGAGCGCACGGATCAAACCCCAAAAGCTTTCGCCCGCGCGCCCGCCACCCGCCTCGCGACGCAGCGAGACGGTGACAACGTCCGTGCGCGACGCCGCCAGCGCCTCGGCGAGAATGGCGGGCGAGGGATATTGCGCCGTGCCAACCAGCAGGCGCGAGCTCAGTTCGACATCGTAAAGGCGCAACGGATCTTTCATGTCACCCTCCTTGGCGGGGCGTAAGAATTTCCACCCGGTCGCCTTCGGCGAGCGCCCTGCCCGCGCGCTCCCTGGCGCGGACAAAACTCTCATTGACCGCCGTCGCGACAAGCTCCGGCGGAAAGTCCAGTTCGGCGAGCAGCGCGGCCAGATCAGGCGCGCGCACGTCCCGCGTCTCGCCATTGACCACGATCTTCATCCATGACCTCCGGAAAAAAGGCGTCTTCCAGCACGACCCGCGCGGCGCGGCTGGCGAGAGCCGGCGACAGCAGGAAACCGTGGCGGTAAAGCCCGTTGAGATAAAGCCTGCGTCCGTCGCGCACGAGGCGCGGCAGATTGTCGACGAAGCTCGGGCGCACGTCCGAGCCGGTCTCGACCACTTCGGCCTGGGCGAAAGCCGGGTGGACCGCGAAGGCCGAATTGACCAGTTCGACCAGGGATTGCGCCGTGACCCGCGCGCGCTCCTCGTTCTCGATCATGGTCGCGCCGATCATGAAGGTCCCGTCCGGGCGCGGCACGACATAGACCGGATGGCGCGGATGCAGCATCCGCACCGGCCGGGACAGCTTGATGTCCGCCGAGCGCACGACCATCATCTCGCCCTTAACGCCGCGCAGGCCGGACAGCTGCGGCTTGGCGGCGTAGCCCCGACAGTCCAGCGCCCAGTCGCAATTGTCGGGCAGGGTCGCGGCGTCAACGCCGTAAAGGAAGGCGACGTTCGGCTCGGCGGCGAGCAACCCGGCGAGGTGGGCCAGCGCGGCGCGCGGCGCGAGATGCGCCTCCTCCTCGAAATAAAGCGCGGAGGCGAAATTATCGGCGAGGTCCGGCTCCAGCGCGGCGAGCCTTTCGCGGTCGAGCGCGACGAAATGCGAGGTGCGGCGGGAAAACTGCGCCAGTTCGGCGCGGTCGCGCGGCGGCGCCACCACGAGGCTGCCGCGGCGTTCGGCGACCGGAACGACGTTCGTCCAGAAATCCAACGCTTCGGCGCCGAGACTCGCGACGATCGGCTCGGTCGATTCCGCCTCGCACCAGGGCGCGATCATGCCGCCCGCGTAAAAGGAGCAGCCCTGCCCCGGACCCGAATTCTTCTCGACGATTTCGAGCGCAAGCTCGCGCCCTGCCGCTCGGGCCCGCGTGACCAGTTCAAAAGCGGCGGTGAGTCCCGCCGCGCCGGCGCCAATGATGCGGATTCGCATGTCTCGCCCTCGTCTCAAGCCCTTCAAGCCTTGCAGCGGCAGTTTCCGGGAAAATCGCCCCGGAAAGGAAACGGGCGTGAGCGAAGGAGACCTTCGTTTCGCGCCATCCCTCCGCCAGTCCGAACTGGATCAGGTGCGGCGGCCCGAATGAGAGCCGCCTGAGGGTCGCCGGGCCGCCGCTCCGAACTCCGGAGCGCCGCCGCCAGCCTCTCAGCCCCCTGACGGGGCTCCCCTTGGCCATGATGAACGTTATGTGTCGCGGCTGGCCTTCTCGTCAAGGGACAGAACGCCGCGCGCAACTTGCGTGATCACTTGGCGCCGAGCTTGCGTAGTGAGGTCCGAACCACGAATGGCTCTTTACAACGTGTTTAGAACCGTTCAAAAAACACAAGCCTCGTGCTTGAATTGGCGGATGAGCAGGAAAATGGCAGGCGAGACCCTACAAGACCATGAGAATGCGCCGGCAAGGCGCATTGTCGCAAAGCCGACATATGACTGGAAAAATGGCGCCCTCGCCAGACTGGTCAAGGAAAAGCTGCGCTCCGTGGAGCTGCGGCCCACCCGTCAGCGCATCAGCCTGGCGAGCCTGCTCTTCGTCGCTGGCGACCGCCACGTGACCGTGGACCAGCTTTTCGCCGAGGCGCAGTCCCTGAAGATGCCGCTGTCGCGCGCGACCGTTTACAACACCCTTCACCAGTTTGTCGCGGCGGGCCTGGTGCGCGAGATCGCGCTTTATGGCTCGAAGGTCTGGTACGACACCAAGACTGGCTCGCACTGCCATTATTACGACGAGGACATGACCTCGCTCTACGACATGCCCGAGGACCTCACCCAACAGCTGCGCTTCACGCCGCCCAAGGGCAAGAAGATTGTCGGCGTGGACATCATCGTCCGCCTCGCCGACGACGAATCCGAGCCTGCCTGAACGACCGCTGCGCGCCTGCGTGCGCCGCGCCCGCGTCGAGCGAGCGCCGTTGGCGCTATTTCAAGTCTTTCGAAACGTCGATGACCGGCTGCTTGCTGGCGGTGGAGGGTTTGAGCAGATTCTTGCCGCCGAGGTCGAGGCGGTTCATGTCCACGACGTGGATTGATTGGTCGTCGTAGCTCTTCCAATGTCGTTGTTGCGGATCGCGCCGCCTGTGACTTCCAGCGCGCCAGACCAAAATGGCAACCTTGAACGCGGCATTCCGTTGCGGACGCCGTTCAGAAAGCGTTTTTGCCGAACAACACGGCGAAAGGCGTCATGGCGAGAATCTTGAGGTCGAGCCAGACTGACCAGTTCTCAATATATTGGAGATCGTAGGCGACGCGCTGCTCGATCTTCTCGATCGTATCCGTCTCGCCGCGCCAGCCATTGACCTGCGCCCACCCCGTGACGCCGGGCCTGACGCGATGGCGGGCGAAATAGCCGTCCACCACCTGCTCATAGGCCCTCCCCGCGGCCTTGCCCCTGATGGCGTGCGGACGCGGACCGACCAGCGACAGGTCGCCCCGCAGGACATTGAACAATTGCGGCAGTTCGTCGAGCGACGTGCGCCGGATGAAAGCCCCCAAGGGAGTCACGCGGGAATCGTGGCGGGTGACCTGCCTTTCCGCCGTGGGATCGCAAAGATTGTCGTACATCGAGCGGAACTTGAACACTTCGAACCGCTCATTGTTGAAGCCGTAGCGGACTTGCCTGAAAATGATCGGCCCCGGCGACGTGAGCTTGACGCCAAGCGCGATCAGGGCGAGCAGCGGCGAAAGCGCGACGATCAGCGCGAGGGCGACGAGGGCGTCGAACATGGCTTTCAGCGCATTGCCCCAGTCCGAGATCGGCTTGTCGAAGACCGGCAGAAAGGGCACGTCGCCGATATGGTGATAGACCCTGTCGCGCAGCGTAAGCTTGGTCCCCAGCGCGGAAATTCGCACATCCACCGGCAGAACCCACAGTTTTCCAAGGATCTGCAGCAAGCGCGCCTCGGCGCTCAGCGGGATCGCGACGATCAGGAGATCGACCTTCTCATCGCGACAGAAGGCGTCGAGGTCGTCGAAGGCGCCAAGCAACCGGTAACGACCGATGTCCTCCGGCAAGCGCGCGCGATTGCGATCATCGAAAACGCCAAGAATCTGCAAGGCGCCCTTGCCCGATTTCTCCAGCCGCCGAATGGTTTCCAGCGCATGCGCGCCGCCGCCGACCACGACCGTCCGCCGCGCGAGGCGGCCCTGCCGCGTCCACAAGACGACGGCGCCCGCGAACACCGCCCGCGCGCCGCAACCGGTCATCCAGCCGCCCGCGAACCAGAGGACAGTCCAGCCGCGCAGAAGCTCCGGCTCGCTGAAGCCGGCCTGGATGGCGGCGGCGCTCCAGAGCGCGAGAGCCAGCCCGAAGGCCAGGGCGAGGCTGACCGCCTGGCGGCCGAAACTGCCCATGGCGCGGATCGTGTAGCAATAGCGCGCCTGTAGAACGGCCAGCCCGATCAGGGTCGCCATGATGAGCCCCGTCCAGAGCCAGACGCCGTCGAGCGAAGCGGTCCGCGACGCGGACAGATAGGCCAGCAGCCCGCTCGCCGGAAAATTCAGGGCGTCGAACAGATGCAGTGCGCCGACGAGCATGGGCTGTGAAATGCGCTCGGCGCCCGGCGCCGGGACCCCTGGCGGCTCCTGCGCGGCGCAGCGCGACGCCGCGCTCAGATCCGCGACGTGAAAGGCCGGATAGGACCAGCTCTCCCTGTTGGAGCGGGACGCGGGGTTTTGAGGGGTAAGGCGGTCCGCCAGTCCCATGATCGACCAACTCGAAATGTTTACGCCGCCGACAATGCCGGTGCGCAAGTTCTAGCCCCCCTTCGTAAATATCTTGTTTTCCTTAAGTAGATTCCGAAGACGGGATCGCGGCGGGAAAACAGGGCGGATGGCGCCGGCCTCCGAAGCGCAATGCGCGCAAACGCCCGTCCGGGCCGGAAAAATAACCGAACCGATCGGTTTTCCGCCTCCTGCAAGGCTTGCGCGCCCAATAGGCGCCTCCGGTGCCGGTTAAGCGCCTGTTTACCATCCTTCGAAATGATTGCGGAAACGCCCCTTCGCCGATCCGCGCGGCCCGCCCCATGACACGCCTGTTCCCCCAAGCTTTCCTTTTCCCGGTTCTGGGCCTCGCCTTGACCAGCGCGCCTGCCCACGCCCTGGCGCAGGAATGGCGGTTCTGCGTCGGCGTCGTCCCGGCGGCCCATGAAGCCGTGATCACCGACGTCTTCGCCAGTTCAGCCGAGAGCGCGCAGCTGGAGCATCGCTTCGAAGCATATTTCCGAGCCAGAAAGAACCGCGCTCTGACGTTTCAATGTCCGCGCGGCGCGAGCGAGCGCGTCGACGCGATGAACGCGCAGACGGCCGCATTGCAGTTCAACCGGCAGATGGGCTTTTCCGTCAGCAGCTTGCCCTCCCCCGAGGTCGCTGCCGCCGCAGGCCCGGACCAGTAAGCCGATGATGAGACGATGACCCTTTAATCGGGTATCATCACCACGACCGTCAGGAAAATTCCAAAGATCATGAAAAGGGCGATCAGGCCGAAGATCATCCAGCGGTCGCCGGCTTCCATGGCCTCCCCTTGCGGCGCTTCGACGGCGTCGCCGATGGTTTCCGCAATCCGCGACGCCGTCAGCGCCGGGATTTCGCGCGGCGTCGCGGCGGGCGGCGGGAGAATCTCGACAAAGGGGGGCGCCGCGGCGCGAGGCTTTGGCCGAGGGGGTCGAGGCCTCGCGACGCCCTCGCGCACGGCGGCGTCGCGGGCGAAACGCCCTTGCAGCAGGACGAAAAGGCCGCAGGCCAGCGGCAGCGCCAGTTCGAGCGCGGGCGCCTGCGTCCTGACCCAGCCGGCAAACAGGGGATCCGCGACGATCATGCCGCCCGCGACCCAGCCAAGCATGGCGGCGCCGATATCCGCAAGCCGGGGATAGGCCCGCAACAGGCTGGAAAAGCCGAAGCTGCCGAAGACGATCAAGGGAATGCTGACGGCGAGGCCAAAGGCGAGCAGCCAGAACTTCCCCCCCGAGACCGCCGCCAGCGCGATCACATTGTCGAGGCTCATCGCCGCGTCCGAGACGATGATGACGCTCGCGGCGGCGAGCATCGACTCCTGCCCTCCGTCATCGGCGTCGTCGATCGCCGCGCCGCCCTCGTCCTCGCCATTCATCAAATTCAGCGCGATGACCAGCAGCGGCAAGGCGCTCAACAATTGCAGGAAAGGCAGCGCCATCAAGACGCCGGTCATCGATGTCAGGACCAGCCGCAGGACGATCGCGCCAGCCGCGCCCATCCAGGCCGCGCGTCGCGCCTGCTTCTCCGGCAGGCGACGGCAGGCGAGCGCGATCAGCAGAGCGTTATCGCCGGAAAGCAGCAGGTCCAGGAGCAGAATCTGCAGCAGAACCCCGAGGGTTGAGGCGGCGGCGGCTCCGTCCATGAAAGATCTTCCGGTTCAGGAGCGGGTCATTTGGCGTCGGTCCGGCCGCGCGTGTCCGGCGGGCCGAATTTCAACGCCTTGAGGAATTCCGCATCCGGCGTCAGCAGCAGCACGGGCGCGCTCTCGGCCAGGGCCTGACGATAGGATTGCAGCGAGCGATAGAACGTGAAGAAAGTCGGATCGCCCTTCTGCGCGTCGGCGAGCAGCCGGCTCGCCTCCGCTTCGCCTTCGCCGCGCGCGATTTGCGCTGCGCGCTGGGCCTGCGAGAGAATCACCGTGCGGTCCCGGTCGGCGCGCGACTGGATCAATTGCGCCCATTCGAAGCCTTGCGCGCGCAGTTCCTTGGCCTCGCGCTGGCGCTCGGACTTCATGCGGTCATAGATCGCCTGGCTGGTTTCCAGCGGCAGATCGGCGCGATGCAGCCGCACTTCCGTAACCTCGACGCCGAGCGGCCGGAACTTGCCGCCGACTTCCGCATGGACCGCTTGAATCACTTCCTGACGGCGCGGCGACAACAGGGTCGGCAGGTTGATCTGGCCGAATTCGCGGCGCATCGCGGTGCTGACAGACTGCGCCAGCTGCGCCCGCGCCTCGCCGACCGAATGCAGGCTCTGATAGAAGCGCAGCGGATCGACGATTCGGAAGCGCGTATAGACCTGCGCCACGATGCGCTTCTGATCTCCAAGGATGACCTGCTCCGAAGGCGTCTCCAGCAGCAGCAGGCGGGCGTCGTTGAAGATGACCGAATCGATGAAGGGCGCCTTGACCTTCAGCCCCGGCGTCTCCACCACGCCGACCGGCGCGCCGAGGCGCACGACAAGGGCGTTCTCGCCCTCATTCACCGTGTACAGGCTCGACAAAGCGACGACGAGCGCCGCCGCGGCGACAACCAGCAGGACGACAAGGCCCTTTCTCATTTTCCGCCTCCCGCCGCCGGCGCAGGCGCAGGCGGCGCCGGCTTGATCTCGCTGAGCGGCAGATAAGGCGCGAGCGGGCCGGCGCCCTTGCCGGACGAATCGAGGATCACGCGCGAGGATTTCCGCAGCATGGCGTCGACGCTTTCGAGGTAGAGCCGCCAGGCGGTGACTTCGCGCGCCTGCGCATAGCTCTGGTAGATCGCGGTATAATTCTGCGCCTCGCCCTGGGCGAGGTTGATGGTCTGGGACTTGTAGGCTTCGGCGTCCTGCTTGATGCGCTCGGCGTCGCCGCGTGCGCGCGGCAGAATGTCGTTGGCGTAGGATTCGGCCTCGTTGCGGGCGCGCTCCTGATCGGCGCGGGCGCGCTGCACGTCATTGAAGGCGTCGATCACCGTGCTTGGCGGATCGACGCGCGACAATTGCACCTGCACGACGCGGATGCCCGCGCCCTCGCGGTCGAGCACGCTTTGCAGCAGGCTCAGCGTCTCGTCGGCCACCTCGCGGCGCTTGTCGGACAGCACCGCCTGGATCGGCGTACGGCCAACCACTTCGCGCAGGGCGCTCTCGGCGGCGATGCGCAGGGCGGTGTCCGGATCGGAGACCTTGAACAAATATTGCCCGGCGTCCTTGACCTGCCATAGCAGCGAAGCGTCCGCCTCGACGATATTCTCGTCGCCGGTCAGCATCTGCTTTTCGCGCGCGCCGCCGAGCGCGGCGTTGTCCGCCTGCCCGAGCTGCATCTGGCGAATCTGCGTAATTTTGGGAAACAGCGCGGTTTCGATCGGCCAGGGCAAATGAAAATGCAGGCCGGGCGGCGCCGTCTCGACCCAGGCGCCGAAGCGCAGCACGACGCCCTGCTCGTCCGGCTGGACCTTGTACAAACCGGTCGAAAGCCAGAGCAGAAAGGCGAGGCCGGCGAGCAGCGCCCAGCCGCGCCGGTCCAGTCGCGGCAGATCGAAAAAGGCGAGGAATTTTTCGCGAACGCCGCCTTGGTGGGCTTCCCGCAGCTGATCTGGCGTCTCATCCATGGCGATTTCGGCCCTGCCCCGCCTCTGTCCGTCCCGCCCTCGGCGGTTCAGCGCTCTTATCACGGCGCCGTGAGCAGAGCGACTCAAATGCTCGACGTCACAAAATCGCAAAATCGTCGCCGCCCGACTGGACAGGCGAGTATCGCTTTGCTAAACACCGCCTCGTTCGGCGACGACGAAACGTTCTCGCCGAAATTTTTTTCGATGGGCGCTTAGCTCAGTTGGTAGAGCAGCTGACTCTTAATCAGCGGGTCGTAGGTTCGAGCCCTACAGCGCCCACCATCGAAAAAAGCGGTATTTCAGGAAGATAGAACGACAATTAAAGAAAAAGCCGGAGTGTTTCGCCTCCGGCTTTTCTTTTCGGGTAACTCTAGGGGTAACGATGGGGGATCGCCCCACCGACCTTGGCCGCCCCAAAGATTCATTTCACCGGAAGCATCGGATGCTCGTAGGGCATGTCCGGCCACATCCCAAAAGGCTTGGTCGGGTCCGGGTCGAACGTGCGCGAATAGCCCGGCATCGACTTGGCGCTCACGCCCAAGATCATGACGTGCTGTCCCGTCTTGCCCCAATTATTGTCCGGGGTTGGACCTGGGACGCCAGGCGCGGCATCGCTCGTTCCGTTGTCGCCGACGAGCAGCCTCTCGTCGTTCCCTAAAGACGAAAGGCCCTATGCCGGTCGTCCCTGAAAATTCCTAAGTGGGCTGATCCCCGTTGCTTGATGCGTTTCCAGGCGGCGTCAGCGCCGGAGCGTTGCAGTCGCCTCCGTTGGCGCAACAGTGACAGAATGAATGTCTCCGCCATAATGGGCCTGCACCAACGCATGGGTATCGTTAAAAATCCGGAACTCGGTCACTTTCCCGTTCCTGATCCTCAACAGATGCAGCCAGTCGTCTTCGAAAGGCTCGTCGGTCACTTTTGAGCGGCTGATAGAACGACCGAGCACGGCGACGAAATCAAGGCCGCAGAGAAATTCCCGCGGCTGGTAGGAATCGATTTCGATATTCGCTGCCTGTTCGCGGAAAAACGACCGGACACCTTCGATGCCCCTGCGTTCCCCGCCGAACGGAAGGAGCGCGGGATCGGAATTGGAAATCCAGGCAATGTCGGAATCAAACGCCGCGACGACGGAGTCTATGTCCCCACGCGCAAAAGCTGCGTAAATCGACTGAACAAATTGAACATTGTCCATGATGACCGCCTCCCCCTATCGGCTCGCCATCGTATGCACGTGAGTCCACGCGCCATGCGAAAACTCCGGCGGTCTCGTGCCGACTATTGGGCTGGCCATATCGGGCAGCCGTCGAGCAGGGGTGAAAAGCTATCCCTAATTTGGTTTTTGGCAAGCGGAGGCCAAGCGCTTGGTCGCAACTTGTGACGGTTAAATCAATCTATTTCGCAGCGGGAGAAGCGCCGAATGCGATGAATAACCTAACTGTTCGGTCGGACTCGACGGATCCCCGGCCGAATCCCTAATGCGCGATCAGTCGCCGCCCACACGCGGTTCCCGCGTGACAATTTTGCGCCGCCACTCTCGCCGGAGCAAATATACCGGCGCCTTCGACGCGCGTGCCTACATGGAGTCCATCGACCATTTCCGCGGGTCGGGCGTAAGCGCTCGCGAAGAATTCCTGCGAATTTGCCGGGGCGCTCGTCGTAAGGCAAAAGACGGCAACCACCGCCGCTGATGATGTGAGGATCTTGTTCACGTCGGCTCTCCTGAGCGTGCGCTGCTTTTCGCGCGCAGATTTGGGGAGAGGCGGTCAAGAATCAAACGACGACCGTCTCGACATGACGTCGAAAATAGGAGTGGCTTTAGAGATTTGCCAGCTCGATAAGTGGATTTTGAGAGGGGTGCGGCGATCTTTCACAGGCTTGGCCACACGGCCGATCACTCCAGCCTCGTTCCGGCGCGCCGCGACGATCCTCGGGATTAGACCGCAACGCGCGGCGGCAGCAGCCCTGGCGCCGCCGCGCTAGCGAAGCGCCCAAAAATTCGCCCCTATCGGTTGGTTCGTCTGGTTCGTGTGAGCGGCGCTTCGCCATAGAGCATGCGCTCGAATTCGGCGGCGGCGGGCGCCAGTGGACGCCCTGTGACACGAAGCCGGTGGATTGGACGGCTGATCGCCAACCCGGCCATCTCCACGGGCTTCAATGCGCCCAAGGCGATCTGATCCTGCGATGCCGCCAGCGAGACGATAGCGACGCCGAAGCCTGAGGCGACGAGTTGCTTGATCGCTTCGGTGCTTCCGATTTCTATGGTTTCGCCCGGATGCACGCCCGCCTGTTCGAGCGCGGCGGCGACGACTTCTCGCGTGCCCGACCCGGGCTCGCGGACAAGCAAGGTCATTTTCGCCAACGCAACGGGGTCAATCGGGCCGATCTGTGCAGCGAGTGGATGGCCGGGCGCGGCGATCAGCGCCATGTCGTCGATCCGCCAGGCGTTCGCGTCGATTTCGGGATCGTCCACCGGGCCTTCGACGACCGCGATGTCGACTTCGCGCGCCAGCAGGCGATCGGCGATCTGGCGCGTATTCTCGCTGGTAAGACGGATTCTGATCTGCGGATGCGCGGCGTGAAAGGCGCCGAGCAATGGCGGCAGCATATAGGTCGCCACCGTCGTGCTGGCGCCGAGCCGCAATTCGCCTTGCGTCAGTCCCTGCAGGGCGCGCAACTCCTCCTCGGCGCTTCGTTCCGCTGCGAAAAGCCTTTGCGCATGGCGCAGCAAGACAGCGCCCGTTTCCGTCGGGCGCATCCCTGCGCGCCGCTCCAGCAAGGAGCCGCCCAGCTGGCCTTCCAACTCCTTGACGCCCTTGGAAACAGCCGATTGGCTAACATTGAGCGTCAAAGCCGCCGGAGAAAAGCCGCCGTGTTCAACGACGGCGACAAACATGCGTAGCAAATGCAGATTGATCGACATATGAGTTTATCTCATAGAATTGTGAAATAATTGAATTTGATACATGATGAGAGTTGACGCAAGCCATTCCTCACGAAATGGCAGGTGGAAAGCTCTCCTCATGACTGCATTATTGGAAAAACTCTCCCTCACGCTTCCTGGCGTCGCGCTTTGCGCGGCTGTCTCCGCCATCGCCTATGGCGGGCAGGCGCTCGAAGAACATTTCCTCGGCCGCCCCGCCCTCGAGGCGCTCGTGCTCGCGATTCTGGGCGGCGCTCTGGTGCGCTGCTTCTGGGCGCCCTCCGAGCGCTGGAAGCCAGGGGTGAAGTTCAGCGGCAAGTTCATGCTGGAGCTTGCGGTGACGCTGCTGGGCGCATCGCTGAGCGCGGGTGCGTTGGCGGCCGCCGGTCCAGTCCTGCTCGGCGGCGTCGCCATTGTCGTCGCAGGCTCGCTCGTCGCAAGCTACGGCATCGCGCGCCTGTTCCGCCTTCCGCACAAGATGGCCTTGCTCGTCGCCTGCGGCAATTCGATCTGCGGCAATTCGGCCATAGCGGCCGTCGCCTCTGTCATCGAGGCCGATGGAGAGGACGTCGCAGCCTCGATCTCCTTCACGGCAATTCTCGGAGTCATCGCCGTGGTCGCCCTGCCCGGCCTGGTTCCCTTGCTGGGTCTCTCCGATGGGCAGTATGGCGTGCTGGCCGGCCTGACCGTCTATGCCGTGCCGCAGGTTCTTGCGGCGACGGTCCCGGTCGGCGTTCTCAGCGTCCAGATCGGCGCCCTGGTCAAACTGATCCGCGTCTTGACGCTCGGCCCGGTCCTTTTCGGCGTATCTCTGCTGCAAAACGCTTTGGGCAAGCGCGACACCGGTGTCGAGGCGCCCGCGCGCCCCTCGCTGAAGCGACTCGTTCCCTGGTTCATCCTCGGGTTTCTGGCGCTCGCCGTGCTGCGCTCGGGAGGACTGATTCGGGAAGCAGTCCTGCCTGTCATCGAGCGTTTCACGACGGTCCTGACGGTCCTGTCGATGGCGGCGCTTGGCCTCGAAGTCGATCCGGGCAACCTCCGGCGCGTCGGCGGACGGGCCACGATCGCCGTCACCCTCTCGCTGTTGACGTTGATCGCAATCAGCTACGCCCTGATCCGCCTGATGGGGACCGCCTGAAGGCGGTTCCCAATGCGCTCAAGGCGCGCGATCAAACGCGTTGCAGACTCGGCGCCCTGCTCGCGCCCGCTCCGCCCAGAAAAGCGCGATATTGACCGGGTGAAGAATCGAACCAGCGCCTGCAGGCGCGGAAAAACGCGCTTTGATCAGCGAAGCCAAGTAGATAGGCGACTTCAGCCAAAGTCATGTTCGGCTTGGCCAGATAATTTTGCGCCAGATCGCAGCGCGTCTCGTCGAGCAGCTTCTGAAAGGACGTTCCCTCCTCGTTGAGGCGTCGCGTCAGCGTCCGGTCGCTGAGATGGAGCGCGCGCGCAATTTCCTCGCGACGCGGTTCGCCGCCGGACAGCCGGTGAATGATTTGCTCGCGGATCTTCACGCTGACGCCAGCTCCATCAAGGGCCACAAGCCTTTGTTGCACAAGACTTTCGTGCACTCCGGCCAATCCTGGGTTGAAGCCCGGCAGCTTCGCGTCGAAATCGGCGCGCGTAAATTCGACGCCGTTGAAATCCGCCTCGAAATGAAGGGGACATTGGAACGCGTTTTCGAATGGCGCGACATCCGCGGGCGCCGGCCAGACGAGATAGACTCCGAGCGGCTTGATCGTCTTTCCCGCGACCCAGCGGCAGAACGTCAGCAAGGTCAGAAGATCGAATTCCATCCTTTGCCGGGGGATGGGCTCGCGCCCGCCGAACAGCCGCAATTGCAGCATGACCGACCGTTCCCTGAAATCGAGATCGATCGAAGCGGCGTCGCTGACCAGCCGCAAATGCCGCGCGAAATTTTCAATCGCGACGCGCAAGTTCGGACTCGTCAACATCGCATATCCGACGATGTCGAAATTGCCGGGCTTGGGCACATGTGGGCTGAGCAGGCCGACGGCGGGATTGCCGGAATGTTCCGCCGCCGCGCGCCAAAGGCGGCTCACCAATTCTGTTGGCGCGCGACTGTCGGGATTCGCCAGCAACGCCGGATCGATGCCGGCCTCGGCCAGGATGGCGGCGACATCCAGACCGACGTCGGCGAGCATGTCGACGATCCCCTGAATCCACGCCGATGAGGTCGTACGGCCACCCATTCCCGATCACCACGTCGA
>NZ_JASHHX010000023.1 GCF_030056575.1 Rhodoblastus sp. 17X3 | reverse complement strand
CGGATCGACCGGAGCGACTGGATCGACCGGGGCCACCGGTTCGACCGGAGCAACTGGCTCGACCGGGGCCACCGGATTGACGGGAGCCACCGGCTCGACGGGAGCCACCGGCGCGACGGGAGCCACCGGCTCGACCGGGGCAACTGGCTCGACCGGAGCAACGGGTCATACGGGGCACACCGGGCACACCGGGCACACTGGGCACACCGGGCACACCGGCTGCACCGGAGCCACAGGCTCCACTGGAGCCACCGGCGCCACGGGAACTTCGGGCTCGACTGGTTGCACCGGAGACACCGGCGGAGATGATGACGAGCGCCATGACCGCTGGACTGGCGGAGCGACCGGTTCGCATGATTCGCTCACGGTCCAGGTTCACCAAGGCAACGTTCTTGGCGCACAGGGAATTGATCCGACCAAATTCCTGCAAGGTGGGAACGAGTCGGGCGCAACCGGAGGCAGTGGAGCGAATGGCGGCAACGGCCACGATAGCAATATTGTGACGCTGGCGGCCGGAGAGCAGCTGACAACCGACCTAACCAATTTTGGCAACCTGGTCAGTTCGTTGAAGCACGGCGCCAATGCACCGGGCCACGGAGCCGGCTCGCAAACAAATCCGGAGACAACCGGAGGCGGCATCGGCGCGTCCGCCAATCTCGATAATGGCGGCAAGCTGGAACTGAAGGATCTGCTGGCGAACAACACGCCGCCGGTCCACCGGGGCTGAGACAGCCTCGCTGCAAGCCAGCGACGGAGCCGCCAGGCTCCGTCGCTCCGCTTTCCCAACGCAACCTCGCGGACGGAAGGCGCCGATCAGTAGAAACGCGATAGATGAAACTGCTTCGAGGAGCCGTCGTGGAAATCAAAGCTGAACCGTTTCAGCCGTCCTCGCACCCAAACCTCGGCGCACAAATTGCGCCGGAGATGGTGGGGCGTGCGGGACCACGACGCTCTGCGAACAATGCCGATCAAGTGGTTGAGCTAGGCTTGCGCAGATCCGCGCCCCGTTACCGCTCGGTGATCGCTTCTTTTGTCGCTCGTCTTGAGCCGAATACAATCGAGAGCCGGCGCGCAATTTATGATCGTGCGCGAATCGCGCTGGTCGACCAACTCAAGAACGGCGCCTCGGCTTTCACCGAATCGGAGATTGAGCGCGAAAGCCAATTACTGGAAGATGCGGTGTGCTTCATCGAGGCGGCCGCGATTGAAGGCGCGCGGCAAGACGCGAACGGCGCCTTCAACGCGCCGGAAAATGCCGCAACATGCGATGGCGCGCCACCAGCGCCGGGGGCGGATGCAATTGCTTCTGCGCCATCTTCGGCGGGAGAAGTTGAGCAAAATCGGCTCAAGTCCGTGTTTCACCGCGGCGTGCTGGCCTTGAAGCGACGCTCGCCAGTTAGAACTCCGCTAGCGGTGAAGAACGAAGACTTCCAGTCGCCGGCAGCTCCGGTGGCGAAATGCGAGTGGAGCGAAAATCAGGCGCGTGAACTCGCACAGAGCGCTCTCGCGCCGAAAGAAACAATAACGGCAGTCGAGTTCGACGACGAGCCTGTGATCGGTTCACGTGCTGGCGCAACGTTTGGCGGGGAAAAAGTCCAGCTTCATCCACGCTTGCTGGCGATGGTTCATGCGGGGCGCTACCACGGCGTCGAGCTCGATCCAAAAGAGTTCCGGCAGCCCGCCGGCGAAGCGACGCCCACGGCGGCGGCGCTGTCCATGTGGGCGCAGAACGCCGGAATGTGGTCGCGCGCGGTGCGCATAAACTGGCGACATTTGCTGCGGCTTCACGAATCCGGACCAGTCGTGTTGTTGTTCTCGGACGGAACCGCGGGATTGATGAGCGGGGTTAACGCGGACAAGAACGCGATTCATCTCAAGGACGCGGCGGCGCCCGCTGGAACGCCTTCAGTCGCGATCGACGAATTGCGGTTGGCGCAGGTCTGGGAAGGCGAGGCCATATTGCTGCGCGGAATTCGTGGACGTGCGCCTATGGACGCATTGTTCAATTTGCGTTGGCTTGTCGATCTGGTCCTGCAAGAGCGCGGGTCGCTTCGAGATATTGCAATCGGCTCGCTGACCATCAGCATCCTGACAATCTTCCCGCCGCTCCTGGTCATGACCATGGTCAATAGGGTGCTCCAGTTCAAAAGCTATTCGACGCTGGCGCTGCTTTCCGTGATCATGGTCGTGATCGTCGCCTATGAAGCGCTTCTGGGCTTCGCACGCCGGCAGATTGTCGCTGTTGTCGGCGTGCGCCTCGACGCGAAGCTCAACCTGCATCTGTTCAATCGCCTGCTTCGGCTGCCGCTCGATTATTTCGAGCGCCACCCCGCCGGCGAGACCATGTATCTGATCGCCCAGATCTACCGCGTCCGCGAGTTCCTGACGGGCAGGCTCCTTGCGACCTTCCTCGATCTGATCACGCTCTGCGTCCTGTTGCCTTTCCTGTTTTACCTAAACGCCGCCCTGACGTGGATTGTGGTCGCCTGCGCCGCGGTCATCATGCTGATCATCCTGGCCTATCTGAAACCGCTCCAGGTCCAGTATGCGCGTGTCGCCGCCGCCGAAACCTGGAAATCCGCGGCCCTGGGCGAAACCATCGTCGGCATGAAGACAGTCAAGGCTCTCGCGCTGGAGCCACAGCGCCTCGCCCTGTGGGACGAACGGATCGCCGAAGCCGGAAAATCCCGCCTCGCGTTCGCGCAAACGGCCAATTGGCCGCAAACATTGGTGACGCCAATCGAGCGCCTGATGACGCTGGGCACGATGATGCTGGGGGCCTATTGGGCGATGAGCGACGCTTCCGGCTATATGGTCGGATCCTTGTTCGCCTTCATGATGTTGAGCCAGCGGGTGGCCCAGCCGCTCGTCGGCCTGGCGCGGCTGGTGGAGGATTACGAAGAAGTCGGCGCGGCCATCGGGGAAGCTGGATCGGTGCTGAACCGTCCACTCGAGTCCATCGCGGGCTCGGTCGGATTACGTCCGAAATTCTCCGGGGCCATCAGTTTCCAGGACGTGACCTTCGTCTATGGCGGAACCAAGACGCCGGCGCTCGACCGGGTGAGCTTCACTGTTCCCGCCGGAACGATGCTTGGTATCGTCGGTCGCAGCGGCTCCGGGAAGTCAACCATCACCCGCCTTTTGCAGGGGATCAACCGCGACTTCGGCGGTTTCGTGAAAATCGACGGGTCCGATCTCCGCGAGATTGACCTGCGGCATCTGCGGCAGAATCTCGGCGTCGTATTGCAGGATAACTTCCTGTTCCGAGGCACCATTCGGGACAACATTATCGCCGGGCGCCCCGGACTTACGCTCGCGGACGCGGTGCAGGCGGCGCGCCTCGCCGGCGCCGAGGAATTCATCGAACGCATGCCCAACGGCTACGAGACTTATATTGAAGAAGGCTCGCCAAATCTTTCGGGCGGACAGCGCCAAAGGCTTGCGATCGCCCGCGCCCTCATCCACGATCCTCGCATATTGATCCTGGACGAGGCGACCAGCGCGCTCGATCCCGAAAGCGAGGCGGTCGTCAGCGCCAACTTGCAGCGCATTGCGCGCGGACGAACGATGGTCATCGTCTCGCATCGTCTCTCATCGCTGATTGAATGCGACCTCGTTCTCGTGATGGACGAGGGCAAAGTCGATGACATCGCTCCGCACGCCGTCTTGCTGGAACGCTGTGCGATCTATCGTCAACTCTGGGCGCAACAGAACCGCCACCTCGATAACCAAGGGCAACGCCATGCTGTCTTCAAGCCCCGGCCGGTGCCCAACAACTAGCGACGCCTCGCCCCGATCGGCGATCGGGACAGTCGCTGGCGCAAGGGCGCGGACATGAGCAAAGCTTCGTCAAACGCAGTCGTCTCCTTCCGGCGCGGATCCGCGGCGGACCCGACTCTGCCAGCCATCCTTGAATTCCAGTGGCCGTCAACGGCAATCGTGAACGCGCCGGTTCCGCGCATGGCGCGAGGGATCATCTGGATCGTCGCCAGCCTTGTCTTCGTCGTGATCGCCACGCTGGCGCTGATCCCGGTCGACCGGGTCGTGGCGACGCGCGGCGCGGTCGTCTCCAAATCGCCCACCATCCTCGTGCAGCCGCTGGAGACCGCAATCGTTCGCTCGATCGACGTGCACGAGGGGCAGGAAGTCAAGGCAGGCGAGTTGCTGGCGCGGCTCGATCCGACATTCGCCAGCGCCGATCTCGCCACTCTTACCTCCCAGGTTTCGAGCCTCGAAGCCGAGGTTGCGCGTTTGCGCGCCGAAGCTGGCGGCCTTCCCTTCACTTATTCCGGGGACGATCCCAACTGGATCCTTCAGGCGTCGATCTTCGGCCACAGGCAGGCGCAGTTCGAATCAAAGATCGAGAACTATGCCCATCGACTGGCCGAACTGGACACGATCATCGTGCGCTCGAAGTCCGACGCCACAGCTTACCGGGAACGGCTGGGCCTGGCTCAAGACGTGGAGCAGATGCGAAAAACGCTCGAAGCGCGACAAGCGGGAAGCCGGCTCAACACGCTGCTGGCGATGGACAGTCGCGCGGAGATGGCGCGGGCATTGACGAATGCGGAACAGACCGCCAAAGGCGCCGAGCTCGACAGGGAAGCGCTGGCCTCGGATCGCGACGCCTTCGTTCGCGGCTGGAGGGGCGACGCCTCCCAGCAACTGTCCGCCGCAGCCGAAAAGGCAAGCAATGCGCGTGAGCAATTGAACAAGGCGAAGCTGCGCCGGGAATTGGTGGAGTTCCGCAGTGAACATGACGCTATCGTGCAGTCGGTGGCCAAAGTGTCCGTTGGCTCGGTGCTGCAATCCGGCCAGCAGTTCATCACGCTGGTTCCCGGCGACGCAATTCTCGAAATCGAGGCCAATATTTCCGGCGCCGAAAATGGATTCGTGCACCTCGGCGACCAGGTGTCGATCAAATTCGACACCTTCCCTTACACTCAATATGGCGTGGCCGAGGGCGTCGTGAAGATCGTCAGCCCCAACAGTTTCGCCGCGCAAGAGGAAGCGCGCAATCCTACCGGCGCGGCGCCAGCGACGCCGACGAGTTCCGAGCCCTTTTATCGCACCCGCATAGCCATCAAACGTCTCGCGCTCCATGATACGCCCGCCGGCTTTCACATCGTGCCGGGCATGCCCGTGACCGCGGACATCAAGGTGGGCAAACGCACGGTCCTGCAATATCTTTTCGGTCTTGTGGCGCCGGTGGCGAATGAGGCGATGCGCGAGCCGTAACATCGGAAATCCTTCATGAAGGGAATGGCGTTTGTTGATCGGCTGATCGGGCGTTTATCACCCGAAACCGCGCTGCGCCGGGCCAATGAATTGGCCGAGCAGAAGCGGTTCGCGGAAGCGTTCCCGCTTCTGGCGCTTGCGGCGAAGGCTGGCGTTCCGGAAGGCGAATACCGGATCGCGCTCGCCTATCTCGAAGGCTCAGGGATCCCTATCTGTCTGGCCGAGGGCGTGGTCTGGCTGCGGCGCGCGGCCGCGAATGGCTGGGTCGAAGCGCAGGAGCTTCTGGGCTCGCTTTGCTTGCACGGTCTGGCCGATGCAGCGAATGGAGCCCCGGCTGAGGACAGGCCGCGCTCAAATCGGCTGTTTGCTGCTGGCGCAACCGGCGAGCCGGATTACGAATCCGCTTTGCATTGGGCGAGCCAAGCCGCCAGGTCCGGCTCAGCCAGAGGTCAAGCGCTGTTCGGTTATATCCTGACGCATGGCCCGAAGGAAATGCGCGACCTGGAGGCGGCTCATCAATGTTACGCGCAATCCGCTGCGCAAAATTGCCCCGAGGGAAGCCTCGGTTATGCGCTTTCGCTGGCGCGCCGCGCCACGGACGAGACGAGCCAGCGCCGCGTCGCGCAACAGCTTCTGCATGCGGCCAAGTGCGGGCTGCCGACAGCAATCTATCTGTTGGCCGCGATCGTCGAGCAAGGCATGGGATTGCCGCGCGATCCCGCTGCGGCGGCAGAACTTTACCGGCGCGCGGCCGAAGGCGGGCATCGCGCCGCGCAGCTGCGTTGGGGGCTCGCTCTGATTGAGGGACGCCATGTCGCTCAGGATTTGATCAATGGCGAGTCCTGGCTGCGTCGTGCGGCGCAGGCGGGGGACGCAGAGGCGGCAACGCTGATCGGGGATTTGTACAGTCGAAATGGCGCCTTGCCGGCGAATTATTCGGAGGCGGCAAACTGGTATCGCAAAGCGGCCGAATTGGGCAGCGAAGCCGCCGCGCGGGCCTTGGGATCATTGTACCTGACAGGCGCCGGCGTTGCGCAGGACAATGACGAAGCAATCCGCTGGCTTCGAATTGCCGCGGACTCCGGCGATCAGGCCTCCCGGACCGATCTGGCCAATATGGTTCTGGAAGGCGAAGGAAGCCCGGAAGACGCGACCAGAATTGTGGGATGGTTCGAGCAAACGGCGGCGTCCGGCGACCATGTCGCCGCGTTCAATCTCGGCGTCTGCCTTGCCAAGGGCATCGGCGTGGCCCGGGATGAAATACAGGCCGCATCCTGGTTAAGGCGGGCGGCAGAGGGCGTGCCGGAAGCTCAGTTCATGTACGGTCGTATGCTCGCCGAGGGCCAAGGCGTGACGCCTGACATCGAGGCGGCGCGTTCCTGGATCAAATTCGCCGCCGACGCCGGCGTCGCAGATGCACAGGTCTCTCTCGCCGAAATGATGTTGAATGGCCGCGGTGGCCCGCGCGATCTTTCCGCCGCGATGGATTTGTTCGCGAAAGCTGCGGCCAAAAGCCATAGCGGCGCGATGTTCGGGCTGGGCGCAATCTACGGGGGCGGTCACGGGATGCCGACGGACCGTCTGACCGCCCAGCGCTGGTTCCAGGCGGCGGCGGAGCTGGGCCATGCGCAGGCCCAGTTAATGCTTGGCAGGTATTTGGCGATCGGGGCGGCGGGACAGTGCGATCGGTCCAGAGCGCGCCTTTGGTTGGAGCGCGCATCTGCGCAAGGGGTGTTTGACGCGGAAATCGACCTCGCCAACCTCGCGCATGAATTGTCGGCGGCAGGAAACAGCTGATGAATTCGATAAAGTTATATATATTTAAAATAAATAGGTGTTCGCAGTTTTATCCTGAGCGGTGCGCCACTTTACAATGCAATTTTTAATATACGGACGCGAACTGAACCGCGCCGGGTTTACCGGAGGCCGTTTTGATCAAATCAGGCCGCGATCAACTGATCGCGGCGCTGGAGAACGCGAGCTATCCCATTCGCGAGGTCGAGGTCAGCGAACGATCCGAAGATGTAACCGAATTCGCGGCCACCTTGGTTAGCACCTCTATCGAATCAGGTGAACTCGACGCCGTCGCCACCGCACTGAAAGCCTCGCCGCGGGTTTCGCACGCCAGCTGGTCGTCGACGGCCGACGATTGCCGACGATTTCTCGCTCATTCGACCAGATGGGTGAACTTCCCAGGACGGCAGCCACGTTATTGCGAGTTTCCGCTCCAGGTCCTTCTTTGACTTCACGGACGAGGTTGGCGGCCAACTGCTGATGGGATGGACCGGCTGCTTCATCGAGGCGAAGGCGCATCTCGATGAGATGAGGAAAAATCAGAAGCCCGTTTCGTTTAGGTCACTTTTCAAATGCCACTTCAGATACCCCTGCCGTCTATCGCAGGGAAATTACGAGCCCACTCAGGTCGAGATTGGCTATCAATCCGACTTGCCGACCTTCCAGCTCCAGGAGCGCGCCCTTGTTGTTTGTAAGCGCGATCACCCGCGCGCCAAGCACGACGGCCGCGCCAGCCCCACCAGCCCCGTAGACGCCTGCGACATCCGATGCCGTGCGGATGCGGCTAACCCGGCCATGAAATTCTGTCTCGGACAATCCGAACACGAGACCCGCGTCCACGCCGCCGATCGACAATGGATATCGCCGTCCATGAAATATCAGCGTGCCCGATCCCCCGTGCGCGCCGATGAACCAGCCGCCCTTGACCACCGACATGCGGATAAAGCCGCTGTCAGCGTAGGCCGGGGATGAAACGCTTGTGCCGATCGCCACGACCAGAGCGACAAGACTTAAACAAAATCCACGCCAATTTTGCATGTTGGAATTCCTCCCGTCCGCCGATCGAGCCGGCAGAAATAGTAGGCGTCCAATCGACCGATTGGAAGTACGATTTGGCCGCGGATCGCGGGTAGGCGCGAGCCAAGTGATGTGTGCAGGGCGTCTTGACGATGGCGACAGGGCGATCGAGGGCGACCCTGGATCGCCGCGCTCGATCGATTTGCGATCCATGCCAAATGCCGCGAGAACAGCTGGCAGTCTGACACCGGCCGCTTGGATTGGCAGGATTAGGGCGAGTTGCGATTGTCGTCCGTCCGGCCTGAAAATGCAGGCGCTTGAGCGCTGCAAGACGGCGCGCGCCAGGCGCCGCGTCACGGGCAAAAGCGAGGTGACATTGAGCGCCGTCGCGGACATACTCGCGGCGCGGCGGCAATTGATCAACATTGGCTTCGATGGAGTCCGATGACGACTGTTTACGACAGCGTTCGCTACCCGAACTGGCCCAATACGCGGACGCATCCCGCGACGATTGGCGCGCTGGCGCAATTGCTGGGGCGGCCCAGCGCGCCGTTTGGCCGGTGCCGCGTTCTGGAAGTCGCGTGCAGCGAAGGCGTCAACATCGCAAATATGGCGGTCGGCGCGCCGAACTCGGAATTTCTCGGAATTGACATAGCGGAATCGTCGATCGCACGCGGCGAGGAAACGATTCGCTGGGCCGGTCTCGGCAATGTGCGGCTGCGCCTGGCCGATATCAGGGACGAACAGGCCGTTCAGGGCGAATTCGATTATATCATCGCCCATGGCGTTTATTCCTGGGTCTCGGCCGATGTCCGCGCGGCGTTGATGGCGATGGTCGGCAAGAAGCTGTCCGCTGACGGCGTCGCTTTCATCAGCTACAACGCCTTTCCCGGTTGCAGGGTCCGCGAAACCATTCGCGACTATCTCGTCTATGTTCTGCGGGACGCCCGAGACCCGCAGCAGCGCATGGAGGCGGCGCGGGCCGCGCTGGAATATCAGATGTCGGGCTGGTCGGCCGAGAAGCCGTTTCAGAAGGCCCTGCTCGAAGCCGCGCAGGACAATCTGAATCGGCCGATCGAAGTGCTCTTTCATGATGAAATGGGGGAGGTCTGGGAGCCGCAATTCCTGAGCGACGTGGCGGCCGCCGCACAGGCGCAGGGGCTTGATTATCTCGCCGACGCGCATCCCTCCGTTCTCAACGACGGGCTGTTTCCTTCGATCCGTTTCGACGCCGCAAAGAAACATACGGGAGGCGATTGGGTGAAGTTCGAGCAATTGCTCGATT
This sequence comes from Rhodoblastus sp. 17X3, assembly GCF_030056575.1. Taxonomy (GTDB): domain Bacteria; phylum Pseudomonadota; class Alphaproteobacteria; order Rhizobiales; family Beijerinckiaceae; genus Rhodoblastus. Next base: position 52,849 of record NZ_JASHHX010000023.1, on the reverse strand, counting down.
TCACCGACATGCGCCCTTTTCGCTGGTCCCTGTTCTGTCGCGCGGGTGAGAAAATTCAGCGGATCGCGACGCCGGAGCGGGTGGTCGGGCTCTATGCCTCCGCCGACCTCACGCCGGCGTCGGGCCCGGGCAAGAAGACTTACGCATTCCGGGCCAGGACGGGCGTGGAATTCGAGACCGACGATCCCGCGCTTGGCGGCCTGCTGGGACGACTGGCGACGGAGCCAGCGGTTCTTCTGGACGAATATGCGGACTCCCCCGCTATCGTCGAAAGTGTGCTGCGGCTTTTCGTCAACACAGCCGTCACTCTCGCTACGGCGCCGCCGGTCTATTCGCGCACGCCGGGCGACAGGCCGCTTGCTAGCCCCTTGGCGCGGGCGCAGGCGCGACGTGGCGAAGAGGTGCTGGCGGCTCTGCATCACAAGCCGGTGCGGATGATCGATCCGTTCTGGAATTCATTTTTGCAGCAGCTGGATGGAACGCACGACCACGAGGAACTGGCGCAATTCGTCGCCGGATCGACGGGAAAGACCATCGATGAGTCGCGGCGCTTGATTCCGGCGGCGCTGCAAGAAGTTGCAGGCAACAGACTCTTGATGGACGCCGTCAAGGCGCAAAATGCGTAGCCGGGACCGAGGCGGACCAGCCGCCGCTCGCCTGAATGTTCGGGGAATTCGACAGGCTCAACAATACGGCGCCGAACGTCGCCGTCTCAAGGGCGTTATAGGTTTGAGCCGGATCCATCGGCGGGTTGACGACCATTTTCTCCGCCGCGCTGTTGGGCGTTCCCGTCAGATAATCGTCTGATGTGAAATAGGATGTGATCAATTCGGCGGGCTGGGCTTCGGGCGCGCCGTCGGCGTTGATCCGCCATCGGATCCTGGCCACGATCCGGCTTTTCCAGTTGATGAAGCCGATCGGCTTGATGACCCCCGTGTTCAGGTCTTTGACGACGAATGTGTTGAAGAAGAAAAGCGATCGCTCGACCTGGTAGAGATAGTTCATCTTGTCGTCGCCGCCCCGGGCGGATCGCGTGGCGAAATTGGGAAGGGCCAGCGGGCGATCCGTGAAGGGATGATCGTGGAACTCCAGCGACGCCACCCAGGCGCCGGGCCTTCCGCCGCTGCGAATTGCGACGCCGCCAGCTTCGACGAATGGAAACGGAGGCGCGCCGTTCTCGTCGGCGTCGAGCAGGAACGAGCTGCTCCCCGGAAACAGCGGCGGCGCGGCGAAATCAAGTTTCATGCTGCCGTCAGAGGCTGTCATCCCGGCATACAAGGCATAGTCGATCGGCTTCCAGGCCAGCTGGAGAAGGTGGAATTCATAGTGTTGCTGAATGTCGGCGATGCTGTCCGCCAGGACGTTCATGCTGGCGGTGAGCTTGATCGCGCTGGCCCGCGCCGCGCTCTGGATTCTGCCGGAAACGATGGGGCCGCTGGAGCGGCCCTGGTGCAGGACGGCCATGGCGACGGAGCCGCGTCTTGCATAGCTTATGGCTGGCCGGGCGCCGGCGTAATGGGCTGTCATGGTCGCTGTGGATTCCTGAAGGGCTACCGGCATCGTCCTCTCCCAGCTTCCGGCGTCGCGTCGCCCCGCGTGAAAAATTCAATCGCGGTAAAGCTCGCCCCATTCCTTCTGCCAGATATTGTCCGGATCGATCACGACGATCGCCAGCTTGAGATCATTGGCGAGTTTGATCGCGCCGCGAAAGGCGTCGCGTGCGGGAATGTCGCCGCTGTCGACGCCGCCGGGCAATTTGCCCTCGGCGGCGGAGAGGGGAACGCGCACGCGGCCAGTCTGGCCCTCGCGCGTCTGCGCCAGTGACAGGTTCAGCGCGTCATCCTGCAATTCGTCAACCTGTTCGAAGCGATTGCTTGTCATAGCCGCCTCCCTGGTTAGGTCCTCGCGTCTTCCGTCACCTCCGGCGTGGCGGAACTCTGGTCGCGCTCGGCGGCTTCGCCGCCCCAGTGATAGCGAAAGACGCCATCCGCGATTCCCACTCGCGCCTCCGTCAGTTCCACCTTCGCCAGCGAGCGTTTGAGGAACTCGCGCGAAAGGGCGGGGAGCAGCGTGTTGGTGATGATGTTGTCGATGATGCGGCCGCCGGAATCGGGATCGTTGCAAAGCGAGACGATGTGATCCACGACTGCCTCCTCATAGGAAAACGCCGCGCCATGATTTTCGTGGATGCGCTTGCCGATGCGGTCGAGCTGCAAGCGCACGATGCCGGCCAGCATGTCCGGCGACAGCGGAAAATAGGGGATGGCGACGATGCGCCCGAGAAGCGCCGCCGGGAAAACCTTGAGCAGTTCCGGGCGCATGGCGGCGGCGAGCGATTCCGGATTTTCGACAAAGGCCTTGTCGTTGCTCAGTTCCATGATCAGGTCTGTCCCCACGTTCGAAGTCAAGATGATCAGCGTATTCTTGAAATCTATCCGCCGCCCCGTGCCGTCCTCCATGACGCCCTTGTCAAAGACCTGGAAGAAGATCTCGTGGACGTCGGGATGCGCCTTCTCCACCTCGTCGAGCAGGATGACGCTGTAAGGCTTGCGCCGCACAGCTTCGGTGAGGCGGCCGCCCTCGCCATAGCCGACATAGCCGGGAGGCGCGCCCTTCAGCGTCGAGACGGTATGCGCTTCCTGAAACTCGGACATGTTGATGGTGATCATGTTGGTCTCGCCGCCATAGAGCGCCTCGGCCAGGGCGAGGGCGGTTTCCGTCTTGCCGACGCCTGACGGTCCGCACAGCATGAACACGCCGATCGGCTTGTTCGGATTGTCCAGCCTGGCGCGATTGGTCTCGATCCGCTTGGCGATCATCGCGAGGCCGTGGCTTTGTCCGATCACGCGGCGGTTCAGGATTTCCGGCAGACGCAGGACGTTCTCGATCTCGTCCTTGACCATTCGCCCGACCGGAACCCCGGTCCAATCGGCGACCACGCTGGCGACCGCCTGCGCGTCGACATGGGCGTAGATCATCCGCTTTTCCGGTTCGATGCCTTCGAGCGCCTGGAAGTTTTCGTCGAGCTTCGAACGGGCGTCGTCGAGATCGGCGCCGTCTTCCGGCGTGGCGAGGATCGCGCGCAGGGATCGGATTTCATCGACGATCTTCTGTTCGCCTCCCCAGGCCGTCTCAAGTGCGGCGAGCTTCTCGCTGACGGTCTTTGCTTGCTCGTCGATTTCCGCGATGCGCGCCTCGTTGGTCGGCCCGAGGTCGCGGTCCGCGAGCAGCGCCGCCTTCTCCTGCGCCAGCGCCGCCTGCTCGACGCGGGCGTCCGCGATGGCCGCCGGGGTCGCGCTCTGGCTGATGGCGACACGGGCGCAGGCGGTGTCGAGCAGGCTGACCGCCTTGTCCGGCAATTGCCGCGCCGGAATGTAGCGGCTGGAGAGCCCGACGGCGGCGACGATGGCGGCGTCGGAGATGCGCACCTTGTGGTGCTTCTCCATCGGCCCCAGAATGCCGCGCAACATCCGGCAACAGCGGTCGATATCGGGTTCGTCGATCTGCACCGGCTGGAACCGGCGGGTCAGGGCAGGGTCCTTTTCGATATATTGCCGATATTCGGACCAAGTCGTCGCGGCGATGGTTCGCAAGGTTCCGCGCGCCAGCGGCGGCTTGAGCAGATTGGCCGCGTCTCCCGTGCCCGCTTGCCCGCCGGCGCCGATCAACGTGTGCGCCTCGTCAATGAAAAGGATGATCGGCTGTGGCGAGTTCTGGACCTCGTCGATGACCGAACGCAGGCGCTGCTCGAACTCGCCTTTCATAGAGGCTCCAGCCTGCATCAGGCCGACATCGAGAACGCAGAGGCGGACGCCGCGCAGGGGCGGGGGCACGTCATTGGCGGCGATCCTCTGGGCGAAGCCCTCGACCACCGCGGTCTTGCCGACGCCCGCCTCGCCGGTCAGGATCGGATTGTTCTGGCGCCGGCGCATCAGCACGTCGATCAGCTGCCGGATTTCCTCGTCGCGGCCGAGCACGGGGTCCATGTCGCCGGCGGCGGCCTTGGCGGTCAGATCCTGTGAAAAGCGGTCGAGCGCGGTCTGGCCTTTCTGGCCCGCCGCCGCCGCTCCCGGCGTTCCCTCGCCCCGCAGGCCTGATCCATCCAGGGGGCGCAGATTTTCTTCCTCGGAGCCGCTCCAGATTTTCGGATATTCAGCGGTGAGTTGATCGACAGGGATTTTGGAAAATTCCGGCGAGATCGCGACAAAGGCGCGGCGCAGCTCCAGCGACTTCAAGGCGCCGACCAGCACATAGCCGGTGCGGATCTGCGTCTCCCCGAACAACAGGGTCGCATAGTGCCAGCCGCGATCGAGCAGGTCCGTGATCGTGTTGGACACGCCCGGCATTTCCGTCTCGTTTTTCCTGAGGCCTTCGATGGCGCGGGACGTATCCGCGGCAAGCCGGGCGCGATCCAGTTTGAAATGATCGCAGGTCAGCGCCAGATCGGTTCGATCATTCTGCAGGATCTGGAAAAGCCAATGCGCCAGTTCGACATGGCGATTGCCGAGGCTCTTGGCCTGCCTCAACGCCTTGATGAAGGCGTCGTAGCCGATCCTGTTCAGCTTGCCCGTGACGGCTTCCAGACTGATGTCGGTCATTTTCGTCCCCGCCGCATCCCTGTGAATTCAGGCTGAAGCCGCCTCGCTACGTTTTCGCCGCAGTCGCTCCGCCGGATGAAACAAGGCGTCGGAGCGGTGGCCCGCGCAGGAAAGATCCGGCGACAGCCAGGTGGTCCATCCGAGTTCTCCCGCTTCGCCGAGGCGGATGGGCTGCGCCTTGGGCGCCGGGATCGCCAGTTCGACGTCCCAGTCGAGCTCGTCGCCCAGATAGAAGAAGATGAAGTCGACCAGCGGTTCGCAACGGTCGCCCTGCGGCAGGAATCTGCGGTATTCGGCCATATCGGACGCGTAGATTCGAATGCGGATCTTGTCCTGCACGCTGAAGAACACGCCGCCGAGCATGGTGTCGACGCCAAGGCCGCAAAAGGCCGCGCCGAGCCGGGTGCAATCGTCCGCCGCCAGCTCCAGACGCGAACCGACGAATTGTTCGATGTCGATTTCGACAGCGAACAAGCCGCGCAGTCCGCCGCGCAGACGCGCCGCCGATTTCGCCTTGGCGCCGAGCAGGCCGGCGTAGCCGAGCTTGCCGCAATCGGGCACGCTATCCCGCTCGCGGAAGGGCGCCGAACCGATCCCGATCGTCGACCCGATATAGGCGATGAAATGGTCGTCATCGGGGCGGTCGTGTTGAGCGGCAGGCCGGGAATCCGCCCAGGCGCGATAGAATAGCTGCAGGAAGCGGTGGTTGATGAGGTCGAGAAATCGCGGAAAGGCGTCGTCGCGCGCCAGACTCCAATGAAAGGCTTCCTCGGTCGTCGCGAGCGGCAAGGCGCCCTGCGGGCCGAGCAGTCCCAGAAATTTGACCAGGATCTCCACCCGGCCGTCAGGCCGCGTGCGAAATTTGCTCAGATTGGAGGCCGGGAAATCAAAATAGGGGTCCTGGCCCAGCAAGACATATTCTTCGCGGCGCGAACTGGCGTCGCCGATCCGCGGCAGCGGGCCAGTGCCCGGCAGGGCGCCCTGGCGTTCGATGCGTCGCAGAGTGTCGAAAAAATCGAACCGCCACGGCTCTTTTTCCATCTCCTTCGGATCGGTCATAGCAGCCTCCTCGCCCCCGCGCGCACCGGCCAGCGCGCGATCTCGCCCCGATCGAGGCTGCGAACGACGGTCTGGGTGAAATGATTGAGACTGGAATATTCGCTGTAGAAACGCTCAAGCACCGCGCCAAGGAGGAAGGCGCCGCTGCCTTCGAAGGCTTTCTCGTCGATTGTCACCGTGATCTCGACGCCGCGTGCGGCGCCGACCCCGCCTGCTTGCCGCATGCGCCGCACGATCGGCCGCGAATCCACGCTGCTGACGCCGCGAATGCGGCGCTCGATGGCGTTGTCGGAAATATCGGCGAACATCGACAGGAGTTCGCGCAAGGCGTGGGCGTTCTGCTTGGCGCCGCGTTCGACCAGCCCGAGGTGATTGAGCCCGAGCATGTTGATCAGTCGCCATGTGACGGCGCCGGCGCCCGCCGTTTCGCTGCGGCTCCGCAATTGCTTGACGACCGGCTCGCGCGGCGGCGTCGGCCCCGAAACGCAGGTCAGGATCAATTCCGACTGATCGAGCAGCCGGAAATCGGCGCCGCCCTGGCCAACCGGCAAATGCTCAGTGAGATGACGGTTTGAACAAAGCGCCTTGAGGCTCAGTTCAACCACGGCGCGCTCGTCTGCGAGACCGGCGCGTTCCACTAGCGAGATGAACATGTCGGTGCCGGTATAATTTGAGGCCCCGCCGCGCCGCCGCTCTTCATGTGAGCGCCGGCGCGGAAGGCGTCTGACCGTATAGGCCAGTTCCGGCTCGGCGAAGCTGTCGACCGCCGCGGAATAGAGCGGGTAAACCTGCACCTTGTCGCGCCCGGCCCGGAAGTGGCCATAGACTTCCAGCACGCGATGCGGCTCGAAATCGAGATAGCGGCCGCGGTCCGGCACGACATGATATTCATGCTGGTTGCGCCGCACGGGGATGCGATCGAGAGTCTTTTCGAACAGATTGATCGCAGGCGCGGCATAGAGCGCGAACATGCCCGGCGCCACCGCCGCTGCAAGACGCGCATTGATCTCGTCAAATGTGATCAAGAGATCGACCGAACGCGAGCGAATATTGGCGAAGACCTTGCGCAGGCCGCTTAGGCGAAAGCCCAGGAACTTACGCGGAAACGCGAAATATTCGCGCAGGAATTCGAACCCCGTGAATATGCGGTTGTCGTTTGGAAAAAGGGCGTCGTCGGGGTCGAAGCCGATCTGGGAGAGGCAGTCTGGCGGCGCGGCGACGAAGACCGGATCGCCGAATGCGTCGAGATAGCGAAAATGCACGCTGACGCGGTGTGCGAATATTTGTTCGTAAATCGCGATGGCGTCCGCTTCGCCGCCGATCAGATGGAAGGTCAGCTCATCGGTCTTGCAGCCGGCGAACCAGAACTCGGGCTTTTTGGCTGTCTCCGCATCCCATTTTTCGTCCTCGGACTTGGCCGAACTGCGATGGGCCAAAGTCAGACGCATCCCGGAAAGCACTCCTGGACCAGTCGAAAGTCCGAGCGCCTGCAGCGGACCCGGCGCAGGAAAATATTGCGCCTCTGTCAGTTCGAACGGCCAAAGAATGATTTCGTTCGCGAGGCGAAAGCGGCAGGCGATCTGTCGGTCGAGTTCACGATAATTCGCTTCGAGATAGGCGTTTCGCGCAATCTTGCGGCCTTCGCGAAGAGCGGCGTCGCCGAACGGCGGCGATACGCGCGCCAGAATGAAGGACGGCGTCGGCGCCAGGTAGTTCGGGACAAGCTGCTCGATCAGATTGTTGCAGAACTCGGGAAACTCATGCTTCAACTTCAATTGAACGCGCGCCGCGAGAAAGGCTGCGCCTTCGAGAAGGCCCGATATCATCGGGTCTGTTCGCTCCGAGACGAGGCCGCCGAGGCGGTCGGCTATGCCGGGATATTCTTCGGCAAATTCCTTGGCCTGCTCGTGCAATAACTGCAGTTCGCGATTGTAATGTTCGAGGAACTCTCGGTCCATGCGCGTTAAAATCGACTGAGCGTGACTTTGCCGCTGTCATATTCGACGTCGGCAATGAATTCGACGGGCACATTGACGGGACGGCAGAACAGGTCCGCCTGTACGACGAACCGTAGTCGAAGGGCGACCTTGTCCGCCTTTTCGTCCCGATAGACCTTGATCGTGCTTCGGACGAGGCGAGGCTCATAACGCGCCAGAGCATCTTCGATTTCACGCGCCACATCCGACAGGTTCGCTTCGTCGAGCGAGCGATAGGCCATGTCCGGAAAGCCGTAGTTGAGAATGGATTTCCTGACCTCGGGGCAGGACGTGAGATCCTGCGTGGATTCGAGCGCGATCGAATTCATCAATTGTTCGAGATCGTGCGCGACTTCCTTGCGAAGAACGGGTTCGGTCACGGCCAGCCGGACGGAGCTGCGCCGGGCGGCGATGACGCGCTCGCCGCTCTGGTCGCGCAAATCAAGCACGCGCCTGGAGTCCTTCTGCTCATGCGCGCTTCTGAAGGCGAACATGAACGGCGGACCAAGCCGGTTCTTCTGCGCGACGCTCGACATTTCGAAGCCTCGGAAAGTTCGGCGGACGGCGCCATGCCGTCCGCCCGAAACTGATCACGTCAAAGGGGCTTCGCGTGTTTGATATCATACCCCGACTTGACCGAGCCGCCGAGCGATCCATCCGGCTTCTGCTCTTTATAATCAAATTCTATCTTCGCAAAATTGATCGAAACCTGCTCTGTTCCAAGATCATGCCCACTGCTGTCGGACTGCTGGAAAGAGGATACCAGCAAATCGCTGAGAGTGATCTTGTAATATTCCAGCTGCCCCGCTTTTTGTCCCGCTTTGCGGAAGGTCAATTCAGCCTTTTTGATCGTATCTCCTGTAGCGCAGGCCAAAAATAGCTTGGGTGACGATTTGTCCACGAATTTCGTGAAATGGACATCCCCGATATGCGAATGTTTGCTGCCGCCGCCGCCGCCGGTGGCGTGAGAGCCCGTATTGGTCACCCCGAAGGAAAAACTCTGAACTTCGATTTCGTTCTTGTGCTTGTCGTCTTGCGACTCGCCTTCGATGCCGTCGAGCTTGATGAAAATGTCCGCCTTTAGTACAGCCATCGCACCCTCCCATGAAAACAGAACAGGTACTGGAAACAATTCGGCGACATCAAATCTTGGCGCCGGGCAAACGCGACACGAGGCTCAATCCGATGTCCATCGCTTCCAGCTGATAATGGGGCCGCAAGTAGAACCGGGCGCTATAATAGCCAGGATTTGTCTCGTCCTCGAACACTTCGACACGCGCGTCGGCCAGCGGCAATTTGGCCTTCGTGGTTTCGCTGGAATGCAATGGATCGCCATCGACATATTGCATGATCCATTCCTGCAGCCAGATCCGTAAACCTTCTTTTTCTTTCGTGGCGCCGACCTTGTCGCGCACCATGCATTTCAGGTAATGCGCGAAGCGAGAGACGGCGAACATATAGGGCAGGCGGGCCGACAGATTGTCGGAAGCGGTCGCCTCCACCCCGTTCTTGCCTTCATAAACCTTGGGTTTGTAAACCGATTGCGCTCCGATGAAGGCCGCCTTGTCGGTATTCTTGCGATGAATCATCGGGATAAGCCCCGATTTGGCGAGTTCGTGTTCGCGGCGGTCGCTGATTGCGATTTCCGTCGGGCATTTCAGGTCGACGCCGCCATCGTCGGTCGGGAAGGTATGCGTCGGCAAATTCAACACTTCGCCGCCGGACTGGACTCCGCGGATGCGCGTGCACCAGCCATATTCCTTGAAGGCGCGATTGACGTTCACCGCCATCGCATAGGCGGCGTTCATCCAGGCGTATTTCTCGCCCTTGTGGCCGTCGGTATCTTCCTCGAACGCGAATTCCTCGACCGGCTCGGTCTTGGCCCCATAGGGCACACGCGCCAACACGCGCGGCATGCAGAGGCCGAGGTAGCGCGAATCCGCCTGATCGCGAACGCCCTTCCACGCGGCGTATTCCGGCGTGTCGAACAGCTTCGACAAATCGCGCGGGTTCATGAGTTCGTTCCAGCTGTCCATGCCCATCAGCACGGGATCGGCCGCCGCGAAAAGCGGGGCGTGGGCCGCCGCCGCGATCTTGGAGAGGTCGCGCATGAGCTGCACGTCCGGCGCCTGATGGCTGAAGGCGTAGTCGCAAACGATTGCGCCATAAGGCTCGCCGCCCAGCTGGCCGAATTCCGCTTCGTAGATCCGTTTGAACAGGGGGCTTTGATCCCATCGGGCGCCGGGATAGAGGCGAAGGTTCTTGTAAATCTCCGTCTTGGAGACGTTCATCACCTTGATCTTGAGCTGCGCGTCCGTCTCGGAGTTGAAGACCAGATAGTTCAGCCCGCGCCAGGCGCTTTCGACCTTCTGAAATTCAGGCGCGTGGATGATCTCGTTGACCTGCGCCGTCAGCATGGCGTCCAGCTTGGCGATCATGCTCTCGATCGTATCGAGCACGTCCTCCTTGACGACAGACTCGTCGGCCAATGCTTCCTTGACGAGCGTCGCGACGGCGTTCTCGACCTCCGTCGCCGCGCGCTCGGTGCGCGGCCGGAAGCTTTGTTTCAGCAGGGCTGAAAATTCATCTATTTCGCGCGTCTCGACTTGCGCGCCTTGAGGGACCGGGTTGACTTCTGTCGACATTTCGCAGTCCTTCCGGTTTACTGTTCCGCGCCGCCTTCAGATGGATTTTTCGCGAGTTTTTCGCCAACGGCGGCCATGAGCGCTGGATCTTTCAACAGCTTCTTCAATTGCTCTTCGGCTCCAGCTTTGCCGTCCATGTAACGCATGAGGTTGGCGAGTTGTTCACGCGCCTCCAGCAATTTTGCGAGCGAGGGAACCTGCCTCGCCACCGCGGCGGGCGAAAAGTCTTCCATCTTCTGAAATTTCAGTTTGACCGAGAGCTTTTCGTCGGCTTCGCCCAGTTTGTTGGCGACGCGAAAACTCGTGCCGGGCTCGATCGCCGCCATCCGCTGCTCGAAATTGTCCATGTCGATATCGAGGAACGTTCGATCGCCCACTTCCGGCTTGGCGATATCGGAGGAATCCCCCGAAAGATCCGCCAGGACCGCCATGACGAAAGGCAACTCGATTTTCCGCTCGGCGTCGTAGGGATCGTCGTAGCTGATGTGAACGCGGGGGACGCGATTTCGACGGATGAATTTTTGGCCGCTGTCCGAACTCATGGCGAACAGTCCTTCTAAAAGCTGACCATGGGCCGATTATGCTCTGCATCGGTCAGAACCCAAAGCATTACTGCAATTTTGGCTAACGTCAATGCTCCACTCGTGAGCCTAATAGCTTGAGCCTGGCAGTGTGAATGCATCGGACGGAAGTATTTCCTTTAAAATTGTCAGAAAATCAGCCGATGAAAATTTGCGCGCCCGCTCGCACATGAATGGAACGGGGCTCGATGGTTCGTTGCGGGCGTAATAGGCCTCGATCTGCAGCAATGCGGCGACGGCGGCGGACTTGTCGGCGATATTCACCATGCTGGCGTCGGGCGAGGGCGGCTCCGTGACTTCTGTTTCAAACAGTTCCGACAACCGATGGAGCGGCAGGTCCAAAGTTTCGTTCCTGCCCACTCCAATCCGCGCCTGATCGAAATAATCGGGCGCGAGAATGCGGATCACCTCGAGAAAGTTCTTGCCGACCAGACTGGAGGCCTGTTTGACCAGCAGCAGCGCCGGGCTCGAAGGTTCGGATTGCGCGAAATAGGCGGCGATTCCCGCCAGGGTCGCGGAGACATCGTCAAGCGTCGCGATCGGGCCGGCGAGCGTCGCGGGGCCTTGGGCGGCGTCGCCGTTCGCCGCATCGGGATCAGACTGGGCGGCGAGGGCCGGTTCCCTGCGGCGGACAAAACCGTCGAGGAAGGCGAGGATCTTTTTGCTCAAGCCTTCCAGCAAATCGAGGCGAACGGCCGCTTGAGCGCCGAGGCGACCGGCGGTTGTCGCGCCGATCGCCGCGGCGGCGGCCGCCAGACGCGCGAACCGGTCGCGCTGCGCGATCAGATCCTCCGTCGGGATTTCCATGAAGGCGCGGTCGATGACCGTCGCGTCCGGGACCTCCTCGCCTTCGCGCGGAGACAGGCCATCGGCGACGAGCTTGTGGCGAAAAGTGATGGCGCCCGCGCGCGGATGTCGAATGAGCGGCGTGAATTGCAGCGGGAGGACGATATGGGTCATGTCGTCGAGCGCCTGCAGCGACGCCAGGCGCAAGGAGAAATCGTCGTCCTCCGCGCAAGGATTGACCTCGTCCCACCGCGCTTCGAGCAGGCTCGCGATTGTCTCCATGAGATCGACGAAATCCGGCAGCTTGCGATCGAGGGCGGCGAATTTGGCAAGGGCCACCAGGAGACGAATGTCACGGGTTCGAAGCAGCAGTTCTTCCGCCGCTGCGATCTCGCTCTGAAAGCTCAGGGAGCCGCGTTCGAACGGCTTTTCATTCCCGCTCCCCTGATCGCGCGTGAAAAACTGGCCGGGCAGGGTGCCTTCGACCCGGGCAAGGAAATTCATGAAATCGGGATCAAATTGCAGGTCCAGATCGGGGCCGCATGCGCTGTCGTCCGAAACGGGATTGATCAACTGATCCAGCGGCAAGATGGCCATGTTGCTCCTCGCGCGCTCCTTCTTCCGTCGGCATCGGGCGGAACGAAATGGGCCAAGATTGTGTTTAGCCGATTGTGACGCTCGAAAAGTCTAAACGATTTCAAAATCGATCGCAGGCGCCAAGGCGCGCCGCCCGACTATGGGGGACATGTTTTATATCGTCAAGTTTTTGCAGAATGGCGCAAGTATAGGTGGATGAATGTCTCAGCTTTTACAGGAAGGCCGCCCGAGCGCGTTTACAAGCCCTTTGGGGAAGGACGTACTGGCCCTGTCGCGCTTCGACGCCACGGAAGGCGTCAGCGAGCTTTTCGAATTTCGCGTTGAGGCTCTAAGCGCTTCGGATCACATCGATTTTGACCAGGCGCTCGGCCATAATTGCTGCGTGACCTTCAGTTCTCCCGACGGTCCCGATCGCCATTTCAACGGCGTGATGGTCGAAGCCGAGGCAGTCGGGGCATATCACGAACTCTTCTTGTATCGGATCGTTCTGCGCCCCTGGCTCTGGTTGCTTTCACGCACCTCGGACTGTCGGATCTGGCACGACAAGACAGTCATCCAGATCATCGACGAGGTGTTCCGCGATCGCGGTTTTACCGACTTTAAATCCGTCACGACAAAACCTTATTGCAAGATCGAATATTGTGTTCAGTATCGCGAGACAGATTTGAATTTTGTCTGCCGAATGATGGAAAGGTTCGGGATTTATTATTTTTTCGAACATTCTGCCGGGACGCATATGCTTAAATTGGCCGATTCCAAGTCGTCCCATGAAGCCGTGCCCGGCCACGCGACAATTTCGTATTTTGACGATCTCCAGGCGCGACATGACGTCGAATATTTCAGGAGCTGGAGCAGCGAGCGGCAATTCCGGTCCGGTAAATATAAATTGAACGATTACGATTTTAAGCAGCCCACGAAAAAGCTGCAAACGGAAAAGGAATCTGCTTCAAAATATAGCAAGGGTCAGATGGAGATTTATGACTATCCCGGGCTGTATATGGAAATGCAGGATGGCGAGGAAAACGCCAAAGTGCGTCTCGACGCCGATCAGGCCCAAGACAAACGCCGCTATGCGAGGGGAAACGCGATCAGTCTGTTTCCGGGAGGCTTCACGACGCTGGATCGCCATCCGCTGCCGGCGGAAAAGATTGAATATTTGATCCTGCGGGCGAAGCATTCCTTTGTTGCGCAAAGCTATCGTTCGGGCGGCTCCGGCGAGGCCGATTATTCGGGAAATTACGAGCTCCATGACGCGTCAATTCCCTATCGGCCGCCGCTGCTGACGCCGAAGGCCCTGATCCATGGGCCGCAGACGGCGCGCGTCGTCGGCGAAGAGGGCCAGGAAATCGACGTCGACAAATATGGCCGAGTGCTCCTGCTGTTCCATTGGGACCGCAAGGAAATGAAATCCTGCCGCGTTCGCGTCGCCCAGGTCTGGGCCGGCAAGCAATGGGGCGGCCAGTTCATTCCGCGCATCGGAATGGAGGCGGTCGTCGAGTTTCTCGAAGGCGATCCCGATCGCCCGCTGGTCGTCGGCGCCGTCTATAATGGCGACAACGAATTTCCATACACGCTTCCAAAGCAGAAAACCCAGTCGGGGATAAAGTCGGACAGCACGCTCGGGCATGGCGGATACAACGAGCTGATGTTCGACGACGCCAAGGATTCCGAATTGATCCGGATGCACGCCCAGAAAGATCATCAAGTCACGGTTCTGAATACGGAGACGAACGAGATCGGCGAAAAATTCGAAGGCGGAACGAGCGCCTCGCGCACGACGACGCTCGATAAGGGCAGCGACCATCTGACGATCCAGGCGGGCGACCAGATCATAAAGATTTCGGGCAATCAGGCCGTGACGGCCGACCAGAGCATCAAACTGACCTGCGGCGCGAGCGTCATCGAAATCACGCCGACGGAAATCAAGGTGACGTCCGGCCACATCGCTTTCTCGGCGCTGAAGATCGACTGGAATTGAGTCCATGAACAGGATTCGATTTGCGACATTGAAGGATCTTTTCGCATCCTTCTCGACAGCCGCCATCGAGACCGGGGAGGAGGCGGCGAGCGCCGAGGAGTCCGTCGCCTTCGTCCGCCGATGTCTGGCCGAGCAGCGTCGTGACGCCGCCATCTCCTATTGCGCCTATCTGTTGCCGCGTCGCGAAGCGGTCTGGTGGGGATGTCACGCCATGCGCGACATGAAGGAGCTGACGGCGAGCGAGCGCGCATGCGTGGCGGCGGCCCGGCAATGGGCGCTGCGTCCGGACGAGGCGGCGCGCCGGAAGGCGCTCGATCTCGGCCTTGAGACGAGCGCCAAACTTTCAGGAGGATGGATCGCCCTGGCCGCGGCATGGTCGGGCGGCAGCATTGCGCCGGCCGGGGGGCCGCCAATGGCGCCGTCGCCCGCCGCGACCGCGCAGGCGGTCCGTGTAGCCTTGCTTTCCGCTTCAACAAGACTGGCTAACGACAGGAGACCGGCTATTATGACCGCCTGGGTCGAATTTGCTCTGCGATCTCTGGACGAGGGCATGGATTTCGCCTGAGGCGCCGAATTGAGGGACCCCGCAATGGCGCTGACGTTGAAAATCGAGAACCATTCCAGCCTGCCCGACGGCGGGCCGCTTTCCTTCACGCTCAACGGTCAAAGGAGCGCCGATATCGGGCGCGACCAGCATCTGGATTGGAGTCTCCCGGACCCGCAGCGTTTCATTTCCGGCAAGCATTGCGAAATCAAATATCATTCCGGCGAATACATGCTCATCGACGTCTCGACCAACGGGACTTTCGTGAATGGCGCGCTGACGCGGGTTCAATCGCCCTATCGCCTGAAACACGGCGATCGGCTTCAGATTGGCGACTATCTGATCGGCGTCTCAATCACGGGTGAGGCGCGCCGCGCCTCCGACGCCGAGCCCGGCGCGGCGCGGCCGACCATCGACCGGCCCCAATCGAATGAATCGCTGTGGGACGTCGGCGGCGAAGTGGCGCCGCCCATCGATCCCAGGGAATTGCGGCCACGGGGCAGGCCGAGCCCCGTTTTTGGCGATTTCCTGTCCCAGACGGTCGACGCCCCGCGCATCGGGGAAGCGGCGCAATTCATTCCGGTGGAACAATCGTTGGATTGGGCGCCGCTGGCGCCAAGGCCCGTCCCGCGAGAGGAGTCCCCCCGCGCGCCCGAGCCGCGCCGGCGCGCAAGTTTCGACGAAGACGGCTGGAGCGCGCCGCCGGACATGGCCGCGCACGCGCCGCCTGAGGCCCAGGCCGGGCGTGCGTCCGCGGTCGCCTCGCCGGATCGCTCAGACCCGCCGTTCGCGCCCGTCAGGGGCGATCAAGGCGCGTTGCGGGGAGGCTCCGACCTCTTCATGCACGCCTTCGCATCGGCGGCGGGCATTCCGCAGGATCTGCTTTCCAGCAGAAGCCCCGAGGAACTGGGCGCCTTGATGGGAAAATTCGCGCTGATTGTCGCGGGTGAATTGCAGCAATTGCTGCAGGCGCGGGTCGAAGCCAAGCGCATCGCGCGCAGCGGCGAATATACGTTGATCCAGCCGCAGGAAAACAATCCGCTCAAATTCACGCCGACGCCGCAGGATGCGCTGCGCATCATGTTCGGGCCGCCGACGCGCAGCTATCTCGACGCGCTCGACGCGCTCGAAGCGAGCTTCGCGGATTTGAAGCGGCATCAGCTCCAGACTTATGCGGCCATGCAGCAGGCGGTGAAGAGCCTGTTCGACGCTCTCGATCCGGAGCAGCTCGACAAGAACGCGCCCAAACTTCATGGGGCCGAATCTCTGTTCAAGGCGCGCAAGGCGCAACTCTGGGACGCGTTCCTGGCGGCCTGGAAAGCTCAGACGAAAGGCCAGTCCGACGGCGTCATCAACCAGTTCATGTTGCTTTTCGGGAGTTTCTACGATCGGGCAGGCGACGGCTGAGGAAGCGGACCGCCTCCTGGCGGAGGCGTGCTTTCCGGTCCGCATATCGCGTCGCTTTTCGGCGGCGGGCGCTAGGGGGAATGATGTCCTGGTACAGCAAGGTCATCTGGCGGGAAGGATTGTTCCTTCGCCCGCATCATTTTCAGCAGAGCGATCGCTATCACGAGCGGCGCGTCGATAGCCGCACGCGTCACATCTCTCCTTATCCATGGGGCTTTTCCGAACTCGAGATCGACAGGGACGTCGCGCAGCAAAGCAAGTTCGCGGTGCGGCGCGCGGCCGGGATCATGCCGGACGGAACGCCTTTCAACTTCCCCGGCGACAGCCCGTCGCCGCTCCCGATCGACATCCCCGACGATGCGGCCAATCAGATCGTCTGGCTCTGCATTCCCGCGCCGGCGCCCAATGTGCGGGAGGTCGATCACCGCGTCAGCGACAGCGCGTCGCGCTTCCTCGAAGGCGCCGAAACCTTCATCGATTCCACGTCCGAACTGCGCGTCGAGCAGGAGCTCGATATCGCCTATCCGCGCCTGACCTATGAATTGCGGCGCACCCCCAAGCCCGGCTATTTCAATCTCGGCGTCGCGCGCGTCCTCGAAGTCCAGGACAAATCGCTGGTCTTCGACGAAAAATATGCGCCGCCCGTGCTCGTTTGCAGCGCCCATAATGTCGTTTCCGGCTGGATCGACCGGATTTCGGGCTGGGTGGAGCACAAGCTGGAGGAATTGTCGCGCTATGCCGCCGATCCGACCTCGGGCGGCGGTTTGCAGAGCGTCGACTATTTCGTGCTTCAACTGCTCAACCGCACAATCCCGGTGCTGCGGCATCTGCGCTCTTCGGGCTACGTCCATCCCGAGCGCCTGTTCGTGACGCTTGTCGCGCTCGCGGGCGAGCTTGCGACCTTCGGCGCGACGGATCGCCGGGCGCGCCGCTATCCAGCTTACGATCATGACGATCTCGAAGGGACGTTTGAGCCCGTTCTGCGCGACCTGCAGGACTTTCTCAGCGCGCGCCTCGGGCGGCGCGCCATTCGTCTCGAATTGATCGAGCGCGCCGACAACGCCTTCGTTTCGCCGATCCGCGACCGCGCCTTGTTCCGCAACGCCAGTTTCGTTCTCGAAGTCGCGGCGCGGCGGCCCCTCACGGAAATTCAGCTGCAATTTCCGAAGCTGTTCAAGATCGGCCCGAACACCAAGATGAACGAGATCGTGCACGCGCATTTGCCGGGTGTGCCGCTGGTGCATCTGCCCACGCCGCCCCCGCAAATTCGCGCGATCACCGATCACGTCTATTTCTTTCTCGATCGGCAATCGCCGCTCTGGCCGGAATTCAGCTCCGCCGCTTCGATCGGCATGCATTTTTCCGGCGACTGGCCTGAACTGGAACTCGAACTCTGGGCCGTTCTGGAGGATTCCAGATGAGCGACAAGAAGGATCCCGGGCCAGAGGACAATGAGCGCACCGTGTTCCGGCCCAATCCGGGGCGCAGGCTCCCCAAGGGGCCGCTGGCCAATCCCGGGCCGCCGGCCAATTCCGGGCCGGCCGCCGGGTCCGAGCCGCCAGCGGTCCCTCCGCCCGCGACTCCTTTCAGCTACGCCAACGCGCCCGCCTATGGCGACCCGTCCCCGCCCTTGTCCTCGCCCGCGTCGGCGAGCGGGAGCGACGACTGGATCGCAGCGCGGCCGCCCGCCGCTTCATCCGGCGCCGATCCGCCGCCTTTGCCGCAGGCGCAGGGC
The DNA here is from genome assembly GCF_030056575.1 of Rhodoblastus sp. 17X3. Classification (GTDB taxonomy): domain Bacteria; phylum Pseudomonadota; class Alphaproteobacteria; order Rhizobiales; family Beijerinckiaceae; genus Rhodoblastus. The sequence continues at coordinate 34,943 of NZ_JASHHX010000023.1, read as the reverse complement.
TTGCGCTTCGACGATCTGGCGGCGCCCAATCCGAATCCGATCATGCGCTCGGCCGGCCCTCTGCTGCTGTTGCTGGGGAGATTGCGCGTGGCCGCCCTGCGGGCCTCTTTCGCCAGCCTGATGGAGCAGGTCGCGGAAGCCGTGAAATTCTTCGAAATTGACGTACGTGCGGCGGGCGTGGCGCCTGAAACGGTCAATGTCGCGAAATATCTGATCTGCGCGACGGCCGACGACATCGTCCAGAATATTCCGACCGAAGATCGTCATGTCTGGACGCAATATTCGATGCTGAGCCGTTTCTTCGGCGAAAGGGTCGGCGGCGTTCGATTCTTCGACGAGCTCGATCGGCTGTCAGCCGAGCCGGCCAGGAATTTCGACGTCCTCGAATTGCAGCACGCCTGCCTCGCGCTCGGCTTTCAGGGCATGTATCGCGCCAGCGCGGCGGGTGCGGCGACCGTGCAGAACCGTCAGCGCAGCCTCTATGAAACGCTCCGCCGCATTCGTCCGCGCGGAGCCAGCGCCTTGTCTCCGCATTGGCAGGGCCAGAATCTCGCTCTGACGACCAGCAAATTTCGCGCCCCAACCTGGGCGCTCGTCGGGCTGATCCTGTTTCTGACGTTCGGCTTCTTCATTTTCCTGCGGACCCAGCTGACGCAGACCGCCGAAGCGACGGCGCTGGAGACCAATGCGCTGCATCCCAACACCAAGATCGCCTTGCAGCGGCGCCTGCCGTCTCCGCCGCCCCGGGTCGAGGCGTCGCCGGCGCAACTGGGCCAGCTGGAGCGGATCAAGAACGCAATGGCGACCGAGATCCAATCGGGAGCCGTGACCGTGGAGCCGATCGGCAAATGGATCGCGATACGCGTCGGCAGCCTCATCCTCTTCAAATCGGGCGACGCGAAGATCCTCCCGCAGTTTCAGCCCTTGGCCAGCCGCATCGGCCAGGTCGTCGAAAAGGAGGTCGGGCCGGTCCGCGTCGTGGGGCATACGGACAATGTCGCGCTGAACGCCGCCAACAGGTTCCAGTCCAATTTTCAATTGTCGATCGAGCGCGCCAAAGCCGTGGCCGCCTTGCTGCAGCCTGCCTTGACGCAGCCTGACCGCCTGATGGTCGAAGGGAAGGGCGCCGACGATCCGATCGCCTCCAATGCGACCGCCGAGGGCCGCGCCAGGAATCGAAGGGTCGATATTCTCGTCTCGCGCACCGACTAGAGCGATTTCAACCGCAGGAGCAATCAGGAGAAATGTTCAACAAATCGGCGGTCGGCGGCGATGTCTTCCGGATCCTGCTTTACGGCGCGGGACTGGGTTCGATTTCGGCCGTCGTCTGGCTGGCCGGTCCCCATATCGCCATTGGCGATTTCAGGCCGCTGGAAAACGAGCTGGCGCGCGAGATCGTCATCGTTCTTCTGGTCGCCGTCTTCGCCGGGATCAGCGGCTTTACCTTCTGGCGCCGCCGCAAGAGCGCCGAGGCGCTGGCCTCCGGCATCGCTGGAGAGGAAGCCGCCGATGATTCCGAAGCGTTGCACGAGCGCATGAAGGATGCGCTGGCGACGCTCAGAGCCGCGAGCGGCGGCAAGGTCGATTTTCTCTATGATCTGCCCTGGTATGTGATGATCGGTCCTCCCGGCGCCGGCAAGACGACAGCCCTCGTCAATTCCGGCCTGCGCTTTCCGCTGGCGCAGGGGGCGACGCCTCAGGCGGTGGCCGGAGCGGGCGGCACGCGCTATTGCGACTGGTGGTTCACCGAGGACGCCGTGCTGATCGACACGGCGGGCCGCTACACCACCCAGGATTCAGATGCGCGGGCGGACAGGAAAAGCTGGCTGTCTTTCCTTCAGCTGTTGAAGAAAAGCCGGCCGAAGCAGCCGATCAATGGCGTCATCATCGCCATTAGCCTGCATGATCTTCTCACCTTGCCGCAGGAGGAGATTGCGGCTCATGCGCGGGCCATACGCACCCGTCTTGTGGAAATTTACGACGAGCTGAAAGTGGCCTTTCCGGTCTACGCCCTCTTCACCAAGGCGGATCTGGTCGCGGGCTTTCTCGAATTCTTCGCCAATCTCGACGAGGGCGAACGCCGGCAGGTCTGGGGCGCGACCTTCCAGACCAGGGACAAGACCCGGAATTTCGTCGGCCAGATTCCGGAAGAATTCGACCTGCTGGTCACGCGGCTGAACGAGAAGATGCTCGACCGGCTGCAGGAAGAGCCGGCGCCGGGGCCGCGCGTGGCGCTTTTTGGACTGCCGGCCCAGATGGCGACGCTGAAGAAGCCGATCCATCATTTTCTGACCGCGATCTTCGAGCCCACCCGCTATCACGCCAATGCGACCCTGCGCGGTTTCTACTTCGCTTCCGGCACGCAGGAAGGCACGCCCATCGACCAGCTCATCGTCGCCCTGAGCCGCAATTTCGGCGCGCAGGAGGTGCGCGGCGCTATGCTCTCGGGCTTCGGCAAGAGCTTCTTTCTCACCGACCTGCTGCAGAAGGTCATCGTCGGCGAAGCCGCCTGGGTTTCGACCGACGCCAGGGCCGTGTTCAGGCGCCTGCTGCTGAAAGCGTCGATCATCGGTCTGGCCCTCTGTTTTGGCCTGGGGGCCTGCGCCGCGTGGTGGGTTTCCTACTCGCGCAACAAGGCGCTGGCGCAATCGCTGGCCGATGCGGACAAGGAATATAGCGTCGCGGCCGGGGGGCTGCGCAACGAAGACCAGGTGGCCGATCGCGACTTCCAGAAAATCGAGCCGCTGCTGCGTAAATTGCGATTCATGCCGGCGGGATATGCGCAGAAGGACGCCGCGACTCCAGCTGCCGAGACCTTCGGGTTGAGCCAGCGGGAGCGGCTGACGTCGAGCGCCGTCGAGGCCTATCGCATGGGGCTGGAGCGCCTGTACCGGCCCCGGCTGTTGTATCGCCTCGAGGAAGCGATCGACGCCAAACGCGACGACGCCGATTACGTCTATGAGGCGCTGAAGGTCTATATGATGCTGGGCGGCCTTCACACGCCGGACAAGGAATTCATCGTTTCGTGGATGCGTCAGGATTGGGAGGACAATCTCTATCCGGGCGCGGGGCAGGCTTCGGGCCGCATGGCGCTGGAAGAACAGCTTCGCGCGATGCTGGATCTCGATGACGGCCGCCCGCCGCTGGTCGATCTCTCAAGCTCGGTGCTGGAAAACAGCCAACGCCTGCTGGCGCGCATGAGCATCGCCCAACGCGCCTATCAGTTGCTCAAATCGGACGCCCGCTCGCTCAAGATCCCGGACTGGAACGTCAAGACCGCCGCCGGCTTCGATTCCGAAGCCGTGTTCGAGACAAAAAATGGCGGCGATCTTGCCGCGATCCGCGTGCCGGGCTTTTTCACCTATGTCGGTTTCCAGAAAGCGCTCCTTCAGCCGCTGGGAAGCATCGCCGATCAGGTTCGGGCGGAAAAATGGGTTCTCGGCAAGGATGGCGAACAATCTGCCGTCGCCGCGCAATATGACACTCTGAGCGTCGATATTTATCAGCTCTATTCCGCGGAATTCATCAAAAGCTGGCAAGGCGCGCTGGCGAAGATTCAGCTGCGGCGCCTGACCGCCGACAAACCGCGCTATGCGACGCTTTCCACCCTCGCTGGCCCCTCTTCGCCTTTGCGCGCCTTGTTTGAATCGATCCGCGACGAGACCGCGCTGACGCGCGAGCGGCCGAGCCTGAAGAAAAAAGAGGGCGAGCCCGCGCCGGGCGCCGTGCTGTTGAACCAGCCGCAGATCGGCGCGCCGGGTTCGCAGATCGAAGCGACGTTCCGGCCCTATCACGAATGGCTTGAAGGCGGCGCGACCGCGCGGCCGATCGATCAGCTGATTGGGCGTCTCAACGAGATCAAGGACAATCTGGTCGTGTCAGTGAGCGTGCCGAGCCAGGCCGGTCAGGCCAACGCCAGTCTTCAGGCGCAGGTGCAGGCCTTGCGAGCCCAATCGGCGCGGCTGCCCGCGCCGTTCGACGCAATGATGACGCGCGCCGCCGCCTCATTCGAGGCGGACGTGAATAATTCCGAGCTTTCGCAACTCAATCGCGCCCTGAGCGATCAGGTGACTGGTGTTTGCCAGCAGATCGTGACCGGGCGCTACCCGTTCGATCGGATGGCGCGCAGCGAAATCGCGCTGGCGGATTTTGGACGAATGTTCGGCCCCAATGGGGTCGCCGACCGCTTCTTTCAGCAACACCTTGCGAAATATGCGGATGTTTCGAAGAAAAACTGGCAATGGCGCGCCGACAGCGCCTTGAGCAGCTCGCTTTCGGCGACGACCTTGATCCAGTTTCAGCGGGCGGCGCAGATCAGGGATGCCTTCTTCGCCACCGGCGGCAACATGCCCGTAATCAACATGCAGATCTTCCCGCCCGTGCTGAGCGGAGCCGGCGTCTCGGCGCGGTTCGAGGTCAATGGCGCGGCGGTCGTGACGCAGGCGGGAGCCTCGGTCCTGCCGGGCGCCATTCAATGGCCCGGCGCCGCCGCCGGCGGGCGCGCCGCCGTCACCTTGAGCACGGAGCCGCAAGTCGCCCAAACGCCCACTTTGGGTCAGCCGGCGACACCAACGGCGAGCCTGGCTCCCGCCGTGCTGGAGAAGACTGGCGCCTGGGCGCTGTTCCGATTGCTGGATGTCGGGGGCGCCGCCCAGCGGGGCGATCGTCTGGTCGCCAGTTTCATCGTCGGAGGCCGGGAGCTCCAATATCAGTTTGCGGTCGGAACGAACCTCAATCCCTTCACCTTGCCCGCCTTGCGGGAGTTTCGCTGCCCGACGGGATTATGACATGCCGGTAAGCCGCGCCCTCTTTGGCAAAGTGCAGACGCGCCGCGACTTCATCGCGGTGGAGACGCCGCGCGCCTTTCTGTCCGTCTGGGAGCAATGGCTGCAAAATGGCGTCGCGGCGAGCCGGGAGGCCCTGTCGGGCGGCTGGAACGAAGCCTTCCTGACCGCGCCGATCTGGCGGTTCTGGCTCGGCGAGAATATTTGCGGCGCGACGGTCATGGGCGCGATCATGCCGTCGATGGATGGAGTCGGCCGGTATTTTCCTTTGACCTATGCGGCCTTCGCGGAAGCCGAAGCGACGCTGGCGCCGCCGGAGGCGGACGCGCAGCCGCTCTGGTTCGACGAGGTCGAGAAATTCCTCCTGTCCACGCTGGAAAGCCGCGATCACGACGCGCTGCTTCTGTCGTTCAGAAACGTTGCGCCGCCAAAGGTCGTGGCCACGGACGCCCCGCGAGAGCGGCTGGTCAGGCTTGGCTGCGCCGCGAGCATGATCGCGGTGGACGACGCCCTGGACGACCTGGCGTTCGAACGGAGTTTCGCCTCGGGCCGCGAGGCCGACGCGGCGCGGGCCGCCGCCGCCTCGACATTCTGGTGGACGGCGGGCGGGGAGGGTTACCAACCCTGCGCGCTCGCCTGTCTGAACATGCCGTCGCCCCATCTTTTCTCCGCGATGCTCACGGGGCGTTTCCAGCAGGGAGCGCCGCGCGTTGAAGCCGGAAACTGATCTTGCGTCCGTGTTCGAAACGGGCGGCGCCACTCATTGCGGCCATGTGCGCGACAGGAACGAGGACGATTTCATCTTGCGTCCCGATGTCGGGCTTTGGGCGGTGGCCGACGGCATGGGCGGTCACGTGGCGGGGGCTTTCGCCAGCCGGGCGGTCACCCGCGCCTTGAGCGAGGTCGAGCGACCGGCGAGCGCTTCGGCTCTATTGCGGTCCTGCGACGAAAAAATCAGTTTCGCCAATGACGAAATCCGAAGCTTTGCGCAACGTAACGGCGGCGCAATCGTCGGAACCACCGTCGCGGTCCTGCTGGCCTTCCCGGAGCATTTCGCCTGCGTCTGGTGTGGCGACAGCCGCGTCTATCTGGTCCGTGGAGGCGTTCTTGAACAGATCTCGCGGGATCACACGGAATTCCAGGAACTGATGGATCGCGGCGCGCTGGCGCCAGACGAGGCCGAAAACTGGCCCAATCGCAATGTCCTGACGCGCGCCATCGGGGTGTTCGAAAAGCCCGAGACCGAGATGAAGGATGGCGCATTGCAATCCGGCGACGTTTTCGTGCTTTGCAGCGACGGCTTGACGGCGCATGTCGAAGACGAGGAAATCCTGGGGATCGCGAGCCGCCGGCCGCCGGAATCGGCCTGCCATGAATTGATCGATCTGGCCCTGTCTCGCGGCGGCAAGGATAATGTGACGGTCATCGTCATGAAATATAATCCGGACGGCACGCGCAGGATGTCCGGACAATTGGGCGCCGCGCAGGCAAGGGCGGAATGAGCATGGCATTCGGGTCGTCCTCGGCGCTGCCGAGGGGCACGCAGCTCAACGGGATTTACGAGATCGACGAGCCGCTGGCGACCGGCGGCATGGGCGAGATCTATAGCGGCCACGCCATCCAGACCGGCGACAAGGTCGCGATCAAGCTGATCCGCGCCGAGCTCGCCGAGGATGAAGCCGCCCTGGCCTTGTTTCGCCGCGAGGCGTCGGCCTTGCACAGCATCCATCACGAAGCGATCGTCCGCTATTTCGTCTTTTCGATCGATCCAACCTTGCAGCGGCCCTATCTGGCGATGGAGTTCGTCGAGGGCGAGCCGCTTTTCGATATTCTGCGCGACGGCCGCCTTGCGCTGGCTGATGTTCTGTCTCTGAAGACGCGGGTCGCGTCCGGGCTTCACGCCGCGCATCTGGCGGGAATTGTTCATCGCGATATCGCGCCAGATAATATTCTCGTGAAAAATCACGATTTTTCATCCGCCCGGATCATTGATTTCGGCATTGCCCGCTCGACCAGGCCGGGCGAGGCCACGGTCATTGGTAGCGGCTTCGCCGGCAAATTCAATTACGTCTCGCCCGAACAGCTTGGCCTGTACAATGGCGAGGTCACCGCCCGTTCCGACATTTATTCCTTTGGCCTCGTCCTGGCTTACGCCTGTCTTGGCAAGCGGATCGACATGGGCGGGTCGCAGGTTGAAGTGATCGAAAAACGTCGCGCCGTTCCTGACCTTCAGGGCGTCTATCCCGAGATGCGGCCGCTGCTGGCGCGCATGCTCAGCCCCGATCCCGCCCTTCGTCCGCAAACCATGCGCGAGGTCGCGGATTGGGCGCCCCGCGCCAAGACGGCGCCCGACGAGCGGACCATGATCAAGCTGCCGGCGGCGGCGAAGGGAGCGGACAAGCTCGGATCGTCATCTTCGCCTCAACTGGCGATCGCCCTTGGCGGCGACAATCTTTGGCCGAACAGGGCGCGCGTCCTCGGTGGCGGCGCCCTGCTGCTCGCAATCGCTGCAGCTGGTCTCGCCTATCATTTCGGTCGAACGGGGCCCGCGCAGAAGCCTGTCATTGCGGCGGTTCCGGAAACGGAGAAACATGATGAGGCCGCTGCTCCCACGCCGCCCCCACCGCCGCCGGGACAGCAATTCGCCGGGGCCGCCTCGGCCGAGGAAATCCGCGACTTCATCGCGCATTACCCTTCCGGCGACTGCACATTTCTTGCGCCGGTGAAGGTGACGGACGCCGGGGCTCAGGTCGATGGCGTCGGCGTCGACGACAAGGCCTTCGTCGCCTTCGACAAGGCCTTCAAGACCGTCACCCGGGTGGAGGCGGATATAGCCGTCCGGGCGATCGCGCCCGCGCAATGCCCGGCGGTCGATTTTCTGACGCGCAGCGGCGGCCGCGACATGGATGGACCGAAACTCTCGTTGCTCAAGGCGTCGATACGAAGCGGCGACGTGTTGACGGGCGAAATCGCCAGCGACCAGCCTTATCTCGAACTTGTCATCGTCGATGATGACGGACGGGTTTATAATGTCACGTCGCGAATGCGCGGAGGTGGCGTGAACCGCAGTTTCGCGATGCGATTGCAAAAGGCGGCGGCGGCGCGCGTCCATCCGATGCTGCTCCTTGCGATCGCGAGTCCGACGCCGCTGACATCGCTCGCCATCAAGGAGCCGATGGAGGCCAAGGCTTTCTTTGCATCGGCTGCCTCCGAGCTCGCGGGTTCGACGGGCGTTAAGGCGACGATGGCTTATTTTCAAATCGAATAGGGCCGCCCGTCCGGCGAAGGGCGAGACGGACGCATCGACGAGGACGAAACCAGGACCGAGCCATGAAGCCGCTCATTCAAATCGCCCTTTGCGCCGGAGGCGTGGCGACGCGCGCTCGGGGATTGGCGACGATCTGGTGTCTGGCGCTTGCCTGCCTCGTCTTGGCCTCCGGGGCAAGGGCCGCCACGCGCGGACTGGTGATAGGCGTCGACGCTTACCAGCATGTCCAGCCCCTGCGTGGCGCGGTCGCCGACGCGCGCGACGTGGAGAAGGCCTTGCGCGGAATCGGCGTCGAGGACCTTCATCTCCTGCTGGACCGCCAGGCCAGCCGCGCGGACGTGCTTGCTGCTTTCGAGGCGCTCGCCACGGCGACCCGTCCGGGCGACACGATCTTCATCACTCTGGCCGGTCATGGCGCGCAGGAGCCTGAGCGCATCAAGGGATCGGAACCCGACGGAATGGATGCGGTTTTTCTGCTGCCATCCTTCGACCCGAAAGACCCAGATGGCGCGTCGGAAAAAATTCTGGCGACAGAATTCAATCATTACATCAGGAAAATCGAAGCGGCCGGCGGGCGGGTTGTCTTTGTGGCGGACAGCTGTTCGGGCGGTGGACTGGCGCGGGAGGTTGATCCGCGCGGGGCCGAGATGGTCTATCGAACGGTCAGATATGAGCCGCTCAAGGACCGTCTTGTCAGCGTCGCCGACCGCGAGGACGCGTTCGCGTCCGTGAATGATTTTCATCACTCGATTTTTCTCGCCGCGGTCGACAAGAAGTCGCGCGTTGCGGAACTGAAGATCGCGGGCGAAGGCTATCGCGGCGCGCTTTCCTACGCCTTTTCGCGCGCGCTCGAGGGCGCAGCGGATGTTGATGGCGACGGCAGGATCACGGCTGACGAGATATTCGCCTATGTCCGGCAGGTCGCGCACCAGCTCAGCGACCAGCGTCAGGTCGTTGTGCTGGAGAGCCCGGCCCAGCAGGACCCTCGTCAATATGTGGTCGCCGAACTGACGCGCGGCATTGCGGTTCGCCCGTTCGCGGCTGCGGTGTCGCCCGGCGAAGGCCTTGTGATTTCGCCGGCGGATCCTGATCAGGACGACATTACGCCAACAGCCGGCGCCGGCGCGCCGGTCCCGGCCAGCTCCCCGGCGCCCGGTCTGCCGGCGGTCGCCCTGGTTGCGTCGCGGCCCGGTCCGAACCGCGCGCCGCCCGGCGCCATGATCCGGGTGGCCGCGCTGGATGGCCAGAACGCCGCGCTGGTCGCCGTGGCGCAACAAGGGCAGGTCGCGCTCGTCGCGCCGAACGCCAATCCGGATCTGGTCTGGGACCCGCGCACGCATGACGTCCTTGCGGGGGCCGACATCATCGCGCGAAATATCGATACATCGGACCTTTCGGGCGTCGTCGAGCGCACGATGGTTCTCGAATGGTTGAAACAGCGGGTCGCCAGCGGAGCGCAGACTGTCAGGCTGCTGCCGGGCGATAATCTGCATGCGAAGGGCACGCATGTTGAAATTGAAGTTGGCAAGTTAACAGGGCGTTATCTGGTGTTATTCAACCTTTCCGGCAACGGAAATGTGCAGCTGCTCTATCCGCTCGGATCGGATCCGCCCCAGCGCATAGACCCAAAATATTCCGTCGCGTTACAGGTGCGGGAGCCTTTCGGCGCCGATCTGATCGTGGCCGCCACCGCCAATCAACGGCTAAGCGAACTCGAGCGCCTTTTACGCCAGTCATCGCGCAGGATCAGCCCGCAGAAACTCGCCGATGTTCTTTCAAGGGACGAATCGCAAGGCCTTCGACTTGGATTTGTCGGTCTTTTCACCTCACCCTGAAGCCGCGCCATGTCGAAACGCTCATCCTTGCTCGTCTTATTGTTTGGTCTGGCGCCGGCGCTGTCGGTCGCCGGGGAGCAGTCGGAGGGCCTCACGCGCGCCGTCCGCGTGATCGCGCCGGAGCCCAAGGGGCTGGACGACGGGACGCCGGAAGGGCCGGTCCCGACGCCGCCGGAACAGCCGCGACTGGCCAATCGCGCCGGCCTGACGTTCGAGATCTTGCCCGGTGCGCCTGCGTCCATTGGAACCCGTATGAGTTTCCGAGTCGGCGCGAGAAGGAAAGGCTATGTGATCCTTGTCGATGTCGCGGCGGATGGGAAATTGACGCAGATCTTTCCCAATGTTCTGTCGCTGGCCAAGACCGACGGGCGCAGTCCCGAAACGAATGAAATACCCGCCGGCCAGCAAATCAGAATTCCCGCCGAAGGATCGAAAACCTATGAATTTGTCGCCTCTCCGCCAAGAGGCGTTGGATTGGCGATGGCGATTTTCAGCGAGGCGCCGCTCGAACTGGTCGACCTTCCCGACGTGCCCGCCGATCTCGCCGGCAAGGCCGGCGAGGCCGAATTTGTCCGCGACGCCGCCAACGGGCTCAAGATTCTCGCCACGGATCAAACCGGAGGATTCCAGGATCCGAGCTTTTCTTTCGAAGCCCGCTATTACGTCATTCGCTAGTTCCGGCTAATCGACGTCGACCTGGGCCTGCCCGGCGAATTGAATCATGATGACGCCGCCGACGGCGCAGGTCAGAACGTCGCAATCTCGCAAATTTGGAAAGCCCTGAATGGTGTTGGTGGGCGATCCGGGCGACCAGGGCCCTGTTGTGGCCGGGACGCAAGGGGTCGGGACCCCCGACGCGGCGGCGGTGAGCGTCGCGCATGCGCCAAAGGGCGTGATATTGGCGATCGGCGCGAAATCCATGATGGTCGCGGCCAGCTGGCTGGAGCAGAAAACCGTCTGGTTGCTGGTGACGATGATCGGCGCGGGCATGGCTCCCATGCTGCAGTAGCACATGCCGAGTTGGTTGATGACCTGAAGCGGCATATCTGACCCGATCTGATTGCTTTGCGCGTGGGCCTATCATAGCCTTGAATTCCGGTGATCGGTAGCGCCGCTTGCTTCCCGAATTCGTGAGGCGGCGGCATGTTTGGCGGTCGTCGAAAGCGCGGGAGGGACGATGCGGTATTTGACTGCGGCCGGACTGCTCCTGCTTGTCGGACCGTTTGCCCTGCTGACGGCGCGCAGCGCATCATGTTCGGAATCCCTGATCGAATTGCCAACCGGAGGGATTGCGTTTTCGAAATTATCCGACCCGGCGTCGTTCGCCCTGGAATCGGAAAATATCGTCATCACGCCGACCAATGTCGCCATCAGCTATGCCGTCGCCAACAAGGGCCCCGCGCCGCTCGAAATGGTGCTCGAGTTCCATTTCCCCGATCTCGATTTTTCGGATCCTGACGCCCAATATGCGATCCCGGGGTCGGATCCGGTCAATTTCCTTGGGGTTTCGCTCCAGATCGACGGCAAGCCCGCGAGTTTCGCCTTTACCCAAAAGGCGCTGCTCGACGGCAAGGACGTGACAGCCGTTTTGCGTCAGTCCAAAATCGCGCTCGCGCCGGTCGGCTCTTTCCAAAACGAACTCTCCGCTACGCCGCAAGCTTTGCGCGAAAAGCTTGCCGGCCAGGGGCTGATTGTGGAATCCGGCGCGTCCGTCGATGGCAAGCCATTGTTTTTCCCGTCCTGGACGGTGACGACCAACGCCACGCGAAAGGCGGTTGTGCCGCCGATGGGCGTGGCGAGGATCGATCTGAAGTACCGGACCAGCCTTGGCGCGAGTCCGGATACGGCGCTCAGGAAAGCCCTGCGCGAGCAGAAGGGCCTTGAGGCCGTGGTCAAGGCGAAACGCGCGACCTATTGCGTCGACGACGGATTTTTGGGCGGTCTCGACAAATTGGCCGGCGCCGACGAGGCGAACGCAAGCGGCGTGTCGGAAATGCGCATTTGGCTGAAGATGAATCCGGCCGCGGCGCCGGCGGCTCATTTCAAACTCGTTGTCGACAAGGCGAAGGACCGGCGTATCGTCTCCTTCTGTCAGAACAATCTGAAAAAGACCTCGACGACGTCCTTTGAAATGCGAAGTGACAATTTCACGCCGGCGCCCGAGCTCAGGGTGCTGCTGATTGAAAGACGGGCCAATCGTCCTGCCGATCCCGGCGCGGTGGGGCCGCCGCCCAGGTAGCTCATGCGCTTCATGCGCCGGTGGCGGCTCGCCGTTACGGGCGCAATCCGCCGCCGGTCGCCTGGAGCTTGACGACCTGCTCGGCCGCGCTCTTGCGCGCGGTTGCGCAGGTCGCTTTCAACGCGAAGTCCTTCAACGCGGCGAGGTCGTTCTTGTCGATCCTGGCCAGGGCCTGACTTTCGTTCGCGCACATCTTCGCCTCCGTGGGCGCCAGCTCCGCGAGGATCTTGTCGATCGATTGCGCGAGACCGGGGCAGGTGGTCTGCGCTTTCAGTTTTTCGAGGCCATCCTTCTGCTTCCTGGCCGAAAGGCGATGGAAATCAGCTGTCTCGCGGGCGCAGTTTTCATCCTGTTTCTCCCGCGCCGCATCCTGTTCGACCTGCTGCCGCTTTTCCTGTTCGAGCGCGGCCAGCCTCGTGCGAACTTTTTCGAGGTTGTCAGCTTCGGGTTTCTGACCGGAAAGGCGTTCAGCGGCCTGGGCTTCCGCCGCGCGCTTCTCGACGGCGAGGCGCTCCACCTCCTGACGAACGCGCTCGCGTTCGTCCGTGGCGCGCTGTTCGGCGTCGATCCGCTTCCGCTCCTGCGCCTCGGCGGCGAGGCGCTCGGCCTCCTTCTTGTCTTCCTCAAGTTTCAGCGCGGCCAGGCGCTGCTTGACCAGCTGTTCGGCGGCGACTCTTTCGACTTCCTTTCGTTCGTTCGCGAGAACTTGAGCCGCCTGGCGCGCTTTTTCGAGCTCTTCCTGTTCGCGCTTTTTCGCCTGTTGCGCCTCGGCCTGCCGCCGTTCCGCTTCAAGGCGCTCCTGTCCCTGCCGGGCGATCGCCAGGCGGTCGAGCTCGGCTTGTTCCTGATCTCGCTTTTCCGCCGCCTGCCTTTTCGCTTCGACTTCCTGGAAGCGCCGGCGCTCTGCCTCGAGAGCGGCGATCTGCCGGTTCATCTCTTCGCGTTCCCGCCGCACGCCTTCGAGCGCGTAGATACGGTTCTGGGCGTCGTTCACAAAAGGCGACGACGGAAATTTCGTAATGAAGTCATGGAGTTCGGATTCGCTCGCATTAGCGCCGATGCGACGCCAAAATCGCGCATCGTCGTCGCGCGTATTCAGGTAAAAGTCCTGCAGCAACGAAATCGACAATTCCGGCCTTTGTTTGCCGCCGGTCTGTTCATAGACGTCTTGGGCGACCCGACGGAAAAGCGTTGCGATTTCAAGATTCGGCTCCTTCAGGCGGCGAATGAGGGCCGATGAGAAGGGGCTATTTCGGCCGGACCCGTCTTGCGCGACCTGATCCGCCTGGGTGGCGTAGGCGACGACCATTCCCTCGGTGCGATCCAGCCGCGCCAGACCGCGGGTCAGCTCGACGGCTCTGGTCAAGCCGGCGGAACGAACGATCAGTTTGTCGGACAGCGGATTGTTGCGGCAGGCGTCGAGAATCATGATCTTGACGCCGCTTGCCGCGCCGAGCGCGTCACGCACCTTCTCAATCGACAACGTATTATATCTCAAGCTGACTTCGTCTTCGAGATTGGCGTCGATCGGCAGAAGATAGTTCTGTCCCTTGAATTGCAGACCGTGCCCGGCGAAAAAAAACAACGCCACGTCGGCGCCCTGGGACTTCCGCTCGAATTCCTCCAGCGCGGAGTCCAGAGCGCGCATGTCGGCGTTGGTCTGGGAAATGACGTCGAAATCCAGCCCGCGCAGCGTCTCCGCGAGATCGTGGGCGTCGTTGGCCGGGTTGGAGAGCTTGGTGACGTGGGCGTAGGCGGAATTGCCGAGAACGAGCGCGACGCGCTTGTCGGCGAAAGCCGAAAGGCTGAAAAGCGACCAAAGCAGGACGCTCCAGGCAGCCAGCGCGATTTTGAATCCCGCTTTCATGTCCCCAAATGTCCCGTTTCCGCCTCAAATTCTGATGAATTGAAAACGTTTCAGAATACTACCAAAGCCGATCGCGGCATAGCCGCCATGATTTCGCGTCGCGCGAGCTTTGTTCGGAAGGTTACCGGCCCGGTCCGCCAGTCGCGGCGATGCTATTTCTCGCGCACCACGCGAAATCCATTGGTGTAATAACGCACGTCAAAATCATATTTGAAACGCGAGGCGGATCGCAGATAGCGCGGATCATTATTGAATGAGCCTCCGCGCAGCACACGCTCCTGGCATTGCGGCCTGGTCCAGGCGGAACCGTCCGTCGGTGCGGATTTATAGGAATCGTTCCAGCAATCCTCGACCCATTCGGCCGCATTTCCGGCCATGTCGTAAAGATTGAAGCCATTTGCGGGGAAAGAGCCGGTTGGAACGACGCCATTGTTCTTCGGGTCGTTGCAGCCGGAGCAATTGGCCCGGTTCGGCTCCATCTTGTCGCCCCAGGGATAGGTCGTCCGCGTTCCCGCGCGCGCGGCGTATTCCCATTCGCTTTCACTCGGCAAGCGATAGGCCTTGCCAGTCTTCTGCTTCAGCCATGCGACATATTTCTGGGCGTCGTTCCAGTCGAGATTGGTCACCGGAAGCGAACCCGACGTCCCGCCCTGGCGTGGCGGCGTATAGGCGCAGCCGCCATCCGCGACGCACGCGCCCCATTCGTCGATCGTGATCTCGCGCTGACCGATATAAAACGCCTTGTGAATCGTCACCTGATGGACCGGGCCCTCGAACGGGAACATCTCCGTCGACCCCATGTTGAAGGCGCCGGGCGGGATGAGCACGAGTTGCGGGCATTGCGGGCAGTCGCTGACGATGGCGGACGGAGAGGACGCGTCGGCTCGCGGCGCCGTGGGTTCCGGCTCCTGTTTGGCAGGGGTAGTCTGAGCCGGCGGGCGGCGGCCCTTCTTCTGGAGTTCCTGCAAACGGGCCCGGGCTTGCACCGCAAAGAGACCGTCGGGATAGGCGTCGAGATAGATCCGGAAATCATCGGCGGATTCGCTCCCCTTGATGTTTTTCCAGAAGCGAACCTCCAGCGAATCTTCCGGCTTGGCCTGCGCCAACAAAATGGCGGAGTGCGGGGCCTTGCCGGCCGCGACGGAAAGCGGCGCTGCAGCGCAAGACGTCGACGCAAGGGTGGCGGCAATCAGGATGTGAGCAAGGAGCGCCATGATGACGTTCCTCATGAACGCCGACGAACTAACGCACATAGATTGTGATCTTCTTCGACATGACGGGGGGCTTATGCGGGATGTGATGTTGATCCGCCAACAGCAATTGCAGTGTGTGTGGCCCCGGAGGCAAGGTCAACACGACTTCCGTTTGTCCGTTGCCAAGGTGAATGTGATTGTAATCCGATGGAATGGGCTTGGTGAGGTCGACCATCTCCGTATCGACCAGCAGATGATGATGTCCCGTGTTGGGCTTGTCGACGCCCGCTGGCGCCACGCCCATTTCCTTCAGGCCGATGCGGACAGTGAATCGCTGTGGCACATGAATGCCGTCGAGCGGATAATGGAAATAGGCGATCGCTCCCGGAGGGGACGGCGTTTCCGCGACAGCGTTCGATGAAACGGCCGAGCAGGCGCAAATAGCTGAGACGCCGATCGCGAGCGCTGTAATCCTTGGCAAGTTCATTCTTGGCAAGTTCATGAAATTGGCTCCTGAACCGGGGTAGCGGCCAGAAATTATCTCCGCCGATGCTTTTTGTGCTTTGGCCCCATGACAATCACTTCGATCCGTTCCGACACGACCGGCGGGTCGTGCGGAACATGCCGATAGTCGCCGAGGACCAGTTGGAGCGTATGTTTGCCTGGCTTCAGGGCGATCTTCTTCTCGGTTTGGCCGGCCCCGAAGTGCAAGTGATTGAGATCGCTGGGGATCGCCTGGTCGAGCGCCGGCGGCGGCGCGTCGATCAAGAGATGATGATGGCCGGTGTTCGGCTTGATCACGCCTGCGGGCGCAACGCCCATGTTGCGCAATCCGAAACGGATCGTCGATGAGGGGTAAATCGTTTCGCCATTCCTCGGATAAATGAAATAGACGGCGGCGTCCGGGGGCGAGGGTGTCCGGCCAGCGTCGGTTGGCGACGCGCCCGCAGCGCCGCCCTGATCGGAGGCGATGACGTGAATGACCTTCGACATGACCGGCGGATCATGAGGAACATGCTGATAGTCGCCCAGCAGCAATTGCAACGTGTGAGGCCCGGGCGCGAGGGTCAACATCGTTTCGGTCTGCGCGCGGCCAAAATGCATGTAATTGAGATCGCTCGGGATCTCGCGATCGAGCGGCGGCAGCGGCGCGTCGATGATGAGATGATGGTGGCCGGTCCCCGGGCTGTCCGTTCCCGCAGGCGCCAGGCCAATGCCGGCAATGCCGAATTTCACGACGGATTTGGTCGGAATTGTCGCGCCATCTTCGAGGCCGACAAAAAAGACGCTGGCGTTGGGCGGCGAGGGCGTGCGCGCTTTCTCGACGGAGGCGGCGTCGACATGCACATGCAGGACCTCCGACGCCACGGGCGGATCATGCGGGAAATGGGCCCTATCGCCGAGCAGAAGCTGCAAGGTGTGGTCGCCGGCCGAAAGGATGATTTCGCCTTCCGATTGCCCCCGGCCAAAATGCAGGTGGTTGGGATCGCTCGGGATTGGGGCGTCGAGCGCGGGCAGGGGGCTATCGATCAGAACATGGTGGTGGCCGGAGTTGGGCTTGTCCGTTCCGGAGGGTGAAATCTCGATGTTTTCCGCGCCAAAATGAACCGTGAAATGCGACGGAACTGTCGCTCCGTCGGCTATTCCGGTGAAGAATACTTTGGCGTTCGGCGGAGCGTGTTCGCGCTTATGCTGCTGTTCTTGCGCAAGCGCAAGAAAACCCGGGAAGGACAGGCAAAAGACGCAAATGAAACTACGCAACAAATGAGGTCTGAGCATCTCATTCCCTCATTGAAAAGTAAGTTCGAGTACAAGCAGAAATGATAATCGAACCGGGCGAAAACACAATGAAAAACGATGTTGATAGCGCGGCCTGAAGCCTCCGCGCCACTATTCGCGATCACGAATTCGTCATTTACCGCCCCTTCGTCTTGCCCTGCGGCGTGGCGGCGTCAAGTTTCGAGGCGTCGGTCGCGGCCGACGTATCGGCCATCAACCCCCGATAGCGGACCGGCGCATAGCCGCGGGCGAGAAGCGACCCCAATGGATAGACGTTGCGGCAGACCTTGCCATTGCAGCCGCCGGTCGATGATTCCAGCACCTCCGCCTTCTTGTCGGGTGTGAAGCGCACGAACAGCATGACATGCGAACCGGGCTTGTTCAGCGCATCGCCGGGCAGCATGTCCCAGCCGCTCGGCAGTTGCCGGGTGATCGCGGGGATGGCGATTGTTGTGAAATGCGTCGACAGGCCCCAGGCCGCGCTGACGAACGCCGAACAATCCACACCCGCGACATCGGGGCGGGGGTCGTTGCGCGTGCAGACGTTTCCGGCGAGCCTCCCTCGCCCGATCGAAGAGGCGAAATTGGCCAGGCTGCCGTGGCATCCCCAGCAATAGGGCACGCCGACGACCTGCTGATTGACCTTCCCATGTAGATAGCCCGGACGGCGGATGCGATTGAAGCCTGAGCAGGACGTGTCGGGATCGTTTCCATAAGAGGAAGGATTGACGCGCCAGCGCACATTGGCGAATTCCATGCCGGTCTGAATGACCTGCTCGCGCGTCAGCGGCCTGACGCCCGCATGGGCCGCCTTGATCTTCGGAACGTCGTTCAGGTCGAAGCCGGCGCTTCCGCCGCCGAGGTCGATGATCTTGCCCTTCGAAATTTGCCGGAACCCGACGCCAAGCACGTCGCTGGAGCCTTTTTTGTTCCGAAGAAAATAGACGTCGCCGTCCGGGGAGATCGCCACGAAACGGCGGGACAGCCCGACATTTTGCGTCAGCGGCAATTCATAGACGCCCTCGATCCGGCCGGCGGGCGAAAATCGCGCAACGAAGACATTTGGCGCATCTGATCCAACTGTCGGGATATTTTCCGCGAAGACAAAAAACCGTCCCCGTCGGTCGATGTCGAGCAATTCGACCGCGCCGAGGCGGTCGCGCACCTGAAGCTCCAACCGCCCCAGAGACTCGCCCGCCTTGCGCGGGGCGACTTCGATCTTCACGCCGGATTCGCCGCCCAGCGCCGAAAAGCTGGCGACGACGGGGCCGCGCCCATGCGAGGCGATGACCTGCTTGTTGCGATCGGTCGATTGCAGGCTGCGCGGCGCGCCAGAAGCGGGGTCGGGCGCATCGGCCAGGTCGGTCGAGCCCATTTGTGCGAAAGTCGATGTGATCGCTTCATCCGGCGGTTCGGCGGAACGGGTGATCGACAGCCCTCGGACCGGCGCATCCTCCCGGCCCGTCGCCTGCAAGGTGACGACCTTTCCGTCCCAGACGTGAATATCGCTGTCGGAAACGATGAGATCCGTCGGCGCCAGGCCCTCGGGAAGCTCCAGCGATTGCGGCTTGTCGTCCGGTTTGGCTGGGTCGAATTTCAACACCCGGCCGTTCAACTGGTCGAGAAGGTAGATCTCCCCGCTGTCACCGGCATAAATCGCTTGCGGCCCTTCCAGTTCGGCGTCATCGCCCGCATCGGCCGACAAGCCGACGCTCCCCTGATCGGCGCCGCTGCCGAAACTCTTGGCGATGCTCTCCTGACAATGGCCCGGCGACGCGATCGCCGCCATCGCCAGAAGCGAAATGCAAAATTCTCGCGGAGAATACGGCATGGCGACCTACCCGGGCTACCGACCGAACGCCGATAAATTTGATCCTTCCCGGGCGGCGTTGCAAGGGCGCGGGTTCAAGGCTCGCCGGCCCGGGCGCGCGTTGTTCGCCGAAGCGGCCTTGGCCGACACCGCGGCCTTATCTTATTACGACAATTGAATTGATATAAATCAATTACATAATCACAATTCTGTTGAAACTAAGTTGAGTTGATGGGCCTCACTGCGAACTTTATCAAGCAAAATAACAAAACTATAAATGATTCATGCTCGGCTATGAGATTTGAAAGAGGCTTCATCGGCGCAAACTAAAATTGAGCGAGAGAAACTCCATGTTGAAACTTGTGCAGTCTGACGATCGAAATAGCCAGGTTGGCAGTGAAGTTCTGATTCATGTTCGGCATTTATCTGGCGGACAAGTCATGACCATCGATAAATGCCCTCCTCAATTGACCGCACAGGAATGGCGCGATCTGCTTCTCAATGAGGCGGGCCGCTATTATCAGACCTTTGCCGGCGCTCGCGGATTTTTCCGCCTGCCGCGCCATGTCTATGACGCCCTGCTCGCCAATGTGACGCCGATGGCTGCGGAATAAGGACTGGGTGTCGGAAATCTTTGAAAAATACGCCCGCCAGCATAGCTCCGGCGGGCGTTGTTTTACCCTAGAACAGACAAGAATCCGCCGCCCTGCCTTTATGAATGGGGCAGGGGCTTGACCGGCATTCCGGGGCCGATCTTCTGCAGATTGCCGTCGATGACCTGATCGCCTTCGGTCACGCCCTTTTCGATCGTCACGAGGCCGTCATGGACCGGGCCGAGCGAAACGATGCGCTGTTCGACGACATTATCCTTGCCGACGACATAAAGGAATTTCCCAAGCTGGCTCGATCCGAGCGCGGCCTGCGGAACCATCAGCGCGTCGGGATCGTCGCGCAGATGCAGCCTGATGCGGACATATTGGCCCGGCAGCAGCGAGAAATCATGATTGTCGATCATGGCCCGGGCGGTGATCGTGCCGGTCGACTGGTCGACGATATTGTTCAGGAAGCTGAGCTTGCCCGGATGCCCGGATTGCGCCTGGCCCGCGACAAAGATCTCCGCCTTGACCGGCCCGGCCTTGCGCGCCTCTTCGATGGCGACAAGATCGGTCTCGCTCGGGTTGAACGTCACGTAAATGGGGTCGAGTTGCACGAGGGTGTTCAGAATCGTGCCGCCGACGCTGACCATCGTGCCGATGGCGGCCTGATTGCGGCCGATTCGGCCTGAAAAGGGCGCGCGGATTTCGGTATATTCCAGATTGAGCTGCGCGGCCCGGACAGCGGCCCTGTCGGCGGCGAGCGCGGCCGTGGCTTGCTGGAGCGCGCTCTGGCGCTGATCGAGCGAATCCTTGGCCAGGAAGCCGGTCTGCGCCAGCTTGCCGCCGCGGTCGAGATTGGCGCGCGCATAGTCGAGCGCCGCGCTCTCGCGCTGGGCCTGCGCCTGCGCCTGATCGAGCGCGGCCTGATAATCGCGCGGGTCGATCCGGTAGAGCAGGTCTCCCGCCCTGACGTCGGAGCCGTCGGCGGCGACCTGCTGCATCAGATAGCCCGCGACCCTGGTTTGCAACGTGACGTTCTGCAGGGATTCCGTGCGCGCCGAATAATCGAGCGTGACCGGAATCGTCATTTTCACCACGGGCGAAACCGGCACAGGCATGGCCGGCGGGGGCGCCGCCGCATGAGCCGCGCCCTCGCCCAGTTTCAACCCAGGCTGATGGGCGAGAATGGAAAGGCCGGCGCCGACCGCGATGAGCGCCAATGCGCCCGGAATGAGCTTTTGAGCCTTCACGTCTGATCTCCAGATTATTCTGCGGCGCTGGGCCGGGGATATTGTTCGCCCTCGACGCGGGCGCTTTGCGCGCCGCGCTCGCGCAGCCGCTCGATCATGTAGTAAAAGACCGGCACGAAGAGCAGCGTCAGGATGGTCGCGGCGAGCATGCCGCCGAAGACCGTCGTGCCGATCGACTGCCGGCTCGCTGCGCCCGCGCCGGTCGCGACCATCAGCGGCGTGACGCCGAGGATGAAGGCGAAGGCGGTCATCAGGATCGGACGCAGGCGCAGGCGGCCCGCCTCCATCGCCGCGTCGATGATTTCGAGACCCTCCTCGCGGCGCCGCCGCGCGAATTCGACGATCAGGATGGCGTTCTTCGCGGCGAGGCCGATCAGCATGACGAAGCCGATCTGCGAATAGACGTCGATCTGCAACTGCCGCGTCCAGATCGCCAGCACCGCGCCGAGAAGGGCCAGAGGCACCGCCATCAGGACGATGAACGGCATGGTCCAGCTTTCATATTGCGCGGCGAGAATCAGGAACACGAAGACGATCGCCAGCCCGAAAATCAGCGAGGCGATCGAACCGGCCTTGAGTTCCTGCAGGGTCACGCCGGTCCATTCATAGGAATAGTCGCGCGGCAGAACCGCCGCAGCCGCGCGCTGCATCGCCGCCACGGCCTGGCCGGAGCTGTAGCCCGGCGCCGCGCCGCCATTGATGAGCGCCGAGCCGTAATTGTTGTAATGGGTCACCGTCTCAGGGCCGACGATGTTTCGCAGCGAGCCGAGGGTCGAGAGCGGGACCATGCCGCCGCTGGCGTTGCGCACATAGAAGCGCGAAATATCGGTCGGATTGGCGCGAGCGGCCTCGTCCGCCTGCAAGGTCACGCGGAAGGTGCGGCCGAACAGGTTGATGTCATTGACGTAGAGCGAGCCGAGATAGATCTGCAAGGTGTTGAACACGTCGGGCAGATTCAGCCCCAGCAATTTCGCCTTGGTGCGGTCGAGGTCGTAATTATATTGCGGCGTCGACGTGCTGAAGGCCGAGAACAGCTGATGCGGATTGAGTTCGGGCTGCTTGCGCGCCTCCGCCAGAAGGGCCTGCGTCACATCGTTCAGCGCCTGGGCGCCGCGTCCCGTCAGGTCCTCGACCTGGAATTCGAACCCGCCGGTCGCGCCGAGGCCGGGAATCGACGGAGGATCGAAGCTCAGCGCGACGGCGTCAGGGATCGAAAGCAGCTTTGGCCGCACCTCGGCGACGATGCGCGAGGCGTTCTGTTCGGGCGGCCGCTCGTCCCACGGCTTGAGAATGGCGAATTCAACCGCCGAATTGCTCTGCGCCGCATTGGTCAGGAAGTTGAGACCGCTGATCGAGCCGACGATCTCGACGCCGGGCGTGGATTGCAGCACGTCGCGGACCTTCCTGGCCGCGGCGTCGGTGCGCTCCAGCGAGGCGCCGTCCGGCAACTGGACGATGACGAAGAAATAGCCCTGGTCCTCCACCGGCAGGAAGGTGGACGGAATGGTCCGCCAGACCACGAAGGTTCCGGCGATGGAGGCCGCGAAAAGCGCAAGCATGGCCCAACGCAGCCGGATCAGTCGACGCACCAGCCGGGCATAGGCGTTCTGCAGCCGCTCGAAACCGGCGTTGAACCAGCGGAACAGGATGAACTCGCCCGAG
Organism: Rhodoblastus sp. 17X3; assembly: GCF_030056575.1. Taxonomy (GTDB): domain Bacteria; phylum Pseudomonadota; class Alphaproteobacteria; order Rhizobiales; family Beijerinckiaceae; genus Rhodoblastus. Next base: position 12,660 of record NZ_JASHHX010000023.1, on the reverse strand, counting down.
GGCCGATGTTTCAGGAACACGGCGGCGAGGGCCGGGCTCAGCGTCAGCGAATTGAACGCGGAAATGCCGACCGAAATGGCGACAGTGAGGGCGAACTGGTTATAGAGCCGCCCCGCGACGCCGGGGATGAACGCCACGGGAATGAAAACCGCCATCAGCACGGCGGTGGTGGCGATGATCGGCCCTGTGACCTCGGCCATGGCCTTGCGCACGGCCTGCAAAGGCGGCAGCCCGGCCTCGAGCTGGCGCTCGACATTTTCCACCACGACGATGGCGTCGTCCACGACGAGGCCGATGGCCAGGACCATGCCGAGCAGGCTCAGCATATTCAAGGAAAAGCCCAGCACCTGCATCACCACGAGCGTGGCGATCAGCGAGACAGGAATGGCGATCGTCGGAATGAGCGTCGCGCGCCAGCTTTGCAGGAAGATGAAGACGACCGCGACGACGAGGACCAGCGCTTCGCCCAGAGTGATCAGCACGTCATGCATGGCCGCCGCGACGAAGCGCGTGGTGTCGTAATGCATGGCGTAGGCGATCCCCTTGGGGAAATGCTTTGACAATTGCTCCATCTCGTCCTGCACGCTTTTCTGCAGGTCGAGGGCGTTGGAGCCCGGCATCTGGAACACGCCGAGCACGACGGTCGGCTCCTCGCCGAAAAAGGCGGTGGAGGAATATTGCAAGGCGCCCAGCTCGATGCGCGCGACGTCGCGCAGCCGCACGACCTTGCCCGCCGAGGGCTCGGCGCGCAGGACGATGTCGCCGAATTGCTCGGCGTTGCCAAGGCGCCCAAGGGCGTTGACCTGCATTTCGAAGGCCGTGCCAGCGGGGGCGGGCGACTGGCCGATCTTTCCCGCCGCGACCTGGACATTTTGTTCGGCAAGGGCGTTCTGGACGTCCACGGCGGTGACGCCGAGATTGGCGAGCCGATCGGGATCGAGCCAGACGCGCATGGAATAGCGGCGCTCGCCGAAGATCTGGACGTCGCCCACGCCGGGCAGGCGCTTCAAGGGATCGACGATCTGCAATGTGGCGTAATTGCTCAGGGCGATCGGATCGACTGAATGATCAGGCGAGGTCAGGTTGACGATGAGTACGAAGTTCGGATTCTGTTTCTTGATCGTCACGCCGGCCTGATTGACGATCGCCGGCAGCGAGGAGGACGCCTGCGAAACCCGGTTCTGCACGTCCACCGCCGCGATGGCGAGCGGATAGCCGACCTGGAAGGTGATGGTGATCGTCGAGGAGCCGTCGTTCGAACTGGTCGACGACATGTAGGCCATGCCCGCGACGCCATTGATCTGCTGTTCAAGCGGCGTCGTCACCGTATCCGCCACCACCTGCGCGCTGGCGCCGGGATAGATCGCCTGAACGACGACCTGGGGAGGCGTGATGTCGGGGAATTGCGAAACCGGCAGCAGGAAATAGCAAATCGCGCCCGCCATCACCATGATGATGGCGACGGCGGAGGCGAAGACCGGGCGGAGGGTGAAGAAGCCGATCACAGGGCGCAGCCCGCGCAAGCGACGGGCATCATGCGGCTGAAGAAGCCTTGCGGCCTTTCGTCGCGGACCTGCCGCTTCTCGACGGGGCGGCCGAGGCGCCGCATCTGGTTCGCGAGCTTGGCGCGATCGACGCCATCGGCGCGGATCATCAGGGAAACCAGGGGATCGTTGAGCAGTGTGTCGATGCGACGGTCCAGCGTCTGCGTGTCCATGGTCAGGTCCTTTCCGCTTGAAACCGGCAGCGCTTGAGTTCAGCGTGTAGCGGTTCAAAGCTTGTTTCTTGACCGGCGCCCATTGCGGTGTTACCGGTAAGTACCATTTGAATGTTACAGACTGGTAACACCCTGTCAAGTGGCTGGTTAACGATTTCGAGGAAAAGCGAAAATGTCCAAGGAAGGCGGCAAGGAAGGCGGACTCTCCCGGACGCCGCCGCGGGACCGCATCATAGAGACTGCCCGCGATCTCTTTCGCAAGCATGGCCTGCGCGGCGTCGGCGTCGACGCCATCGCCGAAGCGGCGGGCACCAACAAGATGACGCTTTATCGCCACTTCGGCTCGAAGGACGACCTGATCGCCGCCTGCCTTTCGGAAGCGGGCAAGGAGGCGGCGCAGGAATGGGACGAATGGGACGCGGAATTTCCCAACGCTCCCATGAACCAGCTGCATGAATGGATCGGTTGCGCCGTGTCCTGCGCGATCGAAGACCCTCGCGGTTGCGACATCGCGAACGCCGCCATCGAGATCACCGAACCCGATCATCCTGCGCGCAAGGTCATCGCCCAGGTCAAGTCCGCGCACCGCGACCGTCTGGCGAGAATCTGCCGCGACGCCGGCTTCACGGACCCGGAATTGCTTGCAGACGCCTTGACATTGCTGGTGGAAGGCGCGCGCGTCAGCTGGCAAACGGTTGGCCCGCAGGGTCCGGGCAGCCGTTTCGTCGATGTCGCCGAGGCGATTGTCGCCGCCTTTGCGGAGCGCAGCAAAGTGGCGGCGGATGTCGCCGGCTGAATTTGCGCGGTGAAGACAGGTCCGTCAGCGTCAGGATTTCGGGTCCGCCGCCTCGATTGCGTTCCAGTCTTTCTTTGCCTGAACGAGGGCGAAGATAGCCTCTTCGGCGGCGCGAACGCTGCGGTCATGGGCGCCGTCCGAACCGTCGCACCTCGCGGATCAGGTCTTGGTCCCTGAATAGCTTGTCGATGACGACGGCCCGGCGATGGGCTGCGGGAAGGCTGTCCTGACCATAGCCCGTCACGAAAATGAAGGGGATGTGCTTCCGAGCCAGGATTGCGGCAACGTCATCAATCCGGCCGCCCTCAATGTTCACGTCAAGCAGCGCGCCGTCGATCGCCTCATGGCTGGCCAAAATGCCTGGCCTCGTTCAGCGACCCCACCGGCCCGACGACTTCGACGCCTTCAGCCCGCAGGACATGTTCCATATGCGCGGCGACGAAAAATTCGTCTTCGATCACGAGGATCCGTTGCATCATTTGAACCCGTCGGCTGTCGCCAGCAAGGCGGCCTCAACGCGCCCGTCCGCGGAGCCGCGCCACTGCAGCTGTTTTGTCCGACCCCTGAAATCCTTCACACGCCAACGCCCGCCCTTCCAATGAGCCGCGCCAGATGACGGCGCAGGTCTTCTGCGGCGACAGGCTTGTGCAGGATTGGGAAACCGCTGGCTTCGATCTCGGCGATGCGCTCGCGGCCGGTGTCGCCGGTGAGCACCAGAGTGGGGATGGCGCGGGCGGCGCGGCGATGGATCTCCCGCGCCGTTTCGATGCCGGTGAGGCCGTCGCCCAGGCGCTGGTCGGTGACGATGGCGTCGAAGCGCAATCTTTCCTCAGCAGCAAGTTCGAGCGCCTGTTCGCTGGAATTGGCGAGGAACGTCTCGTAGCCGAGTTGATCCAGAAGGATTTCAAGACCACGGCGCACGATGGCGTTGTCTTCGATGACGAGGACGCGGCCGCCGGGATCGTCGACGCCCGTCTTGCTTGCGGCGAGCGGCGCCGCCTGCTGATACAGTGGGAGGGTCAGCGAAAAGCGAGACCCCCGGCCGAGCCGCGACGTCACCTCGACCTCGGCGCCCAGCAGTTCCGCAAGGCGACGGACGATGGCCAGCCCCAGGCCAAGCCCCTGCTCGAGATTGCGCCCGGGATTGTGCAATTGATGAAATTCTTCAAAAATTTCCGAGACCTTGTCCGCGGGGATGCCAATGCCGCTGTCAATGACGTCAATCCGGGCAAAAAAGCCCCGCCGCCTGACGGCTAAAAGGACGCCGCCTGTCAGCGTATAGCGCAGGGCGTTTTCGATCAGATTGCGCAACGCGCGGCCCAATAGCGCGGGGTCCGTGCGCACTTGCAAATTCCTTGGGACGCAACGCAATTCGAGCGCCATGCTCACGGCTTTCGGTTCGTATTCGGCCGTGAGTTTGCTGACGATCTCGCCGAGATCCACGCATTCGGCGAGCGGCGCCACCACGCCGGCGTCGAGGCGGGAGATGTCGAGAACGCTGTTCAGCAGACCATGCAGGCCATCGACCGCCATCCGCATCATTCTCGCGACCTCGATGATCTTCGGTTGGTCGGCGACTTGCCGCTCGATGACGGCAAGCAGCAGCAGCAGCGACTGCACCGGCTGGCGCAGATCATGGCTGGCGGCCGCGAGAAATCGGGATTTGGACAGATTTGCGCGTTCAGCCTCGGCCTTCGCGGTGGCGAGCGCCTTGTTGCCTTCGACCAGCGCCGTGATGTCGCGAAAGGTCGTCGCGGTATAACGCCCGAACGGCGCGACGAGATTGCGGAAATGGCCCTTTACGCCATCGGCGTCGTATTCGAGAACATATTCCTGCGGTCGCCCGCTCTCGATGATGCGCCCGTGCGTTTCTATGATGCCGCCGGGAAGTTTGGCGCCCGGCAACGTCTCGCTCAGCAGCCGTCCTTCCATCCGCTCCGGCGTGCTGTGACAATATTGCGCCGCCATCGGATTGACATAGACCACCATGAGGTCGGCGATCCGCCCCTCGTCGTCCCGGATGGGATCGAAAATCAGGAATCCGTCGAGGGAAGCCTCCTGCGCCGCGCGGAATCGCGTTTCGCTCTCGGTGAGCTTCTGCTCCGCCTGCTTCTGCCCGGTGATGTCCAGATCAATGCCGTACATTTGCAAGGGCGCCCCGCCAGCGGCGTAATCGATCCTGGCCAGGGACGCGAGCCAGCGAATTTCTCCCGATGGCAGCAAAACGCGATATTCGGCCCTGAAGTCCGGCGCGCCTTGCCGAATTAGGTCGCGGATCAGGCGCTCGATCCGTTCCAGATCGTCGGGATGGAGGCAATCGCGCCAGTTTTCATATCGCGCCAGCTCGCGCTCGGGATCGCGCCCGTAAATTTGAGAGTGTTCGGGCGCCCAGGCGATTTCGTTGGCTGGAATATTCCACTGCCACGCCGTCGCTTTCGCTCCGCTGAGCGCGAGGCGAAGGCGCTTGTCGCTTTCGTGCAGCGCCTCTTCCGCGCGCTTGCGCTCGGTGACGTCGAGATTGGTTCCGACGACCCATTCCACCTCTCCCGAACTGTCGGCGCGAACTGTCTCGACGGCCTGGACGATCCGGATTTCCTGATTGTCCCGCCGCCGCAGCCGAAACTCGCGGCGGTTGATGCCGCCCTCTCGCGCATGCCTTTGAAGCAGCTCAGCCTGCTCGGCCAGATCTTCCGGCAAGACCGAGGCCGCCCAGATATCGTAGTTCACGAACCCGTCCGGGGTCGGCGGAATGCCATAAATGGCGAACATCTGCCGATCCCACCGGATATCGTTGGTTTTGACGTTCCATTCCCAAATTCCGACGCCGGTCGCCTCGGTCGCCAATCGGCTGCGCTGCTCGCTTTCGCGCAGCGAATCCTCCGTCATGCGAAGCCTGAGCTTTTCTCCGCCTTTGTCGCCGTCCCGGCCCCGCGTCATGGGCGCTCCATGGATCTCTGCCGATCGAGCGCCACTATAACACGCTCCATTTTCCATAAAATGTCTGCTGGCTTCATCGAAGGGCGGAAGCGCAAAGGCATTTTGAGATTGGCGGACGCGAACATAAATTTATGCCCCTGCCTCACGAAATTGCGGAACAAGGCTCAGCTTTTGGTGGTTAGGGACGCAGGCCCATTGCTCGATCGCCTCCGCGCGCCCGTCGTTCAAGCGAGACGGCGATAACATTGGCGAAGCCTCGCGCAACGTCCAAAGGCGCGCGGAAAACTTAAGTTCAGCTTGCGATCCGTGAGTTTGAAACTATAGTAAAGACCATGTCCAAGATAGTTCATATTATTGATGATGATCCTGTTGTCTGCAATTCAATCCGGCTACTGTTAGAGATAGAGGGAATTGAAGCGAAGACTTATTTCTCGGCGGCTGATTTCCTCAGCGCGATCGGGCCGCACGATTGCGGATGTGTGGTCACCGACGTCCGGCTGCCGGGGATGAGCGGCGTCGATCTTTTGGCGCTTATTGCGGCGCGAGGCCTGAATTTTCCGGTCATCGTCATAACGGGCCAGGCCGACGTTCCGCTTGCGGTGCATGCGATGAAGCAAGGCGCCGTCGATTTCCTGGAGAAGCCCTTCGGGGACGCCGTACTGGTCGCCTCCGTTCGCAAGGCTTTGCAGCGCAATTTCACCGCCCCGGGGAAGGATGCGGCCCCGCATGAAGTTCGGGCGCGACTCGCGACCCTGACCTCGCGCGAACGCGATGTGCTCGAAGGGCTCGTCGTCGGAAAGTCGAACAAAAGCATCGCCAACGAACTCGGCATCAGCTTCCGGACGGTCGAGATCTATCGCGCCAACCTCATGAAGAAAACCCAGGCCAGCAGCCTGCCCGAACTGGTGCGGATGGCGATTTCCGTCCAGGACCGCCTTTCATGACCGGATTTCAGCTGAAGGCCGCTGGGCCGCGACGCCGGCGTTTTTTGTGGATGGACTTTAAAGGCGGCCCCTGAAATTAGACCACCGCCAATATTCGCCATGACAACCGATCGTGTAAATTCGCTCCCCTGTATGAACCAGGATCGGCGCGGCAGGCGAGTTGTCGATGCTTTCGAAGGGCGTCTCCACCTCAATGCTATCGACGGGGCGATTGCATTTCTCGCATGATGGAATTCCATCGCCCCAGGGTGGAACAAGAGCTTCCGGAAAGTCTCTGTGTTTATTGGCGCCCATTGCTCCCCTCCTGGCGAAATCGTCCAGCACGCCGTTCGGCGCTCACACCCTGCGCAAACAGGCGGCCCTTTGCCGGGCGCGCCTGTCCGGAGAGCGCCGAATGGCCGGGCGTGGCGGCGGCTTTCGCGTCTCTCGACTCCACGGGATATGAGCGGGCGGTCGCCGCGCCGACAAGAATGACCATCTCTCCCGATTGATCGGTGACGACGATCCGCCCGCCGATCATATCCGGGCGGCGGGCGAGACGGGCGATCTGCGTCCAGACAGCCCTCAATTCGCGATGCGTGGCCGAATGAACGGCTAATATGGCGCCATCGTCTTTCAGCAATTTGAAAAAGTAATTTTCCACAGCGCCAACCTGTGCTCGTTCGAAGTCTCCAGCTTTCCTTGAAGTTCATGCCGTAAGCGCAACGCTGGGCTCAGCTTGCGGTATCGGCGCAGGTCGAAGGGCTTGACCTGCGCCGATGGCCTGACGACCAAAAAGATGCGCTTTATTCTGCGGCCTGGAGCTTCCTGGCGATCGAGAGCGTTTTCGCAGGGGTCTTTGCCGGCTGCGCGCCCGCCGTCACGGAAATGACCGTATCGCGGGAAAGCTCGGCGAACAGTTCGCGGAATTTTTTCGAACGTTCGAGCGTCGCCTCGAAGGCCGCCTGAGCATAATCGGCCTGGATCTGGATCAGATCGCCGGGGCTCCGGGCGCTTGCGAGCTTGCTGAGGAATGCAGCCTGAGCCTGCACAGAGGTCGCGGCGATATCCTGGACTTCACTGACGATCTTGCTGGCGTTTCCGGCGAGCTTGCCGGCGAGCGACGCCGCGGTATCAAACTGGTTGTTGAAGACAGACTGGAGATCGTCATTCAGGGCCATGGATTCCTCCAAATCGAGATGCGGTCAAGACGGGCGCCCGCCCGCCTGGGGCGCCTGGATTTCAGTACCAGCCGCAACCGCTTTCGGTAAGATCGCACTCGCCCTTAAGGGCTTTCCCCTAGTCGGAAGGTATCAGATCTAAGGTCGATTTCGATCATTGAGGGGCCGACGCGCGGATGAGCGGCTCGCATAAAAAAATCTGCGAACGAGCAGAACTTTCATCGGCGTGGCGCATTGTTACACCAGTGGCGCAATGGCGTTCGAAAGAACGCCAGCCGATCCTGAAAAGGACGGGCCGCCACGGGGAGCGGCCTGTTCCGAGTCACCTCGGGCAGGCCGCACCTGTTTTGGCTCCCCGCGGAACCTTGGCCGATCTCCAGCGGCGATGGCGCTTGCTGCTTTTCGCGACAAAGCGGCGGCCCGGCGCGGGCGCGATCTCTGGACCAATGCGAGGCGGCCAGCCGCGCGATCGCAATAAGAAATGGCGCGGCTATTTCGCCTTGTCGCCCTTGTGATCGGGCGAGCCGGACTCGCTCGGTTGGGTCAAGGATGGAGGATCGCTTGCCGGGAAGGAATCCTCGAGCTCCCGATCAAGCTCATCGCTCTCCTCGTCATGCTTCCGCTTTTCGTCGGTCTCGGATTTCTCTTTCCTGGCCATTTCCGCGTCCTCGTCAGCCCACCCGCCAAGGATAACAAGCGCTGGCGCGAGCCGTTCCCTTGCCCCGAATGGAAACTCGAAGGCTGACCGAATTGCGCGGCGGCCGATGGATCGCCGCCCTCTTATCGGTCGGACTGTGTCGCCGCTTCGCGCCTTGTCAAAAAAACGTAAACTAACCGTCGTTTAAGGGCTTTTGTCTTTTCCAATTTTCCGATGGCGGATCCCATGTCCACCGATCGTCTCAAGGCCGCGTTCGAAAGCGGCGTCCCGGGCTGCAACTGGATCGTGCGTTTCGATGAGGACGGCCACGCCGAGGCGGGTTCCGCGGCGGACCTCGACCAGATCGACAATCCAGGGCCGGGCCATGTCTGGCTGCATCTCGATTGCATCGACCGCCGCTTCATCGATGTCCTGCGCCACTTGAAAACGCTGACTGCGGAAGCGCGCGAGGCGCTTGCCGGAGACGCCAATCACCAGTTCGTGGAACATGCGGACCATACCATCTGCGGCGCCATCGTCGATCATCAGCACGCCATCGACGGGCCGAAGGAAGACACGGATTTTCTTCGCTTCGCTTGCGGGCCGGGGTTTCTCATCACCGCCCGGCGCATCCCGATCTACTCGGCCCAGGCGACGCGGCGGGCCCTGGCGGACGGCGTGAAGGCCAATAGCCCGATCGCTCTGTTCGAATTGATCGTGACGAATCTGTGCAAATGCTCCGCCAGCATGATGCGGGACATCTCCGTGTCGCTCGACAGGATCGAGGACAATGTGGTGATCGAGGGGCGCGGGCGCGACCAGCGTGCGGGCCTTGGCCATGCGCGGCGCAGCGCCGTGCGGCTGGCGCGGCAGGTCAACGGGCTTCAATCCACGCTGGAGCGTCTCGAAGAGGCAAGCGAGGCGTTCGATCACAAGGATTTCGCCGAGGTCGCGACCAGTCTCGGCCAAAGGGCCGATTCGCTCGCCCGCGACGCCGCCAACCTGCAGGACCGCGCGCGGATGCTCCATGACGAGATCAACGCGATCCTGACGACCGAGACCAATGATCGTCTCTATACGCTGACCGTCATCACCGCTCTGATTTTGCCCGCGACCTTCGTCACCGGCTTTTTCGGCATGAACACCAAGAACCTGATATTCGCGGAAAGCGAAAGCGGAACAATCTATGCGTCATTCATCTGTCTGGCGGCTTCGCTCGGCGCGCTGCTGATGCTGTGGCGAATGGGTTTGGCCGGGACGGATGCGGAGGGGCGCGCCAAGCCGGCGCCGAAAGCCAGGAAGAGGCTGGGCTGACGCCCGCCGGATGGAAGCGCGGCGCTGGCGCTTGCAGTCCAAACGCAAGGCGACGCCCGCACCCCGTTCCCCGGTGCGGGCGTCGCCTTGCCGCAGATCGCTCGGAATCAGTTCAATGCGTTAGAGACGGAGGTGAATTTCAAATTCATCTTCCCGCCGAGCAAGGTGGGCACCGTCAGGCAGAAAACCGAAATGACTGTCGCGATCACGGCATATTCGATTGCAGTGGTGCCGGACTCATCTCGAATCAGGCGCGTGAAAATCGATTTCATCGCAGACTCCATTTGGAAAGTCGTTGCTCCAAGACGGGTTTGCGCCTGGGTGCGTCTGGAGCAACCTAGCGGGCGAAGCTGGCTGACTCATTAAGGTCTTTGCTAAAGAATTTGCGACGCTTCCGAAGGATGCGGTCGGGGTTAACCACGGGTAAAGCGCCGCGCAGGCCGGCGCGCCGGCTGCGGCCCTTACAAAACGCAGGCTCTGGGCTGCATCAGGGGGCCAGCCTTGGTCCAGAGCCGAACGCCCGCGGGACCCGAGCGCGCGCGCAGCGGCTGTGAGGGAGGCAGCCGCAGCCAGGACAGGGGATTGAATGTCTCGCCCCCTTGCTTGAAAGAACCAGAGAGAACCAGCAGCTCCAATCCGTCTCGATTGGGCGGCGCGATATCCGCATGCGGCGGCCAGCTTTGGATTTGCACCCGTTCGGAGGGGCTTTCGAACAGAATGACCGAGGCGGTCCGGCCAGCCTCCGGCGCAAGGGCTGTTTCGCCGGGGCGGCGGGTGACGCTGATGTCGTCGTCCGCGTTGAACTGCCACAGCTTGACGAAAAGGACGCAGCCGGGTTCGGAGGAGGGGGCATGGGCCGTGCCGGGCGGATTGCGCAAATAGGAGCCGGGCCCGTAATCGCCGGTCTCGTCCGTGAAAACGCCTTCCAGAACCAGGATTTCCTCGCCGCCGCCGTGGGTGTGGAGCGGAAACTTGCTGCCGGGCGCGAAGCGGACCAGTGAGGTCGCACGCGCCACCTCGTCGCCGACGCGGTAGAGCATGCGCCGGTCGACCCCCTTGGCGGGGCTCGGTGTCCAATCCATCTTTGCGGCGTGAATGGCCGCCCGGATGTTCAGATCATCGTTGATGCGCATATTCTGGGGCTTCCTGTCGAGGGCCTCCCACGCAGATGGGGATTGAGCCTGTCGCGGGCAAGCGGCGGCGTCGACGCTGGCGCGGCGCTGCTTTCTTGCGATGCAAAATGACGCTAGCATGTCGGTCTGAGCAGGCGAAGGGCGACGATTCATTGAGCCGGAGCATTTTCACGCGCAAGACGATCGAAGACCTGCGGCTTTCCCAGGTCTCCGCCGACGGCGAGCCGGCCCTGCGCCGCGCGCTCGGGCCGTTCTCGCTCATGGCGCTCGGCGTCGGGGCGATCATCGGCGCGGGCATTTTCGTCCTTACCGGCGCGGCGGCGGCGCGTTACGCGGGGCCTGCGGTGGTGCTTTCCTTCGCGCTGGCGGGCTGCGCCTGCGCCATTGTCGCCTTGTGCTATGCGGAGCTGGCGACCCTGATTCCAGTGTCCGGCAGCACCTATAGCTATGTTTATGCGACGCTGGGCGAGGTTTTCGCCTGGATCATCGGCTGGGACCTGGTGCTCGAATACGCCATGGGCGCGGCAACCGTCGCCGTCGGCTGGTCCGGCTATCTCGTCTCCATGCTGGCGAGCTTCGGCCTAAGTCCGCCGCCGCAGTTCACCGCCTCCTATGGCGGGGCTACAGCCGCGCCCGGCGTGGTCGGGCTGTTCAATGTCCCTGCGGCGGCCATTGTCCTCGCGGTCACTGGCTTGCTCGTGATGGGCACGCGGGAATCGGCCCGGGTCAATAATCTGATGGTCGGATTCAAGCTCGCCGTGGTCGGGGTCGTGATTGTGGTCGGCGGGCTGCATATCGCGCCGGCGAACTGGACGCCTTTCGTGCCGGCGAACACCGGCGATTTTGGCCATTTCGGCTATAGCGGCGTGTTGCGCGCGGCGGCGGTGGTGTTTTTCGCCTATATCGGCTTCGACGCCGTCTCAACCGCCGCGCAGGAGGCGCGCGATCCGCAGCGCGACCTGCCGATCGGGCTCATCGGCTCGCTGACGATCTGCACCGCGCTTTACATCGCGGTCTCGGCGGTGCTGACCGGCGTCGTACCCTTCGCCGCGCTCGACCGTCCCGATCCCATTTCCGCCGTGATCGATGCGGTCGGCATGCCGGCGCTGGCGGTCGCGGTCAAGATCGCCGCTCTGGCGGGTCTGACGACGGTCATTCTCGTTCTTTTGTTCGGACAGGCGCGCATCCTGTTCGCGATGGCGCGCGACGGGCTGCTGCCGGACGTCTTCGCTCGCCTGCATCCGCGTTTCCACACGCCAGCGGCCAGTCAGGCGGTCATCGGCCTTGCCGTGGCCGCGACCGCCGGCCTGCTGCCGATCGACCTGCTCGGCGAAATGGTCAGCATCGGAACGCTGGCCGCTTTCGCGCTGGTTTGCGTGGCCGTGATGCATTTGCGCCGCCGGCATCCCGAATTGCCGCGGCCGTTTCGCGTCCCGTTGGAGCCGGCCTTGCCGATTCTCGGGGTGCTGGCCTGTCTCATCCTGATGGCGGGCCTGCCTTGGCAGACCTGGGCCCGTCTGGTGGTCTGGCTCGCCATCGGCATGGCGATCTATCTGACCACAGGCCGGCAGGGCGCCCGGCGTCATGCCAAGGCGGCCGCGAATTGACGCGAGGCGCTCGGTTCTGGCTTCAGATGTCGCAAAGCCCGATCAATTTAAGGGAATTGGAACCCTGTCCGTGAAATAAATCCCGCCCGAAAGCGCGGCTTCGATCCCTGCTTTCGGGAGCGAATCGCAGCGTGCGGATACCGCGTCCGCGTCGGCAGGACAGGGCGTCGACATGGCTGAAAATGTGGCTGGGTCCAAATTGTCATTGTTCGGCAGACGTAACATCAACATCGCCTTTGTTCTGTTCGTGCTGATTTATTTTGTTCCGTTCCTGTTTGCGAAAATCCCGCCGCTTGGCGATCTGCCCGGCCATATGGGGCGCTACGCCGTTCAGGTGAATATCGACTCCTCGCCATTGTTGCGCGAAAACTGGGCCTTCCACTGGGGTTTGATCGCAAATCTCGGCTTTGACATC
>NZ_JASHHX010000022.1 GCF_030056575.1 Rhodoblastus sp. 17X3 | reverse complement strand
CCGCTCATGTTGATGGGCGTTGCGATTTGACTCGACATGGTCTGCCTCCCACAGGGCGAGCTTTTGCTCTCTCCCCGCCTGCTGTTACGGATGGAATTTGCTCTGCCTTATTTCCGCTTCTGCGGCGGAAGATCGGTGCAGTGACCCTCGAAAACTTCTGCGGCCATGCCGACGGATTCGCCGAGGGTCGGGTGGGGATGGATGGTCTTGCCAATGTCCGACGCCTCGCATCCCATCTCGATCGCCAGACAAATTTCGCTGATCAGGTCGCCCGCATGCGTGCCGACGATGCCGCCGCCGATGACGCGATGCGTGGCCTCGTCGAACAGAAGCTTGGTGAAGCCTTCCGTCGCGGCCATTTGCGATAGCGCGGCCGGAAGCCGCCCACGGGAAGACCGATTTGCCGAATTTGACGCCTTCGGCCTTGCATTGCTCTTCCGTCTTGCCGGCCCAGGCGACCTCCGGATCGGTATAGGCGACGGACGGAATCTGGCGCGCGTCGAAGAAGGACGGTTCGCCATGCGCGGCCTCGGCGGCGACATGGGCTTCATGAACCGCCTTATGCGCCAGCATCGGCTGGCCGACGATATCGCCGATAGCGAAGATATGAGGAACATTGGTCCGCATCTGCCTGTCGACCTCGAGGAAGCCGCGATCGGTCACGGCGACGCCGGCCTTGTGGGCGACGATGTTCTTGCCATTGGGACTGCGGCCGACCGCCATAAGGACGAGATCATAGAGCTGCGGCTGCGCGGGCGCCTTTTCGCCCTCAAAGCTGACCTCGATGCCCGCATCGATTGCCTTGGCGCCGACAGTTTTGGTCTTGAGCATCACATTGTCGAAGCGATGCGCGTTCATCTTTTCCCAGATCTTGACGAGGTCGCGATCAGCGCCCTGCATCAGCCCGTCGAGCATTTCGACCACATCGATGCGCGCGCCGAGCGTCGAATAGACCGTGGCCATTTCAAGCCCGATGATGCCCCCGCCGATCACCAGCATCCGCTTGGGGATGGATTTCAGCAGCAGCGCTCCAGTGGATTCGACGATGCGCGGATCGTCCGGCAGGAAAGGCAGCTTCACCGACTGGCTGCCGGCGGCGATGATCGCCTTGGCGAATTTGACGACCTTCCTGCCGCCCGCCGTCGCGACCTCGATGTGGTGCGGGTCGAGGAAGGCGCCGACGCCCGTCACGACCTCGATTTTCCGCGCCTTGGCCATGCCGGCCAAGCCGCCGGTCAGTTTCTTGATGACGCCGTCCTTGAAGGCCCGCAGCTTGTCGAGATCGATTAGCGGCGCGCCATAGGATATGCCGTGATCGGGCAAATGCCGCACTTCATCCATGACCGACGTGGTGTGCAGCAGCGCCTTGCTCGGAATGCAGCCGACATTGAGGCACACGCCGCCGAGCGTGTCATAGCGTTCGACCAGCACGGTCTTCATCCCGAGATCGGCGCTGCGGAACGCGGCGGAATAGCCGCCCGGCCCGGCGCCGAGCACGAGCGTCTCGCATTCGATATCGGCCTTGCCGCCATGACTTGAGGGTGTCGGTGCAGGCGGCGCCACGGCGGCGGGCGAAGCGGGCGCTGGCGCGCTTGTCGCCGCCACCTCCGCCGTTTCGACAACGAGGATCGCCGTGCCCTCGCTGACCTTGTCGCCGACCGCGACCTTCAGAGCCTTCACGACGCCTGCATGCCGGAAATGGCCTGAGCCGATGTCGTAACGCGTCGCCGCCGATTGGAAGCTCGCGATATGGCCGCCGAGTTCCGAGCTGTGCTTGTTGGCGCGCAACACGATGGCGAGCGCGTTCCAGCGGATGATCGAGCGCAGCTTGTGCTCGATCGCGCGGTCGCCCGGAAGCGGCGGCTGCCGATGGGGCGGAATGGTGTTGCAATAGGGGGTAGTCAGCGCGCTGGGCACGAAAAGGCGGTCGCGTCGCGCCGCATCCACCACCGCATTGACGACGAAATTCGCACGCTCGGGACCGCCATGAACCTCAAGCGCCGAAAGCGCATCGACCCATTCCTGCGTCTCGACCGGATCGAGGTCTTCCAAAATCGTCTCAGCCATGAGTCCTCCCTGTCGCCGCCGAGCCTGTGCAAGCGGGCGCAAAATTCTCGCGCCGGCGGAAGCGCCGGAGCCTTCAGATTGAAAAATCGACGGGAATGCGCGCGGGCGGTCTTGCCCGGAAATTCAGTGGCGCTTTCGCAGATCGGTCATGATATTCGTCTCCCCGGAGCCGGATTTATTCTCGTTGGCAAAGAGGACAGCACGATACATGCCACCAGCGCAGGGCAGCCCCGCGTCCGGCGCGGGCCTTTTATCCGCTTGAACTATCGGCGCTTTTTGTAACCGTGGCCACGCCCCCTCGTCGGGCGAATCCCGAAAGATCGGAAAAGGGCGCGGCGGCGAGGCCGAAAATCCGGACGTGAGCGGAAGCCTGGGCGAAACGGCGACGGCCCCGCTGGAACGCGAGCCAGATCAAGGCGGCCTCGCCCGCGCGAAAGGATGTTCGTCGCTTGGAAAATTCACTTTCGTCGCCGCCGCGCTGTCCCTGCTCGCGACGCCCGGCCCCACCAGTACCTTGCTCGCCACGTCGGGCGCCGAAGCCGGTCTGCGCCGATCGCTTCCGCTGCTTGGCGCCGAACTCGGGGGCTGCCTCCTCGCACGCCTTCGGCCATCTGATCCGAACCATGCGAAATGGATGAACTGACGCCGATGGCCGACCGAGACATCGCATTCCTGCTGGCGCCCGGGGCCGGCGCGCCGTCCACGCACCCGCGCATGCAGGCCTTCGCGCGCCTGCTGGAGCCGATCGGCTCCGTCCATCCGTTCGATTATTCCTACGCTCTGGAAGGCAGGAAAAGTCCTGACCGGCTACCGAAACTGATCGAAACGCACCGCGCGGCGCTCGCCTTTCTGCGCCAGAAGCACGATGGCCCGATCATTCTCGTCGGGAAGAGCATGGGCGGCCGTGTCGGCTGCCATGTCGCGCTTGTGGAGCGCATCGCGGCCGTCATCTGCCTCGGCTATCCGCTGTGCGGCGGCGGCGACCCGGCCAAGCTTCGTGACGAGGTCCTGCTGTCGCTCTCGACGCCGATCCTGTTCGTGCAAGGCTCGCGGGACCGGCTCTGTCCGCTCGACCTGCTCGAAGGCGTGCGACGCCGGATGACGGCGCCCAACAGCCTCTATGTCGTGGAGGGCGGCGACCATTCGCTGCTGCTGTCAAAAGCCGCACTCAAGGCGCGTGGGATCGATCAGGCCGATGTCGATCACGACATTGGCAAGGCCATTGCGGCCTTTGTCCGCCCAAATTGACGCGGTGAAGCGCGCCAATCGAACCTTTTGCGCGAACGGCGTTACGTCAAAGAACCGACTGGTCGCGGCAAAGACGGCGCCGGACTTGCTAATCCCTCTTTTGCGAACGACAATCGGAGCAGAAAAGGAATTGCGCGTCATGGAGAAGATCACGCTGGCCTCCTTCAGGTACCCGCGGCATCTGACCGAGACGTCGAAGAAATCCTATGTGGCGCAGGAGCTGATAGATTTCCTCAAGGTCGACACCTCCTATTTCCTCAAATCCTTCCGCAAGAAATTCAAGCCCGCCAAGGCCGTTGCAGAGCCCGGCGACATCCTGACCGGCGATCCTGCTCGCGCCGAAGCGCTCGACGTCGTCTCGACGACCCGGAACGCAGAGGATCTTCTGGCTGCAACCGCATGGCTCGCCGATTTTCACCAGTTCATCCTTCGCGACGACGTCGACCATTGGGAGGCCATCGCCCCGGACCTGGGCTTATGGCGTGATTTCCCTGGCGCCTATGTGCTCTGGACCGCAAGAATCATCGCCTCTCCGGAACCGGAGCGCGGCGCCAGGCCGCCGGCGCGCCTGCGTATGGTCCGCCAACTCGTCGCCAACACGCAGGCGGCCAATGCCGTCGCACGCGCGCTCGACCTGTCGCCAGATGTCCGGATCGACACCGAAGACATGGTCGTCTCCTATATCGCCGGAAAAATGCGGCGCCCGGCACTGATTGAAGGGCTGTGAATTTACGGTTTCGCGGAATCGATCAAGTAGCCATTCCATCCCACGCCGTTTAAATATGGCTCCGCTTCTTGGGAGCGCATTCGATCTTGGCATATTCGCGCTCCGGTGTCGGCTGAATCGCTGAACGGGCGAGCGCTTCCTGCGCCTGAAATCCGCAAGCCGCCCATGAGCGCGCCTCGCCGCCACTCAGGATCTGAAGGGCGTTGTAATCATGACATTCGCCGGGCGACATCGAGAGCGAACAGATGAGTATGACAACAGAAAGCATGGCGGCGCCTCGCGCAAAACGGGAAGAAACGGCGCCTGCAAAACCCTGCCGGCAGACGGCGCATCGGATATTCCACGACAATTGCTATAACGCTCGGCGCGGGCGCCGGAACGCAGTCTCAAGCGGCCACTCTACGGCGTCGGGGAGCCATCGGATTTTCCCGACGCCAATTTGAGCGGCTGCAAGGCGATCGCTGTTGCGCGCCCTGGCGTCCTTCGACCGCCTCGAACCAGCGAAACGGGTCGGAAAAGATAGCACGTTTCCCCCGCTTCCAAAATTTTTCGGTGAGAAAGCCGGCAACGCCCCCGCGAAGGGGCCGCCTTCAAGGGACGCGGGCGACGCCCGCTCAAGCGCCGCCGCGTCGCCGCCCGTTGAACTTGAACAACTTTTCGAGAGACACGCCAATTTGAGTTGCTCCGCGGCATTTCGCCGAGCAACATCCGCCCGCTTGGGGGTAACCGGGGGGAAAACGCGAAACAGGAGAGGCACATGACCCAGCTGGCGCTTTATGTCCAACTTGAAGCCAAGCCCGGCAAGGAGCACGAAGTCGCGGCTTTCTTGTCCGGCGCCCAGAGGATGGTCGAGGCCGAGCCCGACACCACCGCATGGTTTGCGATGAAAATGGGGCCACGGACCTTCGGCATTTTCGACGCCTTCACCAATGAGCGCGGACGCGAAGCCCATCTGCACGGCAAGGTCGCCGAGCAGTTGATGGCCAAGGCGCCCCAGCTTTTCGTCAAAACGCCGGAGATCCAGCGCATCGAGATCCTGGCCGACAAGCTGCCCCATTGAGGGCGGCGCATACCAACCCCGAACATCGGAAAATCACGCATCCGTCGCGCCCCTTCGCCCCTTGCGGGAGGAGGCGGCCCGACGGCATGGCGGGTTACCGGTCCCGGTCGAGCAGCGCCTTTTCCTCGGCGTCCAACGCCTGGTCGTCGCATTGGGAGAGCGACGCGCGGGTGAGCCGGAAATGCTCGTCGTCCTCGGCGATGGGGTTTTGCATGACGTCGCTTTTCCGGTTCGGCGCGGGCGCCCAGAGATCGGTATCCAATGGCAGGCTGAGCTGAACAATATTGCTGTTCTCGATCGCCAGTCGCACCTTGCCACCGATGCCGGCGCAAATCGCAGCGCGGTCGAGCCGGTCGCGCACCTGCCCATTGCCGCATTCGGCCACGGATTCGAGCGCCGCGGGGCGATCGCGGACGTTCAGGCCGAGAAGCAGCTGGTAGCCGTAATCCAGGTTGGAAGCCCCGCCTGGACCAAACCGGGCTGCGCCGCCTGGGCCGAAAAAGCCGGAAGCATCGCCAGGACAAGAGACAAAGGCAGGAGGCTGTGATTGCGCATCGACGAGGTTTCCAAAACCGCATTAGAGCCGACGTTAGCATGCTTCGCCTGCGGAGGTTCGCCGCGCAATCCATATGGCTTTCGATTGGCGCAAGCGCCATGATAGTCTGCCCGCAGGCGGGGCGCAGCCTGGCCCAGCCAAATGCCGGAGTTTTCATGCGCGCGAAAGCAATTTTGATCCCCGCCTTGCTGGCCGCCCTTTCCCTCGGCGCAGCTCGCGCCGCCGCAGCGGAGGAGGCGCAGAGCGCCGCCCTGTTCGATGCGGTCTTCGTCAACGCCTCGCCGCAGCCGACTTCCCCGGAAGAGACGGCCCGCATCCAGCACTTGACGGAAGCGCTGAAAACGGCGCTGGAAAGGTCGGGCCGCTATCGCATCGTGGACATTGCGCCGCTGAAATCGCAGCTCGGCCAGGTCAAGGACATTCACGACTGCAATGGCTGCGAGATCGAACTGGCCCAAAAAGCGGGCGCGCAGGTCGCGATCGTCGCCTGGGCCCAAAAGATCAGCAATCTGATCCTGAACCTCAACATTCGGATCGTAGACGTCGCGACCGGCAAGACGCTCAAGGGAGGCAGCGTCGATATTCGCGGCAATACCGATCAGTCGTGGGATCGCGGCGCGAAATATCTGCTCGAGGAGCATGTGCTCGGCGGGCGGGGCTGACGTCCCGCGCGATCATCTCGGCGGCGCAGGCGGCGAGACGGAAAGCGTCAGCCAGACATTGCAGCCGTCGGGACGGTTCTGCGCCCAGAATTCCTTGTAGGCCTTGAAGTTCAACGATCCCTGCCAGGCGTTGACCGGGAAGTTGCAGGTCGCCTGTGGGCCGACGCAGGCGGCCCGGATCGGCGATGAAACGCCATGTCAGCGAATTGTCAGCTTCGCTGTGCGAGAGTTGGCAAATCAAAATTGTCGCGCCCGGGAACTAAACCCTGCGGTGCGTGCGACTGCCGTTACCGGAATGCGATTGACCGAGAAGACGCGGCCACGCCATGTATCAAACGAACGAAATCTCCTGCCCCAGGCTCCCGACATGAACAACTTGGCGATCCTCTCTCCATTCTTTCGCGCTGAAGCAGCCAGAAGATCGCCCTTCACGGGCGCGGGGGGAGAGCGCGTCCGAGGCGGTTCGCCTTCGATGGAAAGGGCCGAAAGGCTGGCCGCTCCCGCGTGCAAGCTCGACCGGTGATCGAATATGCCTCCTATTGACATGCAAATTTCCCGTTTCCGGCGATTAACGGCGTTTTTTGCCGCGGCGGCTGTGCTTGGCGGCTTCTCGCAAGCCGCTTCCGCTGCAAACGATCTCGTCCTGGCGCCGGAGCAGATCACGCAACTCGACATCAAGCTGGCTGAGGTTCAGGTCGCGACCAGGAGCATCGTCGCCACGCTGCCTGCGACCATCATCCCGCCGCTCAATACGCGTATTGCGATCACGGCTCCCTTCTCCGGGACCGTGACCTCGGTGAAAGTGTTGCCCGGACAGGCAGTCCGCGAGGGCGAACCGCTGGTCACGCTGGCGAGTCGCGACCTGTCGGAAGCATTCGTGCGTTTGAAACAGGCCGAAGCGGATCTGCAGGCGGCCGAAGTCATCGCGCGCCGCCAGCGCGACTTGTTCCAGAAAAATCTCGTGTCGGTAAGCAAGGTCGGCGAGGCTGAAGCGCAGGTCGAAAAGATCCGGGCTCTGGTTCGGGAGAACCAGCGTCTTATGACCATGGGCAACATCAAGCTCAACGCCGATGGCAGCTACACCCTTACAGCGCCGAAGTCTGGCCGCGTCGTCGAAATGAAGGCGACGCCGGGAACGCCCTTGCAGGCGATGGACACAGCTGTGATCATCGACACAAGCCGTGAGCTTTGGCTGCAGGCGCAGCTGGCGGCGAACCTGGTCGGCGCGGTCGCCGTCGGCGACAGGATCGAACTCCCGAACGGCGACGCCGGCAAGGTGGTCTCCGTCGGAATCTCCCTTGATCCCGTAACGCGATCGACCACGCTCATGGCGGAAATTCCGGCGAGTCCGGAACATATCACCGGGCAGACGACGTCGATCACGATCGTCAAGCAGTCGGCGCGCGAGCAATTCGAGATTTCAGCCGAGGCCATTTCCTGGATCGGCGGAACCGCCTACGTTTTCGTGCGGACAGAAACAGGCTTCAAGGCGACGCCGATCGTTATCAGCGGTCGCACGGCCTCCGTCGCGACAGTGGAAGGCGACTTGCGGACCGGCCAGAAGCTCGCCGTCAGCGGCCAGGCCCAGCTCGAAAAAATGATGACGGGGGAATAAGCATGCTGCGGCGGCTCGTCGAATTCTCCCTGTCACAGCGACTTTTTACGTTCCTGGTCGCTGGCCTCATGGTCGGGCTGGGGCTTTACGCGTTCCTTAATATCCCGATCGACGCCTTTCCGAACATCGCCCAGGTGCAGGTCAAGATCATCCTCAAGGCGCCAGGGATGACACCGGAGGAAGTCGAAACGCGCATCGTGACGCCGCTCGAAATGGAATTGCTCGGCATCCCCGGCAAAACCATACTCCGGTCCTCGGCCAAATATGCGATCGCCGATCTGACTTTGGATTTCCAGGACGGAACCGACATTTATTGGGCGCGCCAGCAGGTCGCAGAGCGCCTCGCCGCAGTCCGGAGCGACCTGCCCGCCAATATTTCAGGCGGTCTCGCGCCGATTTCGACGCCGCTTTCCGACGTATTCATGTTTACGATCGAGGGCAGCGGCCTGTCTCTTGAGGAGCGCCGCACTCTTCTCGACTGGACAATCCGACCGGCGCTGCGGACCATTCCTGGCGTGGCCGACGTCAACGCATTGGGCGGCTATGTCCGAACCTTCGAAGTCGTCCCGGACTCGCGGCTTCTGGCCGCGGCAGGTCTCGGCGTCGCCGACCTTGTCGAGACCTTATCGACGAACAATCGGAATGACGGCGCTGGACGCCTGAGCGACGGCGAAAAGGCCCTCGTCGTGCGCTCGGAAGGAGCGATTCAGACTCCGCAAGATCTGGAACAGATCGTTCTGAAGTCGGAGGGAGGCCGGATCCTGCGCGTCGCGGATGTCGCCACCGTCCGCATCGGCGCCGTCACGCGCTATGGCGCGGTTACTCAAAATGGCGTGGGCGAAGCAGTCCAGGGACTCGTCATAGGCCTTCGGGGCGCCGACGCCAGCGCGATCGTCAAAGCCGTGCGCGAGCGGCTCGCGGAGCTACAATCGCATTTTCCGCCTAGCGTCTCGGTCAGCGTCTTTTACGACCGCTCCGATCTCATTCAGAAGGCCGTCGGGACCGTCAAAAAAGCCCTGATCGAAGCCACCATTCTCGTCATAGTCCTCCTTCTGTTGTTCCTTGGCGATCTCCGCGCGGCGCTCGTCGTCGCGATCACATTGCCGATGGCTGCGCTGGTGACCTTCCTGATCATGTCGATGTTCGGCATGTCGGCGAATCTGATGAGCCTCGGCGGCCTCGCCATCGCGATCGGCCTCATCGTCGACGCCGCCGTCGTTGTCGTCGAAAACAATGTCGACCGGCTCGGCCGCGCCGGCCAAAGCCAGATGCCGCGACTTCACCACATCTATCAGTCGACCGCGGAAGTGGCGACGCCCGTCGCGTCCGGCATTCTCATCATCTGCCTGGTTTTCCTGCCGTTGCTTTCGCTACAGGGCCTCGAAGGCAAGATGTTCGCGCCGGTGGCGCTCACCATCATCTTCGCCCTGAGCGGTTCGCTGCTGTTGTCGCTTACCCTGATACCGGTTCTGTCGTCGGCTGTCCTGAAGGTCGCGGGGCATCACGAGCCGTGGCTCATGCGCGTTCTGACGCCCGCTTACAAGAAAGTGCTGACGTTCTCTCTGCGACGCCCGCTCCCCATCGTCCTGGTCGCGGCGAGCGGGCTGGTCGCCGCGGTTTTCGCCTATGGGGCCGTCGGCAAAGCGTTCATGCCGACGATGGACGAAGGGGCCATCATCATGCAGACGACAAAGCTGCCGTCCATCAATCTGGCCCACAGCACCGAACTTGACCTCCTTCTGCAGCGGAGGTTGCTTGAATCGGTGCCGGAAATTGAACGCATCGTGACCCGCGTCGGCGCCGACGAACTCGGGCTCGATCCCATGGGGCTGAACGAGGCGGACAATTTCCTTGTGCTCAAGCCGAAGGATCAGTGGCGCGTGCCCGACAAGGAATGGCTGTTGGGACAATTGCGCGAAACCATGTCGAATTTTCCCGGCGTCGAATTTGCTTTTTCGCAGCCCATCGAAATGCGCACGTCCGAAATGCTGACGGGATCGCGCGGAAATCTCGCGGTCAAAATTTTCGGTCCGGATCTCGAAACCCTTTCCACGCTCGCCGGCAACATCAAATCGGTCGTCGCCAAAGTCAGGGGCGCAGCGGAAGTCATGACGCCCTCGGCGGGGACGGTCGATTACTTTCAGATCAAGCTCGACCGCATGGCGCTTGGCCGCGCCAAATTGTCGGCGAACCGGATCGAGGACGAATTGCGCTCCTTGCTCGAAGGCGCGCCGGCAGGGCTGGTCATCGAACCGGGCCGCCGGACGGATGTTGTCGTCCGCGGCCCGCAGGATATGCGCGAGTCGCCTGAATCCTTTGGCGACATGCAACTCGCGTCGGGCGATGGCGGATTGATCCGCAGCCGCGATGTCGCGCAACTCGCCAGAAAAGCGGGCGTGGTGAAAATCGACCGCGAGGATGGCTCACGATTTGCCATCGTGCAGGCCTATGTCAGCGGCCGCGACCTCGTCGGTTTTGTCGATGACGCCCAAAAGGCCGTCGCGGCGCAGGTCGCCCTTCCCCCCGGCTATCGACTCGTGTGGGGCGGTGAGTTCGAGAACCAGCAGCGCGCCGCGGCGCGGCTCGCAGTCGTCATTCCGATCGCGGTCGGCCTTATTTTCGTGGTGCTTTTTGCGACGCTGGGGTCGATCAAGCAGGCTTTGCTTATCCTGGCCAACGTGCCCTTCGCTCTGGTCGGCGGTTTGATCGCGCTCTGGCTCTCGGGACAATATCTGTCGGTGCCCGCGTCGGTGGGGTTCATTGCGCTGCTCGGCATAGCGGTGCTCAATGGCCTTGTCCTTGTCAGCTATTTCAATCTGCTCATGGCGGGCGGAGCGCCGGTCGAGGTCGCTGTGGTAGAGGGTTCGTTACGGCGGCTCCGTCCTGTGTTGATGACGGCGAGCATCGCCGCTTTGGGCTTGGTCCCGCTACTCTTCGCGTCAGGCCCCGGTTCGGAGATCCAGAAGCCGCTCGCCGTGGTCGTGATCGGGGGGCTCATCACCTCGACTTTGCTGACGCTGGTGCTGCTGCCCATTTTCTTCAGGCGTTTCGGGGATGTAGACAATTCCTCCCCGCACAAATCGCGGAAACCGCAATGGATCACAACCTCTGCAAACTGACGCTTGTCTATCCGGTCGGGGCGGAGGATCAGATCCTCGAATTCCTTCTCGATTCCCAGCCGCCGCTGCCGGGGTTCACCAGCGTCCGCGTCGAAGGACACGGCGAGAATTTCGACGAGGCGTCGAGCCGAGAAAAGGTGCGAGGCCGCATTGAACGCCGCATGCTGTTCGTTGTCCTCGAGCGCGCGAGGCTGCAAAGCCTCCTTGCCGAATTGCACGAACGGATCGGCGTGCCCCACCTCGCCTATTGGGTGGAGCCGGTCGAAACTTTTGGGCTGTTCAAATGAACCGGGCAAATAAACTTCCGATGCCGACCGAATCCCCTTTTTTCGGGCGTGGTTCGGACAATTGGAGGCATAAGGCTCGTGGCTGGCCGGAATATGAAGAACCTGTCTCGCAGCGGCGGCGACATTCGGCAGGCTTTAAGCGGGATTGCCCCGCAACTGGCGGCCGAATCGCGTGAAAAAAGCCTGTCATCAAGGTGGAGCCGGGCGTGGTGAACAATCGAGATCGAAATCACGATCGGCAGATTGGACGCGCATGCGAAATCGCGGGGGCGTTCTTGTGACGCCTCTTTTGCGCACATTCCTTGTCGCTCTTCTTGTGGAGATGGTCACGACCGGCGCCTCGACCGCCCGTGCGGAAACCATATCCGGGGCCTTGACGCGCGCTTATCTGAACAACCCGGAATTCAACCAACAGCGCGCCGCCGTCCGCGCCACCGACGAAAGCGTTCCGCAGGCCAAATCCGGGTGGCTTCCAAAAATAAACGGCAGCGCGGACGATGGCCCTCAGTACAGCGTCACTAGCGGAGATCCGACGGCGCCCGCCAAACAAAAATCGCGCGCGCCGGCGCCAACCTATGACATCGGATTTACGCAAACCCTCTTCGACGGGCAACGCACCGCCAATTACGTGAGTCAAGCCGAAAGCGGGGTGCTGGCGGCGCGCGAATTATTGCGTCAAACTGAAGCGGATACGCTGCAGGCGACGGCGACGGCCTATATGAACGTGATGCGCGACACCGCGATCCTTAACCTGCAACGCCGCAATATCGACGCCTTGCTCGTCGAACTGGACGACGCCCGCGCCCGTTTTGCGGCGAACGAGGTGATGAGGACCGACGTTGCCCAGGCGGAAACATCCTTGGCCACGGCGCGCGCCGATCTTGCGATCGCGCGATCCAGTCTTCAAGCCAGCATCGCCTCCTATCGTCGTGTAATCGGCGTCGAACCCCAGCACCTGCAGCCTGCGCGGCCAATCGAGAAATTGCTCCCGGGAACCCTGGAACTTGCGATTGAAACTGCCATGGCGCAACATCCAAAAATTATCGGCGCGCTGCATCAGGTCGACGTCGCCGAAGCGGCCGTAAAAGTGGCCGAAGGCGCTTTGCTGCCGACGGCCATCGCACTGGGAACGGTTCAGCAGCCAGACGACACCTCGGCTCCGCCCGCCAATGTCGTTTTTTTCGCGGGCGTCGGCGGCCAGATCAACATTCCCGTTTACCAGGGCGGCGCCGAATACGCCTCGGTCAGGCAAGCCAAAGAAAATTTGGCTCAGGCTCGTCTCGACGTGCAGTCGCAACGCGCAGCCGTCCGAGGGCTGCTGTCGACGGCCTGGAGCAGGCTTGTGGCGGCGCGCTCTGCCATCATCGCCGACGAAGCAGCCGTCAAGGCCAACGAATTCTCATTGATGGGCCTGCGCGAGGAAGCCAAGGACGGCTTGCGGACGACCCTCGATATTCTGAACGCCCATCAGGCTTTGCTCAGCTCAAGAATTCAATTGGTGACGGCGCAATATGACCGGGTGGTCGCCTCCTACGCTGTGATGATGGCCGCCGGTCTGCTGTCGGCACAGGGGCTGGGCCTTGCCGTGGCGACATACAATCCGAAAATTCATTACGAACAGACGAAGAATCGCTTCTTCGGCACGAGCGCTCCGGACGGTCGCTGACGGTTGGCCCGACTTGAGTTCCTCCCCCGAAATGGGGGGCGCCGGAAACCGGCATCCGACATCCGCCCTTCGCCGACATAGTGGAGACCGGAAATGCCGAAACACGGCATAATCGCCAACATACGGCGCGAGCGGCCAAAACGTCGGGAATAAATTCTATCAGTTCTGCGATCGCGGGCTTAAATTCCTGCTCGAAAAACATGTATTTTGCTCGCGGCCATGAGGCCACGCCGACTTAGCTTTGCGACGGTGGAGAAATCGAAAGCGTTATCCAGCCGTTCCATCCCGCGGGCCGGCTCTGGGCGAAGAACTCCCTGTACACCTTGAAGTTCAGCGAACCCTGCCAGTCATTCACCGGAAAATTATAGGTCAGTTGCGGGCCAGCGCCCACGATCTGAGAAATGTCGCACGCGTCGAAATCCCCCCTGCCGCCGTCGCAGGTGAGCTGCTTGAACGCATAGCCGACAACGCCCACTGAAAGCTTGTCGTTGATTGTATAAGAAGCCGCCCAGTCGAAATGCATGTCGACGCCGTCCTGATATTGCGTCGACGGATTAATGAAACTGTAGGTAAAGCCAAGAACGCCCGAAAACTCCCAGCCGCTCTTCTGATCGAAATAGGTATAACCGCCGCCAGCGTCGATCGCCCAATGGCCGATTCCAATATTGGCATAGCGAGTGGCGCTGAATTGGCCGACCGGAATGTTGAAACCGGCATAGGCAAGGAAATTATGGACGCCAAAAGCCCATTTCAGACTAGCCTGGGGCGCCAGATCGCCGAGTCCCGCAATAGTGTCGCCGGCCGTTCGATATTCGGTGTAGCGCTGGGCTCCGGATGGCGTCGAAGAATAGCCGGACCAGACGCCACTGACCGTTGTGAAGGCTGGTCCAACCTGAGCGGTCACGCCCAACGCCAGCTGGCCGCCCAAAACGGGGTCCTTGAACGTATAGGTCGGGACGATATAGTCCTGATAAGTGGAATTATATTGCCTGGCGGAGGGTATCGCGGCGACATTCGCAGGCGGCGCCCCAAGCACCGGATCCCGCACGAAAATCGCGGAGGCCTTCTGCTGGGTATTGGCATAATAGAGCCAACCCGTCACTGACCAGCCGGACGCGGTCGGAACGGCCGCCATGCTGCCAAACGATCCCGGCACCCAATAGCTCGTCCCGCCTTCATCCGCGAAGGCCGCTCCCGGAACCGCGACCAGAACCGCCATCGCCGCTGTTCGGGCGATAACGGCGCGGGACGCGCCGAAAGCCTTGCCCAAATTCATTAACGCCCCCAATGATTCGCGCCGTGGAATTCTACACGGAGACCTTGACATTAGCGTGTAGACGGCAGCGACCTTTCGCCCAATCCAATTGTGTCAGTTTAGAAAACATCTAATTATCGCACCGCGCCGATCGTTTCGCCTTGCAGCGACGGATGTTATAATAAATCATAGTGCTATCAAGGTTCAGAAGGCGAGCTTGGCGCCGACAAGCGCCAACGCGACGGCCAGCAACGCGCGCAGGGCGCGGTCGGGAACGCGGGTCGCAAAATGGCTGGCGATCATGATGCCCGGGATCGACCCCAGCAGCAGAGAGACCAGCATCGGCCAATCGACCGAACCGATGGCCCAGTGCCCGGCGCCGGCGATTAGCGTCAGCGGCACGGCATGGGCGATGTCCGTCCCCACGATGCGCAAGGTCGACATATTCGGATAGAGCATCAGCAAGACCGTTACGCCAATGGCGCCGGCGCCGACAGATGAAAGCGTAACCATCACGCCCAGCGCAGCGCCAAGGACGATTGTCAGCGCCGCGATATGCCGGTCGGACAATCTGGCGAAAGCCGGCCGGGTCTTTTCCACGAGCCAGGGACGGAACAGCAGCACCGTTGACGTCAACAGCAGCGCATAGCCGAGGATGACGGAGATCGCCGAGCCCGAGCGCTGCGATTGCACGCCCCAGTGGGCGAGCAGCGCCAGCGTCGCCAGCGCGGCCGGCGCGCTCCCCGCAGCGAGGCGCCGCATGACGGCCCATTCGATCGAGCCGTTGCGGTGATGAACGGCAGTGCCGGTAAATTTGGTGAGTCCGGCGTAAAGCAGGTCCGTTCCCACGGCCGTCGCGGGATGGACGCCGAACAGCAGGACCAGCAGCGGCGTCATCAGCGAACCGCCGCCAACGCCCGTCAGGCCGACCAGCGCGCCGACCGCGAGGCCTGCAAACGTATAGGGAAAATGGATGAAATGATCGATCTGCATCACACGCTCGCCGCCGCTTTATAAAGCAGGTATGTAATTTCTACCTATTAGGTCAATTGATATTTTTTATATCCATAGAAGTTTTTTCTCGCGTAAGGCCAAGCTTGCGCCGATCTGTCGCGGCAAAATCATTGGCTTTTCCGGCAGCGCATGAAATATTTGCGACACGCCGGCCCCGGCTGGCCCGCGTGGGGGAAGGAACGAAAAATGAGCGAATCCCGGAACGTCGACAAACGTGTGAGCGGGCCGCGACTGATTGCCGTCGTCGGTCCCTTCCAGAGCGGCAAGACGACCCTGCTCGAATGTCTCCTCGCCCGCGCCGGCGCCCTGTCGCGGCAAGGCTCTGTGCGCGACGGCTCCTCCGTCGGGGACAGCAGCGCCGAGGCCCGCGCCCATGCTGCGAGTGTGGAGGCCAATATCGCCTCGGTCGATTATCTGGGCGACCGGCTGACCTTCGTCGACCTGCCCGGCTCGATCGAATTCGCCCATGAGGCGCGCAATATCCTGCCGCTCTGCGACGCCGCCATCGTCGTCTGCGAGGCGGACGAGCGCAAGCTGCCGGCGCTGCGCGTGATCCTGCGCGAACTGGAGGATCTCGGAACCCCGCGCATTCTCTTCCTCAACAAGATCGACCAGGCCTCGATGCGCATCCGCGAGACTCTGGCGATGCTGCAGCCAACCTCGCGCACGCCGCTGCTGCTGCGCCAGATTCCGCTCTGGCAGAACGGCATCGTCACCGGCTTCATCGATCTCGCGCTGGAGCGCGCATTCGTCTATCGCGAACACGCACCCTCCGAAGTCGTGGACGTGCCTGCCGGCGAAATGCCGCGCGAGAAGGAAGCCCGCTATACCATGCTGGAGCGCCTGGCCGATTATGACGACGCCCTGATGGAAGAATTGATCGCCGACATCGAGCCGCCCCGCGACCAGATTTTCGACGACCTCACCCGCGACCTGCGCGAGGGCCTTGTCGCCCCGGTGCTGATCGGCTCAGCGGAAGCCGGCCACGGCGTCACCCGCCTGCTGAAGGCTCTGCGTCACGAATCGCCTGGAATCGCCAGACTTCGCGCTCGCCTCGGCATCGACGACGAAGGCCCTGCCCTCGCCCATGTCGTCAAAACCATCCACACGGCCCATGGCGGCAAGCTCAGCTTCGCCCGCGTATTGCGCGGCTCGTTCAACGACGGCAGTGTGGTGCGGAGCGCCAAGGGCGAGGACCGCATCTCCGGCCTGTCGCGCCTGATGGGGCTGGCCAGCTCCAAGCAGGGCAAGATCGAAGAGGGCGATTGCGCCGCCTTCGGCCGTCTCGACCATGTCGCGACGGGCGACAGTTTCGTCGATACCAGGAACGGCGCCCCCGCCGCCGCCGTCAACGCGGTGGCGCCGCCGCAGCCGACCCACGCCGTCGCGCTGGCGGTGAAGGATCGCAAGGACGAAGTGCGCCTCGCGGCGGCTTTGGCCAAGCTGAACGACGAAGATCCTTCGCTGATCTTCGTGCACGACCAGGAAGCGGGCGAACTCAAGCTTTATGGCCAGGGCGAGATGCATTTGCGCGTCGCGCTGGAGCGGCTCGCCGCGCGCTTCGGCGTGACGGTCGAGACCCACAAGCCGGTCGTCGGCTATCGCGAGACGATCCGCCACGGCGTCTCCGTGCGCGGCCGCCACAAGAAGCAATCCGGCGGCCATGGCCAGTTCGGCGATGTGGCGCTGGATGTCGCGCCCCTGCCCCGTGGCGAAGGCTTCGCCTTCGGCGAAACCGTCCATGGCGGCGCCGTGCCGAGGAACTATTTCGGCGCCATCGAGGAAGGCTGCCAGGACGCGCTGGAAAAGGGCCCGCTGGGCTTCCCGGTGGTGGACGTCGCCGTCACCCTGACGGACGGTTCCTATCATTCCGTCGATTCCTCGGACATGGCGTTCCGCACGGCGGCGCGCATCGGCGTGTCCGAGGCTCTGGCCAAGGCCAATCCGGTTCTGCTGGAGCCGATCCTCAATGTCGAGATCACCGCGCCGAGCGAGGCACTGTCCCGCATCACCGCGATCACGACCAGCCGTCGCGGCCAGATTCTCGGCTATGACGGACGTCCCGGTTGGGAAGGCTGGGACGTGCTCAACGCCCTGATTCCCGAGGCGGAAATGGACGGCCTGATCGTGGAGCTGCGCTCCGCGACGGCGGGCGTCGGCTTCTTCACCCAGAAATTCGACCATCTCGCCGAAATCGTCGGAAAACCCGCCGACGCCATCGTCGCCCATCACAACGGGACCAAGGCCCCGGCGCACTGAGTCGGGGCTCTTACCTGCCCTCGTCCGCCGGCAATCCAAGCGTGCGCCCCGGATAGCCCGCGACATCGAAATAGAGCGTGTCGCCCGACGTCTGGAAGCGCAATTCGGTCACATGGCCGAGCGCGTCCGGCGCGGAGCGGCGCGTTTCCCTCTTCCACTCCGGCATGGCCCCGTTGGGCATGGCTTCGGCCAGCGCACGCCCGACCAGCTTGCCGCGATCCTTCATGTCGAGATCGAGCAGGCGCGCGACGGTCTTGCCAATATCGGCATTGCTCGCCGGCGCGGGATCGACGAAGCCTTCCTTGAAGCTGGGTCCGGCCGCCGCCATGATGTTGCGGGTGTCGGCGCGCGAAAAGCTACCATGCATGCCCTGCCCCTGTTGCAAAGCGGTGTCGCCGACCGAGACCCCGCAGGTGGTCGAGTCGTCGCAGCCGAGCGAGAAACTGCGGAAATTCACTGCGATCGCCGGGAAAGGCGTCACCGCTGTCCCTTTCAGCGCAATTGCGCTCAAAGGCAGCGTCCCCGGAATGTCGCCGAGATCGTCATCCACGAAAAGCCCGCTGACATAATCCTGCGCCGAGAGAATCTCGACGACTTTGCGCGCCAGAGCGGGATCCTTTTTTGGCAGATAGACGAGGTCCGAGCCGCCATTGGCCGTCACCACCACGTCGGGCTGCGCCGGATCAAGCCCGATCAGCCCATTGGCGCGGCTGGGAAAAGCGCCCGGCGCGACAAGGGCGTTCTTGCCATCCGGATCAAACAGAGGCAGGCCGAGGCCATGGGCGATATCGACCGCGAGGAAGCCCGGCGGCAACAGCCGCGCCGGGACGTTGGGATAGCTCTGCGCCGCCGCCCAGCTCGTCGCGCTTTCCTTGGAAATGGTCGAGAACCCGTGGTCCGAAGTCAGGATCACATCCGTGTCCCCATCCAGCCCCTCGGCCTTGAGCGCGTCGAGCAAGGCGGCGAGATTATTTTCGGCGTTGCGGATCGCCGCGAGCGAGGTCGGACCATTGATGCCGGGAATAAGGCGCAGCAGGCTGTCGCCCTGATTATGCTGCGTGCCATCGGGATCGCGCGACCAATAGACCAGCACGAAGGGTTTGCCGCGCTCCCTGAACAAAGGCAGCGCCGCCTTGGTCGCGACTTTGACGAAATAATCCTGCTGCTCGACATTGGCGGACAAGGTCCCCGGCTCTGTCGCCGAACCCGCGCTCTTGTTGGGGCCGCGCCCCGGCGCCTTGTCGGGCAGGCCCACGGCGGCGATCCGCGCCTTGACCTCGTCGGAGAGAGCGACGCCGGCCGGCGAGCCGGTGCTATCGTCCACCACGATGGCATCCGGAACGACGCTCTTGTCACGCCGGTTGGCGAGGTGGTCCATGATGAGCGCCGGGCCGAGCTTGCCGATGGTCGCGGTCGAATAGCCCTTTGCGCGCGCCGCGCGCAAAATGGTTTCCTCGTTCAGGTAATCGCCCGCGAAATGCTCGTCCACGTCGCCGAGCACGGGGTCGTTTTCAAGGAAGGGCGTCACGCTGTCGCCCGCGCCGGGAACGGGAAAGCCGGTATAGATCGTATTGGAAAAATCGCCATGGTCGCCGGGGAAATGGCCGGTGGCCAAGCTGGCGGCATTGGGCGTGGTGAAGGTCGGGAAGACCGAATGGCTGTTGGCGAAGGTCACGCCCTTGCGCATCAGGGCGGTCATGGCCGGGGCGGTCTGCTCGTTGACCATGCCGGGCCGCAGGCCGTCGGCGACAAACAGCACGACATTATGCGGCCTCTGCTGCGCCGCCGCCTGGGCGGTCAGGGCAAGCGTCAGAAAAAGAGCGGAAAAACAGCGCATCGCGGCCTCCAATTTCCGATTGGTTAGACCGGAGGCCGTGACCTTTTCGTGACAAATGCGTTTGAAGCCATACGTCTCGGCCGCTATTTGACCTTGCGTTCTTCCTTGCTGAAATTGCTCATATGGCCTTCCCGCTCCGCCTGGGCGCGCCAAATCTTGGCTTTGGCCTTCAGCTTGAAATCCGGCGCGACGCGCGAGGCGAGGCGCTCCATTTTCTGGCTTCCGCAGGCCGGACAGACGGCGGCGTCGTTGAAGCCCATCAGAAGTTCGGAATCCTGTTCACATTCGGCGCAATGGAAGGAATAGAGCGGCATCATGGTTCCCCGAAAGTTCTGCCTCAAATTTAAGCAAGTTTCAGGCCAGTATTTTCAGGCTGATTGCGTGGACACGCTCCGGAAACGCCATAGGGCCAGAGCCAGAAAGATGGCGCCGATCGCGGCCATCGCGACGAAGCGCGGCCACACAATGTCGAATCCCGCGCCGCGATAAAGGATCGCCTGGGCGATGGCGACGAAATGGGTCGAAGGCGAGGCCTGCATCAGCGTACGCAGAAAGGGCGGCATGGATTCGAGCGGGGTGTTGCCGCCCGAGAGCAGGTTCAGCGGCACCGCGACCAGCAGGTAAATCAGCCCAAGCTGCGGCATGGTCCGGGCGATGGTCGCAAGGAAAATGCCGATCGACGTGGCGAAGAACAGATAGATCGCCACGCCGCACATGAAAAGCGGGATCGAACCTTCGATCGGTATCGCGAGCAGGCGTTGAACCACGAAAACCAGCGACAGCCAGACCGCGCCGGCGATGATCAGGCTGTTGGCCCAGATCTTGGCCATGGCGATCTCGAAGGGCGTCACCGGCATCACCAGCAGATGCTCGACCGTGCCATGCTCGCGTTCGCGCACCACCGCCGCGCCGGCGAGAATGATCGACAGCATGGTGATGGAGCCGATGATTCCCATGACGCTGGTGAACCAGGCCGTGACCAGATTGGGGTTGAATGCGATCCGCACCGCCTGGCCGACGAGGACCGGCGATGGCTGGTCCTGCCGGGTCAGGAATTTGGCGATCTCGTCGGCCAGAATCTGCTGCGCATAGCCTGAGCCGATGCCCGCCTGCATCATGGCCGTGGCGTCGACATTGAATTGCAGCACCGGCCGGCGCCCCGCCAGCAGGTCACGCTGAAAATTGGGCGGGATGTCGAGGATGAAGGTATAGGCGCCCGTGTTCATCAGGCGGTCGACATCGCCTTGCGCAACCGGGACGGCGGGAAGGAAATAGGGCGGCAGGAAAGCCCGTGCGAGACGGCCCGAGAGTTCGGAATGGTCTTCGTCCACCACGGCGAGCGAGGCGTTATGCAGCTCCTGCGCATTGCTCTGCGCCTGCGCGACGATCGCCAGCGAGAAGGAATAGATCACCAGCCCGAGCAGCACCCAGTCGCGGAAGAAGCTGCGCAGCTCCTTGGTCCCCAGCCAGTAGATGTTGCGAAGCGTCTGCATCATTTCTCCTGTTTTCGCAGCAGCAGGAGGCTGATCAGGATGAGCGCCGGAGCGAACAGCGACAGAAGGGCGAGGTAATGCGACAGGTCGGCGAAGCCGAGGCCCTTGGTGAAAGCGCCGACCGAAATCGGCAGGAAATAGGTCATCGGGAAGAATTCTCCCATCACCCGTCCGAAGCCGGTCACGGACGAGGCCGGCGTACTCAGGCCGGAAAACATGCTCGCGGGCAAGATCGTGAGAATGACCGTGCCGAACAGAGCCGCGATCTGGGTGCGTGTGAAGGCCGAAACCACCATGCCATAGGCGGTCGTCGCCGCGACATAGGCCAGCGCCCCGAGCGCGAGAATCCCGAAGCCGCCCTTGAGCGGAACCTTGAAGATCGTAATCGCCATCAGGAACATCACGAGGAAATCGATGAAGGCCAGCGCGATATAGGGAAGCTGCTTGCCGAGCAGGAACTCAAGCCGGGACACGGGCGTCACATAGAGATTGGTGATCGAGCCCAGCTCCTTCTCGCGCACGATGGCCAGCGCCATCAGAATGGCCGGGATCAAGGCGAGCTGCAGCGCAATGGCGCCCGGAACCATGGAATAGATCGAGTCGAAATCCTGATTGTAGCGGAAGCGCGTCTCGATGGAGGCCGGCAGGGCCTGCGCGCCGGAGCCCGAGCCTGCGCCCATGCCGCGAATGGCGGGATCGGCCAGGAATTGCTGATGCACGCCCGCGAGATAGCCGTGAATGGTCTCGGCGCGGAACGGCATGGCGCCATCGATCCAGACGGAAACCTCGGTCGGGCGGCCCCGCTTGATGTCGCGGCCGAAACCGGGCGGGATTTCGACGGTCGCGCTTACGGCGCCACTTTTCAGGCGCGCGCGCAAATCCTCGGCGTCGCGGATCGGCGATTGCTCCAGGAAATAGGCTGAACCGCGGATTTCGCTGGCGTAGGCCCGGCTGAGGAAAGAATTGTCGCGGTCGAGCACCGCATAGGTCAGCGAGTCGACATCCGTCGTGATGCCGAACCCCAGCACGAGCAAAAGCAAGGCGGGACCGAACAAGGCGTAGCCGAGGCGGATTGGATCCCGCGACAGCTCCAGAATTTCGCGGATCGTATAGGCCATCATGCGCCGGAAGCTGAACCACGGCGTCTTCCGCGCGCCTTCGGGCGATGGCGGGAATACCGTCTCTTCCGGCGCGACCGTGTTCCCCCGCCCTGCGCCGGCCTCCTCCAGATAAGCGATGAAGGCGTCTTCGAGATTGGCGGCGTCCTTGGCTTTGACGAGTTCAGCCGGCGTCCCGGTCGCGAGAACGCGCCCGGAATCCATCAGCGAAATGCGGTCGCAGCGCGCCGCCTCGTTCATGAAATGGGTGGAGATGAAAATCGTGACGCCATGCGCGCGCGATTGTTCGATCAGCAGCCGCCAGAATTCGTCGCGCGCCAGAGGATCGACGCCCGAAGTCGGCTCGTCAAGGATCAGCAGTTCGGGCCGATGAACCAGCGCCACGGCGAGGGCGAGGCGCTGTCTGATGCCGAGCGGCAGGTCGGCGGCGAGCGCATAGCGATGGCCTTCGAGCCCGAACCGCGCAACCAGATCCTCAATCCGCGCGCGGGCTTCCTCGCGCGGCAACTGGAACAGCCTCGCATGCAGGTCGAGGTTCTGCTGCACGGTCAATTCGGAATAAAGCGAGAAACTCTGCGACATGTAGCCGACGCGGCGGCGCGATTCCATGCCGCCGGCCTCCATGGTCTGGCCAAACAGCCGCGCGCTGCCCTCGCTCGCCGGCAGCAGGCCAGTGAGCATTTTCATGGTCGTGGACTTGCCGCAGCCATTGGAGCCGAGAAAGCCGAAGATCTCGCCGCGTTCGATGTCGAGATCGACATGGTCGACGGCGGTGAAATCGCCAAAGCGGCGGGTCAACCCCCGCGCGGAGATCACCGGCCCGTCGCCGTCGTCGCCGCGCGGCGGAATGACCAGCTTGCTCGCCCTGCCCCGCTCCTCTTGCGGCAGCAGGGCGATGAAGGCGTCCTCGATGCTCGCCGCGCCGGTCTGCGCCTTGATCGCGGCGGGCGCGCCGGTGGCGAGAATTTTGCCGGCGTTGAGCACGATGAGAAAATCAAAACGCTCGGCCTCCTCCATATAGGCGGTGGCGACGATGACGCTCATTTTTTGCGCGCCGCTCTGGCCTTCGCCAACCGCTTGCGCGGTCTGGCGCATGCGGTCCACGAGATCCCAGAACTGCCGCCGCGACAGCGGATCGACGCCGGTGGTCGGCTCGTCGAGGATGAGCAGTTCGGGATCGTGGATCAGGGCGCAGCACAGGCCGAGCTTCTGCTTCATGCCGCCGGACAGTTTGTTCGCCGGACGGCCCGCGAAGGATGCGAGGCCGACGTCGCGCATCAGTTGCGCCGCCCGCGCCATGCCCTCGGCGCGGCCCTGCCCGTAAAGGCGCGAAAAGAAGCGGATGTTTTCCGCGACAGTCAGGTCGGGATAAAGGTTCTTGCCCAGCCCCTGAGGCATGTAGGCGATGCGATGGCAGGTCTCGTCCCGGAACCGCGCGTCGCCGATATCGCCGCCGAGCACCTCGATTCCACCGTCCCGCAGCGCCTTGGCGCCGGCGATCAGCCCGAGCAGGGTCGATTTGCCAACGCCGTCCGGCCCGACGAGGCCGACCATGCAGCCCGAGGGAATATCGAGCGTGAGACCATCGAGCGCGCGCGTCCGGCCATAGTCGTGGCGCAAGTGAAGCAGGCGGACGACCGGCGATGCCGCGTCCGAGTTCATTCCTTGCGATCCCGTGGCGCGTTCTCGGGGGGCGCGGTCCCTTCGAGGGCCTTCCCCTGAAGCGACGCCGGCCAGGGCTGCGCCGCGTCGGTCTTGACATAGGCCACGCCCGGCAACCCGCTGCGCACCTCCTCGGCATGGGCCCGGGCGAGGTCGGGATCGATCTTCACGCGCACGCGGAACATCAGCTTGTCGCGGTCGTTCTTGGTCTCGACCATTTTCGGCGTGAATTGCGCCCTGCTCGCGAGAAACGCGACCTTCGCCGGAATCGGCCGGTCAGGGAAAGCGTCGAGCAATATGCGCGCGTCGGCGCCGACATTGACCTTGTCGGCGGCGAGGGTCGGCAGATAGACGTCCATATAGACATAGGACGTGTCGAGCATGGTGAAGACCTTGCCGCCCGCGCCCAGAACTTCGCCGATATTGGCGAGGCGATATTCGATGCGCCCGTCGCGCGGCGCGATCAGCTTGTTGTCGTCAATATTGACCTGGGTTAGCTGGAAATCATGCTGCGCCGCCTTGAGGGCGTTCTGCGCCTCGTTGACGCGGTGCTCGGCAGCGATCTGGATCGCGCGCGTGGAGTCCAGCGACTGCTTGCGCTGGTCATAGGTTTCGCGGGTCGTGAAGCCGCTGGCGAGCAGTTTTTCGGCGCGCTCCATCTGCTGCTGGGCGAGCACGGCCGAACTGCGGACCTGCTCCAGCGTGGCTTGCGCCTCCTCCACGGCCTTTTGCGCCTGTTGGAACTGCGCCTGCTGTTTTTGCAGGGTCTGGGCGAGATCGCGGGTGTCCATCACGGCGACAATCTGGCCGGCGGCGACCTTGGCCCCCTCATCGGCGCGCAACTCGGCGATGCGGCCGGCGAACTTGGTGCTTATGTCGATCGGGTCCGCCTCAAGGCGGCCATTGCCATAGACGATCCAGGCGGGAATCGCCGGCGCGCGATGCGCCTGCCAGAAGGCGAAGCCGGCGCCGCCGCCGACCAGCGCGAGCAGGACAAGGCGCCGCGTCCAGACCCACCCCCGGCTCAGGGGGCGATGTTCGACAATCGCCGGCGCCTGCTCGGTCTGCGGGACAGTCGCAGGCAAACGCGCGGGTTTGGCGACCTCAAGACCGGCTTCGGTCTTTACGGGCGCGCCATGGTCATTGTTCTCGCTCAACGGAAAACCTCGAACGGCGAAACGGAAGAAAGAATTATCGTCTCCGCAGTCTTAACGCCTTGATCTGACGCTATTGCGGCGGGACGTTTTCCGCTAGCCTTTGGCCAGCATGTGGCGCCCCGCAGGGACCGGCGCAAGGGCGCGAGGGAGAATGAATTGCCGCAACTCGACGCCGTGGTGCGCGACATCGCCGAGGAGATGAGCCGCCGCGATGATCGCGGCGAGGTCGCGACCTATATTCCGCAACTGGCCCATGTCGATCCGGGCCAGTTCGGGCTCGCTGTCGCCGCCGCCGACGGATCAATCGCCTGCGCCGGGCATAGCGATACTCCCTTTTCCATCCAGAGCATTTCCAAGGTCTTCACCCTCACGCTCGCGCTGGGCGTCGCCGGCGACCAGTTATGGAAGCGCGTCGGCCGCGAGCCCTCGGGCAACGCCTTCAATTCCATCGTCCAGTTGGAGCTGGAACAGGGCGTGCCGCGCAATCCCTTCATCAACGCCGGGGCGCTGGCCGTGACCGACGTCATCCTGTCCGGCCACCCGCCGCGCGAGGCGCTCGGCGAGATTCTGCGCTTCATCCGCTTCGCCGCGCAGGACGACTCCATTCACATCGACGAGCATGTCGCGCGCTCGGAAAAGGCGACCGGCTTCCGCAATGTCGCCCTCGCCAATTTCATGAAGAGCTTCGGCGTGTTGCAGAACCCGGTGGACTATGTGCTGGGGACCTATTTCCATCATTGCGCCATCGCCATGAGCTGCCGCCAGCTGGCTCTGGCCGGGCGTTTCCTCGCCCACTCCGGGCGCAATCCGGACACCAATTGCAGCATGATCTCGCCCGAGCGCGCGCGGCGCATCAACGCCCTGATGCTGACCTGCGGCCATTACGACGGCTCGGGCGAATTCGCCTATCGCGTCGGCCTGCCCGGCAAAAGCGGGGTCGGCGGCGGCATTCTGGCGGTGGCGCCGAGCCACGCGTCGATCGCGGTCTGGGCGCCGGGGCTCGACCCCACCGGCAATTCGCACCTCGGACGCATCGCGCTGGAAAAACTGGCGCGCAAGATGAAATGGTCGATCTTCGGCGAGTAAGCCGGCGAAGCGTCGTCAGCCGCCCGGATGGATGCGGGCCAACTCCCGGATGTCGGCGGCCAACGCATCGACGCGGCCGGGATCGGCGTCCCAGGCGAACATGAAGCGACCTCCGCCGCCGATGAAGGTGTAGAAGCGCCACCCTCTTTGCCGCAATCCTTCCAGGACCCCCGGGCTGGCGCTGAGAAAGACCGCATTGGCCTCGACCGGGAACAGCGGCGCGACGCCCGTAATGTCGGCGATCTGGGCCTCCAGGCGTTTGGCGCAGGCGTTGCCATGGGCGGCGTTGAAAAGCCAGGCGCCGCTTTCCAGCATGCCGACCCATGGCGCAGCCAGAAACCGCATTTTCGAGGCGAGTTGTCCCGCCTGTTTGCAGCGATAATCGAAATCTTCAGCAAGGCGCGGATCGAAGAACAGGATCGCCTCTCCCACGGCCATGCCGTTCTTGGTCCCGCCGAAGCAGAGCACGTCGACGCCCGCCTTCCAGGTGAGTTCCGCCGGCGTGCAGCCCAGCGTCGCGCAAGCGTTGGCGAAACGCGCCCCATCCATGTGCAGGCGCAAGCCAAGTTCTCGGCAGACGGCTGAAAGCGCTTTGATTTCAGCGATGGAATAAACCTGGCCTGTTTCCGTCGCCTGCGTGATCGTCACGGCGCTCGGCTTGGGAAAATGAATATCCGAACGGCCCGTCGCCAAAGCCCGCACGGCTTGCGGCGTGAGCTTGCCGTTCTCGCCCGCCGCGACCAACAGCTTCGAGCCGTTGGAGAAGAATTCCGGCGCGCCGCACTCATCGGTTTCGACATGGGCGACGCTGGAGCAGATTACGCTGTGGAACGACTGGCACAGCGCCGCAAGCGCGAGGGCGTTCGCGGCCGTGCCGTTGAAGGCGAAAAACACCTCGCAATTCGTCTCGAACAGGGCTCGGAAGGCGTCGGACGCGCGATGCGTCCAGACATCTTCGCCATAGGCCGCCGCATGGCCCCGATTGGCTTCCGCCATCGCCGACCAGGCCTGCGGGCAGACGCCCGCGTAATTGTCGCTCGCAAATTGCTGAAGGGGCTTTGTCATGGCTGCGAGTCTGCCCCGATCCTCACGCCCCGGACAAGCCCTCGCTTCCCGACAATTTCATTTTGTTAGGGCTGCTGCCGGCGTCTCGATCGGACTGGCGTCCTGCGCGAGGAGATTGGACAGGAGCGATGAGCCTAGGCGGGATCGATGCAGTCGCCATCATCGCGGCTCCGGCCACGCGCGACATGTCCTCCGTCATGGCCTTGCAGACGTCGCGCGTTCTTGTGGTCATCCTCGTCGGCCCCGTGCTGGCGCGCTTTCTTTGCCACCATGCGCCCGTCGTCGACCTGGCTGTTCCCGGCGAAAACGACCCCGCGATTGATTGATCGGGCGCGATGTTGTTTAAGACGCGTTGAACATGGACATGCCGCCACGGAATGGCCGCGATTGCGGGGCTTTGTGGCGCGAGAATTTTCTATTTTTCAGATAGCTTAGGCGGAGCGGGACCGAATGCGCACTCTCTTTTTGCAAGCGCCTTCTTTTGACGGATTCGATGGCGGCGCCGGCTCGCGCTATCAGGCGCGGCGCGAAATCGCCTCCTACTGGTATCCCACCTGGCTGGCCCAGCCCGCCGCGTTGGTGGAGAACTCCAAGCTGATCGACGCCCCGCCGCACAAGACCAGCCTCGCCGAAGTCGTCGCGCAGGCCAAGGATTTCGACCTGGTCATCGTGCATACTTCGGTGCCGTCCTTCGCATCGGATGTGAAATGCATCCAGGCCCTGAAAGCCGCCAATCCAAACCTCAAGGTCGGCCTGATCGGCGCCAAGGTGGCGGTCGACGCCGCCGGCAGCCTGAAGGACGCGCCCTGCGTCGATTTCGTCGCCCGCAACGAATTCGATTTCACTGTCAAGGACGTCGCCGACGGCAAGGACTGGAAGGACATTCTCGGCCTCTCCTGGCGCGACGCCGATGGAAACATCCATCACAATCCCGAGCGGCCGATCCTCGAGGACATGGATTCCCTGCCCTTCGTTTCACCCGTCTACAAGCGCGACCTGAAGATCGAGAACTATTTCATCGGCTACCTCAGGCACCCCTATATTTCCATCTATACGGGGCGCGGCTGCAAGTCGCGCTGCACCTTCTGCCTGTGGCCGCAGACCGTCGGCGGCCATCGCTACCGCACCCGCAGCGTCGCGCATGTGATCGAGGAGATCAAATGGTGCAAGGAGAACTTCCCGCAGGTGCAGGAATTCTTCTTCGACGACGACACCTTCACCGACGACCTGCCCCGCGCCGAAGCCATTGCAAAAGAACTCGGCAAGCTGGGCGTCGTCTGGTCGTGCAACGCCAAGGCCAATGTGCCCCGCGCCTCGCTCGAGGTGATGCGCGCCAATGGCCTGCGGCTGCTGCTGGTCGGTTATGAATCCGGCAATCAACAGATCCTGCACAACATCAAGAAGGGCATGCGCGTCGAGGTGGCGAAGCAATTCGCCAAGGATTGCCGCGAACTCGGCATCGCCATCCACGGCACTTTCATCATGGGCCTGCCCGGCGAGACGCGCGAGACAATCAAGGAGACGATCGCCTTCGCCAAGGAGGTCAATCCGCACACTCTGCAAGTGTCCCTTGCCGCGCCCTATCCCGGCACCTTCCTCTATGACCAGGCGCTCGAAAACGGTTGGCTCGACAGCGCCAACGCCGAACTGGTGGACGAGAACGGCGTTCAGATCGCGCCGCTGCATTATCCCGACCTGAGCCACAAGGAAATCTTCGACGCCGTCGAGACCTTCTATCGCCAGTTCTATTTCCGCCCGAGTAAGATTGCCTCGATCGTCAACGAGATGGTCCGCGACCGCGCCATGATGAAGCGCCGCCTGCGCGAAGGCGTGGAATTCTTCCAGTTCCTGCGCGAGCGCAAGCAGGCCGTTCACGGCTGAGTCGCGTCTCCAGCGGGACGCGCTTTCCGAGCGTTTTCAAACTTGGTTCAAAATGAAAAGGCCGCCCCGAGAGGCGGCCTTTTGCTTGATCATTCCGCCGCGGGAAGCTGCGGCGGCGCGGCGGAGGCTTCCGCCTTCTGCTGCAGGATGAGATCGTCGCGTGTCGTGGCGATATGGCGCAGTTTGGCCATCGCCGCGCCGGTGCCCGCCGGGATGAGGCGGCCGACGATGACGTTTTCCTTGAGGCCTTCCAGCGTATCGATCTTGCCATTGACCGCGGCTTCCGTGAGGACGCGCGTGGTTTCCTGGAAGGAAGCGGCCGAGATGAAGGAGCGGGTCTGCAGGCTCGCCTTGGTGATGCCGAGCAGAACCGGCGTTCCGGAAGCCGGACGCCTGCCCTCTTCGATTGCCTTTTCGTTGGCCTCGTCCATTTCCATGCGATCGACCTGCTCGCCGGCCAGGAAGTCGGTCTCGCCGGGATCGGTGATATCGACCTTCTGCAGCATCTGGCGGACGATCACTTCAATGTGCTTGTCATTGATGCTCACGCCCTGCAGGCGATAGACTTCCTGGATCTCGTTGACGAGATAGGCCGCCAGTTCCTCGACGCCCTTGATCGCAAGGATGTCATGCGGCGCCGGGTTGCCGTCAACGATGTAATCGCCCTTTTCGACAATGTCGCCATCCTGCAGATGGATGTGCTTGCCCTTGGGGATCAGATATTCGACGGGCTCGACGCCATCCTCGGCCGGGATGAGCGACAGGCGCTGCTTGTTCTTGTAATCGCGGCCGAACTGCACCGTGCCGCCGATCTCCGCGATGATCGCGTGATCCTTGGGACGGCGCGCCTCGAACAATTCCGCGACGCGCGGCAGACCGCCGGTGATATCGCGGGTCTTGGCGCTTTCGAGCGAGATACGGGCGATGACGTCGCCGGCCTGCACCGTCGAACCGGGATCGGCCGCCAGGATCGAATCCACCGGCAGCGTGTAGCGGGCTTCGCCGCCGCGCGCCAGCTTCAGGATCTTGCCGTCCTTGCCCTTGATGACAAGGCAGGGCTTGAGGCTCGACGAACGCGCGTTCATGCGCCAGTCCATGACCATGCGCTTGGCGATGCCCGTCGCCTCGTCCACCGTTTCCGCGAGCGACTGGCCTTCGACCAGATCCTCGAAGCCGACGACGCCCTCGACCTCGGTGAGGATCGGACGGGTATAGGGGTCCCATTCCGCCACGCGCTGACCGCGCTTGACCTGGTCGCCCTCGTCAACCTTGAGCCGCGAGCCATATTGCACGCGATGCACCGCGCGCTCCGTTCCGTCCGGACCGCAGATGACCACGGCGACATTG
This sequence comes from Rhodoblastus sp. 17X3, assembly GCF_030056575.1. Classification (GTDB taxonomy): domain Bacteria; phylum Pseudomonadota; class Alphaproteobacteria; order Rhizobiales; family Beijerinckiaceae; genus Rhodoblastus. Next base: position 40,022 of record NZ_JASHHX010000022.1, on the reverse strand, counting down.
CGCGCCATGACCATGAGGTCGCCGTCGGAATTGCGCGCGACATGACGGTTGCGCAGCTTCACGACGCCGTCGAAATTGGCCTCGATGAAGGAGCTGTCCGCAATCTGCGCCGCGCCGCCAATGTGGAAGGTGCGCATGGTGAGCTGGGTGCCCGGCTCGCCGATCGACTGCGCCGCGATGACGCCGACCGCTTCGCCCATGTTGACGGGCGTGCCGCGCGCCAGATCGCGACCGTAGCAAGCCGCGCAACAACCGTTCTTGGCCTCGCAGGTCAGCACCGAGCGGATCTTCACTTCCTGGATGCCGGCCGCATTGATGCGGTCGATATGCCATTCCTGGATCATCTCGCCGGCCTTGACGATGACCGCGCCGTCCTGGTCAAGCAGGTCCTCGGCCGTGAAGCGGCCAAGGATGCGGACCGCCAGCGACGCGACGATCTGGCCGGCGTCGATGATCGCCCGCATCCGGATGCCGTTCGTCGAACCGCAATCATAGGAGGTGATGATCGAATCCTGCGCCACGTCGACGAGGCGACGGGTCAGATAGCCCGAGTTCGCGGTCTTCAACGCGGTGTCCGCGAGGCCCTTGCGGGCGCCGTGGGTCGAGTTGAAGTATTCGAGAACGGTCAGGCCCTCCTTGAAGTTCGAGATGATCGGGCTCTCGATGATCTCGCCCGACGGCTTGGCCATCAGGCCGCGCATGGCGGCGAGCTGCTTCATCTGCGCGGGCGAGCCGCGCGCGCCGGAATGCGACATCATGTAGATCGAGTTGATCGGCTTGTCGCGGCCGGCGTCGTCCTTGCGGACGGCCGAGATGCGGCCCATCATTTCCTCGGCGAGCTTGTCGGTGCACTTCGCCCAGGCGTCGACGACCTTGTTGTACTTCTCGCCCTGGGTGATGAGGCCGTCGTTGTACTGCTGCTCATATTCCTTGGCGAGGCTGCGCGTCTCCTCGACAATGCGGCTCTTCGTCTCCGGCACGACCATGTCGTCCTTGCCGAAGGAAATGCCCGCCTTGCAAGCTTCGCGGAAGCCGAGGCCCATGATCTTGTCGCAGAAGATCACCGTCTCCTTCTGACCGCAGTTGCGGTAGACGGTGTCGATCATCCCCGAGATTTCCTTTTTGGTCATGAGCTTGTTCATGACGTCGAAGGGGATCTTGTTATGGTCGGGCGCGAGCTGGCCAAGGATCATGCGGCCTGGCGTTGTGTCGAAAATCTTCGAGACGCGCTTGCCGTTCTCGTCGAAGGTCCAGGCGCGGCCCTTGATCTTGGTGTGCAGGGTGATGGCCTTGGCGAACAGCGCGTGCTCGATCTCGGCCATGTTCGAATAGACGCCCTGCAGCGGCGCCTTGGTGACCGGATCCTCGAGATACTGGCCCGGTTCGCCGTCGCGGACGAGGGTCAGGTAATAGAGCCCGAGCACGATATCCTGCGACGGCACGATGATCGGCAGGCCGTTCGCGGGGTGCAGGATGTTGTTGGTTGACATCATCAGCACGCGCGCTTCGAGCTGCGCTTCCAGCGACAGCGGGACGTGCACGGCCATCTGGTCGCCGTCGAAGTCGGCGTTGAAGGCGGCGCAGACCAGCGGATGCAGCTGGATCGCCTTGCCTTCGATCAGCGTCGGCTCGAAGGCCTGGATGCCGAGGCGATGCAGCGTCGGCGCGCGGTTGAGCATCACGGGATGTTCGCGGATGACCTCGTCGAGGATGTCCCAAACCTCCGGCTTTTCCTTCTCCACCAGCTTTTTGGCCTGTTTCACCGTGGCCGAGAGGCCCTTGGCGTCGAGGCGCGAATAGATGAAGGGCTTGAAAAGCTCGAGCGCCATCTTCTTCGGCAAGCCGCACTGGTGCAGCTTGAGCTCCGGACCGACGACGATGACCGAACGGCCCGAATAATCGACGCGCTTGCCGAGCAGGTTCTGGCGGAAGCGTCCCTGCTTGCCCTTGAGCATGTCGGCGAGCGACTTCAACGGACGCTTGTTGGCCCCGGTGATGACGCGGCCGCGGCGGCCGTTGTCGAACAGGGCGTCGACCGCCTCCTGCAACATGCGCTTTTCGTTGCGGATGATGATGTCCGGCGCGCGCAGTTCGATCAGCCGCTTCAGGCGGTTGTTGCGGTTGATGACGCGGCGGTAGAGATCGTTGAGGTCCGAGGTCGCGAAACGGCCGCCGTCGAGCGGCACAAGCGGACGGAGGTCCGGCGGAATGACCGGAACCTCGGTGAGGATCATCCATTCCGGCTTGTTGCCGGAATTGATGAAGGCCTCGATGATCTTGAGGCGCTTGGCGAGCTTCTTGGGCTTCAGCTCGGTGGTCGCTTCCGCGATCTCGACCTTGAGCTGGGCCGCGATGCCTTCGAGGTCGAGCCCGCGCAGCAATTCGCGGATCGCCTCCGCGCCGATCATCGCCGTGAAGCTGTCCTGCCCATATTCGTCCTGGGCGATGACATATTCTTCTTCGTTCAGCAGCTGACGGGGCTTGAGCGGCGTCAGGCCGGGCTCGATGACGATATAGGATTCGAAATAGAGAATGCGCTCAAGATCCTTGAGCGTCATGTCCATCAGCAGGCCGATGCGCGACGGCAGGCTCTTCAGGAACCAGATATGCGCGACGGGCGCGGCCAGCGAGATATGGCCCATGCGGTCGCGGCGAACGCGCGACAGTGTGACCTCGACGCCGCACTTCTCGCAGATGACGCCCTTGTATTTCATGCGCTTGTACTTGCCGCACAAGCACTCGTAATCCTTGATCGGACCAAAGATGCGCGCGCAGAACAGGCCGTCGCGCTCCGGCTTGAAGGTCCGGTAGTTGATCGTCTCCGGCTTCTTGATCTCGCCGAACGACCAGGAGAGAATTTTTTCCGGGCTGGCGATGGAGATTTGAATCTGATCGAAAGCCTGAGGCGCGACGACCGGATTGAAGAGATTCATGACCTCTTGATTCATCACTGTCTCCTGGGCTGGCGATTCCGGCGGCTGCGGCGGAATCCCGCTCCAAATTTGGGCGCTTCCGGGAGGCGCCTTCGCCTCCCGTCTTGGCGGAAAGAGAGGCGTCAGCGCCTCCCCTTTAATTACTCGGCGGCTTCAGCCGGCGGCAGCTCTTCGGTCCCCGGCGGCAGGGACTGGTTCAACTCAACATTGAGGCCGAGCGAACGCATTTCCTTGACCAGCACGTTGAAGCTCTCCGGGATGCCGGATTCGAACGTGTCGTCGCCGCGCACGATGGACTCGTAGACCTTGGTGCGGCCCGCCACGTCATCCGACTTGACGGTGAGCATTTCCTGCAGCGTGTAGGCGGCGCCATAGGCTTCCAGCGCCCAGACTTCCATTTCGCCGAAGCGCTGGCCGCCGAACTGGGCCTTGCCGCCCAACGGCTGCTGTGTGACGAGCGAATAAGGCCCGATCGAGCGCGCATGGATCTTGTCGTCCACCAGATGGTGCAGCTTGAGCATGTAGATCACGCCCACCGTCACCTTGCGGTCGAACGCCTCGCCGGTGCGGCCGTCGTAGAGCACTGTCTGGCCGGAGCCGTCGAGGCCCGCCTGTTCCAGCATCTCGACGATGTCCGGCTCGCGCGCCCCGTCAAAGACCGGCGTCGCGATCGGCACGCCGCGCGTCAGGTTCTGCGCGATCTCGACCAGCTCGTTGTTGCCGACCTGATCCAGATCGGCCGTCGCGGCGCCCTTGCCATAGAGCTCGACCAGCTTCTGCCGAAGCGGCGCCGAATCGAGCGAACGCTGATAGGCGTTGACCGCTTCCGCGACCTGCTTGCCGAGGTTGCGGCAGGCCCAGCCCAGATGCGTCTCGAGAATCTGCCCGACATTCATGCGCGAAGGCACGCCGAGCGGATTGAGCACGATGTCGACGGGCGTGCCATCGGCGAGGAAGGGCATGTCTTCCTGAGCGAGGATGCGCGAGACGACGCCCTTGTTGCCGTGGCGGCCGGCCATCTTGTCGCCGGGCTGGATCTTGCGCTTCACGGCGACGAAGACCTTGACCATCTTCATCACGCCGGGAGACAGCTCGTCGCCGCGCTGAAGCTTCTCGACCTTGTCGAGGAAGCGGCTTTCCAGCCCCTTCTTCGCCTCGTCATATTGCTTCCGCATGGCTTCGATCTCGCCCATGACGGCGTCGTCGTCGACGGCGAACACCCACCATTGCGAACGGGGATATTCATCGACCAGCTCGCGGGTGAGCGCCTGCTCCTTCTTGAAGCCCTTGGGGCCGGAAAGAGCCGTCTTGCCGATCAGCATGTCGGCCAGGCGCGCATAGACGTTGCGGTCGAGGATCGCCAACTCGTCGTCGCGGTCCTTGGCGAGACGCTCGATCTCCTCGCGCTCGATCGCCTGGGCGCGCTCGTCCTTGTCGACGCCGTGACGGTTGAACACGCGCACTTCGACGATGGTGCCCTGCACGCCCGGAGGAACGCGCATCGAGGTGTCGCGAACGTCGGAAGCCTTTTCGCCGAAGATGGCGCGAAGGAGCTTTTCTTCCGGCGTCATGGGGCTTTCGCCCTTGGGCGTGATCTTGCCGACGAGAATGTCGCCCGCCTGAACTTCCGCGCCGATATAGACGATGCCGGCTTCGTCGAGATTCTTCAGCGCTTCTTCCGAAACGTTGGGAATGTCGCGGGTGATTTCTTCCGGACCGAGCTTGGTGTCGCGGGCCATCACCTCGAATTCGTCGATATGGATCGACGTGAAGATGTCTTCCTTGACGATCTTCTCGTTGAGCAGGATCGAATCTTCGAAGTTGTAGCCGTTCCAGGGCATGAAGGCGACGACCACATTGCGGCCGAGCGCCAGATCGCCCATGTCGGTCGAGGGACCGTCGGCGATGATGTCGCCCTTGCTGATCAGGTCGCCCACGCGCACCAGCGGACGCTGGTTGATGCAGGTCGACTGGTTCGAGCGCTGGAACTTCATCAGGCGGTAGATGTCGACGCCAGGACGGCCCGCGTCGAGCTCTTCCGTGGCGCGGATGACGATACGGGTCGCGTCGATCTGATCGACCACGCCGGCGCGGCGGGCGGCGATGGCGGCGCCGGAGTCGCGGGCGACCACGCCTTCCATGCCGGTGCCGACCAGCGGCGCGTCGGCGCGCACCAGAGGCACGGCCTGGCGCTGCATGTTGGAGCCCATCAGCGCGCGATTGGCGTCGTCGTTCTCAAGGAACGGGATCAGCGCCGCGGCGACCGAAACAAGCTGCTTCGGCGACACGTCCATGAAGTCGACATGGTCGGGCGTGAGCATGACCACGTCGCCGGCGCGGCGACAGACCACGAGGTCTTCTGTCAGCCGGCCGTCGGCGTCGAGCGCGGCGTTGGCCTGGGCGACTGAATATTTCTGCTCTTCCATCGCCGAGAGATAGACGACCTCATCCGAGACCAGCCCGTCCTTGACGCGGCGATAGGGCGCCTCGATGAAGCCGTATTTATTGACGCGCGCGAAGGTCGCGAGCGAATTGATGAGACCGATATTGGGCCCTTCCGGCGTCTCGATCGGGCAGATGCGGCCATAATGGGTCGGATGCACGTCGCGGACTTCGAAGCCGGCGCGCTCGCGGGTCAGGCCGCCCGGACCCAGCGCCGAGAGGCGGCGCTTGTGGGTGATTTCCGAGAGCGGATTGGTCTGATCCATGAACTGCGACAGCTGCGACGAGCCGAAGAATTCGCGCACGGCCGCGGCCGCCGGCTTGGCGTTGATCAGGTCCTGCGGCATGATCGTGTCGATATCGACCGAGGACATGCGCTCCTTGATCGCGCGCTCCATGCGGAGCAGACCGAGGCGATATTGATTTTCCATCAATTCGCCGACCGAGCGGACGCGGCGGTTGCCGAGATGGTCGATATCGTCGATTTCGCCACGGCCGTCGCGCAGATCGACCAGGGCCTTGACCACCGCGAGAATGTCTTCGCGGCGAAGGACGCGGGTCGTGTCCGGGCAGTCGAGGTCGAGACGCATGTTCATTTTTACGCGTCCGACCGCCGAGAGGTCGTAGCGCTCCGAATCGAAGAACAGCGAATGGAACATCGCTTCCGCGGAATCGATGGTCGGCGGCTCGCCGGGACGCATCACGCGGTAGATGTCGAACAGGGCCTCTTCACGCGAGCTGTTCTTGTCGACGGCCAGCGTGTTGCGGATATAGGGGCCGACATTGATATGGTCGATGTCGAGGATCGGCAGTTCGGCGAAGCCGAGGCCGAGCAGCGTCTCCAGCGACTTGGCGGTGATTTCCTCACCGGCCTCGACGAAGATTTCGCCGGTTTCCGGATTGAAGAGGTCTTCGGCGATGAACTGGCCGTACAGGTCCTCGTCGACGGCGCGAATGAACTTCACGCCGCGCTCGGCGATCTGGCGGGCGGTGCGCGCGGTCAGCTTCTTGCCGGCCTCGACCACCACGTCGCCGGTGTCGGCGTCGATGATGTCGACCACCGCCTTGGTGCCCTTGAGGCGCTCGCCGTCGAAAGGCAGTCTCCAGCCGTCCTTCTCGCGCTGATAGGCGACCTTCTTGTAGAAGGCCGACAGGATTTCCTCACCGTCGAAGCCGAGGGCATAGAGCAGCGACGTCGCCGGAATCTTGCGGCGGCGGTCGATGCGGGCGTAGACGATGTCCTTGGCGTCGAATTCGATATCGAGCCAGGAGCCGCGATAGGGAATGATGCGCGCGGCGAACAGCAGCTTGCCGGACGAATGGCTCTTGCCCTTGTCGTGATCGAAGAACACGCCGGGCGAGCGATGCATCTGCGAGACGATGACGCGCTCGGTGCCATTGACGATGAAGGTGCCGTTCGACGTCATGAAGGGCATGTCGCCCATATAGACGTCCTGCTCCTTGATGTCCTTGACGGACTTGGCGGCGGTGTCCGGATCGACATCGAACACGATCAGGCGGAGCGTGACCTTGAGCGGCGCGGCGAAGGTCATGCCGCGCTGGCGGCATTCGTCCACGTCGTATTTCGGCGGCTCGAATTCATATTTCACGAATTCAAGCAAAGCCGTGCCCGCGAAATCCGAAATCGGGAACACAGACTTGAACACGGCCTGCAATCCCTCGTCGTCGCGCCCGCCCTTGGGGGCCTCGACCATCAGGAATTGATCGTAGGAAGCCTTCTGCACTTCGATCAGATTGGGCATGACCGCGACTTCGCGGATATGACCGAAGAATTTGCGGACACGCTTCCGGCCGGTGAACGTTTGCGCCATATCGCTCCTCGTCCCTCATTTTCAGGCGGGCTGAAATGCCTCTCGCCTCCCCGGCGTCGCCGGGACGCGCGGAAAATCCGCGCATATTCCTGGGAAGGATCGGAGGCCTCCCCACCTCTTCGAAACCGTCACGACGAACTCGTCCCCGTCACGGCCGCGACGGCCCCGGGGAAACCCCGGAGCCGTCTTTTTCATTAGAGGGCCGGAACCCTCGAAGGCATAATTACTTGAGCTCGACCTTGGCGCCGACCTTCTCGAGGGCGGCCTTGATCTTGGCGGCGTCCTCCTTGGAGGCGCCTTCCTTGACGGGCTTCGGAGCGCCTTCGACGAGGTCCTTGGCTTCCTTGAGGCCCAGGCCGGTGATGGCGCGGACTTCCTTGATGACTTCAATCTTCTTGTCGCCGGCGGCGGCGAGAACGACCGTGAACTCGGTCTGCTCTTCGGCCGGGGCGGCGGCGGCGGCGGCGCCAGGAGCGGCGGCGACGGCGACAGCGGCGGCGGCCGAGACGCCCCACTTCTCTTCAAGAAGCTTGGCCAGTTCAGCGGCTTCGAGAACGGTGAGGGCCGAAAGCTCTTCGACGATCTTTTCGAGGTTAGCCATTTTCAGTTCCTGTATATCTTGGGTTTGGTTCGATGATTTTCAATGCCGGGCCAGGATCAGGCCGCATCCTTGTTGGCGTAAGCCCCGAACACACGCGCCAGCTTGGCCGCAGGCGCGGTCGAGAGCTGCGCGATCTTGGTCGCCGGGGCCGAGATAAGGCCAACCAGCTTCGCGCGCAGTTCGTCGAGGGAGGGCATGGTCGCAAGCGACTTCACACCATCCGGGTTCAGGACGGTCGCGCCCATGGCGCCGCCGAGGATGACGAACTTGTCGAAATCCTTGGCGAACGCGGCCGCGACCTTGGGCGCCGCCACCGGATCGTCCGAATAGGCGATCAGGGTCGGTCCCTTGAGCAGGGAGCCGATCGAGGCGACGTCAGTGCCTTCGAGGGCGATCTTGGCAAGGCGGTTCTTGGCGACCTGAACGCTCGCGCCAGCTGCCCGCGCCTGCTTGCGCAGGTTCTGGAGCTGCGCGACGGTCAGGCCGGAATAACGCGCAACCACAACCACGCCCGTCTTCGAGAAGACGTCGTGCAGTGTGGCTACCGCTTCTTTCTTTTCCGCTCTGTCCACAGTGCTCTCACTTCAATGAGCGAAGACCCATAGCCCGTCTTGGACGGGCGCTCTTTCGAACGCCCCATGGGCCTCGCCGGTTGCCGACATGCCGCAAGGCGAAAGCCATGCGGCGCCGAAAAGCCTGTCCCCACGAAGGCGGCGCCAGGCGGCGCGCCCCTGTGGATCAGAGGGTTCGAACCAAACACGCCGAAGGCCGCAGCCTCCGGAAATCCGGTCTTTCCCCGTCTATGCTGGCCGCTCGCCTCTCCTGAATGAACAGAATGGGCGGACAATTAAGCTTTTGCACAAGGCCAAAGCGCCGGCAGTCTCGGACAGGACATGGCCGGAAAGGACAACGCCTCACCCCCAGGGGCGAAACGGAGCCTCCGGCCTACCCACCGCCAAAACCCGGAACGCAAAAATTCCGAGCCCGGCGGAAGCTGAATTTCTTTGAACATGGCGCGAAATTGAACCGATCGGTCAATTCGTGAAGCAGCAAATACTCGGGACGAACGGGCCGAAGCGGTCAACGCGTCCCAAATTCCCTTTCAACACATCATCTTTCCAGGGCGTGGAAAATGATCGCGGCGACATGCCCAAAAACAGGCGACGAATCCGCCGCCAGGAACGTGTCTTGTAAACACTCTCGCCGCACCTGCCAAGAGGGGGCGACAACATATTTTTTAAATTGTCAAGCGGCGCGACCATAAATCGCGCCGCTTGCTCAATCAGTTCTGGGCGATCACGATGGAGCCCGGCTCGACCTTGACGCCTGGACCCATGGTCGAGGACAAGGCGACGCGCTGCAGGTAAGTGCCCTTCGCGCCAGCCGGCTTGGCCTTGACGACCGCATCGACGAAAGCGGCGATATTTTCCGCCAGCTTTTCTTCGCCGAACGAGGCCTTGCCGACAGAGCCCTGCACGATGCCGGCCTTTTCGACGCGGAACTCGACAGCGCCGCCCTTGGAGGCGGCCACAGCGGCGGCGACGTCCATGGTGACGGTGCCGACCTTCGGGTTCGGCATCAAGCCGCGCGGACCGAGCACCTTTCCGAGACGGCCGACCAGCGGCATCATGTCCGGCGTGGCGATGCAGCGATCGAAATCGATTGTGCCGCCCTGGACGGCGGTGACCAGCTCTTCCGCGCCGACCACATCCGCGCCCGCCGCCTTGGCTTCGTCAGCCTTGGCGCCGCGCGCGAAGACAGCGACGCGCAGAGTGCGTCCGGTGCCGTTGGGCAAGTTGACCACGCCGCGCACCATCTGGTCCGCATGCTTGGGGTCCACGCCGAGATTCAGGGCGATTTCGACGGTTTCGTCGAATTTCGCGCTGGCGCGCTCGCGGACGAGCTTGATGGCGTCACCGACCGGATAAAGCCTGGTGCGCTCGATGCCCTCGCGGGCCTTGACGATTCTCTTGCCGCTCATCGTCTTATCCCACGATCTCAAGGCCAATGGACTTGGCGGAGCCTTCGATCATGGCCATGGCCGATTCGATCGAATGCGAATTGAGGTCCGCCGCCTTCTTCTCCGCAATTTCGCGGATCTGCTCGCGGGTCACCTTGCCAACGAAGCCGCGGCCCGTGGTCTTGGAGCCGGACTTGATGTTGGCCGCCTTCTTGAGGAAGAACGTGACCGGCGGCTGCTTCATCTCGAAGGTGAAGCTGCGGTCGGCATAGGCGGTGATGATGACGGGGATCGGAGTCCCCTTCTCGATCTGCGCCGTCTTGGCGTTGAACGCCTTGCAGAATTCCATGATGTTCAGGCCGCGCTGACCCAGCGCGGGGCCGATCGGCGGCGAAGGATTCGCTGCGCCGGCCGGGACCTGAAGCTTCACGTAACCCGTGATCTTCTTTGCCATAATGGCTGCTCCCATTGGGTTTTTTTGTTTCAGCCCCAGCTGGGGCCAAAACAAAAACGCGCGGTAGACGGACCATCCGTCCCGCGCGGGTTGCAGTTTGCGGTGCGGCCCGGAACCCGGCTGGCGACCGGAGAGCCTCCCGCAGATGCGCCTTCAGTGTGAAGGTTGCGGGTGTCTATACGGATTCATCCGCCTTGGCAAGGAAAAGACGAAGAAATACGCCGCCCCTCACGCCGGTATCGAGAGCGGCTGGCCCTTCTCGAGAATATAGGTCGAGATGATCCGGGTCGGCTTGTCGCCGTTCTTGAGCATATGCGGCCGCCGCGGCGGAACCTGGGCGACATCGCCAGCCCTGATCTCGCGCGCGTCTTCGCCATCAACCGTGAACAGGCCCCCGCCCTCGGCGATATAGGCGGATTCAATGCCCGGATGAATGTGCCGGGGCACTGTGAAGCCCGGCGCGATCTCCGCGGCGGCGATGATCGTCTCGTAGTCCGACGTCGGCCCGTCCATCCTCTTGAGGATTTCCCTTTTGATCCCCGCCGGCGCCGGGCCCTCGGCCTCGACCGACGTCGCGGCGAATCCGGTCAGCGCGCACAAGGCGCAGGAAGCGAAACCGCGACGCGTCAGCATGGCCGCCCTCTCTGGCCGGGTTTCGTGAGCGTCCCGACGCCCGGCAAATCTAGCAAAGGAAATGGACCGCCGCCAGCAGCGCCCATCCATTCGCGGATCAGGCGCGGCATTCGCCTTCCACCGCCGGTTCAGTAAAGGACTCCCGCTCGTCGGCGGGCAACTGGCCCGCCACAAGCTGCGCCCAGCGGCTCAGCGAATCAGCCATGAGTGCGGTCTCGCCGGCGCCGGGAAAATCCCTGGCGCCGGCCAGCATGCGCATCTGCAGCACGAGGTAATGCGCCGACACGACGGTCTCGAGCAGGAAATTCTCCACGACCTCAGTGTCAAGCTTGTCAGGCGCCCCATTTTTCATAAGTGTTAACCCTGTCCGGGAAAATTACGCGCTTGTAGAGCGTAAAAGCCTAAGCTGCCACGTTAAGGACGCTTTCCGCGCCAATCGTCACAATCTAATCGAGCGCATGCAACAGGAATGGCGTGGGAGAGACATTTACTTAACCTTCCACCGTTTCTGTTGGTCATGGTTAATTAAATTAACTAAAAACTGAGCAATGAACACGAAATCCATTGATGTCCTTGGCGCATTGAAATCCTGCACCGTCTTCGCGAGCCTGAGCGAGTCTCAGCTCCGCGAATTGAGCGGAAAGGCGCGCATCGAGCATTTTTCCGAGCGGACGCTGCTGACCTTGCGCGGCGAGAAGCCGGAGCACCTGCGTTACATCGTCAGCGGCTCCATCGACCTCGTGCTTTCGACCGCCGAGGGCGGCTTCTCCTGCCTGCCTGTATTCGAAGGCCGCTGGGCGACGTGGCTCGGCTGTTTCGGGTCCGAGCCGCTGGTGCATGACCTGTGGAGTTCCGGCAACGCGATCTCCATCGCCTTCCCTTGCCGCGACATTCTGAAAACCGTCAGCGACAATCCCGAGGCCTTGCGGCAGGTAATCGAGCATGTCGGCGAATGGACCCGCTTCCTGACTGGCTGGATGCTCTCCTTTTCCGCCTTTGGCGCTGAAAAGCGGCTCGCCTATCTACTGCTGCTCGCTTCGTCCAGCGCTTGCGGCATCGCCCGCGAAGGCCAGCCCACCGCCCTCACCCAGACCCATATCAGCCAGTTTGGCTTCGGTTCGCGCCAGAAGGTCAGCCGCCTGCTGCGCAGTCTTGCGGACAAGGACCTTGTTTCGATGCGTTATGGCGCCGTGGTCATTCCCTCGCGCGCCCGGCTCGAAGACTATATCGCGGACAGCGGCGCGCTTTCGGCGGATGGCGCGCACGAGAAAGTGAAATTCAGGGCGTGATCGTCGCCCATATCGCCGGCCCGTCGGGCGGGCGGCGACGGAATCAGATCATCCCGCTGGGCTGCGTTTCGCGGCGACGAACTTCCTCCGTCCGCTCGCCATTCTTCGCGGCGAGCCGCTTTTCCTCGCGCGCGAGGATCGATCGGGCGTCGAGGCCTGCGATTGGCTGGGCCAGATCGGCCGGGATGTCGCCGGCAAGCTGCAGCATAAGGTAACGCGCGCAGCAGACCCGCAGGAACGAGGCGAAATTCTCGACGACACCGTGGGTTTCGAGCAATTCCTCATAGAGACGCGCCAGGATTTCGGCGACGCTCAAGCCATCGCGTCGCGCGATTTCTTCAAGCAGCATCCAGTAGATTTTTTCCAGACGGACGCTGGTGGCGAAGCCGTGCATGCGCACGGAGCGCAGGCGCGTTTCCCACATGGTGGGGTCGGCATTCACGAATAACTGGCACATGGCGCCTCACGCCCATTGCGCAGCGTATCGCCCACTTTCCGACGCGCTGAACCGGGCTTCCGGGAAAAAAGATAGGCGCGGGCGCGGATCTTTGCAAATCCGCGCCCAGCAAAAAGCTCAGGCCGCCGCGAGATGTTTCTGCTGCGCCACCGGAACGCCGATCTGAAGCAAGAGCTGGCCAAGCCACGCGGGATGGGCCGGCCATGCGGGCGCCGTGATCAGATTGCCGTCCGTCACGGCGGCGTCAATGGCGATATTGGCATAGACGCCGCCGGCTAGCTCAACCTCCGGCTGGCAAGCCGGATAAGCGGAGCAGGTCCGGCCCTTCAGAACGCCTGCGGCGGCCAGCAGCTGCGCGCCATGGCAGACGGCGGCGACAGGCTTGTTGGCCGTGAAGAAGTGGCGGACGATTTCCAGCACCTTCGGGTTCAGGCGCAGATATTCCGGCGCGCGGCCGCCGGGAATGACGAGGGCGTCGTAATCCTCGGCGCGAATTTCGGCGAATGTCGCGTTCAACGCGAAATTATGGCCGCGCTTTTCGGTGTAGGTTTGCTGGCCTTCGAAATCATGAATCGCGGTTGCGATGGCGTCGCCCGCCGCCTTGTCGGGGCAGACCGCATGGACGCGATGGCCAACCGCCGCCAGCGTCTGGAACGGGACCATGATCTCATAGTCCTCGCCGAAATCGCCGACGATCATCAGGATATTCTTGGCGCTCATCAAATCCTCCCTGGAGCAAGACTGCGGCTCGAGCCGCTATTCGCATGCGGGAGGGATTATGGCCTGCGCCCGGGCGCGCGGGTGTTACCCGGTTATCGCGTCGAAAAGCAAAGGGCCGGGAAATCCCGGCCCTTGCATGAAAAGCATGATGCGGCGCGTTCAGGCGAGTTTGTCGACTTGCCCATATTCCAGTTCGACCGGCGTGGCGCGGCCGAAGATCGAAACCGCGACCTTGACGCGCGAGCGGCTCTCATCGACTTCCTCGATAAGGCCCTCGAACGAGGCGAAGGGCCCATCGTTGACCCGGACCTTTTCGCCGACCTCGAAGGAGATCGAGGTTTTGGGGCGATCCACGCCCTCGGCCACCTGACCCTTGATGCGATCCGCCTCATGTTCGGGAATCGGCATCGGCTTGTTGTCAGAGCCGAGGAAGCCCGTGACCTTCGGCGTGTTCTTGATCAGATGGAAGACATCGTCGGAGAGGTCGCATTTCACCAGCACATAGCCGGGGAAGAACTTGCGCTCGGAATTGAACTTGCGGCCGCGCCGGACTTCCACCACCTGTTCCGTCGGAACAAGGATCTCGTCGAACTTGTCGCTGAGTCCGCGCTGCGCCGCGCCTTCCTTGATCGCTTCCGCGACCTTCTTCTCGAAGTTGGAATAGGCGTGGACGATATACCAGCGTTTGGTCATGATTTTTCCGCGAAGGGTCTGGATGGACAAGTCAGGTTGGGAAGCCGGGGCAGTTCGCGCGTGGCGAGCGATCAGCGTCCGAAACTGAGAATGAATTGAATCCCGAGACGGATGACCTGATCGACCGAAACGAAGAACAGGGCCGCCATGAAGACCATCAGGGCCACGAGCCCGGTCGTGATCAGGGTTTCGCGGCGAGTGGGCCAGGTCACCTTATTGGCCTCGGCGCGCACTTCCTGCAGAAAATTGAACGGATTGGCCATGTTCGTCCCGATTCGACCGCCAAGCCAGCCGTCAGAATCAAAGACTTGGCGCGGCGGGTTGCGAAAAGAAAGGGGCGCGGGACCTTTCGGCCGCGCGCCACAAGAAATGCTTATAGCGAAGGCTTGCGGCCGCGCCAAGTTTTTTTCTTGACAGGCTGGAATTCAGGCTTCCTCGCCCCCGCCCTGCGCCTTGCGGCTGCGGCGCGCCCATTGGTTCAGGCCTTCCACCATCAGCGAGAAGCCGATCGCCGAATAGATGAAGCCCTTGGGGATCTCATAGCCAGCGCCATCGGCGATCAGCGTCATGCCGATCAGGAGCAGGAAGGACAAGGCGAGCATCTTGACAGTCGGGTTTTCGCGGATGAACCGGCCGACCGGCCCGGCGGCGAGAATCATCATTCCGACGGCGATGACGACCGCCAGAGCCATGATGATGAATTCATCCGCCATGCCGATAGCGGTCAGCACGCTGTCGAGCGAAAAAACGATATCCAGCACGGCGATCTGGAAGATGGCTTTCCAGAAGCTCTTGCCGCCCGCCTTATGCTCGCCTTCCTCGTTGGGGTCGATTTCCTCGTGGATTTCCACCGTGCCCTTGTAGAGCAGGAACAATCCGCCCAGCGTGAGGATGATGTCGCGCCCCGAGATGTCATGGCCCCAAACGGCGAACAAGGGCGCCGTCAGGCGGGTGAGCCAGACCATGCCCGCCAGCAAGCCGAGCCGAAAGAAGACTGCCATGCCAAGGCCGAGCCGGCTTGCGACGACGGCGCGGTCGGGAGGCAGGCCCTGAGTTGCGAGCGCGACGAAGACCAGATTGTCCACCCCGAGGACGATTTCCAGCACAGTCAGCGTCAGCAGACTGGCCCACGCCTCCGGATGGGCGAAAACGGCAAGATATTCCAAGCAAGATTCCCAGACATTGCGCGGCGGCGCGCGCGCTCCAGCAGCAATATAGCCGATCGAATGTGAAGAGAAAGCAGCAAAGCCTCAGCCGCCGACCGGAAGCCGAAGGGTGAACTGGGCGCCGCCATGCTCGCGGTTGACCGCCGCGATGGAGCCGCCATGCTCGCGGGCGATGGCGTAGGAAATCCACAAGCCGAGGCCGGTCCCCTCGCCCACGGTCTTGGTGGTGAAGAAGGGCTCGAACATCTTGTCGAAGGCGGCGTCGGCGATCCCGGCGCCGTTGTCGGCGACAACGATCTCGACCTCGCCCCCCGAAAGCGCCGCCCGCACCTCGATCTGCTGATGCTTGCGCCCGCGCACCGCGTCGAGGGCGTTGTCGATCAGATTGACCACGATCTGGTGGATCTGGCCCTCATTGCCCCAGACGGCCAGCCCCGGCGCGACCTCGACGTCAATCCTGGCGTGGTTCTTCTTCGCCCGCGCCGCCCATTGCGTCGCGGTGGTCAGAATGCGTTCGACGTCAATCCTGTGCGCCTCCTGGGTGCGGTTGAAGGAAATGCGGCGCAGGTTCTTGACGATTTCGCTGATCCGCTTGGCGCCTTCGAGCGTGCCCTCGATCAGCGGCTCCAGATCGGCGAGGATGGAATCGACGCGGTATTTTCGGCGCAATTCGCCGCCCTCGCCCGCGTCCAGCCGCTCCTCCTCGGCGAAATAATCCGCGAGCGTCTTGCGGTAGCGGTCCAGCACATGGACATTGCCATAGACGAATGAGATCGGATTGTTCAGCTCATGCGCCACGCCCGCGACGAGGCGGCCGAGGCTTGCCATTTTCTCCTGTTCGATCAGCTTGCGTTGCGCTTTCTGCAATTCCAGATGCGCGCCGTGCAGGGCCTGATAGGCGCGGCGCAATTCGCCGATCGGCCGTCCGGTGAGCACCGAGCCGACGCAGCGCCCCGAATGATCGAACCGTCCGGAAAAATTGATCGCCATGACGTCGGATGGCCCGCGCGCGGTCAGGAAATGCAGTTCGCAATCTGTCGCCCGGGCTCCGGCGTCCCCGCGCGCGCCGGCGCAGAGGTGGCGGCGCGCCTCGTCATGATCCGGCGCGCCGACGAGATCGAGGAGCGGGCGGCCGACGAGTTCCGCCTCGGCCTGCCCCAGCAGCGCGACAAAGGCGGGATTGGCCTGAAGCACCAGCCCGTTCTCGTCGCAGACGACCAGAATGTCAGAGACCGAGGCGATGACGCTGGAGATGAAGCTTTGCGCCTCCTCCAGCTCCGCGTTCTTGCTTTCGAGATCGGCCTCGTAGCGCAAGAGATCGGAATAAACTTCATCGACCCTTTTGACGACGTCGCGCCAGACCGATTCCTGATTGTCGGTCAGTTCGGTCTCCAGCCCCGATCCGGTGAGGGCCAGAATATTATCCGGGCGGTCGCGGCGCTCACCCGTCATGGCTCACATCCTTGCGCAGGTCGTAGCGCTCGATCTTGGCGCGCAGGCCGACCCGCGACAGGCCGAGCCGCTCCGCCGCCCGGCTGATATTGCCGTCAAGCTCCGCGAGCGCCCGCGCGATGATCGTCCGCTCCAGCGCCTCGACCTGATCCTTCAACACGTCGCCGCCATTGCCCTCGGGCGCCAGGCGAGGCCCCTCGGCGGCGCCGATACGCCGGGAAAGCAGGTCCGGGCCGAGCGGGGCGTCCTCGTCGGACATGGCCACCATGCGCTGAATCTCATTGCGCAGTTCACGGATATTTCCGGGCCAGTTATAGGCGCGCAGCCGCGCCATCGTTTCGGGCGCGAAGCCCGGAACCTTGCGGCGAAAGGCCTGATTGACCTCGGCGAGAAGATTGGCCGCGATCTTGGAAATGTCGCCGCTGCGCTCCGCGAGGGACGGCAGGTGGATCGGAAAGGCGTTGAGCCGGTAGAACAGGTCACGGCGGAAACGCCCCTCCTCCATCTCGACTTCCAGATCGCGATTGGTGGCCGAGACGACGCGCACGTCGACTTTTCTGGAGCGCGTAGCGCCCAGGGGGCGGATCTCGCGCTCCTGCAGCACGCGCAGCAGCTTGACCTGGAAGGCGGGCGAGGTTTCGCCCACTTCGTCGAGGAATATCGTGCCGCCGTCCGCCAGTTCGAACAGGCCGATGCGGTCCTGATAGGCCCCGGTGTAAGCGCCCTTCTTGCAACCGAACAATTCGCTTTCCAGCAATTCGTCCGGCAAGGCGCCGCAATTCTCGACCACGAATGGCTTGTCGCCACGCGCGGAGCCGAAATGGATGGCGCGCGCCAGCAATTCCTTGCCCGCGCCCGAGGCGCCGGAGATCAGGACGGAAATATCGTAACGGGTCGCCCGGCGCGCCAGCGACAGCGTCTCCACCATCGGGCCGTCCGGCTCATGGACGATGCGGTCGAATTCGAACATCCGCCGCTGCTCGCGCCGCCGGTCCGCCAGCACGCGATTGAGCGTGTCATGCGAAGGCTTCGCGTCGGCGCCGAGGCCGCCCGGCTCCTTCTGCATGCGATAGAGCTTCACCGCGTCGCGCACGCACTCGATCAGCTTCTCGGGATGCCAGGGCTTGGTGACATATTGATAGATGCCGGCTTCGTTGACGCCGGCGATGATGTCCTCGGATTCCGAAAAGCCGGAAATGATCATCCGCACCGGATCGGGCCAGGTCTCGCGCACGCGCCGCAGGAAATCCACGCCCGTCTCGCCCGGCATGCGCTGGTCGCACAGGATGACCTGAACCAGATCGCCGGCGAGGATAGCCTCGGCCTCCTGCGCGTTCTGCGCGCAGAGCACGTCGAATTCCTCGCTGAGCACGCGATGCAGGCTCTCGCGCGAGCGCAATTCATCATCGACGATGAGGACCGCGCCGGACGGATTCATGATGTCGATCCCCTGCGAAGCGGCCGCGCCGAGCGGTGCGGCGCCAGATGCAATGGCGTGCGCGACTTGACGACTTTTCGGATGAAATTATGCCGCGCGACGTGATAGCTGGGATCAAAGCCCCAGAAATTGCGGCGCATTCTTTCAAGCTCCTCGGCCCGATAGGCGGCCAGAGGCTTCACGGCCTCGTCGCGCGTCCGCGCTGCGTTCTTTTCTCCCAGCCGCCGCGCGAAATCTTCCGACGCGACAAGCGATTGAGCAAAGACATGCAAGGACGCCACAGCCTCGGTCGGGTCCTCCGGCAAGATTCCATCGATCAGTTTCAACCTCAAGGCCTCCTGCGCTCCGATGGGCAGGCGGCCTTGAGAAATAGCCCGCGCATGGACGGCGCCGACGCGGCGAGGCAGCAGATAGGTCCAATATTCCGAGCCGTAGAGATTGCCCATATCCTTGTAATGCGGATTGAGGATTACGCCCTCGCGCATCAATACGAGATCGGCGGCGAGGGCGAGAAAGACGCCGCCGGCGCCGGCGTTGCCGCGCAAGGCCGCGACGACCAGACGATCCTCGATTTCCAGCAGAGCGCGGACGCAATCATTCATCGCCTCAATATTGCGCCACGATTCATCCGCCGCGCTCGCCGCCGCCTCGATCAGGCCCAGATGAAGGCCGTTCGACCAGTAATCCGAGCCTCCCATCAGCACAAGCGCCCGGGCCTTGGCCTGTCGCGCTTCGACGATCGCCGCTTGCAGCGCGCGGCAATCCTCAACGCCCATCGCGCCGTTGTGGAAAGAAAAATACAGATAGCCGACGTCGCCGACCTGCTCGTAATGAATGTCCGTCCGGCGGCGAGCTTCGGGCAGTCCTTCCGCCCGCCCGGACAGCAGAAATGTGGCCGGCAGCTTCAAGGCGCCCACGCGCGGCTCGCGCAAATGGCCAATCCACAAGGCGCCGTCACGCGCGGCGACGGCCACCGCCTTGCCGCAGCGCGCCAGCAGTTCGCCGGGCTTTCCCGCGAGATCGGGTGCGGGACGCGCGTCGAAGCACAGAAAGTCACCGCCGCCAATTTTCGCCGGCGCCCCAGGAGAGCCGTCGGCTGAACGGATTTTCCGCAGCGCGTCCGCGACACTATCGGCGGCGAAATCGATCTGCCGATCCACGCGCAGGCACGGCGGCCGCATCGGCCCGATCCGTTCCGGCGGCGCCGGACGTTTGTCGCCGCGGAGAAGGTCGAGCGCCTCGAACAAACATTGGACCGCGCCCCGCGTCACCTCGTGACGATAAAGACTGGATTTCGTCGCGGCGCGCATCGCGAATTTTCTGAACGCCCAGACGGGGCCGGCGTCAAGTTCCGCCGTCGCCTCGAGCAAGGTGACGCCCCACTCCTCGCGCCCTTCCAGCAATGCCCAGTCGAGAGCCGAAGGCCCGCGATCGCCGGGCGGACCGGGATGGACCACGAGGCAAAGGGTCTGCCTCAAGACGTCCGGCGGAATGGCGCGTTTCAGGAAGGGCGCGAGGATGATGTCTGGCGCGAAAAGCGCCACCGCTTCACGTAAAATATCGTCGGAAATGTCGAATTCGACGCTGACTTCCTCCCCGCGTTCGCGCAATTCGACAAACAGCCTTTGCGTCAGGCTGTTGAACGAATGGCAAAGCAACAGGATCCTCATTTTCGCGTTCGCTCAACAAATACGCGGCAATTGCTCGCCGGACAGCCAGTCGACGATGCGCTCGCCGCCGAAACTCGTGGTCATCTGCACGAAGCAATGCTCATCCCGCACGACATGGCCGATGATCGCGGCGTCGCCGCCAAGCTTATGTGCGCGCATGACGGCGAGCAGTTCGTCCGCCGCCTCCGCCGCGACAAAGGCCACGAGCTTGCCCTCGTTCGCCACATAAAGCGGATCGAGGCCTAGCAGCTCGCAGGCCGCCGCGACTTCCTTCTTGATGGGCAGCGCGTCTTCCTCGATGCGAATGCCGACGCCCGATTGATGCGCGATCTCGTTTAGAGTCGCGGCGAGGCCGCCGCGCGTGGGGTCGCGCATCAGGCGCAAATGCGGGCCGCAGGCGCCGACCATATCCGCGACCAGCCCGTGCAGGGCGGCGGAATCCGACAGGATCTGCGTGTCGAATTGCAGGTTCTCGCGGCTCGACATGATGGCCACGCCATGGTCGCCGAGCGAGCCGGACACGAGAATGGCGTCGCCGGGCCGCGCCTTTTCCCCGGAGAGATGCAGCCCCTCCGGCGCCATGCCGATCCCGGCGGTGGAGATGAACACGCCGTCGGCCTTGCCGCGCTCGACGACCTTGGTGTCGCCCGTGACGATTTTCACCCCCGCCTCGCGCGCCGCCGCGCCCATGCTTTGGGCGATGCGTTGCAGGTCCGAGAGAGGAAAGCCCTCCTCCAGAATGAAGCTGGCGGAAAGATAGAGCGGCCGGGCGCCGGCCATGGCCAGGTCGTTGACCGTGCCGTGAACCGCCAGTGAGCCGATGTCGCCTCCGGGGAAGAAAAGCGGCGAGACGACATAGCCGTCGGTAGTCATGGCGAGGCGGCCCGCGGACATGTCGAACACCGCCTGGTCATTGCCCTGCGCCAGCAGGTCATTATCGAAGGCGTCGCGGAAAATATCGCCGATGAGCTGCGCCATGGCGCGCCCGCCCGAGCCGTGGGTCAGATCGACGCGCCCGTTCTTGAGGTCGAGCTTCCGGCTCCTGAGACGCGGCGCGTTCATGAGGCCTGCCTTTCCTGTTTGGCGTCGCGAAACCGGCCATAGGTCCAATGCGCTGCGCAGGAGCCCTCGGACGACACCATGCAGGAGCCCATCGGCGTTTCCGGCGTGCAGAGAGTGCCGAACAATTTGCAATCCGTCGGTTTCTTCACGCCACGCAGGATAGCGCCGCATTCGCAAGCCGGATTGTCCTTGGCGGGAACGGTGCGGATGTCGAAAACCTTCTCGGCGTCGAAGGCGGAAAACTCCTCGCGCAATTTCAAGGCGCTGTAGGGAACCTGCCCCAGCCCGCGCCATTCGAAGGTATCGCGCAATTCGAAAATGCGGCTGACCATGTCCTGCGCCTTGAGATTGCCCTCCGGCGTGACGGCGCGGATATATTCATTCTCAACCTCGTAGCGGCCGTCGTTGACCTGCCGCACCAGCATCAGCACGGCCTGCATTACGTCGAGCGGTTCGAATCCCGCGATTACAACCGGCTTCTGGAATTCCTCGGCGAAAAATTCGTAAGGCCCGGCGCCGATCACCACCGAAACATGGGCGGGGCCGATGAAACCGTCTATCCGGATCAGGCCCAACTCGCGCACATCCGGGCTTTCCAAAATATTCTGGATCGCCGCGGGGGTCAGGACGTGGTTGCAGAAGACGAAAAAATTCTTCAGCCCTTCGCTCTGGGCGTTCAGCAAGGCAATGGCGGTCGGCGGCGTCGTCGTCTCGAAGCCGATCGCGAAAAACACAACCTTGCGCGCGGGTTCTTCGCGCGCGATGCGCAGGGCGTCGAGCGTGGAATAGACCATGCGAATATCCGCGCCCGCCGCCTTGGCCTTCAGCAGGCTCATGCCATTGGAGGACGGCACGCGCATAAGATCGGCATAGGTGCAGAGCGTGACGTCCGGGCGCTGCGCCAGCTTGATGGCGT
Organism: Rhodoblastus sp. 17X3; assembly: GCF_030056575.1. Taxonomy (GTDB): domain Bacteria; phylum Pseudomonadota; class Alphaproteobacteria; order Rhizobiales; family Beijerinckiaceae; genus Rhodoblastus. The sequence continues at coordinate 18,304 of NZ_JASHHX010000022.1, read as the reverse complement.
CGTCCATGCGCCCCACCGGCAGCACACAGACCGGGCACCCTGGCCCGTGAATCATGCGCACATTCTCCGGCAGCAGATCCTCCAGCCCATAGCGCGCGATGGCGTGGGTGTGGCCGCCGCAGAACTCCATGAAGCGATAGGATTGCTCGGGCCGGGCCTCGGCGCGGATCGTCGCCGCTATGGCGCTCGCGAGCTTGCCGTTGCGATATTCGTCGACATATTTCATGCGCCCGCTCCCTGAAGTTGCCCGGCTTCCGCCAGCAGGGCGAGAGTCGCTTCCGCCTCCTCCGGGTCGATCTTGTTCAGCGCATAGCCGACATGCAGGATGACATAATCGCCCGCCTTCACGTCATCGACCAGAGCCAGCGAAATTGTCTTCCGCACGCCGTCGAGCGTGACGCGCGCCATGTCGCCCTCGAGCAATTCCGTCACTTGCACTGGAATGGCCAGGCACATTTTTTCTCTCCCGTTTATCCACGCCGCAGACTCAGCCAGCCATCAGGACCGTCCGCGCCAAGGCGGCCTGACCCAGCGAAAGCCCGCCATCATTGGGCGGCATTTTTTGCGCCAGCAGCGGTGTGAAGCCCTTGTCCCGCAAAAGGCCCGCAAGGTCTTCCGCGAGAATTCTGTTCATCAGGCAGCCGCCGCCGAGCGCGATTTTTTCGCCTGGCTTGGCCGAAGCCGCGAGCCATGCGCCCAGCCCTTCGATCAGCGTTCCGTGCAGAAGTTCCGCGCCGTCGCGCGCGTCCGGACGGGCATCGATGAAATGCGCGAGCAGCGGCGCAAAATCCACAATGGCGGCGCGCAGGACATAGCCGCCATGCAGCGCGTGCGGCGCGCGGACCAGAGACTCAAGCCGCATCGCCGCCTGCCCCTCGAAATCCTGACGTTCGGCAAAGCCAAGCAACGCGGAAGCCGCATCGAACAGCCGGCCAAGACTGGTCGTGGCGGGCGCGAGCCGCGCCGCGAATATCTTCGCCAGTTGCGCCGCCTCCGCCTTCCCAGCGAAATAACCCGCCGCCTCGTCCAGCCGCCCAAGCGCGGCGAAGGCCGCGATCCCCATGCGCAAAGGCTCGCGCGCGGCGCGATCCCCTCCGAACAGAGCCAGAGGCGCGACGTGGCCGAGCCGCGCAAAGCCGCCGCGCCCGTCGAGCCGCAAGGCCTCGCCGCCCCAATTGCCGCCATCCTCGCCAAGACCGTGGCCGTCGAGCGCCGCGCCATACAGCGCGCCGGTTACGCCATGTTCGGCGCCGATGGCCGCGACATGCGCCGCATGATGCTGAAATCGCAGCACGGGCGCGCCACTTTGCTCGGCGAAGCGTGTCGAGAGGTAATCGGGATGAAGGTCGCAAGCGGCGGCCTCGGGCTTCACATCCAGCAGCCGCAGCAGATGCGCCGCGCTCTCGCCATAGAAGCGAAAGGTCTCGGCGTCCGAGAGATCGCCGACATGCTGGCAAACGAAAGCCTCGCGGCCCCGGGTGACGGTTAGCGTCGCCTTGAGATGGCCGCCGCAGGCCAGCACGCTGGGGCCATCCGCGCCAAGGTCGATCGGCTCCGGCACGAAGCCCCGCGCACGGCGCAGGAAGGCGGGCGCGCCATCGACGAACTGCATGACGCTGTCATCGGCGCGCACGACAATGTCACGGTCGTGGGTGACGACGAGGTCGGCGATGTCCGCGAGTTTTTCACGCGCCTCCGCATTGTCCTTGATGAGCGGCGCGCCGCCCGGATTGGCGGAGGTGGCCACGAGAGCGAAATCCTGAGCCAAATTGCGCTCATGGATTTGCCGCGCGCCGCCAGCCGCGTGGAACAGCAGGTGATGAACCGGCGCGTAAGCCAGCATCACGCCCAGCCGCGCCATCCCGGGCGCGACGGCGTCGGGAAGTTTCCTGAGGCTCTCGACGAGCACGATGGGATGGGCGGGCGACCGCAGCAGCTCCAGCTCGTCCGCGCGCGGTTTGGCGAAAAGCGCGACGGAGGCCTCGTTGGCGACCATGATTGCGAAAGGTTTGGCCTCGCGATTTTTCCGCGCCCGCAGCCGCGTGACGCTTCCGGCGTTGCTCGCGTCGCAAAGCAGATGAAAGCCGCCAATTCCCTTCAGCGCCACGATTTTTCCCGCGCGCAAGGCGGAGGTGATTTCCATCGGGGAATGCGACAGGCGCGGGCCGCAGCGCGGACAGGCGATCGGCTCGGCGTGGAAGCGGCGGTTGGCGGGGTCCGCATAGTCGCGCCCGCAATCGGCGCAGAACTGAAAGCCCGCCATCGACGTCTGCGCGCGGTCGTAAGGCAGGCGCCGCGTCAGCGTATAGCGCGGGCCACAATGGGTGCAATTGACGAAAGGATAGAGATGAAAGCGGCTCGACGGATCGAACAGGTCGTCGAGGCATTTCTCGCAGGTTGCGGCGTCGGCGGGAATGCGCGTCCGCGCAGGGCCGGAACGCGTGGACTCGATAACGAAATTCTTGTCCCCGCGCAGCGCGACCGGCTCGATCTCCATTGCGTCAAGTCGGGCGAGCGGCGGCAATTCGCGCCGCAGGGCCGCGACATAATTTGCCGTTTCCGCGCCTTCGACCTCGAGCGTCACGCCCTGAGCGTCATTGCGCACGAAGCCGCCAAGACCATAGCGCGCCGCCAGCCCGAAGGCGAAAGGACGGAAGCCGACGCCCTGCACCGCGCCACGCAGGCGCAGACGCAGGCGCGTCATTTCCGTCTTCGCCTCGGCCGGAGCGGCGTGCATCATCCCGCCTTCCGCGCTTCAGCCTTGCGGCGGGCCAGATCGGAGCGCGCCAAGTTGGAGCGCGCTTCGACCCAGGCGTAGAAAGCGGCGAGACCCTCGCCCGTTTTCGCTGAGACGATCAGAGTCTGAAGGTTGGGATTGACCCGCAAGGCGTGGGCGATGCAGGCGCCGACGTCGAAATCGAGATGCGGCAGCAGGTCCGACTTGTTCAGCAGCATAAGGTCGGCAGCGGCGAACATATCGGGATATTTGGCCGGCTTGTCCTCGCCCTCGGTAGTCGAGAGCAGCACGACCTTATGCGCCTCTCCGAGATCGAAAGCGGCCGGGCAGACCAGATTGCCCACATTTTCGACGAACAGCAGCGAATTGTCGGCGATATCGAGCGTCTCCAAAGCATGGCCGACCATATGGGCGTCCAGATGGCAGCCCTTGCCGGTATTGACCTGGATCGCCTTGGCGCCGGTGGCGCGGATGCGCTCCGCGTCGTTTGAGGTCTGCTGGTCGCCCTCGATCACGGCGATGGCGTGCTTGTCCTTCAGATCGTTGATGGCGCGCACCAACAGCGACGTCTTGCCCGATCCGGGGCTGGAGACGAAATTGAGCGCCAGCACGCCCTTGCGCCCGAAATAGCCGCGATTTTCCTCGGCGTAGGACCGGTTCTTGGAGAGAATGTCGCGTTCGATCTGGACGATGCGCTCCTGGCTCATGCCGGGCACATGCACGCCCGCAAGGCCCGCGCCATAATCCAAAGCCTCGCCGCCGGCGCCATGGGAATGATCGTGGTCATGGTGGTGGTGGTCATGGTGGTGGTGGTCATGGCCGTGATCTTGGTCGTGATCATGGTCGTGGCCGTGATGATGGTCATGATCGTGATGGTGGTGGTCGTGATCATGCGCGTGGGAATGGTCATGATCGCCATGCGCATGGGAATGCGAATGGCCGTGCTTGTCGCCTTGGCCCTTGTCGCCATGGGCCTTGTCGCCCTCCTGAGTCGCCGTCCCGCATCCGCAAACCGTGCACATTATTCGACCTCCAATTCCTTGACGCGCATTTCGTCGCCGCTGGTCATCTGCACCTTGTAGCCGCCGCATTCGGGGCAGGCGCCGAAGCGTTCGACGAGCGCCACGCTTTTTTCGCAATCCAGGCACCAGCCCTGCCCCGGCGTGCGGACGATTTCCAGACGCGCGCCCTCCGCCAGCGTCCCACGCGTCACCACGTCGAAACAGAATTCCATCGCGCCCGGCTCGACGCCGGACAGCGTCCCAATCTCCAGCCAGACCGTCTTGACGCGCGCAAAACCTTGGCGGCGGCCCTCCTCGCATAAAATTTCGACAACGCTTTCGGTCAGCGACATTTCATGCATCGTCTTCGTCCAAAACTTCGGCGCAAGCGCGAATGCAGGGGTCGAAGACGAAAGCCAGCCGCTCGATCCGCCGCTTGGCCGCCGCCCCCGCGCCGATCCGCGCGCCGCGCAGCAGTCGGGCGAAAGGCCCTTCGGGATGAAAATTCCATTCGGTCGGCGCGACGATGCGATAATCCGCTATCCGGCCGGCGCTGTCGAGCCGCAAGGCGTGATAGAGCCGTCCTCGCGCGGAATCGACCGCCGCGAAGCCCCAGCCTGACGCATCGCCTTGCGCGCCAAGCAGCCCGTCCGGCGCGGCGCCGCCAGCCAGAAGCGCGCGGATGCCGTCGAGCGTTGCCGCCATATCAACCCGGCGCGCCGCCAGCCGCGACGCCAGGCCGCCGCCCGGCGCCTGTTGGCGCGCGGCGGCTCCGGTTTCCGCGCAGCGGCCCGGCAAAGCGGGCGCGCGCGAAAAAACAGTGTCGCGGGTCATCGCTTCAAACACGGCTGCGTCATCCGCCGCGCCAAGGCAATCCGGCCCCAGGGCGGCCAGCTCCCAATTCGACTCGTCTGCAAGGACCTCGGCTTGCTGGCGGACGAACATGTCGTCCAGGCCAAGCAGGGCGGCGGCGAGCGCATCGATCCGTTCAAGCGCGCCATCCGTCTGAGGAAAATCCCGCAAAGCCTTGAGCGCCAGGCGCAGGCGCGAAATATCCTGAGGCGCGGGAGGCGCGTCGCCCGGCCAGTCAAGCAGGCTGGCGCGAAGCATCTCACCCAAACGCTCGCACAGAAGTTTCAGCGCCCGCTCTCGCCGTTGCGACGCGCCCGCCTCGAAGCCAAACGCCGCCTCGCCCGCCGCCTGCGCGGCCAGGGATTGCGCCATTGGGCACAGCGAGAACAGTCGCCCGGCGATCGTCGCGGCCTCAGCCGGAGCGAGGCCGATGAAAACCGGCGAAGGATCGGCGCGCGGCGAAACGATGTCGATATCCGCGACGAAGCCGCCACGCAGCTTTGCGCGCAACAGCAGGTTTGCCGGGACCGCGCTCACGACGTCGCCTCCGGCGCGCGAAAACCGCCGCGAAAGAAGGCGCGCCGGTCCAGTTTGGCCGCGGGAGGCTCCGGCGGCGGCGCGGGCGGCGTCAACATTAGCTCGAAAGCCGCCTTCGCCGTCGCCAGCGCCGCCTCCTGATCTTCAAAATCCTGCATTGGCGAAAAAAGAGAGCACATCAGCAGCCGGTCGAAGCCATCAAGCTTCGCCGCGAGACATTCCACCATGCCGCAAGGCAGGACAAGGCTTTGCGTCTCGCCTGGCAAGGCGGCGACCGGGGCCGCGCCGGCGAGCGGCGACGCGACAATATTCATGAACCAGGGCGTGACGACGATGCCCAAGGCCCAATCTCCGCAGGGCCGGAAGCCCGTGCTGGCGACGGCGAGATTTTCATTGCAGATCGGCACATCCTTCATCGCTCGCGCCTGGACGCCGCGAAAATGCGCTTCCAGCCCTTCGGCGAGCCGCGCGCATTCCTCGATGCGCGCAGTTTCATTCATTTTCGCCGAGCCTCATGAAGCGCGCCTGCGCCGCGTCGCAATTGGGGCAGCGCCAGTCTTCGGGCAGAGCCGTGAATGGCGTGCCAGGCGGGATCTGCCACACGCTGTCGCCCTGCGCCGGGTCATAGACATGCCAGCAGACGCCGCATTCCATTTTCGCATCGTCCTCGACATTCCGCTGTTTGCCGAAGTTCTCGAAGCCGGTCATGCGAAATAGGCCTCCTCAATCTCGCGCAGGCGCTTGGCGCTGTCGCGGAAATCCTCTTCCGCCGCGCGAGCCGCCGCGGGCGCGTCGCCGATTTCGAGCGTGTCGAGGATGATCTCGTCCATGGCGTTGAAGAATTGCACCGACCAGACATTCATGGTCGCCGTGGAGAGGATGCGGCAGGAGCCGTAGCCTTTCGAAATCAGCCGGACCGAACCGGCGCCGAGGCATTTTTGCAAATGGCTCATGTCTTCCGGCGACATCGGCAGCAGCGAGAAGGTGATGGTATGGGTCGGCTCGCCGGTTTTATGCGCGGCGGAGCGGCCCGCGATCTCCGCCAGCAGCGGCATGACGTTCATTGCGCCGGCGGGCGGCTCGCCGGCGTCAAGCGGCTGGCAATTGACCAGAGCGGCGCGGCGGGCGATCTCGGGCAGGCTCGACACTTCGAGATAATCGGCGAAAAGCTTGCCCTGCAGGTTCGTGAAGCGAACGCGCCACAGGCCCGCCATGACGGATTCCTGAATCTGCGCATCGACGCCATCAGGCAGCGACACCAGTCCCGTCACCTCGCCCTCGCCAATCACATCCTCGATCAGCAGGATTTCTTCGGCGGAAAACTCGGTGAGGTCGAACAGTCGGCCCTGCGCGTTTTCAGCTTGCGTCTCGAGCGCCGCGACAATTTCCGGCAACATCTTGCTGACGCGCGGGCAGGCCCGGATCAGATTTTCCGCCTTGCCGGTCGCCAGCAGCGAAAGCCTGCGCCGGCCCGGCGCCTCGTCCAGCACGTCGCCGCCGATCGGCATCACGGTCATGGCGTCTTCGGCGCCCTCGGGCGCAACCCAAAATCCCGCTTTCATCGCTCAAGCTCCCTGCGAAAAGGTGAATTGCGTTTTCGGCTTGGCGGGCGCGCTCAGCACCGGAGCCTGCGGATCGAGCGCCGCTTCGATCTTCTCAACATAGTCCGACCAGTCGAGGATTTTCGGCAGGACGCCGACCGGCTCGGTTGCGCGCGTGACGCAAAGCGAAGGCAGGACGAAGATCTGGAAGCGGCCCTTCAGTTTGGCCTCGGCCTCGGGCGCGACGATCGCGCCGCGCAGCCGTCCGGAGAAAGCGCGCAGGATTTCGGGCAGCACCGCGGCCACGTCCGAGCTTTCCGGACGCGGGGCGGCGGCCCCCGAGAAAAACAGCAGGGCATTGGGACATTCGCCGGCCGCAGGGGCGAGAAAGGCGTCGACATTGGTCTCGTCGACCAAGGGAAGGCTGGTGCGCTGGATCAGCGCGTCCAGAAAGGGCGCAGTCATGGCGTTTCCTCTTGTTCGCATTTTTTCGCCGCTTTGGGCGCAGTTCCGTTCAGTTCCGCAAAAACGGCGCCAAAGCCGGCGAAAAGGAAATGGCCAGCAAATGGCAGGTTTTCTTGCGCCTGGGCCGCCAGCCGTGAATTTCGCATGGCAGGTATGTTTGCACAAGTGTATGGAAGCTTTTCAGCCTCTCAGCGCAAATGTTCCGGCAATTGCGGCTCGCGGTCGATCAGATCCGCAAAGGCTGAATCGAAATCCTCGCCGCGCATCGCGGCGGCAAGGCCATCGAGGGCCTGATCGATCAACGCCGCCTCATCCGCCTCGAGCACGCGCACGGCGGTATCGATATGAACGAGAACCTGGGCGCCGATGGGCTGCGCGCCGAGCAGCAGCATCGAGACGCGCCGCTGCTCGGCGCCGCGCTGGCAAAGCGCCGAAATGTCGTCGCCTTCCAGAATGCGCATCGGAATGCCCAGGCACATGGCTTGTTTTCCTCTGCCCGCCTCAGGCGGCGCCAAGCATCCAGACGCCGGTCATGGCGACCAAGGCTCCGGCGATGCGGGCGAGACTCTTGCTGTGGCGGAGCATCGAGAGGCCGAGGCCGACGCCCTGCAGGATCAGACTTGCCGCAACGAAGCCGCCGAAGAACTGCGCCTGGCTCGCTGCGGCGGGCGCCTCGGCGCCATGGGCGAAGCCGTGGCACAGGGCGAACAGCCCGACCAGAGCCGCGGCGGGCGCGACGGGCATCTTGACGTCAAAGGCCAGCAGCAGGCCCAGAGCCACGACCGAAGCGGCAATCCCATATTCAACGAGCGCGGGCGCCTCGGCATGGAAGCCCAGCGCAGCGCCGACCACCATCAGGGCGGCGAAAACGCCCGGAAGGACGAAGCGCGCCCGGCCCACGAACTGGCCGGCCCAATAGCCGACGGCGATCATGGCGAGCAGGTGATCCGCGCCGGTGAAGGGATGGATGAAACCATCCTCGAAGCCAGCCGCATGCAGCCCCGGGTGAGCCGACGCAGCGAAGGGAAATGCAGCGAGCGCGCCGGCCAGCGCGGCGGTTTTCAGCCGGGTCTTCAACAAGCTCTTCATCTCATCCTCCCGTGCGGACATTGGCCATCCGCGTCTCGTAATTCTGCATGTCGATGTCATTGGCGAGCAGCGGCTCGACCGCTTCGCCGGGGGCGCGCAAGCGACAGGGCGCGCCCCATTGTTCGAGAATGACGGCGGCGAGCTCCGCCGCCTGGACCAGCCGATTGCGCACGGGCGGCGTAAGCGGCCCGCCCCAGTCTTCGAGATCGAGCGGCTGGCAGCCGATCAGGGCGAGCTTCTTGGGATAGCCGCCCATCAGATCTGCGGCGGAGAGCACTTCCTGAAAGCCGGTCTGATGCAGACTCATCTTCTTGGCGCCGGTGAATTTCGGCACCTCGTCGCCCTGTACGATCTTCAGCGTTCCCGGCGCCAGACCGTAATCAATCGCGTCGAACACCAGCAGATAATCGGCCTCCTGCACGAATTGCACGAGGTAGAGTCCCTGCGTGCCGCCGTCGAGCAGGCTGACGTTTTCCGGCGCGGCATAGAGCGTGTTGAAGGTCTCAAGCACGCGGACGCCGAAGCCTTCGTCCGCCCAGAGAATATTGCCGATGCCGAGGACGAGGATTTTCTTGGGGGAGCGCGCGTCCATCTCAGACTTCCTCGTCGCGGAACTGGCGTTCACCGGAGATCATAGAGGAGATCATCGACTGGCGCGACATGATGTCCTCGCGGACCGCCGCATAAATATGCAGGACCGTGAAACATACCAGCGCCCACATGCCGAGATGATGATAGGTGTGGACATCCTGGCTGTTCGGAAAGATCGAGAATACCCAGCCGAACGCCTTGTATTGCCAGGAACTGCGTCCCGCGCCTTCTGAATAGAGCGCGAAGCCCGTCACGATCATGAACAGCGTGCCCAGCGTGAAGACCAGGAACATCATGGTGTGGGCGAGCGGATTATGCCCGACATATTGCCTGGGGTATTTTTCCAGAAAGGCGTACCAGCGGATTTCGTGCAACACGCCCTTCCAGAAATCGCCGCGCCAGAACGGGATGTAGAAGATCTGGGCGGAATGGGCGTTGCCGACGAAAGCCCAGTAGATGCGCAGCAGGAAGCCGACCGCCATGACCTGGCCGGCGGCGAAATGCGCGAAACGGATATAGCCCATCTGGAAATGCGCGCTGGCCTCGCCCGTGACGCTGTCCGGCGGCGTGCCGATCAGGTAGCCGGTAATGAACAGGGTCACCATGGCGAACGCATTGATCCAGTGCCAGATGCGCACGGGCGCCTGATAGACATAGACGGTGCGGCGCGCGACCGTTTTTTCGCCATGCGAGTCCGAAATATCGTTGACCTGCGTAATAACATTCATCGCGGCCTCCCCAACTTATAATGTTTTTGCCGTCGCCCTTCTCCCCCTAGCCCGTCGACAGACGGGCCTCCTCACGAACGCCTGGGGCGGGAGAAGGTGGCTCGCGCCAAAGGCGCGAGACGGACGAGGGGCTATGCGCCGGCACGAACCTCTCATCCGGCGCCAAAGCCCGTCGAGAGACGGGCGTCTTTCGACGCGCCAAAGCCCGTCGAGAGACGGGCGTCTTTCGACGCCCTTCGCGCACCACCTTCTCCCGCCATAGCCCGTCCTTGGACGGGCGTCTTTCGACGCCCTATGGGGAGAAGGATATCGGCCTCAGCGCACCTGGACCTTGGTCATTTCCTGGCCGTCTTCGCTCATGACATGGGTCGAGCAGGCGAGGCAGGGATCGAAGGAATGCAGCGTGCGCAGGATCTCGACCGGCTGGTTCGGGTCGGCCATGGGGGTGTCCATGAGCGAGGCCTCGAAGGCGCCGATATTGCCCTTGGGATCGCGCGGGCTGCCATTCCAGGTGGTCGGCACGACCGCCTGGTAGTTCTCGATCTTGCCGTCCTTGATCTTGATCCAATGCGCCAGTGCGCCGCGCGGGGCCTCGGTGAAGCCGATGCCCTTGACCTCTGACGGCCAGGTCTTCGGGTCCCACTTGTCCACATTGGCGGTGGAGCTGTCGCCGTTCTTGATGTTGGCGATCAGCTTGTTCTGGAAATGCCGCATCTTGTAGCCGGCCCATTGCGATTCCAGCGCGCGCGCCGCCGTACGGCCAAGTGTCGAGAACAGCGCGTTCAGCGGCAGGCCGAGGTCCTTCAATAGCTTGTCGACAGGTTCCTTGAACTCCGCCTTGTTCTGGGCGTAGCCGACGGTCCACCGCGCGAGCGGCCCGACCTCCATCGCGTTGCCTTTCCAGCGCGGCGACTTGATCCAGGAATATTTGGCGCTCTCGTCGAGGCTCTCGATATTGGTGCGCGTCCCCTTGGTGTTGGGGCCAAGCTCATAATGCGGATCCGTTATGCCGTCCCAGGGATGAAGCCCCTTGGTCTCGTCCGGATATTTGTACCAGGAATGGGTCACGAACTCCTGGATCTCATTCGGGTCGCGGTGATTGACGGGGTGAATCTCATTGAGATTGCCGTTGATGATCGCGCCCTGCGGCAGAAGCAGATTCGCTGGCGAATAATCATTGGCGTTTTCCGGCAGGTCGCCATAGGCCAGCACGGATTTGCTCGACAACCCGCCGCCATAGAGCCAGTCCTTGTAGAAGGAGCCGATCGCCATGACGTCCGGAATATAGACCTGATCGTTGAATTCTATCGTCCGATCAATGATTTCCGTAATGTAGTTCAAGCGCTCCATATTGATCGCGCCGACGCCGCCGATCCCGTCCACATTGATCGGACACGGCACGCCGCCGACCAGCCAGTTCGGATGCGGGTTCTTGCCGCCGAAAATGGTGTGGACCTTCACAATTTCCTTCTGGAAATCGAGCGCCTCGAGGTAATGCGCCACCGCCATCAGATTGGCCTCGGGCGGCAGCCGATAGGCCTTGCTGCCCCAATAGCCGTTCTTGAACGGGCCGAGCTGGCCGGATTCCACGAAGCGCTTCAAACGCCCCTGCAAATCGCGGAAATAGCCCGGCGAGGACAGAGGCCACGGCGAGAGCGACTGCGCCAGCGCCGAGGTCGCCTTCGGATCGGCGGAAAGCGCCGAGACGACATCGACCCAGTCGAGCGCATGGAGGTGGTAGAAATGCACGATATGGTCATGCACCTGCAGCGCGAGCTGCATCAGGTTGCGGATCGAATTGGCGTTTTCCGGGATCTTGATCTGCAGCGCGTCTTCGACCGAGCGCACCGATGTCAGGGCGTGAGTGCCAGTGCAGACCCCGCATATCCGCTCGGTGAAGGCCCAGGCGTCGCGCGGGTCGCGGCCACGCAGGATGACCTCGATGCCGCGCCACATCGTGCCAGTGGAGACGGCGTTGCGGATGACATTGTTGGAATCGACGTTCACTTCAACGCGCATATGGCCTTCGATGCGCGTGACCGGATCGACGACGATGCGCTTGCCGGAGTTATCGAGATTGAAACCGTTCGGAGTCTGGACGCCCATGGGTGTTTCCTCGGATTTTGGTTGTTAGCCGGCGCGTTGCCCGCCGCGAGACGGGCGTCTGGCCGACGGAAGCGGGGGAGGTCACCTCCGCCGGCCCGCAATTGACGACTGCGCTCAGGCCTTTGGCGGCGCCTTGTCGTCATGCTTGACGGTGACGCGGCCGAGCGCGGTGACGGCGGCATGGGCCGCGATGCCGACGCCCACCACTGCAGCGGCTGTCAGCCCGATCTTGTCGGCGTTGGATTCGACGCCAAAATGGTTGATGTTGGAGAGGCGCTCGTAGAACGGCCCCTTGTCCCAGAACCCGTCCTCGGAACAGCCGATGCAGCCGTGGCCGGACTGAATGGGGAAGGACACGCCATTGTTCCAGCGGACCGTCGAGCAGGCGTTATAGGTGGTCGGACCCTTGCAGCCCATCTTGTAGAGGCACTTGCCCTCGCGCGCGTTCTGGTCGTCCCATTGCTCGACGAACTGGCCCGCGTCGAAATGCGGACGGCGATAGCATTTGTCGTGGATGCGCTGGGAATAGAACATCTGCGGCCGGCCCTGCCGGTCGAGTTCGGGCAGGCGTCCGAAGGTGGTGATGAAGGTGACGACCCCGGTCATGACCTCGGCGATGGGCGGGCAGCCCGGCACCTTGATGATCGGCTTGTTGGTGATGACCTTGTCGATCGGCGTGGCCTGGGTCGGGTTCGGCTTGGCGGCCTGGACGCAGCCCCAGGAGGCGCAGGCGCCCCAGGCGATGATGGCGGAGGCGTCCGCCGCCATTTCCTTCAGCTTCTCGACGAAGGGACGACCGCCGTCGATACAGAACATGCCGTCTTCGTTGAGCGGCGGATTGCCTTCAACAGCAAGGATGTACTGGCCCTTGTACTTTTCCCGCGTCTCCTTGAGGATCGCATCGGCCTGATGGCCCGCCGCCGCCATGATCGTGTCGTCGTAATCGAGCGAGATCATCGACAGGACGACGTCCTTCACCAGCGGATGCGCGGAGCGGATGAAGCTCTCCGAGCAGCAGGTGCATTCAAGGCCGTGCATCCAGATCACCGGCACGCGCGGCTTGGTCTCCAGCGCATTCGCCACATTCGCGGCGCCGGTCGCGCCGAGGCCCATGCTGGCGGCGGTCAGGCTGCAGAATTTTGTGAAACTCCGGCGCGTGATCCCCTGTCGGCGGATCACATCGTAAAATGTCTCGGCAACGGACATATAGCGCCTCCCCTTTTCCCTTGGTCTTATTCGCCGCGCCTTTCGAGGCGGGCGGTTGGGGAGAGGTTGGCAAAAAGGGCGCCAAATGTGACGAAAACGAAATATTTCTATTTTTCCGTTTTATTTCAATTAGTTGAATCGTCAAAGCGGGCGGGTGCTTCTGCTCGCCACCGGTTCTATATGGAAAGTCTTTTTCCGGTGCGAAAAACTGCTTTGCAGCACTGCCATCAATGCGCCGTGCAAACCATGCAGGGGTCGAAGGAGCGCACGACATGCTGGATCACCGGAGCCTTGGCGCCGGCGGCGCCGACATCCACCCCGACCAGCGCCTGTTCCAGCGGCCCGGGAACGCCGCGCGCGTCGCGCGGCGAAAAATTCCAGGTCGTCGGCGCGACGATCTGATAGCGCTGGATCACGCCCTTCTCGACGCTCAGCCAATGGCCGAGCGCGCCGCGCGCGGCCTCGACCATGCCGATGCTCTCGCCGTGAAGCGGCGCGGGACCATGTTCGGAAAAGCTTTCCTTGAGCCGGATCTCGCGCGCCCAGCCTTCCGCCGCCAGCGCCAGCCGCGCGATCTCGATCACCCGCGCGACGACGCGCACGAAGACATTCGTCCCGCCCGCTTGAGCGATGAGCGCACGGATGAGCGGATCGCCCGCGACCGCCTGCCGCGCGACGGCGCCGGTTTCCGCTGGCTCGCCAGAAAGGCGCGGCGCCTTGGCCCAGGAATAGGCGTTTTCCCGATCCGCGTCCGGCTGCGTCACGGACCTGGCCGGATCGGCGGCGCTGTCGCGCATATAGGAAAAAGCCACGTCCTCGCCGATCGCCCCGATCGGCAGAGGCCGAGCCTCCGACGCGCCCGGATCGAACAGGCCGGCGGGGAACAGGGCGCCTTGAGCGCTGTGATAGGCGCCGAAGCTGATGAGCGGCAGGGCCACGGCGCCGAGCGTTTCGAGCCGCAGGCTCTCCGCCACCCGAAGGAAAGCGGCGAAATCGCCCTGCCCTTGGGAAAAATCCGCCAATTGCTCCGGCGTCGCAATGGCCGCCACTTGTTCGAGCGGCGCGGCGAAAAGGCTTCTTTCGAGAAAGGCGCGGAAATCGCTCAGGATGGCGATCAGCCGCATCTTCTCGCCGAGATCGAGCGCGCGGGTGACGCCGCCGGGCTGGATCGCCAGCGAATGCGGCCATTTTCCCGCGATCAGCCCCATCACATGCAGCAGCCTTGCGCGGGCGGGCAGAACCTCCTGCGCCGCCGCGCCCGACACAGCCGTGAACCGCGCCGCGACCGGGGCGAACCAGCCCTCGCCGGCGTAAGACGCGCGGGCGAAATCGGGCATGAAGAACAGATAGAAATGGGTGAGATGGTCGGCGATGTTCTCCGCCGCGTGGGCGATATTGGCCGCCAGCACGCCATTGGGCGGCGGCTGCACGCCGCTGATCCCACGCAAGGCGGCGGCAGCCGCCATGCTTTGCGACAGCGAGCAGATTCCGCAGATGCGCGGCGCGATGGTCAAGGCGTCGGCGGCGAGGCGCCCCACCAGAATCTGCTCGAAACCCCGGTAAAGCGTCGTGGCGACGCGCGCCTGCGCAACCCGGCCTTCCGCGATGTCGAGCGTCAGTTCGAGATCGCCCTCGACGCGGTTGAATGGCCCCACGATGAGACGCGTCATTTGCCGCGTCTCGGATTTTCAACGATGCGGTCGGCCTCGGCGTTTTTCCGCACGCGCTCGGGCGTGGCGGATTTCGACAAGGCCGCAAGCGTCATGAACCAGGCCTTGGGCATGTCGAGCGGCAGGCCGACCGGAATGCCCGCCACCTTGGGCGTGACATGGAAATTGCGCGTGTTCTCGAAATTCGGTGCGGTGCAAGAGATGCAGGCGAAGCCCGCATGGGTGCAGGAGCCGCCGCCGTTCCAGGCGCGCTGGTTGCAGTCGCCGATGGCCTGCGTCGCCTTGCAGCCAAGATGCTCCATCATGCAGCCGCGCTCCGAGAGCACGCGGGCGCTGGCCTTGAACTCATAGAACTCGTTGCGCGAGCAGCCATGATGCGCGAGATGCGCGGCGAAAAACTTGGGCCGGCCCAGAGCGTCGAGGTCATCCGCCGCGAGATCGCCCATCGCCAAAGCCTGAAACGTCTCCATCATCCAACCCGGATGCGGCGCGCAGCCCGAGACATTGATCACCGGCAGGCCGCTCGCGGAACGATAGTCGCGGCCAAGCGCCCCGCCAGGCTCGGCGCCGTCGTAATGCAGGCCGCAGGCGTCCGTCGGGTCCGGGTCTCCCGCCGGAATGCCGCCATAAGCGGCGCAACTTCCAACGGCCACGCAATAGTCCGCACGCGCCGCGAGGCTGCGCGAAATGTCGAGCAGGGTGCGGCCCGTGCCGGACATGCGATTGAATTTCCCCGTGCCATGAGGCCCGCGCAGGATCGAGCCTTCGATGCACAGGATATCCAGCGGCGTCTCGCCGCTCTCGACGCGGGCCAGAATGTCCAGCACCTCGTCGCCCGTTTCCTCGCTCACGCTCGGATGCCACAGGAGATTGATGCCGAAGCTCTTCAATTCGGCGAACCAGCCGGCGGCGCCGTGCTCCAGCACGGCCATGGTGCAGCCGCCGCAAGAGCCGGCCTGAAGCCACAGAAGATTTTTGGGTGCAGGGCTCATTCTGCTGACCTTCGCCGGAATGTTTCCAGATTACTATAGCCCCGGAGGCGAAGGAATGTCGCCCCATTCGAGGGGGAGGAAAAACATGGACCCGAAAAACCTGTTGCGCCGCATGTTCGACGCCGCCATCGCCGCCGCGCAGCCCACGCTCTGCATTCCCCCGCATCTGCCCGCGCCGCCCAAGGGGCGCACCATTGTCATCGGCGCCGGCAAGGCCTCCGCCGCCATGGCGCGGGCGCTGGAGGACAATTGGTCGGGGCCGCTCGATGGCCTCGTCGTCACCCGCTTCGGCTATCGCGTCCCTTGTGAACGCATCGAGATCGTCGAGGCCGCCCATCCGGTGCCGGACGAAGCCGGCCTTAAGGCGGCGGAGCGGATCGCCGACATGGTGCGCGGCCTGACCAAGGACGATCTCGTCATCGCTTTGATTTCGGGCGGCGGCTCAGCCTTGCTCGCAGCTCCGGCGCCGGGCGTGACGCTGGCCGACAAGCGCGCTTTGAGCGCGGCGCTGCTCAAGAGCGGCGCGACCATTTCGGAAATGAACTGCGTGCGGCGGCATTTGTCGTCGCTCAAGGGCGGACGACTCGGCGCCTTGTGCGCACCGGCGCGGGTCGTGGCCCTGCTGATCTCCGACGTGCCCGGCGACGATCCCATCGACATCGCCTCGGGTCCGACCGTTCCCGATCCGACCACCTGCGCCGACGCCCTCGCCGTACTGGCTCGCTATGACATTTCGCCGCCCGCGCACATAAGGGCCATGCTGGAAAGCGGCGCGAGCGAGAGCGTGAAGCCCGGCGATCCGCGGCTCGCGCGCAGCGAAGCCGTTCTGGTTGCCACGCCGCTCGCCTCGCTGGAGGCGGCGGCCGGAATCGCGCGCGCGGCGGGCTATGCGGCGCATATTCTCGGCGACGGCATTGAGGGCGAGGCCCGCGAAGTCGGCAAGGTCTTCGGCGGATTTGCGCGCCACGTCGCGCTGAAGGCCGAGCCCTTCGCGCCGCCTTGCGTGTTGTTGTCAGGCGGCGAAACCACCGTGACCGTGCGTGGAAAAGGGCGCGGCGGGCGCAATGTGGAGTTTCTGCTGTCGCTCGGCCTGACGCTCGGCGGCCTGCCCGGCGTTTACGCGCTGACGGGCGACACGGATGGCGTGGACGGCATGGAGGACATCGCAGGGGCTCTCCTCGCGCCGGACAGTCTGGCCCGCGCCCGGGCGCTGAAGATCGATCCGCTCGCGGCTCTGGACAACAATGACGGCCACGGCTTTTTCGAGGCCTTGGGCGACAGCGTCGTCACCGGCCCGACGCTGACCAATGTCAATGACTTCCGGGCGATCTTGATTGAAAAGGCCTGAACGCCTTTGGCGGGGCGGAGGGATCGCCCTCCCGCCCCTGATCGAAATGCGCCCATGCGCTGTTCAGACCGGAAAAGCTTCCGGCGAGACGCCGCAGGTTTCCAGGAACTTCCTGATCTGTAGAACCTCGGCTTTCGGCAAGCTGTGGTTGTTGCGGTGGAAGGACGCCTTATGCCCGTTGAGGGAAACCTCAATCTTGCTGCCATTCTTGGTTTCGACATCCGCGCCGAGTTCGCCCAGCACGTGGCTGACGTCGTTGACGTCAATATTCGTGCTCACGGGATGAGCAAAGAGCGACTGCAGAATTTTACGATGATGATGATTCACGCCCAGCCTCGGTTGGTTGAAATGATGGCGCGACTCTACGCCGGGACAACAAGGCGGCCATGACCTGCATCAATGTGATTTATCGCGCGATTTCAGCGCAGACATGACCGGATGGCCTTCGGAAACGCCGTCCGCGGCGGCTGCAGCGTTGGTTTCTGTGCTATAAGTGGGCGATGGCTGGAATGGCAGGAGTGGCAGGGCTCGAACCTGCGACACCCGGTTTTGGAGACCGGTGCTCTACCAACTGAGCTACACTCCTGCATGCGCGTCTTTCGACGCGGCCAGCGGTGTTCTCTTAGCCGCAATGAACTCGCTCGCGCAAGCCCGCCGGGCGAGAAATGAACCAAAAAAGCGCTTCGCCCCTGCCCAAGCCTTGCGCCGATCCTGAAAAAGCGAGCCCCGCCGAAATGGCGGGGCCGCAGGCAAGGCATGGGGCCAAAACCCCTTGCAGGGCGCTAGTGGCGGCGCTCCATGCTCTCCCCCGCCGCGGGCAGACCAACGGCGTGGATATCGCCGCCGATATAGGCCTGTACGATCGCGTGCGTGTCGAGATATTCGCGGAAAGACACGACCTTGCCGCCGGTGATTCGGAAGAAATGCGCCCATTCATCGTCGAAACGGCCGCCGGACCGCTTCATCCGCCCTGTCGAATGGCCCAGCACGACGACGAAATTGATCCCGACGTAAAAATCGCGCGGCGTAAAGCTCTCGATTTCGACATTTTCCGCCAGTTGGGAGAAATAGGCCCGGATCTCGCGGAGGCCCTTGCGCTCGCCACCCCAGGGCAAGAGCGCCGGATCGGCGTTGGAAACCCATTCGATGTTCTGGTCCGCCCCGGCCAGGATCTTGTCGATGTCGCCCTTCAGGAAGGCGGCATAGAGCGACTTGACGAAGTCAACATGGTTCATGGCGAGTTCTCCTTCATTCGGGGAAGGCTCTTGCGCCGCAAAGGCCCGGGCAGGTCTCCGCCCGCGCCCGCGTCGCCTCGGCCGGAAAGCTATCACCCGAAGGATATATCGCCCAATCAAAGCCCCGTGATGGCGGAACGCAAAAAGAAAGGGAGCCATAAATGGCTCCCTTTCCATAGACTTACAATAAGTCTTTAAATGATCAC
>NZ_JASHHX010000021.1 GCF_030056575.1 Rhodoblastus sp. 17X3 | reverse complement strand
TCCTATTGCTGATGATAGCTCCGGGAGCCGGGGCTTCCGAAAAATCTCGAGCGGCTCAGCGTGACGTTAAAGGAGTTAATTGCATCTCAAGCCGCGAACTGTTCACGGTGTTTGATTTTTTCAGCCGGTTTCCGAAAGCAATTATCCAGGATCGCCTTGACCGTATGAACGCACCGCCCGCATTTTGCTTTGCACCCGAGCGACGTGTAAACTTGGCTTATACGAGGCGGCTCATCGTTCCTCGCCATGGCGGACTTGACTTCCGCGTCGCTGAACACGTTGCATGAGCAAACGATCATCCCAATCTCTCCTAATGCGATCCGACAGATGAGCATCGGCACAAGCGACATACAGCTAACTGCCCCCTGCAGTGAGGAAGCTTGTGCGCGACAGGCTTGGATTGCCGGGCTGGCTCATCGAAATAAGTCGTTGTCCACCTATTATCGGGATCGTAGAGATGGCTCGATCTTCAGGTTTAACCTGTCGAGACTGCGACGGTAACATTTGGGGACAGTCCGCCGGTTTAGCGGTTATTCTGAGCTTAATGTGGACGTTGTCCGCTTTGTCGCGGGCAGTTCCGCAGTCCTCCATTCTGAAACGCTGCAACCGAACTGCTGTCGAAACCACCGCGAAAATGCGCTTCGCGCGGAGAACCCTAGAAGATCCGCAATCGACGCCAGGCTGCGATCGCGATTGCCCACATAGCGGGCGGCAAGTTCCGCTCGTACGGAATCGATAATTGATGAGAAAGTCAGTCCTTCGCGCGCTAAGTGTCGGTGGAGGGTCCGGCGGTCAATCCCCATTCGGTCCGCAACTTTTTCCGCTGAGCAGATGCCAGACGGAAGCATCAAGTAGATGCATTCACGCACATTGTCGCTCACGCTCGAGCTTCGGTGCGATGCAAGCGTGTCGAGATATTGTTTGACCTGCTTCGCCATGGCAGCGTCCACTGCGGGAACGGCGACTTCGAGGTCGCTTTTCCGGCAGACGATGCCGTTGAAGTCTTCGTTGAATCGAACGTCTGTTCCGAAAAAGCGCCGATGGGCGTCGGTGCGCTTTGGGGCCGCAAGGGCAAAACAGACCGCTTCCGGACGCCAGCGTTCGCGAAACAGCCGTTGAAAGCTGCGATGCAGGAAGCCGAGCGCAAGCTCGACCGCCTGACGCATGGGTACAGGGCGGTCTGTGTCGATAATCAATTCGACAACCACCAGTTCGTCTTGCTCAGTAGTCCTGACGTGTAGGGCCTCGCTGTGCAAGGACATGTAGCCAGCGAGCGCGTCAAGCGCCTTCCGGATTGTCGGCTGTTCGCGGACAAGCAGCGATAACGCGCCGAGGTTCGCGAAGGTACGGTTCTCGGCCAGTCTCAAGCCGAAGTCTGGCGCGCCCGATCGGGAGGCGGATTCTTCCAGCAGTCTGATCACCGCATGGACCGGCACCTTGATCTCGGGATCATAAAGACAGGCAGGAGGAAGGCCGCAGGCCGAGACCATCGCGTAGGGATCGAGGTGGAGGGACCGCGACAGTTCAACGTAATCGCTGAGAGCCGCGCTGCGAACGAGCCGAGGCATGCCAGTACCGAGCCAAGTCGCGAATGTCCCAAAAAGTTACCATTCGTGTCCTCGCCGGTCAACAGCGGGAGCGAAAATCCAACTACGGTTTGGTCCGTGGATCGAGGGTGCTCGATCAGGGACTTCGGATTGAAAGCGATTCGAACCGATCCGACCAATCTCAAAAAACGAAAATGGATCGGCGGGTGATCGCCTCGCTCATTCCGGCAGCCGCGACGAGTTGCCGGAATATTGTTCGGCCCTGCGGGAGAGGTTATGGCTGTGCAAACCCCTTATCGGACCGTCAATGAGGTGACCGGGATGGTTCCGGCGCCGCACAAAAAGCCCAGCCGGATCGGGCGATGCGTCGCCGCCGCGCTGGCGGCTTTCGCGATGGCTGGCGGCGGGATCTACTGGCAGCGCCAGCATTCCGCTGCGCTGGCGCCCGACGGCGTCATCGGCAAATACGGCAATTCGACGGTGTGGATCAAATTTAGCTGGCGTCTGCTCGACAAGAAGACCGGTCGCCCGGTATTCCAAAAAGCCGTCACCCAGGGCCATCGCACTCTGCCGGCCTATCTAGAGATCGACGGCAAGATCTATCCTTGGTTCACCACCGAGGATGATGAACGCCGCAATTACGAAGTGAAGGTCACCGGCGCTGGCAGCGGTTTTGTCGTCGACGACAAAGGCTTCATCCTGACCAACAAGCATGTCGCCGCCGGATGGATGGTGAGCGCCGAGCCCGAGGAATATCTCGGCCATTATGGCGTCAAGGACGCCTATCTGGTCACGCTTTCCAGGAAAAAGAACGCGGCAAAAGTCGTGTCGATCGAGGTCGCGCCGCTGCAAAATCTTCGCAACAGCATGACCGACTGGATTCCGGCGGAAGATCCCGTCGTATTGTTCAACGCCCGGGGCGACATCCTCGACGAGGGCAGCCTCCACAGCGTGGCCATGGCCACTCCCTCCAACAATGCCACATTGTTCGGCAGGAATGAATTGCTCGAAGTCCGGTTTCCGGGCAGCGCGGTCAGCATCAACGCCGTCAATGTCCGGCAGTCGACCCAGGCGGACGCCGCTCTGGTCAAGGTCGAAAGCCCCCAGCCGCTTACCCCGGTCGATCTCGCGGCCGATGATGCGGTCAAGGCTGGCGAACGCGTCACCGTGCTCGGCTATCCAGGTGTCTCGATGGTCACCGTAATGAAACTGAGTTCGAACGAAGCCGGTCGGACTAAAGAGCGCCGCGAGGTAATTCCCGAGCCGACCATCAATGAGGGCATTGTGTCAAGGCTTGGCGCGGCGCCGACCAAGATCGGAACCGCGACCGTCTCCGGCACGTTGGGCGACGCCTTTCAGCTTGGCATAAACACCACCGGCGCCGGCAACAGCGGGGGGCCGGTATTCGACGCCAATGGCAAGGTGATCGGATTGTTCACCTATCGAACCTGCGAGGGCTCGACCTGCGTCACCAACGCCGTGCCGATCAAGCATGGCCGCGAGCTCTTGAATCCCCAGCGGTCGCTATGAGCGCCGGCGGCGGCGATCTCATCGCGATCGAGCAATTCGAGATCATCGAGCGTCTCGGCGTGGGCGCCATTCCCCAGACCACCTCGGAGGCGCTATTATGAAACCCGAACTGACCGTCTCGGTCCATTTCGATTTGATCTGCCCCTGGTGCTATATCGGCAAGCGCAACCTCGACGTCGCACTGGCGCGTCTGGCCGAAACCCATCCGGACACGAATGTCCACGTCGCTTGGCGGTCCGTGCAGCTGTTGCCCGAGACGCCTCAGGAAGGCCTCGACTTCCAAGCCTTCTATGCGGCTCGCCTCGGCTCTCCGGCGGCGGTGCGCGCACGGCAGTCCCAGGTGCAGGCGGCGGCGGCGCGCGCTGGCGTCGCGATCGACTTTGCACGCATCAAGCTCTTCCCCAACACGGCGATGGCCCACCGCCTCCTGGACTTCGCCGGTGTGTTTGGCAACCGATCACAGCGGGATGCCCTGCTGGAGCGTCTGTTCGCCGCCTACTTCAACGAGGGCCGCGATATTGGCGATTTCGAGACCCTGATAACCCTGGCCGAGGCGAGCGGACTCGATGCCCTTGGCGCGCGATCGTGGGCGGCGAGGCCCTATGCGCCGGGCGATGACGTCTGGCGGCGCCTGGGCTCCGGAGTGCCGCTCTACGAGGTCAAAGACCAGGCCGCGATCTCTGGCGCGCAAGGCCCCAAAATCCTCTACGACATGATGTGCGCCGCCATCGCCGAAAACCGAATGGCGGTTTCCGTCCCCGTCGCATGACGGCCGAGGCGAGCCCATGTCCCCAACGGATGCCATTGCCTCCGCATCGTTTTTTCCGCAGAGGCCGCCGGCTGTCGCGATTTTGGCGCCGATCGTCCCTATCCTCTTGTCTCGATTAGAACGTTTTGCTCGCAGCGTGCCGGCTCTCTGAATTGCAGCAATCGAAGGCCGACAGCGCCCGATCTCGAAAGGGCCGTCTCATGATTTATCAAATCATTCTTGTTGCACCGGCTGCTCTCCTTTTCTCCGCCGGCGCCTTGGCCGACACCTCGCCGCCCGCAAGCGCCCATCTCATTCAGGAGGTCTATGCCGGCGGCGTCCAGGTATACAGTTGCGAGGCGAGAGAACAGGGGCCCGCCTGGATATTCAAGAGCCCTGAGGCAAGCTTGGCCAACGCCCAAGGCCAAGTGGTCGGAACGCATTTCGCTGGTCCAACTTGGAAGAATATCGACGGCAGCCAGGTTGTCGGCGAGGTGATCGCCAAGGAAAATGCGCCCAAGGCCGAGGATATTCCCTGGCTGTTGCTCAAGGCCAAAAGCCATGAGGGTAGCGGCGCCTGGTCGCAAGTGGCTTTCGTGCGGCGAACCGCCACCAGCGGAGGCGTGGCGTCCAAGGATGGTTGCGACGCCGAGCACATTGGCCAGCAATTGCGGGCGCCCTACAAGGCGACTTACCAATTTTTTGCGGAATGACCTTCGATTAAGTGAAGAGTTTGGCGTCGGAATTATCAGCGCCGTGGCGCCGGTTCTAGAAGGATGGCGGGCTTTCGCCCGCCCCTTCAAACTATTGTCTCAGCGCCACTGGCTCGTTTTCCGCCGGCTCGCCGGTCGGCGTCGGCGCCAGTTCGTTTTTTCAAGATGTTTTATCGGGCTCGCTGGCGCAATTCCGCCTCGGGTCGTACGTGTCCGTCATCGCGTCGACGCCAGGCCCGCTTCGACAACGAGTACAGCCATTCGTGGCCCCATGCCGGCCGGCGGTTCAGGGTCAAAACTACCTGTTCGGGTAATGGCGGCTTCCGAAGAGATGCGACCATCAGCTTGTTTTCCAACAAGATTCAGCATCAAAGCTTTCGGCTGCGCGGTCTCGGTGCCCAGCTTTATCCTGTTTGGCGAATAGCCAAGCCAAAGATTTTAATAGGTTGGAAAGTGGCGCGCCAAATTGGATAAAGATGGGCACTGTAACTATTGGGAAATATCTCTCAACCGCGTGAAAGAAACGCTTAGGAATGGTCAAATCCGACCATTTCGACCGCGGTCGCTGCGGCGGAAACGGTTCTCGCCCATCGCAAGCCGGTCGCCGAAAACAATCCCTTCGTCGCGATGGAGCGCATCAACTCGGCCTGGATGACGACATGGCTGAATTCCGTCGTCGTCATGCGCAACGCCATGACCGAGGCCTTTTTCCTCAACGCCTATGCTTCGCCCTGGCTTCAGGCGGTGGTCGGCCTCGGCGGCGAACAGGGCGCGGACAGCCGCCGCGCGGCGCGCGACCTCAACGGCGCAGCGGCGGCGGCGAAATTGCGCGAAAAACTCGAACATCGCTTCGAAGCAGGCGGCCTCGAAGAAGCCTTTTTGCGCGCGTTGATCTACGTCCGGCTGCCGGAGGGATCGATCGACGAACGCGGCCTCAACATGCTCAAGATCATCCGCGAATCGCACTTCAAGGACATTTTCAGGGAGCAGTTGCAACTCGTCGCGCTCGATCCCGAGCGGGCGATCGCCGCCTTGCCCAAACTCGCGCCTGCCGGAAGCCCGGAGGCGGTCAAGGCGCTGGATGCGCTGCAATTGATGCCGGACGCGCGCGGCGCGCCGCCCGAAGAAGGCCAGCGCCGGCTCGCGCAGGTCGAGCAATTGCTGGGTCCGAAAGCGAGCAAGGCCAAAGCCCTGGAGGGCCGTAGTTGATGAAGCGACCACGCGAGGCGCAATCGTTCGGCACAAGACCGCCAACGCCAGATCGCGGTCGCGAGAAGGGAAGACCCGATCAAGGCGGCGGTTGCCCACCCTTGCGGCGCCCGCCTGTGTGAGGGGTCACTTTGCCAGTTTGGAAACGATGGACCGCATTGCGCATTCATCGACTCCCGCCGCACTTGCCGTGGCGGGACTATTCCCACCGACAAGGCTCGACGCCGCCTTGATGTCTTCGATTGATAGATGCTCGGTCCTGTGCGTCATCAACTCAAGCAGTTTCGGAATTTCGTCAGGCGGGAGCGAGCCGTCTGAGCGCAATTTCTTGAGATAGTCTTCGAGTTCAGCTTCGGAGAGAGCTTCTTGCAAACGGAGTTTTCGCAGCAATGTCGCGGCTTGCATCTTCGGCTCCGGTCTGGCGACAAAAACTCGCGATGTTTTTCGCGCCGGAAAGCAACATTGTCACCCGACGACCAGTTCGTAAAGATTTAAAGCAAGCCGCATCGAGCACGATGTCGCGGAAATCATGACTTGATTGCGGAGAGGCGGACTCGGACGAGCGCCAGAGCATCCGATATCGCGCCCCAGAAAGGCGCCCGCACCCGAAAACGCCCCCTCCCATGATTCGATCGAATCCTTGGCAGCAACGGCGGAACCGCGACGGATTTTTAATCTTTAGCCCGCGCCCCGCGATTCAGGCGTCTTTTTTGAAACGATCCCGAGTAACAGTATTATATATTCGCCGGCCACGCTAATCTGCTTCATCGGACGAGGCAGCCATGCCGGAACAAGACAACCAAAAGATGACCGAGGCGAGGGGCGCCCAGGCCTTATCGCTCGACTTGATCATCCGACTCTGCGCGATAGCCGCTCTCGTTTACTGGTCGATCATCCTCATTCAGCCTTTTCTGACAATCGGCGCCTGGAGCGTGATCCTCACGGTTGCGCTCTATCCAGCGTATGATTGGCTCGCCGTGACGCTTGGGGGACGCCGGCGCATCGCGGCCGCCGTTTTGACCTGCTTTTGCCTGGCGATCGTCATAGGACCGGCGTTGTGGCTGATCCTGGCAATCATCGACTCGCTCGGCCTCATTTCGGAATGGTTCGATCCCAAGAGTTTTTTGGTGCCGCCTCCGCCGGCTCGGCTTCAGACCTGGCCTTTGATAGGCGAGCCCGCATATCAATTCTGGACGCTTGCCTCGGCGAATCTGGATGCGGCCTTTGCGAAGATCGCCCCCCAGTTGAAATCGACCGCCGCCGGCCTTCTTCAGGTCGCCGCCGACGCCGGGGCCGGCGCGCTCCGATTGTTTGTCGCCATTATCATCGCTGGGTTTATGTTCGCGCCGGCGCCTGCGATGGTCGAGGCGACCAGGAGGCTCGCTCGACGGCTCTCGCCGGATCGTGGCGACAAATTCGTGAGCATGACCGGCGCCACGATCCGGACCGTCTCGCGCGGCGTCCTGGGCATTTCCGCGTTGCAGGCGGTTCTCGCGGGCATAGGATTTACGCTCGCGGGCATTCCCGGCGCCACTCTGCTGACATCGGCGACGCTCTTGCTGGGCATCGTTCAGATCGGGCCGTCTTTGGTCATTCTGCCAGCCATCGTTTGGGCGTGGATGTCGATGGAAACCCTTCACGCATTGCTCTTCACGCTCTACATGGTTCCCGTCAATGTCATAGACAATCTCCTCAAGCCGCTCGTAATGACCCGCGGCCTCTCGACGCCGATCCTGGTCATCCTCATCGGCGTCATCGGAGGCATGATCTCATATGGCGTCACGGGCTTATTTCTTGGACCTATTATTCTTGCTGTTACATGGGATTTATTTTCAGCCTGGGCACACTCTGGAGTTTCCAACCCGCCGCAGCCGTCGCTTCCGACACAGCGATAACAACTGAACCGCCCCGGCTTCGCCGGAGGTCGTTTTTGTCAAATCACGCCGCGATAGCGGAGGGCGTCAACGACGCGTAATAGCGTTCCTCCACTTCCGCCAGCGGAATGTTGCCAATTGGCTCCAGGAGGCGGCGGTTGTTGAACCAATCCACCCATTCGAGCGTCGCGAACTCGACGGCCTCAAAATTCCGCCAAGGTCCGCGCCGGTAGATGACCTCGGCCTTGTAAAGGCCATTGATCGTTTCGGCGAGAACATTGTCGTAGGAATCGCCCACACTTTCGACCGAAGGCTCAACGCCCGCTTCCGCCAACCGCTCGGTGTATTTGATCGAGACGTATTGGGCGGATTCAAGTGGTCGTCGCAACACTCTGAAGTTGGAGGTTGCGATGAGTATTCGAAATCGGCGCTCGGCACGATCAGGCCGCGCGCCATTACCGTCGCCAGGACGGCCGCCTGCGGCTGGGCGGGATGAACAGAACAGATTCTGGCGAGCAATCACCGAGGGGCTGAGCAGCGCGGATGCTGCGCTCAACGCTGGAGTGCCGCAAGCTATTGGAACCAGATGGTTCCGAAAGGCGGGCGGCATGCCACCGGCAAAATTTAGATATTCAGCCAAGGCGCTCTCCGGGCGGTATCTGTCGTTGCTGGAGCGCGAGGAGATCGCGCTTCTTCGGGCGTAGGGGCATTCCATGCAAGAGATTGGGCGCCGTCTCGGGCGCGCTGCCTCGACAATCTCCCGTGAGCTGCGGCGCAACGCCGCCACCCGCAGCGGCGGGTTGGAATATCGGGCTACGACTGCCCAGTGGCATGCGGATCGATCGGCCCGCCGACCCAAGCCGACTAAACTTGCGCTCAACAAGACCTTACGCACTTATGTTGAGGAGAGGCTTGCCGGCGTCGTCGTAGCTCAAGATGGCGCTCCTGTTCCTGGTCCTGCCATCCTGTGGAGAGGTCGCCGGCATGGCCCAAGAAAAGATCGGCGATGGGCCAGGGCCTGGAGCCCGGAGCAGATTGCCCGACGTTTGGCGATCGACTTCCCAGACGATAAGACGATGCGCATCAGCCACGAGGCCATCTATCAGGCCCTATTCGTTCAAGGGCGCGGGGCTCTGCGCCGCGAGCTAACGGCTTGCCTACGAACAGGTCGCGCGCTGCGGACGCCGAGGGCGCGGGCAAGCAGGCGAGGCAAAGGCTTTGTTTCGCCGGAGATCATGATCAGTCAACGCCCTGCCGAAGCCGCCGATCGAGCAGTCCCGGGACACTGGGAGGGTGACCTCATCCTCGGTCTCGGCAGTTCGGCCATTGGCACGCTGGTCGAGCGCACGACGCGCTTTACGATGCTCCTGCATCTTCCCCGCCTCGAGGGGCACGGCCAAGCTCCACGCGCGAAGAACGGACCTGCGCTTGCAGGTCATGGAGCTGAGGCCGTGCGCGACGCGATCACGCGCGCAATCATCAACTTGCCCGAAGCACTGCGTCGTTCGCTGACCTGGGATCAGGGAGCCGAAATGGCTCAACACGATCGTCTCAAGATTGACGCGGGCGTGCAGGTTTACTTCTGCGATCCGCAAAGCTCATGGCAGCGCGGAACCAACGAGAATACCAACGGCCTCCTGCGCCAGTATTTCCCGAAAGGCACCGACTTGAGCAGCCACAGCGCCGACGAAATCGCGGCCGTTGCAGCCGCTCTCAACGCCAGGCCAAGAAAGACGTTAGGTTGGAAAACGCCGGCGGAGGCGCTTGACGAGTTGTTGGCGTAAGTGAAAACAATCGGTGTTGCGACGACCGGTTGAATCCGCCTTGGCTGCCGCGGTCGCTGTGATGCACGAGGCCGCCGCGATGGACGGGCCGCCGATCATGCAGGGCCTGTTCCAGGGCGTCGAGCACAAATCCCGCATGCGCCGTCCGGCTCGCCCGCCAGCCGACGATCCGGCGAGCGTAGGCGTCGATGACGAAGGCGACATAGACGAAACCCCGCCAGGTGGCCACGTAGGCGAAGTCGGAGAACCAAAGCCTGTTGGGCGCCGGCGCCCGGAATTGCCGGTTGACCCGGTCAAGCGGGCATGGGGCCGCCTTGTCGCTGATGGTCGTTCGCGCGGGCTTGCCGCGGACCACGCCCTGCAAACTCATGCCGCGCATCAATCGCTCCACCGTGCCGCGCGCGACGTCAGCGCCTTCGCGCCGCAACTGCCGCCAGACTTTGCGCGCGCCATAGACCTCGAAGTTTTCGGCAAACACGCGTCGGATCGCCACTTTGAGCGCCAGATCCCGCTGCGCGCGGGCCGACAGCCTCGCTGGATCGGCGCGATTGGCGACACAGGCGTGATAGGTGGAAGGGGCGATCGGCAAGACCTTGCAGATGGTTTCGACCCCATAGGCTTGCCGGTGATCGTCAATGAAGGCGATCATGACTTCGACCGGCGGTCGAGCTCCGCCATCGCAAAATAAGCCGGCGCTTTGCGCAAAATCTCATTGGCTTGCCGAAGCTCGCGGTTCTCACGTGCCAGCGCCTTCAGCCGGTCGGCGACCTCCGTCGGCACGCCGGCGCGCTTGCCGGTGTCGACCTCGGCCTGCTTCACCCATTCAAGCAGCGTATGCGCCGAACAGCCAATCTTGGCCGCGATTGACGACACCGCCGCCCAGCGCGACGAATGTTCGCCTTCGTGATCGAAAACCATTCGCACCGCGCGGGCGCGAATCTCAGCAGAAAACTTGTTTGTCGTATTGCTTGTCATAGCCCCATCCTCTCAGGAGTTGGGGCCTCCGATAAATCCGGGGCGGTTCACTAGGGTCTGTTGGGATTCACCGTGAGCTTATCACGGCGGCCGCGAGATGGATCATGGCGGAGAAGCTCTGATCTGTCTTGTCGGCTCGCATCGCGATGCGCTTGAACTCTTTGAGCTTACCGAAGAAATTTTCGATCAGATGCCGCCATTTATACATCTCCAGATCGATTTTGCGCGGCTGGCTGCGGCGCGGATGTTGGGAAATCACGACCTTGGCGCCGCGCTCGTCGAGATCTGCGATGATGGCGTTGCTGTCGAAGGACTTGTCGGCGATCAGCGCCGCGAAAGACAGTCCTTCGATCAACGGCGGCACATCGACGGCGTCGAAACGCTGCCCCGGCATCAGACGAAAGCGCACGAGATTACCGAGCGCATCGGTGAGCGCCAGAATTATTGTGGTCATGCCGCCTCTGGATTTGCCTATGGCCTGGATCGAAGTCCCCCTTTTGCGCCCTGACCGTGGCGATGGACCTTCACGATCGTCGCATCGACCATGACATATTCCATGTCGGGCTCATCAGAGACAGCGTCGAACATTCGCTGCCAGACATCGGCCTTCACCCAGTCGCGAAAACGCGTGTGTGCGGTGCTCCATTTCCCGAAAAGCGCCGGTAGATCGCGCCAGGGACTTCCTGTGCGCGCGATCCACAGCACCGCCTCCACGAAAAGTCGGTTGTCTCTGCCGCTGCGGCCGGGATCACTGGACTTGCAGAGGCAATGCGGCTCCATCTTCGCCCATTGGGCGTCCGTCAATACGAAGCGTTTCATCCAAAGCTTGAATCACGCCAAGCTAAAAATGGGAATCCTGAATCCCAAAAGTCCCTAATGCATTGACTTTCATTAAAAAACTGAAGGGATTCGAACCCTCGACCCCAACCTTGACAAGGTTGAGAACCGATTGCGCGATAAAGCAAGAAAGGACTGGCTTTCGCTTGCAAAGCAAGCATGTGTACGGACGTCCGCGAGCATATAGAGGCCGCGGATTGCCCTTAGCCCCGAAGGTCGATCCGATCCGGGGCTCGCGTCAGTGACGGGCTGGAGAGGTTCCGGCCCCGAGACGCGAAAGGAAACTGCCATGTCCACCAGGCTAACCGATGCGCAACGCGCAATTTTGAGCGCCGCTGCAATGCGCGACGATAAGTGCGTTTTGCTGCCGACGAAGATGCGAGGCGCTCAGCTTCGCAAGACTGGCGAGAAGTTGCTCGGATCCGGATATGTCCGGGAGGTGAAGGCGAAGCCTTCGTCGCCTGTCTGGCGTCGTGACGATGCGACTGGCGCGTCCTGCGCGCTCAAGTTGACAGCGGCCGGAGCGAAAGCAGTCAAAGCAGGAGAGGCGGCGGCAGACGCGGCTTCGCGACAATCCGAACCTGCGGACGACCGACAAAATGCCACGCCAGCAGCGGTCGCTACGCGCCTGGCTCTAGCAACGTGTCCGCAATTCGAAATCAATACGTCTCCAACGGAAACGAAGTTGAAACCGCTTTCGGGAGCGCCGCGCCCCGGAAGCAAGATCGCGGACGTAATCGCCCTGCTTGAGCGCGATCGTGGTGCTGACGTCGCCGACCTGATCGCCGCAACGAAGTGGCTGCCCCATACGACACGGGCTGCGCTCACCGGCCTTCGAAAGCGCGGATACAAAATCGTGTCGGATCGTTCCGACCGCGTGCGCGGCTCGATCTACCGGATCGAAACAGGACCGACCTTAGCGGAGCCAGAGCCTGCAAATTCCATCGCCGAGGCGCCGTAATGACGGCGAGATCGAAACCGGTCGCGAAAAGCGCCCAGTCGACGGCTTCAAAGCCGGCGGCTTTGCCGCCTGCTGGTCGGCCGGTTGGGTCCAAGGCGCAGGAGACCCTTGCCGCCGAAATCGGCGAACTGGCTCGACTCGATTTCACGCAGCTTCGCCTGCGATGGCGTAATCAATTGGGCGGGACTTTCCCCGCCCATCTCCCTAGGTGGCTACTCACACGAGTGCTTGCGTATCGCTTGCAGGTCGCGACCCTGGGCGGGCTCGACCCAGCGACGTTGCGCAGAATCCGAGGATCGCCCTCCGAGGCGGAGCCATCTTCAGCGCCGCGCTTCGCTCCGCGGTCCGCGGCGTCGAAGGATGGCGTCGCACTTCGGCCCGGCGCCCTGCTCGTTCGAGAATGGCGGGGGCAATTGCACCGTGTGATGATTCTCGACGAGGGCTTCGCCTGGAACGGCGAGACTTATTCGAGCCTTTCGAAGGTCGCCAGGACAATCACCGGCGCCAACTGGAACGGCCACCGGTTCTTCGGATTGCGGAAAACGCAGGCCGACGGCGTTGGGAGGAGCCCCGATGCGCAATGACGCGAAACCAGCAAAGGCGTTGCGATGTGCAATCTACACCCGCGTCTCGACCGACAGCGGCTTGGAGCAGGACTTCAACTCGCTCGACAATCAGCGGGAGGCCTCCGAAGCCTACATCAAGAGCCAGGCCCATGAAGGCTGGAAGCTCCTTCGAGAACACTACGATGATGGCGGTTATTCGGGCGGGACGATGGATCGCCCGGCGTTACAGCGCCTGCTCAACGACGTTCGGGCCAGACGTTTCGACGTCATCGTCGTTTACAAAGTAGACCGATTGACCCGATCGCTGGCTGATTTTGCCAAACTGGTCGAGCTATTCGACGCCCATTGCGTGTCCTTTATCTCGGTCACGCAGTCCTTCAACACGACGACCAGCATGGGCAGGTTGACCCTCAACATGCTGCTCTCCTTCGCCCAGTTCGAGCGCGAGATCACCGGCGAGCGCATTCGCGACAAGGTCGAGGCTTCGAAGAAGAAGGGCATCTGGATGGGCGGCGCGCTTCCGGTCGGCTACCGGGTGGTAAACCGGGCTCTACAAGTTGTCGAGGCGGACGCCGATTTCGTTCGGATGCTGTTTCGCCGCTATCTGGAGCTCGGCAGCGTCGTGCGGTTGAAGGCTGCGCTCGACGCGGAGGGCGCAACGTCCCCGATCCGGGTCACGGGCACTGGCCGAGCGACGGGCGGGAAGCGCCTATCGCGAGGCCACCTGTATTCGATCCTGTCGAACCCGATTTACATCGGCAAATTGCGGCATAAAGACCAACTTCATAACGGGCTTCATTCCGCTATCGTCGATCGGGAGGTCTGGGACAGGGCGCAAACCAGGCTCGCCTTCCAGACCCAACTGCGAAGGGAAGCCGCGAAGGACGAGCTTTCATTTCTCGCCGGCAAGCTGTTCGACGATCGGGGCAATCGAATGGGCGCGAGCTTTGCGGCCAAAGGATCGCGCCGTTGGCGATACTATGTCTCGCGCGCGGCGCTGACCGGTCGAACGCAGGACGCGGGTTCGATCGTCAGGGTTTCGGCGCCGCAGATCGAGGCGTTCGTGACCGGCGCTGTGAAAAAGCATATGTCCGGACAGCCAAGCCAGCAGGCTTTCGATCGAGGCTGTGCCGGCGCCGACCTCACATCCGCAACGGCGAGGTCGGCGACCGTTCCAGATGTGCGTCCCCTGTCTGACGCCGAGATTGCAGGACTGATCGAAAGCGTCACGCTCGGCGCCGGGACGGTCGAAATCGTCCTGGCGGATGTCGACGCCTTAGAGGATCAAGGCCGAAAAATCGTCTTGGCGTGGACGCCAGGATCGACTCGTCGGAAACGTGAAATCGTTCAGTCTTCTGACCCGAGCGAACCGCGACCCAATCGCGCTATGCGAACGAGAGCGCGCGAAGTGTTCGTCAACGCGTTCTCGGAAGCGCATCGCTGGCTCGACGAACTCGTTACCGACCCCACCATTACGATCGCCAGCCTCGCAGCCCGCGAACACAAGAGCGAACGGTCGATTCGGATGATCCTGTCGCTGGCCTTCCTCTCCCCAGATCTCGCGAAGTCCGCCATCGGAGGTTGTCTGCCGCGCGGTTTCAACCGGTCGCGACTTGTCGATCTGCCGATGCTCTGGTCCGAGCAGTGGCGCGTACTTGGCCTTCAACAACCCGCGGCCGACTGGCTCGGAGGCCGTTAACCAGACTACGAACGATCGTTTCTTATCGGCCGCGCGGAGGCCATTACAGTCGGTTGCCGACGCCGCCCACGTCCGCCACCTTGATGGCGGATAGCAACATCCATCCAAAAAAAAATCCGGGAAACGGAATTTCGACCGGCAGAGACTTTCCGCCAAATCCGCCGGGCCGCAGCCCAAATTCAGTGGATTGGCGCTCGGAGACGGCCAAATCCGCGTGTAACCCACGGAAATGTCGACAAACGACACCTCCCTGGAAAATTCGCTAGTTTCCGGAGACTTGATGGTGGGCGATATAGGGATCGAACCTATGACCCCACCCGTGTGAAGGGTGTGCTCTCCCGCTGAGCTAATCGCCCGGACGCCTTGACGTCGGAGGCCCTGTTTAGAAAACCAGCGCGGCTGCGTCAAGGCGGCAACCTGACGAAACCGCCTATTTCCCGATTGAAGATTTTCCGCTTTTTGCGCTTAATCGCTGCATCCCTGCGGCGACTCGCCGCGTTAAAGGGCATCACAAGCTTCGCAGATCAGGAGCGCGCATGCCGTCCCGTCCGTCTATCCTCGCCCATGCGGCGAAATTTCTGATCCTCGCCGGTCTTTCGCTGACGGCGGCGACGCCGGCGCGCGCCTTCTTCCTCGATGATCTTTTCTCGGGCGAATCGAGCCGGGGCGAGGGGCGGCCCTTTGCCTCGCCCATCCCGCGCGAAGTCGTCGCCTATCACGGCGCCGAAAGGCCCGGCACGGTCGTGGTCTCGACGCGCGAACGCCGGCTCTATTATGTCCTCGGCGACGGACAGGCCCTGCGCTATGGCGTCGGCGTGGGGCGTCCCGGCTTCGAATGGGGCGGCGTCCACCACGTCACCAACAAGCGCGAGTGGCCGGACTGGACGCCACCCGCGCAGATGATTCGCCGCCGTCCGGACCTGCCGCGCCACATGCCCGGCGGCATCGGCAATCCGCTCGGCGCCCGCGCCATCTATATTGGCGGCACGCTTTACCGCATTCACGGCTCCAACGAGCCCGACACCATCGGCCAGGCGGTGTCCTCGGGCTGCATCCGCATGACCAATAATGACGTGGTCGACCTCTATGATCGCGTCCGCATTGGCTCGAAGGTGATCGTCCAGCGCTGAGCCGCCTTTCGCGCCCTTGAATCCGCCTCCGTCCATTCAGTTGGCGTTCAGCCGCCTGGGCGCGTCATAACTTCGCCACGGGCGCACATTCTGTTCGCGCTGCCGGTCGATTGGATTGCGGAGGAGAAAACAAGATGAGGCTCAGGCCCAAAAGCACGAAATTACGATTCGCCGCCGGCATGTTCTTTATCGGGGCGATCTTCGTGCGAGCGCCCTTCGGCGCGGCGCAGCCGGCGCCCGGCGTTTCTCCGCGAATCGCCCTGGTCGTGGGAGAAGCCGCCTACAAGACGGGCCCGCTGTCTTCCGCCGCCAATGACGCCGGCCTCATCGCGGACACGCTGCAGCGCGCGGGCTTCGACGTCGCCGGCGCCGCCGATCTCGATCAGGACGGCCTGCGCAAGGCGCTGCGCGAATTCATCGACAAGGCCGCCGCCGCCGGTCCGGACGCCATCGCCTTCGTCTATATTGCAGGCCGCGGCCTGCAATATGCCGGCGAAAACTACATCGCTCCCGTCGAGGCGGCGATTCCGCGCGCGGCCAATGTCCCGCTGGAGGCGGTGCGGCTGAGCGATTACCTGCAGCCACTGGCGCAATTGCCGCTCAAGGCGCGGGTGGTCGTGCTCGACGCGGCGCGAATCAATTCCTTCGCCCAGACCGGGGAGCCCCTGGCGGGCGGCCTCGCCCTGGTCGAGCCCGGTCCGGGCGGGCTTTACGCCTTCAACGCCGCGCCGGGCTCGGTCGCGCCGAACGAGACTGGCCCCTATGGAGTCTACGCCCAGGCGCTCGCGGAAGCCTTGCGCCAGCCCGGACTGCCGATCGACGAGGCCTTCGCCCAGACTCGCATGCGCGTTTCCGAGGTCACCAAGGGCGCAGTCATTCCGTGGGACGAATCGAAACTCGCCACCGCGCCCGCGCTGATCGCCCGCGCGCCGGACGCGCCGCCGCCGGTCGCCGCCGAGGCCTATACAAGGTTGCAGGCGCGGCCCATCCGTGAATATCCGGTCGAGGACGCCTTCGCCGCCACCCTCGAACGCGACACGATCCAGGGCTACCGCGATTTCCTCGTCGCCTATCCGGACTCGCGCTATGCGCCGCGCGTGCGCGCCATGCTGGCGCTGCGCCGCGAGGCGCTCACCTGGCGGCGGGCCTATCTCGCCAATTCGCCGAACGCCTATTGGAGCTATCTGCGCGCCTATCCGCGTGGCCCCCATGCCGAGGACGCGCGCCTGCGGCTGTCCTATCTGCGCGCGCCTTTGGCGGCGCCGGAGGAGTTCGACGTCGTTGAATTCGACGTGCCGCCTCCTCCGCCGGACGAGGTCGTCTATTTTCGCCGGCCCTATTACGTGTTCGACGATCCGGACTGGGCGCCGCCGCCGCCCTTCGGCTATCTGCCGCCGCCGGTCATGATCGTGGACGAGCCGCCGCCCCCGCCGCCGCACCCCGGATTGCTGCCGCTGCCGATGGTCGTCGCGCCGCTCGTCGGCGCCGCCGTGGCGGCGAAAATGGGCCTGTTCCACGCGCCTGCCGTGGTCCAGACGCAGGTTCCTGCGGCGCAGGATTACTACAATAATTTCAACCGCCGCGCGCAACTCCCGCCGGGCGCCCCGGCGCCTGCGCCGGGCGTCCCGGCTCCGGGGGGCGTTGTGCCTGGCACTCCGGCGCCGGGAGGCGCAGTTCCTGGAACTCCCGCTCCCGGAGCGCCTGTTCCCGGCGCGGCGCCGCCGATTCCACAACCCGGCGGCCTGCGGCCTGCCCTCCCGGCCGCGCCCGGAGCCCCCGCGGCGCCGGCCGTTCCCGGCGCGCCGGCTGGCGCGCCTTTGCCTCATCCCGCCGCGCCCGCAGCGCCGACGGGCGCAGCCCCGGGCGCTCCCGCCGTCCCGGGCGGCGCGCCCCTGCCCCATCCCGGAGCGCCCGCAGCGCCGACAGGCGCAGCCCCGGGTGCTCCCGTCGCCCCGGGCGGAGCGCCTTTGCCGCATCCCGGCGGCCCCGCGGTGCCGACTGGCGCAGCTCCGGTTGCTCCCGCCGTCCCGGGCGGCGCGCCCCTGCCCCGTCCCGGCGGTCCCGCAGCGCCGACTGGCGCAGCTCCGGTTGCTCCCGCCGTCCCCGGTGGCGCGCCCCTGCCCCATCCCGGCGGCCCCGCAGCGCCGACTGGCGCAGCCCCGGGTGCTCCCGCCGTCCCGGGTGGCGCGCCCCTGCCCCGTCCGACTGCGCCAGCGGCGCCGACTGGCGCAGCTCCGGTTGCTCCTGCCGTCCCCGGCGGCGCGCCCCTGCCCCATCCCGGCGGTCCCGCAGCGCCGACTGGCGCAGCTCCGGTTGCTCCCGCCGTCCCGGGCGGCGCGCCCCTGCCCCATCCCGGCGCGCCAACTGGCGCAGCCCCGATTGCTCCCGCCGCCCCTACCGGAGCGCCTTTGCCTCGTCCCACTGCGCCAGCGGCGCCGACCGGCGCGGCTCCGGTCGCTCCCGTCGCTCCGGGCGGAGCGCCTTTGCCCCGTCCGACTGCGCCAGCGGCGCCCGCGCCCCGCGTGGCCCCCGCGCCGCAAGTTGCGCCCGTGCCGCAAGTTGCGCCCGCGCCGATCGCCCCTCGTCCGGCGCCCGCAATGCCGCGTCCCGTCGCCCCGCCTCCGCCTCAGGCTGCGCCTCATGTGGCGCCGCCGCCCGCGCCGCATATCGCCCCGCCGCAGGCTCCGCATGTGGCGCCTCCTCCGCCGCCCCAGCCGCGCATCGCTCCGCCGCCTGCGCCGCATGTGGCGCCACCCCCGCCGCCAGCCGCGCCTCATTTGGCCCCTCCGCCTCCGCGTGTCGCGCCGCCGCCTCCGGCTCCGCATGTTGCGCCGCCGCCTCCGGCGCCCCGCATGGCCCCGCCTCCCCCGGCCCCGCACATGGCGCCGCCTCCGCCTCCCGCCGCGGCGCCCCGTCCCGCCGCGCCTCCACATCCCGGTCGGCCCGGATGCGGAGGGCCGGGCGAGCCGCCCTGCCGCTAAAAACAAAGCCCGCCGCGAAACCTCGCGGCGGGCCTTCCATTTGCCTCAAATCAATCAGAACTCACCCCGGCGCAGGCGCCGCGGCCACAATCATGCCGTCGGCAAACCAGCGGGCCAGATAATTTCCCGCCGCCATCGCCAGTTCTTCCGCTGGCCTTCGAGGATTGGCGAAAGCCAGCAGCGAGCAGATTTCGTCGAAGGGCGCGCCGCCCATGGCCGCGACGAGCGCCATTTCTTCGTCGTCGTCCAGCACGCGGTAGTTCACGTCCAGATCGCGCCGCCATGACAGCAGTCGAACGGCGCCGCCGGACTGAAGCGACGCCTCGCCTGTCTGCGCGGCCTCATAGGCGGCGAGCGCGACCTGGCTGGTTTCGGCAAGGACGACGGCAGGATGAAAGGTTAGTTGCAGACTTGGCCAATCCTCTTCCCTTGTCGCGGCAAGGGCCGAGATCGGAAGCTCCGCCGCGTCCTCGGCGTCGAAGCTTTGCGCCAGCGCCGCCTCGATCGCAGCGACGCCGCAGACGAAGGAATCGCCGGAATAGAGCGGCATGGTCCGCAGAAAATCCGGCAGGCTGGCGCCGAACCAGCGCGCATTGCGAAATGTCGATGGCCGCGCGCGCCAAAAAGCTTCAGCCATCGCGCCGAAGGCCTTTTCGCCGAGCGCCGAGCGCAATACCGGATAATCATTGGCGAGAAATTCCGTCATGCGCAGCCGGAAGCCATCGTGATAGACCGCAAAGGTCTCCGTGACGCTCTCCGCCCGCGCGGGCGGCCGCAGCAGGGCGAGCAGGCGCGGCGAAGGCTCCGCCGCCAGCACGCTCGCCTGAAACAGCGATTGCAGCTCGGCCAGCTTCATGCAGCCACCCTTTCCCCGGCTTGCGCCAACCGCCGCATGAACGCGAGTTCGTCAAGCAGTTCGGAGAAGGGCGGGAAGCGGTCGTCGCGCTCGATCATCGCCGGGATCGGCCCGAATTTCCGGCGCACATAGGAAAAAAGCTCCCAGACCGCGTCGCTGACCGGATGATCGTGGGTGTCAATCTTGTGCGTCTTCAGATCGCTATGGCCCGCGACGTGGATCTGCGCGACGCGCTCCTTCGGGATGCGGTCGAGATAGCTTTTCGCGTCGAAGCCATGATTGAACGCGGATACATGGACATTGTTGACATCGAGCAACAGCAGGCAATCGGCGCGCCGCGCCAGTTCGGCGAGGAAATCCGCCTCGCCCATCTCGTCGTCGGCGAAGGAAACATAGGTCGAGGGATTTTCGAGCGCGATGCGCCGGCCGAGGAAATCCTGCACGCGCGCCGCGCGCTCGACGCAATGGTCCAGCGCCTCCCGCGTCAAGGGCGTCGGCAAAAGATCGTGGAGGTTCAGCCCGTGGGCGCCGGTCCAGGCCAGATGGTCCGACACCAACTCCGGCTCGACGCGCGCGATCAGCTTTTTCAGCGCGCGCAGATAATCGAGGTCGAGCGGATCGGCCGACGCGAGCGACAGGGACACGCCATGCATGCGAATCGGATAATCCGCGCGGATTCGATCCAGCATGGCGAGCGGGCGCCCGCCGGGAACCATGAAATTTTCTGAAATGATCTCGAACCAGTCGACCGGCTGCGGGCTTTCGAGAATTTCGGGGTAATAGACCGTCCTAAGGCCAAGCCCGAAACCCTGCGCGCGGTCCCGGTCAGCCTCTTTTTCGCCCGCCGTCATTGCGCTCTCCGTCGCTGCCTTTGCTCTCCGCGCCCGGGAGGACGCGGAGAGGATCGAAAATGCGATCAGCCGACCGTACCGCCCATCTTGGTGCAGGCGGCGGCGGATTTCTCGATCAGGAAGCCCTGGCCCTTGCAGGAATTCTGGCCCTTGCAGGCGTTATTGGCGGTCTTGCAGGCGCTCGTGCCCTTGCAGGAATTGATTCCCATGCAATGGACCGGCGCCTTTTTGGCCTGCGCCTGGGTGGTGAGGGCGGCGCCGGAAACGGCGAGAGCGATGGCGGCGGCGGCGAGGCTTGCGCCGGAAACAATTTTCATCTGCATGATTCAACTCCCTGAGACCCGCGCCCTGAACAAGGCGCGTCGCGCAGGCGCTCCTCGGCCTGCGAAGAGTTGTACGAAGCGATCCACAAAAGGGTTACACGCCGCGCAAAAAATTTTTAGCCGCCGGTCGTGCTCATATGGCGCGCCGAGGGCGCGAGCGCGCCGGACCATTGCGCGAGGAAATCATGGCCTCGCGGCTTGCGGCGCATGGCGTCGTCGAGCGCGGCGTGCAGCGCGGAATCATCCTTCGAGGCCCGCAGCGGGCCGCGCAGGTCGGTCTGGTCTTCCTGTCCGAGACAGGTATAGAGCGTTCCGGTGCAGGTGACGCGGACGCGGTTGCAGCTGTCGCAGAAATGCTGGCTGAGCGGCGTGATGAAGCCGACGCGGCCTCCCGTTTCCGCGACGTCGAAATAGCGCGCCGGCCCGCCGCTGACATGGGTCGAGGGGGTGAGCGTGAGGCGCTCGGCCAAGGCGGCGGCGACCGCGTCGAGCGGCAACAGGCTTTCGATATTATAGGCGGCGTCTTCGCCAAGCGGCATGGCCTCGATGAAGGAGACGTCCATGCCCCGGCCATGCGCCCATTCGACCAACGGCAGGAATTCGCCCTCATTGCCGCCCTTGAGCGCCACGCAATTCAACTTGACCTTGAGCCCGGCCTCGAGCGCGGCGTCGACGCCCTTCAGAACCTGCGCGATGTCCCCCCAGCGGGTGAGCGCGCGGAATTTTTCGGCGTCGAGCGTATCGAGCGAGACATTGACCCGGCGCACGCCGCAATCCGCGAGCTGGGCGGCATAGCGCGCGAGCTGGGAGCCGTTGGTGGTGAGCGTCAGCTCCTGCAGGCCGCGATCGAACAGGCGCGACAGGCCGCGGAACAATTCCATGACATTGCGCCGCACCAGCGGCTCGCCGCCCGTGAGCCGGATCTTGCGCACGCCGCGCGCGACGAAGGCCGCCGAAAGCCGCTCCAGTTCCTCAAGGGTCAGAAGATCCGCTCTGGGCAGGAAATTCATGTTCTCCGACATGCAATAGACGCAGCGAAAATCGCAGCGGTCCGTGACGGAAAGCCGGATATAATCGATCGTCCGGGCGAAGGAATCGACCAGCGGCCGCGTCGCCGGCGCGGCGGGAGCGGCATGAGAGGGGATTTCGAGTAGGTTCGGGCTCATTCTCTCTATATATGCTTTTTTTCCGACGCATATAGGGCATGGCGCAACAAGCGCGGCGAAAGGAGAACGGGGTGACGAGCGAATCGCATTGGCCGACGACGATCCGTCTCGCGGACGAAGGCCATACGCTGCATGTCGCCTTCGAAAGCGGCGAATCCTACGCGCTTCCGGCGGAATATCTGCGCGTCAACAGCCCGAGCGCCGAGGTTCAGGGCCATTCGCCGGACCAGAAGGTCACCGTCGCCGGCAAGAAGAACGTCAGGATCCTGCGCGCCGAGCCCGTGGGCCGTTACGCCGCCCGGCTGATCTTCGACGACGGCCACGACAGCGGATTTTTCACCTGGGAATATCTGTTCACGCTCGGCGCCGGGCGCGAGACGCTGTGGCAGGCCTATCTCGATGAACTGGCCGCGAAAAACCTGCATCGTTGAGGCCGGACATGGATTGGCTTAGCGATTTCGCCGGCGCCTTGCGCTTTTTCTCCCGCGTTCCGATCCCCGGCCCGATGGAATCGGGCGATTTCCGCCGTAGCCTGCGTCTGGCGCCTCTCGCCGGCGCCCTGCTGGGGCTTGCCGGCGGTCTGGTTTTCGTCGCCGCGCTGGGTCTGCGCCTGCCGGCCGCGACCGCCGCCTTGCTCGCGCTCGGCTTCGGCGCGCTGGTCACCGGCGCCCTGCATGAAGACGGCCTCGCCGATATTGCCGACGGCTTTGGCGGCGGCTTCACCCGCGAGCGCAAACTCGAAATCATGAAGGACAGCCGCATTGGCGCCTTTGGCGCCAGCACGCTGGTCCTGAGCTTCGGCCTGCGCGCCAGCGCGCTGGCGGTTCTGGCGCCGGCGCCGTCCAGCGCATTGCTGGTCCTGATCGCCGCTGGCGCCGTTTCGCGTTGCGCCTGTCTGGCGCCTCTGGTCCTGCTGCCGCCCGCGCGCGCCGATGGCTCGGGCCGGGCGGCCGCCGGAACAGGGGCGGCCTTGCGTCCGGCATTTCTGATCGTCCTTCCGTTCGCTTTCCTGCCCGCCCTGGGCGCTTACGGCGTCTCGACCTGCTTCACGGCTCTCGTCCTGGCTGCGACCGCCGTGCTCGGCCTGTGCGCCCTCGCCCGCGCGCAGATAGGCGGCCAGACCGGCGACGTCGCCGGCGCCGCGCAGCAAGTTGGGGAAATCGCTGTCCTCCTCGCTTTTGCCGCGGCTGCGGTTTAGGCGGTCAGGCGCGCGCCGGCTGCGGCAACGACGGAATGATCGACGAGGGCCAGCGCGTCTTCGACAACGCGAACGTCGGCCCCCCGCTTCACGGCGAAAGTCGCCAGATGGCGGCGAAAGGCGCGCGCGCCGGGCCGGCCCTGGAACAGCCCGAGCATGTGGCGCGTGATGTCGGCGAGGC
The DNA here is from genome assembly GCF_030056575.1 of Rhodoblastus sp. 17X3. Taxonomy (GTDB): domain Bacteria; phylum Pseudomonadota; class Alphaproteobacteria; order Rhizobiales; family Beijerinckiaceae; genus Rhodoblastus. The sequence goes on along the minus strand of NZ_JASHHX010000021.1, from coordinate 47,925 downwards.
GGACGCCCTGCCCAAGCTTGCGCTCGATATAGGGCAGGAAGGCTTCGACGGCGGCGCGGCTGCTCTCATGCGGCGCCGGTTCGCCGAACAGCAGCGGATCGACGTCCTGCAACATCGACATATTGTGATAGGCGGCGCGCCCGATCATGACGCCATCCACGAAATCAAGCTGCGCCTTCATGGCGTCGAGCGTTTCAATGCCGCCATTGACGGCGATGGGAACATCCGGCCAGACCGGCTTCAACTCATGCACCAGGGCGTAGTCGAGCGGCGGAATGTCGCGGTTTTCCTTGGGCGACAGGCCCTTGAGCCAGGCTTTGCGCGCATGGACGATCAAGGCGTCGGCCCCGGCGCCGAGCACAGCGCGCGCCATGGCGAACATAGCCTCGCGCGGCTCCTGATCGTCGACGCCGATGCGGCATTTGACCGTGACCGGCAGGCCGGACGCCTCTTTCATCGCCGCGACACAGCGCGCGACCAGTTCAGGCTCGCGCATCAGGCAGGCGCCGAAAGCTCCATTCTGGACCCGGTCGGACGGGCAGCCGACGTTGAGATTGATCTCGTCATAGGCGAATTCGGCGCAGATCTTCGCCGCGCGCGCCAGATCCTGCGGGTCCGAGCCTCCAAGCTGCACGGCAATCGGATGTTCGCAGGCGTCATAGCCAAGCAGGCGTTCGCGGTCGCCATGGATGATCGCGGCGGAGGTGACCATTTCCGTATAGAGCCGCGCCTTGCGCGAGTGCAGCCGCGCCAGCACGCGATAATGCCGGTCGGTCCATTCCATCATCGGGGCAATGCTGAAGCGCCAACTCTCTGGTTTTACAAGCATTTAAATTTCGCTTAGCTCGACTTGTCTCGTTGCTGATCGCCGGATTATCGTCGATTAGATCCTCTTAAAGCTTATTTCCGCTTTTTCCGCCATCGTTTGGTTTTGCCGACGGCCGCTCTTTCTCGCCCGGCGAAGGAAGGAATTGAGGACTGCGCGCCTTTGTTCATGGTTCGAAGTTCAGGGATAGAGCCCGCGCTCGGCAAGACCGCGCAAAACACGTTCGCAGGCGAGGATGAAAGCGGCGGTGCGCAGAAAGACATGCCGCGCCCTTGCCGGGACCGCGGGCCAGACTGTGCTGGACGCGAAAACCCTCGAAATGGCCGATCGAACTATCGTCAATTTCGATGGGAACGTCGACGATCAGCGTCCTTTTGGGCCGACGGAGCGTTTCCGCGAGACAGGCAAGCGAGCCAAGATGAGGCGCCGCCCGCTCCACCTGCGGCAGGAACGCGCCCCATGGGTTCTTCGGGGAAGGCTCGACATAGGAAATGTCGCCGGTGAGAGCTAAGCCGCGATCATTCGTGGGGCTGCCTTTCCCTTCCGCTCAGACGGCTTCCAGCGCCAGAGCGACGCCCATGCCGCCACCAATGCACAAGGCGACGATTCCGCACCGTTTCTGGTCGCGGCGCATTGAATAGATCAGCCGGGTCGTCAATATGGCGCCGGTCGCGCCGATCGGATGGCCATGCGCGATCGCGCCGCCTTCGACATTGACGATGGGTTCAGGCAGACCCAGCTCCTGCATCACGGCGAGCGGGACGGCCGCGAAGGCTTCATTGATTTCGAACCGTTCAACCGCGTCGAGCGTCCAGGCGGCGCGTTCGACCGCCCTCTGGATTGCGGGAACGGGCGCGAGGCCGAACATTCCGGGTTCGACGGCGGCCAATCCATAGCCGGCCAGCCGCGCCATGGGACGCAGATTATTGCGTTCGGCGAAGGCGGATTCCGCCACGATCATCGCCGCCGCGCCGCTGTTGAGCCCGGGCGCATTGCCAGCGGTGACCGTACCACCCTCGCGAAAGGCGGGCCGCAGCTTCGACAACGCCTCAAGCGTCGTATCGGCCCTCGGCGCCTCGTCGCGCGCGAACGAAATTGGGCCGTTGCGGGACGGCGTCTCGACGGGGACGATCTCCTCGTCGAACTTGCCGGCCGCGCGCGACGCGCAGAAGAGGCGCTGCGAGCGCTCCGCGAAACGATCCTGCGCCTCTCGGGTCAACTGGCAGAAGGCCACAAGATCCTCGGCATGCCAGCCGGAATGACGGCCGGAAAAGGCGTCGTCCAGCCCGTCGCGCAGCATGGAATCGTGAATTTGCGCGGGACCGAGGCGATAACCCCAGCGTCCACCTTCGAGCAGATAGGGGGCGCGGTCCATGTTCTCGAAGCCTCCGGCGATGGCGCAGTCGATCTCGCCGCTGACGATCTGCTGCGCCGCCGTGATCACGGCTTGCGCGCCCGAGCCGCAAACGCGATTGACCGTCATGGCGGGAGTCGAGATCGGCGCGCCGCCGCCCAGGGCTGCTTGCCGCGCCGGGTTCTGGCCGCTTCCCGCCTGAATCACATTACCCATGACGACGCCGCCGAGCTTGGCCGGATCGAGGCCGGAGCGCGCCAAGACGGCTCGAACCGCCGTCGCTCCGAGCGACGCCGCCGGAACGGATTTGAGCGAACCGTTGAAAGCCCCGATCGGCGTGCGCACGGCGCAGCAGAGCACAATGTCGCGTCGAGCCATGCCCGGCCTCCCTTCGTCAGCCCCCGGAGAAAACGTGACCGGAGCTGGCTCTCTTGCCTTCAATGACGCGGCAGGGGCCAAATGGTTCGATCCGCGGCCCCGCCTCCGTCGAATTTGTGAGCGGCAAGGGCCACGTCCTTCGCGCCGCGACGCCGGAGCCCGGTCTGGAATGCAACGCCAAGGTCGTCGACGGCGTTAAGATTTAGCCGGGCAAGCCCGCTCATCCGGCATCGCTCCCACCGCCCATGACTCTCGAAACGCTCATCTCGATCAAGCCATTTTGCGAACCCTAGGCGTCGTCCGACAAGGCGGCTCTCGCGCAATTTCGCGCCTCCGCTCCCTCAGATCAGGCGCGCGCGGGGGAAAGAAATCTGGCGCACGAAATTTTGCGCGCCATTCGCGGGAAAAGCAGCGGCGTCGTCAGGGTCGAGGACTTCCTGCAGGAATTCAAGCTTTCGTCGCGCGAGGGGCTGGCGATCATGGCCCTGGCGGAATCGTTGGCGCGGGCGCCCGACAATCCGACCGCCGATCTCCTGCTCGCCGACAAGCTCGCCGCCGGCGATTTCTCGACCCTGATCGACGAAATAGAGGCCTCGGGCTATGGCCTGACGCCGGGTCTGCACACGCGGATCGAAAGCCGGATCGCCGAACTGGCGGCTCGGGCGCCAGCCGGCAACTCTATATCAACCGCAGCATGATTGGCGCCGTCGCCGGCGCGCAGCCTTTTGGAGGACACGGTTTGAGCGGAACGGGCCCCAAGGCGGGCGGGCCCGATTATCTTCGCCGTTTTCTTCGCGAAAGCAGCTTGGCCGTCAACACGGCCTCGTTCGGCGGCGACGCCGGCCTGCTGGCGCAGGAGGATTGACGCGGGCGCCGGGGCGAGGAAATGAAACCCGCCGCCGACTTGTCGGTTGTCTCGGCAGGCGGATGGACCGCCGACCGGGAGGCGCGATGAACCTTCCTTTGTCATCGCGGGCGAATTCGACGCCGGAGCACGGCGCGCAAGCACAGGCCGATGTCCGTTTCCTCTATGGAACCGAGGCGCTGGCGCTGCTGCCTATTCTCCAGCACGAGCGTGACCTTGTCGCCGGCCTCAATACGGCGGGCTTCATCTCCGGTTATCGCGGCTCGCCACTCGGCGCGCTCGACCAGACTCTGTGGCGCAGAGCCGCCGGGCTGAAGGCGCATCATGTCCATTTCGAACCGGGGCTGAACGAGGAACTGGCCGCCACCGCGGTCTGGGGCTCGCAGCAGGTCAATCTGTTCGAAGGCGCGCTCTATGACGGCGTGTTCGCTCTATGGTACGGCAAGGGCCCAGGCGTGGACCGCTCCATGGACGCGCTGAAACACGCCAACGCCGCTGGAACCTCGCGTTTCGGCGGGGTTCTGGCGGTCGCCGGCGACGACCATGCGGCGCGCTCTTCCACCCTGCCGCATCAAAGCGAACATATGTTCGCGGCGGCGATGATCCCGGTGCTCAACCCGTCGAGCGTACAGGAAATCCTCGATTTCGGCCTGCATGGCTGGGCGATGTCGCGCTATTCCGGCTGCTGGGTCGCGCTCAAGGCGACCGGCGACACCGTTGAAAGCTACGCCAGCGTTTCGGTCGATCCCTTCCGCGTGCAAAGCGTCATTCCCGAGGATTTCGTTCTGCCGGCGGACGGCGTGCACATTCGCTGGCCGGACACGCCGCAGGCGCAGGAGTTGCGGCTGCAGCACGTCAAGGTCTATGCCGCCATGGCTTACGCGAGAGCCAATAGGCTGGATCGCATCGTTCTCGACAGCCCGGTCGCGCGTCTGGGCATTGTCTCCACCGGAAAATCCTATCTCGACGTCCGCCAAGCGCTCGACGACCTCCATATCGATGAGGCCCGCGCCGCCGAAATCGGGCTGCGACTCTATAAGGTCGGAATGAACTGGCCGCTGGACGCCGAGGGCATGCGGCAATTTGCGCAAGGGCTCGAAGAAATCCTGGTCGTTGAGGAAAAACGCCAGCTGATCGAATATCAATTGAAGGAGCATCTCTACAATTGGCGCGACGACGTGCGCCCGCGAGTGATCGGCAAATATGCCGACGAAGGCGAATGGGAGGCGCCGCTGCGCGACTGGCAATTGCCGGCGGCGGGCGAATTGACGCCGACAATCATCGCTCGCGTCATTGTCGACCGCATCGCGCGTTTCCACCGCGACGAGGCGCTCGAGGCCCGGCTGGCGCTGCTGGCCGCCAATGAGGCCCGGCCCCAGGCGCTCAAATCGCTGCCTTTGCGCCAGCCTCATTATTGTTCCGGCTGCCCGCACAACACCTCGACCACCGTCCTGCCGGAGGGCAGCCGGGCGATGGCCGGCATCGGTTGTCATTACATGGCGACCTGGATCAGCGCCGACACCACAAAGACTTTTTCGCAAATGGGCGGCGAAGGCGTACCCTGGATCGGTCAGGCGCCCTTTACCAGCACGCCGCACGTCTTCGCCAATCTCGGCGACGGCACCTATCAGCATTCCGGCCTGCTGGCGATCCGCGCCGCAGTCGCAGCGCGAACGCCGATCACCTACAAAATTCTTTACAACGACGCCGTCGCCATGACCGGCGGCCAAAAAGTCGAAGGCGCGCTCACCGTTCCAATGATCGCGCGGCAATTGCTCGCCGAGCGAGTCGCCCGCGTCGTCGTCGTCACCGACCAGCCGCAAAAATATGTCGGCGCCGGGCTGTTGCCGCGCGAGGTGGAGGCGCACGACCGTCGCGACTTGATGAAGGTCGAGAAAGATTTGAGAAAAATCTCCGACGTCACCGCGATCATCTATGACCAGACCTGCGCCGCCGAAAAGCGTCGCCGCCGCAAACGCAAGGAATATCCCGATCCCGCCATCCGCGCCTTCATCAACGAGCGCGTCTGCGAGAATTGCGGCGACTGCTCCGCGCAGTCCAACTGCATGGCGGTCGTCCCGGTCGAGACCCCCTTCGGCCGCAAGCGTCGGATCGACCAATCCGCCTGCAACAAGGATTATTCCTGCATCGAGGGCTTCTGTCCGAGCTTTGTCACCGTTCACGGCGGCGCTCTTCACCGCGCGAAAGGAGGCGGCGATCCGGCCTGGATCGCGAGCCTGCCCGAGCCCGAGCCGGCGCCGCTCGCCGAGCCGTGCAGCATTCTCATCACCGGCGTCGGCGGCACCGGCGTGGTGACGCTCGGCGCGCTAATCGGCGCGGCCGCCGCGCGCGAGGGCAAGAATGTCACCGCGCTCGATATGGCGGGTCTGGCGCAGAAGGGCGGGCCGGTGACGACCCATATCCGGATCGCGCCGGCGACGACGGAATTGCACGCCACGCGCATTGCGTCGGGCGAAACGGCGGTGCTGATCGGCTGCGATCTGGTGGTTTCGGCCTCGCCCGACACGATCTTCAAATTGCGGCCCGATTTTACCCGCGCCGTGGTCAATAATGATTTCTCCATCACCAGCGAGATCGTCCGGACCTTCGCCGCCGAGGCGCGAACCGGCGATCTCGACGCTTTTCCGGATCCGGTCTATCCGCACGAGGAGATGGAAAGCGTGATCGCTGAAGCCTGCGGGCCGGGTCGCGCCGAATTCTTGCCGGCGACGCGGCTCGCGACGGCGCTGATCGGCGATTCCATCGCCACCAATCCCTTCCTGCTCGGCTTCGCCGTCCAGAAGGGCCTGCTGCCGCTGTCGACCACGTCGATCCTTCAGGCCATTGAAGACCATGGCGTCGCCGTTTCGCAAAATCGGCTGGCCTTCAACTGGGGACGACGGGCGGCTCATGATTTCAGCGCAACCACCAAAGCCGCGGGGCTGGATGACGAAAGCAAAGCGGAAGAACCACTCGCCGGGCGGCCTCTGGACGCCATGATCAAGGCCTTGGCGGCGGAGCTGAGCGATTACCAGAATGCGGCGTTTTCGGCGCGTTTTCTGGCGTGCGTCGCTGAGGTTGCGGCGGCGGAGCGGCGAGTCGATCCGGCGAGCGAAAAGCTCGCCCGCGCCTTCGCGCTTGGCCTCTACAAGCTGATGGCGGCGAAAGACGAATATGAGGTCGCGCGGCTTTATGCGCGGCCTGAATTCCTGCAAAAACTGCGCGCGACTTTCGAGGGCGACTTCAACTTGTCCTTCTATTTCGCGCCGCCGATTCTCACTCAGTTCGGCGCTCACGCCCCTCGCAAGCGGCGGTTCGGCGCCTGGGCGCTTCCGGCCTTGCGCCTTCTCTCCGCTCTACGCTTTTTGCGCGGAAGCTGGCTCGACCCGTTCCGCTTCTCGCCCGACCGCAAGCTGGAGCGCGAATTGCTGCGCGACTATGAGCAGATGATGAGCGATGTCGCGGCGCGTCTCTCGGCGGCCAATCTCGATGTCGCGACGGAACTGGCGGCCTTGCCGCAACGCATGCGCGGCTATGGTCCCGTCAAGGCGCGCTACGTCGCGCAGGCGCGAAAACGGCAGGCCGCTCTCAGAAAATTGTTCGACGAGGCGGCGACGACCGAACGGCCATCCATCGCCGCGGCGGATTAAGGCCTGGGGCGGGTCGTCGCCCCGAGGGTTGCGGCAATTCCTTTCGACGCGTTGCAACCGAATGGCGTTTCGCCGGTTGTCGCGGCATCGAAAGGGAGAATGGTTATGCCCCACCATTATACCGACATTTTCGTCGTGCCCGTGCCGATGAAGAATCTCGAGCTTTACCGCCAGCAGGCGGAATTGTTCACCCAGGTCTGGTGCGAGAACGGCGCCTTGTCCTGCGTCGAGCTGGAGGCGGACGACGTCCCTCCCGGAAAGCTGACCTCCTTTCCGCTAAGCGTCGATCTCAAGCCGGATGAAAAGGTATTTGTCGGCTTGACCACTTACGAGTCGCGCGAGAAACGCGACGAGGTTAACGAGAAGGCGATGAAGGACCCACGCATGACCGGCATGGACATGTGCTTCGACGGCAAGCGCATGATTTTCGGCGGTTTCAGGTCCTTCTACGGCGATTAGAGGCTATGGGCCGTAAGCCGCGTCAAGGCGCGGCGGCGCCGCAGGTCCAGAGATATTGTGCGGCATAGGCGCGCCACGGGCGCCAGTTTTCCGCGCGCGCCAGCAACTTGCCCGGGCTTGGGCGCGCGCCGTCGTCGCCGGCCAGAGCGCGCCGCAGGCCAAGGTCGGCCGCCGGGAAAGCGTCAGGTTCGCGCAGCAGCCGCATGGCGATATATTGCGCGGTCCAGTCGCCGACGCCCGGCAACGCGCGCAGCAGCGCCTGCGCATCCTCAGGCGAGCGCGCCGCCGAGAAAAGGTCAGGCGAGCCGGCGGCCGCCGCCGCCATTTTTTTCAGGCTTTCTGCCCGCGCGCGGGTCAGCCCGACGCCGGACAGATCGGCCTCGACCAGCGCCGCCGGCTCCGGGAAGACATGGGTCAGCGCCGGATCGACGCAACGCAGCTTTTCCCCGAAACGCGCCGTCAGCCGCGCCGCCAGCCGGGCGGCCCCGGCGACCGTCACTTGCTGGCCGAGAATCGCTCGCGCCGCCATTTCGAATCCGTCCCAGGCCCCCGGCAGGCGCAGACCGGGGCGAAGGGCGACCAGCGGCGCCAGCGTGGAATCCTTCGCCAGATCGAGCGCAACCGCCTCGGGATCGGCGGCGAGGTCGAAAACCCGGCGCAGCCGCGCGATGATATTGGGCAAGGCCGAGAGTTTGGAAAAGCGCAGGCTCACCCGAAGCGCGGCGGTCGCCGACGGCTCGACGGAAACGATTCCGTGTTCGCCCTGTAACGAAATCGTGCGCCGATAGACGCTCCCCTCGATGGTCTCGACCCCCGCGATCAGGCGCGGGCCGAGAAAGGACACCATGGCCGGCCAGTCATAGGGCGGCTTGTAGCGCAGCAAGAGAATCGTCTCGCCCGCCGCTTTTGCGCCCCCCGCATCGGCGGCGCCCGCGCGGCGCAGCGCCAATGGCGGGCGGCGGTATAGGGCCTGAAAGGTCTCGTTGAAGCGGCGCAGGCTGCCGAAGCCTGACGCCAGCGCGACCTCGGTCATCGGCAGCGTCGTTTCATGGATCAATTGCTTCGCCAGCAGGACCCGTCGGGTCTGGGCGACGGCGATCGGCGAGGCCCCGAGAGTCGCCGCGAATAGGCGACGCAGATGGCGGGCGCCGATTCCGAGGCGCTCGGCAAGCCTCTCGACCGGCGCTTCGTCGAGCGCGCCCAGCTCGATCAAGGCCAGCGCCCGCGAAACTGTGTTCGAGGTTCCGCGCCAGGCGCCGAGGTCCGGCGCGGTCTCCGGACGACAGCGCAGGCAGGGCCGGTAGCCTGCCTCCTGCGCCCCGGCGGCGCTGGCGAAGAAGTCGACATTTTCGCGCCGCGGCGTCCGCGCCGGGCAGATCGGTCGGCAATAGATCCCGGTGGTTTTGACGCCGGTGAAGAAACGGCCGTCAAAACGCGGGTCGCGCGCGCAGATGGCGCGATAGCAGGCGTCATGATCGAGGTCCATGGTATCTATTCTGCGCGTGTTGCAGTAAAAAATCTTGCGATTTTCGGACTCTTCCGTCGCGCCTTCGATGTCCGAAAACCGCCGGATTTTTCGAGACGGATCGGCTATTGTCGCCTCATGTCGGACCATAGCCTTTTCCTTGAATATTCCTCGACGCCGGTCGGCGTGCTGCGCCTCGTGACCGATGCGGACGGCGTCCTGCGCCGGCTCGACTGGGGCGAGGACGACCGGCGGCAAGTTGCGAGCGGAGCGAAGTTCGCGCCGCATCCCCACGTCTCCGAGGCGCATCGCGCACTCAGGGCCTATTTCGACGGCGACCTCGCCGCCCTCGCGGAATTGGCCGCGCAGCCGGAGGGAACCGAGTTTCAGCGCCGGGTCTGGGCGGCGCTGCGCGAGATTCCGGCCGGCGCGACCGCGAGCTATGGCGAAATCGCCTCGCAGGTCGGGCAGAAGCAGGCGGCGCGGGCGGTGGGCATGGCCAATAATCGGAATCCCGTCGCCATCGTCATTCCCTGCCACCGGGTCATCGGCGCCAATGGCGCGCTGGTCGGTTATGGCGGCGGGCTTGATCGCAAGCTCTGGCTACTGCGCCACGAAGGCGCAATATTTTAGAGCTTCTTCAAAGCCCGCGCGACGCGGGAAACCGCCTCACGTCCCAGCACGCCGCTGATCCAGTTCGCGCAATCGACCAGTTTCGGCAGATCGAGCCCGGTTTCGACGCCTGAGCCTTGCATCAGCCAGGCCAGATCCTCGGTGGCGAGATTGCCGGCCGCGCCCGGCGCATAGGGGCAGCCGCCAAGTCCGCCGACCGAGGAATCGAAAACGGCCATCCCCATTTCCAAAGCCGCCCAGACATTGGCGGCCGCCATGCCGTATGTATCGTGGAAATGGCCGGCGAGATTTTCGAGCGGAATTTTTTCCGCGACGGCTTCGATCATGCGTTTCGCCGCAAGCGGCGTCCCCACCCCGATCGTGTCGCCAAGGCTGATTTCATAGCAGCCCTGATTGAACAGGCGTTCGGCGACGCGAGTCACGGCGGCGGGCGCGATTTCGCCCTCATAGGGACAGCCTAGCGCGCAGGAGACATAGGCGCGAGCCCTGACGCCCGCCCGTTTCGCCGCGTCCAGGACCGGTTCGAACCGCGTCAGGGATTCCTCTGTGGAGCAATTGATGTTCTTGCGGCTGAACGTTTCCGAAGCCGCGGCGAAGACTGCGATTTCATTCGCGCCGGCGTCCATGGCGGCTTCAAAACCCTTGAGATTGGGCGTGAGCGCCGAATAGGTCACTTCCGGCGCCCGCCGGATCGCTCGCATCACTTCCGCAGCGTCGGCAAGCTGGGGAATTTTTCGCGGCGAGACAAAAGACGTCGCCTCGATATGGCGGCAGCCGGCAGTGGCCAGCCTTTCGATCAACTCGATCTTGATCGAGCTGGCGACAAAAGCGCTTTCGTTCTGCAAGCCGTCGCGCGGGCCGACTTCGACAATCTTCACAGCCTTGGGCAGCGTCACGCCTCGGCCTCCCGGTCGTCTTGCGACTCGAACCTCAGCAGTTCCGCGCCTTCGCTCACGTGATCGCCGACCGCGTAGAGGAAAGCGACCACGCGCCCCGCCGCGGGCGCCTTGATGACATGCTCCATTTTCATCGCCTCCATCGCCATCAACGACGCGCCTGCGGCGACGATCGTCCCGGGCGCGACAAAAAAGGCGGCCACGCGGCCGGACATGGGCGCGCTCAACTCGTCGCGAGAATCGCGTTTCGCCGCCGTATGGCCGAGCGGATCGACAAAATGAAAGGTCGATCTTCGGCCGCCCATGAAAATGGTCCAGTCGGCGCCGGTCGCGATTGCCGTCGCCGCAAAGCGCCGGCCGTCGATGTTGACCACCATCCTGCCGTCGCCGTCCCGCTCGGCATAAGCGGCGACGGCCGTGTCGCCGCAGGACAAAGCGAAATTTTCACCGCGCGCCAGCGCCCGCACGACATAGGGCTGGTTCGCGCATAGGAAAGTCAGCAGGCGCGGCTCCTCGCGATTGAGCCGCCAATTGTCGCGCGCATTCCATGGCGATGTGGGGTCGCTTACGCTGGGGGGCGTCGCTCTTTCCGACAGCAGCGCGGCCAAAGCCGCGACGAACACAGCCTCCGCCGGCGGCGCCGCGTCGGGCGCGAAAAGCCGGACGCTTTCGCGCGCGATGAGGCTGGCGCCAAGATCGGCAGCGGTGAATGAGGGGCACGCGACCACACGCGACAGGAAAGCGACATTGTTCGCGACCCCGACGATCCGAACCTCCGCGAGCGCTTGGCGCAACCGCGCCAGCGCGCGCTCACGGGTGTCGTCATGGACGATCAGCTTTGCGATCATCGGATCGTAATGAGAACTGATCTCGTCGCCCTGCTCCACCCCGGCGTCGACGCGGACATGAGGGCCTTCTTCCGGTAGCAACAGGCCGACGAGCTTTCCCGTCGCGGGGAGGAAATCTCGCGCCGGATCTTCGGCATAGATTCGGGCCTCGATCGCGCATCCGCGCACAACAATGTCCTGCTGGCGCAGCGGCAGAGGCGCGCCGGCGGCAATGCGCAATTGCCATTCGACCAGATCGAGGCCGGTGACGAATTCGGTGACGGGATGTTCGACCTGCAGGCGCGCGTTCACTTCCATGAAAAAGAAGCCGCCGTCTGGGGCGACGATGAATTCAACCGTGCCCGCGCCGACATAGCCAACGGCCTTCGCCGCCGCGACCGCCGCCGCGCTCATCTCGCGCCGCCGCGCCTCGGAAAGGCCCGGCGCGGGCGCCTCCTCCAGCACTTTCTGATGACGGCGCTGGACCGAGCAGTCGCGCTCGAACAGCGAGACATAGTCGCCGTAACCATCGCCGAAGATCTGGATCTCGATATGGCGCGCGCGCTCGATATATTTCTCGATCAGAACGCTGGCGTCGCCGAAACTCGCCATCGCCTCGCGACGGCAGGAGGCGAGCGCCGCATCAAAATCCGCTGGAGCCTCGACGAGCCTCATGCCCTTGCCGCCACCGCCCGAAGCCGCCTTGATCAACACAGGATAACCGATCGATTCGGCTTCGCGTTTCAAGCGGACGGGGTCCTGGTCGTCGTCATGATAGCTCGGCGCCAGCGGAACGCCCGCCGCCTGCATGAGCGCCTTGGCGCGAGACTTCGAGCCGAAAGCGCGCAAGGCTTCGAGCGGGGGGCCGATAAGGACCAGACCGGCGGCGTCGCAGGCCTCGCGCAAGGCGGGGTTTTCCGAAAGAAAGCCATAGCCGGGGTGGATGGCCTCGGCGCCCGCGGCTTTCGCGGCGGCGACGATCTTGTCGACGGCGAGATAGCTCTCCCGCGCCTCGGCGGGGCCGATGCGGATCGCCTCATCCGCCAGCCGCACATGTCGCGCCCGGGAATCGGCGTCCGAAAAAACGGCGACCGTCGCGACGCCGAGACGCCGCGCGGTGCGGATGATCCGGCAGGCGATTTCGCCGCGATTGGCGATCAGGATCTTGTCAAACAATTTCGGATTCACGCGCGCCACCCCGGAGGCCTCCTTTCGAGAAAAGCGGAGATCCCCTCGCCTGCTTCCGCGCCGGCGCGGATTGTGGCGATGCGGCGCGCCGTGTCTTCGCTCAAGGCATCGTCCAGCGGACGATGGGCGATTTCGCGCAACAAAAGCTTGGCGGAAGCCAGAGCCTCCGGGCCGCCTTGCGACAAGGCCGCCGCGATCTCGCCGATCTTCGCATCGATCGCTTCCGCCGCCGCAATTTCATGGACCAGTCCGAGTTTTTGCGCCGCCGCCGTGTCGATGCGTTCGCCGGTCAGCAGATAGCGGGACGCCTGTCGCACGCCGATGGCGCGCAGCACATAGGGGCCGATGACCGCAGGGATCAGGCCGATCCGGACCTCGGACGTCGCAAAAAAGGCGTCGGTCGAGGCGACGCAAATGTCGCAGGCGGCGGCGAGGCCCATGCCGCCGCCGATCGCCGCGCCATGAACGCGGGCGATGGCCGGCTTGTGGAGTTCGGCAAGCCTGCGCAAAAGAGCGGCGAGACGACGCGCGTCGTCGAGATTTTTTTCAGGTTCGGCTTCCGCATAAGCCTTCATCCAGCCGAGATCGGCGCCGGCGCAGAAACTGGCGCCGCGCCCGGCCAGAACCACGACGCGGGATTGATGGTCTGCCTCCGCTTCACCCAGGGCCTCGGTCAATTCGGCGATCAATTCGGCGTTGAATGCGTTGCGCCGCTCTGGCCGGTTCATCCACAAAGTGACGATCCCGCCGGCGCGCTCGATCTCCACATTCGCAAAAGCCATCCTGGCCTCCTCACATGCGGAACAAGCCGAATTTCGTCGGCGCCGCCGGAGCGTTGAGCGCCGCAGATAGCGACAGGCCCAGTACGCGACGGCTTTCGGCCGGATCGATCACGCCGTCATCCCACAACCGCGCGGAGGCGTAAAAAGCGCCGCCCTGCGTCTCATATTGCTGGCGAATGGGCGCACGAAATTGGTCCTCGTCCTCCGCGCTCCAGCTTTCGCCCTTGGCCTCCAGCGCGTCGCGGCGCACTCTGGCGAGCACGCTCGCCGCCTGTTCGCCGCCCATCACCGATATGCGGCTGTTCGGCCAGGTCCAAAGGAAGCGCGGCGCAAAAGCGCGGCCGCACATAGCGTAATTTCCCGCGCCGAAGGAGCCGCCGATCAGCATGGTAAGCTTGGGAACCTGTGCTGTCGCGACGGCGGTGACCAATTTAGCGCCGTCGCGGACGATGCCGGAATTCTCGACTTTGCGGCCGACCATGAAGCCGGAGATGTTCTGCATGAAAATCAATGGAATATTGCGCTGCGCGCAAAGCTCGATGAAATGCGCGCCTTTTTGCGCCGATTCCGCGAACAGGATGCCGTTATTGGCGATCAGCCCGACCGGGTAGCCGTAAAGCGCGGCGAAGCCGGTCACCAGCGTCGCGCCAAAAAGCGCCTTGAATTCGTCGAAGCGGGAGCCGTCGACAATGCGGGCGATAACCTCGCGCACATCGTAAGACTTGCGCGGATCGGTCTCGACGATCCCGTAGATTTCTTCCGGATCGTAGAGCGGCGCCTCGCCGGCGCCAAGCAAGAGGCCGATAGTCTTGCGGCGATTGAGACGGGCGACGATCCCCCGCGCCAAAGCGAGCGCATGGGCGTCATTTTCGGCGAGATAATCCGCGACCCCAGACAATTTGGCATGGACCTCGGCGCCGCCCAGTTCCTCGGCCGTGACGGCCTCGCCGGTCGCCGCCTTGACCAGCGGCGGGCCGCCGAGGAAAATCGTGCCCTGATTGCGCACGATAATGGTCTGATCCGACATAGCGGGGACATAGGCGCCGCCAGCCGTGCATGAGCCCATCACCACCGCGATCTGGGGAATGCCTTTCGCCGACATATTGGCCTGATTATAAAAGATGCGGCCAAAATGATCGCGGTCTGGAAAAACCTCGTCCTGCATCGGCAGGAAGGCGCCGCCGGAATCGACAAGATAGATGCAAGGCAGAAAATTATGCTCGGCGATCTCTTGCGCGCGCAGGTGCTTCTTGACCGTCAGCGGATAATAGGTCCCGCCCTTCACGGTCGCGTCATTGGCGACGACCATGCACTCGACGCCCTCGACGCGACCGATGCCGGCGACCAATCCGGCGGATGGCGCGGCGTCGCCATAAAGGCCGAGGGCGGCGAGCTGGGCGATCTCGAGAAAGGGCGAGCCGGGATCGAGAAGCGCGGAAATGCGTTCGCGCGCCAGCATTTTTCCGCGCGAGCGATGGCGGTCTTGCGCCGCGGCGCCGCCGCCCTGGCGCGCTTTTTCCGCGATTTCGCGCAATTCGGCCGTCAGCTTGCGCATGGCCGCGCTTCTGCCGAGAAAATCCTCGGACCTGAGATCGACCGATGTTTTCAGCACAGCCATTGGCGGCCTCAGGCGGTTTCGGACATGAGTTCGCGCCCGATCAGCATGCGGCGGATTTCCGACGTGCCGGCGCCGATCTCATAGAGCTTGGCGTCGCGCCACAGCCGACCCGCGGCGATCTCATTGGTGTAGCCGATTCCGCCAAGGCACTGGATGCATTCGCCGGCCATCCAGGTCGCCTTTTCGGCGGCGTAGAGAATAGCGCCCGCCGCATCCTTGCGCAGAGAACGCGAATGGCTTGTGCGGTCGCAAGCCGCGCCGACGGCATAGACATAGGCGCGGGTCGCGGCCCAGGTCGTGTACATGTCGGCGATCTTGCCCTGCATCAGCTGGAAATCGCCGATTTTCTTCCCGAACTGCCGACGCTGGTGGAGGTAAGGCAGGATGAGATCCATGCAGGCGGCCATGATGCCAAGCGGACCGCCGCATAAAACCGCGCGCTCGTAATCGAGGCCGGACATCAGCACTTTCGCGCCATGGCCGACGCCGCCCAGCACATTGTCTTCGGGGATTTCGCAGTTGTCGAAAAAAAGCGGAACGGTGTTGGAGCCGCGCATGCCGAGCTTGTCGAGATGCGGCCCATGCGAAAAACCCGCAAAAGTCTTTTCGACCAGGAAAGCGGTGATTCCGCTGGCTCCGGCCGATGGATCGGTCTTGGCATAGACCACCAGAATGTCGGCGTCGCCGCCATTGGTGATCCACATCTTGGCGCCGTTGAGACTATAGCTTGCGCCCTTCTTCTCTGCGCGCAGGCGCATCGACATGACGTCAGAACCCGCCTCGGACTCCGACATGGCCAGCGCGCCGACCTTTTCGCCCGAGATTAGTCCGGGCAGATATTTCGCCTTTTGTTGGGACGAGCCGTTGCGACGGATCTGGTTGACGCAGAGGTTGGAATGGGCGCCATAGGACAAGGCGACGGCGGCCGAGGCGCGCGAAATCTCCTCCATGGCGACAATATGGGCGAGATAGCCCATGCCGGCGCCGCCGTCCTCCTGACCAACGGTCAGGCCCAGCAGGCCAAGCGCGCCGAATTTTTTCCAGAGATCGGCGGGAAAGATATTGTCGCGGTCGATTTCGGCAGCGCGAGGCGCGATTTCAGTCGCGGCGAAAGCGCGCACGCTATCGCGCAGCAAGGCGATGTCCTCGCCGAGATCGAAATCGAGGCACGGAACGATCAATCGTCTCCCCCGGCCGAATTTTTGCGGGGCGCAAGCCCCGGCGCTTTTGTGAAATATTGACGCGGGACGGAGGCGGCGTCAAACGCGGCCTCCGGGCGCTCCCTATTGGCCAAACGCGGGATCGCCTCACTCAAATCGAGGCTTGCGTTTCTCGATAAAGGCCCGCACCGCCTCCTCGTGCTCCGGCGTCTTGTGCGCCAGGGCCTGAAACGAGGCGGAAAGCTCGAGCAGGCTTTCCAGCGACAGGCGCTGGCCCTCGCGCAGCAGCTTTTTCGTCATGCGCAGAGCGGGACCGGGATTGGCGGCGATTTTTTGCGCCAAGGCGTGAACCGCCGGCAAAAGCTCTTCCGGCGGCGTGACCGCACTGACGAGGCCGCAGCCGAGCGCCTGTTCGGCGTCGATGACCTCCCCGGTGAAGGCCATCTCGGCCGCCTTGGAGGCGCCGACCACGCGCGGCAGCAGCCACGCCCCGCCATCGCCGGGGATAATGCCGACCTTGACAAAACTTTCGGCGAATTTCGCCGCGGTCGAGGCGAGGCGAATGTCGCACATGCAGGCCAGATCGCAGCCGGCGCCGATCGCGGGGCCATTGACCGCGGCGATGGTCGGAACGTCGAGTTGGTAGATCGCCAATGGCAGGCGCTGGATGCCGCGCCTGTATTCCTCGCGGATCTGTTCGGGCGGGATCGCCTCTTCCGAATAGCGGCGCATGTCCTTGACATTGCCGCCCGAACTGAAGGCCGGCCCGGCGCCGGTGATGACGACCGCCCGGACGCTCACGTCCGCCGCGATGCGCGCCGCCGCCGCGACGAATTCGTCCACCGCGCTGTTGCCTGTGAGGGCGTTGCGCGTCTCCTTTTCGTCCATGGTCAGGGTGACGACCGGCCCGTTCCGCTCGACTCTCAAAAAGTCCGCCATGATCCGCCGTCCGTTGGGAGCCCGGCTCTTTTCCGGAGAGAAGCCCGCCGCCATATGAAAACAGACGGCGATCATAGAACAAATTTGGAAGACGTCCGAGGGAGGGCCGGATGCGGAGAGCAAGCCGCGAGGCGGAGCCCGGGAACCCGCGCAATCGCTACGCCAGCGCTTGGCGCAACAAGGACTGGACCATCGATCAGAACTGGCCGTCCTATTCGGCGCAAGAGCATGACCGCTGGCGACGGCTGTTCGAGCGCCAGGCGAAGCTGTTGCCGGGTCGCGCCTGCGAGGCTTTTCTCGAAGCCAAGGCCATGCTCGGCCTGTCCGCCGCCGGCATTCCCGATTTCGCGGATTTGTCCGATAGACTGTCAGCCTTGACCGGTTGGCGGGTCGCGCCGGTCGCCGGCCTGATTCCGGATGACGCTTTTTTCGACCATCTCGCCAATCGTCGCTTCCCCGCAGGCGCCTTCATCAGGCCCGAAGCCGAACTGGACTATCTCGAGGAGCCGGATGTATTCCACGACATGTTCGGCCACGCGCCCCTGCTCGCCAACCCGGTCTATGCGCAATTTCTCGAAGCCTATGGCAAGGGCGGCCGCCGGGCGTTGGAGCGCGGGCAATTGCACAACCTTGCCCGGCTTTACTGGTACACGGTCGAATTCGGCCTGATCGCCTCGCCGGAAGGACTGCGCATTTTCGGCGCAGGCATCCTGTCCTCGCCCGCCGAGACGATTTTTTCTCTTGAGGATTCTTCGCCGAATCGGATCGGTTTCGACCTCGAACGGGTGATGCGGACGAAATATATGATCGACGATTTCCAGCAGACCTATTTCGTGATCGACAGCTTCGAAAAACTGCTCCAGGACTGCTACCAGGATTTCGGAACCCTTTACGACCGTCTCCACGCCGCTCCGGATATCGCCGCGCACGCGCTCATCGAGGACGACCGGATCATAACCAAAGGCGATTTCCGTTACTTCCGGGCCAAGGGCAAAGCGCCGGCGTCCGACGCTCTAAACGCCGCCGGATGAAACTTCAGCAGACGGTCGCCGCCGACGACCGGCGCATTCGCGTCCTCGGCTAAAACGCCAACCGGCGAATGCCGGATCTATGTCATGCGTTTCTGGGTCGAGAGTGGTATCGGCGGTGGGTTTGCGACGGCAGTTCGCCGAACAACGCGGCATAATCCTGCGCGAAGTGGCCAAAGCGCCAGAAGCCCCAAAAAGTGGCGGCTTCAGTGACGGACGACGCCGTCCGCAGCATCCGACGGACGCCGTTAAGCCGCACTGCGCGCAGAAATGTCGCGGGATTTACGTTCAACACATCCTGGAAGCAATATTGCAGCGTTCTGCGGCTGACCCCAAGAATCTGACATAACTCCGCCATGCTGGTCGGCTGCTCCGGGCGGCTGGTAATGGCTTCACGCGCTTTGGAGACGATCGACCAACGGCGATTTGGCTCCATCGAATGGACCGCCATTTCGGCGTCTATACTCGCCTCGATCAGCGCCGCGACGTTCGAAACAAGGCCATTGTAAAGTGTCGCCATAATCGGTCCATTGAGGAGCAAATGCGGCGACGCTTCCAAGATGTCGATGACGCCCTTGATATATTCGCGCATCACATGCGCAGCGGTCGGCTCCACCCGCGAAAGATGAGCAGCCTCGAACTTTTCCATCCGGTGATCGTCATTCTCTCCTGGCAGCAGCTCCGAAAGCGCGTCGCGCGAAACCACCAGCCCCGCCATCACCATTTCCGTTGGAGAGAAGAATTCGAAACCATTACGACCGGAAAAAACGTGTAGCGCGTCGGGATGGTCCGGCATTCCACAGAATACGGCCGGCCCTTGCATCCGGAGCGGGAGCCCAATTGCAATCAGACTGGACGGGAGTTCGCCGCTCTGCAGCAAGGTTTGGCCCGTATACTCACTGAAGATTCGACTTTCACCCAAACCGATCTCGGTCACAGTCCCGGAGAATTTGCCCGCCGACATTTGGGAATAAGTCTGATTCCAGCCGCGCAAAAGCGTCGCCTGTTGCTCGACGTCGTCGCTAACGCCCGTGAACAAACGGCCGAGTCTTGGCTCGGCAGTTCCGGCGCAGGAAGATCCCAAGATCGAAGACATCATCATATACTAGCTGATTTCAGCTCTGCGACAATGCGCCACAATCCCGCGCGTTTCACTTGTGATCGAGCCTCTCCGGAGAGGCGGCGGCTGTGATGACGGCGCCGTCATTGCCGGTTTCGTCCTTGAGCGAAACGCCGCTGATGCGCCGCCGTCTGGACTCCTGGATCAAATAGAACAATTTGCTGGCCGCCACGTCATAGCTGAGGCCTTGCGGCCGAATGTTCGATATGCAGTTTCGGTCGGCGTCGGTGCGGCCAATGCGCGGCTCAAAGGTCATATAGACCCCCAGGCTGTCGGGCGAACTGAGGCCGGGTCTCTCGCCGATCAGCACGACCACGAGCGACGCCCCGAGCAACTCGCCGATCTCGTCGCCGAGCGCCACGCGGCCCTGCATGGCGATGGTCGTGCGCGCCAATGTCAGGCCGGCGCTGTCGAGGCGCGGCAGGAGCAGGTCGAGAAAGGGAACCGCATTCTGCTCGACGGCGAAGGCCGAGAGGCCGTCGACGATCACGAGCGCGACGTCCGGCCGCCCCTCGCCCGGCGAGGCGAAAGGCTCCAGCGCCTGACGTGAGGCGCCGTCGAGACGGCGTCCGAGGTCGGGGCGCTGGAGATAGGCGGCGCGGTCGGGAGCCGCGCTGTGGACCGCGATCGGATCGAGGCCGAGGGATTTGATCCCCTCGGCCAAGGCGTCGGCGCGGAGGGCGCGATGGACAGCGTCGCGGGCGCGGGCGTGGTCGAACTGGAAATCCAGATGGGCCGAGGTCGGCAGGCTGGTGCCGGCGCGGCCGAGCCCGATGCGCGCCTGCGTATGCTGGCGCAATTGCCGCCAGGCGCTCGGGATGACAGGGGAATCCTTCATGATCGTCTCCCTCAGGCCAGTTGCGCCAAAGCGTGCTGGATCGGCTTCGGCAAAGCGTCGCCAAGCCGCAATTGCGGTCCCGGCTGGAAAATGCCGGTGCGCAGCAGCCAATCCTCGAATTCCGGCGCCGGCCTCAGGCCGAGAATTTTGCGCGCGTAAAGCGCGTCGTGGAACGAGGTGGTCTGGTAGTTCAGCATGATGTCGTCTGAGCCCGGAATGCCCATGACGAAATTCAAGCCGGCGACGGCGAGCATGGTCAGCAACACGTCCATATCGTCCTGATCGGCCTCGGCGTGATTGGTGTAGCAGACGTCGCAGCCCATCGGCACGCCGAGCACCTTGCCGCAAAAATGATCCTCCAGCCCGGCGCGAATGATCTGCTTGCCGTTATAAAGATATTCCGGGCCGATAAAGCCGACGACCGTATTGACCAGCAGCGGCTTGAATTTGCGCGCGACCGCATAGGCGCGCGCCTCGCAGGTCTGCTGGTCGACGCCGTGATGCGCATAGGCCGACAACGCCGAACCCTGCCCGGTCTCGAAATACATGACATTGTCGCCGATGGTTCCGCGCTGGAGCGACAGGCCGGCCTCGTAGCCCTCCCGGAGAATGTCGAGGCTAACGCCGAAGCTTTTGTTGGCGGCCTCGGTCCCGGCGATGGACTGGAACACCAGATCGACCGGCGCGCCGCGATTGATCGCCTCGACGCTGGTGGTGACATGGGTCAGCACGCAGGACTGGGTCGGGATCTCGTAACGCGAGATCGCCTCGTCGAGCATGTTCACCAAAGCGATCACCGCTGGAATACTGTCTGAGGCCGGATTGATGCCGATGACCGCATCGCCATTGCCGAACATCAGCCCATCGATCATGCTCGCCGCGATCCCGACCGGATCATCGGTCGGATGATTGGGCTGGAGCCGGGTCGACATGCGCCCCGCCAGGCCGATGGTGTTGCGGAATTTCGTCACGACCCGGCATTTGCGGCTGACCAGGACGAGATCCTGCACGCGCATGATTTTCGAGACCGCCGCCGCCATTTCGGGCGTCAAGCCCGGCGCCAAGGCCGTCAGCGCCGCCTCGTCGGCCTCATCGGACAGCAGCCAGTTGCGGAAATCGCCGACGGTGAGATGGCTCACCGCCGCGAAGGCTTTCGCGTCATGATCGTCGACGATGAGGCGCGTGACCTCATCGTCTTCGTAGGGGACGACCTGCTCCTGAAGGAACACCTTCAGGGGCAGATCGGCCAGCGCCATCTGGGCCGCGGCGCGCTCGGTGTCGTCCGCGGCGGCGATTCCGGCGAGATAATCGCCGGAACGCGCCGGGGAGGCCTTGGCGAGGAGGGCCCTGAGATCGCCGAAGCGATAGCTTTTCCCTCGAACGGAATGGGTGAATTCCATGCTCGATCCTGCTCCCGTTCGACGCTTACTTCGTTGCGGACAGAGCCGCGCCCGCGTTCACGTCCACAGCCAGTTCTTCCGGCGACTCGATCATCGTGTCGAGCGGCGCCTGTTCGCGACGACGGCGCGTCGTCAGGAAGTAGATATAGGCGATCGCGACCATGACGAGGAAGACGCCAGTCACCAGAAGGTTGTAATAGACCATGGCGACGAGCGAGATCAGCGCGCAGCCGAGCGCGATGGCCGGGAAGATCGGATAGAACGGCGTCTTGTAGGGCCGCTCCATGTTCGGCTCGCGCTTGCGCAGCGTGAACAGCGCCAGCATGCTGACGATATACATCACGATGGCGCCCAGAACCGACATGGTGACGATATTGGCGGTCAGAGACTGGCCGCCGAAGCTGCCGATCTCGTCGCTGAAGATCGCCGCGAGGCCGACCAGGCCGCCCGCGATGATCGCGCGGTGCGGGGTCTTGAAACGCGGGTGCACCTTCGCCAGGAACGGCGGCATGTAGCCGGCGCGGGCCAAGGCGAAGATCTGGCGCGAATAGCCCATGATGATGCCGTGGAACGAGGCAATCAGGCCGAACAGACCGATCCAGACCAGCATGTGCAACCAGTTGCTGTTGTCGCCGACGATGAATTTCATCGCCTTCGGCAACGGATCGTTGATGTTGGCGAGCTGGGTCCAGTCGCCCGCGGCGCCGGCGAACAGCATCACGCCAATGGCGAGAACGACAAGTGTCAGAATGCCGGCGATATAGGCGATCGGGATCGAGCGCCTCGGATCTTTCGCCTCTTCCGCCGCCATGGCGACGCCTTCAATGGCGAGGAAGAACCAGATTGCGAAGGGGATCGCGGCAAAGATGCCGGGAAGCGCAGCCGAAGAAAACGCATCCTGGCCCGACCAGCCGCCCTTGACGAAATTGGCGATCGAGAAGCCCGGCGCCACCACGCCCATGAACACGAGCAATTCGATAATGGCCAGAATGGTCACGAAAAGCTCGAAGGTCGCCGCGATCTGCACGCCGACAATGTTCATCGTCATGAAGACGAGATAGGCCCCCGCCGCCGCGAGCTTGGGATCGAGCGTGGGATATTGGACATTGAGATAGGCGCCGATGGCCAGAGCGATGGCTGGCGGCGCGAAGACGAATTCGATCAGGGTCGCGATGCCGGCGACAAAGCCGCCGAAATCGCCGAAGGCGTGGCGGGCATAGGCGAAGGGGCCGCCCGCGTGAGGGATCGAAGTTGTGAGTTCGGTGAAGCTGAAGATAAAGGTCGTGTACATCAAGGCGATGAACACGGAGGTGATGAGGAAGCCCAGCGTGCCCGCCGAGGCCCAGCCATAGCTCCAGCCGAAATATTCGCCAGAAATGACGAGGCCGACGGCGATGCCCCAGAGCTGGAGCGTGCTGAGCGATTGTTTCAATTCGTGATGGGTGACGACCCCGTGGTGGTGTCCTGGTTCAAACGTTGACATAGGCTTTATTCCTTCCTGAGCTTCGATTTCTTTCGTTTTTTCGGCTGCGCCGTTTATTTTCGCGCCTTGGTCGACGCGCACGAGGGGTTGCCTTGAAAGAGCCATCCACCGCCTCTTGGGAGGGTGAGGGGTGGATGGCTTCAGACACCGAACGAGGAATGTTCGGTTGGCGTCCGTGGGCGGACGGACTCCATTTCGCGTTTAACGTCGGCCTCGCCGCACTACAGCGAAGGCGAGAGGTAGAGTCCTCGCCACCCCGCGCTGGAACTGGCTTTCGCCAACGAGTTCTGACGCGCGGAGTCCGATGACGGCAAGGAAGCAATGCCAAGAGCGCAGAGTAGATATGCAATTACGACACTGCTATCCGATATTGGCAGCAGGCAAAACAATTATAAGACACAGAAATTGCAGTGCTTTTTGTGATTTTGGAGGGTGCGGAGATTTCCATCGCCTCTCGAATCCCCGATTTCGGCAATGGCCAATTCGCCCCGACGCGAAAGTCGCGCCAAAGCGCTTCATTCCGCCATGATTTGGTTTTGCAGCGTGCTATCGAGCGAACGGCCGGCTTCAGAAGGATAGCCGCCGGCTATCGAACCTATCGTCAGCGGATATTTCAATTTCGTCGATCCCTATGGCCAAATCGCTCGTGCAGAAGGGAATTGTCCCACTGCGGAACCATAGAAAGATCGGAACATGAAAACATTGTTCGCCATCGTCACGCTTGCCGTCGCCGGGCTTGCTTCGAACGGAGCCAACGCCGACACCGTTCATCGTCACCACCGCGCCGGCGCCAGGATCGTGAGTCATATGCCCGCGACCAGCTTTCAGGGCCTTTATCAGGCTGGCGGCGTTTCCAATGATTGCGACGGGCAACGGGTTTTTGGATTTTGCCCCGTCCGCTGACGCGCGGCGCATGCGAGGGTTTCTGCGGCGAACTGGATTGACGCCGTGGGGCCCTCGTCGGCGAAGCGATGATGCGCTTCAACTTGGCTTGGATGCCGTTTCCAGTCCACGGTCCGGACGCGGCGCCGACATCGGCGCGGCGCGCCCAATCACCACCGCCGAGTCCGGCGGCGCGTTCGCCGGCAGCGTCGGATCGCCTTTCCAGCCGATCCGCGTCGCCTCCTTGACGAGCGCCGCTACTGCGGGCGAGTGCGGGCGGCCTCGTACGGTCACGAGGTTGACCTCGCGCCATATTTCCGGATCGATCAGCGGACGGGTCACCACGCTGGCGTTTGAGACGCAGTTCTCGGGCATGAAGCCAAATCCCTGGCCGGATGCGATCATGGCCAAGACCCAGTCGTCGCGTTCGCTACGGAACACGACCTCGCAATTGACGCCCTGTTCCTTGAAGAACGCGCCGACATAGCCTCTGAACTCGCATCTCGCGCGATTGACGTAACGCTCTCCGTCCAAATCGGCGACACGAATGGCGTTTCGCATTGCGAGCCTGTGCGCGGGATGCAGGACGATCATCATCCGTTCGCAAAACAGCGGCCGCAGCAGAAGCTTGTCCGAAACTTCGTCAGTGGGCAGGCAGTAAATCGCGACATCGATTTCGCCGTCCAGGAGCTTGTCGTTCAATTCGCGCGCGCTCGCGTCGACCATCTCCACCTCGACGCCAGGATGGCGGGTCTGGACGGCGCCGATCAGACCGACCAGCTCCGCCGGCGCGATCGTGCACATGACGCCGAGCTTGAGGTTCAATTTCTTCAGGGTCTTGAAATTATGAGCGATATGCTTGGCGGCGTCCGATTGGACCAGCGCGTCCTGGAGATGCGGTCGCACGGATCGGCCAAGTTCCGTCAAATGCGTGTTGGCGCGCTCGCGGTGGAAAAGAGCGCCGCCCAATTCTTCCTCCAGTAGTTTTACGGCGCGCGTCAGTGACGGTTGCGCCACATGGCACTTGTCCGCCGCACGCGTGAAGTTAAGCTCGTCCGCAACCGCGAGGAAATAACGGATCTGGTGCATTTCCATAGGCCGCTCCTCAAACGCTCTGTCATTCGGTCGACCCGAATACGTATTCCCACCATCATTTGTAACATCCTCCGTCTTGCGGGCGAACAGGGATGAACGAAACCGGGTTCCGATTGCGTATGCCGGCGGGGCGGCGTTCCAACAATTGCCGCGAACCGAACAAATGATCGTCCCCGGCTCGAATGTCGAAAGGGTCGTCCGCTCACGACATTCATTGCGTCATCGGTGATGAGAACGCTCGATTTCCTGTCGGCCGTGTTTGTGTTCGCCTTTTTCTGCTGTGTGCTGATCGCCTTGGGCGTATTTTGGCTCGACCGGATGCAAAGCCGCGACGCCATCGTGCGGAACTATCCGCTCATCGGGCACATGCGATATGTCCTCAGCGCTCTGGGCGAATTTTTCCGGCAATATTTTTTTGCGATGGACCGCGAGGAGCTTCCCTTCAACCGCGCCGAACGCGGTTGGATCGAAAGAGCCTCCAAGAACAACAACTCCACCGTAGCCTTCGGCTCAACCAAATATATTAAGGAGCCAGGCACTGCGATTTTTGTGAACTGCCCCTATCCGACGCTCGAAAAGGACATCGAACCCACGCCGCATTTCGTCATCGGGCCGGATTCTCCAAACCCTTATGAGGCTCAATCGTTTTTCAATATTTCCGCGATGAGTTTTGGCGCCTTGTCCGCCCCGGCGGTGCTCGCCCTGTCCAAGGGCGCCAAAATGGCGGGCTGCTGGCTCGACACCGGCGAGGGCGGCCTTTCTCCTCATCATCTCGCGGGAGGGGCGGACATTGTCTTCCAGATCGGCACGGCCAAATATGGCGTGCGTAACGACGATGGCAGTTTGAACGAGGATAAATTGCGCGAACTTGCGGCGATTCCGCAGGTCAAAATGTTCGAGATCAAGCTTTCGCAAGGCGCCAAGCCCGGCAAGGGCGGCATTCTCCCCGGCGTCAAGGTCACGCAGGAAATCGCGGCGATCAGAGGAATTCCTGTCGGCCAGGATTCGATCAGTCCCAATCGCCACCCTGAAATCAACAATAACGAGCAGCTGCTCGACTTCATCGAGCGGATCAAGACGATCACCCTCAAGCCGGTGGGCGTCAAGGCCGTCGTGGGGGCTTATGGCTGGCTCGACGACCTGATGGTCCGTATTCATAAGCGCGGCGTCGGGCCGGATTTCTTCACGCTGGATTCCGGCGACGGGGGAACCGGCGCCGCGCCTTTGGCGCTGATGGACAATGTCGGGCGATCCATTCGGGAATCGCTGCCGCTGGTGCGCGACATCATCAAGAAACATGGTTTGGCCGAACGCATCCCGATTATCGCCTCGGGCAAGCTCACGACGCCCGCCGAGGTCACGTGGGCGCTCTGCGCAGGCGCGACTTTCGTCAACTCGGCGCGCGGCTTCATGTTCGCGCTCGGCTGCATCCAATCCCTTAAATGCAACAAGATCACTTGTCCGACCGGCATAACAACGCATGACAAGAGATTGCAGAAAGGACTCGATCCCGCTGACAAGGCGGTCCGCGTGGCGAATTATTGCCGCAACATGCGGCATGACGTGGAGGTGATCGCCCACAGTTGCGGCGTGCCGCATCCGCGGCGGCTCAAGCGCTTCCATGTGCGTATCGTCGGACCTGACGGCGTTTCGCGTCCGCTAAGCGAACTCTATTCGACAGACGATCCCGCGGATTCGAACGCGCTCGCAGCCCGCAACGCGAGTTTGGGGGCGGAAAAGACGTTGAGCGCCGACAACGCAACTTTGCTAACGACCCCTCCGCAGTGAAGCGCCCCGGGTCACGCGCGGTTTGCGCCTCAGGAACACGGTTTCGGCACGGGGGGCGGCGCTATGCAAGGCCGACGGCTTCGCGCCGGCCCGCAACATTCACCGCTCCTCAACGGCGAAGACCAACCGTCAATGCAAGCTCAGAGCTGGACAAGACGTGGGGCAACGTCAGATCCTGTCCGGAACGGTCATGGCCGCGTGAGAAGCTTGTCTTCGGCGAAGCTCACAGGCCCCGAATAGGATGCGTGGATTGAATCTTCCACTTCCTGCCGATTTTGCTCGGTCGCCGGAGAAAGATGCGCCAACAAAACCGCCGAAACCTTGGCCTCCGCGGCGACGCGTCCTATGGCGCCGGGCGGCGAATGAAACGAATAAAGAATCGGCGGCGCTTTCGGCGGATCGAGCACCGCGCTGTTGAAGACGAGGAGCGAAGCGCCGCTGGCTAATTTGCGCAAATTGTCGAGCCCCTTCTCATCCATGTCGCCGCTGAACACGATCTGCTTCCCGCCATAGTCGATCCGGTAGGCCACGGCCGGCGCGTCGCCATGGTGTCCAGGGATCGCGCGGATCGTCAGTCCCTGTTCGTCAAAAATCACTTGCGGCTTATCCTGCGCGCCGGTCCGCGCCGGGAGATCGACGGTTTCGAACGTGATCCGCCCGGCAAAGTCCGGCAGATAGGCGAAAGCGCCTTCTCGGCCGAACATCAAATCCATGAAGCGGCGCGTCGATGGAAAATAGGTGATTTGGCCCTGTTTTCCCGAGCCCTCGGGGCCGAAAACTCTGAAGCGGATCGGCCTGTGCAAAGCAACGGCGCGCGCCTTGATCATGCCCGGCAGTTCGCTCACATGATCGGAGTGCAGATGGGTCAAAAGCACGATATCAATCTTGTCCAGCGACAATTTGCTTTCGCCCAGCCGGACAAAGGATCCCGGGCCGGCGTCGACGAGAATCCGCGGTTCGCCGTGGATCAGGATCAGATGGCTCGCCCCCGCGCGACCCAAGGCGCCGGGCCCTCCTGAGCCGAGCGTCACCAGTTCGAGGGAAGGCGCAGATGCATTGTGCTCGCTCTCCTGCGCGCGGGCCGCATTGGATGAGGCGAAGACCAGAAATGTTGCGACCACCACAAGCAACAAATGACACCACGAACGATCGCCCCGCGTAGCGCTTCCTTCAAACGCGGTCGGCGTTGGCGTCGAGTCCATCCGATTGAAGGCCAAAAACCGCGAACCAGCCGTTTGCGTCCTGCCAGACATGCGCGATGCGCGAGCCGCTTTCCATCGCCAGATCCTGAAAGCCGACATGATCGTATTTCCTTGAGCTTTCGGTGTGAATGGATGCGCCCGGTAGGAAGTCGAACGCGTGATCGTCGAGCAAGACGCTTTGTCGGCGCGAGCAACCGCACGACATGCATGCGCGTCGTGCAGCCATAAGCCGCCATCTCCTTGACTTGGGGCGTGTTTCGGACGTCCTCCGGCACCAGGACCGCCAAATCCCTGATGATATGCCGGAGCAGATGGATCTGTTTCTGGCGCAAGATCTGCGCGTCGGTGCGGCTGGCGTCTTGGACGTCCTTGTGCCGGCTCATCACGTCCCAAATCGAGCTGGGTTCGGGACCGCGCGGTTGCCACATCTGTACCGAAATCACCAGGGAGATGCGCCGCGGATTGTCGTCGAATACCGCCTCGATGGGCGTATTGGACAATATGCCGCCGTCCCAATAGAGGTCCTCGCCGACGCGCACAGCCGGAAAGGCGGGTGGAAGCGCGCCGGAAGCCATGACATGGCAAATTTCGATCCGATTGGACCGGCTGTCGAAATAATGCATTTTTCCGGTCTTCACATTCGCGGCCCCGACGGTAATTCTGGGCGCTCCGCTATTGAGCTGGGCGAGATCCACGAGTTCTCGCCCAAGGTGGATTTCAACGCGGACGTCGTATAATAACCTGCGTTCTCAGACCCGAGAGGAAACAGCGGATTGAGAAAGGCGCCTGGGCAGGGCGCGAAGAAGTTCGGCAATCCGCCGAAAACGGTCGATATATTGGCCAACCAATTGGCGGCAAAACCGGTGGCCGGCGCCACCGGCGCGAACTCGGCGCGCTGAACTCGCCGCCAGAATTCGTGCAATCTGCCGGGTCGGTCGTCGGGCTTGGCGCCCGCCAGCAAAGCCGCGCTGATGGCGCCGATCGATGTGCCGATGATCCAGTCCGGCTCGATCCCTGCCTCATGCAACGCCTGGTAGACGCCCGCCTGATAGGTGCCGAGTGCGCCGCCACCTTGAAACACAAGAACAATCTGACCGCATTGCGCCCTGACATTCCTCGGCTGGATTTCGTCGGAATTGAAATGACGCGTTTCCATCGCCTCGACCCTCCCTACGGGTCATTTCGCCTCAACAACCAGCCCTGTTACGTCATTCACGCGCAAAAAGATCGTCCTGCGGCGCACGTCCATTTGGCCCTGCGCCCTTCGGGGGCGCCAAAGAACGTGGATTCAGGCATCCTGATGCGCCTGCAGGCAGCCGCAACCTTTCCGGCGGGAAGCCCCAATTTCCAATCAAAATGTCAGTAACCGGTCATTTCCAAATAGCCTTTTCCCTCGTGCGAGCCACGAAAGCTGATGGGTCCTTCCCAGTACGAAAAACGTGTCGCCATCCAGCTATCGGCGTTCAAAGGCGTGGTCTCGACTTCGACGCCGCGACTTTTCACCGTGAGCTTCCATTGGCCTGGAAGCGTTCGGCCGTTGAGATGAATTCGCGAAAGCGGCGTGAGCGCAATGTCGTCGCGGTCGAGCGCTTCTGACGTTCCGTCAGCGTGAATCCACGTCCCGGCGCGAAAGGCGCGGGCCGTTTCGTCCCGAAGCTGGAAGACCATCACCTTCTCCCCATTCGTGAAATGCAGCGAAAACCAGTCCCACCCCTTCTGCGTCGCCGTCAGAGGTTGACTGCTCCATTCGCGGTCCATCCAGGCGAGACCGGATACCTTGATCTCCTGCCCGCGAATGACGAGGACGCCATCAATTTTGAAGAACGGCTGACTGAAATAATAAGAGGCGCGCCCATCGTCCGACTTGACGCTGAAGCCATTCTTGCCATGCAGGACGGGCGGCCTGTCGACGGCGAGATTGAGCTTGTAGCGGAAATCCGGGCCAGCGGCCTCGACCATCATTCGCGCAAGGCCCGCGCCGGGCGCGTCATCACGGCTCGAAAAACGCCAATTATCGATCCAGGCCCGGAAGGGCTCGGCGGTCACGCCGGCCAGCCCGACGCCGCCGCGAGCGAAGGTTTCGGCGAACAAATGCTCCTTCGCATTTGTGACGGCGGCATGCGCCATCCAGATGTTCTGGATCGCCCATCCCTGGCGCTCGTCTCCCGGCGCGCTGGCCTGACGAAAGAGCGTCCACTGCAGGCCATAAGAGGCGCCCGCGGCGTCTTCGAGATTGGCGGTCAGATACCACCATTCCGTGCGGAAGGCAGGGTGAGGGCCGAAATCGCGCGGGAAAACGATAGGCGTTCCTTCGACGACCTCGGCAAATCCCTTGGCTTCGCCTCCCAATCCCGCAAAGCCATCCGCGAACGCGCTTGTCTCAATGACGGGCGCGAGGAATGCGGCGAGAATGAACAGGGCGCGTCTAGCGCTCATTTGCGAAAACCTTGAGCAGGTCAGCAGGAGTGGTTCTGACCAGACGAATGACCGGCCAAATTACGGCCACGGCGGCCGTCAGCAAGGCCAGCGCGATGATTTGGGCGAGCTGTGCCGGAAAAAGGTGGAACGGCAGACGCCAGCCGAAAGCCTGCACGTTCACCACCGCGACGAGGCACCACGCCAAAGCGAGCCCAAGCGGCAATGCGAGAAGCGAGGTGGCGGCGGTGAGCAGAAGAACGCGCAGGAATTCCAATTGCGCGAGGCGCCCGCGCGCGACTCCGACAGCCCAGACAGGCGCAAGCTGCGCAAGACGAACGTTGCTGAGAGTCAGCAAATTGGCGAAGAGCGCGATGGCGGAGACGACGAGCATCAGGATATTCAGCGCCGCCGTCACCGCGAAGGTGCGCTCGAAAATAGTCATGGAAAGTCTTTTGAGCGCGGCCTGGTCGCTGATGCGGGCGATCTGCTGACCGAACTCCGTCTGCATGGCGTCGATCAAATTCGAGGCCGCTTTCGGCGCCACCCTGAGGCTATAGGCCCTGCGCGGCGTGTCGGGCCAATGTCGCATCAGCGAAGCGAGATCGACCCGCAGCTGTCCTTTTGGATTGCCATAGTCGGGAAAAACGCCAACGATCTTGGCGCGCCAACGATCACCGGCGGTAGGGATTTCGAGCATGGACCCGAGGGCGAGATCCAGTCGCCGCGCGAGTTGTTCGCTGACAAACACGCCATCGCCGCGCTCGAAGTCGTCCCACGCGTCCGCGACTTGGGAAAGCATCGGAAAATGCTGGCGATAGGTTTCGTGAGGCTTCATTCCGACAACATCCACCGGCCAATGCTCCAGTTGGATCGTCGCTCTTGAAACCGGCAAGATGGCGATGATTTCTGGCCGCTGATCGAGCCAGGATTCGATCTGTCGCGCCTCGGAATCGCCCGCCGCTTCGAAATAGACTTCCGCGATCAGACGTTCATCGAGCCATTGCGTGAACGTCTTGCGAAATCCCTCGACCATCGCGCCGACGCCGACATTGGTCGATAAAGCGAGCAGCAGCGCCATCAACGCCAGCGAAAGGCCAGGGAGTTGCTGCTGGCTGTCGGCCCAGAACCATTGCGCGAGCGGCGCGGACGACGTTTTCTCGCCGAGGCGCAAAGCGCCAGCGAGCAATAGCGGCAACAACAGCGCCGCGCCAAGGAGCAGGCCGGCGATCCCTCCGAAAGCCGCATAAAGCCCGTTGCCGTAGAGAAAAGCGATCAAAGCCGCGGCCAATCCGAAACAGCCGAGAATGGACCGGCGCCGCAAGAAGATTTGCTCGGCCCGACGCCAGGCGAAAGGCTGAGCCGCCTTCAGAACCGGCAAGTGAAAAGCCTTGAAAAGCTCCCCCGCCGCCGCAGCCAGCGCGCCGATCACAGCGATGCCAAGACCTGAAATCCACCAAGCCGGATCGAGCGTCAGCTGTCCCGCGACCCGCACCCCATAGAGCCCGTCCAGACTTGCCGCCATATCAGGCAAAAGCGCGGCGGCGAGCCCATAGCCCAGGCCCATGCCGGCGCCGCCGGCGATCAGCGCAAGCAGCGCCAGTTCGCCGAACATGGCGGCGACAAGAGCCCGTGCAGAAACGCCGACCGAGCGCAAAGTGCGCACCATCGCGAGGCGCTGTTCAAAAGCCAGGCCGAAAGCGGCGTGAACGATGAAAAGGCCGACGAGAAAAGCGAGCAAGCCGAAGGCTGTGAGGTTCAGATGGAAGCTGTCGGTGAGCCGTCGAATATCGCTGGCCTCCTCGCGCGGCGGGAGGACGCGGAGCACGTCGCCAGCGACCCCTGCGAGCGGCGGGACGCCATCGCCGGAGCTCTCCTTGACGATCAGTCGGGACACATGTCCGGTCCTGTCGAGCACTGCTTGAGCGACCCCGATATCGACCACCAGAATTCCCGGCGGCGCTCCGGAGAGCGCCTTGATCGGAGGCAGCGTCTTGCCGCCATCGATGACGATCGCGGCGCCTTCCGGCGCCGCCAATTCGCGCAATGTCTCGGGCGCGATGATCGTTCGCCCGGGCGGCTCGAGAAAGTCGCCGAGCGCGTTTTCGCCGGTCACGCCTGCGAACTCGGTTCCGCGCGGCAGCGACAAAGGCTCGATTCCGATCAGCTGGAATGGCGCGCCGCGAATCCGAATTGTTCCTTCGAGCGCGGGCGAGACCTTCCAGCCGGCCAGCCGCAGCTTGACGAACAGGTCTTGCGAAATCAGTCCGCCGCGCGCTGCGACGAGGCTTTGTACGCCAGCGGTTCCAAACAGGGAGGCGGCGCGGTCATAGCTCGCGCGCGCATGCTGGTTCAGAGCCTGGACGCCGCTCCAAAGCGCGGTCGCGACGGCCAAGCCGACGAGAAGCGCCCCAAAATTGGCCGGATGCCGGCGCCAGTGGCTCAGGAGCGCGACGAGCGTCCAAAAAAATGGTCTCACAGCTCTTTGATCACTCCCGAGCTGAGTTTTGCTTGCCGTTCAAGCCTGGCCGCCAGGCGTCTGCTATGCGTGACCATCAAGAAAGCGCAACCTGTCGCCGCGACGACTTCGATCGCCAGCTTGATGAAATCGTCGCCTGTGCCTTCGTCGAGGTTGCCAGTGGGCTCATCCGCCAGGAGCAGACGCGGACGCGCGGCAAGCGCTCTCGCAATGGCCGCGCGTTGCTGCTGCCCGCCGGATAGCTGTTCGGGATAGCGTTCCGTGAGACTTCCCAATCCGAGGCGGTCGATCAATTCCTCTTGCCATTTCGGATCGAGACGACGGGCCAGACGCGCCTGGAAGGCGATATTGGCGCGGATCGTCAGACTTGGAATCAGGTTGAACTGCTGAAACACGATGGCCAATGTTTCTCGCCGGAGCGCGGCGCGGCCGAAGTCCGAAAGCGCGGCTACAGCGACGCCGTTGACAAATATTTCGCCCGCGTCGGCTTCATCCAGCCCCGCAATGAGATGCACGAGCGTGCTCTTTCCGCAGCCGGATTCCCCCATTATGGCGATGCTCGAGCCCGCATCGAGCGAAAGATCGACGCCCTTCAGAATCGCGAGCGGCCCTTGAGGCGTCGCAAAACTCTTCTTCAACCCGATGACGCGCAGCAGCGACGTCGCCGCTGCGCTTTCCGTATAAAAGCTCGTCCCGGTCGGAGCAGTGCTGCTCAAGCTTTAGCGCCCTTGTTGCGCGCCAGTCTTAGCACTTCCGAACGGCTGGCCGATAACGAAATATCAGTCCCGCGCGCAATCCCGGGGCCGCAGCCAACATCTGCGCGACCTCGCAATGGAAACGCTGGCGAAGCAGCGGCCACGACCCCATCTAACTAGGAAGAATATATGGAGCGCGACAGTGACGCGTGCGAGTTTCATTGCGGCGCTTGTCGCCACCTTCTGGATAGCCGTTCTCGGGCCCGCGTCGGCCACCGATAATAGCGATGCAGGGCTCGCGGTGAGTGTGGCCATCGACGGACCGATCGGGCCGGCGACCGCCCGCTATGTGAGCGAGGCCCTGACGACAGCCCGAGAGAGGCACGCGACCGTAATCGTTCTGCGTTTGAACACGCCTGGCGGTCTGGTCGAAAGCATGCGCGATATCGTCGCGGACCTGCTCGCTTCCCCTATTCCCGTCGTCGGCTATGTCGCGCCCTCCGGCGGTCGCGCCGCAAGCGCCGGGACCTATATTCTCTACGCAACCCATGTGGCGGCGATGGCGCCGGGAACCAATCTCGGCGCCGCGACGCCGGTTCAGGTCGGTGGCCCTGTTCCGGGCCTTCCGGACGGCGACAAGAAGGATGATGACGTGATGGCCCACAAGATGGTCAACGACGCCGTCGCCTTCATCCGAAGTCTCGCGGAGTTGCGCGGACGCAACGCCGACTGGGCCGAAAAAGCCGTCCGCGACGGCGTCAGCCTGTCCGCGAGCGCCGCGCTGCAGGCCGGCGTCATCGAACTCATCGCCAGCGATCAGCGCGAGCTTCTTGAGAAGATCGACGGGCGGACCGTCAACATCGTCGGCGTCGGCCGCGTCGACATCCTCACCAGGAATTTGCCAGTCGAACCCATCGAGCCGGCGCCGCTCATCCGGTTTCTGTCGATCATCACCAACCCGAATGTCGCGATCATCCTGATGCTGATCGGCGTCTATGGCGTGATCTTCGAACTGTCAAACCCGGGCGCCGTCGCCCCGGGCGTCATCGGCGCGATCTGCCTGACGATCGGGTTCTACGCGCTAAACCTGCTGCCGATCAATTATTTCGGGCTCGCCCTTGTCCTGCTCGGCGTCGTCTTGCTGACGGTTGAAGCCTTTCATCCGACGATGGTCGTCGGCCTCGGCGGACTAGCGTCTTTCATTCTCGGCCTTGCTACGCTTTTCAGGGTCGAGCCACCCGGCTTCGAAGTATCGTGGATCTTCGTCGCGGCCATAGCGGCGATGATCTTCTCCCTGATCGCATTCGTCGGCCGTGGGCTCATCGCGGCGCGCCGCCTCCCGGCTCGGGTCGGCGGCCCGGCCATGCGCGGACTTTCCGCTGAAATCCTCGATTGGCGCGGCCGCGCCGGTCATGTCCTCGTCCGGGGCGAACGCTGGCGTGCGCAAGGCGAAGAGACCTTCGACAAGGGGCAGGCCGTCGAAGTGACGAATTGCCAAGGCTTAACCCTGCTGGTGCAGCGTCCGGCGAACCTCACAGCAAATATCGGAGAGTTCCGATGACATTCGATCTTCTGGCGTTTGTCGTCCTCGTCGCCATCGTCCTCTCGTTCCTGTTCGCGGCCATTCGCATCCTGCGGGAGTATGAACGCGGCGTCATCTTCACCCTGGGACGCTTCACGGGCGTCAAAGGCCCCGGCCTCATCCTGCTCGTGCCCTTCGTGCAGCAGTTGGTGAAGGTCGATTTGCGCGTCGTCGTCCACAACGTGCCGCCGCAGGACGTGATCTCGCGCGACAATGTTTCGGTCAAGGTGACCGCCGTCTTGTATTTCCGCGTCATCGACGCGGAGCGTTCGATCATCCAGGTCGAGAATTTTCTCGCGGCGACCAGCCAATTGGCCCAGACCACACTGCGATCGGTGTTGGGCAAGCACGAGCTCGACGAAATGCTCGCGGAACGCGACCGGCTCAACGCCGACATTCAGGAGGTGCTTGACCTGCAGACCGAGGCGTGGGGCATCAAGGTCACCAATGTCGAAATCAAGGACATTGATCTCAACGAAAATATGATTCGCGCCATCGCCAAACAGGCGGAGGCCGAAAGGTTGCGCCGCGCCAAGGTGATCAACGCCGAGGGCGAGCAGCAAGCGGCCGAAAAACTGGTCGAGGCCGGCAGGATTCTGGCGCGGGAGCCGCAGTCCATGCAACTTCGCTACTTCGCCGCATTGCACGATATCGCGGGCGATCGGACATCGACAGTGGTCTTCCCGCTGCCGGTGGACCTGATCGGCCATTTCGCCCCGCGGCATGATGCGGAGTAATCGGCGCCGCTGAATCGCCACGACGAGGGCGTGAACGCGATGAGTCGA
Source organism: Rhodoblastus sp. 17X3 (assembly GCF_030056575.1). Classification (GTDB taxonomy): domain Bacteria; phylum Pseudomonadota; class Alphaproteobacteria; order Rhizobiales; family Beijerinckiaceae; genus Rhodoblastus. Next base: position 12,093 of record NZ_JASHHX010000021.1, on the reverse strand, counting down.
CCTCCGCCTGTCATCGGCCGCAGCGATGGTGACGCGAACCTCAACCGCCGATTTCGACGCAGCTCGGCCTTACAACATTTACGACACGGTCTGGCGCGTCAATTATAGCATTCTGTTTTAGAAGCTCTTTCCCGCCGTTTCGATCCCATCCATCATCGGCGCGATGGAAAACCGCCAAGGGCTCATGCCGCTGATAGTTTCGCCTAACTGGGCTTGTTCGGTCATTTTTCAGGTGCGTCCAGTCACGTCTTGTTCGCCGCGGTTTGCTTCTGTCAGGACAGATGGCGTGCGGCCTCATGGCCTATATGACGCAAAACGCGATCCTGCGCGATGGTCAAAGCGTTTCGTTTCGAGAGGGCTTCATTGCTTTGGACGACCCAATGGCGCGCGCCTTGAAGGCGGCGCCAAACCCGCCCATATGCTGTTGATGTTCGACCATTCCCTGAAATTCAGCCTCGACGAGGGCGATAGCCTCGGCGATGAGGCGGCGTCGCGCCCGGAGGGCATAATGTCGCCGCCGGACAACGCGGCCGCGCGAGAGCGCGTCATGCTCGACGCTTATTCCGACGCTGTGACCTCCATTGTCGATGCGGTCGGGCCGAGCGTCGTTCGGCTCGATACGCGTCGGGCGGACGGCCGGCGCATTGGCTCCGGTTCGGGTTTTCTGGTTTCGCCCGACGGCCTCGTGGTCACCAATGCGCATGTCGTCGACGCCGCCAGAACGGCGGAGGTTTCGACGCTCGACGGCGGCAAGTTTTCCGCTCGCATTCTCGGCCGCGATCTCGATACGGACCTGGAGCTCGCGCGCATCGAGGAAAACGCGATTTTTCCCGCAGCGCGCCTTGGCGATTCCAAGGCCTTGCGGCGCGGCCAGCTGGTCGTCGCCATCGGCAATCCACTGGGCTTTGACGCCAGCGTGACGGCGGGAATCGTTTCGGCGCTGGGCCGCTCGCTCGGCTCCAAAAATGGCCGCATGATCGAGGACGTCATCCAGACCGACGCGGCTCTGAACCCGGGCAATTCCGGCGGCTCGCTGGTCTCGTCGCTTGGCGAGGTGATTGGCGTCAATACGGCCGTCATCAGCGGCGCGCAAGGCATCTGCTTCGCCATCGCATCGAGCACTGCGGAATTCGTTCTCGGCGAAATCATCCGTCATGGACGGGTGCGGCGCGCCTATATCGGGGTGGGCGCGGCGACGCATATCCTGCCCAGACGCCTCGTCCTGCGACATGAGCTGACGCAGGACACGGGCGCCGTTCTGACCCGGGTTGAATCGCGGGGGCCGGCTGACCAATCGGGCCTGATGACCGGAGACGTGATCCTCGCCGTCGATGGCGCGGCAATTTTGGGCGCGAGCGATCTGGTGCGCCGCCTCGACGCGGAAAAGCTCCAGCGTGTCTGCTCGGTCGATTTTCTGCGTCGAAGCGAAAAGCGGCGGGTCTGGATCGCGCCCATCGAGCGGCGGGGCCTTTAACGCCGGACGATCACGACTTCGATCTTGCCACGCGGGCCAATGAACCAGGACACGAACCAGCTGGTCAGGCTGACGACGAGCGCGCAGAGGACCGCCGAGCCGAAGCCGTGGACCACGAAATCTGACAAGATCGCGGTGACCAGTTCGACCATCAGGCCATTCACGACCAGCAGGAACAATCCGAGCGTCAGAACGGTGATGGGCAATGTCAGGATGACGAGGATCGGCCTGATGACGGCGTTGACGAGGCCCAGAAGCAGCGCCGCCCAGATCAGGGCTTCATTCGAGCGGATTTCGACCCCCGGCACAATGCGCGATGCAAGCCAAAGGCCGAGGGCGACGATTGCCGCCCGCATGAGGAAACCGATCATTGGCGTGGTCCACAGTCTTGTTGGCCGAGGTCCTGTCTATCGCCCCCGGCTGCGATCAACAAGCGGCCCGCTTGCTTCCCGCGCAAATTCGGACGGCGGCCCAAAACGGGCGCGGCGCCGATATTGGCGAGCCAGCCATCGAGAAGCGCGGATGCTGGCTGGCCTTGTGTCCGATCCATCCCACGCAGCCAGGTCATAAGATAGCGCTATCGCGCCGTTCATCCATCCATTGCTGAATTTTGGCATATTCGACGGGCGTCTCGACCGCGATATCGCGGCGGCCGAGGGAAATTTCGCCCGAGGCGCCGTCGAGCGCGATCCAGTCGCCCTGGCGCAGCTCCTGGCCGCCAAGGCTGGCATGGCTTTGATCGGCGGAAATGACCAGAGCGCGGCAGCCGACAAGGCAGACTTTGCCCATTTGCCGCGCCACCACCGCCGCATGAGCGGTGCGCCCGCCAATCGCGGTCAGAATGCCGGCGGCCGCCGCAAAACCGGCGACGTCTTCGGTCGAGGTGTCGCGGCGGACGAGGATCGCCGGCTCGCTGCGCGCCGTCGCCTGGGCCTGTTCGCTGGTGAAACAGACCCGTCCGCAGGCGACGCCGGGCGAGGCCGGAACGGCTTTGGCCAGAGCTGGCGCAGATTGAACGAAGCGGCCCGCTCCGGCTTGGGCCGGATCGATTCCGGCGACCCGCTCCAGCGCAAGCTTGCAATCGATGAGGCCTTCCTCGACCAGATCGACGGCGATCTTCAGCGCGGCGCGCGGCGTGCGCTTGGCGGCGCGGGTCTGCAAGAAAAAGAGCCGCCCGCGCTCGACGGTAAATTCGATGTCCTGAACGTCGCGGCAGGCCTTCTCCAGCGTCTGAGCGCCTTGCTCCAGTTCCCGCGCAATTTTCGGCATGCGCGACGCGAGCAAGGCCGCGTCTGAGGGCGTGCGCCGACCCGAGACGACATCCTCGCCCTGCGCGTCGGCGAGGAAATCGACATAGAGCCCCTTCGCCCCGGTCGCGGGATCGCGGGAAAACGCCACGCCTGCGCCGGAATCGCCGCCGGCGTTGCCGAAGACCATCGCCTGAACGGTGACGGCCGTGCCTTGCAGGTCTTCGAGCGCGTTCAGACGGCGATATTCCTTCGCGCGCGGGCTTTCCCAGGATTGGTAGACAGCGCGCGCGGCGCGCATCAATTGCTCGGTGGGATCGTCCGGCGCCGCCGCCGAGAGCCCCTCGGCGATCTCCAGAAACTGAACGGTCAGCCGCTCCAGCGCTTCCGGATCGAGTTCGGACTCGTCGGCGACGCCTTCCGCCTGAACCATTTGCGCCAGGGCGGCCTCGAACGGACCCACCGCCGCGCCGCCGACAACTTCAGCGAAGGACTGAAGGAAGCGCCGATAGCTATCGAAGGCGAGGCGCGGATTGCCCGTCGTGCGGATCAGGCCGTGCAGGCTGGCGTTGTTCATTCCGACATCGAGGATCGTTTCCAGCATGCCGGGCATGGATTTCTCCGCGCCCGAACGCACGGAGACAAACAACGGCGAACGGCTATCGCCGAACCGCGCCCCGGTCGCCGCCTCCAATCCTTCGATTCCGGCGACGACGCCCTTGCGCAAGGCTCTCAAGGCCGCGTCGTCCTCCGCGACAATGCCCGCGCAAAGGCTGGTCGGCAGCACGAAAGCCGGAGGGACATTCAGGCCCAGCGCGCTCATGCGCGCCAGTTGCGCCGCTTTCGATCCGGCCTGCGCCGCGGAAAGCGGTTTTGGCGGCGCGCCGACGCCGATGAAAATGGGCTCGAAATGATGGTCGCTCATGCGGAAAGTTCCTGCAAAACCCGGTCGCGCAGGGACATGGCCGCATGCGCGAGCCGGTCGGTGGCTTCTTCCAGCGTGTGGGCGATTTCGAGGCCGAGCACGAGGCTGCGCGCATCGGCCTGTCGGGGCGGATTGGCCAAAGCGTCCAGCTCGCCGGCGCTCGGTCCGATCATGGCGCCGATGGCTGCGCGCTCGGCGATGTCGGCGCTGCGTTCGGCGGCGATGACGGCATCCACGCATTGCAGGGCGAAGGCGGCGTCGATCCGCTTGCCGTCGGGAATCTGCAAGGCGGCTTCGATCGCGCGCACGAGATGGCCAACGCATTCCCGGCCGGTGGCGGCAAGCGCGGCCAGCGGCGCGCTCATCGCGTCCCCGCCTTCGTTGTCGGGCGCAAGGCTGAGCAGAAAGGCCGCCTCGTCGAAGCAATCGGTGGCGTTCTCGACCTGATCGACCAGCAGCAGCAAATCATCGGCGTTTCGCACGCGGGCGAAGATTTCGCGCGCGGCGACCGTCAGCTGGTCGCCCTTTTTCTCGATCTGCCTGGCGCGTTCGCACAAGCCTCGGCGCTCGTCCAGGCTCGCCAGCCCATTGGGCAGAAACGCCGTCTCGATCATCCCTGCGAGCATCCGCGTCAGTCCGAGATGGCGCAGGACAACGGCGAGCAATTCGCTTTCCGCCGTATCGAGGCGCTCGGACAGATCGGCCTGCATCTCATCGCGGATGAGCCGAGCCGAACGCCCGTCCTTCAGCCCCTCGCAGGCGACATGAAGGACATTGCGCAGGAAGGCGAGGCATTCGCCCTCCCCCAGCGCCTGATCGAGCCGCACGCCGTAAGCGATGCGCCCGGCTGCGGCGCGGCGGATCACGTCAAAGACCAGATCGGCGCCGCCGAGCTCCAGAAAGGCGCGATGCCCCTCGTCGCCTTTCGCGGCGTCGGCGAGAAGTTCGATCGCCTTGCCCTTGCTGACGAATGTCTGCAGCGCCTTGCGCGCCTTGTTCCAATCAATCAGGAAAACGATGCGCGACCCGAAAAAGCTGAGGAAGCGGTCGAGATCGGCCTGGTCCCGCGCCGCATAGACGCCCGTCAGCAGATAGAAGATTTCGCCCTCGGCCAGGTTGCGCTTCTGATTCTCGGCCAGCGAGCTCCACGCGACCGCCTCATCGTCAAACAGCGAGATGAAGAATTTCGCACGCGCGCGATGGACGTCGGTATAGGTCGCCGTCGCCGTCAGGCCCTCGACGTGAACGACCAGCACATGCGCGTCGGTCGTGCCGATGTCGTTCTGGATGGTGAGCTTCCTGCCGATGCGTCCGGCCGTCGTCGCCAGCCCGGGATGGCCGAAGGCCAGCCCGGCCGTGCGGTTGAGGCCGCTCATGAAGGCCCTGACGCGCTGGCGCCCCGCATCATCGAGCCCGGCCGTATGCGCGCCATCCACAAGCTCCACCGCGGTGGCGGCGGCGAGGCGGTTGATCGCCTTGTGCAGATCCATCACCAGCAGATGCAGGCTGTCGGCGCCGCCGCGCCGGGCGGCGGCGATTCCCGCGACTTGCGCATGGCCGACGCGGTCGCCGCGAAAATCCGGCAATGTTTGCAGCGCCGAGTCGAGCCGGGCTTTCAGGGGCGCAGCGGCGGCGGGCTCCGCCACGTCGAGCGGCGCAAACATCGCCGCCAGATCGTCCGCCAGGCCGTTCGCGAGGCGCTCGGCGCCGGGGGCGACGAAAAAGCCGGCGTCGACGCTGCGCGCGCCTGAAATTGTCGTATCAAAGGCAGGGTCGGCCAGTCCGGCGGCGCGCCGTTCCTGTTGCAGCGAAAGACAGACCCGCCCTGGCTGCGCGGCTTGGGCGGAGGCCTCCTGCAATATCGTCAATCTGACTTTCAGGCGGTCATTGGCCGCCAGCGCCGCCTCGATCAACGAGGGCAGCAGAACGGCGCGCTCACCAAGCTCTTCGACAATGGCGACCTTGCTGACCATTTCGGCGTCCTCACGGCTTTCGTCCTGCGCGATTATGGCCGCGATCGACGCCCCGGAAAATGCGCCAAATCATTCATGAATCTGTCATAAACAGAACAGCCAGCTTGAGCTTCTTCGATCTTATCGCGATGAGCCGAGAGATTTGATCCGTGGGCTGTCCGCGTCCCGGAGGTTTCCCGAACTTACCAGGCCGACAAGCCGCTCCACGTCGTCGTCATGGCAGAACAATGCGTCGAAACTGCCGGCGTCGGCTATGTCTCTGATGGCTCCGGCCCAGACGACTTGACCGTCTTCGACGGCGACGGCCCTGCCCGGCATGCCGTAACTCGAGGAGTTGATCTCGATCTGTCGCACCCCGGCCTCCAATGGGTCGATCCAAATTGGCGGTGACGGCGAGACGGTATCATGGCGACATAACGAGTTTATGACAGATGTCCTGCGCCTGAGGCGGACTCGGCTAATCGTAGACTTCGGGCTCGCCCGTGACGACATAGACGACCGTCTCCGCGATATTCTTGGTGCGATCGCCAATTCGCTCCAGATTTTTTGCGCAGAACAGAAGCTCGACACAAAATGGAATATTCGCCGGATCTTCCATCATGAAAGTCAGCAGATTGCGATAGGCGAGATCTTCAAGCGCATCGAGCTTCTGGTCCCGCTCCCAGATCGTCCGGGCCAGCGCGACGTCCCTCCGGGCATAGGCCTCGAGCGCGTCCTTGAGCTGGTCGGCGGCGCGGTCATGCATGGCCTTGAGGCTGACGAGGCAGGACTGGATATTCTGCGTCAGCGCTATCTTCGTTGTGCGCTTGGCGATGTTTTTTGCAAGGTCGCCGATGCGCTCAAGATCGGTCGCGATGCGGACGACGCCCATGATTTCCCTGAGATCATCCGCCACCGGCTGCCTTTTTGCGATGGTGTGGATGGCCTTGTCCGCGACGCTGCGTTGCAGGGAATTGATATGCGCGTCGGCCGCGGCGACGCTCTTCGCCAGGCCGACATCGAGGTTCATGAGCGCAGACGCGGCGTCGGAGAGCATTTGCCGGGCCTTCTCGCCCATTTCGGCGATGACGGCGCGAATGGTCTCAAGCTCTGAATCAAAGGCTTTGACGGTGTGACTGGTCATGGTGAGCATCCGTCATCTGAAGGTCGGGCGCCGAAACTCGCTGAGCGTCGTTTTAGGCGCTCAAATCTCCAAGAGCAATCGCAACGGGCCGGCTTGTCGCTCGCCTGGCTGGACGTTGTGGCGAAACAGGGTTCGAGAATTTTCCGCCCCGTCGAAACTTTACCGAGACCCGCCCCGTATCTCCGCCATGGCGAATAGCTCGCCTGGAAAACATCGGAGGCGCCCATGTCCATTCGCCGCGCCATGATCGCCGCCGCCCTCGCCGCCTCACTCGCCACGCCAGCTTTCGCCGAGGGCGCCATGAGCGCGGAAAAGACTGTCACTGTCGGCGGCGCGCCAATGTATCCCTCCGCCAGCTTGATGCGGTTTTCAGCGGCGACCACGTCGTCCCAATGCGATGACCGGAACCGGCGCGCGCGTCGAGCGCATCGACTATCCGGGGATCGGCCATATCGGGCTCGTGACCGCCATCGGCCGCCCGCTGCGGTGACGCGCGCCATTCCTCGACGACATCGTCCGCTTCATCGGCGCTTTGTCCGCGCGGAACTCGAAAACCGCCTCACAGGCTTCCGAGACGGCGCGATGATCGCCACTGGGCAGATCGGGCTATAATGCCACGGGGCGCGCTTCTCGCCAGCCGCGACTGTTCTTCCTGACAATCCGCTGCGTCGTCGAAATCACGCCGAGCTGACAGGAGCGCCGAGGCCGCGCAGGAAAAACCGCACCGAGGCCGCTCGCCGCTCCTCCTGCCGCTCGGGATCGACCTCGACGCCATAAAGCGCGGCGCGGGACGTCGGCGCGATGATCAGGTTCAGGAAAATCTCCGCGGCGAGTTTTGTGTCGGGCACATGAACGCTTCCCTGCGCGGCAAAGGAACGCAGGATATCTGCGACGCTTTCAACCGCGCGCACCCATCCCTGCTCATAGGCGAAACGCGCCAGTTCCGGGAATTTCAATTTCTGGGCCGCGATGACCCGTTGCAGGGCCCCCGCGCCCGGCTTCAGCATGTGGCGCAGCATGGCGCGGCTGATTTCGTCCAGAACGGCTTCCAGATCGCCTGACGGCGCCTTGCCCCCCTCGCCCTCGGCGACCTGGGCGATCGGCAGCAGCCAGTCATTGATGCGCGCGGTGAGGACCGCTTCGAACAGGTCGCGCTTGTCCCGATAGCGGCTGTAGAGGGTCGGCTTGCCGACGCCGGCCGCCTCTGCCACCGCATCCATGCTCGTCCCCTCATAGCCATGCTCCATGAAGAGCCGTGTCGCGACCTCGAGCAGGCGGATGTCCCTGAGCGCCGCTTCTTCACGGGTGGGACGGCCGCCGCGCCGGACGGCGGTCACACCATCATTTTTCTCGCCTGCCACGCCATGACTCCTTGCGCAAACGCATTGCGCGATGTAATTTAACTTTACCGTTTCGTTTTATTCAAGGCCCAATAGATGGACGCTCGCCGCAAGGATGATTTCGAGGACGCCCCGTTGGGCTCATTTCCCGCCGCCGATGATATCGAGGCGCGGGAAACCGGCAAGGGGCCAGCGCAATCGCGGCCGCCGCGCAAGGCGAATATGAAGCGCATCGTCCTGGCGGCCTTGTTTGTTGCGGCTCTTGCGGCCGGAGGCGGCTTCGGCTGGCGCTGGTGGGCCATTGGCCGCTTTGAGATCACCACGGACAACGCTTTTCTGAATTCCGACAAGGTGACGATTGCGCCCCGCATCGCGGGCGCTCTTTCGCAGGTTTTCGTGGCCGACAACCAGCCGGTTCGCCGCGGCGACCTGCTCGCGCAGATCGACGATCGGGAACATCGAGTCCTGCTGGCCTCCGCGGAAGCCGAAGCGGAAAAGGCGAGCGCCGAACTCCTCAGCGTCGGGGCGAATCTGGCGCAACAGCGCGCTCAGGTCGAGTCCGCCCGCGCCGATCTCGCCAACGCCGACGCCGCCTTGACCTTCTCGCAGCAGGAATTCGGCCGCTACCAGAACCTGCGCCAGGCCGGCAGCGGATCGATCCAGCGCGAACAGCAGGCCGATTCCGATCTCCGCCAGCGCCGGGCCGCGCGCGACAAGACGCAGGCCGCACTGGAAGCCGCGCAGCAGCAGGTCGAAAATCTCAAGGCCCAGGAGGCCGGCGCCCGCGCCGCGATCGACGTCGCCCGCGCCCGGGTCGAGCAGGCGAAGCTGAACCTCGAATACACCAGGATCGTCGCGCCCGTCGACGGCGTCGTCGGCGACAGGTCTTTGCGTCCGGGCCAGTACCTCACCGCCGGAACGAATCTGCTCACAATCGTTCCGATGGGAAGCTCCATCTATCTCGTCGCCAATTTCAAGGAGACGCAGACCGGGGCGATCTCGGTCGGAAACAAGGTCAGCTTTACGCTCGACGCCTTTGGCGATCATGCGTTCTCGGGGCGCGTCGAAAGCTTCTCGCCCGGCACGGGCGCTCAATTCGCCTTGCTGCCCGCGGAGAACGCCACCGGCAATTTCACCAAGATCGTGCAGCGCGTTCCCGTGCGCATCGCGCTCGATCCGTCGGACCCGCTGATCGGCCAGTTGCGGCCGGGCCTGTCGGCCGAGGCGACGGTGCATACCAGGCCAGCCGGCGAGCCTTCGTTCAAGCAGGCCGAACTGCGGTGAGCGCCTCGACCGCGAGTTTCGCCGCCTCCCAAGCGCGGGCGACGGCGCGCGACTGGATCGCAGTGTACGGCGCCATTCTGGGCGCCTTCACGGCCATTCTCGACATCCAGATCACCAATTCCTCGCTCTCCAGCATTCAGGGCGCGCTCGGCGCCTCCACCGAAGAGGGCAGCTGGATCTCGACCGCCTATCTCATGGCGGAAATCATCGTGATTCCGATGACCGGCTGGCTGGGCTTCCTGATCGGCCTGCGGCGTTATCTGGTCGCCAACACGCTGCTGTTCATCGCCTTCTCGGTCGCCTGCGCGCTCTCCAGCACGCTGCATGAAATGATCCTTTTCCGCGCAGGGCAGGGTTTTACCGGCGGCGTGCTGATCCCGACGGCGATCACCATCGTGCGCTCGCGCCTGCCCAGGTCCCAGCAGCCGATCGGCATCGCGCTGTTCGGCTTTACGGCCACCTTCGCGCCCGCCATCGGCCCCACCATCGGCGGCTGGCTGACCGACAATTTCTCATGGCGCTACCTGTTCTACATCAATCTCCTCGTCGGCCCTGCCGCCGTGGCGATGCAGCTGATCGGCCTCGAAAAGGTCGCCTCGCGCTGGAGCGAGCTGAAAAACGGCGACTGGCCCGGCATCGCGCTGATGGCGCTCGGGCTGCCCGCGCTGACCTTCGTTCTGGAGGAAGGGCAGCGCAAGGAATGGTTCGATTCCGACGTCATCGTCTGGTCGTCGGTCCTCGCCTTCGCCGGCATTTCCGGCTTCATCGCGCGGCAGCTGGCGGCCTCGCAGCCGCTCATCAACCTGCGCGTCCTCAAGAACCCCACGGTCGGCGGCTCCTGCTTCCTGATGGCGGTGATGGGCGCCGTGTCTTTCGGCTCGATCTACATCATCCCGCTCTATTGCGCGCAAATCCTCGGCTATAACGCCCAGCAGATCGGCTATGTCGTGATGTGGAGCGGGCTGCCGCAGCTGCTGCTCTTCCCGGCCATGCCGTTCCTGCTCAAACGCTTCGACCCGCGCCTCCTGATCGTCGCAGGGACCGCGCTGTTCATCGCGAGCTGCTGGATCAATGTCGGGCTGACGCATGACGTCGGCGTCGACCAGCTCATCCTTCCGCAACTGCTGCGCGCGATCGGCCAGCCCCTGTTCACCATTCCGCTGTCGCAACTCTCCACGGCGGGGCTTGCGCCTCGCGACACCGCCGACGCTTCGGCGCTGACCAATATGATGCGCAATCTTGGCGGCTCCATCGGCATCGCGACGCTCGCGACCCTGATTTCCCGCCGGGAACACTTCCACTACGCCATGCTGTCCGAGGGGATCACGCAGAATGCGATCCATGTGCGGGAGCATGTCGCGGCCCTCGCCGCGGGGTACCAGGCCCATATCGCCGACGCGGGCGTCGCGAAGCTGCAAGCGATCGCCACGCTGGCGTCTCAGGTGCGGCGGGAGGCCACGGTGATGGCTTATTCCGACGGTTTCTGGATCGTCGCCGTCGGTCTTGTCATCAGCCTTGGAGCGGTCGCGCTCCTCAGACGGCCGCGCGGGTTGCCGGCGCCGGACGCGGCCCATTGATGAGCCGGCGCGGAAGCGCGCCCTGATCGCGCCCCTCCGCGCGTCGCGACAATCGCGCCGTTCCTTGCGCCTCGACAAGGTCTTTCTCCGCTCGACATCCCATTGCTGGCGTCTTGAAAGGGCGCCGTCAGATGAGCGATGTGGATGCAGGCCAGTTGGAAATTTCTGCTCAGGGGCATGATCTCGGCTGGGGACCGCTGTCCGCCCTGCCCGGGCATCCCCTGGTGTGGGTGCTGATCGCTTCCGAACTGGCCGTGTTCGGACTGGCGCTGCTCGGATATGCCGGCGCCCGGGCGCGCGACCCGCTTGGATTCGCCGCGGCACAGGACAGTCTCGACCGGCTGGCGGGCGCGATCAACACAGCCATTCTCCTGACCAGCGGATTATTCGCGGCCTTCGCCAATGCGGCGGCGCAGGAAGGGCGGCGCGGCCGCGCGCGCGCCTGTCTTGCCGCGGCTGGCGTGCTCGGCGTCGCTTTCCTCGCCATCAAGGGGATTGAATATTCGCGTGAATTCGCCGCCGGGGCCGACATCGACTCCAATGGTTTCTTCACCCTCTATTTCCTCATCACCGGCTTTCACGCCCTGCATGTCGTGCTGGGACTGATCGTTCTCGCGATTATCGCAGGAAGCGCCGCGCCCTCCGCCGTCGAATCCGGAACCGCCTTCTGGCACATGGTCGATCTGGTCTGGGTGCTGGTCTTCCCCTGCCTCTATCTGATGCGGTGAGCCATGAAAGCATCGACCCGTTCCCTGGTTTTCGCCTGGGGCCAATTGATGGCCCTGACCGCGAGCATGGCCTTCGCCGCGAACGCGCTGACGCAGTCGCGGCCCGGCGCCGTCTGGCTTGTGGTCATTGCGGGTGTGGCCGCCGCCAAGGCCCGCGTCGTCCTGGGCTTCTATCTCGGACTTTCTCGCGCTCCCGCCGCACTGGCGGGGTTTTTCGCCGCCGCCGTCGCCGTGCTGGCGCTGGTCGCCGCCTCTTTTCTGATTTTTCCAACGCCCGCCCATAGCGCCTGGCCGCAAGCCGTCGCGCAGACATTCGCCGGAGGAAACGAATGAGTGACGTTCTGACCAAATCCACTGCCCGCAACATCTTCTATGGCGGGTCTCTGTTTTTCTTCGTCATCTTTGTCGGGCTGACGGTCCAT
>NZ_JASHHX010000020.1 GCF_030056575.1 Rhodoblastus sp. 17X3 | reverse complement strand
GCGGGTTCGCTTGCCGGCGGAGTGGCGACGTTCAGCACGTCCGCATTGACGACCGGCAATCACACGATCACGGCGTCTTACGCCGGCGACGGCAACTTCAACGGCGGTACGGGCAGCCTCGCCGGTAATCCGCAGGTTGTGAATAAAGGAAATGTCTCAACCACACTGACCGCGTCGCAGAATCCGGCGGGTTTGGGCCAGAGCGTCACGTTGACCGTGACAATCGCGGCCATTTCGCCTGCGACGGGAACGCCGACAGGCGCCGTGACCTTCCTTGACGGCGGCGCCGCCATCGGCACGGGCGCGCTAACGGGCGGGACGGCCTCGCTCACGACATCGTCTCTGGCCGTCGGAAATCACACGATCACAATCTCCTATGGCGGCGACGGCAAATTCAACGCGGGGACCGGCAGTCTCGCCGGCAATCCGCTGGTCGTGGGCAAAGGGGCCGCTACGGTAGGCGTGACGAGTTCCCTGCCATCGGCCTCCTCAGGGCAGACAGTGACCTTCACCGCGACTGTTTCGGCAGTGGCCCCGGCTTCCGGCACGCCCACAGGCGCGGTAACCTTCCTCGATGGCGGCGCGCCGATCGGCGCTGGTTCGCTCGCCGGCGGCATCGCCACAATCTCGACGGCCGCCCTTGCGCCGGGTTCGCACACGATCACGGCGTCCTACGCCGGCGATTCGAATTTTGGCGCCGCCGCCGGGGCGCTGAGCGGCTCGCAGGTTGTCAATCAGGGCGGCAGTCAGGTCGCCGTAGTGGCCAATCCGAGCCCGGCGACGGCGGGAAAATCCGTCACTCTGACGGCGACAGTAACCGCGAGCGGCGGTGCAGTCGGCCTGCCCACAGGAACAGTCGCCTTCACCGATGGCGCGACGTCCCTCGGCGCGGCGGCGCTATCGGGCGGCGTCGCAACCCTCGTCATTCCCTCTTTCACAGCGGGCGCGCACACGATCACCGCCACCTACGCAGGCAATGCGAACTTCGTCGCCTCCACCGGCTCTGTCGTCGAGACGGTCAACAAGGCCGGCAGTTCCGTTACGCTGAACGTCAATGGTTCGGCGACCATCGGCCAGGCGGTGCCGATTCGGGCGAATATCACGCCGGCGACGGCCACTGGCGCAGTGACCTTTTTCGACAATGGCGCGCCGATCGGCGCCGGCGCGGTCAGCGGCGGGGCCGCGAGCATCACGGCGGCGGCTCTCGCGGTGGGCGCACATTCGATCACTGCATCTTATTCGGGCGACTCCAACAACACGGCGGCGACGGCCGCCGCCGCCACTGTGATGGTCGGCAAGGCGACCCCGGCGATCGCATTGGCAACCTCTTCGGCGACGCCTTTGTTCGGCACGGCCGTGACGCTCACGGCGACGGTTTCGGGCGGCCAGTCGCCCACCGGCTCAGTTGTCTTCAAGGACGGCGCGAACGTGCTGGGCTCTGCGCCTTTGGCTGGCGGAACGGCGCGTTTCAGCACCTCGTCATTGAGCGTGGGCGCGCATTCGGTCGTCGCCGTCTATGGCGGCGACGTCAATAACGCTTCCGTTTCGGCGTCGACCTCCGTCAATGTTAACGCGCGTCCGGATCCGACCGCCAATGGAGACGTGAAGGGGCTCATCGAAGCGCAAGTGAACATGGCCGCGCGTTACGGTGAGACCCAGATCGGTAATACGTTCCGGCGCCTCGAACAGTTGCACGACGAGGAGGACGAGGAATCCGCCGCGCAACAACAGTCTTCGGCTCCGTCCTCGCATCCGTCGTCGAGAGGCGGCGGTTTCGGAGGAGGGAATGCTTTTGGGGGAAGCGGTTTCGCCGGCGGCGCTTGGGGTGACGGCCGCGCCTCGGGGGCTGGCGGAGGTTTCGGCGGGACCGGCTTCGGCGGCGGCGCGATGGCCTTCGGCAGTATCGCCAACCCTTCTTCGGCGCTTGCCTATGCGGAAACCGTCAATGTTCCGCAGCGCCAGTTGCAAAGCGACACGGCGCTTGCCGTCCAAAGTCTCTCGGCGGCCTTGCCGGCGGCGTTCCAGGCGCTTGACAAGACCGGCGCGCTCCCCGTCCACGTCTGGGCCACGGGCGCGTTCAGTTTGGGTCAGATCCGTAGCGACAACAGCGTCGACAATCATTTTTCATCGTCGGGCGTCACGGTCGGTTTCGACGGCAAGGTCCTTGATCGCGTCAAGGCGGGCGTCGCCGTCGGCCTGGGCTTCGACAACACGAGCGTTGGCGTTCAAGGCTCCGCGAGCAATGCGACCGCCTATAGCGCGACGCTTTATTCGAGCGTGAAACTCGCGCACAGCACATTCCTCGACTTCATCGCCGGCTATGGCGCGCTGAGATTCGACACCCGGCGCTGGTCGGATGATGGCGGACTCATGCTCGGCGGCGTTCGTAACGGCGACGAAGCTTACGGCTCCGTGAGCCTGACCCAGGACTTCAGATGGGACGGCTTGAAAATCTCACCATATGGCCGACTGGACGCCGTGCGCCTGTTCCTGGACGGTTATCGCGAGACAGGGTCGAACATCTGGGCCTTGAGCTATGATCCCCTCAACGAAACCACGCTTTCCGGCGTATTGGGCGCGCGTGTGGTTTATTCCCTGCCGATGAGCTGGGGAATCCTGACTCCTGGCGGGCGCGTGGAATATACGCATGCCTTTCAGGGCGGTTATGTTCAGAACCTGAATTACGCCGATCTCGTCGGCATTGCGCCCGGCTACTCCACCGCAGGAGCCGCAATGGCGCGCGATGCGCTTTCGCTGGGCCTGTCGATTCGCGCCGTGACGCAAGGCGCGACGAGTCTCGAACTCGAGTATATGGTCAGCACCGCAGGCCGGCAGTTCGAAGGCCAGCAATTGCGTGCATCCGCTCGACAGGCGTTCTGACGGTTTTTGAATGGTGGAATCGCGTCTCGATCGCAGAATTAGGCGCGAGCGAGGGATCCTAGGACACGCCTCCTCGTCATACATCGCTTCCGCTTCTATCAAACACCTATTCTCGATTTTCACGAAACCTGCTCCTGTCCGCCCATGGTTTTAGTTGATCGATATGGCCGCTCGAAAAACAAAACCGGAAGGGTGACCCAAGGGCTCGAAGACAAAGCTCCGGCAGCCGCTGCTGCAAATGGCGGAGCGCTGCGTCGTCACCCCTGAGCATTGCGAACTGGCGCGTCGCCTGTCCCTGATCGGACTCGACGACGAACGGATCGCGACAGCGCTCGGGATCCGTGAATCGACGCTCACCGTTTGAAAGCGGAAATTCCCCGAATTCAAGGCGGCGATTCACGCGGGCAAAGACATCGCCGACGCGCACGTGATCTCGTTTTTTTCTTAGATGGATGCAGTCGGCAAAGGCGTCTCGTTGCCGATCTCATCTATATGAAGCTTGATGCGGTGACGACCGCCCCTTTCTGCACCATGAATACGGTATCGCCGTTCCCGAACCCGGGGGTTGATAGGTTGTTGATGACGACATAGAAACCGGCGTCGTTTCCTTTCGTGATGTCAACAAAATCGGCGCCGCCAACCGGGAGATAATTGGAGTTCGCCCCTCCCAGCAAATTGTATAAATCGTTGTACAAATTGCCGGTGCCGGTGTGCTTCAGTGCTGATGAGCTAATGTAAGAATAAAACGTCGATAATGAGCGCCCGATAGCGAAGTGGTCCGCGCCATTTCCGAAATCAGTAACCGTGTCATAGAGCGCCGCCGAATTTTGCGAAACGTTCGCCGACGCGGCAAAAACGTCGGCGCCGCCGCCGCCGGTTATTACGTCCCCAGGACCCGCATTTATGGTGTCGGCCCCGCTGCCGGCCACGATCTTCTGATTCGTCCCGGTGGCGGTCACATAGATCGAGCCCTTAACCGCGCTTGCATTGAGATTTCCGCCCAAATTCGTCACAGTGAACCCCTCCGTCCCGGATCCCGAAGACAAAGTGAGTGTCGCCGTTACAGGCAATGCGGCTGCGTTTACATTCAAGGTCCCGGAACCGCTGTCGGTTACGCTCGTATTGCCGGCGCCGGCGATCAGGGCTGCAACACCGGCGGCCGCCGCGTTCGGCCCTAACGTCGCCGTGCTGGCTCCTAGCAAGTTGAGCTGGGACACTCCCTGCACATGGACGAAATCGGCGTCCGTCAAAGTCGCGGCGCCCGACATACTGATAGCGTCGACTCCGCCATTGCCGAAAATACCGCCCGCTGCCGCCAGCGCTGGTTCTGATGCGAAGCTGAAAACATCGCTACCGGTGGTTCCTTCGAAATACATCGCCGAAGGCGCGCTCACGTTGCCAGCGCCATCGGTTGCTGTCGCTGAAAAGACGCGAACCGTAGTATTGTCTTCTATAGTCGCGTAGCCCCATGCGCCCGCCACAGATTGTGACGAGCCCAAAACTGCCGACCTGTCAAAAATTGTGACAGTAGAGCCCGATTCGGCGAAGCCGTTGAGGCTCCAAGTCCCAGTGCCGCCGTATGTCACGCCGCTGATCGTTGGAGCCGCGGGCGGCGTGGTGTCGATCTGTATCGATGACGAGGCGGATGACAAGGTTTCATAGGCGCCCGTCAGGTTGGCGACGGCGCCAGTCGCATCGGTGATCGAGGTTCCGTTCAGGGCTCCCGATACCGCCAGAGCGGAAGTGTTCTGGCCCGAGGAGACGACGTATTGAAAGACCAGCGTCGTCGAACTGCTGGAGCCGCTCGGGTAGGCTGCAGTCCCCCCGTCGTTGAGGACCAGGGACGGAGGAGCGGACAGATTTACGCTGACGGGCGCGCTCATCGTGAGCGAAATCGTCACAACGCCGCCAATCCCGAGATCGTCGCTAGGCGAACCGGAGCCAGCGACCGCCGACGCCGAGACTGAAACGACGCCCGGACCGTTCGGTGCGGGAACGAGCGTGACGTCGAGGCCAGTCCCGCCGTCGGACGCGACTTGCAGTGTGCCCGCAGCGAGTGTCGAAATGTCGAACTTGAGGGTCGCCGTTTGCTTGCCGTTGCCGATCTGCGCAAGTCCAGTCGCAGAATTGAATGAAATGGTGGCGCCAGAGGCGCTGAAATTCAGAATATCGATTACGTCTCCGGCGCCGAAATTCATGAGCAACGGGCCGCCATAGGACGTCGTGCCGACATTCGCGCCGAACGATGCAGCATTGTCGATGATCAATTTGCCATTGTTAACGAAATTGGTCTGAGACAGCGAACCCGTTTCCGAAGCCACCTCGAGCGTGCCTGACCCGCCGGCGACCCCAAGTTGAAACTTTCCCGTACTTGAAGCGGCCACCGCCGTTGAAACTTTGAGCGTGCCGGTCACGATGAGCGTGCCATTGTCAGTCACGTTCGTGATCGCGTTGCTGACGCCGCTCAGCGTCCATGTCGCGCCGGAATCAACTGTGAGAACGCCGAAATTGCGGAAATTGCCTGAACTGCCGCTGCTGATCCCGCCGATGGCGCCCACTCCGGCGCCCGCCGCCAATTCCAGTGTTCCTCCACCGCCGACGGCGGCCCCATTGAATATCGCGCCGGGGTCGACCACGAGCAGATTCGAAGCGCTACTGGTTGCGAAATCGACAGAATAGCTGCCGCCCGTGATCGTGCCCGCATTGGTCACCGAACCGGCTCCGCCCGAGACGTAGACGCCGTAGGTTCCACCCTGAAGCAGCGCGGCCGTGCTGTTGGCGCCGTTGACGATGCTCCCGCCGGCCTGGAAATAAGCGCCCGCGAGCGTTCCGATCATGCTGCCGTCATTTCGCAGGGCGCCAGCCGCCTTCGCGAAATAGACAGCGGCGGGGCCTGTTCCGCCCGTGGATGTTGCGTTGACTATCCCGCCGACCTCGTTGATCAGCGTCCCGCCTGCAAAAAAGCCGACGCCGTCGTCTATCGTTGCTTTGATTTGGCCGAAATTATCGAGATAACCACTGGAGCCGTAAAAGAAGACGCCGTCTTCGCCCCCGGTGATCGACCCGCCAGCATAGTTCGTGACGCTTCCGCCGTTGTCGAGGCCCACACCATAGCCGAGAGCCGTAATCGTGCCGGAGTTCGAAACCGTCCCTGCCCCGTTCGAGACATGGACCCCTGAAACCGCTGAAATTCCATTGCTCGTCGAGCCGGTCCCTTGAATGGTTGCGCCGGAAGCGTTGACGACTGAGCCGCCGGTGGTCAGATTCACCCCTCCGCTTCCGGAAATCCAGCCGTAGTTTGAGATCGCGTTGCTTGCGCCGCTGAGATATATCCCATAAGCACCATAACCGCCGTTAGAGACGATGGCGCCGAAATTGGTGATCTTCCACGCGCCGCCCGAATAGCCGTCGATACCGTCCGTTGTCGCGGTTCGGATAGACACACCCACGTCGACCGTAAGGTTTGGATCCGACGTAGATAATACATAGGTCGTTGTCTGATTGCTGGATATTTCCGCCATTGAAGTATACTCCGGACAAATCGTCGATGGAGAGTTCTTTGGAAAATTATACGCTTATTAATAGTTTTTCACGCCAGTTCTTATTTATAACAGCATAAAAATACTGCATTATGATATCTCTTGTGTCCGCGACGCAAAAAAATTCTCAGAGCTAGCAGGTTAAAGTTAGAAATTGCTCCACATTCGGTCGGTTGCGATTACCAAAAAGGCTTATGGCCGCCAAACATTGTGAGTAGGTCAAGATCCAAGCGTCCGCCAAGTATTTGTGGGGCTTGCTCGCCGCAATGTTATTGTGGGACCTAAAAATCAATGGATATGCGTCCAAACCGTATCGGTGTGCAGTTTGTAGCCGAACTCTGAAGTATAGTTGCGCCGCAGACCGATATATACAATGCGCCGACCTGGGCCTCCCCCTTATGAGGGCAGCTCTTAAAGCTTTGTCCCGTTTTTTAACTTCCTAATGGCTGTTTTGAGCGTACTCGCAGACGGATAACCATCGCCTTCGTTCTCATATCCGAGGCGTTTCCGCACACCCCGCCGAATTCTTTCCGCGAATTTAGCGCCTGCGGCCAGCGCCAAGTTTTTCTCCGCCGCTGCGGCTTTGATCGCCCCCCGAAGGTCGTCCGTCCTTTTCTCGACCTTTGGCGCTCTCGCCTTTCGTGCCGTCTAAGCTTGGGATACGCGCGTTTCACGTTCAATTCCGGGCGAAAAATAGTTCTTGGCGCTGCTCGTGACGCGAGATTTCATTTAAGCTCGCGCTTTGGCGAACCTCATATTGAAATCAAGGGATTTCCCGGTGGTGACCTCGGCTATCATTTCAACCTTCTGGGGCATCTCAGACCCGACCAATTGGCCTCCGCAAAATGCGCTGGCGGTCGGGCCGTATTATGCAATTACCGCCGAAAGCTCCCAGATCCAATGGACCCTTTTGTCCACTGGCGTCACTTCAAGTCCGGAAAGCTTCTACGACCTGTTCTCGTCTGCTGGCGTCTCGTCCATTTACGATGCGCGCCTCGCCTATGACAGTTCCTGCGGTGATTACGTGCTGAGCGCCATCCAGTTGAATAGCGATGGCTCTTACACTCTGGACTTCGCCGTCACACAGAATCCGAGCGCCGGCTGGTCGGTCGCCTATCTCAATGTGGGGCAACCGATACCGGGAACCACGACCGAACCGGACGTGCCCGTCATTTCGGTGGGTGGGGGCGAAATCTATGTAACGACTGCGCAGGACAACGGTTCAGATTTCGCGGGCTCCGCGCAGTGGATCGTGCCTGAGGCCGCGGTCGCGGCCGGAGGCTCCATCGCCGGCGTCGTGGCTGCGATCGCGCCGGGCAGCGATGGCATTATGCGCCCAGTTACGGGTTTTTCCGGATCGACCTACACAACCTACTTTTTTGGTGCGAGATCCGACGGCTCGGAAGTCAAGCTTTCCTATCAGACTTACGATGCCGCGAATGGCTACAGCGCGGTTCAGACGCTTTCGCCCGGCAACGCCAATATCGGTTCTGGCAGCGGCGACTTCCTGGCCTCCCAGCCCGGCGGGGCGCCGCAGCTCGACGCGCTGGATTCGCGCATCCAGGGTCTCGCTTACGAGACGCTCAATGGCAGGAATTACGTTTTCGGCGTCAGCGAAGCACAGGTTTCGTCCGGTTCGCAGCCAGTCGTCGCATGGTTTCAATATGATGTCACGACACCCGGTTCGCCGCAATTTGTCGCGGGCGGCGAAATCACCGGCGCCTCGACGGGACTCGGCGCGGACGTGGCGATCTTCAATCCCTCTATTGCCGTCAACGCCGCCGGCGATGTGCTGATCAATTTCACCGCATCTGGAACATCTCTGCTTCCATCGGACTATTACGTCGTCGCCGGACCGAACCAAAACTTCAGCGCGCCGACCCTTTACCAATCGAGCAACTCGGCCTTGATCAATAACCCGCTCGGAAGCGCGGACCCGGCGACCGGCGTGCAACGGTGGGGGCTAAATTCGACGGCGGTCGCTGATCCGAACAATCCAAACGGATTTTGGATTTCCAACGAATTTGTCAGCAATGACCCCGCTGTCGTCAATATTCCGGCGGGGTCGAACGCCTGGTGGGGCACGGTCACCGCGCAAGTCGAAGTAACCTGTTTCACGTCCGGCACCCAGATCCTCACACCAGATGGCGAGGTCTTTGTCGAATCCCTGAAGGCCGGCGACCTCGTGCTGACCGCAGACGGGCGCGCACTGCCTGTCCGCTGGCTTGGCCGCCAAACGGTCTCGACGATTTTTGGCGACAAACTGCGCGTGCTGCCGATCCGCATCAAGGCCGGCGCGCTGGATGATAACGTCCCGTCGCGCGATCTCGTGATCTCGCCGGATCATGCAGTCCTGATCGATGGCGTCCTGGCGCAGGCGGCCACGCTCGTCAATGAAATCTCGATCGTCCGTGAATTTAACGCGTCGCCGATCCTGACCTATTTTCATATTGAGCTGGATGAGCATTCCGTGATTTTCGCAGAAAACACGCCAGTCGAAACATTTGTCGATAATGTTGACAGGCTCCGGTTCGACAATTGGACGGAGCATGTGGCGCTATATCCTGATGGCAAGCCCATGGCCGAAATGCCCTATCCACGCGCCAAGGCGCGACGGCAGATTCCCGATCGCATCCGCGACAGGCTGGCCGAACGCGCTCGAAACCTCGGCGTTGCGGCTGTCACATCGGTAGCCTGATGAATTCTTGTCCGAAGTTTCGGGTCACCCTGCGCTAAATCGCCACCCACTTCGGCGCCGCGTCGCGCCAACCCCGCGCGAAAAAAACTGTTCAGCTTGGCCTCGGACGCATCGCTAAAACCAAAAAATCGTTTACAAATGAAGCGGCAAGGATGTCGGACGCAACCGGCGCCTGCTTAAATTCCAGCGGGTAGGAAACAGCCATGAGTTTTCTCATCGCCCTTGGCGCATTGTGCTTCTTGATGTTCGTCGCCTATCGCGGGTTTTCCGTGATCCTGTTCGCTCCCATTGCTGCGTTGGGAGCCGTCCTTCTCACCGATCCTGCCGCCGTTCCTGCCGCTTTCAGCGGCGTTTTCATGGAAAGCATGGTCGGCTTCGTCAAAAACTATTTCCCGGTCTTCCTGCTTGGCGCGGTGTTCGGCAAGCTGATCGAGATTTCTGGCTTTTCGAAATCCATCGTGTCGGCAGTCATCGGCATTGTCGGCGAAAGCCGGGCGATGCTGTCGATCGTCCTGGTCGGCGCGATCCTGACCTATGGCGGCGTGTCGCTCTTCGTCGTCGTCTTCGCGGTCTATCCCTTCGCGGCGGAAATGTTCCGCCAGAGCCATATCCCCAAACGGCTCATTCCGGGCACGATCGCGCTGGGCGCCTTCTCTTTCACCATGGATTCGCTGCCGGGTACGCCGCAGATCCAGAACATCATCCCGACCACCTATTTCAAGACGACCGCCTTCGCCGCTCCCATCTTGGGCATTATCGGCGCCATTTTCATCTTCATCGTCGGCATGGCCTATCTCGAATGGCAGCGCCGGCGGGCTTTGGAGGCGGGAGAGGGCTATGGCGAGGGCCACACCAACGAGCCGCCGCCGATGGAGCATGAGTCGCTCGCGCCGGCGTGGGTTGCGATCCTGCCGCTCGTCATTGTGTTCGGCCTCAACAAGCTGTTCACGACGATGATCAAGAGCGGCTACGGCGCGAGCTACGACCTGCAGCTTCCGGCCATGGCGGCGCCTGTTCATATCTCGGTCGACAAGCTGGTGGGGGTGTGGGCGGTCGAAGGCGCGCTGCTCTCCGGCATCATCGCCGTTCTTGTTTTCGCCTGGCGCCCGGTCAGCACGCGGTTCGCGGAAGGCGGTAAGGCGGCGGTGGCCGGCGCGCTGCTGGCTTCGATCAACACGGCCTCCGAATATGGCTTCGGCGCGGTCATCGCCACCTTGCCGGGTTTCATCGTCATACGCGATGCGCTCGGCGGCATCCCCAATCCACTGGTGCGCGAGGCTGTCACGGTTACTTCGCTCGCCGGCATCACCGGCTCGGCCTCGGGCGGCATGTCGATCGCGCTCGCCGCCATGTCGAAGGATTTCATCGAAGCGGCCAACGCCCACGGCATTCCGATGGAGGTGCTGCACCGCGTCGCGTCGATGGCGTCGGGCGGCATGGACACCTTGCCGCACAATGGCGCGGTGATCACGCTGCTCATGGTCTGCGGACTGACGCACAAACAGTCCTATAAGGACATTTTTGCGGTGACCGTCATCAAGACCATGGCCGTCTTCGTCGTGATCGCGACCTATTACGCGACCGGCCTGGTGTAAGGATTCGAGCGTGGCGGCCGATATTGGCCGCCACGGCTCTTCCGCATAAATTTTTTCCGTAAATTCACGCGACCTTCGGCGACTTTACGCGTCTGGCGTCTTCGTCCCCCGCCTTTGAGACGCGCGCCGGCAGTCTCACGGCGCCGTCGGGAGGGTCGCTTTCCAGGCCTCGTGGTCGATTTCGGTCTGCTGCTCATAGGCCAAAGCGAAATCGGCGATCGCCTCGTCGAAGGCCTCGCTGTCGCCCATATAGCCCGAGATCACGGCCGGGTCGCCGGAGCGGGCGTGAGCCCGCGCCAGGGTGCGGCCGCAGAGCCGGGCGTAATCGGCCAGTCCTTCCGCCTCCGAGATTTCGCTCACGCCGCCAAGGCGGCGGTTCTTGAGTATGCGGACGTAATATTGCCGGCCCGATGGATCGTTTTCGGTCCAGCCGAGGAAAAAGTCGCTGGCGGCCTGCATCATGCGCTGGCCCTCCACCACGCGCTGGCCCTGATGGCCGTTGAAGGCCGACCGCTCGTCCAGCGCCTCCAGCACGGAATGGGTCGCCTCCTTGATCTGCAGAAACATCGGTTCGTCGTCGCCGCTCATGAACAGGCCGACATAGCAATAGGTGCCGACCGAGCCGACGCCGACCGCCTTGAACACGAAATCGCGCAGGGCGTAGCGGCTGAACAGCGTCCGGGTGGCTGGCGCGAGGCGGTCGCGATAGGTTTCCATGCCGGCCTTGGCGTCGAAGCCGTTGGCCGCGTCCGATCCCGCGGCGAAATGGAAGATGCGCGGCGCCTTGTCGTGGATGACCGGCGCGCCGGACGCCGCCAAAGTCGGAAAATTGTCGTCGCGGTCGAGGCCCTCGCCACGCGCCCGCGAAATCACGGTCGCGATCTTGCGCCGCAGCGGGTTGTTGCGGAACTTCTTCGCCTCGCGCTCCAGGTCGATCCGGCTGTGCCATATCTCCAGAGGGGTGAGATAGGACAGGCTTTCCATGCGCTTGCGATAGGCGCGCACGGCGGCGGCGGCGAGCTTGCGCCGGTCGGGCTTGCTCAGGCCCTTGTCGGCGGCGGCGACTGCGACGCTGGCGGCGAGGCGCTTGACGTCCACGGTAAAATCGACGCCGGGGAGGGTTTCGTCGAAATCGTTGATGTCGAACAGAATATTGTCTTCCGGCGTGACAAAGGCGCCGAAATTCATCAGATGGCAATCGCCGCAGGCCTGCACCGGCGCGCCGGCCATCGGCTGCGACCGCAGGTCGTGGGCCATAACCGCCGCCGCGCCGCGCAGGAAGGCGAAAGGGTTCTCCGCCATCAATTGGCGGCGCACCGGAATGAGCCCGGGGAGGCGCGTGGCGTTCTGCGCCTCCAGAATGGCGTTGGAATCGCGGTCCATCGGACCGGCGAGCTTGCTATGGGCGGCGCGAGGCGTGAGTTTGCGAAGACTCTTGCCCTGGGCGAGGCGTTCGGCGCGTGTGGCGAGGGCGGCGGACATGGGCGCTCCTGTGCAAATATCGCTTCCGTGGCGAAATTTTGCGCGAGCATAGCTTTCATGCGCGCCGATGCAAGGCTGCGCCTAGGAAAACAAGGCTGGTAGCGGCGCCAGGCGAAATTTTTTTTGCAGGAAGCGATGAAGTTCGGCGGCGACGTCGACCGCGCCGGGGCCGTCGCCGTGAACGCAAACGCTATGGATTGGCGTCGGAAGAATTTTTCCACCGCGCGCGATCAGTCCTCCTGCGTCCAGCATGGCCCCGAGATGGGCGCGGCAGGCCTCGCCCTCATGCAGCACGGCGCCCGCCATGTCGCGCGGAGTCAGCGCGCCGTCGTCCTCATAGGTTCGGTCAGCGAAGATCTCGATGGCGACCCGAAGGCCCGCCGCGACGCCGGCTTCGGCGAGACGGGAATGCGCCGGCGCCAGCAGGATGAGGTTGGCGTCGTAACGCCTGACCGCGCGCGCGATCGCCGCCGCGAGCGCAGGGTCGCGGCAGGAATCATTGCTCAGCGCGCCATGCGGCTTGACGTGGGCGACGCGCGCGCCTTCGGCTCGGGCGAAGGCGTCGAGCGCGCCGATCTGATAGAGGACCAGAGCCTCGACCTCTTCCTCCGAGCAATGCATCGAGCGGCGGCCGAAGCCCTGAAGGTCGGGATAGGAGGGATGGGCGCCGAGGCTGACGCCAGCGGCCAGAGCGGCGCGAACGGTCCGGCCCATCGTGACAGGGTCCCCGGCGTGAAAGCCGCAGGCGAGACTGGCGGATTGCACCAGCGGCAGCAGGCGCGCGTCGTCGCCCATGCGCCAGGCGCCATAGCTCTCGCCGAGGTCGGCGTTGAGGTTGATTTGTCTTTGTCCGGTCATGGTGTCGCGCCGCCCAATTTCATTGGCCGGAGGTGGCGCCGCTGATGAGATTTTCGCTCCACAATTTTTCCGGATCCCATCCATCGCACGGGGCGATTTCCCGCCGCCATCGCGCGAAATTTTCGCGCGACCCGCTTCGCGCCGCCGCCGCTTCGGCGTGATCGACCGGCGCGAAGGTCACAATGTCGCCGGGCGCGACATGGGCCAGCCGGGGCAGGTCGGCGTAGATCGCGCAGCCGATCTTGGCATAGCCGCCGGAGGTCTGGCAATCCGCGCGCAAAACGATCGGCTGGCCGTCGCCGGGAACCTGGATCGCGCCGGGCGTCGCGCCGTCCGAGACGATATTCGCGCCGCGCGCGCTGTGCGTCAGGCGCGGGCCGGATAGCCGCAGGCCCATGCGGTCGCTTTCGGCGCCGGCGCGCCATTCGGCGGCGGCGAAAAGCGCCAGCGCCTCGGGCGAAAAATGATCGGACTGCGGACCGGGGATGAAGCGGATCGGGCCGGGCTCATGAAGCAGCGGCGGAGCGATAAAATCGCCTGCCGCCGCCGCGCCGCAGCAGAGCGCGTCGCCCGCCAGCAGAGCGCGGCCTTCCAATCCGCCGAATCCGGCGCGTAAAAGGGTCGCGCGGGCGCCGAGGACCTGCGGCAGGTCGAGGCCGCCCGAGAAGCCGAGATAGGCTGGGCCGCGCCCCAGCCGTAGCGCAAGCGCGTCGCCTTCGCGCAGGATCAGCCCTCGCCACGAGGGAATGTTTTCGCGGGCGCCGCCGGCGCGGGTGAGAACGCCGGACAGGTCGCCGGCGAGACCGATGCGCAGCGCGCCTTTCTCGACGCGCAATTCTGGCGCTGCGAGCAGAATCTCCAGACCCGCCGAATCATCTGGCGCGCTGGCGAGGGCGTTGGCGGCGGCGAGCAGGAGCGGATCGAGCGCCCCTGACAGTGGAACGCCAAGCGCGCGAAAGCCTTTGCGGCCGAAATCCTGCGCCGCGACCCCGACGCCGGCGCGGATCACGGCGAGCCGCACGCTCATGACGCCGCCCGCAGGCTGTCAGGCTGGAAACCCTCCGCGCGCCAGCGGGATTCGAGCGCATCAAATTCGCGCCGGGAGATGGCGCGCCAGCGCACGCGGTCGCCCGGCGCGAGCAGGGCGGGGCGGGCCGCATTGCCGATGTCGAACAGCGGCGCGGGCGTGCGTCCGATGAGGCGCCAGCCGCCGGGGCTGGCGTAGGGATAGGCCGCGCACATGCCGTCGGCGATGGCGACGGAGCCGGCGGGAACGACCTTGCGAGGCGTCGCCAGCCGCGGCGCGGAAAGCGCGTCCGGCAAGCCGCCGAGATAGGCGAAGCCGGGCTGGAAGCCGAGCATATAGACTTCGAAAACCAGCCCGCCAAAACGCGCCAGATAAACCTCTCGCTTCAGGCCCTTGAGCGCTGCGACCTCGTCGAGATCCGGAGCGAGATTGTCCTCCGCGCAGAAAGGAATTTCGAACAGGGCGCCCGTCCCGCCGCCGCGCGCAGGCTGTTCGGCCAGATCCGCGAGGCGTCCGGCCAGTTCCGCGAAGGCGATCCTGTCCGGGTCGTACCACAAGGTCACGGAGGCGAAGGCCGGCGCCCATTCCTTGAGGCCGGGGATAGGGCCAGCCTCAGCGAGCGCCCCGCAGAAGGCCTTTACCCGCGCATGGATGTCCGGCGCGATGGATTCGCCGAAACTGATTGTCGCCGCGCAATCGCCAAGCGCGAGCACTCGGGGAGAAACACGCGCAAGCACGCGCGCCGCCGCGCGGGGCGAAAAAGGGGCTGGCTGCGGCATGGGCGCTCCGGTCAGACAAAATTCTTACATTCTGCCCCTTCTTTTTTGCCGCAACTTGTGGCGCATTGGCAAATGGACGCGCTCACGTTTCAGTCAGGGGCCCAACCCTGCGGTCGACGCGCCATTACCCTCAAAGGGAGGACTTCATGAAGAAACTTGCAATCGCGACGGCGCTGATGGCGCTTGGTGGACTTTCCGCTCATGCGGCGGAACGCGTGAAGGTGACGGAGACGGTGAAGCTTGCCGCGCCGCCCGCCAAGGTCTGGGAAAAGATCGGCCATTTCAGCGATCTGTCCTGGCATCCGGCGGTGAAGTCGACCGAAGCTTCCGACGGCGACAAGGCGGATTCGCAGCGCCGGCTCGATCTCGGCGGCCCGATCCTGTGGGAAGCGATCGTGCAGAACAAGCCGAACAGCTATTCCTACCGCATCCTCGACAATGGCTCGAACCAGAAGGTGCTGCCGGTCACGGGCTATGTCTCGACCATCACGGTCAAGCCCGACAGCCAGGGCAGCGAAGTCGTGTGGTCCTCGTCCTTCAAGCCCGCAGCCGGCACGGAAGCCGAAGCCGCCCGCAAGGCGGTCGCTGGCGTCTATCGCGGTGGTCTTGACGCTCTGGCCAAGGCTTTCCCCAAAAATTGACCACTGGCGGCGCGAAAATTCCGCCGCTCTCGCGCGAGAACTGGGCGGCGACGGCCCGGCAGGCTCTGCTTTACGCCCTGCCGCTCGCCTTCGTCGCCCTTCTCGCCGCGCAATGGCTCGACGCCGATTATCTCGCGCTGCGGGAGAGCGCGCGCCGTCAATCGCAGCGGGCGGCCGAGGCGCTCGGCTACGCGGCGGCGAACGAGGTGACGGAACTCGCGCTATATGCGGAGATCAATGTCGCGCGCGCGACCGCGGAGGGGCTCGATCCGCCGCAGGCGCTCTGGCGAGTCATTTCCGGCTATGACATGGAATTGCTCGTGCTGATCCGCGAAGGCGACCGCACGCTGTTTCCGCCGGAAGACCCGCTCGCCGCGCCCAAAATGTGGGAAGAAAAGCTGCGCACGCTGATCGACGCGGCGAATCTTCTGCACGATGGCGATTTCGTCAATGGCTGGTTCCCCAATGCGTCCGGCGCCTATTATTTCGAATGCCGCCGCATCGGCGCGGGCGACGCGCGCAAGGAGACCTGTCTCGCGCTCAACAGCCGCTTCGTCTTTCCCACTATGATCGCAGCCCTGAACGCGCGCAGCCGGGCCTATCCGGGCTGGGCCTTTCGCCTGCGCGATCCGTTCGACAGGGTGATCTGGAAAAAGGGTGAGGCGCCCGAAGGCTTTGAATCCTTTGTCCAGACGGGCGCCCTGCACGGCTGGGCGGTCGACGCCGGGGGCGCGCCGGCGCCGAGCCACAGCGCGTTCGGCCGACTCGCGCTCGCCGCGCCCCTCGCGCTGGTCTGGCTGCTGCTGGTCTGGCAGGCGCGCCGGGCGGAAAAGGCGCGGCTGGCGGAAGACGCTGCACGCGCCGCGCTGGCCGCGCGGCTGTCGCATGATTTGCGTACGCCGCTCGCCAATCTGAAACTCTACGCCGAACTCATCGCGCGCAAGGCGGGCGGCGTTCCGGAAGTCAATCGCTATTGCGGCGTGCTGTCGGAGGAAATCGACCGGCTTGACGCGCTGGCGGGCGAAACCATTCATGGCGATCGCGGCGCGGCCCCGCCGCCGAGAACCTCCGTTGGCGATCCTTGCGCTTTGGCGCGGCGCGTGGTCGCCCGCTACGAAAAGCTGATGGCGGCTTCGGGCTGCTATTGCGAGGTGCATTGCGGCGCGCAGCCGCGGCTGCGTTTCGACGCCGGCGCTTTCGAGCGCATCCTCGTCAATCTGATCGACAACGCCCGCAAATACGCCCCGGGGAGGATTGACGTCGCCAT
Source organism: Rhodoblastus sp. 17X3 (assembly GCF_030056575.1). Lineage (GTDB taxonomy): Bacteria > Pseudomonadota > Alphaproteobacteria > Rhizobiales > Beijerinckiaceae > Rhodoblastus. The sequence goes on along the minus strand of NZ_JASHHX010000020.1, from coordinate 60,187 downwards.
CGACTGGCGCGACGGTCTGCTCGCGCTCGCCGTGCGCGACTATGGGGCGGCCGCGTCGCAGGGCGCCGAAGTCAAACCGTCGCACGGGCTCGGGCTTTCGATCGTGCAGGAACTGGCGCGCGCCAATGGCGGCGGTTTCGCGCTGAGCGGCACCGATCCTGGCCTTTGCGCGCGCGCCACGATCGAGGCCAAACCCGACGAGGGGAAAGGATGAAAATTCTCATCGCCGAAGACGATCCCAACCTCCGCGCCGGGCTGGTCGATCTGCTGTCGCTGGAGGGCATAGACTGCATCGTCGCGGAAGACGGCGAGGCGGCCTGGCGCGCCTTCACCGAGGAAGCGCCGTCGCTGTGCCTGTTCGACGTGATGATGCCGCATCTCGACGGGCTCGACCTCTGCCGCCGCATCCGCGCGCGCGACGCCCAGACGCCGATCCTGCTGCTTTCCGCGCGCGGGGCCGAGATCGACCGGGTGATCGGGCTTGAGATCGGAGCCGACGATTATATCGCCAAGCCCTTTTCGGCCCGCGAGCTGGTGGCGCGGATCAAGGCCGCGCTGCGCCGCGCCCGCGCGGTCCCCGCTCCGGGGGGCGCGCCGGCCGGCTCCCCGGCGCGCCTGCGCATGGGCGATCTGGAGATCGACCCCGAGGCTTTGCGCGCGTGGCGCGGCGGGCAAAGCATCGACCTCGCGCCGCGCGAACTGGCGATCCTTCAGGCCCTGAGCGCCCGCAAGGGCAAGGCGGTCTCGCGCGATGAATTGTTCGACGCCGCCTGGGGCCGCGACTACATGCCCAACAGCCGGGCGCTCGACCAATATGTCTCCGGGCTACGGCGCAAGATCGAGATCGACCCCGCCCATCCCAGCATCATCAAGACGGTTCATGGCGTCGGCTACCGCTATGACGAGGACGCCTGACAAAAATCTTACAATTTTCTCGCGCGCGGCTGACGCATCGCGCCGGGGGCTTGCCTATAAAAGGTCATGCGTCGAAGACGCTCGACGAAACAAGTCTTTCAAAGGGAGAAAGCTATGACCTGGACCGCTCCGGAAGTTTGCGAAGTTTGCTGCGGCATGGAAGTCACTTCCTATATGTCCGCTGAAATCTGACATTTTTGCCGACGCGGCGCATCCTTCCACGCCGCGTCGGCCCCTTCGTTCTTCCTCCATACGCTCTGGTCGCTTCCGCTGCGCGGGGCGGCCATTTTGCATTTGGAGCAGGCGGCCGACGACTGATTGGAGATGCGGATGAGACTCGTTCTTGCAGCCTGTGCGCTCGTCCTCGCCCTGGGCGTCGCGCCCGCCATCGCCGGGTCTTCAGCGACCGAACAGGTCGGGGAGCTGAACCCTCAGGTGCTGGACATGCAATATTGGGCGGCGAAATCGACCGAAGAGCGCTTTGACCCGCACATGTGCGGCTACGGCGTCTTCCTCGACAAGACCGGCCAGCATGAGGAGGCGCGCCGCATTTTCGAGCGCTGCGCCAATAACGGCAATCTGCACGCCATGCCGTGGATGTCCTATCTGGAGGAGAATGGCTACGACCGCGCCTCCGACCCGGTCAAGGCGGCCGAATGGGACAAGCGCCTCGCCGACGCCGGCTCGCCGATCGGCCAGTTCAATTACGGCCTCGACCTGTTGCGCGGCCATGGCGCACCACTCGACCGCGCGGCCGGCAGATCCCTTATCGACCTGGCGGCCGCCGGCGGCGATTCGACCGCCCGCGAGCTGATCGCGCATGATTATGATCCGGAATCGGTCACGCCCGAGGCCGACAAGGCGCGCTATCGCCATCCGCAGTTCTGACCACGCAATAAGCTTCCGGGGGGAAGGTTGAAATGATCGGCAAAAGGCTTTTGATCGCCACTTTGTTGACCGGGGCGTCCTTCGCGGCGCCGGCGCGCGCCGAAACCAGTGGCGTGGACGACTCCGGAACGCTCAACCCGCCGTCCGAGCTGAGTATCGAATATTGGGTCGAGCGGTCCAAGGAGGCGCGCTTCGACCCCGGCATGTGCATGTATGGCTATCCCCTCGCCAAGATGGGCTGGCACGACGCGGCGCGGCGCATTTTCGAGCGCTGCGCGGAGCATAACAACGTTTACGCCGTGCCCTGGGCGGCCTGGACCGAGGAAAACGGCTATGACCGCCCCTCGGACCCGGCCAGGGCGGCGGACTGGGACAAGCGCCTGGCCGACACCGGCTCGTCGATCGGTCAGCTGAATTACGGCCTCGATCTGCTGCGCGGCCATGGCGTCGCGCAGGACCGCGCGCTCGGCAAGGCGCTGGTGGACAAGTCGGCGGCGGCCGGCGACAAGACAGCGCGCGAATTGGCGCAGCATGATTACGACCCGGAATCGGTGACGCCGACCGCCGATCTCGCGCATTACCGCAAGCCGCAGTTCTAGATTTGCCGCCGCTTCAGGTTCTGGAGGGTCGCAGCTGCGGCTCCTGCACGCTGTGCTGCAAGGTGATGAAGATCGCCGAGATCGACAAGCCGCCGGGCCGCTGGTGCGCCGATTGCCGCCCGGGCGCCGGCTGTGCGATCTATCCGCAGCGGCCGGCGGAATGCCGCGATTTCACCTGCGCTTTTCTGACCAATCCCGATCTCGGCGAGGACTGGCGTCCGGACCGCGCGAAGCTCGTCGTCACTTTGGAAGGAGATGGCCGCATGGTCGCGGTTCACGTCGACGCCAGCCAGCCTGACGGCTGGCGGCGGCGGCCCTTTCTCGACAAGATCAAGCAATGGGCGCGGCTCGCCGAGCGCGACGACCGTCTCGTCCTCGTCCGCATCGGCCATCGCGCGCTGGTCGTCTTTCCAGACAGCGAGTTCGATCTCGGACCGATGGAGGAGGGCGACCGCATCGGCGCCCGGCGGCGCATGACGCACGCCGGCCCGCGCCGGGAGGCCTTCCGCATCCCGCGCGACGAGCCAATCTAGGCGCCGTAATTCGCGCGCAAAACGTTTTTCTGAACCTTGCCCATGGTGTTGCGCGGCAGTTCCTCGACGAAATAGATGGCCTTGGGCCATTTGAATTTCGCGAGCCGGTCCTGCAGCGCCGCGCGAATCGCCGCTTCGTCGATGGCGGCGCCTTTTTCCCGCACCACAATCGCCGCGACGGCTTCGCCGAAATCCGGGTCCGGCAGGCCGATCACCGCGCTCTCCACGACGCCGGGCAGGGAGTCGATCTCGTGCTCGACTTCCTTGGGATAGATGTTCAGCCCGCCGCTGATGATGAGGTCCTTGCCGCGCCCGACGATGCGGACATAGCCGTCGTCGTCGATCAGGCCGAGGTCGCCGGTGATGAAAAAGCCGTCGGGGCGAAATTCGCTCGCTGTCTTTTCCGGCATCAGCCAATAGCCGGTGAAGACATTCGGTCCCTTCACCTCGATCATGCCGATCTCGCCCTTCGGCAGCGCCGCGCCGGTCTCGGGATCGGCCACGCGCAGCGACACGCCGGGCAGGGGGAAGCCCACCGTGCCCGCGACCCGCGCGCCGTCGTAGGGGTTCGATGTGCTCATATTGGTCTCGGTCATGCCATAGCGTTCGAGAATGGCCTGGCCGGTACGTTCGGAAAAAGCGCGATGGGTTTCCGCGAGCAGGGGCGCCGAGCCGGAAATGAACAGCCGCATATGGGCGCAAGCCTCGCGGTTCAGGCCCGGCTCGTCGAGCAGGCGCGTGTAGAAGGTCGGCACGCCCATCAGCACCGTGCCGCGCAGGCGGTCGGGCCGCGCGCTCATGGCTTCGAGAATTTGCGGGCCGGAAAATTTCGGCATGAAGATCATCGACCCGCCGCAGAGCAGGATGGTGTTGGTCGCCACGAACAGGCCGTGGGTGTGATAGACGGGCAGGGCGTGGATGAGCACGTCCTCCGGCGTGAAGCGCCAGTATTCGACCAGCGTCAGGGCGTTGGAGGCCAGATTGTCATGCGAGAGCATGGCGCCCTTGGAGCGCCCAGTGGTCCCGGAGGTGTAGAGGATGGCGGCGAGATCCCCGGCGCCGCGCGCCACATTGGAAAAATCCGGCGGGCTGGCGGCGGCGAGATCATAAAGCTCGCCATCCTGCCCGTGTCCGTGGACGACGATCCGCACATCGGCCTGTGCGGCGGCGTCTGCCAGCGAATCGGCGCGCTCCGGATCGCAGACGATGAGCTTCGGCTGGGCGTCGGAAAGAAAATAGCCGACCTCATGCGGCGTATAGGCGGTGTTAAGCGGCAGGAACACCGCGCCGGCGCGCACGCAGGCCAGATAGATGAACAGGAAGGATGGGGACTTCTCCATCTGCATGGCGACGCGGTCGCCGGGCTCGACGCCGAGCGCGACGAGCGCATGGGCGTAGCGCGCGCTGGCCGAGAGCATCTGACGGTAGGAAATCGACGCGCCGTCGAGCGACTGGATGAAGATCTTTTCAGGATCGGGAATTCTGGACGCGATCAGATCGAACAGATGATTGGACAAGTCAGCCTCCAATTCGGCTCAGGCCCGCAATTGCGGCGCGGCGGCTTCGAGCAGCATTTGCAGCCCGGTCAGCACCGCCTGGCGGCGGATTTCCGCGCGCGAAAGCTCCTTGCCGGGGGCGCTCGCGGAATGCCCGCCGGAGAAATGTTTCCGCTGCAGCACGGTCGGGCGCTCGCTTTGGGCGAGGCCGAAATGCACCAGCCCGACCGGCTTTTCCGCCGAGCCGCCGCCCGGTCCGGCGACCCCGGTCACCGACAGCGCGAGCTGGGCGCGCGAATGGGCCAGCGCGCCAAGCGCCATGGCCTCGGCGACCTCCGCCGAGACCGCGCCGCGCGCCGCGATCAACGCCGCCGGCACGTCGAGCAGGTCCTGCTTGGCCTCGTTGCTATAGGTGACGAAGCCGCGTTCGAACACGTCGGACGAACCGGCGATTTCCGTCAGCGCGGCGGCGATCAGGCCGCCGGTGCAGGATTCCGCGACGGCGATCTTCAGCTTGCGCGCGATGCAGGCGTCGAGCACGCGCCGCGACAGGACGAGAATTTCATCGCGCATCTTTCCTCCAGGCGCTTACGGCAGCCGCACCGTCGCCATGGCGAGCGCGGCAATGCCTTCCTGACGTCCCGTGAAGCCGAGGCGTTCCGAGGTCGTCGCCTTCACCGCCACGCGATCGAGCGGCAGGTCCATGATTTCGGCGATCTGGGCGCGGATGGCGTCGCGGTGCGGGCCGACCTTGGGGCGTTCGCAGATCAGGGTGGCGTCGATATGGGCGACGCGGCCGCCGCGCGCCGCGACGCGCGCGACGGCGTGGCGCAGGAAGCGGTCTGACGCGGCGCCGCGCCATTGTGGATCGCTCGGCGGGAAATGCGCGCCGATGTCGCCATCGGCGATGGCGCCCAGCACGGCGTCGGTGATGGCGTGCAGCAGCACGTCGGCGTCCGAATGGCCGACCAGCCCATGGTCGTGCGGCACCTGCACGCCGCCGAGCCAGACATGGTCGCCCTCGCCGAAGGCGTGGACATCGAAACCCTGACCCGTGCGGACGTCAGGAAGATCATTGAGCATTCTGGTCTCCGCGCGCAAGAAGTCCTCGGCTGTCGTGAGCTTGATATTGGCGGCTTCGCCGGGAAAGACGAAGACGCAGTGGCCGGCCCATTCCGCGACGGCGGCGTCGTCTGTGAGTTCGCGGCAGCCATCGGCGCGAACGGCCCGATGGGCGGCGAGGATGAGCGCGAGGCGGAAGGCCTGCGGCGTTTGAACCGCGCGCAACGTCGCGCGCTCCGGCGTCGCCACGATGCGCTCGTCCTCCGCGACCTTCTTGATAGTGTCGATGACGGGGAGGCCGGGAACCGCCGCGCCCTTTTCGCGCGCGGCGTCGAGCGCGCGCGCGATCAGACCCGGCGCGACGAAGGGCCGCGCGGCGTCGTGGATGAGCACCGACGCGTCGTCCGCGGCGCCAAGCGCGGCGAGCGCCTCCAGCCCGTTGCAGACGCTGTCCTGCCGCGTGGCGCCGCCGAACACCGGCTCAAGCAGCCGCTCCCGCAGACTGTCGGGCAGCGGCGCGACGGCGCCCTGGTAAAGATCGAGATCGTCGGGATGAATCGTCACCAGGGCCCGGGCCTCTGGCGCGCCATTGAGCAAGGCTTCGAGCGTGCGGGTCAAAACCTGACGTCCGGCCAGCTCGCGATATTGCTTTGGTCCGCCCGCGCCCGCGCGCGCGCCGCGTCCCGCCGCGACGACCAGGAAGATCGCCTCGCCCGCGTCGAAAGTCCCGCTGTTCCCGGCCATTTTCTCTCGCCTTTTCTTCGGTGCGACATGTCGCCCGAATCCGTGCAAAGGTCAATTTGCCATCGCTTTTGCATTGCGAAGGCAAAAAATCTGTCTAAAATGCAGGCATGGACAACTTTGCTCAACAGGTGGGCAGCGCGCGTCATGCAGGCGCAGCTTCCGAACCTGTTCGGATCGGCGCTCTCGTGGTCGAAGCGCCGGCTTTTCTCGCGCCTATGGCCGGCGTGACAGATCTCGCCATGCGTCGCATCGCGCGGCGCTTCGGCGCGGGGCTGGCCTTTTCCGAAATGGTGGCGAGCGACGATTTCGCCCGGAGCGCCGGCGGCAAGGGCGGGCGCGAGAGCGCGCCGCGCGCGCTCGGCGATGGCGTCTCGCCCCATGCGGTTCAGATCGCCGGCTGCGAGCCGGACAGCATGGCGGAGGCCGCGCGGCTGGTCGAAGGCGCCGGGGCGGATCTTATCGACATCAATATGGGCTGCCCCGCGAAACGGGTGGTCGGCGGAGCTGCGGGCTCGGCGCTGATGCGCGATCTCGACCACGCCGCGCGGCTGATCGCGGCGGTGACGGGGGCGGTCAAGGTTCCCGTCAGCGTCAAGATGCGGCTCGGCTGGGACGACGAGTCGCGCAATGCGCCGGAGCTTGCGCGCCGCGCCGAGGCCGAGGGGGCCGCGATGGTGGTCGTCCACGGCCGCACCCGCCAGCAATTCTATCGCGGCGAGGCGGATTGGACGGCGATCCGTCCGGTTTGCGAGGCCGTGAACATTCCTGTGGTGGCCAATGGCGATTGCCGCTCGCCGTGGGACGCCCGCGCCATGCTGGCGCAATCCGGCGCGAAAGCGGCCATGATCGGTCGCGCCGCGCTCGGCCAGCCCTGGCTTGTTGGCGACATTGCCTATTTTCTGCGCAGCGGCTGCGAGCGGCCCGGCCCGTCGTGGCAGGCGCGCCGCGAGGCCGCGCAGGAACATCTGGCTAGTCTGCTCGATCTGCTCGGCCCGGCCCAGGGCCTGCGTCACGCCCGCAAACATCTGGCGGCCTATGCCGATGTCGCGGCGCGGGACGGCGGCGGGCTGGATCTGACGTCGCGCCGGCGCCTCGTTGAAAGCGAGGATACGGGCGAGGTCTTCGACCTTCTCGCCCGTCTCTATCAGTGCAAGTCCGAAGCGGAGGCGGCATGAAAACGAAACATGCTCATAAAAAAGGCAGCGGGCTCGATTTATTGACTGATGAATTGGCAGGTTCGGATCTCGCCGACTGCCCGTCGTCGCAATTGATCAACGCGCTGCCGCATCCGCTGCTGTCGGTGGCGGGCGACGGCTCGATCCGCGACGTCAATCCGGCGGCGGAGCTGTTTTTCGACATGTCCCGCAACGCCCTGCGCCGCACCAGGTTTCAGGATCTGCTGCCGTTCGGTTCGCCCTTGATCCCGTCGGTCGAAATGGTCCGCCAGCGCCGCGCGCCGATCAATGAATATCGGGTCGATCTCGGCACGCCGAAGATCGGCGCCGAGCGTTACGTGGACATCTATATTGCGCCCTTGCCCAATCTCGACGACGGCGTCGTCATCATGCTGCAGGAGCGCACCATCGCGGACAAGATGGACCGCCAGCTGACCCATCGCAGCGCGGCGCGCTCGCTCTCGGCCATGGGCGCCATGCTGGCCCATGAGATCAAGAACCCGCTCTCCGGCATTCGCGGCGCGGCGCAATTGCTCGATACGGCGGTCGGCGATGAGGATCGCGCGCTTTGCCGCCTGATTTGCGACGAAACCGACCGCATCGTGGCGCTGGTCGATCGCATGGAGGCCTTTTCCGACGGGCGTCCGGTCGAGCGCGGCGCGGTGAATATTCATGAAGTGCTGGAGCACGTTCGCCGCATCGCCCAGGCGGGCTTTGCCCGGCGCATCCGCTTCACCGAGAATTACGACCCGTCTCTGCCGCCGGTGCTCGCCAATCGCGACCAACTGGTCCAGGTTTTTCTGAATCTCGTCAAAAACGCCGCCGAGGCCATCGGCGACGACGCCCTGGAAGGCGAGATCGAGCTGACGACCGCCTATCGCCCGGGCGTGCGCATCCGCGCGCCGGGCCGGGCGTCTCCGGTCAGCCTGCCGCTCGAATTCTGCGTGCGCGACAATGGTCCCGGCGTGCCTGAAGACCTGATGCCCCATCTGTTCGATCCCTTCGTCACCACCAAAGCTTCAGGTTCTGGCCTCGGACTTGCATTGGTGGCGAAGATCATCGGCGACCATGGCGGCGTCATAGAATGCGAATCCCTTCCGCGAAAAACGCTCTTCCGGATTTTGATGCCCGTATATTCCAGCCGCGACAGTTGAGCCGGTTCGGCCTTTCCGCTTGCGGACGCTCGAATCCGGTTTTGCGCAGCGGGACCAAGGAAGGTTTTGGAGGTTACTGAATGCCGAGCGGCAATATTCTCGTCGCGGACGACGACGCGGCCATTCGCACTGTCGTCGGTCAGGCCCTGACGCGGGCGGGATATGAAGTGCGCACCACCGGGGCGGCAGCCACACTCTGGCGCTGGATACAGGCCGGCGAGGGCGATCTGGTCATCACCGACGTGGTCATGCCGGATGAGAACGCTTTCGAGCTCCTTCCCCGCGTAAAAAAGGCGCGGCCGGACCTGCCGGTCATCGTCATGAGCGCGCAGAACACCTTCATGACCGCGATCAAGGCCTCCGAGCGCGGAGCCTATGAATATCTTCCCAAGCCCTTTGACCTGAAGGAGCTGCTGGCCATTGTCGGCCGCGCCATGAGCGAGCCGAAGCACCGGCTGCGCGCGCCGGAGCCGGACGACATGGAAGGCATGCCGCTGGTCGGCCGTTCGCCCGCCATGCAGGACATCTACCGCGCGCTGGCGCGGCTGATGCAGTCCGACCTCACCGTGATGATCACCGGCGAATCCGGCACCGGCAAGGAACTGGTCGCCCGCGCGCTGCATGATTACGGCAAGCGCAAGAAAGGCCCCTTCGTCGCGATCAATGTCGCCGCCATTCCGCGCGACCTGATCGAAAGCGAATTGTTCGGCCACGAGAAGGGCGCCTTCACCGGCGCCAACCAGAGATCGGTCGGCCGGTTCGAGCAGGCCGAGGGCGGCACGCTTTTCCTCGATGAAATCGGCGACATGCCGATGGAGGCGCAGACCCGCCTGCTTCGTGTGCTGCAGCAGGGCGAATATACCACGGTCGGCGGCCGCACGCCGATCAAGGCCAATGTCCGCATCGTCGCGGCGACCAACAAGGATTTGCGGGTTCTGATCCAACAGGGCCTGTTCCGCGAGGATCTGTTCTTCCGCCTCAATGTGGTGCCGCTGCGGCTGCCGCCCCTGCGCGAGCGCGCCGAGGACATCGGCGATCTCGCCCGCCATTTCTTCTCTCAGGCCGTAGCTGAGGGCCTGCCGCTGAAATCGCTGGAGCCGGCGGCGCTGGAGCGCATGAGGCGCTATCGCTGGCCGGGCAATATCCGCGAGCTGGAAAATCTGGTCCGCCGTCTTGCCGCGCTCTATCCGCAAGAGCTGATTTCGGAACAGATCGTCGTCAGCGAACTCGGCCTCGACGTCTCGCGCGAAAGCGGATCCTTCCTGGCGCCAGCGGGCTCGGCCGCTTCGTCTTCGGGGCCCCAGGCTGCGGCGCGCGACGCCGACGAATCCTTGTCCATGTCGGTCGAGCGGCACCTCACGGAACTGTTCAAATCCCATGGCGACAAGCTGCCGCCGCCCGGGCTCTATCACCGCATCCTGCGCGAGATCGAATATCCGCTGATCTCGATCGCGCTCGCGGCGACGCGCGGCAACCAGATCAAGGCGGCGGAACTGCTGGGCCTCAACCGCAACACCTTGCGCAAGAAGGTGCGGGACCTAGACGTGCGGCTGATGCGCTCGTCCCGTTGAGGGACGCCTCCGCAAGGGGCCTGTGGCGGGCTTCGCGCGACGACGCTGCGATGTCTCCTGACGCTCGCGTCACGGGTTTCATGATGTCCGTCGCGGCTCAGATCTTCTGTGAAATGCCGATGAAAAAGCCGCGCCGCGGCCCGTATTGGGGCGCAAAGACGCCGATGCCGCTGCCGTCGCGTATCTGATAAATCGTGTCGAAAAGATTGACGACATCGAAGCGCAGCGTCAGCGGCTTCATGTCTGGCGCGAATTTCAGCTCATCCATGACGCCGGCGTTGACCTGCACATATGGCGCTACGGTTGCGGTGTTGGCGAAGCCCGCGCGCATACCGCCGCCGTAGATCATGTCGGCGCTGAATCGCAGGCCATTCCAGAGATAGGACGCGCCTGCCGACGCAGTGAGCGTCTGCGAATGATCGGTGTAGACATTGTGGGTCGAAATGAAGGCGAGTTCGTCGGGATCGAAGAGATATTGGTTTGAAACGACATTGGTCGCCATTTGTTTCGCCAGCGCGAGATTGCCATAGGCGCGGAAGTCGCCTTGCTCGTAATTGAATTTGAATTCGAGCCCCTGATTGTAGCCCTTCGCGTAATTGAAGGCGGTGAGGACCAAAGCCTGGCCGAACTGGCCATCGTCGAGGAGGTCCTTTGCCCATTTGAGATAGCCGTCGATACCGAGCGTAAGGCCCGGAAGAACCTTCTGGTCTATTCCCACATCGACATAACTCCCGCGCTCGGGCAGGACCGAACCGGACTGGGTGACGGCCGGCGCCGCGGTGGTGTTGGAGAACAGGCCGAGATTGACCGCCGCGCTGAGGGCCTGCGATGGCGGCGTGAAATAGCGCGCGAAACCGGCATGGATGTTCGTCCCGTCGAGCGGCGCATAGGTCAGGCTGATGCGCGGGCTGAACTGATTGCCGTCGACATATTGAACCATCTGGTCGAAGCGGATGCCAGCATTGAGCGTCAGTTGCCGGCTGATTCTCCACTCGTCCTGGATATAGGCTCCAAGCAGCCAGCCGAATTTCGCGCTTTGGTCGACTGGCGCGGGGAAAGGCGACCCATAGGGATTGCTGTCGGCGCCGGTAGCGAAGACGAAGGACGCGTTGCGGGAATAGGTCTCCTCGCCGCTGCCGTAAAAGCCGCCGCGGATCGTATGCGCTTCGTTATAGCGATATGCGGCGTCGGCATTGACGCCATTCAGGAAGCTGTCGCGCAGGACATCGGAGGCGACGCCGTTGTACAGCAGATCGCCATAAGTATCCGGCATGAAATGAACGGCGCTGTAGCGCGAGAAATAGGCGACCTGGAAATCAAGCGCGCCGATGGATTTCTGCCAGGCCAGAACATTGTAGAGGCTGGCCTCATATTGGTTTTCCGCTACGGCCGAGGATGGATAATAGGCGGAAAACGGCATCAGCGCGGCGACGCCGGGAAATGGCGTCTGCCCGGGCGTCGCCGGGATCTGATAGGTTCCTATGGCGCTGCCCGTCATGAAACTCAGCCGCGAGCCATCGTCGAGAATGGTCGAGACATAGCCGAAGAACTTGCTCAACTGATTCCGGTCATGAATGGCGTTGAGGGCCGGCGTCGTGTTTTCGATGCCGAGATTGCTCTGCAAGAAATTGCCTGTGACAAAATACTGCGTCTGCCCCGACGTCCCGCCATATTCGAAACTGGGCGTGATCGTTCCATGGCTGCCGCCATAGACGCCGATCGAGCCGCCGCCGTCGAAGACGCCGTTCTTGCTGACGACATCGACGATTCCTGACGTATGGAGCCCAAATTGCGCCGGCAGCGCGCCGGTCAGGAGCGAGACGCCGCCAACGAACCGGGTGTCGAGGAGGACGCCGAATCCCGACACGCCTTCGGGCAACATGACGCCGTTGACGCGATATTGCGCATTGGCGTGTTCATTTCGGACGTGAAACAGGCCGCTCGCCGCCGAATCCTGCGATACGCCCGGCGCCTGAAGCAGAACCTGGTTGAGCGGCGCGTTGTCGCCTTGCGGCGATTGGGCGATCGCGGCGGCGCCGATGCTGTAGGCGCTCACGCCCAAAGGGGGCGGGATATTGGCGCGCGCCTGATCGAGCGCTTGCGTCTTCTCGGCGAGAGGGCGCAACTCCGCTGCCGGAGTCTGCTCGGGCCGCGAGGCGGTGACGTCAATGTCGGGAAGGGCTGTCGCCATTTCGGCCCGGGCGCGGCCGCCGGCCGGCAGCGCCGCCACGCAGCCCAATATGAACACATGATACGGCCGCATCGTCATTTCCCACGCTCGAGTCCAAGATTGCATGTTATGTTATAATATAACAACATGCGGCCACGAAGGGTCAAGCTGCGGCATATGGGAAGCGAAGCCTGATTGTGGTTGCGCGGGTCTCGGTCTCCCGCGGAGCCCGCCACCCATTGGGGGCGACGACGAAATATTGGTTTGCGCGCATATTCTGTTCGATCGCCCGTCGTCTTTCCGTTCGCAAACGAACGCTCGCGCCAAAACCGCTTTCGGCGCCAAGTCGAACGGCGCGACGGGGCTGCCGCCGGCCCGGCGAAAGTTGCGCGAATCCCCGGCTTTCTGTAGCAATGCATCATGCAACGCGTCGCGCTCTATACGGGCTCCTTCGATCCCGTCACCAATGGCCATGTCGATGTGATCCGCGCCGCGTCCGGGCTGTGCGATCGGCTGGTTGTGGCTATTGGGGTCCATCCCGGCAAGGCTCCGCTCTTTTCGGTCCAGGAGCGGGCGGAAATGATCGAGCAGGTCTGCAAGGCCGATGCGGCGGCGCGCAACTGCGAATTGTCGGTCGTCACCTTTTCAGGGCTTGCCGTTGAGGCGGCGCGAGAGGCTGGCGCCGGCGTGATCGTGCGCGGCCTGCGCGACGGGTCCGATCTCGATTACGAAATGTCCATGGCCGGCATGAACGGGGTCATGGCCCCGGAGGTGCAGACGGTTTTTCTTCCCGCCGGGCTCAATGTGCGGCATATAACGGCCACTCTGGTGCGTCAGATCGCCCAGATGGGCGGCGACGTATCGGCTTTCGCGCCGCCCCTCGTCGTGGAGGCCCTACGGCTGAAGGCGGCGGCGAAGAACTAATGGAGGAAGCATGACCGATCTTTCCGCGCGGCGTCTCAACCGTCGCCAATTTGGCGCCTTCTCGCTTGGCGCCGCCAGCGCCATCGCCGCGAGCGGGGCCGCGTTTGGGGCCGAAGACCCGTCGAACCTGCTTACCATGCAGCTCAAGGACGGCCCCGTGGTCATCCGCATGCGTCCCGATCTCGCGCCGAAACATGTCGAGCAGATCAAGACGCTGGTGAAGCGCGGTTTCTATGACGGCATCGTCTTCCATCGCGTGATCGAGGGCTTCATGGCCCAGACGGGCGACCCGACGGGCACCGGCATGGGCGGCTCGGACCTTCCGAACATTCCCGCCGAATTCTCCAAGGCGCCCTTCGGGCGCGGCACTTTGGGCATGGCGCGTTCGTCGTCGCCCAATTCCGCCAATTCGCAATTCTTCATCTGTTTCGCGCCTTCGCCCTTCCTCGATGGTCAATATACCGTCTGGGGCGAGGTGATTTCCGGCATGGACCATGTCGACAAGATCAAACGGGGCGAGCCGCCGGTGAATCCGGACAAGATCATCAGCATGAAACTCGGCGCCGACGCGAAATAACGCAATTCTCCACAGAGGCAGGAAAATCCCATGTCTGACGAAGGCAATCTACTGACGCTGGAAACCACCAAGGGCGAGGTGGTGATCCGCATGCGCCCCGATCTCGCGCCCGGTCACGTCGCCCATATCAAGAAGCTGGTCGGCGAAGGCTTCTATGACGGCGTCGTCTTTCACCGCGTGATCGAAGGCTTCATGGCCCAGACGGGCTGCCCCCACGGCACAGGCACCGGCGGCTCGAAATATCCGAACCTCAAGGCCGAGTTCAACAGCGCGCCGCACGTGCGCGGCACGGCCTCGATGGCCCGCGCGGCCAATCCCGATTCGGCCAATTCGCAGTTCTTCATCTGCTTCGACGACGCGCGCTTCCTCGACAAGCAATATACGGTCTGGGGCGAAGTGATCTCGGGCATGGAAAATGTCGACAAGATCAAGCGCGGCGAGCCGGTGCGCGATCCCGACAAGATCGTCTCCGCCAAAATCAGCTGAGCACAAGACCAGCTGAGCAAACGACTTCGCCGGGGCCTCGAGCCCCGGTTTTCTTTTGAAGCGCCGTTCAGCGCCCGTTCAGCCCCGCTTCGCTATCAACCTTACGCTTTCGCAGGTTTTTGATCCGCGCGACTTCACGGCGTTTTGTCATGGCGCAGCATTGACGGGGACGAAAAAATTCGAAAGCTTGGCCTTAATCCGGCGCCGTGTTTTGCGGGGCCGGTTCTCTGGGGAGCCGTCCATGTCCATTCGTTCCGCCCTCATGCTCGCCGGCGCCGTGGCGCTTTTTGGTCTAGGGGCCGCCCAAGCCGAAGAATCGGTGATGAAGCAATGCGCCGACAAGTGGCAGGCGGCCAAGGCCGCCAACACGACCGGCGGCCTGACCTATCTGCAGTTTTCCTCGAAATGTCGCGCCGAACTGAAGGCTGAGCCCGCCGCCGCGGCCCCCGCCGCGCCCGCGGCCACGACCGCCGCTCCGGCCAAACCGGCGCCGGCCGCGCCGGCCAAGCCCGCAGCCGCGGCCAAGCCCGCCGCTCCGGCCGATTCCGGCCCCGCCGTCTTCCCGACGGCTGTCAGCCCGACCTACAAGAGCGAAACGCCCGGCAAGGCGATCATGCACACCTGCCTCGATCAATATAAGGCCAACAAGGCGACCGGCGGCAACGGCGGCCTGAAATGGATCCAGAAGGGCGGCGGCTATTACAGCCAGTGCAACGCCAAGCTGAAGAGCTGAGCGAAAAACAAAAGCCCCGGTTTTCGCCGGGGCTTTCTCGTTTGAAAGCGGCTTCGCCTATTCGGCGGCGATGTGCTGCTTGGCCGCTTGCGCCTTGGCCTTGTCGCCGGCCGCGCGCGACGAGTCGCTGTTGTTGAACATTTCCAGATCGTCAAGATCCGCGTCGGTCGGCGTCGTCAGCGCCAGATCCGTGTAATTGCGCGCATTCGGATCATGGCGAAGCTCGCGCCGCAGCTTCCACAATTTCAGCGCCAGCCCGCCGACCCGGACGTGGTTGACGATATGGGTCGCGATGATGCGCGGATAGAACACCAGCGGGTTTTCCAGCGGCAGCTCCGGACGCCGGTCGCGGCGGACGCGGCGGCGCAGATAGCCGCCCTGGAGCGGATGGACCTTTTCCACCTTCACGGCGGCCCAGAACCATATCAGCAGGAACAAAGCCTTGCCGGGCGAGGTGCCGACGGCGGCGGCGCGCCGCATGATCGTTTCCATATGGGCCGGCGAGTAATACAGCTCCCAGGCCTCGTGATAAATCGCCTCCCATTCCGCCTTGCTCATCTTAGGATGCGCGGTGACGGCGTGTTCGAGATCGTATTTGTTCATGTCGGGGTCCATCCAGACCCCGGCCCTGTCGAGGCGCTGATGGTCTTCCGAGCCGGGCAGGGGCGTCAGGAAGAAGAATTCCAGCATGTCGAGCGGCAGTTCGCGCTGGATGATCGCGATGTCGCGGCGGATCGATTCCGGCGTGTCGGCGGGGAAGCCGAGAATATAGCCGGCGTAGGTGAAACAGCCCGCACGCTTCCACGCCAGCAGCATCACGCGATATTCGGCGATGCGGTTCTGCTTCTTCTTGGCGCTGACGAGATTGGCCGGATTGATGTTCTCAAGGCCGATGAACACGCGCTTGACGCCTGCGCGCGCCGCCTTGGGAATGAAATTCGGAATGCGGTGGCAGAGCGTGTCCACCTGGATGATGAAGCTGAAGTTCAGCCCCGAGTCCCGCAGTTCGATCAGCCGGTCGAAGATCGGCTCCCAGTTCTTGTTGCGGGCGAAATTGTCGTCCGTGATGAAGAAGCTGTGAATGCCCTGGGCGAGATTCTCGCGGATAATCCGCTCGACGTCGTCGGCGCTGCGATGGCGCGACTTGCGGCCCTGGACGTTGATGATGGTGCAGAACGAGCACTGGAAAGGACAGCCGCGCCCCGCGTCGAAACTGGTGACCGCGCCCGTGGTGCGGCTGACGACTTCGGCCGGGAGGAACGGCGTCGGGGTGTCTTCCACGCTCGGCAGGTCGTCCATGAAATTATAGAGCGGCTTCAGCGTCCCGTTCATCGCGTCGCGCAAAACATCGTCCAGCCGGCCTTCCGCC
This sequence comes from Rhodoblastus sp. 17X3, assembly GCF_030056575.1. Classification (GTDB taxonomy): domain Bacteria; phylum Pseudomonadota; class Alphaproteobacteria; order Rhizobiales; family Beijerinckiaceae; genus Rhodoblastus. Next base: position 43,791 of record NZ_JASHHX010000020.1, on the reverse strand, counting down.
TCGCCGGCGAAGAGGCTGACGCCGAGGTCCTGCATTTCGCGGATGTCGGCCGGAAGTTTCGGCAGCATGGCGAGACAGCCGGAGACGTGGAAGCCGCCGACGGCGGTGGGCGCGCCCGCCGCGCGGAGGCGACGCCCGAGGTCCAGGGCGCGGGGGAACTGGTTCGACTGCACGCCGACCAGACAGGCAAGGCCCTGGCCCGCCTTGGCGATGGAGCGTGCGATCTTCTCGGGGTCGACCCGGACATTGGTCTCGTCATAGGCGAAGATCTGGATTCGCACGTCGGGACCCAGCGCATGGCGGCGCGAACTATCCGCCGCGAGCCCGTTCAGCGCCGCGAGGCTGTTGGACGGAATGGCGGAGCGGTACCACTGGATAACGTAACCATCGTCGTCGTAATGCGAGGGCTTGATCAGATGGAGCTCGAAAATTTTTTCGGCCATGAACGCTCTTTTCGTCACGCGGACAGTGTCGGCCGCAACCAACAAGGGAGGGCGCGACCATAAACAAGAGCGGCGGGCGATTCCAGTCGCCCGCCGCCGCTTTCAATACGAAGTTCCCGTCCACATTGGATTGCAATCGTGACTTTTTTTGGGGCCGCGCCCCATTTTCAACTCAAATAGGCGAAAGCGGCGGCGATCGCGCCGGCCGCGCCGAGCCCGACCGCCGCGCGCCAGGGCCACAACATGCCGCGCAGGATGATGGCGATGGTCGCTACCGCGATGGCGATGTGGAGCAGGGTGACGGCGATGGTCAGAATATGATGGCGCCTTTCGTGGGCCTCGCTGCCTTCGAACGCCGCCTCAGCCTTGTGCTCGTAATCCTTGGCCTCACCCTCGATTTCCTTCTGCTCCTCGGCATAGCGCTGCGCCTTGTCAAGGAACTCCTGGCGTTTTGCGCCAGCAGTCTCCGCCAGGGCGGCGTAGAGATTCTGCTTCATGCTCTTGGCCTGGTAGAAGGCCCAGGCATCGCTCGCCTTCGTCTGCAGCAGCACGGAATGGTTCTTGGCGCCGATCGTCGCGGCGGTCTCGATGGTTTCGAGGCTTCCCACCGTCGCCGCCAGCACGGCGAGCACGGCGATGGTGATCGAAATCATGGCCAGGCTGCGGTCGCCGGTATGGGCGACATGCTGGGCGTGTTCGGCATGTTCGAAATGTTCGGTGGGCGAGTCGTCCAAATTGGCCTCCCTGTTTCGAGTCGCGTTCAAGAATCTGGCGGTCACGATAGGCGCCTGGCGCCGCGTCGGCAAACGCGTCCGACTTTCGGCGGCGCCGCGGGAAGTGGACAGAAGCAAGGGCGGCGCTTATAAAGCCCAAACGGCTTGGCAGGGCCGAGTCCCTTGCAGGCCCTGACTATTTTTGACGGGCGAGCGATGCAAAATCAGCAATTTGCGGCTTCCGCCGCGCTGCGGGAAACCATGGTCGAGCGGCAGATTCGCACCTTCGACGTGCCGGATCTCGGCGTTCAGGCGCGCATCAAGGCCGTTCCCCGCGAGATTTTCGTCGATCCGGCCCAGGTCGGCCTCGCCTATTCCGACGCCCGCCTGCCGCTCGCCAGCCAGACGCCCCGCGAAATGACCGCGCCGCTGATTCTCGCGCGCCTGCTCAAGGACGCCCAGTTGCGCGAGGGCGAGCGCGTCCTCGTCGTCGCGGGCGCCACTGGCTATGCCGCCGCCCTGATCGCTGGACTGGTCGGCAGCGTCGTGAGTCTCGACGTGGACGAAAGTTTCGGCGCGCGCGCCAAGGCCAATTTCGAAACCCTCGGCCTGACCAACGCCAAGTCCATCGTCGGGCCGCTGGCGCTCGGCGCGCCGGGCGAGGGACCCTTCGACGTCATCATCGTCGACGGCGAGACCCAGGGCGAGTTCGGCGCCCTTTTTGACCAGTTGACCGAAAACGGCCGCCTGCTCTCGATCGTGTCGGAACGCCCGGGCGCGCGGGTCGGCAAGGCGATCTTGTTCACGCGTGGAGGCGGGACGTTCAGCCCGCGCACGCTGTTCGACGCATCCGCAGGCGCGATTCCCGCATTCTCGAGGCCGCCGGAATTCGTGTTTTGAGCGGCGCGCGCCGTCAGACGCCCGTTCTGGACGCCGTCTCGGTTGTGGCTTTTGGGGCTCAGTCTCCGACTATTTGCGCTGATTCCTTCACCAAGCCCGCGGAATCGGGAAGTTTCCGCGGGCGTGCGGTTGACGCGGAAGCTCACATCGCTGATTTTCATCACAATATCATGGCCGAATTGTCTGGCCGGACGTCTCGCCTGCGGCAGGGTTTTCCTTTCCGCATGTGGCGCGAAACAGGGATTAGAAACTTGCGGCGCTCCTCGATTGTCGGCTTGACGCTAGCGACCTACGCGCTTTGCCTCGGTCCGGCTGCGGCGGAATCCATGTCCGGCGCGCTGTCGCGCGCCTATTCGAACAACCCCGACGTCAATCAGGCGCGGGCGGGCGTTCGTGCGCAGGATGAAACCGTGCCGGGCGCCAAGGCCGGCTGGCTGCCCAAGGTCAACGCGCAGGGCACGCTGGGCCGTCAGTACACCCGCTCGGGCAATACGTTGGGTCAGGCCGGAAGCAATCAGCAATATCTCACCAATCCCTCCACCGGCAGCGTTACCTTGACCCAGACGCTGTTCGACGGCATGCGCACGGCGAATTCGGTCGATCAGGCCGAGTCCGGCGTGCTGGCCGCGCGCGAAAGCCTGCGCGGCTCGGAGATCTCGACGCTCGGGGACGCGTCGACCTTCTACATGGACGTGCTGCGTGACACCGCCGTGCTGGGTCTGCGCCGCAATAACGTCAAGGTTCTACAGGTTCAGCTCCAGCAGACCCGGGACCGCTTCCAGGTCGGCGAAGTGACGCGCACCGACGTCGCCCAGGCCGAATCGTCGCTGGCGAACGGCACCGCCGACGTCGCTGTCGCGGAAGCCAGGCTTCAGGCCAGCATGGCAAATTATCGGCGCGTCATCGGCGTCGAGCCGAAGCAATTGCAGCCCGCGCAGCCGATCGAGAAATTGCTGCCGCCCACGCTTGATCTCGCGGTGGCGACGGGCCTGTCGGAAAATCCGGCGATTATTGGCGCGCTGCATCAGGTCGATGTCGCGGAAGATCAGGTCAAGATCTATGAGGGCGCGCTGTTGCCGCAGGTCGGCGTTCAGGCGCAGGTGCAGAACCAGACCAATTCGCAGGGCATTCCGAACTATAACGTTTACACCGCTTCGGTGGTCGGCGTGCTCAACGTGCCGATTTATCAGGGCGGCTCCGAATACGCCCAGGTACGCCAGTCCAAGGAAAAACTGAGCCAGGCCCGCCTCGCGGTGGAAACCCAGCGCTATAAGGTCCGCTCGGACGTGGTGACCGCCTGGGGCAACCTGCAGTCGTCCCGCGCGGCGATCACGTCCTTCCAGGCGGCGGTCAAGGCCGCTGAAATCGCGCTGACCGGCGTGCGCGAAGAAGCCAAGGTCGGCCAGCGCACGACGCTCGACGTCCTCAACGCCGAGCAGACCTTGCTCAATACGCGCGTGCAGCTCGTTCAGGCCCAGCACGACCGCGTGGTCGCCTCCTATGCGGTCATGGCCGCGATCGGCCGCCTGACGGCGCGCAATCTGGGTCTCGGCGTGGTCGCCTATGATCCGAACCACCATTACGACCAGACCAAGAATCGCTTCTTCGGGCTGAACACGCCTGACGGCCGCTAAGGCCGTCGGCGAACCTCGCACGAATCTAGACGCACAAGCGTCGAAAAAAGCGGTGCGCTCTTCTCCGGAAGCGGCGCTCTCGCCTTGCGCGTCCGCGCCTGCGGGCGCAATTTAAAGTTCTTCTGATTCGCATGCGAGCTTCCAAGGCCATGAGCGCACCGAACGGCCCGTCTCTTTCCAATTCTCCGAAACCCGAGCCCGCCGCGCAGGAGCCGTCGATGGACGACATTCTGGCGTCGATTCGCCGGATTATCGCCGACGACGACGCGCTGCCGCTGAGTCGCACCGCGCGCGCGGCCGCCGCGCCGCGTGTGGCGGAGACGCCTGCGCCCGCGGCGCCCGCGCCGTCGAAGCCCGTCAGTTCGGTGGCCGACGCCTTTCTGGGCCTTGGGGAGCGCCTGTTCCGTGGCGGAGAGGCGGCCTCGACGCAGGAGCGTCCTACCGTTTCCATTTTCCAGCCGCCTGCGTCGCGCGCCGGGTCGGGCCACTCCTCCCCTTCATCCGAGCCGCAAAAGGCGCCGACGCTGAAATTGCGCGATTTCGCGCCCTCTGAGCCGCAGGCGCGCCCCGTCGTCGCGAAGGCCACAATTGCGGACGCCGCCCAAGCGCCGCAGGCCGTCCCTGCGCCGCAGGCCGTCCCCGCGCCGCGGGTCGTGGCGGCGCCTCAGGCTGCGCCGGCCGCGCAGGCTGTCCAGGCGCCGCAGGTGATTCTGGCGCCGCAGGCCGTCAAAAACGTCGAAACGGCAACGGCGACGGAGCCGCTGAAAAAGCCTGCGCACGAGCTTGCCGTCGAGGCGCCGGAAGCCGCGGTGACGCCGGTCTCGACCGTTTCCAGTCTCGCCGAAGCCCGTCTCAAGGTCTCGGCGCCGTCGCCCCGGGCGCCCGCCGCGCCGCAGGCCGAGGCCGTTTTGGAACCCGCGCCGTCGCCTGAGCCCGCGCTCGCGCCCGTTGCAGCGCAGGCGCCCGAATCGCCCGCGCCGCGGCTGGGGACGAGGCGCATTCCGGCGCCGTCACCTGCCGTCGCTGAATCCGACCCGCCGCTGCTCTCGCCCGCCATCGGGGCCCGGATCGGCGCCTCGTTCGAGGCCCTCACCGAAAGCGTCCTGCTGCGCGATCCCGACATGATCGAGCGCGTGGCGCGGGAGATGCTGCGTCCGATGCTCAAGTCCTGGCTGGACGACAATCTCCCCGTCGTCGTCGAGCGTCTCGTGCGGGCGGAAATCGAGCGGATCGCGCGCGGACGCGGCTGATCACGCCAGTTTCCGGTTTCCCGTTGGCGCCCTCGAGTCCCAAACTCATTGACTTGCGGGCTGCGCTCGGTTTTTGTGCGCGGAATTCGCTTCCCGCCTGAATCCGGTTCGCAGCTCATGATGGACAAGACTTTCGACCCCGCCGCCGTGGAAAGCCGCATCGCGGCTGAATGGGAGGCTGAGGGCGCCTTTCGCGCCGATCGTCCGGAACGAGTCGGAGCGACGCCCTTCACGGTCGTCATTCCGCCGCCGAATGTCACCGGCTCGCTCCACATGGGCCATGCGCTCAACAACACCCTGCAGGACATTCTCTGCCGCTTCGAGCGCATGCGCGGCAAGAATGTGCTGTGGCAGCCGGGCACGGACCACGCCGGCATCGCGACCCAGATGGTGGTGGAGCGCCGCCTCGCCGCCGCCGGCGAGCCCGGGCGCCGCGATCTCGGCCGCGAGGCCTTTCTTGAAAAGGTCTGGGACTGGAAGGCGGAATCGGGCGGCGCGATTGTCAACCAGCTGAAACGCCTCGGCGCCTCCTGCGACTGGTCGCGCGAACGGTTCACCATGGACCCCGGCTCGTCGCGGGCGGTGCTGAAAGCCTTCGTGGAGCTTTATCGCGCCGGGCTGATCTACAAGGACAAGCGCCTCGTCAACTGGGACCCGAAACTGCTGACCGCGGTATCGGACATCGAGGTGGCGTCCCAGAACGTCAAAGGCTCGCTCTGGCACTTCAAATATCCGCTGGCGGACGAGAATGGCGCGGCGACCGGCGAATTCATCGTCGTGGCCACGACGCGGCCAGAAACCATGCTCGGCGACACGGCGGTCGCGGTCCATCCCGAGGATGAGCGTTATCTCCACCTGCATGGCCGCTTCGTGCGGCTGCCCCTGGTCGGCCGCCTGATCCCCATTGTCGCGGACAGTTATTCCGACCCGGAAAAGGGCTCCGGCGCGGTCAAGATCACCCCAGCCCATGATTTCAACGATTTCGAAGTCGGCGCCCGTCACAAGCTGCCTCTCATCAATATTCTGGACGCCGAGGCGCGCGTCATCCTGCGCGAGAACGAAGCCTTCCTTGAAGGCGTGATCGAGAACGATGATTTGTCAGACACGCTGGAGAGCCTGCACGGCCTTTCCCGCGAGGACGCGCGCAAGGCGGTGATCGCCGCCATGGAGGCGCAGGGCCTGATCGAGACCATCGAGGCCCATGAGCATCAGGTTCCGCATGGCGACCGCTCCGGCGTCGTCATCGAGCCCTGGCTCACCGACCAGTGGTATGTGGACGCCAAAACCCTCGCGGGTCCGGCGCTCGCGGCGGTGCGTTCGGGCGAGACGAGTTTCGTCCCCAAGAACTGGGAAAAGACCTTTTTCGACTGGCTTGAGAACATCCAGCCCTGGTGCGTCTCGCGCCAGCTGTGGTGGGGCCATCAGATCCCGGCCTGGTATTCGCCCTGGGGCGCGGTCTATGTCGCCGAGACCGAGGAAGAGGCCCTGGCCGACGCCCTGGCCGACGCCGTCACCCGCGAGATCTACAGCGACGCCGAGGCCGAGGCCATCGCCTCCGACCCCGACAAGGCCGAAGGCCTGCTGACGCGCGACGAGGACGTTCTGGACACATGGTTCTCCTCGGGCCTGTGGCCGATGTCCACGCTCGGCTGGCCGGAAGAGCAGAACGACCTCGCCGCGCGCTATCCGACCGACGTGCTGGTCACCGGCTTCGACATCATCTTTTTCTGGGTCGCCCGCATGATGATGTTCGGGCTGCAGTTCCAGAACAAGGTTCCGTTCCGCCACGTCTATCTCCACGCGCTGGTGCGCGATGAGAAGGGCGCGAAAATGTCGAAGTCCAAGGGGAACGTCATCGACCCCCTGCAGCTCATCGACACCTATGGCGCCGATGCGCTGCGCTTCACCCTCGCCGCCATGGCGGCGCAGGGGCGCGACATCAAGCTCGCTCCGGCGCGCGTCGAGGGCTATCGCAATTTCGCGACCAAGCTGTGGAACGCCACGCGCTTCGCGGAAATGAACGAGTGCAAGGGCCGGACGGGCTTCGACCCCACCAAGGTCAAAGAAGTGCTGAACCGCTGGATCATTGGCGAGACGGCGCGCGCGGTCTCCGAGGTCGAGACGGCTCTGGTCGCCTACAAGTTCAACGAGGCGGCGCAGGCGGCCTATCGCTTCGTCTGGAACATTTTCTGCGACTGGCATCTGGAGCTAGCCAAGCCGCTGCTGCAGGGGCCGGACGGCGCGGCCAAGAACGAGGCGCGCGATACGGTCGCCTTCGTGCTCGACCAGATCTGCAAATTGCTGCACCCCTTCATGCCCTTCCTCACCGAGGAAATCTGGACCATTCGCGGCCAGGACCTGAAGCGCGACTCCCTGCTGGTTCTGGCCCTGTGGCCGGATCTGCGTGGGCTTGAGGACGCCGAGGCCGAGGCGGAAGCCGGCTGGGTGGTGGACGTCGTTTCGCAGGTTCGTTCCGTGCGCGCCGAAATGAACGTGCCGGCAGGCGCGCAAATTCCTCTGGCGCTGGTCGGCGCCAGCGAGGAAGACGCGAAGCGGGCCGGGCGCTGGGCCGAGACGATCAAGCGGCTGGCGCGGCTCTCGGAGATTGAAATGGTCCCAAAGGCGCCGCCGCAATCGGTGCAGGTGGTCGCGCGCGGCACGGCGCTGGCGCTGCCGCTGGCCGGCGTGATCGACTTCGCCGCCGAACGGGCGCGGCTCGAAAAGGGCGTCGCGGCCGAGCAGAAGGAAATAGCCAAGATCGACGCCAAGCTCGGCAACGCCGACTTCCTGCGCCGTGCGCCGGAAGAGGTGGTCGAGGAACAGCAGGAGCGCCGCGAAACGGCATTGGCGCGGCTGGAGAAGATGACCGCCGCTCTCAAAATGCTCAGCTAACCCGCCACGGCGTCATAGATCAGTTTGAGATTGAGCAGGCTCAGGCCTATCGCCAGAGCGGCGGCGGCATAGGTCGCCGCCCGGCTGGCGACCAGCGGGCCCATGACATGGCGCGAGCCCGTGAACCACACTAATGGCGCCAGCGCGAAGGGCAGGGCGAAGCTCAGCGCGACCTGCGACAGCACCAGCAGCTGGCCGGTCGCGGCTTCGCCCGCCAGAGCCGTGACAGTGACCGCGGGAATGATCGTCAGGGCGCGGGTAATGAGCCGCCGCGCGACAGGGCGAAGCCGCAGCCGCAGGAAGCCGTCCATGATGAGTTGGCCCGCCAGTGTCGCGGTGAGCGAGGAATTGAGGCCGCAGGCGACCAGCGCCACGCCGAACAGCTTGGCGGCGATGGGCGCGCCGAGGATCGGGGCGATCAGCCGATAGGCCTGCGAAAAGTCGGTCACCTCGCCCTGGCCATGGGCGAAGAAAGCTGAGGCCGCGAGGATCAGGATCGCGCCATTGATGGTCATGGCGAACAGCAGCGCAATCGCGGAATCGGTCATCGCGAAGCGGATCGCCTCGCGCCGCGCCGGAAGGTCCGACCCCGTCGCGCGGGTCTGCACGACGCCGGAATGCAGGAACAGGTTGTGCGGCATGATGGTCGCGCCGATGATCCCGGCGGCGAGATAGAGCATGGTTGGATTGCTCAGCAGGTCCGCCGGCGGCAGCAGGCCGTGCGCCGCCGCGCTCCAGTCGGGCCGGGCGAGCGCGAGCTGGAGCGCGAAACAGCAGGCGATGACGATCAGCAGTGCGATCACGAAGGCTTCGAGCTTGCGGAAGCCGAAACGCTCGAAGGCGAGGATCAGCGCGACGTCGAGCGCCGTGACGATGGCGCCAAGCCACAGCGGCAGGCCGAACAACAGGCCGAGCCCGATGGCCGTGCCGATCACCTCCGCGAGATCCGTCGCCAGAATGGCCAGCTCCTGCGTCGCCCAGAGGAATATCGCGACAGGGCGGGGGAGGTGGCGGCGGCAGGCCTGCGCAAGGTCGAGATCGGCCGCGAAGGCGAGCCGGGCTGACAGCGCCTGGAACAGGATGGCCACGAGGCTTGAAAGCACCGCCACGAACAGCAGCTTCATGCCGAATTGCGAGCCCGCGGCGAGCGATGTCGCCCAGTTGCCGGGATCCATATAGCCGGTCGCGACCAGATAGCCGGGGCCGACGAAAACCATGAAACGGGCGAAGACGCCGCCGCCGGGCGCAGCGCGCACGGACCCTCGCGCGGCGGAAAAACCGTCGCGCTCGACCGGCAGCAGGGGCGTCGGGTTCAGCATTGCGTCTCCGGGCGAAGGATCATCAGTCTAGTGCGGCGCGGGCGTCTCTGGAAGCCTCCCGGCAAAGCCCCGCCGACGGCCTTTTGGGGAGGCCTTCCGGCAAGCGGGCGGCGTCCTTTTTCAACCCTCTTTTCATTATGTATGGACCCTCGCGAGGCGTTCAATTTTTTGCGAGCGAAAAGCTTGGTTCTTTTGCAACTTTTTTCCGCGATTCTACGTTTGAGCCAAGCGAATCAAGCAATTGCCGGGGATTGGCGAATGTTGGCCGAAATGTATTTTTGTGGCTCGGGCGCCACAGCCGGAATTCAACTTCAGAAAGCCCAAAGTTTGAAAAGACGTCGCCGCGATTCAGCCATAAACGAGACGCTAGTTCGTATTGCGTAAGGACGGCTGAAAGGTCGTTCCGTCAGGAGAAATTTTTGTTATGGCGGCGTTCGGGCGAATTTTTCTTGCATGCTTTCTCGCCGCTTCCGCTGGTGCGTCGGCTCTTGCCTTCGACGGTCCCGTCAAGGGCTCGCCGTCCGATCAGACGCTCGATATTTTCAAGGATCCGCATCAGGCGTTGCAGGCGGCGCTGGAGAGCTATCGCGCCGGAAATCCGGCTTCGTCGGTCGAAGCCCTGAAATACGCCGCCGCCGGCGGCGAACCGCTCGCGCAATGGAAACTCGGCAAGATGTACGCCGATGGCGACGGCGTCCCGCGCGATGACTACAAGGCCTATCAATATTTCCAGCAGATCGTCGACAAATATGACGAGGACAACGCCAATTGGCGCGAAAAGTCGGTGGTGGCCAGCGCCTTTGTCGCGGTCGGCGTGTTCCAGCTGAATGGCATTTCCGGCTCCCGCCTGCGGCCGGACCCGGAACAGGCGATGCGCATGTTCCTCTATGCGGCGACCAATTTCAGCGATTCCAACGCGCAATATAATCTCGCCCGGCTTTATATGGACGGCGCCGCCGGCCTCGCCAAGGACAGCCGCCAGGCGGCGCGCTGGCTTAATCTCGCGGCGGAAAAGGGCCATGTCGAGTCCCAGGCTCTGCTGGGCCATCTGCTCTTCGCCGGCGACGGCGTGCCGCGCCAGCGCGCGCGGGGCCTGATGTGGCTGACGCTGGCGCGCGAAGGCGCCAATGGCAAGAACCAGGATTGGGTGCGGTCGCTCTATGACCAGGACCTGAAAACGGCCAATGACAATGATCGGCAGGTTGCGCTGGTCTATCTCGAAGAACATCTCAAGAAGCGCAACTGAACCGTCCACAAGCGCAGGCAAAAGAAAACGCGGCCCGAAAACTCCGGGCCGCGCGTTTATTCAGGGATTGAGCGCCGAAACGATCAGAACTTCGGCACCCAATAGAGATCCTTGGTGAGGAAGCTGTAGCGAAGCTCGATACCGGCGGCAAATTGGTTGGTGGAGCCAGCGCGCGTCGCGACAGGGCTGTTGGCCACGCTGCCGGTGAGCGCCTGATAGGTTCCATAGGCGCTGACGCGCCAGGTGTCGGACAGTTCGTAACGCGCCGCAGCCGTGACCCCGGCGTCGACGAGGCCGCCAGTCGCCCTATAGGCCGTCAGGCGACCGCCGGACCACTGATTCAGCGCCGCTTGCCAGGGTTGGACCGTGAAGAAGGCCGAGGCGTATTGATCATTGCCGAAATCGAGGCGCGGGCCGATCGAAAGCGTCAGCCGGCCCCATTTCTGCCAGATGTCGCCGCCGAGATAGGCCGCCCAGCCGTCATAGCCGGAAACCGCCTTGCGGACCTCGCCGCGGACGCGCGCCCACGGAACCGGCGTGAGTTCGAAAAAGCCGCCAACCTCGATCGAGGCGTTGACGTCAGAGAGGCCGAAAAGCTCGGGATAGTTTCGGACGTTGCGATCGCTGACCCAGCGGCCGGCCGGACCGACGGCGAACCAGCTGTTCTTCAGAATGGCCAGGCTCAGGCTGTCGTCAGGGGAGCTGAAACGTTCGGGCTCGCCGACGCGGCGGATCGCGATCCCGGGCAGGCCGAAAAAGGAATAGTTCTTGGAGCCGGGGAAGCTCGGCGCAATGCCGCCCATCGCGGACACGTCGACAATCCATTCCGCCGACGTTCCCGGCGGCGGGGTGATGAGCCCCGGCAGATTATACTCGTCCGCCTGGGCGGCGCCCGAGACGAGAGTGGCGGCTATGGCCAGCGCGCGCTGCGAAATTTTCAATATATCGTCCCCCAAATACTGCCGGAAAGATTACCAGCGGCGGGGTATGCGGGACAGGCGTTTTTGGCCGTAAAATCAAGATTGTCGGGGGCGTCGTTTTCTTGCAACAGTCTATTGCGGAAATTTACCGGTGGTTAAGCAATTGCCCAGCTTGTTCAAACTCGTGACGCGCACGCCGGCCTTGTTGGCGCGCGGCCTGATCCAGACCTATCGCGTCACGCTCTCCAGCGTCGCGGGACGGAATTGCCGCTATTTGCCCACCTGCTCCGCCTATACGGACGAGGCGATCGCCCGTCACGGCCTGTGGGCCGGCGGCTGGATCGGCCTGTCGCGCATCTGCCGCTGCCATCCCTGGGGGGATTCCGGCTTCGATCCCGTGCCGGAAAACACGCCGCCGGGCGCTGATTCGCTGCACCCCTGGCGCTATGGCGCGTGGCGGCGCAGGCCGGTGTGCGAAGCGGTCGAGCCGGAAAGTCCAGGTCCTGACCTTACTCATGCGCCATGACTTCCAGAGCCAGCGCATATAGCCGCAGGCGCTGGAGGTCTGGCATCGCCTTCATGGCGTCGAGATAGACCAGCCCGTTCTGGCATTGCTGGGCGTCGGACAGGGGCGGGTTGGGCGCCTTGCCGTCGAGTAGCTGCGCCACCGCCGCCTTGTCCATGCCCTTGGCCAGCAGCGCCTTTTCCAGCTCGTCGAAATCTTCGGTCGTGGGCGCCTCGCGGTCGATCTTCTTGTGCGCGCCATCGTCTATGGCCACGAGGCCGGCCTGGGCCTCGGCGGCCATCAGGGCGCGATGGGCGCCGGCGAAGGCGACAAAGCGCTCGGCAGGCGCGCCGGTAAGGAAATCGACGCAGAGGGCGGGATCGGTCGCCGCCAGTTGCGCCAAAACCTTCTGATGCTGGTCGAACAGGCTGTCGAGCGCCTCGGCGCCGGCGCGCGCGCCCATCAGGCCTCGCTTCTGCCGCAGGACCTGCACCGCCTGGGTCAGGAACAGGTCGGCGGCGTTGTCGTGAGTCTCGATTCCCTGGGCGAGCGCGCTCTTGACCGCGGCGTCGTAGTCCGCGGGGTACAGGCTGCGGAGCTGGACGAAAAACGCCTCATATTCGGGCGCCCGCTTCAGCTTGTCCTGCAAGGCCGCGAGCCGCTGCGGGTCGATCTGCGCATCGGCCTCGCCTTTGGCCGGTTCTTCGACCGGCTCCGGCGCGACCGGCGTCGTCGTGACGGGCTTTGCCGCGAGCGGCGGCGCGGGGGGCGCGGATCTTTGCTCTCCGGTCGCAAGAAACCAGCTGCCGAAAGCGGTTGCGAGCGCGGCCGTCATCGCCAGCAAGGCGATTTTGATCTGTCTGTTCCAATTACCCACTTTACCACCGAAGGGCCATTCTCAGGGCGCGCAATTTGGCGCGACCTTGGCTTGCGCGTCAATGCTAAGTCAGGGACTAGTCACGCGCGCATTGCGCTCACAACGCAAATCGCGATAGGAAAGCGCTCCGAAAAACAGCTTACGCCGGCCCGTCTCGGCGAGTGAGCAAGGAGAAACGGATGATTGCGGTTACTTTCCCCGACGGCGCCCAGCGCAGCTACGAAGCCGGGACCACGGGCCTCGACATCGCCAAGGGCATTTCACCCTCGCTGGCCAAGCGCACCGTCGCCATGATGCTCAATGGCGAAATGGTCGATATCGCGAAGCCGATCGACGCCGACGCCAAAGTCGAATTCCTCAACCGCGACGACCCCCGCGCGCTGGAGCTGATTCGCCACGACGCCGCCCATGTGCTGGCCGACGCGGTGCAGGCGCTCTATCCGGGCACGCAGGTGACCATCGGCCCGGTGATCGAGAACGGCTTCTATTACGATTTTTTCCGCGCCGAGCCCTTCACGCCGGAGGATTTCGCCGCCATCGAACGGAAGATGCGGGAGATCATCGCAGCCGACACGCCGATCGTGCGCGAGGAATGGACCCGCGACGAGGCGGTCGCCTGGTTCGAGAAACATGGCGAGGCCTTCAAGGTCGAACTGGTCGAGACCATTCCGGCCGACCAGAAGATCTCGGTCTACAGGCAGGGCGATTGGCTCGACCTCTGCCGCGGCCCGCACATGCCCTCGACCGGCAAGATCGGCCAGGCTTTCAAGCTGATGAAGGTCGCGGGCGCCTATTGGCGCGGCGATTCGAACAAGCCGATGCTCCAGCGCATCTACGCCACCGCCTTTGCGAAGCAGGAAGACCTCGACGCCTATCTCAAGCAGATAGAGGAGGCCGAGCGCCGCGACCATCGCCGTCTCGGCCGCGAAATGGATCTGTTCCATTTCCAGGAGGAGGGGCCGGGCACGATCTTCTGGCACCCCAAGGGTTGGACCCTGTTCCAGACCCTGATCTCCTTCATGCGCCGCCGCCAGCAGGAGGCCGGCTATATCGAGGTCAACACGCCGCAGGTGCTCGACCGCGCCCTGTGGGAGACCTCGGGCCATTGGCAGACCTATCGCGAGAACATGTTCATCACCAAGACCGAGGACGAGCGCGTCTTCGCCTTGAAGCCGATGAACTGTCCCGGCCATGTGCAGATCTTCAAGAACGGGTTGAAGTCCTATCGCGACCTGCCGATGAAGATCGCCGAATTCGGCATCGTCCATCGCTACGAGCCGTCGGGCGCGATCCACGGCATGATGCGCGTGCGCGCCTTCACGCAGGACGACGCGCATATCTTCTGCACCGAAGATCAGATCATGGCGGAAGCCATGAAGATCAACGACATGGTCATGTCGATCTACAAGGATTTTGGGTTCGACGACATTGTGGTGAAACTTTCGCTGCGACCGGACAAGCGAGTCGGCAGCGATGAGAACTGGGACAGAGCGGAAGCCGCCTTGCAGAAAGTGCTCGATCTCGTCGCCGCGCAGGGCCTGAAGACCGGCGTCAACCCCGGCGAGGGCGCCTTCTATGGGCCGAAGCTCGAATATACCCTGCGCGACGCCATTGGCCGCGAATGGCAATGCGGCACGACGCAGGTGGACTTCAACCTGCCGGGTCGCTTCGGCGCCTTCTACATTGGCGCGGATTCGGAAAAGCAGACTCCGGTCATGATCCATCGCGCCATTTTCGGCTCGCTGGAACGTTTCACGGGCATCCTCATCGAGCATTTCGCCGGCCATCTGCCGCTGTGGCTGTCGCCGGTGCAGGCGGTCGTCTGCACCATCACGTCGGACGCTGACGACTACGCGCTGGAAATCGCCGCTCTTGCCCGCAAGGCGGGTCTGCGTGTCGACACCGATCTTCGCAATGAGAAGATCAATTACAAGGTGCGCGAATTGTCGCTGGCGAAAATCCCGGCGCTGCTGGTCGTCGGCCGCAAGGAGGCGGCGGACCGCACTGTCTCGATCCGCCGGCTCGGCTCGCAGGCCCAGACTTTTGCGACGCTGGACGAGGCGCTTGCCTCGCTGGCGAAAGAGGCGGCGCCGCCGGATTTGCGCGGGGCGTGACGGAACCTTGCTCCCTCATTGCGACGAGAGAAGCCTTCCATTCCGCGCTATATGCGCGGGGTGGAAGTCGAAGCCCCGCGCGTTGACGCGCGCTGAACCTCGGGGTCGATCCGTCTATGTCCAATCCCAAAATCTATCTCGCCGGCCCCGAGGTCTTCCTGCCCGATGCGCGCGAGATCGGCGCGCGCAAAAAGATCCTGTGCGAGGAATTCGGCTTTGTCGGCCTTTATCCGCTCGATCACGATCTGGCGGCCACGCCGGGCGAGACGCTGGATGAAAAAATCTTCGCCGCCAATGTCGCTTGTCTGCGCGAGGCCGACGCCGCGATTTTCAACCTGTCGCCCTTTCGCGGCGTCAACGCCGATCCGGGAACGGCCTTCGAACTCGGCTTTTTGGCCGCGCTCGGCAAGCCCGTCTTCGCCTATACCAATGTGGCGTCGCCGCTATTCGACCGCGTCGCGCGCGAGTTCGGCGTCCACGCCACGCCCGAGGGCGAGCATTGCGACGCCCGCGCCTTGCTGATCGAGAATTTCGGCAATGCCGACAATCTGATGCTCGATTGCGCGCTGAAAGGGCAGGGCCGCAAGGTGATCCGCCCGGAGGTCCCGTCGCCCGGCCTTGGCGATCTCGCCGGCTTCATGGCCTGCCTGCGTCAGGCGCGTCTGCATTTCGGCTTCTGATTGGCCGCGGCTTGGCGTCCTCGGCATGGCGCGCGCTTGAACAACTATGCCTTGCTGCAAACGACGGCTTGCCGCGTCACCCTTTTCGCAGCGCGGCAAAAGCTTATGCTCCGCCGCGCTTCAGGAGTTTGAAAATGCAGAAACGCCCGCTCGGCCGCACCGATGTGCAGGTCTCCGAAATTTGCCTCGGCACCATGACCTATGGCCAGCAGACCGGCGAGGCCGACGCCTTTGCGCAGATGGACTACGCCCTGGCGCATGGCGTCAATTTTTTCGACACCGCCGAGCTTTATTCGATCCCGCCCCGCGCCGAGACCTATGGCGCGACCGAAACGATCATCGGCAAATGGTTTTCCGCGCGAGGTCAGCGCGACAAGATCGTTCTGGCCAGCAAGGTGGTCGGGCGCAGCACGGCGCATTGGTATCGCAACGGCCCAATGGCGCGGCTCGACCGCAAAAATATTTTCTACGCCGTCGAGAATTCCCTGAAGCGGCTGCAAACCGATTATATCGACCTTTACCAGTTGCACTGGCCCGACCGGCCGATGGACCTGTTCGAGGGCCTCTCCAACGTCTATCAGGATCGCGGCGGGCCGGACGGCGTTTCTTTCGAGGAGACCTTGTCGGCGCTGGGCGAACTGGTCCAGCAGGGCAAGATCCGCGCTTTCGGCGTCTCCAACGAGACGCCCTGGGGCGTCGCCGGATTCTTGCGCGGCGCCGAGACGGGCGCGGGGCCGCGCCTCGTCTCGATCCAGAACGCCTACAACCTGCTCAACCGCCAGTTCGAAATTGGCTTGGCCGAATTCGCCTTCCGCGAGCAGGTGGGGCTGCTGGCCTATTCGCCGCTCGCCCAAGGCTATCTCACCGGCAAATATCTTCATGGCGCAAGGCCGGCCAATTCGCGCAGCGCCTTGTTCGATCGCGGCCAGCGTTACCAGAAGCCGGGCGTGGACGAAGCCATCGAGGATTACCTGGCTTTGGCGCGCGAGTCCGGCCTTCATCCCGTCCATCTTGCGCTCGCCTTTGTCACCTCGCGGCCCTTCGTGACGGCGAATATCATCGGCGCGACCGACATCGATCAACTCAAGCTGATCCTCGACGCGCCGCATGGTCTCGATCCGGAAATCCTGCGGCGCATCGACGCGATCCATCAGGTTCGCGGCAATCCCGCGCCGTGACAGGCGCTTGCTGAGTGGTGAGCGCATGGACCCGGTAATCCTGATCGACGCCGACGCCTGTCCGGTCAAGGACGAATGCTACAAGGTCGCCGCGCGGCATGGGCTGAAAGTCTTTCTGGTCGCCAACCGGCTCATCCAGGCGCCGCGCCATCCGATGGTCGAGCGCGTTCTTGTGCCGCAGGGGCCGGATGTGGCGGACGACTGGATCGCCGAGCGGGCCGACGCGGGCAAGATCGTCGTCACCGCCGATATTCCGCTCGCCGCCCGCTGCGTCAAGGCGGGGGCCTTCGTGCTGGCGCCCAATGGCAAGATTTTCGACGACGCCTCGATTGGCATGGCTTTGGCGATGCGCAATCTGATGGAGGATCTGCGCTCCGGCGGCGCGACCACCGGCGGCCCGAAGGGGTTTTCGCCGCGCGACCGCTCGGCCTTCCTGTCGGCCCTGGAGCGAGGCGTTCAGCAGGCGCGCAAGCGGATGACGCCCGGCGTTTGAGGCTTTCCGGAATTCGGGCGCTGGAATTTAGCGCTTGGAGCCGCCGTCCGGCGCTAGCGAGCGGATATAGGCGGTAATGTCCGCGATCTCCTGCCGCGAGAGATTCATGTCCGGCATTTTGGGATGCGGGTCGGTGAGGAATGACGTCAGGTCGCCATTTGTCTTGCGCTTGGCGATGTCGAAAAAGCTCGGAACGTCGGCGCTGGCCCGTTTCTGGTTCTCCGCGACGATATGGCACGTCGCGCACCAGCGCTCGGCGATTCTCTCGCCCTGGTCGGGGTCGGACGCGGCCGCCGCCGGCTGTGCGGACAAGAAAGCAAAGGCCGAAAGAGCGAGAAGGGAACGAATCGCGAGAAGGCGCATGGGAATGGCTCCGGACGGCGAGAATGGACTATCCGCCGGTCGCGGCGCAAGCGCCTTGTCCGGGGTCAAAACGCGAAAGTGGCGGCGAGGGCCTGACTGACGATCACTGCAGGGGCTGGCCCGCCAGGACCTCGACGTCGCGGTCCTGATTGGAGATGACCTTGAAGGTCGCTTGATAGGTCTTGTTCTCATGGCGGGCGATTGCGACATATTCGCCCTCGGACAGCACCAGCGAGGGGAAGGCGCCGATCATTTCGCGGATGACGTCGCCACCGGGCGTGAGGATCGAGAAGCTGGTGTTGGCCAGCGCCTCGCCGCCGGCGTTATTGACCAGTTTGAGCGTCATGGTCGCCGCGCGATGGCGCAGGGCGCCGGCGGTCAGCTTGCCCGCCTGCACGCGCAGATCGGCGTAAACAGTCGAATTGGTCGGGGTTGAGGCGCCTGCCGCGACGTCCATCAGTTTCGAAACGATGTGATAGGAGCCTTCGGGCAGGCATTCCGGCTCGTCGGCCTTGAGATTGGGAATGATCAGCTTGGCTTCCGGGTCGTCGTGGTCTGGAAGATAGACCATGACGTTGAGCCGCGAGGGCGAGATCGGGACGTCGCCAAGCGAGCCGCTGATCTTCAGCGCCCCGGCGTTCATCACGACGCGATCGCTGACCGGCGCGCCGGCGACCGTGATGGATTTGGCCGCCCCCGCGAGCCCGCAGGCGACATGGACGATGTAATCGCCGTCGGCGAGCGGGAAGGTCGGCGTGGCTTGATTGGATTCGGCAATCAGGGCGTGGCTGCCGTCGGCGTTGGCGCGGGCCTCGAACACGCGCCAGTTCAGGCCGGTGCGGATCGCCTGGATGTCGCCGGGGGCGAAAACGGCGTTGAGCGAAACGGGAGAACGCACGGCCTCGGGCGGCGGCGCGGGCGGTTGCAGGTCGGGCGTCGCGGCGGGCGGCGGGGCGCCGACGAACGGCGGCACGTTGAGGGCCGGCGGAAGCTCAGGCGTTTGCGCGAGCGCCGGCGACGCGAGCCAGGATAAAGCCGCTGCCGCCAGACCCGCTGCCAAACCCGCGCGAGGAACCCTCACGCCCCAAAATCCCGAAACCATTCGCCGCAAACCCGTACTCCGCCCGCTTGGCCTACTCCGGCATCGGTTTACAAAGTGACCTTTTTAGGGCTTGTAGCGCGAAAAGTCCGGATGACGCCATGACAGACAGCCTGAAGAACGAAACCATCCAGTTGTTGGCGACCCGCCGCTCCGCGCCGCCCATGCAGATGCGTGGGCCAGGCCCCGACGCGACCGAATTGCGCGAACTGCTCACGCTGGCGTCGCGCGTGCCGGACCATGGCAAGCTCACGCCCTGGCGCTTCATCGTGTTCGAAGGCGATGGCCGCCAGCGCGCCGGCGAAATCCTCGCGGATGTTTTCGCAAAGCGCGAGCCGACCGCCGAGGCCCAGCGCGTCGAAACGGAGCGCAGCCGCTTCGCCCAGGCGCCGCTTGTGGTCGCGGTTGTGTCGCGCGCCGCGCCCCATGTCAAAATTCCGGAATGGGAGCAGCATCTGACGGCGGGCGCCGTCTGCATGGCTCTCACGGTCGCCGCCACCGCGATGGGCTTCCGCACCGTCTGGATCACCGGATGGGCCGCCTATGACCGCGAGGTCCTGACCCGCTTCGGCCTCGCCGAACAGGAGCGGATCGCAGGCTATATCCATATCGGCCGGGTGGAAAAAGGGCCTGAGGACCGCGCGCGGCCCGATCTGGACGCGCTCGTCACGCGGTTCTGATCCGTGTCGCAAAAGCGGCGTTGATCGCTTTCGCCTGTTCCGGGGTCGTGGCGAATTTCCCTGCGAAGCCGTCGCGCGCCGCCAGCGCGCAAATGCGCGCAAAGGCCTCGCCTTCGCCGGGCTCCGCGCAGTCGAAAGCGGGGGCCTGAGCGGCGGCGGCGGCGAAGAGGCACAGGCTGCGCGCGACGCGCAAAGGCTCCGGCTTGTCCTCGCCCTCCGCCAGCGCCAGCCCGAGCCTTTGCGCGAGCCGCCGCTCGTCGCGGCCGATCCCGATCAGGCGCCGGGTGGCGCGCGAGAGCGAACCGAGTTCGAAAATCGCGGCGGGGGAGTCTCCCGCCAGCACGAGAATGCGGGCCGAGCCGTCGGGCAGGCCGTTCTCCGCCTCGCGGACGGCGAGCTTGGCGCCGAGATGCTGGATGTCTCGTCCGCCAATGGCGTCTGGCAGGATGATCCCGTCCGGGGCGGCGGCCATGACCGCGTCGAGATCGGCGTCGGCCAGGCCGGAGCCGAGGGGATGGATCAGCGCCAGAACCGTCTTGCCCGCTTGCCGCGCCGCCGAGATCATCGCCACGGCTTCCTCGCGGCCTTCCGCGTCATCGGATCCGGCGAGATCGATCGTCAGGGCGTCGGCCTCGCTCGCCAGCGCCGCCTCAAGGGCGGGGCGCGACACGGCAGGTACGACTAGCAGGGACCGCATGGCGAATGTCTCCGGGGCGACGCGTCGTTTCATCGCGAATCAATATGACCATTAAGTGAAATTTTACCTTGTTTGCTCATCCTGCGTTAACCGGGCCGCAAAGGCCGCGGCGCTGAGCTTTGCGGGTTTCGCATGATCGTTCGCAAATTCATCCAATGGTCTGAAAACGCTCCAGCCAGCGCCCGCGCCGAGGGCGTCGGCGCACTCGCCCGAGCCTATCTTTACGGCGATCTGGAAGCGCAGGAGCGCGCGGACGCCGAACAGATCCTCTACGCCATGCTCGACGATCCCTCGCCGCTGGTTCGCCGTTCGCTCGCCGAAAGCATCGCCAGCGCGGTCGAGGCGCCGCCCGCCATCATTCTCGGGCTCGCGCTCGACCAGTCCGATATTTCTTCCGTCGTCCTCGCCCGCTCGCCGCTGCTGACCGACGCCCAATTGATCGACTGCGCCTCGGTGGGGGACAGGGTCGCCCAGGCGGCGATCGCGCTCCGTCCCGAATTGTCGCCCGCGGTCGCTTCCGCACTGGCCGAGGTCGCGTCGCGTGAAGCGCTGATCGCTCTCGCAGTCAACGAAGGCGCCAACCTGCCCGAATTCGCCATGCGGCGCATGATCGAACGCTTTGGCGGCGACCCCGAATTGCGCGAGGCGCTGCTGGGCCGCCCCTGGATTCCCGCCGCCGTCCGCGCCGCCCTGGCAGCCGCCGCCGCCCGCCAACTTGCCGATTACGCCGTGGAGCGCAACTGGCTTTCGCCCGCGCGCTCCGAGCGCATCGCCAAGGATTCGCGCGAGCGGGCCGCCATGATCATTGCCGCCGGATGCGCCGCCTTTTCTGAGGAAACGGCGGCGCTGGCGGCTTATCTTCGCATTTCCGGCCAATTGACCGCCGGTCTCGCGCTGCGCGGCCTGCTGTGCGGCCAGACCGGATTATTCGCGGCGACCCTGGTCGAGTTGACCGGCATGGGGCCGCGCCGCGTCGCCGGCCTGATCCGCGAGCCGGCCTCCACCGCCTTCGCCGCGGTTTACGCCAAGGCCGGATTGCCCGCGCCTTTGATGGTCGCCTTCCGCGCCGCTCTGGTCGCGCTTGGCAATAATTCAGGCAAGACGCCGGGGGGGCTCAACGCCGACGCGGCGGATGGCGGCGCCCTGCGACTGCCGGTCATTCAATTCGTCCTGAGCCAGTGCGAGGCCATGCAGGACGAGTCCCTCGCCCGGCTGATCGCGCTGCTGCGGCGGTTCGAGGCCGACGCCGCGCGCGAGCAGGGCCGCAAGGGGCTGTCTCGTCTGCGCGAGGCGCAGGCGGAAGCCGCGGCGCCTCCGGTCGCGGCCGCCGCGCCCGAGACGCCGGATTACCTCCCGATTCCCGCCACGGCCGACGAGCCCGAGTCGAAGGTCGAGACGATGACCGAGCCTCTAGCCGAAACCGACATCGTGGTCGATCTCGTCGCGCTGGAAAAAGAGCTTCTGGCCGCGTGAAGCGCGCGCCTAACCCATCAAGCCGGACGCCTTGAGCCAATAGAGCAGGGTGAGGGTCTTGCCGTCGCGGATCGCGCCGGCTTCCGCCTCGCGCAGCGTTTCGGCGAAACCGGCCTCGACGACTTCGATATCCTCGCCTTCCTCCTCCATGCCGCCGCCATCGGCGACGCGCGCTTCGGAATCATAGGGCGCGACAAAGAAATAAAGCTTTTCCGTCGTCGCGGCGGGGCTGACGAAAGCCTCGAACAGGAAGCGCGGCTCGCCGACCTTGAGGCCCATTTCCTCCATCGCCTCGCGGCGGACGCAGGCGTCGGGCGCTTCCCCGGGATCGAGCGTGCCGGCGCAGGCTTCGAGCAGGCCGGCCGTGGAATCGTTCATATAGGCGCCGAGCCGGAACTGCCGCGTCAGCAGCAACTTGCCGCGCCCGGAATCGTAAGGCAAGAGGACGCAAGCGTCGGGACGGCGGAAGAGATTGCGCTCATGCTTGTCCCAGCGGCCGCTCGCGCGACGCAATTCATAGTTGAGCCGCGAGAAAGTGTATTTCTCCTTCACGAGAATCTGCTCGTGCAGCCCGCGCGGGGCGCCTTTGTCGTCGAAATCAGTCTTGGGCATGGTCACGGCCTGAATTGCTCGCGCAGGATGCGCTCTTCCATGGAATGGCCGGGATCGTGCAGCAGTTCCAGCCCGACCGAATGATCCGTCGTCACCCGGACGCGCGTGACGTCGCGGAATTCATAATGATCGGCCACGGCCGCGACGGGACGCTTGTCCGCCTCCCGCACCTCGATCGTCACTTCCGCATTGTTGGACAGAAGGGCGCCGCGCCAGCGCCGGGGCCGGAAGGCGGAGATCGGCGTCAGCGCCATCAGCGGCGCGTCGAGCGGCAGGATCGGGCCATTGGCGGAAAGATTATAGGCGGTTGAACCGGCGGGCGTCGCGACCAGAAGGCCGTCGGACACGAGTTCCTCCAGCCGGACATGGCCGTCGACATAGACGCGCAGCTTGGCCGCCTGCGCGCTCTGGCGCAGCAGCGAAACTTCGTTGATCGCATGGGCGGTGGCGGTCTCGCCGGCGCGGTTTTCGGCGACCATGCGCAGTGGGTGGACGATCGAGCTTTGCGCAGCCTGCAACCGCTTGCGCAGGCCGGTCTCGCGGAACTCGTTCATCAGGAAGCCGACCGAGCCGCGGTTCATGCCATAGATCGGAATGTTCCGGCCCATGAACTTGTGCAGCGTCTGCAGCATCAGGCCGTCGCCACCCAGCGCGACCACGACATCGGCTTCGTCGGAATGGACGTCGCCATAGCGGCCGACGAGGCGCGCGCGGGCGTGTTCCGCCTCCGGCGTGGTCGCCGCCAGAAAATTGATCCGTTCGAAACGGCGCCCGTGGTCAGAGGATTCGCTCATGTTCCCTTCCGACATTCCGCCCTTTCGCGGCGCCAGTTCAGACGAAGGAATAGGCGAAGCCATGCGCCGGGGCAAGGCGCAGTCCCGCGATGGGCGACGCCAAGTGAATCGTGCTTTCCCAAATGGTTAGCGGGAGGCGGGGTGATAGGGAAGGGGCGTTTCGCGCCTGTCCTTGATACGGATCAAAACATTTGTCCTGTTCGGCGAGCGTGCTATTGTCCGAGACAAAATTTGGGACGGATCGCGCGGCTCATCGGGCCGGAAGGAAACATATTTTGGAAAGTCTGGCCGAGAAGGTCCTGTTCGACACCGTCTTCGGGCGTATCGAGACCAGCCCGCGGACGATCGCCTGTGCGCACAAGGCGGCGCCTGGCCTGGCGCTCGAATGCCACGAATGCGAGATCAAGGGCCTGAGCATCTGCGACGCGCTCGAACCGGACGAGTTTGATCTGCTGGAGCGAATCGGCCGCACCGTGTCCTTCCCGGCCAAGACCACCCTGTTCGAACAGGGCCGCGACGCGCCTTTCGTGTCCAACCTCACTTCGGGCGCCATGCGGCTGTCCAAGCTGCTGCCGGACGGGCGCCGCCAGGTGGTGGGCTTCACGCTGCCGGGCGATTTTCTCGGCCTGGCGATGCAGCCGACCCACATGTACACCGCCGACGCGCTGACGCCGGTCAAGATCTGCCAGTTCTCGCGCCACGGCTTTTCCGATCTGCTCGACAAGAAGCCCCGCCTGATGCGCGCCGTCATGAACATGGCTTCGCGCGAACTGACGCTGGCGCAGGACCAGATGGTGGTGCTTGGCCGCCGCACGGCGGAGGAGAAGATCGCTTCCTTCCTGATCGGCATGCGCAACCGCTATGCGCGCATTCACGGCGCCTCGGTCCATGTGCCCCTGCCGATGACCCGCCTCGACATCGGCGATTTCCTCGGCCTCACCGTCGAGACGGTCAGCCGCATGATGACCCGGCTGGCCCGCGAGAAGGCCATTGTCATCGTGCCGGACGGCGTGCGCCTGCTCGACGTGCGGCGGCTGGAGCTGCTGGCGGAAATGTGAGGCTCGCCTTGTGAGCGATGCGGATGCGGCGCAAGCGCCCGGCTTTGACTGGTCGTGGCGCTGGTTTCTTGAGGGCGTCCGACAGGCGCTGACCGGGCCGGCCTTTTATGTTTCCATCTCGTTGATGGGCGTCGGTTCGCTGGCGCGGGCGGCCGGCTTTCCAGTCGGCGCGGCGGTGCTTTCCACCATTCTGGTCTGGGCCGGGCCTGGCCAATTGCTGTTTTTCGGTGCGGTCATCGCCAAGACCGCGCCGCCGGCCATCGCGCTCGCGGTCAGCCTGTCCTCCGTGCGCCTGCTGCCGATGTGTCTCTCCGTCCTGCCCATGTTGCGTGAAAAGCGGACGCCGCTCCCGGTCCTGTTCGCCGCCGCCCATTTCATCGCGGTGACGGTCTGGGCGGAGTCCTTGCGCCGCCTGCCGGACATCGAGCGCCCTGTGCGCCTGCCATTCTTTTTCGGACTCGCCACGACTTGCCTGACGCTGACGTCGTTTTCAACGGCGCTGGGCTATTGGCTGATGGGTTCGCTGCCGCCGCCGCTCGGGGCGGGCATGATGATGCTCTCGCCGATCTATTTCCTCGCCACCACCGCGCGCTCGGCGCGTTCCGGCGCCGATTGGCTGGCCATGCTGTTCGGCGCGGTTCTGGCGCCCGTCATGGTGACCTTTGTGGGCGGCGGCTTCGACCTGCTGGCGCTGGCCCTGGTCGGCGGCGGCGGCGCCTGGTTCGCCGGCTATCTCGCGCGGCGGACGTCATGAGCGTTTTTTCCGCCGATCCGACCCTCGCGCCCTATTTGGCGCTGATCCTGTTCGGCTTCCTGCCGAGCGAAATCTGGCGCGGGCTCGCCGTGGTGGTCGCGCGGCGCATCGACGAGAATTCCGAGCTTTTCCTCTTCGTGCGCAGCGTGGCGACCGTCCTGCTGGTCGGCGTGGTGGTGAAAATCGTCCTGCTGCCTTCGCGCGAACTCGCGGTTGCGCCGGTCTGGGCGCGCGGCGGCGCGCTTGCCGTCGCGGCCGCGGGATTTTTCGCCACGCGACGCTCGGTCTTTGCGGCGATCGTCGCGGGCGAGGCGGTCGTCATCCTGTCCGTGTGGTGGTGTATGGGGTGAAACTCACTCCTCGGCGGCGAGCGCGGCGCGGATCTTGTCGGCATGGGCTTTCAGCATGGCGGGATCAGCCATCTTGCCGCCATGAGGGCGCAGCGCGACGCCTTCCCAGCGCGGCATCACATGGAAGTGGATGTGGAACACGCTCTGGCCGCCGGCCGGCTCGTTGAACTGGTGCAGGGTGATCCCCTCAGCGCCCGTGGCCGCCTTCACGGCGCGCGCCAGCTTCTGCACCCGCAGGATGAGGGCGCCCAGCACTTCCGGTGGAACATCGAGGATGTTACGGGCGCCGAGCTTGGGAATCACCAGCACATGGCCGTCCGAGCGCGGCATGACGTCCATGAAGGCCAGGGTATCCTCGTCTTCATAGACTTTCTCGCAAGGAATCTCGCCGCGCAGGATTTTCGCGAAGATATTATTGGGATCATAGGTGGCGGACATGGGCGTCTCCGGCGAGAGGACAGAGCCATCGGGCATTGCAAATGACCGATGGCGTCCGCGCTGACTGGCGCGGCGGCCCTGCTTCCGACGGGTCGGAAGCAGGGGCAGATATGGCTGTGCGGGACCCTGCCCAAGCCTTCGTTTCAGGTCAAGATAAGCCTTCGTTTCAGGTCAAGGCCGGGTATCATTTCCTTGCCTCATTCCTTTTTGAACGGCGCGTTCTCGGCGTAATCGGCGAGGATGGCGTCCACGGCCCGCGCCTCGCGGGCGAAAAACTCCTGCGCCGCGCGGGCGAGGCGCGGGTCGGCGAATTCATGCGCCGACCAGGTCGCCACGGCTTCATAGCCGCGCGAAAACTTGTGCTCGCCCTGCGCCCCGGCCTCGACGCGCTTCAGCCCGCGCGCGATGGCGAATTCAATCGCCTGATAATAGCAAAGCTCGAAATGCAGACAGGGGAGATGTTCCAGAGCGCCCCAGTTGCGGCCATAGAGCGCATCGTCGCCGATGAGATTGAGCGCCCCGGCGATCATCCGCCCCTCGCGCCGCGCGACCACCAGCAGCACGCGATCCGCAAGCTTCGCGCCGAGCGCCGAGAAAAAGGCGCGGGTGAGATAGGGCCGCCCCCATTTGCGGGCGCCGGTGTCCATGTAGAAGGCGTAGAAGGCGTCCCAATGCGCCTCGGTCAGGTCGCTGCCGGTCACCCATTCGATGGTCAGGCCGGCGGCCTGGACCTCGGCTCGCTCCTTGCGGATCGCCTTGCGCTTGCGCGACGACAGCGCGGCCAGGAAATCGTCGAAGCTCCGGTAGCCGCGATTGAAAAAGTGGAACTGGTGGCCCTTGCGCGGGATGAAGCCCGATTTTTCGAGAAAGGCCTGATCGGCGGAATCGGGAAAGGTGACGTGCAGCGAGGACAGTTCCATCGTCTCGCGCAGCGCGCGCAGGCCCAGCGCCAGCGCCTCGCGCGCGCCCGGCGGCGCGTCCGCCGCGACCAGCAGGCGATGGCCCTGGACGGGGGTGAAGGGCACGGCGACCTGCGCCTTGGGATAATAGCGCCCGCCGACGCGCTCGAAAGCCTCGGCGAGGCCATGGTCGAACACATATTCGCCCATCGAATGGGTCTTGAGATAGACCGGGGCGCAAGCGGCGAGGCGGCCTTCCGGCGTCTCCACCAGCACATGGGCCGGATGCCAGCCCGCGCCCTTGCCGACGCTGCCGGTTGTCTCCAGCGCGGCGAGAAATGCGTGGGTCAGGAAGGGGTTGAACCGCTCGCCCGCCTCGGCGTCGGAAGCGGGGGGATTGGCGCAGGCGTCCCAGTCCGAAGCCGGAATGGACTCGATGCGCTCAACCTGACGAATGCGAAAGGGCACGGATTTCATTGCGGCGCGATCATCGCGCGGATTGGCCGCGCAATCCAGCGTCATCCGGTTCGTCGCGTCTTTTTCCCGGAAAGCCGTTCTTACGCCGCCGCCGCGGTGACGCGGTTGCGGCCGCTGTTCTTCGAGAGATAGAGCGCCTGATCCGCCCGCTTGAGGAAGGCGGCGGGGATTTCCACGCCCGGCGATTCGGCGAGCCCGATCGAGACGGTGATCGGAATCGACTGCGCGCTGCCTTCGAGCGGGAAGGGCGTTCCAGCGACCGACGAGCGAATACGCTCGGCCACCAGCTCCGCCGTCGCCAGATTGGTGTCGGGCATCACGACCACGAATTCCTCGCCGCCGAGCCGGCACATCAGGTCGGAGCCGCGCACCGAGCGTTTTACCCGCGCGGCGAAGCCCTTCAGCACCTGGTCGCCGACGTCGTGGCCGTGACCGTCATTGACGTGCTTGAAATGATCGATGTCGAGGATCATCACCGAAACGGAACGCCCACGCAGGGCGGCCTGATCCAGCAGCGCGGCGAGATGGGATTCGAGATAGCGGCGGTTGTTGAGCCCGGTGAGGGGATCGACCACCGCCAGCTCCATCACCGCCTGCAGGCTG
This sequence comes from Rhodoblastus sp. 17X3, assembly GCF_030056575.1. GTDB lineage: Bacteria > Pseudomonadota > Alphaproteobacteria > Rhizobiales > Beijerinckiaceae > Rhodoblastus. The sequence goes on along the minus strand of NZ_JASHHX010000020.1, from coordinate 16,330 downwards.
GAGCGCAGGCTGTCGGCATAGCGCTTGTGGCGCACCTGGGTCCGCACGCGGGCGAGGATTTCGTTCTTGTCGACCGGACGGATGAGATAATCGTTCACGCCGAGATCGAGGCCGCGCAGGATGCGCTGGCGGTCTTCGAGATCGGCCAGAATCAGCAGCGGCGTGTGGCGGGTGCGGTCGACCGAGCGCAACTGGCTGCACAGGCGCAGGCCGTCGAACCGGGCGAGGCCGAGGCTGACGATCACGACCTGGTAATCCTGTTCGGTCGCGCGGAACAGCGATTCATGCGCGTCAATATTGACGTCGACCTCATAGGGGCCGCGCAGGGCGGCGCAGATCCGCTGCGCGGAATTGGTGCGGTCGTCGACCAGCAGGATGCGCCCGCCCAGACCGTCGTCGAGCGTGTGGCGCGTGGCGTCGGTGACGCCGAGATTGGCCGAGGTCGCCGCGCGGGTGCGCAATTCATCGACCACGAATTTCAGCCGCGACAGCGAGCGGACGCGGGCGATCAGGGCGATTTCGTCGATCGGCTTGGTCAGGAAGTCGTCGGCGCCGGCTTCGAGGCCGCGCACGCGGTCCGCCGTCTGGTCGAGCGCCGTGACCATCACGACCGGCAAATGCAGTGTCGCGGGATTGGCCTTGAGCTTGCGGCAGACTTCAAAGCCGTCCATGCCTGGCATCATCACGTCGAGCAAAACGATGTCGCATTCGCCGCGCTCACAGATCTTCAGCGCGTCAGGCCCGTTGGTGGCGGTGACGACGTCGAAATATTCCGCTGTCAGCCGCGCTTCCAGCAGCTTGAGATTGGGCAGGAGATCGTCAACCACCAATACGCGGGCCGTCATGGGCCGGTCCTTTCACTGCGCTTCGTCAAGCGCCGCGGTCAATTATCGCGAATATAGTTGCGAACCGTTTCCAAAAATTTCACGACTGAGATCGGTTTCGACAAATAGGCCTCGCAGCCGCCCTGCCGGATCTTTTCCTCGTCGCCCTTCATGGCGAAGGCGGTGATCGCGACCACCGGGATATGGGCCAGCTCGGGGTCGTCCTTCAGCCATTGCGTCACCTGGAGGCCCGAGACCTCCGGCAGCTGGATGTCCATCAGGATGAGGTTCGGACGATGGCTGCGCGCGAGGCCGACCGCCTCGACGCCGCTCTTGGTCTGCACCGTCGTATAGCCATGCGCCTCCAACAGGTCGTTGAAGAGCTTCATGTTCAGCTCATTGTCTTCGACGATGAGGACCGTTTTTTTCATTTCACCCCGCCAGGCCTCGGACGCGATTTTCACGGCCGATTCTTACATGTTTAAGCGACATAAATTGACGAATGGAAAATTTGCGCCGAACGTATTGAGGGTATTGAACGAATGGAAGGTCCCGTTTGGTTTTGCGTCCTCCTGTCCCCCGAAAAATCGACCGCGACGACGCGGAAAAGATCGCGATCGCCGGGCTGAGCCATATCGCCGGCGACCCCGAGCGCCTGTCGCGCTTTCTCGCGCTGTCCGGGCTCGACCTCGGCCATTTGCGCGCGGCGGCAAGCCAGCCCGGCTTTCTGGCCGGCGTCCTGACCTTTCTCGCCGGCGACGAGAGAAGCCTGCTGGATTTTGCGGCGGCCAGCGGCTACGCCCCCGAGACCGTGGGCGCGGCCTTTTTGACCCTCAACCCGCCGAGCTCGGGCGAGTTCGACTGATCCATCGGCGCAAGACGCGCGTAAAACCGGCGAATTGATGGCCGGAGGCCGCGATTTTTGTCGCCCTCAAAGGTGGCAAAACAGGGCAATCCTGATTAGAAGGGCGCAGCACGCGGCGCGGGAGCGCCAGATTCGGGAATTGTTCTATGGTCAAGGTCGTCTATGTCAGCTCCACCGGCGAGAGGCGCGAGGCTGAAGCGGAACCGGGCATGACGGTGATGGAAACGGCCGTCAAGATCGGCATTGATGAAATCCTCGGCGAATGTGGCGGGGCCTGCGCCTGCGCCACCTGCCACGTCTATGTCGCGCCGGAATGGTTCGACAAATTGCCGGCGGCCAGCCCGATGGAAACCGATATGCTGGATTTCGCGGTGGACCCGCGCCCCAATTCGCGCCTGTCCTGCCAGATCACGATCACCGAGGCGCTCGATGGCCTCGTCGTCGAGACGCCCGACCGTCAGGGCTGACGTTCGGGAGCGGCTGAGCCGCTTTTTCCCGAATCGCTGAACAGGAAGGGCGCGACGTCGCGCAGGCCCGGCTGTTTTTCCGACAGGAAGGGCATGGGGCGGCAGACCGACATGGCCGAGAGGCCGATGCGCGCCGTCAGGGTGCCGTTCAGGACGCCCTCGCCGAGACGCGCCGAGATTTTCGCCGCGAGACCGTGTCCTATGATCTGCTGGGCCAGCCCGTCCCCGAGCGCCATGCCGCCGGTGATGGCGAGATGGGCGCCCACGGCGCGCGCCAGCCGCCACGCCCCCAGCATTCCGGGGCGTCCGCCATAGATTTCGGAGATGCGCCGGATCAGGCGCAGCGCCATGGCGGCGACGAAAATCATGTCGATCGCGGCGCGCGGGCTGATCGCGGCGACCAGCGACACGCGCTTGGCGGTCGAGGCGATCTCTTGCTGCGCGGCGGAATCGAGCGCGGGCATTAATCGCCGTTCGGCGATGTCGATCAGATCGCGGCCGTCCACAATGTCCTTGCGCAGCTCGCCGAGATGCAGGCGGGCGCCTGACGTTTCCGGCCGGCCTTCGTAGAGGGCGGCGAGCTCGCCGATTTTTTCCCGCGCCAGTTCGCGGTCGTCGGTCTCATGCGCCAGCGCCAGCGCCTTGTGCAGCAGCGCGATCTTGCGCTGGCGGAAGATGGCCAGCATTTCGCGGCTGATCAGCGCCAAAATGGCCAGAATGGCAAGGCCTGCAAGGCCGAGGCCGAGCGCGCCGAGCGCCGCGGACCGCGCGAACAGGGATTCGACCAGCTGGTCTAGCCAGAGCCCGAAGGAAAAGGCGGCGAGACCGCCGAGCGAGGAGAGCAGCAGCCCGCCCCAGCTGAAGGCCGTGCGGCGCAGGAAGCCGCGCGCCTGGGCCTCTTCCGCGGCCTGTTCGGCGGCGTCGCCGACCAGCAGCGCCGCTTCGGCCTCGAAGGCGTCGGGCCGCTCTTCCAGCAGGAAATCGCGCTTCTGGCCGGGGGCAAGCTCGTCGAGGCGGAAGGCGCGGGGGCGTGATTTGGGCCGGTCACTCATGACAGCCGGTCTCCAAACAGGAACTGGCAGGCGCGATCCAGCCTGATATGGGGCGCGGGCAGGGGGGCGCCATCGGGGTTGAAGGAGGGAACGGGCGGACGGAAGCGCAGGAAGCGGTAATCCGCGTCGCCCTCCGCCAGCGCCAGGGCGTCGCCGCGAAAAGCCTCGCGCGGATCGACGGGCAATTGGCCGGGAAAGATCGCCGCCTCGGCGACGCCGTCGAACGTCTGGCCGTCGAGCGTTTCCCCGGCGAGCGGCACGCCGACGATGGCGTCGATGGTCTCGCGCCCCCGCCGCACGGCGGCCTCCCGGGTCGCCCGGACGGCGGCCAGCGCGATGACGTCCACTTTCGCGCCGGAAAATTCCGAGCGGGAAATGGCGCGCGCTGTCAATTGCCGCAAAATGGCCTCCAGCCGGTCGTGGCTGAGGTGGTGCAGATGATCGGCCTTGGTCGCGGCGACGAGAATCTTGTCGATCTTCGGGCGGAGCAGCCGCGTCAGCGCATTGCCGCGCCCCACGCGAAAGGCGGCGAGCACGTCGTTAAGCGCATGTTGCAGGTCGCGCAGGGCGGCTGGCCCGGAATTGAGCGCTGCGAGGGCGTCCACCAGTACGATCTGGCGGTCCAGTCGCGAGAAATGATCGCGGAAGAACGGCTTCACGACATGGCTTTTATAGGCCTCGTAGCGCCGGTCCATCATCGCCGCCAGCGTGCCCGAGGCGATTTCCGCCCCCTCGGCCAGCGGCAGCGGCGCGAAGGTGAGCGCGGGCGAGCCTTCGAGGTCGCCCGGCATCAGGAAGCGCCCCGGCGGCAGGGTGGACAAGGCATAGGCGTCGGAGCGCGCGGCCCGCAGATAGGCCGTGAATAATTCCGTCGCCCGCCGCGCGAGAAGCTCGTCCTCAGGTCCGGCCGGGTCGAGACCGGCGGAAAAGCCGCGCCATTCGGCGGCGAGCGGCGCGCGCGCGGCGGCCGCGCTGGTCTCGAACGTCTCGTGCGACCATTCGCGATAGGATTTCTCCAGCAGCGGCAAATCGAGCAGCCATTCGCCCGGATAATCGACAATATCGATGGTGAATTGCGACGGGCCAGGCCGAAAGCCTTCGCGGCGCTCGAAATCCAGCGTCAGCCGCAGTTCCGAGATCTGGCGGGTCGATTGCGGCCAGTGCCGGTCGGCGCCCGAAGGGTCTGAGCCGGTCAGCGCGGCGACATGGTCCTCGAAGGCGAAGCGGGCGATATGGTCGTCGGGCTGCGGCTCCAGCCGTCCGGAAAACAGGCGGCCCTCGGCGGCGAGGCGGAACACGGGGAGCGGATTCTTGCGGCCTTCGGCGGCGGCGTGCGCCAGAGTGGTGAGTTGCTGGGCGAGGGCGGTGATGAAGACGGTCTTGCCGGCGCGTGACAGGCCGGTGACGCCCAGCCGCATCCCGCGGCCGCGGGAAAAGACATCAGCAAGACTGGCGGCGCTGTTGCGCGCCTCGCTGAAAAAATCGGTCAGGGCGGACAAGGCGGGCTCCGGCGGATTCGAGCTGAACCCTTGCCGATCATTTAATCACGAATGGGCCGAGCGGTAGCCGGCGCGCGTCGATTTCTTGGCGCAGCGATGCGTGAAGTAAAAAAATTATTGTAAAACAATGGATTGTGCGATCTAGCGCAAGTTTCGCGCTACGTCGCTCGCGCAAATACTGAAAAAAACGTGGTAAATAAATGTTTTAAAAACATAATTTACAAAAAGTTTACGGTGAGATTGAGGTTTGCTGCGCCCTCAGGCGAGGAAATGGGTCAGGGTTCCGTCGCCCCAGCGCAATTTCCGCCATTCCGCATCCTCGATATCGAAAATGGCGATCCCGCCGGGCGGGAAGCCCTTGCCGAGACGCTTGAGCGCCTCGCGTTCGCCGCTTCCGGCGAAATGCGCCGCAAATTCCGCGATGGAGGGATTATGCCCGACAAGGATTAAGCATTTGACCGAGTCCGGCTGCGCGCGCGCCAGATCCATCAGATGGTGGCGCTCGGCTTCATAGAGGCTCTTTTCGAGCCGACTCCCGGGCGCGTTCGCCAGATGCGGCCCGGCGATTTCCCAGGTTTCGCGCGTCCGCTGTGAGTCCGAGAGCAGGACAAGATCGACTGGCAGGTTCAACTCCGCCAGACGCGCGCCTGCATGCGCGGCGTCCTTGCGGCCAGCATCGGTCAGCGGCCTTTCATGGTCGCGGTATCTGGAGGAATGGACGGCTTCGGAATGGCGGAAGAGGATGAGGCGGCGCATAAGGCCAAGTTAGCACGGCTTTTTGACAGACTGGAAATGGTGTCCACGCGCCCGCCGGCGCCGGGTTTGAGGGCGGATCGTTCCAAGGGAGCGGGACCGCTCACGTTTTGGCGATGCATTTTCGGCTTTTTCGTTGGTGGGCTATAAGCTAACGCTTCTGCGCGGGAAGGCCTCGAATCGGCGTCGCGCCAGACTCTGCGGGAGAAAAAAATGAAACTTGCCGATTGGCTTCTGGCCGTGGCCGGCGCTCTGGCCCTTGCCGGGCCAGCATTCGCGCAAAGCGCGACTCCGGAGGGCGGCGCCCCTGATTTTCAGTCGGATCCCCTCAATCAGTTCATGACTCCGCGCGTGACGCCGTCGTTCAAGACGGCGCCGAAGTCGCCGGAAGCGGACGCCTGCGCCAATTCCGACGGCAGGGTCGCCGCCAAGGCGCGGGTCCAGGCCTGCGGCAAGCTGATTGATTCGGGAAAATGGAAGGGACAGGAAATCGCCTGGGCCTATTCCAATCGCTGTTTCGCGCTGAAAAAGCTCGGCGAGCAAGACAAGGCGCTGGCAGATTGCGACAAGGCGATCGAGTTGGACGGCAAAAACGCCGTCGCGTTCCAGGCCCGCGGCATGATCCATCAGGACAAGGGAGACGGCGACCGCGCTCTGGCCGATTATGACAAGGCGGTCGAATTCGGCGGGAACAACGCAGCGCTCTTTTCCGATCGCGGCAATGTCCTGCTGGCAAGAGGCGAGGCAGACAAGGCGCTGGCGGATTATGACAAGGCGATCAAACTGAGCGGCAATGGCGCCGCGTCCTTAATCGAACGCGGCGGCGCTTATCTCGCCAAGGGGCAATATGACGCGGCGCTCGCGGATTACGGCCGCGCTATCGAACTCTCGCCGAACAACGCCTTCGCCCATTTCAATCGCGGCGTCGCTTTTGAGGTCAAGGGCGACAAGGCCAGGGCGATCGAGGAGTTCAAACTGGCCTTGAAGATCGACCCCAAGAACGCCTATCCGGGTCTCTGGCTGTTCCTGGCCAAAGGCGGAGCGGAAGGCAAAGCGGAATTGCAGCGCTATTCGACGAAATTCACGCAGGGCGCCTGGCCCTGGCCCGTCGCGCAATATGACCTCGGCGCTCTCGACCTCCAGAACACGCTCGCGGCGGCGAAAACGCCCGGCGACCAATGCGAGGCGCAATTCTATATCGGCGCCGAGCGTCTGGCCAAGAACGCCAGGGACGAAGGTCTGGCCTTCTTGCGCAAGGCGGTTGAGATCTGCCCGAAGAATTTCATCGAATATATTCAGGCCGCCGCCGTGTTGAAGGCGGCGGGCGTCGAAATTCCCAAGCCCGCGGCGCACGAGCCGAAAGCGGACCCGGCCCCGGCGGCCAAACCCGCTTCTGCGCCTGCGTCTGCGGAGCCCGCGCCGGCGGTCGAGTCCGCGCCCGCGTCCAGGCCCTCTCCCGTGATCAGGCTGGATGGAGGCGCCCCGCCGAAAGCCTCACCCGCGCCTGCCTCACCCGCGCCTGCCTCGGCTGAGCCCGCCCCGACGAAAGCCGATGCGCCTGCGGCCGAGCCGGCGTCGCCAGCCCCGGAGCCAGCCAAGCCGGACGCGGCCGACCAGCCCAAACCGGAAACCGGATCGGATTCGGCCCCGAAGCCAGCGCCGGCGACCGACGGCAAATGATCGGGACGACGCGCTGAAGTGAACATCTGTCGCGGCGCGGGTTTCCCGCGCCGTTCTAACGCGTCAATTCCTTCATCGCGCCCTCAATTCCTTGCAGGGTGAGGGGGTACATGCGGTTTTCCATGATCCTCTGGATCATCCCGATGGATTGCGTGTAACGCCAATGCTCCTCGGGCGTTGGGTTGAGCCAGACCGCATGAGGCCAGCATTGCAGCGCGCGTTCGAGCCAGACCTTGCCGGCTTCCGCATTATAATGCTCGACAGAACCGCCCTCCGTCATGATCTCATAGGGACTCATCGCGGCGTCGCCGACCAGGATGAGCTTGTAATCATGCGGAAAAGTGTGGAGCAGGTCCCAGGTCGCCATTCGCTCCGAATGCCGGCGCTGGTTGTTCTTCCAGACGCCTTCGTAAAGGCAGTTGTGGAAGTAAAAATGTTCGAGATGCTTGAATTCGCTGCGGGCGGCGGCGAAGAGGCCTTCGACCTGCTGAATATGCCAGTCCATTGAGCCGCCGATGTCGAGCAGCAGCAGCACCTTGACGGCGTTGCGCCGTTCAGGCCGCAATTTCACGTCGAGAAAGCCCTGCCGCGCTGTCGCGCCGATCGTACCTTCGAGGTCCAGTTCCTCGGCGGCGCCGGTGCGGGCGAGTTTCCTCAGGCGGCGCAGGGCGATCTTGATATTGCGCGGCCCCAGTTCTTCGTCGCCGTCGAGATCCTTGAATTCGCGCTTGTCCCAGACCTTGACCGCACGGAAATTGCGGTTGCCGTCCTGGCCGATGCGGACGCCCTCCGGATTATAGCCATAGGCGCCGAAGGGCGAGGTTCCGGCGGCGCCAATCCATTTGCCGCCGCCCTGATGACGTTCCTTCTGCTCTTCGAGACGCTTTTTCAGCGTCTCCATCAGCTTGTCCCAGCCGAGCGCCTCGATCTGTTTCTTCTCCTCGTCGGTGAGGAATTTCTCCGCCAGCTTCTTGAGCCATTCTTCCGGGATCGCGGCCTTTTCGGCCAGATCGGCCCCCGACTCGAGCCCCTTGAAAGTCTGGCCGAACACACGGTCGAACTTGTCGAGATTGCGCTCGTCCTTCACCAGGCAGGCGCGCGCGAGAAAATAGAATTCCTCGACCGATTTCTCGGCCAGATCGACGGAGAGCGCCTCGCACAGGGTGAGATATTCGCGCAGAGAGACCGGAATCTGCGCTTCGCGCAGCGCGGCGAAAAAATTGATCAGCATGGGGCCCGGGCCTTCCGGCAGTCCGAAATTCGTCGAAGGCCGTTCAACGCGATTGCCGGCGTCGAACCGGAGCCAACATGGGGAAGCTACAGGATGAACAGGGCAGGGGGAAGCCGCGCTCCGAAAATGGACTTGCGAACGATACGGCGCACAAAAAAGCCGACGATGGCGAACCATCGTCGGCGATATTTTTGATCCGTTCCGAAGATCGGCCAGACTGATCAGATGATCAGTACTTGGCGACGACGGCCTTCGGGGCTTCCGGCGCCCACAGCGGGACGATGACGTGAGCCAGGAACTGGGTCTGCTTGTTGTTGTAGTTCTGGGTGTAAACGTCGGTCGAGACGATGAACTGGGTGATCACCGGGCCGAAGTTATAGCCGATCAGGCCGCCGAGGGCGAACTGGGACTGGTTGGCATAGGCCTGATGGTAGATGCCGGAGTTATTGAAGCCCGCGCCATAGCCGCCGAAGTCGGTCGAGCCATAGCCCACCATACCAACTTCCCACTTGCCGAAGGTGTGGGTCAGGGCGAGGTCATAGTTGAAATAGTCGTTGTTCTGGCAGCTCGGGACAATGCCGAAGGCAGAGCAAGAACCCTGGTCGGTCAGGAAGCCGACCATCAGGTTGGCGGTCGCATTCCAGCCGCCGCCATGATAGGCCAAGGCCAACTGCTCGTGGAAGGTGGTGTGATTGAAGGCGTTGTCGAAGGTGCCGGCGTTGCTGATGCCGATATAGGCGCCCGACAACAGCGAAGCGCTGAACCCGTTGCCGAAGTTCCAGGCGATCTGGCCGGCGACGAAGGGGTTGTAGATGGTCTGGGCATAGAAGGTGCTGCGGCCGCCGATGGCGAGCGGATTGCGATAGTTTTCGCCGGCGAGAATTTCCGGAGCGGCGACGAGCAGCTGGATGTGGCCGCCGAGGATGTTCCAGGGGGTCGACCAGGCGACAATCGGAACGTTGTAGGAGAAGTTCGAATCGGCGCCCGGCACCGCGTCGCGCCAGTTGCCGACGCCGGTGATGTTGACGAAATAGATGCCTTCCGGCAGCGGGGTCGCCAGGTCGAGACCGGCGCGCTCGCCGGGCGGGTTGGTCGAGCCGGCGAGGGCGGCGGAGCTCAGGCCGCAGAGGCCGAGAGCGCCCATCGCGGCGCCGAGAAGTTTAGCCTTAATGTTCATTTGAATACCCCTCCCGAGGGCTTCAGTTCAGTGTTAACAAACTCTTTACTTCGTTCCCGTGGCGCCTATTCAGCCTTGGCTTCAATAATTCAGCACGGGACATCCGAGGCCTCTACAATAGTCGATTGGGAAAATGGAAAGAAAGGTCCGCGCAGCCACACCCGCCACGTTTCCGCCTTTTTGGCGCAATCGGATTCCGCGAGTTGTAGAAATGTCACATTTTGGGATGGTTCGGAGGTCTGCCTAACCTACAGAAAATACACGACTTCCGACTTAGGTAGGATTTTGCAGCGCAATATGGCGCGGACCCCCACTGGTTCGACGCCCAGAAATGCTCACAAAGCGGTCATTTCGATTCGCGTGATTTGTCGCCCAATGCTTGCCCCTTGCCTGTTGCGGCGCCACATTGCGTGAAATCCGCCGTTCGCCCACGTCTTCTGCGCGGGGCGGACCGCCAGGGAAAGGCCCGGAAAAAGCATGCGTTTCAGTGGTTCTAAAACCTATGTCGCGACCAAGGACCTTCAGGTGGCGGTGAACGCCGCCGTGACCCTCGAGCGTCCGCTGCTCGTGAAGGGCGAGCCGGGGACGGGCAAGACGGTCCTCGCCGAAGAGGTCGCAAGCGCTTTATCCGCGCGTTTGCTGACCTGGCACATCAAGTCGACCACCAAGGCGCAGCAGGGTCTTTATGAATATGACGCCGTGTCGCGCCTGCGCGATTCACAGCTGGGCGACCCCCGCGTCAGCGAGATCGGAAACTACATCAAGCGCGGCAAGGTCTGGGAGGCTTTCGTCGCGGATGAGCCTCTGGTGCTGCTGATCGACGAGATCGACAAGGCTGATATCGAATTCCCGAACGATCTGCTGCTGGAGCTCGACCGGATGGAGTTCCACGTCTACGAGACGGGCGAAACGATCCGCGCGAAGAAACGGCCGCTCGTCATCATCACCTCGAACAACGAAAAGGAATTGCCCGACGCGTTCCTGCGGCGCTGCTTTTTCCACTACATCAAGTTTCCGGACAAGCCGACGATGGAGGCGATCATCGCCGCCCATTTCCCGGATCTGAAGAAAAGCCTGATCGAAGAGGCGTTGAGACTGTTCTTCCAGATGCGCGAGGTTCCTGGCCTCAAAAAGAAGCCTTCGACTTCGGAATTGCTGGATTGGCTGAAGCTGCTTCTCAGCGAGGACATCACGCCCGAACAATTGCGCGAAAGCGACGCGTCCAGGCTGATTCCGCCGCTCCACGGCGCCCTGCTCAAGAACGAGCAGGACGTCCACATGTTCGAGCGGCTGGCGTTCCTGCATCGCCGGGAAAACCGCTGAGCCATTAAGTCAGGCCGCCGGCGCGGCCTGACCCGGTTCAGGATGCGGCGCGCTGCTCCAGCAGTTCGGCGATGGCCGCGAGCGCTTGGTCCGCTGCGGCGCCATCGGGGCCGCCCGCCTGCGCCATGTCGGGCCGGCCGCCGCCGCCCTTGCCGCCGAGCTTTTCGGACGCGAGGCGCACGAAGTCGACTGCGTTGAATTTCGTCGTCAGATCCGGCGTCACGGCGACGACGACGCCAGCGCGGCCGTCTTCGGCGACTCCGATGATGGCCACGATGCCGGAGCCGATCGACTGCTTCGCCTCGTCGGCGAGCGATTTGAGATCCTTCATCTCCACGCCGGAAATAGCGCGCGCAAAGAGCTTGACGCCCGCGACCTGACGCACCGGCTCTTCGGCGTTTCCTCCTCCGCCGCCCATGGCGAGCTTCTTGCGCGCCTCGGTCAGTTCGCGTTCGAGCTTCTTGCGTTCCTCAAGCAGCGCGGCAAGGCGGTCGGCGGCGTCCTCGACTGGCGCGCGCAGCAATCCGGACAGATCGCGAAGGACCCGCGCCTCGGAATTCAAATGATGGCGCGCGGAAGCGGCGGTCTTGGCTTCGATGCGCTGGACGCCGGCGGCGACCGCGCTGCGGCCGACGATCGACACCAGGCCGATGTCGCCCGTGCGGGAAACATGAACGCCACCGCAAAGTTCGACCGAGAAAGCGCGACGGGCGCCGCCGCCCATGGAGACGACACGGACTTCGTCGCCGTATTTTTCGCCGAAGAGGGCTTTCGCGCCCGATTCGATCGCCTGATCGACCTCCATCAGGCGCGTCGAGACCGCCGCGTTCTCAAGGATGACGCGATTGGCGATATCTTCGACCTGCGCCAGCTCCTGATCGGTGACGGGCTTCGGATGGGCGAAATCGAAGCGCAGCCGGTCGGCGGCGACGAGAGAGCCTTTTTGCGCAACATGGTCGCCGAGCACTTCGCGCAGGGCTTCATGCAGGAGATGGGTGGCGGAATGGTTGGCGCGGATCGCGCTCCGGCGTTCGTGATCGACATCGAGCTGAAGCGCCATGTCGCGCCTGACCTCGCCGCGCTCCACGACGACTTCGTGAATGAAAAGATCACCGACCTTCTTGACGGTGTTTTCGACGCGCAGTCGGGTTTCGCCGGCGTGAAGGACGCCAGTGTCGCCAACCTGGCCGCCTGACTCCGCGTAGAACGGCGTCTGATTGAGGATGACGAGGCCTTTTTCGCCGGTCTTGAGCGCATCCCGTTCGACGCCGTCGCGCACCAGGGCGACCACCACGCCTTCGGCCGACTCGGTCTCATAGCCGAGGAAGTCGGTCGCGCCGACCTTGTCCTTGATCGCGAACCAGACCGTTTCGGTCGCCGCGTCGCCGGAACCCGTCCAGGCCTTGCGCGCTTCGGCGCGCTGGCGCTCCATGGCGGCGTCGAAGGCGGTCTTGTCCACGCCGATCTTGCGGGCGCGCAGCGCTTCCTGCGTCAGATCGAGCGGGAAGCCATAGGTGTCGTAAAGCTTGAAGGCGACATCGCCCGACAGGCTCTGGCCCTCGATGAGGTCGCGGGTCTCCTCGTCCAGGATCGCGAGACCGCGCGCCAGCGTGGTGCGGAACCGGGTTTCTTCGAGCTTGAGGGTCTCCTCAATGAGCGGCTGGGCGCGGGACAATTCCGGATAGGCGGCGCCCATTTCCCGCACCAGCGCCGGGACAAGACGCCACATCAGCGGATCGCGCGCGCCGAGCATCTGGGCGTGGCGCATGGCGCGGCGCATGATCCGGCGCAGGACATAGCCGCGGCCTTCGTTGGCTGGCAGCACGCCGTCCGCGACCAGGAAAGCCGAGGCGCGCAAATGATCGGCGATGATGCGGTGGCTCGCCTGCATCGGGCCGTCCGGTTCGACGCCGGTGGCGTCCGCGACGGCGCGGATGAGGGCGCGGAACAAGTCGATTTCAAAATTCGAATGGACGCCCTGCATCAGGGCGGCGATGCGCTCCAGGCCCATGCCGGTGTCGATCGACGGCCGCGGGAGCGGAACCCGCTGGCCCGGCGCGACCTGTTCGAACTGCATGAAGACGAGGTTCCAGAATTCGAGGAAACGGTCGCCGTCCTCATCCGGGCTGCCGGGCGGGCCGCCGCGAAGGGCTTCGCCCTGATCGTAGAAGATCTCGGAGCAGGGGCCGCAGGGGCCGGTTTCGCCCATCGACCAGAAATTGTCGCTCGACGCGATGCGGATGATGCGGTCGTCGGAGAAGCCGGCGATCTTTTTCCAGAGGCAGAAAGCTTCGTCGTCGTCGTGATAGACGGTGACGAGCAGCCGATCCTTGGGAAGGCCGAATTCCTTGATGATCAGGTTCCAGGCCAGGACGATCGCCTGCTCCTTGAAATAATCTCCAAAGGAGAAGTTTCCGAGCATCTCGAAAAAAGTGTGATGTCGTGCTGTGTAGCCGACATTGTCGAGATCATTGTGCTTGCCGCCGGCGCGGACGCATTTCTGCGCGGAGGCGGCGCGGGTATAGTCCCGCTTCTCGGCGCCCGTGAAGAGATTCTTGAACGGCACCATCCCGGCATTGGTGAACATCAATGTCGGATCGTTGCGGGGGACCAAGGAAGAAGATTCGACGGTGGTGTGACCGTTCTTGGCGAAATAATCGAGAAAAGTGGACCGGATTTCGTTGACGCCGCTCATGGATGCTCTCGACTCTCCGCTTGGCCTCGCTCAGGCTCCCGAAATTCACGCGCAGTCCTGCTGCGAGGCGGGCGGCTTTATCTATAGATAGGTCAAGGGCCTGTCGAGAGTAGTCGGCATATAATCCTTAAACGGTCGGTCGCGCCGATATGGGCGGAGGACGGCGGCGAGGCCGTCGATCTCCGATATTTTTTGCTTCTCACCGATTGTTTGGGAAAGCGGCCGCGAGGCTGGCGTCAGGAGTCGCTGTCTTCAGCGGCTGGGTCGATATTTTCGAGAATGCGCTCGGCGATCAGGCCGGCGTTTTCCCGGATGGTCTGTTCGATACGCGCCGCCGTTTCGGGATTGGCTTTCAGAAAGCTTTTAGCGTTTTCGCGGCCCTGGCCCAGGCGCTGGCTATCGAAGGAGAACCATGCGCCGGACTTCTCAACCACGCCGGCCTTCACGCCGAGATCGACCAATTCGCCGAATTTCGAGACGCCTTCGCCATACATGATGTCGAATTCGACCTGTTTGAATGGCGGCGCCACCTTGTTCTTGACGACCTTGACGCGGGTCTGGTTGCCGGTGACCTCCTCGCGGTCCTTGATCGCGCCGATGCGGCGGATGTCGAGACGCACCGAGGCATAGAATTTCAGCGCATTGCCGCCAGTGGTGGTTTCCGGCGAGCCGTACATCACGCCGATCTTCATGCGGATCTGGTTGATGAAGATCACCATGGTCCTCGATTTGGAGATCGAGGCGGTGAGCTTGCGCAGGGCCTGGCTCATCAGGCGGGCCTGCAGGCCGGGCTGGACTTCGCCCATTTCGCCTTCGATTTCGGCGCGCGGCACCAGAGCCGCGACGGAATCGATGACCAGAACGTCGACGGAGCCAGAGCGGACCAGCGTATCGGTGATCTCAAGCGCCTGTTCGCCGGTATCGGGCTGGGAAACCAGCAGATCGTCAAGGTGGACGCCAAGCTTGCGGGCGTAAACCGGGTCGAGGGCGTGTTCCGCGTCGACGAAGGCGCAGACGCCGCCGCTTTTCTGCGCCTCGGCGATCGTGTGGAGCGCGAGCGTCGTCTTGCCCGAGGATTCCGGTCCGTAGATCTCAACGATGCGGCCCCTCGGCAAACCGCCGACGCCAAGGGCGATGTCAAGTCCGAGCGAACCGGTGGAAATGGTTTCGATTTCCGTTGCCGGCTGGTTTTTGCCGAGCCGCATGATCGAACCCTTGCCGAAGGCGCGTTCAATCTGTGCCAGGGCGGCGTCTAGAGCCTTGGTCTTGTCCACGGAGGTTCCTTCCACGAGGCGGAGATTCGCTTGCGACATGGGCTCTATCCTTTTGGCACGGCTGGCGGCGCAGATGCAATGAACTTGTATTGCGTCAATGTACGCGATTTGTTCCGGCCCGCAAGTTCTTTTTTTGTTCTGACCTGGGGTAAAGTGATTCCTCAAAAAAATACCACGGTCCAGCAGGAGTAGGCGGACTATGGGGAGGCATTCCCACTTGAGAAAATTTTGCAACGGCTGGCTGTCTCAGGCGCCGTATTCATCTATCGGTCCCGATCGGACTCTGGCTGTGCTTTGGCGAGCTTTAAGGTGAGTGATGGCTGAGGGGGAAGGGCTATCCGCCAGGTCAGCACCTTGCGCGTGTGCCAGTCCATGATGGCGATCAGATAAAGAAAGCCTCGCTTCATCGGTAGATAGGTGATGTCGGCGCACCAGACCTGATTTGGGCGCTCGATCCGCAGGCCCCGCAACAAGTAGGGATAGGTCTTGTGTCCCTTCGCTGGCTTGCTGGTGTTCGGCTTCTGGTAGATCGGCATCAGCCCCATCAAGCGCATGAGCCGCCGGATGCGCTTCACATTCACCGGATGGCCTTCATTCTGCAAATGCCAGGTCATCTGCTGGACGCCGTAGAACGGCGTCTCCAGGAACTGTTTGTCGATAAGCAGCATCAAAGCGAGGTTCAGCTCCGTCTCGCCCTGCGGCTCGTAGTAGAACGATGACCGCGAGATCGACAGCAGGCGACACTGAATGCCGATCGATAGCGCTGGATGGTCAGGCTCGATCATGCCGCGCCTCACTTCCCGGTCCAGGGTTTGAGCTTTCTGGACAAAAAATCGTTGGCGACCGCCAGCTCCCCGATCTTGGCATGCAGGTCCCGGACGGCGCCCTCGTCGATCTCGGCCTTCTTCTTGGCCCCACGTTCGAAAATGTCGGTCGCCCCTTCGAGCAGCGCCTTCTTCCACTGGTGGATCATGGTGGGATGCACGCCGTAAGCCGTCGCCAGTTCGGATGCGGTCTTCTCGCCCTTCAAGGCTTCCAGGGCGACGCGCGCCTTAAACGCGGCGTCATGGTTTCTGCGCTTCGACATGTCTGATCTCCTCGTCTTTGGAGACCAGCAAACATCAGATCGTAGCTTCCGTCAGTGTCCAATTTTCGGGGAGGTGCTCAGTTGGCTGGCTCTACAACGCGACGTTGAAAGAAACGCTCGTCTATGCCAATCCGAGTGGGTTTAACGAGACGATCATGTCGACAACAATGCCGACATTAGCTTTGGCGGGCAATGTGGCTCTGAGCACAGGCAACTCAGCCGAACGCCTGGTTTGTCGGCGTGGCAAGCATGTGCCAGCCGCCCAGGTTAACCGCCGCGCCTTGGTAGGTGATTGGCTGGCTGGACTCGATTTGCGAACCGTTCATTGTCCAGTCGTAGAGCGCGCCGTTGGTGTTGCGCCAGAGAACGTCAGCCTTTCCATCGCCATTGAAGTCGGCGACCT
>NZ_JASHHX010000002.1 GCF_030056575.1 Rhodoblastus sp. 17X3 | reverse complement strand
CGCCGCCGGGCGCTTCGATCGCCGCCAAATTGGCGGTCGAAGCCAGTGGCGGGAGCCTCCGCGCGGCCGGAAAAATGCAATTTTAAACATCGACCAAGAAAGGCGTGGTGTTTTCGCGTCGCAGGCCTATGTTTAAGTAGATATTTTTTATTACGTCGTGGCGTGGAGCCGGGTCATGAAGATCACCGTGAACATAGATTGCACGCCCGCAGAAGCACGGGCGTTCATGGGCCTGCCTGATTTCGAGCCGATGCAGAAACGCGCGATGGAAGAACTCGAAAAGCGCATGCTGGATTCGGTCGAGCGCTATTCGCCGGAAGCCTTGCTGAAAATGTGGATGCAGCCGGCGACGCTCAACGCGGACTGGCTCCAGGATATCCTCCGCCAGGGCCGCAAATAGAAACAATCTTGCGGGCGCGGGTAATAATCGGCGTCGCGACTTCATTTCTTGAAGGCTCTTTTATTTCGGCGCGCCGCCTGGCGCGCCTTTTTCATCCGGCGCGCCATTTTTTTGCTGGCGTTATTTGTTGATCGTCGCCGCGCCCGCCGCGCAGGCGACCTCGTCCTGCGATCCTGTCCCGCCCGAGCAGCCGATGGCGCCGATGAGCTTGCCGTCTTCGATCAAGGGAAAGCCTCCGCGCGAGGCGATGACGCCGTCGAGTGTGAGGACATATTTGTAATCGGCCTTCTGTACCCCTTCCTCGAACACCCGCGTGGGGCGACGGAAGGATGCGGCGGCGCGCGCCTTATGTTCGGCGATGGCGATCGAGGCGAGCTGCGCCCCGTCCATGCGCGCAAAGGCGACGAGATTGGCGCCGGAATCGACGACGGCGATATTGAGCGGCCAGGCATGCTTCTCGGCCTCGGCCTGCGCGGCGGCGATTGCGGCCTGCGCGTGAGCCAGCGATATCGGCGGCCCATAGGGCGTCGCAAAAGGCATTTTGTCGGGGATAGCGTCGAGCGGGTAAGGAGGCGGCGCGGCGGGTTGCTGAGCGGAGGCGGACAGGGGCGTCAGAATGGACGCGAAAAGCAGGAAAACAAGGGTGTGGTTGCGCATGAAAACCTCCCGGAGCACGGATGCCGGCAGGATAACGCAGGTCACAGCCCCGCGTTCAACAACCGTCCAGCTTTAATGTAGCGGCTTGGGTCGACCGGCGCGCCATCGACGCGCACCTCATAGTGCAGATGCGGGCCGGTCGAGCGCCCGGTGGAGCCAATCGCCCCGAGCGTCGCGCCCGCCTGCACCCATTGGCCATCCTCGACGAGGATGCGCGACAGATGGCCGTAACGGGTGGTGAGACCGGCGCCATGATCCACCTCGACCATATTGCCATAGCCGCCCGCCGGTCCCGCCGCGATCACGCGGCCGGCGGCGGTGGCGCGCACCGGATCGCCGTAATCGCCGCGAAAATCCATGCCGCTATGCAGGGCGGGCTTGCCGAGGAAAGGGTCTGTCCGATAACCGAAAGTCGAGGTGACGTCGAGCGGGCCGGGCAGGGGCTGGCGCAGCGGCGCAAAGGGCAGGGCCCGGCGCAGCCCGTCCATCGTGACGATGGACGTGTTCAGGCTGGCATAGGCCCGTTCGAACTCGCCGCCGCGCTCCGGCGACGTTGCAGGCACAAAGGGTCCGCCCATCGCGACATTGGTGACGCCGTCCTTGTCGGGCCGGGCCGCCGCCTGCCGCACCATGCGCTCGACCGGCAGACCGGCTTCGGCGAAGGCTTCGCGGAGGCGTTCGGCTTTGGCGGCGGCTGGCGCCTTGAGTCCGTTCAGGGCCGCGATCTGGCGCTGCTCGATGCGGTCGAAACGCGCCGAGAACGTGCGCAGGCGCTGATTGGGCAGGGCCGGATCGACGTTTTCGGACACGTCCTCGCCGGCAGGCTCCAGCGGATGGGCGCGGCGCAGATCGAAGCCTTCGGGCGCCGGCTTGAAATTTTCCCGCGCGGCGGCAGGCGCAGGCGCCGCCTGCGAGGCCGCCGCGGGCGGCTGGGCCGGCGCGGCCGTTCCCGGCCGGCGGGCGGCGGAGAGATCCTGCGGGTCGATCCGCGCGGCCAGCGCGGCGAGCAGGGCGGAGCGGGATTCGAGCTTGGCCTGGCGGACCGTCAGCTCCGCCATTTTGCCTTCGAAACTGTCCTGATTGAGCAATTGCCGCGAGGCGATGGAGTCGATCTGCGAACGCAGCGCGGCGATGCGGTCCTCATAGGCGAATTGATTGCTCGCCTGCCGGCGCATCAACGATGCGAGCATATCGTCGCGGAACATCAGGTAGGAGCCCGCCGCGAGGCAGGTCAGCGCAAGCGCCGGAACGATGAAAAGCACCGCTGCGGCGACCGCCCGGGGAAGCGCGATCTGGCGATGAAATTCGCCGAGAGACACCTGAAGGATCAAGCCAGGCCGAGAGGCCTGCGCCGGAATTGCCGCGCCACGCATCATGCTTCATCCCGAAGGATCGCGCCGACCAGGGCGCGATCGAGTTCAGGAGAAAAGGTAAGCGAACATGGTTAATGTTTCGCCAACGGGGGGCGTGGAGCGCCCTGGTTACAGGCTTTTGGCCGCCGCCAGAACTTCCTCGGCGTGGCCCGGCACTTTCACCTTGCGCCAGACGCGGGCGATCTTGCCATCGGGGCCGATCAGGAAGGTCGTGCGCTCGACTCCCATATATTTGCGGCCATACATGCTCTTCTCGACCCAGACGCCATAGGCTTCAAGCATCTGCTTGGCTTCGTCGGCGACCAGCGGAAAGGTCAGTTCATATTTGTCGCGAAACTTGTCGTGCATCTTGACCGGATCGGGCGAGGCGCCAACGATCGTCGCCCCCGCCGCCGCGAATTCCTTCGTCAGCCCGTTGAAGGCGATGGCTTCGGCGGTACAGCCCGAGGTGTCGTCCTTGGGATAGAAATAGAGCACGAGCTTGCCGCCCTTGAAATCGCCCAGTGAGATCTCGCCCTTGCCGTCCCTTGGCAAGGTGAAATCCGGGGCCGAATCGCCCGCCTGTAAAACCGCCGCCATCGCCTGTCCCTTCAGTTCGCGAAGCCCATGACGGGGCCTCCGCTCAAGCCGCCATTTTTGCTTAATTCGGGCGTAAATGTCTGCATATTTCTGCGCCGCAAAAGGCAGGCCCGCCGCGCCTCCGGGCCGGAAGGCGGCGGCGTTTTGCTGTAGAATGACGATTCGGTTGGCAAGGCCAGCGGCAAGGGTGAAGAAAGCGATCGCATTGGTCGAAACGAGAGATCTAGAAGTTCTTGAAGCGCCGCCGCCCCCGCCGGAACGGAGGAGGCGCTTTCGTCGCGCGCGCCGTCTCGCCAGCGCGGCGTTGTCCTTCGCGCTGATGACGGTTCTGTGCGTCCTGGGAATTGTCGTCGCAGCGCTCGCTTTCGGTCGCGTCAGCCTCGACGTCTTCAAGCCTGTTCTTGTCTCCGCGCTTCAGCAGCGCCTGGGCCCCGCCTATGCGCTGGAAATCGAAGGCATAGGCGTCGAGCGGCAGGATCGCGGCCTCGCCTTGGCGGTCACGGGCGTCAAGCTGAACCGGGCCGACGGCCACCGCCTGATTTCCGCGCCCAAGGCCGATCTCATTTTCGATCCGCTTTCCCTGCTGGCCGGGCAGATCAAGCCGTCGCGGGTCGATATCGACGGCCTGAATGTAGAGCTGCGGGTGCTGCCCGACGGAGGCCTCGATCTTTCGGCGGGGGGCGAACCCTCCAGCCTGACGCCCCCGACGGCGCCCGACGCCGCGCCGAATGCGCCGGCAGACGCCTCCGCCGCGACCCCGCAGCCCAGCGTCGCGCCGCCGACCAGCGGCGAGGTCCATGTCGAGCGGGCCAGGGTGTTGCGGCAGGCCGCCAAGGCGATCAACGCCATTTTCGACCTCGGGCAAGGCCGGGACAGTCCAATCGCCACGCTCGATCATTTCGGGATCAGGCGAGGGCGCCTGATCGTCGATGACCGCGAGGCCGGGCAGAAGCGCGGCTTCGAGGAGTTCGAATTTTCACTCGACCGCGCCGTCGCCAGCCACCGCCCCGTGGTCGACGTGAAAATTTCGGCGCGCGGCCCCAGCGGCCGCTGGTCGGTCGAGGGCGTCGCACGCGGCGGCCGCGACGAGGCCCATGAGCTGGCGATTGACGGATCGGGCTTTTCCATCGACGAAATCGCGCTGCTGGCCGGCAAGACAAGTCTGCCGATCGATTCCGACATTCCGATTTCCTTCAAGGCCTCGGCCTCCTTCCGGGGCGATGGTCATGTGTTCGACGCCAACGCCCGGCTGGCGCTAGGGCAGGGGTTCTGGCGCTTCGACGATCCCGATTTTCCACCGGTTTTCCTGGACGAGTTTTTCGCCGCCGCGCATTGGGACGCGGCCAATCATCGCGCCGTGGTTGACCAGGCGCAGATCTTCTCGGGCGCCTCGCGCTGTTTCCTCAACGGCGTGATCGCGCCGCCCTCGCAGGACGCCGCGCCCTGGAGCATCTCCTTCAAACAGGCCGAGGCCTGTGTGATCGGTCCGGACCGGGCTGGCGAGAAGCCGGTGACGATCGCCACGATTCGCGTCGATCTGGCGCTCGATCCGCCGAACAAGATCCTGTCGCTCAATCGCATCGAGCTGGTGGGGCCGGAGGTGGCCGCGGCCGTGCAGGGTTCGGTCGACTGGGTCGAGGGCGCCCACATGCGCCTCGGCGTTTCCGCCGGCAAGATGACGGCCGCGGGCGTGCTGGCGGTCTGGCCCCACGCCTTTGGCGCGCCGGTGCGCGGCTGGGCCGGCGACCATCTCCTCTCCGGAACGCTCGAGAACTTCCGTTTGGCGGTCGATCTCGACGATCTGGACCTGCGCATGATGCGGGCGCAGATTCCGCCCATGAACGACCGCGTGGCGATGGATTATACCGTTCGGGATGTGGCCTTCACCTTTCTCGACGGCGCTCCGGCCGTCCAGGGCATGAATGCGCAAGGCGTCTCGACCGGCCGGTCGGCGCGGATGGACGCCAGCGTCGCCTTCATGGAAGCAGCGCCCGGGCGGCGGATCGACCTGACGGATGGCCGCATGACGATGCCTGATTTCAAGGCCAGGCCGATGCAGCTCATCGTCGGCGCGCATGGCCGCGGCTCGCTCGATGTGCTGGGCGAGATCCTGGCCATGCCGGGCTTCGCCAAGGTCGCCAGCCTGCCGCTGGACCCCAAGACGACAAAGGGCCAGTTCGACGGCGAATTCACATACCGGACCGCGCTCCAGGAGGTTTACGACCCGAAGCTGTCCAGCATGGAGGTCAAGGCCCGGGTCGAGAGTTTTGCGGCGGATCGCCTGATCGGCAAGGCCGGTCTCGAGCAGGGCTCGCTATCGGTGAGCCTGCTCGGCGGCGTGACCCACATCACCGGAACGGGCAAGCTGTTCGGCGCCCCGGCGACGCTCGAATTCACACGAAGCGACGACCAGCCGGCCAAGGGGACAATCTCCTTCCCGATGGACGAGGCGGCGCGCGCCAAGGCCGGGCTGAATTTCGGCTCCAGCGTCGTCGGTCCTGTCGGCGTGAAAATTGTCGGCGATGTCGGCGCGGCTCATCCGCAGGCCCAGGTCGAGCTGGATCTCGCCAGGACCGGGTTGATCTATCCCGTGCCGGGGCTTTTCAAGCCCGCGGGGCGCCCCGCGAAATCGACCTTCTTCTATCGTGAGGACGAGCGCGGCGGCGCGACGCTGGACGATTTCATTTATGACGGCTCCGGCCAGAGCGCCCGGGGAATGCTGCAGCTCTCGCCCGAAGGCGCGCTGGCGGCGGCGAAACTGCCGCAGTTGAAATTCTCGCCCGGCGACAATCTGCAGGTCGACGCCCAGAAGAGCGGCGAGACCATGAAAATCACGGCGCGCGGCGCCGCCGTCGACGCGCGTCCCTTTCTGAGCAGCCTGACGGACAGCAGTCCATCTCGCGGCCCGACCACCGATTTCGATCTTGACCTCAATACGACCCTGTTGACCGGCGCCAATCGCCAGATCATTTCCAACGCCGCAATGCGTCTTGCCAAGAAGGGCGGCCAGTTCCAGGCGCTCAACATTTCCGGGAACTTCGGCGCCGATCCGGTGAAGGGCGTCCTGACCCGTCCCGATTCCGGTCCGCCGCTCTTCACACTCAACACGTCCGACGGCGGGGCGCTGCTCGCCTTCCTTGATTTTTACACGCATATGGAGGGCGGCGCCTTCGCGGCCGAATTGCGCCTCGCCGACGGCGGATTTTCCGGCTCGGTCGATGTCGAGAATTTCGTGCTGCGCGGCGAACCGGCTCTGAAAAGTTTCGCGGACGCGCCCAACGCCGAGGCGCTCGCCTCCAAGGTCAAGCTGAATCCGAACGCCGTCTCATTCACGCGCATGCACGCCATGCTACAAAAGAGCAACGGCCGGTTGGTGGTGCGCGACGGGGCCATCGCCAATCCGAGCATCGGCTCGACGCTCGAGGGCTGGATCGATTTCGACAAGGATACCCTCGACGTATCCGGCACCTTCGTGCCCGCCTATGGCGTCAACAATCTGTTTGGCCAGTTGCCCGTCATCGGGATGGTGCTTGGCGGCGGTCAGGAGGAAGGGCTGATCGGCGTCAATTTCCGCGTTTCGGGCAAAACCGCATCGCCGGTCCTGTCGGTTAATCCGCTCTCGGCCATAGCCCCGGGATTTTTACGCAAGATTTTCGGCATCCTCCCCCACTGATATGCAGAAAAATTTAAGACGGATTGCGAAGTTTTAAATTTCATTTTGGCCGCCGCGCCCTCACTTTGGCGAAAAAGCAGAGGAGGCGCGCGTGGTCGAGGTGGTAATTTTCGATCTGGACGGGACTTTGGCCGAGACCGAGGAGGTCCATCGTCTCGCCTTCAATCGGGCCTTCGCCGATTCCGGCCTCGACTGGGACTGGGACGTCCCGCTCTACCGCGAGTTGCTGAAGGTGACTGGAGGCAAGGAGCGGATTGCTCATTTCATCGAGCGAAGCGGCGGACGCGCCGAACCCGCCTTCGTCGCCGACCTGCACAGGGCCAAGACCGCGATTTATACCGGCATGGTCGCCGCCGGCGGCGTGCCGTTGCGTCCGGGGGTCAGGGAATTCATCGAGGCGGCGCGCGCGGCGGGGCTGGAGCTGGCCATAGCGACCACTACCTCCATGCCCAATATCGAGGCTTTGCTCGGCGCGGCGCTCGGCCCGAACTGGCGGGCGATCTTTCCCGTCGTCGGCGCGGGCGACATGGTGGAGAAGAAGAAGCCCGCGCCGGACGTCTATCGGCTGGTGCTGGATAAGCTTGGCAAGGCGCCGGAGCTTTGCGTCGCCATCGAGGATTCCCGCAACGGCGTTCTGGCGGCGCGGGGGGCGGGCCTGCGGGTCGTCGCTGTGCGCTCGCCGTTCAGCGCCGACGACGATCTCGCCGGCGCGGCGGTCGAATTGCCGAATTGCGAGGGCCTGACGATGGCCCTGCTGGAGTCGGTTACTCGGCCGTCTTGACGCTCTTGATCCGCACCGGGCGGAGCAGGAAGCTCGGCACATGATCGCCCATGCCGATCACAGGCGCATCGTCATCAGCCTGGCGGCCGGCGCTCTTCCGCCGGGGCGCCTCGTCCCTGACCCGCGCCGGCGCATCTTTCGCGCGGGCCGGAGCGTTTCTTGCCCGCGGCTCGTCGCTATTGGGCGAGTCAAGTCGCGCGCGGGGCGCCTCGTTATTTGCGTGTGGAGCGTCCTGGCGGGCCTGCCGGGCCGGCTCTTCGCCGCCGCGCGCGCGTTCACGACGCGGTCCCCGCTCGGGGCGGTCGCCGCGCGATCCACGGCGCGGTCTTTCGGACGCGCGGTCGCGGTCGCGGCCAATATGTTCGGCCGGAGCCAACTCGCCGAAACGCGGGCCGGCCCACTCGATCTGTTGCTTGATCAGATCCTGGATCTGGGCGACATATTTGGAATCGTCCTCGGTGACGATCGTATAGGCGTGGCCGGTGCGGCCGGCGCGGCCGGTGCGGCCGATGCGATGGACATAATCCTCGGAATGGGTCGGCACGTCGAAATTGAAGACATGGCTGACGTCCGGAATGTCGAGGCCGCGCGCGGCGACGTCGGAACAGACCAGAATATCGACCGCGCCATTCTTGAAGGCGTCGAGCGAGGCCATGCGCGCGGACTGGTCCATGTCGCCATGCAGCGCGCCGACTGGAAAGCCGTGCTTTTCGAGGCTCTTGTAGACGATGGCCACATCGCGCTTGCGGTTGCAGAACACAATCGCATTTTTAAGGCCCTCGGCTGCGCGCAGCAGGCGGCGCAGGGTTTCGCGCTTGTCGCCGCCGCCATGCGATGCGACCAGCTGCTGCGTGATCGTCGAGGCCGTGGTGGCGGCGCGGGCGACTTCGATACGCGTCGGATTATGCAGGAACTGCTCGGTCAGCCGGGTGATTTCCGGCGGCATGGTCGCGGAGAAGAACAGGGTCTGCCGGGTGAAGGGCACCAGTTTGCAGATCTTCTCGATATCGGGAATAAATCCCATGTCGAGCATGCGGTCGGCCTCGTCGATGACGAGGATTTCGATGCCGGACAGCAGCAGCTTGCCGCGCTCGAAAAAGTCGAGCAGGCGGCCGGGCGTGGCGATCAGCACGTCAGCGCCGCGCATGATCTTCACTTCCTGGTCGGCGAAGGAGACGCCGCCGATCAGCAAGGCCACGTTGAGCTTGTGCTGCGAGCCGTATTTGTTGAAGCTTTCCTCGACCTGGGCGGCGAGTTCGCGCGTCGGCTCCAGGATCAGCGTGCGCGGCACGCGGGCGCGGGCGCGGCCCTGTTCGAGCCTGCATAGCATTGGGAGTGTGAAGGCGGCGGTCTTGCCGGTGCCCGTCTGCGCGATGCCGAGCACGTCGCGGCCAGCCAGTACGCAGGGAATGGCCTGAGCCTGGATCGGCGTCGGCGTGGTATATCCGGAAGTTTCGACGGCGCGCAGCACTTTTTCGCTGAGGCCGAGTTCGGAAAACTGCATTAAAGGTTCCAATATCAGGGTTTGAAAAGGATCGGCCCCGCCAAAGAGCTGGCGCCGCTCCCACAGGAAGCAGCCGCCGAGGTCAGCCAATTCAATTTATCGAGCCGAGCGGCGGGACCCTGAACCCAATCGGCAAAGACGCCACGAAGCATGATCGCTTTGTGCGTCACTTCGGCGGAGGGCGCCCGAGACTGGCTGGCCGTGAAGGCAAGCCGTCATCCCTGGCGCACACACCCCGAAACGCCACGTGGACCATTAGGCCAAGCGGCGTCAAAGTCAATGAATATCTCGGAATATAGCGCCGAAAGGGGCCGCTTCTCAGCGAGTTTTCGCGCTTTCGCCGCAAGGATTGAGCTGGACCTTGCCAGCCTGTCCGCGGATAGAGGCCGTGGGCGCATAGTCGACGCCGGCGCGATCAAACGCGAAAGTGGGCAGAGCTCCGCTTTGGGCGAGCTTGTCCATTCCATGCGCGCCGAACACGCAGACGATCGAAACAAACGCGCAAATCAGCGCGAATTTATCGACCGCGGATCCCTTCCGGTTGTTAGCCAAATCCTTGTCTGCGGACATCTGACGCTCCCGACATGATGGATCCTTTATGAAGGGCCACGGTAAACGGAGCGTTACGAGATCACGGTTTCATGCGTGCGATGATGTTGTCGCGCAGAACGAACTGGTGATAGAGCGCGATCAGCACATGGCCGACGGCGACGGCGATCAGGGCGTGCGCCAGCAGTTCGTGGACCTCGCCGAATTGATGGGCGACGTCGCGATTTCCCTCGAAAGGCGAGGAAACCTGGAACAAGCCGAAGTTGAGCGGCGCCCCGCGCCACAGGAAGGTCGGGATTCCGACCAGCGGCACGGCGATCATCAGCAGGTACAGCACGCCGTGGCCGGCCGCCGCCGCCCGCTGGAACATCCGTCCCATGCTGGCGGGATAGGCGGGCTTGGGGTGGGTGACGCGCCACAGGATGCGCGGGAGGATCAAACTGAGCAGGAGAAGGCCGAAGATGGCGTGGAGATTGACGATCGGCGGGCGCAAGGGCTTGTCGAACAGGTCAATGCTCAGGCCGACCGCATAGAGTCCGAAAATCAGCAGCGCCATCAGCCAATGGAGCAGGATGAGCGGGGCCTCGTAATTTTTCCTGCCGGCGATCACGGACATTCTCGGCTCCAATTTCAAAGATCGACGAGATCGGCGGAGGCGGCGAAGGCGGCGCGCTCCTGCAGGAAGGCAAAGCGCGCCTCGGGCTTGGTTCCCATCAGGCGCTCGACCGAATCCGCGGTCTCCTCGCGGTCCTCGTCGACGATACCCACGCGCAGCAGGGTGCGTTTGCCGGGCGCCATAGTGGTTTCCTTGAGTTGCGCGGGCAGCATTTCGCCAAGGCCCTTGAAGCGGCTCATCTCGACCTTGCCGCGCGCATTGAACTCCTTGCGCAGCAATTCGTCGCGATGAAAATCGTCGCGCGCATAGGCGATTTTTGCGCCTTGCGTGAGCTTGTAGAGCGGCGGAACGGCCAGATACAGATGGCCCTGATCGATCAGCTTGGGCATCTGCCGATAGAAGAAAGTGATGAGAAGCGACGCGATATGGGCGCCATCGACGTCGGCGTCGGTCATGATGATGACCTTGTCATAGCGCAGGTCCTCGGCGCGATATTGCGAACCGGTGCCGACGCCCAGCGCCTGGATGAGGTCGCCGAGCTGCTGGTTGGCCGTCATTTTCTCGCGCGTCGAGCTGGCGACATTGAGGATCTTGCCGCGCAGCGGCAGGATCGCCTGATTGGCGCGGTCGCGCGCCTGCTTGGCGGAGCCGCCCGCGGAATCGCCCTCGACGATAAAGATTTCAGAACCTTGTGCGGAATTATTCGTGCAATCCGCGAGCTTGCCCGGCAGGCGCAGCTTGCGCGTGGCGCTCTTGCGGGCCACGTCCTTCTCGGCGCGGCGGCGCAAACGTTCTTCGGCGCGATCAACCGCCCATTCAACAAGGGCCTTGGCCTGGGCCGGCGCGGCGGCGAGCCAATGGTCGAAGGCGTCGCGCATATTGCTCTCGACGATGCGCGAGGCCTCGGCGCTCATCAGGCGGCTCTTGTTCTGGCCCTGAAATTCCGGCTCTCGGATGAAGATGGAAATCATAGCCGCACAGCCAGCCATCAAGTCTTCGCTGGTCACCGCCGCCGCGCGCTTGCCCAGGCCAATGCGGTCGGCGTGGTCTTTCAGTCCCCGCAGCAGGGCGAGGCGCAGGCCCGATTCATGTGCGCCGCCGTCCGGGGTCGGAATGGTGTTGCAATAGGAATGGACCGCGCCATCGTCCTGGGCGAGCCAGGCGACGGCCCATTCCAGCGAGCCGTGCCGCTCCGGCTTTTCCACCCGGCCGACGAAAAACTGCTCGGCGACCAGCTCCTTCCCCTCGATGTCGGCGGCCAGATAATCCTTGAGGCCGCCGGGGAAATGGAAGACCGCCTCCGGCGGCGTCTTGCCATTGGGGTCGAGCAGGGAAGGCGCGCATTTCCAGCGTATTTCGACGCCGCCGAACAGGTAGGCCTTGGCCCGCGCCATCTTGAACAGCCGCGCGGGGGAAAAACGCGCGGTTTCGCGGAAGATCTCCGGATCGGCGCGGAAACGCACCTTGGTGCCGCGTCGATTGGCGATGCGGCCGAGGTTCTCGATCCCGCCGACCGGCGCGCCGCGCGAAAAGATCTGCCGATAAAGAACCTGGCCGCGCGCGACTTCGACTTCCAGCCGCTCGGACAGGGCGTTGACGACCGAGACGCCGACGCCATGCAGGCCGCCAGAGGTCTGATAGGCCCCCGAGTCGAACTTGCCGCCCGCATGGAGCGTGGTCATGATCACTTCCAGCGCCGATTTCTTCGGAAATTTAGGATGCGGATCGACCGGAATGCCTCGACCATTATCGGTCACCGACAGGAAGCCCTCCTCGTCCAGCGCGACGTCGATGCGGGTGGCGTGGCCGGCCACAGCCTCGTCCATCGAATTGTCGAGCACTTCCGCGAAAAGGTGATGCAGGGCGGTCTCGTCCGTGCCGCCGATATACATGCCGGGACGCCGCCGCACCGGCTCCAGCCCCTCCAGAACCTCGATCGAGGCCGCCGTATAGCCAGATTCCCCGGGCGTGCCCGAAGTCAGAGGCTTCTTCAGCTCGGGGGCTTTCTTGCCCGGCGCCGGCTTGGGCGCGCCAAATAGATCGTGCTCGGCCATGGTCCCGCAAAGACGTTTGAGATGTCGAATCTTAACGCATCCGGCGCGTCAGGCGATCCTCGCCGAAGAGTTTCCCACAATTCGAATGGATCGCGGCTGGCGCCGCGCAGACGGCGTTCTGTCGTCGTGTGATTAGCATGAAGCGCAAAGGGAGGGAACAGAACGAAAACAATTTTTATCCATGCCGGCAAAAGGGCCACATTTGCGGGCGCTCCGCATGGCTCCGCGGCCAAAAGGCTGCTATCGATGGCGCATTCCCTCCCATGGCGGAGAAAACATGGCGCGCCGTCTGTTGGTCGTGGATGACGATCCGATCCTGGCTTTCCTGGTCGCCGAATGGCTGATGGAGATCGGCTGCGAAGTGGTCGGTCCGGCGCGCTCCGTCCCGGCGGCGCTGGAATTGGTCGAGCGGGAGGGCGTAGCGCTCGATGGCGCGCTGCTCGATGTCGCGCTCGAGGGCGAGGACTCCTATCCAATCGCCGACGCTCTGGCGCTTTACGGGGTGCCCTACGCCTTCGTCACCGGCCACGGCATCGGCGGACTCGCGCCAGGCTATCGTGACGCGCCGGCTCTGACCAAACCATTCCAGTTCGAGGATTTGCAGCGGATGATCGACGGGCTGATCGCCCTGCGTGGGCGCGAGCGGGCGGAATGATCAATTCGCAGGTTCGGTCGCCAGCAGGCGCGACAACTTGCGGCGCAATTGCTCCGCGCTGACCGGCTTGTGCAGGAGTTCGAAGCCGCTTGCGGCGATTTCGGCGATATGTTCCGTCGCAGTGTCGCCCGTGAGAATAAGGGTCGGGAACTCACGGCCCGATTGGCGCGCGATTTCCTTGGCGGCGTCCACGCCGGTCAGGCCCGCGCCGAGGCGATAGTCGCTAACGACCGCATCGAAGCGCCAGCGCCGCGCCAGCGCCAGCTCCAGCGCCTCCTCGCCGCTTGACGCCGCGAGAGTCTTGCAGCCCCATTTGCGCGCGATGTTTTCGAGGCCGCGGCGCAGGATCAGATTGTCCTCGATGATCAGAATGCGGCCGCGTGGGTCCTCGAAATGCGTGGGAAGCGCTTCGGCGGGGCCGCTGGCGGATTCTGCGGCGGGCAGGGATAGCGAAAAGCGGGAGCCTCGGCCCACTCGCGAGCTGACCTCGACCTGCGCGTCCAGCAGCGCGGCGAGGCGCGCCACGATGGCGAGCCCCAGCCCAAGGCCCTTGGCGAGATCGCGCCCCGGATTGTTGAGCTGGATGAACTCCTCGAAGATTTCCTTCTGCTTTTCCTCGGGCACGCCGACGCCGGTGTCGACGACGTCGATCCGCACCCGCGAGCCGCGCCGGCGCAGCCCGATCAGCACCCCGCCGCTTGGCGTGTAGCGCATGGCGTTTTCGATCAGATTGCGGAGGGCGCGCTCCAGCAACGAGGGATCGGCCAGCGCATAGAGATTGCGCGGCATGACCCGCAGCTCCAGCCCTTTGTCCTCGGCCTTGGCCCCATATTCGGCGGAGAGGCGGTCCAGCATGCCGCGCAGGTCCACATTGTCGATGCTCGGGGCGACCACGCCCGCGTCGAGGCGGGAAATGTCCAGGATCGCCGTGAGCAGGCCGTTGAGGCCGCCCAACGCCTGCTTCATCATCCGCGCCGTTTCGAGCGCCTTGGGGGTGGTCGCAACCTGGCGTTCGATCAGGGCGAGCAGCAGCACCAGCGACTGCACCGGCTGGCGCAGATCATGGCTGGCGGAGGCGAGAAATTTGGACTTGGCGCGATTGGCGCGCTCGGCCTCGAGTGTCGCCTCGCGCAAGGCCTCCTCCATCTCCTTCTGCTCGGTGATTTCCGTGCCGGTGCCGAACCATTGCAGCACCCGTTCCTCGCTGTCGCAATGCGGCATGATGCGGGTCAGGAAGGGCCGGAAGCGGCCGTCCGCGCCACGCAGTGAGATGGTCATGTCCAGCGGGCGGGCGGTCGCGACGCAATCGGCCCAGCGTTCCAGGAACTGGGGCAGGGCGTCAGGCTCCACCACGTCCTTCAGACCTATGCCATCCCGTCCCGCCGCCTTTGCGCCGGTATAATCGTACCAGCGTTCGTTGAACCAGGTGATGTCGCCGTCGGGGCTGGCGATCCAGGCGAGCTGCGGGATGGCGTTGGCGAGCGAGCGGAAATTGCGTTCGCTCTCGCGCAAGGCGTCCTCGGCGGCCCGCAGGCCGCTGATGTCGAGGTCGGTGACGAAGACGCGAACCGGCCGGCCGTCCGCGCCGATATCGGCGCTCCAGACGCTTTCGATCCAGCGTTCCTGGCCGTCATCGCCGATGACCCGATATTCGATCCGTCCGGTCGAGGCCCCGTTGAGGCACTGCTGCACGGCCACAGTCAGTCGCCGGCGATCATCCGGCGGCATGTGATCGAGCAGCCTGTTCAGCCCGTCCTCCATCGGGCCGCCGTCCGGCGGCGTCACCGGCTCGTAGCCAAGGACGTGGGCGAAATTCTCGGCGACATGGACCCGCCGGTTGACGATGTCGAAATCAGTATAGGTCAGGCGGCCGGCGTCGGCGGCGTGGCGCAGGCGGCTCTGGCTTTGCCGGAGCGCGGCCTCACTCTCCTTCAGGGCGATTTCGGCGCGCTTGCGCTCGGTGATGTCAGTGCGGATGGCGACATACTGGCGTGGGCGCTCACGCTCATCGAGGAAAGGCACGATGGTGGTGTCGACCCAATATTCCGACCCGTCCTTGGCCAGGTTGCAGATTTCGCCGCGCCAGACCCCGCCCTTGCTGATGGTCCGCCACATCGAGCGGAAAAACTCCTTCGAATGCGCGCCCGAATTGAGGATGTTGTGGTTCTGTCCGAGCAGCTCGGCCCGCGAATATTGCGAAATCGTGCAGAATTTATCATTCGCATAGGTAATGACGCCGCGCTTGTCGGTAACCGCGACGATGGCGTGCTCGTCCAGCGCGGAAATGCGCGCCTGCAGCTCCAGGCGAGCCTCGGCGGCCTTCAGATCGGAATAGAGGCGATGCATCGCTTCCCCGATCAGGGCGAATATGATGCCGCTCACCACGAAAACGAGCACCGCCGGGCCGTCGGTTGGCGTATCGAGCCAGGCCGAGAACGCATGCGCGGCGAAGGCCGACAGCACGAGCGATGCGAGGCCCGAGAAAAAGCCTCCCGCGAGCGCGCCGATCAGGACCACAGGGTAAAAGGCGATGAGAGCGGAGGGCGCGACCAGGCCCGCCCCGACAAGGCCGGCCTGGCACGCTGCGCCGGCCGAGGCCGCGAGCAGCCCCATGCCAAACGCCAGAGCCACGGGCGCGCTGTGACGCAGACTGGCGATGCGTTTCAGGTAGGCGACATAGGGCGTCATCCAATCGAACGCCGCCGGATCGGGACCTTCAGGGTCTCCGGCGACAATGTCCGATTGCGTTTCCTGCCGCACGCTGCCCCCATCCCAACAGGCCGCCGCGCGCCGCGCGAATATAAAATCGCTATTTCAAAATGTTTCGGCGCGGCAAATAGCTCAAGAAAGTCATATTTACACCAATCGCCCGCAAAGCCCAACCAATCGCCGCGATCTTGCTCAACGACCTTAGCCTAATCATTTGCGCCTGGCGGCGCGGCGATTTTCATTTGCGTCGCGGCGTCCCGACGCGCTAGACGGAAATCCACACACGCGGGTCGCCGGCGCTGACGCGCCGCCCCGAGCAGAGGCGCGACGCTATGGCGATGCAGAACTACAAGCCCGGCAAAGCCGCCTTTCTCTTCATTTTCATCACCGTCGCCCTCGACATGATCGCGCTGGGCGTGATGATCCCGGTGCTGCCCAAACTGATCGTTTCCTTCGAGGGCGGCGATTACGGTTCGGCCTCGCGCATCGTGGGCTATTTCGGCATCGCCTGGGCCTTCATGCAGTTCATCTTCCAGCCGGTGCTCGGCTCTCTGTCGGATCGGTTCGGACGCCGGCCGGTCGTTCTGCTGTCCAATATCGGCCTCGGGCTGGATTATGTCGTGATGGCGCTGGCGCCGACCCTTGGCTGGCTGTTCCTGGGTCGGCTGATCTCCGGCGCGGCCTCGGCCAGCTTCTCCACCGCCAGCGCCTATATCGCCGACATCACCCCCGCCGATAAGCGCGCCGCGCGGTTCGGCATGCTCGGCGGGGCCTTCGGCCTCGGCTTCGTGCTTGGCCCGGCGATCGGCGGCTATCTCGGCCAGATCGACCTGCGCCTGCCGTTCTGGGCCGCCGCCGGCCTGAGCCTCATCAACGCCTGTTACGGCTTTTTCGTCCTTCCGGAGTCGCTGGCGCCGGAGAACCGCACCAAAAGGGTCGTCTGGAAGACGGCCCATGTTATCGGCTCGCTGCGCTTCCTCGGGCGCGAACCGGCGCTGGCGCTGCTGTCCGCCGCGATCTTCCTGTCCTATCTCGCCCATGACTCGCTGCCGAGCATCTTCGTGCTCTACACCAGCTTTCGCTATCATTGGGACGCCCGCACCACCGGCGAGGTGCTCGCTTTGGTCGGACTCGCCCAGACCATTGTCGCCGCTGGCCTGGTGCGGCAGTCGGTCAAGAAATTCGGTGAATTGCCGACCGCCATGTTCGGGCTCGCCTGCGGCGTCGCCGGCTTCATCGCCTACGCGCTTGCGCCGACCGGGACCGTCTTCATCGCCGCGCTGCCGCTGGTCGCGCTCTGGGGCCTCGCGGGGCCGGCCTTCCAGGCTTTGGCGACGCGGTTGGCCGGCGTGAGCGAACAGGGGACCGTTCAGGGCGCCATCGCGAGTCTGCGCGGCATTTCCGGCATGATCGGCCCGATCGCCTATACCCAGATCTTGTCCTGGGAAATCGCGGGAGGGCGCAATCCGGGCGGCAGCTATGGTCTCGCCGCGCTTTTGCTGGCCCTGAGCCTCGTCTTCACCCTTGCGGTCGGACGGGCCAATATCGCGGCCCGCGACGCCGCCTGAGACTTTCCCCGCTTCATCGAAGCCTTTCCCTCGCTGTCTCTGCGTGGTTGCCCGCACTCGGCGCCTGTTTGGCGCGCCGCCCAGCCATTCCATTCCACACGCCAAACGAAAAGGGCGGCCTTTCGGCCGCCCTTCGCGCTTCCCTGAGCTTGCGGCTCAGTAGGAATAATACATGTCGAATTCGACCGGATGCGGGGTCATGTCCGTGCGCATCACGTCCTGCATCTTCAGCTCGATATAGGCGTCGATGAAGTCGTCGTTGAACACGTCGCCAGCCTTCAGGAAGGCGCGGTCCTTGTCCAGGCTCACGAGCGCCTCGCGCAGCGAGCCGCACACCGTCGGGATCTTCTTCAGTTCGCGCGGGGGCAGATCATAGAGATCCTTGTCCATCGCGGCGCCCGGATCGATCTTGTTCACGATGCCGTCGAGGCCGGCCATCAGCATGGCCGCGAAAGCCAGATAGGGATTGGCGGTCGGATCGGGGAAGCGAACCTCGACGCGCTTGGCCTTCGGATTGTTGCTCCACGGAATGCGGCAGGACGCCGAGCGGTTGCGCGCCGAATAGGCGAGCAGAACGGGGGCTTCATAGCCCGGGACCAGGCGCTTGTAGGAATTGGTCGTCGGGTTGGTGAAGGCGTTCAGGGCCTTGGCGTGCTTGATGATGCCGCCGATGTACCACAGGCATTCCTGCGACAGGTCGGCATATTTGTCGCCAGCCATCACCGGCTTGCCGCCCTTCCAGATCGACTGGTGGACATGCATGCCCGAGCCATTGTCGCCGAAGACGGGCTTGGGCATGAAGGTGGCGGTCTTTCCATAGGAATGGGCGACCTGGTGAATGGCGTATTTATAGATCTGGAGATGGTCGGCCATCGTGGTCAGCGTGCCGAACTTCATGCCGAGTTCGTGCTGGGCCGAGGCCACTTCGTGATGGTGCTTTTCGACCTTGACGCCCATGGCCGCCATGGCCGCGAGCATTTCGCCGCGCATGTCCTGCTCGGAATCGACCGGCGGAACCGGGAAATAGCCGCCCTTGGTGCGGACGCGATGGCCGAGGTTGCCGCCCTCATAGGCGGTGTCCTGGTTGGTCGGCAGCTCGACGGAGTCGAGCACGAAGCCGGTGTTGTAGGGATCGGCCTTGAAGCGGACGTCGTCGAAGACGAAGAACTCGGCTTCCGGACCGAAGAAGGCGGTGTCGCCGACGCCGGTGGTCTTGAGATAGGCCTCGGCCTTTTTGGCGATGCCGCGCGGATCGCGGTTATAGGGCTCGCCGGTCATCGGCTCGAGCACGTCGCACACGATCGACAGGGTCGCGGCGGCGAAGAAGGGGTCGAGCGTCGCGGTCGACGGATCGAGCATCAGCAGCATGTCGGATTCGTTGATCGCCTTCCAGCCGGCGATGGAGGAACCGTCGAACATCGTGCCTTCCGAGAACATTTCCTCGTCGACGAGGGCGACGTCGAAGGTCACATGCTGCCACTTGCCGCGCGGATCGGTGAAGCGGAGGTCGACATACTTGATGTCTTCGTCCTTGATTCTCTTGAGAACGTCCTTGGCAGTCGTCATTTCACGCCTCTTGTCGTTGGAGGTGACGTTGAAAAGGGGATAGGGGATTTTAAGGAGGAGGCGTCAGACGGCGTCCGGACCGGTCTCACCGGTGCGAATGCGGATCGCGCCTTCAATATTCGAGATGAATATCTTGCCGTCGCCGATACGTCCGGTCTGAGCGGACCGGCGGATGGCTTCCACAGCGCGCTCGACGGATTCGTCAGTGAGGACCAGCTCGATCTTAACCTTCGGCAGGAAGTCAACGACATATTCCGCGCCGCGATAGAGCTCGGTATGCCCCTTTTGCCGTCCGAAGCCCTTGGCTTCCGTGACGGTGATGCCGTGAAGACCGGCTTCCTGAAGGGCTTCCTTCACCTCGTCGAGTTTGAAGGGCTTGATGATCGCTTCGACTTTTTTCATTCCTGGGTATCACTCCCTGTCTTGCGCGGACCCGCCTCTTTCGGCTCGCCGCGCGCAACTCCAGCGTTCTAGCACCGCGCCGAACGACAAGCCAGCACAAGCACGGCGGAATTGGCGTCATTTTGCTCGCCGCGAGGGCAAAATCCGCAATTCCTGCCAGGATTTCGCGCAGGGACGGAATTTTGGCCCCAACCGGGCACGGGGCGCGACGTTGCGCCGCATTTCGCGCCAGCCCAACTGGAAAATCCACCCCTCCGACGGGGTTCCCGCTCCGTCAGCGAGCGTTTTCTTTCTTCGGGCGCGCAATTCTTCGTGAATGCGGCGCGAGGGCGCCCCTTTTTGAGGCGGCGCGCCTCGCGTTGCGACTCAGTTCGTTCCCGTCGCGATCGGCAGTTCAGGCCGCATGCCCCACTCGGACCAGGAGCCGTCATAGACCGGAACGGCGTCACGCCCGATCACGGCGAGGCCCAGCGCGAGGATCGAAGCAGTCACGCCGGAACCGCAGGTGGTCACCACCGGGCGCGCGGGGTCGTAGCCAGCGGCGGCGAAGGCTGCTTCCAGCTCCGCCTGAGGCTTCAGGCGGCCGTCCGAGACGAGATTGCCCCAGGGCAGATTGCGCGCGCCGGGAATATGGCCGGAGCGGAGGCCGGGGCGGGGCTCCAGTTCGTCGCCGCGAAAACGCGGCGCGGAGCGCGCATCGATGATCTGCGGGCCGCCGGGCGCGGAGGCCCGGGCGCTCGCCGCGCGCATGTCGTCCAGCGAGGCGACCAGGGCATGGTCGAGGCGGGCGGTGAAATGGCGGGGCTGCGGAATGGCTTCGCCCTCGGCGACGGGGCGGCCTTCCGCGATCCATTTGGGCAGGCCGCCGTCGAGAACGGCGACGTCGCGCTTGCCGAAGGCGCGGAAGGTCCACCATACGCGCGGCGCCGAAAACAGGCCGAGGCTGTCATAGACGACGACCTTCATGCCATCGCCGATGCCGAGCTTGCGAACGGCGCTCGCGAAGGCCACCGGGTCGGGCAACATGTGCGGCAGGTCGGTCGAGTGATCGGCAATGGCGTCAATGTCGAAAAAGACCGCGCCGGGGATATGAGCGTTCGCGAATTCCTCGGCGCCGTTTCGATTGACCGTCGGCAGATGCCAGGAGGCGTCTACAATGGCCACGCCCGGCGCGCCCAGATGCTGAGCGAGCCAGTCTGTCGATACAAGATAAGGTGACGTGTTGTCGGTGTCGCCGGTCATGTTCCGCTCCTTGGCTGGCGGCAAATTATAGGCCGGGCGCCCAACGCGAAACCCGTTCTTTCTGGCGAGTGAAGTTTTTACACAGCCGCTTTTTTGTCGAGCCAGGGCGGAACGGGCAGGTTTTTCTCGCGCAGGAAGGCGGGATTGAACAATTTGGACGCGTAACGCGCGCCGGAATCGCAAAGAACCGTCACAATCGTCTTGCCAGGGCCAAGCTCCCGCGCGAGGCGGATCGCGCCCGCAACATTGATTCCCGACGATCCGCCGAGAAGCAACCCTTCATTCTCGGCAAGATCATACAGGACGGGAAGAGCCTCCTCGTCCGGGATCTGATAGGCGACATCAATCGGCGCGTCGACCAGATTGGCGGTGATGCGGCCCTGTCCGATGCCCTCGGTGATGGAGGAGCCGGAGGATTTCAGCTCGCCGGTGGTGTAATAGGAATAGAGCGCCGCGCCGAAGGGATCGGCCAGGCCGATCTTGATGTCCGGATTGCGCGCCTTGAGCGCCATTCCAACGCCCGCGAGCGTGCCGCCGGTCCCGACCGCGCAGATGAAGCCGTCCAGTTTGCCGCCGAGCTGGTCATAGATCTCGGGGCCGGTGGTTTCCTGATGGCCGCGCCGGTTGGCGACATTGTCGAATTGATTGGCCCAGATCGCGCCCGCCGGACTTGTCCTCGCCAGTTCCTCAGCCAGACGGCCCGAATATTTCACGTAATTGTCGGGGTTCGAATAGGGGACGGCGGGCACCTCAATCAGCTCCGCGCCCTGCAGACGCAGCAGGCTTTTCTTTTCCTCTGACTGGGTTTCGGGAATCACGATCACGGTGCGGAAGCCGAGCGCATTGGCGACCAGCGCCAGTCCGATGCCGGTATTGCCCGCCGTGCCTTCGACAATCGTGCCGCCCGGCTTGAGCGCGCCCGTTTCGATGGCGTCTCGGATGATCGCCAGACCCGCGCGATCCTTCACCGAGCCGCCGGGATTCATGAACTCGGCCTTGCCGTAAATGGCGCAGCCGGTGGCTGCGGAGGCGGCGCGCAACTTGATGAGGGGCGTGCCGCCAATGGCGTCGAGAACTGTTTCCGTGACCTTCATGACAAACCCTATCGACTTTTGTCGCCATGCTAATGGCGCTGGCGCCGGCCTGCAAGCGCGGCGCCGATCAAGCCGGTTGCGCTGCGAAGGCGGCGAGCGCCCGGCGTCGGGCGAAATCGTGATCCACGACCGGCGACGGATAGGTATAGCCGAGTTTCACGCCCGCTTCGGCGAGCAGCGCCGGCGGCGCGGCCCAGGGCTTGTGGATGTGCGGCGCGGGCAGGCGCGCCAGTTCAGGGCAGAAGCGCCGGACATAGGCGCCGTCAGGGTCGAATTTCTCGCCCTGCAACACGGGATTGAAAATACGGAAAAAAGGCGCGGCGTCGGCTCCGCAGCCCGCGACCCATTGCCAGCTTGCGGCGTTGCTGGCCTCGTCCGCGTCGGCCAGCGTGTCCCAGAACCATTTCTCGCCCTCGCGCCAGTCGATCAGCAGATGCTTGGTGAGGAAAGAGGCGGCGACCATGCGGGCGCGATTGTGCATATTGCCCGTGGTCCATAATTCGCGCATGGCCGCATCCACGACCGGATAGCCTGTCCGGCCGCGCCGCCACGCCGCAAAGTCCTTCTCCGAGGTTGCGTCGTGTGCATAGGCGAAGGCGTCGAATCGCGAATTGAAGCTGCGCCAGGACAGATCCGGGAAGGCGTAAAGCAGGTGGCAGGAAAACTCCCGCCAGCCGAGTTCGGACAGGAATTTGTCCGCGCCGCGTGCTGGCGCTGGAACGGCCGCCCAGATCTGGCGCGGCGAAATTTCCCCGAAATGAAGATGGGCCGAAAGCCGCGAAGTCGCACCGAGATCGAGGCGGTCGCGATTGGTTCCGTAACCATCGAGCCTGTCGCTCAGAAAGTCACGTAACCGTTTTTGCGCCCCGGCCTCGCCCGCGTCCGGATCGGGAAAGCTTTCGGCCCAGTTCGGCCTGCCGGGCGCAAGGAGAAGCTTTTCGCGCGCAAGCGTTTGCGGGGCATCGGCAGGCCAGGCGGCGGCGCAAAGCCGCTCCGGCGCGGGTAGGGGCGGGCGGGGTTCGAGCTGTGCGCGCAGGGCGCGCCAGAAGGGCGTGAAAACCTTGAACGCGCCGCCCGTCTTGGGGGCGATATGCCAAGGCTCGGCGAGCAAGGCGCCGTTGAAACTGCAGACTTCGCGCCCCTGTTCGCGGAAAGCCTGCTTGAGGCGCGCGTCCTGCGCGATTTCGGCCCCGCCGTAGCGGCGGCTCCAGAAAATCCAGCTCGCGTTCGCGGCTTCCACCACGCGCGGAAGCAGTTCTTCGGCCGGCCCGCGCAGCAAATGGAGGGCGCCGCCCCGCCGCGCCAGTTCGCTTTCCAAAGCCGATAACGCCTGATCGAGGCGCCAGCGGCTGGCGCCGCCAGCAGGCCGCAGACCATCGCCAACCTCATCTAGAATGAAGACGCAGAGCACGGGAAGGCCGCTCGCCGCCGCGGCCGCCAGCGCCGGATTGTCCGAGACGCGAAGATCGTTGCGGAACCAGACGAGGGCGCAGGGTTGGGGCATGAGGGGCGCCTTTGCAGGGCGTTTGCGAGGAGGTTTCGGATCGGTCCTTTTACGTGAAAGGACAGGGAAGGATCACCGCCGCGCGGCGGAAAAACAGTCACGTAACCATCATTGGTTACGTGACCAAATTTGGTTACGTAACCTTATGGCCTGCGCTTCAGGTTTCCGCGAAAATTCGCGCGATCTCGCTTGCGTCGAGGACCGTAAATTCGCCCGGCTCCAGATCATCCGGCAAGGTCAGCCCGCCGACCGAGACGCGATGCAGCGCGACGACATGATTGCCGACGGCGGCGAACATGCGGCGGACTTGATGGTAACGGCCCTCGACAATGGTCAGCAGCGCCTCGGACTCGCCGAGCGCCTCCATTCGGGCCGGCAGCAGCGGCTTGTCCTCGCCTTCCAGCATCAGCGCGCCGGAAGCGAAAACCTCCGCCTCGTCGCCGCGCAAAGGGCGATCGAGCTTCGCGCGATAGGACTTGGCGATCTGTTGGCGCGGTGAAATGATTTTATGCAGCAGCGCGCCGTCGTCGGTCAGCAGCAGCAGGCCAGAGGTGTCCTTGTCGAGCCGCCCCACGGTGGACAGGGCCGGATCGCGCCGGCGCCAGCGATCAGGCAGCAGGCGATAGACCAAAGGTCCGGCTTCTTTATGGGAGCAAGTGACGCCGAGCGGTTTGTTCAGCATCACCGCGACGCCGGGCAGGGGATCCAGTTCCTCGCCATCCACGGTCAGGCGCGCGGCGAAAGCGTCGTCGGCGGCGACGCGTTGCTCGACATCGCGCAGGGGCGCGCCATCGAGCTTGATGCGTCCCGTTCGCGCCAGAATTTGGATTTCGCGTCGCGAACCGTAACCGAGATTGGCGAGCAGGCGATCGAGCCGGACCGACTTTGCGGCGCTCACTTGATCGCCTCGATGATCTTGTAGCCTCCCTCGGCGGCGATCGGCGCGACC
Organism: Rhodoblastus sp. 17X3; assembly: GCF_030056575.1. Lineage (GTDB taxonomy): Bacteria > Pseudomonadota > Alphaproteobacteria > Rhizobiales > Beijerinckiaceae > Rhodoblastus. Next base: position 299,026 of record NZ_JASHHX010000002.1, on the reverse strand, counting down.
GATCGGAATTTCTGCTCCAGCGCCGCCTCATAGGGGAGGTGGCGATTCGCCACCAGCCAGCATTGGCCTCCGGGGCGCAGATTGGCGGCGGCGGCGTCGATGAAGCTGCGGCCGAGCGCCTTGCTCTCCTTGCCCGCCTCATGGAAGGGCGGGTTCATAACGATGAAATCGAACGGCCCGACCGAAAGCGCGCGCACATCCGCCCAGAGAATCGCCACGCGCGAGTCATCGACATTGCGCGCGCAAAGTTCGATGGCGCGGCGGTCGATATCCACCATCAGCAGCGATTTGACTCGGGGCGAGGACAGGATCTTGTGCGCGATGACGCCGATTCCGCAGCCGAAATCGGCGCCGCGTCCCGAAAATTCCGGCAAATGGCGAATCAGGAGCGCTGAGCCGGGATCGATTCGGTCCCAGGAAAAGACGCCGGGCTGGGTCCACAGGCCGAGCGATTCGGAGAATCGCGGCGAACCGGCGTGAATCGCGGCTTCAAGAGCGGCCGGGTCGCCCTGCGCGGCCGCGCCGCAAATGCGATGGTGGCGCTTGGCGCTCTCCTCGCTGGGGCAGCCGAGTTCGGCCAGCTCCTTGGCGAGACGCCCGCCGCCCTTGTCCTTGGGCGCCATCACGCGAAAGGGTGCGCCGGTCGCGAGAGCCCTCAGGGCGAGCGCGAGGGCGCGGCGGCGCTCGGTGGCGCCGGGCGGCGCGAGCATGACGAGATTGTCCAGCGCGCCGGGCGGAAGGGCGGACAGATCCGCAGCGCCGGGACTGGTCGGCGAAAACTGGCGCGCATCCGCGGCGATGTCTGCGAGTTCCGGCGGCGGCGCGCCGAAATAATTGCTAAACGTCATTTTTTCCCCGGACGGTCGGGCTTTTATGGGCCTCGCGAAACGGCTTTCGCCGACTCATGAATCACGGCTTGTTCCGATGCCGGACCAAGCCTTAGCCGCCAAATCTTTCGAGGAAAAGAGGTGGCTCCCTGAGCAGGACTCGAACCTGCGACCCAGCGATTAACAGTCGCTTGCTCTACCGGCTGAGCTATCAGGGATCACGTTTGCGATGAGCGGCGTATAGCAGCGAAGAATCCGATTGAAAAGCCCGAAAACGAACTTTTCACGACAAGGGAAGGAAAGTTTGCCAGACCCTTGCCGCAGGCGCCGTCCTGCTGCTATAGGCGTCGTTGCGGTCTGGACGAACGTCCCCGCGTGAGGCCTCGTGGCGGAGTGGCTACGCAGAGGACTGCAAATCCTTGTACGGGGGTTCGATTCCCTCCGAGGCCTCCATTCTCCTGAAAAATCAGCGTTTTCTCCCCACCGCGCATCGCGTCGAGGAGGCAAATCTCTTCCGTCTCGCGCGCTTTTGGCGCGGATACGACGCGTTTCGCCGGCTTGCGACAGGACATGTCGTAAGTGAATCACATATTGTCTGGACTGCGCCCATATTCCCGTGTCCATGATGAAAATAGCCCCCGAAAACGCTGGCCCGCTTTATGCTCGCTGCCGAAAAATTAGCCACGCGGCAATTTCGAGGAGGGACCGGCATGCAGCCCCATCAGCGCCAGGACGCCGCCCATCGACTGGATCATTCGCCCATGCCCGCCGCGCATCGCGCCGGTCCGAGTCTGCCGCGCGCCGACGCCCCAGAAGTCGCCTTCGCGGGCTTCGCCTTCGTCGCGGGCGATCCGCCGCCGCGCGCCGGCCTGTTCGCGCTCACGCGGCGCATCGGCGAATTTCTCTATCCCGTGCTGTTCGCCGAAGCGGAGGACATGGACGCCACACTGACGCGCCTGCGCGCGGACGAGCCGGTCCTCGCCGCTGGCCTGGCCGACGGCTGCTTCTGGAGCGCCCGCGACAATGCGCGCCAGCGCCTTCATGTGCTGCGCGATCTTGTCGGCAAATATGATCCGCCCCTCAACGAGGACTTCCGGATGGGCCGCGCCGCGCCGGAAATCGCCGCGCTCATCCCGGATCGCGGCAAGAATCTGCCGGCCGGCGAGGGCGAGCACGCCGGGGAGCAGATCGACGCGACCGAAGACGAGTTGAAGGCCATGGTGCGCGCCTTCTATTCCGAAGCGATGGCGGACCCGCTGATCGGGCCGGTGTTCGCGCGCAATGTCTCGGATTGGGAGCATCATTTCGAGATCGTGCAGAATTTCTGGTCGCGCGCGCTGCTCGGCACGACGCGCTATCAGGGCAGCCCGTTCACGCCGCATCTGGCGATGAACCTGAAGCCAGAATTCTTCGACCGCTGGGTGGGCCTGTTCAGGAAAAACGCCGAGGCCAATCTCAAGCCGGCGGCGGCGCAGGCCGCCATTGCGCGGGTCGAGCATATGAGCGTCTGTTTCCAGGCGGGCCTGTTCCCGCCCAAAATCCCGCACCAGGAGCCGACGGCGTGACGGGAGAAGACGAGAGCGGCGCGCAAGCGTTTTTCCTTGCGATGCGCGAGAGTTTCGACCGGATTCTCGCCGTCGGGCGCGGCGATCCGCGACTCGTCGACGCCTTGACCGCGCAAGCTTTCGAGAGTTTCGACCGCAACGCCGAAATTCAAAGCGAAGGGCAGCCGGACCCGGCCTGTTCGCGCGGCTGCGACACCTGCTGCTGCCTGCATGTCTCGGCAACGGCGCCAGAGATTTTCTTGGCCGCACGCTTCCTGCGGCTGACCGCGCCGGCTTTCGCGCGCCATGGCGTCGACATGGCAAGCAAACTGGCCGGAGCCCATGAAACGACCGCTGGCAAGAGCCAGCAGGAGCGCTTTTCCTCTTGCCTGCTGTGCCCCTTCATCATTGGCGGCGCCTGCGCGATCTATTCGGTGCGCACGCTGGCCTGCCGGGGCCATGTCTCGTTCGACAAGGAGGCCTGTCTCGCCGCGGCGGCGGGAGAGGAGGATGCGGAAGCGCCGCTCTCAGCCGCCCATCGCGCTGTGCGCTCGCTGGTGCAAAGCGCCCTGCAGGCCTCGCTGCGCGACGCCGGGCTGGATTGGGGCGCGTGCGAGTTCCTCTCCGGGCTTGACCGCGCGCTGCATGACGAGGGTTGTGAAGCGCGCTGGCTGCGCGGCGAGCCGGTCTTCGCCGATCTGCATGAGAATAAAGCCGCCGCGCAGGACATGGCGGCCACTTTCGACGCCCTGCGCTCCCACTGACTCAGGCTGCGGGCGGCTGGATCTCGTCCGGCTCGCGCGCCCCGGCGATGCGTTGATATTCCGAGCGGACATGCTCCTGACCATATTTGCGCTCCAGCCGGCGCACGGTGAAATGCCCTTTCGCCAGGGATTGGAAATGGTCGATGAAGGCGACGTTGATCGCCGCGCCGCCGAAGGCGCCCAGCGCGGGCGTCGCCTGGGCGACGAATTTCTGGCTGAGGACTACGCCAAATCGCGATGCGATCTGCGATAGCAGCCTGAGCACCGCGGGAGCCGTCTCGTCGATGACGCCCCGGCTGGCGATATAGCGCGCCGCTTCCGAAACGGAGCGCGCCAGCAGGCTTCGGATGGCGAAATAGCCCGATTCCGAAACATTGTCGCCGGGAACGCGGCCGTCGAGCGCGAAGACTTCGAGACAGGCCATCGCGGCTTCCGGATCGCGGAGATCCTCGCCTTCGCCGCGCGCGATATCGACGATCGAGCGCAGCATGACAATGGTCGTGACCGGCAGTTCGAAGGGCAGGCTGGCCAGACCCAGCGCGCCGCCTGCGGCGCCGGAAGCAGCGGCGAGGATCTTGTGCCTGCGGTCGCGGTCGCGAAGGGGGCGGCCGTGCAGGCTGGCGAGCGCGGCGCGCAGGGCCAGCTTCATCGCCACCATGGTTGCGTTGTCGATGATCTTGGCGGCCTTTTCCGGCGCCAGATTCTTGAAGAAATTGACCTTTTGCCCGACGAGATTGGCGAGGCGCAGCGCGGGGCCAATACGCTCCAGTCGCCGCACCGCTTCGATCAGCGCAGCGTGGTCAGCGGGGGTCATCTGCGTCTTATCGAATTTCGGGCCCATGGGCGCCTTCCTGCATCAGACAGAAAATGTGGCCTTTTCGCGCGGTTTCAAGCCCTGAATTAACCTTCGCGAGCCGCAGTACGTTAACGCGTGCAATTCGTTAAGCAAAGCAGGAAAGCCTCCGACGCGCTTCCGCCGCGCTGTATGCCTTGAATCTCAAGCGTTACAGGCGAATGCGCGCAATTTGAATCAAATCGGGAAGTGAATATTATACTTAAGCCGATCAAAGCAAAAAATGAACGCATTTGTCTAAAATGCGGCGATTTTACTTAGCCGCATAACAAAAGGAGTTGGTCATTATTGCCCTATCAAAGGGGAATGACATGCGCCTTACGTCTCTTGCCGGTTTCGCTCTCGCCTTCGCGGTTCTCGCGTCGCAGTCGAGCGTTGTCAAAGCCTTCGGCAGCAAGGATGTCGCTTACGCCTCGGTCGGCGGCGAAACCAGCATTCCCTTCGGCTGGGTGGATTTCTGCCAGCGTTACAAGGGTGAATGCGCCGCCCCGGAACTGCCGGCGGCTGACGTCAACATGACCGAGAAGTCCATGCGCGAGATCGAACAGGTCAACGCCAAGGTCAATCATTCCGTCGAAGCGGTCTCTGACATGGACCATTGGGGCGTCGTGGATCGCTGGGATTATCCGATGGACGGCAAGGGCGATTGCGAAGATTACGCCCTGATGAAGCGCAAGATCCTGATCGAACGCGGCTTCCCGCGCCAGGCCCTGCTGATGACCGTGGTGCGTGACGAAAACAACGAAGGCCACGCCGTCCTGACCGTGAAGACCAATGGCGGCGAATATATTCTGGACAACCTCCACGACGAAGTGAAGCCGGTCAATCGCGTCGCCTATCGTCTGGTGAAGCGCCAGAGCCAGCAGGACCCGAATGTGTGGGTGGCGCTTGGCCCGTCGGCCCCGGTCTTCGCCTCGCGTTGATCGGCCCATACGGCAGATGAGAAACCCCGCTCCGGCGGGGTTTTTCTTTTGAGCTTTTTGGACGCGCGCTTTATGACCGCAGCCTCAACATAAGGCGAAGACGCGTGCGTGTAGACCTGTTCGATTTCGATCTTCCTCCGGAGCGGATCGCCTTGCGGCCTGCCGAGCCGAAGGAATCCGCGCGGCTTCTGGTCGTGGCGCCGCAGAGTTTTCAGGACGCCCGGTTCCAGGACGCTTTCGTGCGCGACCTGCCTCAATTCCTGCGGCCGGGCGATGTGCTCGTGGTCAATGACGCCAAGGTCATTCCGGCGCAACTATTCGGCTGGCGCAGGCGCGGCGACGCAGTTGCGCGCATCGACGTCACCTTGCACAAGCGCGAGGATGGCTACCGCTGGCGCGCCTTCGTGCGTCCCGCCAAGAAGCTGAAGCCCGGCGAAAAGGTTATTTTCGGCGAGCCGGGGGAGGGCGCCGCCTGCCAGGCTGGCGCGCTCTGGGCCGAGGTCGTGGAGCGCAACGAGGGCGAGGCGCTGCTCGCCTTCAACCTGTCCGGCCCGGCGCTCGACGACGCCATTCTGGCGGTCGGCCACATGCCGCTGCCGCCTTATATCGCCGCGCGGCGCGCCGAGGACGAGAAGGACGCGCGCGATTACCAGACCCTGTTCGCCGAGAAGTCGGGCGCCGTCGCCGCGCCCACGGCGGGGCTGCATTTCACGCCCGAACTGGTCGCCGCCGCGCGCGCAGCCGGCGCCGCAGTAGAAAAAGTGACGCTGCTGGTCGGCGCGGGCACCTTTCTGCCGGTCAAGGCCGAAGACACCGCCGATCATGTCATGCACTCGGAATGGGGATCGATCGACGCCGATGTCGCCGCGCGGCTCAATGCGGCGCGGGCGGCGGGCGGGCGCGTCATCGCGGTTGGCACCACTTCGCTGCGCATTCTGGAAAGCGCCGCCGCGCCCTCTGGCGAAATCATGCCCTTTGCTGGCGACACTGCGATCTTCATCACGCCCGGCTATGAATTCCGCGCCGTGGACGCGCTCATGACCAATTTCCATCTGCCGCGCTCGACCCTTTTCATGTTGGTCAGCGCCTTCGCGGGGCTTGAGCGGATGCGAGCGGCCTACGCCCACGCCATCAAGGAGCGCTATCGCTTCTATTCCTATGGCGACGCCTGCCTGCTGCTGCGCGGCTGAGGCGGGTGCGCTTTCAACGCCCCTGCGGTGCGAAAACCCTTTTCCTCCCGCGCGCCATTCTCTAGTTTCACGGCCTTATGACGGAGAAATTCCAGCACATGTCCGAACGCGCCAGTTTTTACATCACGACCGCGATTCCCTACGCCAATGGCGCGCCGCATATCGGCCACGCCTATGAGCGCATCGCGACCGACGCCTTCGCCCGCTTCAACCGGCTCGACGGGCGCGACGTGCTGTTCGTGACGGGCATGGACGAGCACGGCCTGAAGATGCAGCAGACGGCAACGCGGGACGGCCTGACCCCGCTCGCGCTCGCTGACCGCACCGCCGCGCAATTTATGGAAATGGGCGAGAAGCTCAACGCCGCCGCCGACGATGTGGTGCGCACGACGCAGCCGCGCCACAAGGCGACGGTGCAGGAAATCTGGCGCCGCATGGCGGCCAAGGGCGACATTTACCTGTCGAAATATTCCGGATGGTATTCGGTCCGCGACGAGGCCTATTACGACGAAGGCGAACTGACCGCGAATGCGGAAGGGCGTAAATTCGCGCCCACCGGCACGCCGGTCGAATGGGTCGAGGAGGAGAGCTATTTCTTCCGCCTCTCCAATTATGCCGAAAAGCTGCTGGCCCATTACGAGGCTAATCCGGATTTCGTCACGCCCGAAAAATACCGCAACGAGATCGTCGCCTTTGTGAAGCGGGGCCTGAAGGACCTGTCCATCAGCCGCACCACCTTCGACTGGGGCATTCCCGTGCCCGGCGACGAGCGCCATGTGATGTATGTCTGGGTCGACGCCCTGACAAACTATCTTACGGCGACCGGCTGGTTCGACGACAGCCCACGAAAAAAATTCTGGCCCTGCGACGCCCATGTCATCGGCAAGGACATCACCCGTTTCCACGCGATTTTCTGGCCGGCCTTCCTGCTATCGGCGGACCTTCCCTTGCCAAAGCAGATCGTCGTCCACGGCTTCCTGTTCAATCGCGGCGAGAAAATGTCGAAGTCGGTCGGCAATGTCATCGACCCGATCGCGCTGGCGGACCATTATGGCGTCGACGCCTTGCGCTATTTCTTCCTGCGCGAAGTGCCCTTCGGCCAGGATGGCAATTATTCGCATGAGGCCATCGTCCAGCGCATCAATGCCGATCTCGCCAATGATCTCGGCAATCTGGCGCAGCGTTCGCTTTCGATGATCGCCAAGAATTGCGGCGCGAAGGTCCCGGAACAGGGCGAGGTCGAGCCCGCCGATGCTGAAATGCTGGCCAAGGCCTATGAGGCCGTGGCAAAGGCGCGCGCCGCCATGATCGTCTATGCCCCGCATCAGGCCTTGGCCGAGATCTGGGCCGTGGTCGGCGAGGCCAATCGCTATTTCGCCGGGCAGGAGCCATGGAAGCTGACCAAGACCAATCCGACGCGGCGCGATTCGGTGCTCTTTGTGACCATCGAGACGCTGCGCGTCGTCGGCATCCTCTGCCAGCCCTTCGTTCCGGAGGCGGCAGGAAAATTGCTCGACCTGCTCTCTGTTCGCGCGGACGAACGCGACTATGTCTACGCCAGGCCGGAGCACCGGCTGTTTGCGGGCGCGGACCTTCCCGCGCCGTCGCCGATCTTCCCGCGCTATGTCGAGGCGGAAGAGGCGCCCGCTAGAGGAGCGGTTTCCTGATGCTGATCGACACGCATTGCCATCTCGATTTCCCGGAACTGACGAAAGAGCGCGACGCCGTGCTTGCCCGCGCGCGAGCCGCCGGAGTGGGGCGGATGATCACCATCTGCACCGAGATCGAGAAATTCGGCGCCATTCGCGAAATCGCCGAGAGCGATGAAAACATTTATTGCTCGGTCGGCACCCATCCCAATCACGCGCTCGACGAGCGCGAATTTTCCGCCGTCGAGATCGCGGCTCTGGCGGAGCATGACAAATGCGTCGCCATCGGCGAGGCCGGGCTCGATTATTTCTACGACCGCGCGCCGCGCGATCTCGCCCATCGGGTGTTCCGCGCCCATATCGACGCGGCGCGGAAAACGGGCCTGCCGCTGGTGATCCATACCCGCGACGCCGACGAGGACATGGCGGCGATCCTGACGGAAGAAACCGCCAAGGGTCCGTTCAAGGCGCTCCTGCATTGCTTTTCTTCCAGCCGCGCGCTGGCGGAAGCGGCGCTGAAACTCGGCCTCTACATCTCCTTTTCCGGCATCGTGACCTTCAAGAATTCCCAGGAGCTGCGCGACGTCGCGGAGATCGTGCCTCTGGACCGTATTCTCGTTGAGACCGACGCGCCCTTCCTTGCGCCGACGCCTTATCGCGGCAAGACCAATGAGCCGGCCTATGTCGCCGCGACGGCCAAGGTGCTGGCCGAGGTCAAGAAAATCACGCCCGAACAACTGGCGGCGGTGACGACGGCCAACGCCCTGCGGCTGTTCGATAAAATGCCGCCGCTCGCCGCATGAGCCTCGACATCACCATATTGGGCTGCGCCTCGTCGGCGGGGGTGCCCCGGGTGGCGCAGGGCTGGGGCGCGTGCGACCCGCGCAACCCCAAGAACCGCCGCCGCCGCTGCGCCATTCTGGTGGAGAAGCGCGGCGAGCGCGAGCCGACCCGGCTGCTGGTGGACGCCGGCCCCGACTTGCGCGAGCAATTGCTGCTGGCGAACGTTCAGAGCATTGACGCGTTGCTGCTCACCCATGCCCATGCCGATCACATCCACGGGCTCGACGATCTTCGCCCGCTGACCATGGAGATGCACCGCAAGATCGCCACCTATCTCGACCAGCCGACCTGGAAATCTGTCGGACTGCGCTTCGACTACCTGTTCGAGACGCCGCCGGGCAGCAATTATCCGCCCCTGCTGATCCCGCATTTCATCCATTATGGCCGACCGTTCTTCCATGGCGGTCCCGCGGGCGAGATCGAAACCATGCCGTTCCGTCTCAATCATGGCGACATAGACGCGCTCGGGTTTCGCTTCGGCGCCTGCGCCTATACGCCGGATGTGAAATATATCCCGCCGGAGAGCGCGCAATATCTGGAAAATCTTGATCTCTGGATCGTCGACGCCCTCCGCCACCGCCTTCATCCGAGCCATCTTTCGGTCGGCGAGACGCTGGAGTTGATCGCGCATTTCAAGCCCAAACGGGCGGTGCTGACCAATCTCCACACCGATCTGGATTACGAGACGCTGCGCCGGAATTTGCCGGAAAATGTCGAGCCGGCCTATGACTTCATGCGGTTGAGCCTGTGACGGCCGACCGGCTGGCCGAGCATTATGCGCTCTGCGGCGCAGCCCTGCGCGAGAGCGACCGCGACCGCTGGCTCGCCTGCCTGTTCGCGCCGGAGGCGGCGCGGCCGCATCTCTTCGCGCTCTATGCCTTCAACGCCGAGATTGCGCGCATCCGGAGCCTGGTCACGCAGCCGATGCTGGGCGAAATGCGCCTGCAATGGTGGATCGACGCCCTCGACTCTCTGGAAGGCGCCGAACCGCGCGGCGACCTGCGCGCCCATCCCGTCGCGGACGCGCTGCTCGCCACCGTGGAAAGCCGCGGCCTGCCGCGTCAGGTTCTGCTGGACGCGTTAGATGCGCGGCGCTTCGACCTTTACGAAGACCCTGCGCCGGACATGGCCTTTCTCGATCATTATTGCGACGAGACCTGTTCGGCTCTGTTTGCGCTTGCGTCCCATATCATAGGGGGCTCGGGGGGTGGGGGTGGAGCCGGGGAGGCCGAGGCGCTGGCCGCGCGTCACGCCGGCCGCGCTTTTGCGCTCGTCGGCCTGCTGCGGGCGCTGCCCTGGCACGTCGCGCAGCGGCAATGCTACCTTCCGGGCGACCTTCTGGCCCGGCACGGGCTGACGGCGGGCGACTTTTTCGCCCGCGAAAAAAATCCCGCCATCACTGCGGCTCTGGCGGAGCTGCGGGCTCTGGCGCGCGACAATATCGGCAAAGCGAAACATAGCCTTCTCTCCCTGCCAAGATCCGGACGCGAGGCTTTCCGCCTTCTCACACTGCCCGAACTTTACCTGCGCGAAATGGAGCGCCGGGATTACGACCCTTATTTGACGCTCGTCGATGTTCCGCTCTGGCGCCGCCAATGGGCGCTGTGGCGCAACAGGCTCTAAAATCCGTAGATGTTCTCGCGCAGCGCGTCTTCATAGCGCTTTTTCGCGGCCTTCACCTTCGAACGGATCGCGTCTTCGTCGAAATGCGCCTGTTCCCACAGGTCGATCTTCGCGACATCGTGATCGACCGTGGCGAGATCTTCTTCATGCTTGATCGCCGCGATCCATTCCTCGACAGCGGCCTTGTAGGCGCCCTGCAATTCGTCGAGATGGTCGAGATCTTCCGCCATGTGCGTCTCCATTTTCCGGGAGACTAGCGCGGGCGCATGACGCCCGAACGACGGAGTTTCGGCAAGACGTCGCGCTATATGCCGGCGGGACAGGCAATTTCCTTGCGGACGGCGGCGGCGAAGGCCTTCAGGCCGCAATTGATGCGCAGGGGGCTGAACTTGCCGCCTTTTGGCCAGGCCTGATAGGTGACGATCTGCCGGGTGATCGACAGGACTTTGTAATTCTCGGCGCCGGCCGAATAGCACTTGCCGGGCTGGATATCTTCTTCGTTCATCGGCATGGATTGGCTCCAGTTGCGACTTGTCAGCCGTGGTCGACTGCCTGACGTTGCGGATTCTGATGTTTGACATGGCGGGCGAGAAAAGCGCCGGCCGCGTCCGCGCCCTCGCCGTCGATCTCATGGCCGAGTCCGGGGCGCTTGAAGCTCCAGACGGGCGCCCCGCGCGCCTTCAGCGCCTCCTTGAGCGCGAGCATGCCGGAAAAGGGCGCTTCGCCATCGGCCTCGCCGTGGACGAGAAGGGTCGGCGCGGCGGAAAACTCCCGTACCGGCAGGCCGGAGGCGTAATAGGCGCCGGAAAAGCCAACCAAAGCCGCAAAAGGCTCCGGCCGGCGCAGGCCGACATCAAGCGCCAGTTCGGCGCCTTCGCCAAAGCCGACCAGAGCGACATGCGAGGCGGGCAGGCGGGTCCGCGCCAATTGTTCGTCGAGATAGGCGTCGAGCGCCATGGCGGCTTCGGCGATGGAATCGCCGGGCCGCGCCGGATCGCGCCAGACCGCGCGTCCGTGAGCGTCGCGGAAGGGCGCCTCAAGGGCGATGAAATCGGCCTTGATCATGCCGGGCGCCCAGCCGAGCGCCAGATCGGCCATATCCTGGCCCTTCTCGCCCTCGCCATGAAGCATGACGACAAGATATACCGGCTTGCCGCAGGAAAGCGCGGCGAGTTTCGGACCTTCGATGATTTCTGGCATGGCGGTCTCGCGACAATGGCGTCCAGGCCAATCAAGGTTCATGCCGCGCCCGATTTCCCGAGATCCGCAGCCCTTGGGCTTTGAGCGGCGGCCTCGCGGGCGTCGCTCGACCTTGGCCCATTCTCTGCTTCGTCCGGCACGTGTCGCTTTCGCTACAGGCGTCGCGCGGCGGCGGCTGGAAGCCACGGAACAGGGATCAAACCATGACGCTCGACCTCAAGGGAAACTGGACCGACGCCGATCTTGCCAAACTTCTGGCGTCCCAAAGAGACGATCGCGACTGGCGGCTGGAGGTCAATCCCGCCGGGATTGCGTCGCTTTCCGACAAGAGCGCCAATCCGACCGGTCCGGACTATGACGAAGGCCTGCACTGCTTTTTCGAGACGTGGATGACCGGAACGGATTTCGTCGGCCCCTCGGCGGCCAGCGACAAGACCCTGGTGGGCAAGATCGCCAAGGCCCTGCGCGAGAATTATCCGGCTCTCAAAGGGCCGAAATTCGTCTACGTCTCGCTGTAAGCGGCGGAGACAGGCTCATTGCGCGGCTGACAGCCATCCGCGCAGATCCTCTTCCGCCCGCGCCGAAAGGGCGCGCTTCTTGGCGACGGCCTTTTCCGGCCCGCGCAATCTCTTCCCGCCCTCCGCCTTGGGCGTGAAGTCGAGCGGTGGGAACAGGCCGAAATTGACATTCATCGGCTGGAAGCTGCGCGGCCCGGCGTCGATGGTCTCGATATGGCCCCCGGTGATGTGGTTGAGCAGGGCGCCGATGGCTGTGGTCAGCGGCGGCGCCGGCAGTTCGCGCCCGAGGCGCTCCAAAGCCGCCATGCGCCCGGCGATCAGGCCGACCGCCGCGCTCTCGACATAGCCTTCGCAGCCGGTGATCTGGCCCGCAAAGCGCAGGCGCGGCTGGGCCTTGAGCCGCAAGGCTTTATCCAGAACCTTGGGAGAATTGAGGAAGGTGTTGCGGTGGAGGCCGCCAAGCCGCGCGAATTCCGCGCGCTCCAGGCCGGGTATCTTCCGGAAGGTCTCGACCTGCGCGCCATAGAGCAGCTTGGTCTGGAATCCGACCATATTATACAGCGTTCCCAGAGCGTTATCCTGCCTAAGCTGAACAATCGCGTAAGCCTTGACGGTCGGGTTGTGCGGGTTGGTCAGGCCCACTGGCTTCATCGGACCGTGGCGCAGGGTTTCGCGCCCGCGCTCGGCCATGACCTCGATCGGCAGGCAGCCGTCGAAATAGGGTGTCTTCTCGAAATCCTTGAATTCCGTCTTGGGACCTTCGATCAAGGACGTGACAAAGGCCTCATATTGCTCGCGGTCGAGTGGGCAATTGACGTAATCCGCGCCCGTGCCGCCCGGTCCGGCCTTGTCATAGCGTGATTGCAGCCAGGCCTTGTCCATGTCGATCGAGTCGAAATGTACGATCGGCGCGATGGCGTCGTAAAAGGCCAGTTCCGCCTCGCCTGTCAGCGCGCCGATGGCCTGCGCCAGCGCCGGCGAGGTCAGCGGGCCGGAGGCGATGATGACATTGTCCCATTCCGAAGGCGGCAGGCCAGCGATCTCTTCGCGGCGGATCTCGATCAGCGGTTCGGCCTCCAATGCCGCCGTTACCGCTGCGGCGAAGCCGTCGCGGTCCACCGCCAACGCGCCGCCCGCCGGCACCTGATGGGAATCGGCGCAGCGCATGATGAGCGATTCCATCGCCCGCATCTCGCGGTGGAGCACGCCGACGGCATTGGTCCCGGCGTCGTCGGAGCGGAAGGAATTGGAGCAGACCAGCTCCGCGCAGAAGCCCGTCTTGTGCGCGTCCGTCGCGCGCTCGGGCCGCATTTCATGCAGTATGACGGGAACGCCGGCGCGCGCGATCTGCCAGGCGGCTTCAGAGCCCGCGAGGCCGCCGCCGACGATGTGCACGGGTCTGGAAGGTAAAGTCATCTACACCGATCAATGGGAAAGAAGCGGGCTCGCGCAGCTGCGCACCGCAACGGCGGCTCTTTCCGCCGTGTTCAACCCGGCACATTTCGCTTCACACGGCCCGAAGGTCAAGGATGAAAAAACACCCGGGTAGAATTGCAATATCATTTTATCCGGGTATAATTTGCGCTGCAAAGAAAGGCGCCGCTCCGATGAACACGTTTGATATCGATTCCTGTACGCTCTTCGCGGGCTTTCGTCGCGTCGCCAGCGGGCCGCGCGACGATATAGCCGACGCAGCCAGCAGAGTTGCGGGGAGCGACCCCACGCTGCGCCTCTTGATCTTCGACGACGCGACAGGTCGTCAGATCGATCTCGCGCCGCGCGCGGCGTCGCCACTTGCCCCTGCCGCGGAAACACGTGGACGCGGCCGGCCCAAGTTGGGTGTCGTGTCGCGAGAAATCACGCTGCTGCCGCGTCACTGGGATTGGCTAAACGGCCAACCCGGCGGCGCGTCCGTAGTCCTTCGCAAACTTGTCGATCAGGCTCGAAGGGAGGCAGGAGCATCCGACCGCCAGAGGGAGGCCCGGGATGCAGCCTATGGGTTCATGTCGGCGATGGCCGGGGATTTCGCCGGGTTCGAGGAGGCGTCGCGCGCGCTGTTTGCTGGCGATCACGCCAAGTTTGACGCAATCATCGCCGATTGGCCGAAGGATGTTGGCGTTTATGCGGCCTGGCTCGCGTCTGGCGGCGCGAGGAATTAGAATTACACCCGTGCCAACGCCGATCGGATCCCGGAAGGTCCTTGGCTATGGCGGCGACGCGCCCGCTCCGATTGAGCGTGACGCGCGAGAAAAACGCGGCTGATCCTCGCCTTTGACGCCGCGCCGTGCTAACCGCAAGGCGAAAGGCGCAAGGGAAAAACGAAATGGCCGATATTTTCCGCGAAGTCGATGAAGACGTCCGCTCTGACGTGCTGAAACGGCTGTGGTCGCGATATTCCATCGTCGTCTATGGCCTGGCCGCCGCGATCGTGGTCGGCACCGCCATTTTTGTCTTCCTGAGCCATCAGCGTCAGTCGCGCGCCGAGGCGGCCGGGGCGGCCTATGCGGCGGCGCAGGCGCTGTCCAGGGACAGCAAGCCGGAAGCCGCGACCGCCGCCTTCGAGGAACTCGCCAGGACCGCGCCGCTGGGCTATCAGACGCTGGCGCGACTGCGCGCGGCCGAGGAACGCGCCTTGTCGGACCGCGCGACGGCCGTGAAGGAACTGGACGCGCTCGCCGCCGATAGCGCGCTCGACAGTCTGCTGCGCGATGTCGCCCGTCTGCGCGCCGCCCTGCTGCGGGTGGACGAAGCCAGCAAGGCCGAACTGGAGCAGCGTCTCACGCCGCTGCTGGACGGCTCCTTCCGCCACACCGCGCGGGAATTTCTCGGCCTCGCCGCCCTGAAGCGCGGCGATTTCGAAGACGCCGGCAAGTGGTTCGACCAGATCGTAGTCGATTCCAAGGCGCCCGAGGACCTGCGCCAGCAAGTCAACGCCTATCTGTCGCTGGTGCGCGGCGGAGGCAAATTCACGCCGGCGGCTTCCGCCCCGCCGGCGCCCGCCAAGGCGGCCCCCCCCGAGCCCGCTTCCGACAAGCCGGCCGACCAGAACCCAAAGAAATAATGACCTTTACCGTCGCCATCATCGGCCGCCCCAATGTCGGCAAGTCCACTTTGTTCAACCGGCTGGTCGGAAAGAAGCTCGCGCTTGTCGACGACCAGCCGGGCGTCACGCGCGACCGCCGCGCGGGCGAGGCGAAGCTCGGCGACCTGAATTTCACCATCATCGACACGGCCGGCCTGGAAGAGGGCGGCGTCGAAACGCTCACCGGCCGCATGCGCGCCCAAACCGAGGCGGCGATCGAGGATGCGGACGCAATCTTCTTCGTGATGGACGCGCGCGTCGGCGTCACGCCCGAAGACCGGCATTTCGCGTCGCTGGCGCGCCGCGCCGGCAAGCCGCTGATCGTCATCGCCAACAAGGCCGAAGGGCGGGCGGGCGAGGCGGGCGCCTATGACGCCTTCACGCTCGGCCTCGGCGATCCGGTCGCGCTGTCCGCCGAACATGGCGACGGCCTGGCGGAGCTTTATGCGTCGCTGCTCACCGCCTTGCCGGAAGCCACGGCGCTGTCGGAAGACGACGAGGACGTGCGCGAGAGGCTGGTTCTCGCCGAGGACGAGGACGGCAGCGAACTCGACCCGACCAAGCCGCTACGCATCGCCATCGTCGGCCGGCCCAATGCGGGCAAATCCACGCTCATCAACCGACTGCTCGGCGAGGACCGCCTCCTGGTCGGGCCGGAGGCGGGCGTCACGCGCGATTCCATTGGCGTCGAATATGTCTGGCGCAAGGGCGAGCAGGAACGCGCCCTCAAGGTTTTCGACACCGCCGGCCTGCGCCGGCGCGCCCGGATCGACGACAAGCTCGAAAAGCTCGCCGCCGCCGACGCCCTGCGCGCCGTGCGCTTCGCCGAAGTCGTCGTCATCCTGCTCGATGCGACCATTCCGTTCGAAAAACAGGACCTGACCATTACCGACCTTGCCGCGCGCGAGGGCCGTGCGCTCGTCATCGGCGTCAACAAATGGGACCTGATCGAGGACAAGGGCGCGAAACTGGTTGAACTCCGCGAGGAGGCCGAGCGCTTGCTGCCGCAAGTGCGCGGCGCGGCGGTTGTTCCGGTTTCCGGCGCGACGGGGCAGGGCGTCGACGCGCTGATCGAAGCCGCGATCAAGGCCCATGAAATCTGGAACCGGCGCATTTCGACAGGTCGGCTCAACCGCTGGCTCGAAGGCGCGATCGACCAGAATCCGCCGCCGGCCGTGGCCGGACGCCGCATCAAGATCCGCTACATGACCCAGCCCAAGGCGCGGCCGCCGCATTTCGTCGTTTTCGGCAACCAGCTCGACGAGCTGCCGGACTCCTATCAGCGCTATCTCGTCAATGGACTGCGCCAGACCTTCGCCTTGCCGGGCACGCCGATCCGCCTCACCCTGAAGCAGGGCGACAATCCCTATGCGGGGAAAAAGCGCAAGCGCTGAGGCGAGGCGCCCGGCTTGAGCCGGGCCTTGCTCAAGCCGGTCCCTGGAAGGACAGCACCTTGTCGGCCGGGAAATCGTAGATCCGGCCGGTTTCGGTCCAGTCCGGGTCGCACAGATCAACCAGTTTCGGCGCGAATTCCTCAGGCGTGCGCAAGGTCGACGGGTCTTCGCCCGGCATGGCCGAGGCCCGCATCTTGGTGCGCAGCGGACCGGGATTGACGCTCATTGCCTTGACGTTCGAGACATTGACGACATCGGCGGCATAGGAGCGCAGGATCGCGTCGAGCGCGGCTTTCGAGGCCGCATAGGGTCCCCAGAACGCGCGATAATCCGCCCTTTGAGCCGCGCCGGAGGAAATGAGAACGACGCGGCCCGCGTCGGAGGCGCGCAGCAGCGGATCGAGCGAGCGCAGCAGCCGGTAATTTGCGGTGACATTGACCGCGAAAAGCTTGTCCCACTTGTCCGGATCGCAATGGGAGATCGGCGTCAGCGGGCCGAGCACGCCGGCATTGCCGACGAAGATGTCAAGCTTGCCCCAACGCTCGTGAATCGCGGCGCCGAGTCGGTCGAGCGCCGCGAAATCGGTGACGTCGCAAGGAACGAGGGTGGCCTCGCCGCCGAGCGCCCGGATCTCGTCGTCCAGAGCCTCCAGCGCGCCCTGTGTCCGCGCCATGGCGATGACATGGGCGCCGCGGCGGGCGAGTTCGAGCGCAACGGCGCGCCCGACGCCGCGCGAGGCGCCGGTGACGAGGGCGATACGGCCGGCGAGCTTGCCGCCGGGCGAGGAAAGATCGGACATCAGAGAGGCCTGTTGGTGGTGGGGGTCAGCCGGTTTCGGCGAGCAGCGACAATTGCGCGCGAATATCCTTGCCATTCATGTCGGTCAGCGTGGTCGGATAGTCGCCGGTGAAGCAATGGTCGGTGAATTGCGGGCGATTCGGGTCGCGGCCGTCGCAGCCCATGGCGCGATAAATGCCGTCCACCGAAAGGAAGGCGAGGGAATCGGCGCCGATCCAGGCGCGCATCTCTTCCAGAGTGTGGGTCGCGGCGAGCAGCTTGTCGCGTTGCGGCGTGTCGATGCCGTAATAATCGGGATGGGTGATCGGCGGCGAGGAAATGCGGAAATGCACTTCCTTGGCGCCGGCTTCGCGCATCATCTGCACGATTTTCACCGACGTCGTCCCACGCACGATGGAATCGTCGAGCAGCACGATCCTCTTGCCCGCGACCACCGCGCGATTGGCGGAATGCTTCATGCGCACGCCCAGTTCGCGCACCGTTTGCGTCGGCTGGATGAAGGTGCGGCCAACATAATGGTTGCGGATGATGCCCAGCTCGAACGGCGTTCCAGAGGCGCGTGCATAGCCGATCGCCGCCGGAACGCCGGAATCGGGCACGGGCACGACGACATCGGCGTCGAGCGGATTTTCCCGCGCGAGCTGCGCGCCCATTTCCTTTCGCACGTCATAGACCGAGCGGCCGTGGACGATGGAATCGGGACGGGCGAAATAGATATATTCGAAGATGCAGGGGCGGGCGGGCTGGCGCGGAAAGGGCCGGATGCTTTCCAGCCCTTCATCCGAAATCACGACGATTTCCCCATTTTCGACGTCGCGGATGAAATGGGCGCCAATGATGTCGAGCGCGCAGGTTTCCGAAGCCAGAATGTAATGGCCATCGAGCTGGCCGAGGACAAGCGGACGAATGCCTAGCGGATCGCGCGCGCCGATCAGCTTCTTGTTGCTCATGGCGACGAAGGCGTAAGCGCCTTCGAGTTGGCGCAGCGCTTCGATGAAGCGGTCGACGACCGAATGTTTGCGGCTGCGGGCGACAAGATGCAGCACGACTTCGGTGTCGGAGGTCGATTGATAGATCGCGCCCGCGCGGATCAACTCGCGGCGGTGCGTCAGCGCGTTCGTGAGATTTCCGTTGTGGGCGACCGCGAAGCCGCCCGAGTCGAGTTCGGCGAACAGGGGCTGGACATTGCGGAGGATGGTTTCGCCGGTCGTCGAATAACGCACATGGCCGATGGCGCGATCGCCGGGCAGGCGCTCGATCGTCGAGGCCTTCGAGAAAGTGTCGCCGACCATGCCCATGCGGCGCTCGGAATTGAAGCGCCGCCCGTCATAGGACACGATGCCCGCCGCCTCCTGACCGCGATGCTGCAAGGCGTGCAGGCCGAGCGCGGTGATGGCGGCCGCGTCGGGATGGCCGAAAATGCCGAAAACGCCGCACTCCTCGCGCAAGCGGTCGGCGTCCATGTCAAAGTCCGCGGCCATGTCGTAATTGGCGGTCAAGCCTCGCCCCGCACCGGATTGATCCATTGTCCTGGCTCCAGTTGCGCGCGAAAAATATCCGCGCGCGAGGCGTATCTATCGCCCCATTAGCGAAAGAGTGCTCAATAAACCTCTGTGCGACAAATGGAAAGTCTTTGCCGAAATTTCCAGCGCCGCTGGACGGTAATCTTGATCAGCGCGTGTTCTTGAGAAGATTATCGATGGTTTTCTTGTCGTCAGGCGCCGCGGGCGCAGCCGCCGGCTTGCCGGGACGCGTGGGCGGGACCGGAGGCGAGGGCGTCGCGGGCGCGGTTTTCGGCTCGGAATCCGTTTCCGGCGGCGGCGCCTCCTCGCCTGTGGCGGGCAGCTTCGGCTTCTTGAATTTCGCCAGCAGGCCGTCGGGGTCGTCCGGGAGAAGCGCGAGCAATTGGTCGCTTGTGGCCTTCAGCAGCGGCAGGCTGCGCGAATTGGCCAGCCATTGATTGCGCAGGGCCGCGCTGGAGCCAACGCCGCCAGCCGTGGGACTGGCGGCTTCCGGGGCGAGCCAATTGAAAAAGATGAAGGCGATGGCGCAGAGCAGCAACCCGCGCACTGCGCCGAACAGGAAGCCCAGCGACCGGTCCAGCGCGCCGATCTTGGAATCGAGAATCGCGTCCGAAATGCGGATGGTGATGAAGGAGACGATGATCAGCGCGACGAAGAAGATGGCGGCGCCGGCGGCGTAGGGGCGCAGGGCCTCCTTGCTGATGAAGACCGGCGAGGCGGGGTCCGCGAGCTTGGGGATCAGGAGCGGGTAGAAATAGACCGCCGCAGCCGCCGCCGCGCCCCAGGAAAAGATCGCCATGACCTCGCGGGTGAAGCCCCGCACCGTGGCGAGCAGAGCAGAAACGAGAACGACGGCGAGAAGACCCAGGTCAAGATAAGACGGCATTCGGCGCCTCGAACAGCGATGAAATCAGGTTCCGGCGCAGCAGCCGGGAGCGGAAGACAAGGGAGGCGATCTTCCGCCGTCTTTCTTCGCGCAAGCTTATAGCTAATGCGGCCTCTGGCGTCGATAGGCTCGGCGCCAGCAGTTTAAACGGCGGCGCGCGCAGGTCTTTGTGAGTCTCTTGGAGTTTCTCTCGGCGGCGCGCCACGGCCGAGGGCGGCGATATCGGCGATGGCCTCTCCGATATGGCGAACCGGGCGCTGGGCGATTCCCCCATTCTTGCCGGCGCCCTCGCCCTCCTGCGGCCCCTGCGGCGCGACGGCGCGCGAAAAGCCGAGCTTTGCCGCCTCCTTGAGCCGCAAATTGGCGTGCGGCGATGGGCGCACGGCGCCGGACAAGGCGACCTCGCCGAAAAACACCATGTCCTGCGGCAGCACGGCGCCTGTGAGCGAGGACACGAGCGCCGCAGCGGCGGCGAGGTCGGCGGCCGGCTCCGAAATCTTCACGCCGCCCGCCACGCTCAGATATATATCGTGCTGGCCGAGCCGCACCCGGCCATGGGTTTCCAGCACGGCGACGAGCATGGACAGGCGATTCGGGTCCCAGCCAACCACGGCGCGGCGCGGCGTGCCGAGCGTGCTTGGCGCCACCAGAGCCTGAATCTCGACCAGCACGGGCCGAGTGCCCTCCATGCCGGCAAACACCGCCGCGCCGGGAGCCGAGCCGTCGCGCCCGGCGAGAAAGAGCGCCGACGGATTGCCGACTTCGGACAAACCGGCGCCAGTCATTTCGAACACGCCGATCTCGTCGGTCGGCCCGAAGCGGTTCTTGACGTTGCGCAGAATGCGGAAATGGTGCGAGCCGTCGCCCTCGAATGAGGCCACAGCATCAACCATATGCTCCACCACGCGCGGGCCCGCGATCTGGCCATCCTTGGTCACGTGGCCGACGAGAATCACGCAGGCGCCTGACAGTTTGGCGAAGCGAATCAGCGCCTGCGCCGCACAGCGGACCTGCGTCACGGTGCCAGGGGTCGCCTCGGCGGTCTCGGTCCACATGGTCTGGATCGAATCGATCACCACCAGAGCGGGAAGCCGTCCCGTCGAGAGCGTGGCGATAATATCCTCGACGGAGGTTTCCGCCGCCAGCTCGACCGGCGCGTCGCTCAAGCCCAGCCGCTCGGCGCGCAGGCGCACCTGGGCGACGGCCTCCTCGCCGGAAATATAGACCACGCGCTGGCCCCGCCGCGCCAGAGCGGCGCAGGACTGGATGAGCAGGGTGGACTTGCCGATGCCCGGCTCGCCGCCGATCAGCAGGACTGAACCGGGCACGAAGCCGCCGCCGGTGACGCGGTCCAGTTCCGCCATGCCCGAAAGCAGGCGCGGCGCGGGCTTGGCTTCCCCGGTCAGGCCTTCCAACGCGAAGACCCGGCCCTTTTTGGCATTGCGCGCGGCAAGCGCCCCGATGCCCGCCGAAGGCGCCTCCTCGACCAGAGTGTTCCATTCGTTGCAAGCTTCGCATTTCCCCTGCCAGCGCGGGGAAACCGCGCCGCAATTCTGGCAGATGAAAGATGTGCGCGCTTTGGCCAAGGCAGGAATCCAAAAAAGACGGGGTTCCAAAAAAGCCGGGAATCCGGACTTCAAACGAGAACAATTATAGAACATAGCCATTGCGGCTTGTCCAGCCTCCGCACGCCAATTTCAGGCGGGAGGATTAGCGTCCTCGCTCGCCGGAGCCTCGGCCGGCGTCTCCGCGCCGTGGATATATTCGCGCCGGTACCGCGCGCCGAGCCGGGTCAGGATCTCGTAGCCGATCGTCCCGGATTCGGCGGCGAGTTCGTCGATGCTGATATTGGGTCCGAGAATCTCGACACGGTCGCCGCGTCGCAACGGGCCGGTCTCGCTGATGTCGATGATCGAGAGGTCCATCGAAATCCGCCCGACGATCGGACAGTAATGCCCGCCCGCGAAGACCTCGGCGCCGATCGGCCCCTCGGAGCCGCTGCGCGGATAGCCGTCGGCATAGCCGAGATTGATGGTCGCGAGCCGTCGGCGCGAGGGCGCGGTCCAGCGGGCGTTATAGCCCGCCGCCTCGCCGGCCGCGACGTCGCGGACCTGAAGCACGAGCGACGACAGGCCGACGACGCGACGCATTGGATTATCGCTGCCGGGCGTGGGATTGCCGCCGTAAAGCGCGTAGCCCGGGCGGCACAGGTCGAGAAAGGGCGCGTCTTCGAGAAACAGGCCCGAGCTGTTGCACAGCGACGCCGGCATGGGCGGCAGTTGGGCGCAGGCCTGCTCGAAACGTTCGATCTGCAGCCGGTTGCTTGGCGCCGAAATGTCTTCCGCCGAGACGAAATGGCTCATTGCCAGAACGGGCGTGAAGGAGCTCGTCAGGGCGCGGGCGAGCTTGAGGTCGCGCGCGGCGAGGCCGAGCCGGTTCATGCCGGTGTCGATATGGATCGCCGCAGGGTGGGGGACGCCGTCGGCGACGCAAAATTCAGCCCATTCGGCAATCTCCGGCAGCGAGCCGAGCACCGGGATGAGCTGCGATTCGACAAAGAAACGCGCCGATGAGGGGGCGAGGCCATTCAGGACAAAGATGCGCGCCTGCGCGCCGTCCCGCACAACCTGCCGCAGGATCTCGCCCTCGCGGAGATGCGCGACGAAAAAAGTCCGGCAGCCCGCGTCGAGCAGGGCCTGCGCGACCGGCGCGACGCCGAGGCCATAGGCGTTGGCCTTGACCACAGCTGCGCATTCCGCGCCCCGAACGCGGGCGGACAGGCGGCGCCAGTTCTCCGCCAGAGCGCCGAGATCGACCGTGAGGATGGATTCCCCCATCGCCCGGTCCTCGTCGGAAGACGCCCCATCCGTCATCAAAGGTCCTCACATATGGGCGGGCAGGTGATCGTCCTGCGCCAGATCGCTGAATCGCGTATATTCGCCCTCGAATGCCAGCTCCACCGTGCCGGTCGGTCCGTGGCGCTGCTTGCCGATGATCACCTCGGCCTTGCCGTGGGCGCGCTCCATTTCGCTCTGCCAGGTCATGAACTCCGGCGTGCCCTCGCGCGGCTGCTTGTTCTTCAGGTAATATTCCTCGCGATAGACGAAAATCACGACGTCGGCGTCCTGTTCAATCGAGCCGGATTCGCGCAGATCCGACAATTGCGGCCGCTTGTCGTCGCGCGATTCGACCTGACGCGACAATTGTGACAGGGCGATGATCGGCACATTCAATTCTTTTGCCAAGGCCTTCATGCCGGTGGTGATTTCCGTAAGCTCCTGCACGCGATTGTCGCTGCGCGCGCGCGAGCCGGACAGCAATTGCAGGTAATCCACCACCAGCAAATCGAGGCCGCGCTGCCTCTTGAGGCGCCGCGCGCGGGCCGTGAGCTGGGCGATGGAAATGCCGCCGGTATGGTCGATATAGAAGGGAATGCTCTGCATTTCCCGCGCGGCGTGGGTGATGCGATGGAATTCCGCCTCAGTGATGTCGCCGCGGCGGATCTTGTAGCCCGGGACCTGGGCCTGCTCCGCGATGATGCGGGTGGCGAGCTGTTCGGACGACATTTCCAGCGAGAAAAAGCCCACGATGCCGCCATTGACGGTGAGATGCGTTCCGTCTGGCTGCGCTTCGCCGCGATAGGCGCGCGCGACATTGAAGGCGATATTGGTCGCCAGCGCAGTTTTGCCCATGCCGGGACGGCCCGCGACGATGATCATGTCGGAAGCCTGCAGCCCGCCCATCATCCTGTCGAGGTCGTTCATGCCGGTGGCGACGCCCGAGAGTCCGCCGTCGCGCTCCCAGGCCCGGGCCGCCATGTCCACGGCGCTGGTTAGCGCTTCGGAGAAGCGATGGAACCCGCCTTCGTAGCGCCCCGTCTCGGCGATCGCGTAGAGCTTGCGCTCGGCCTCCTCGATCTGGGCGCGCGGGCTGGCGTCCACGCCCGCGTCGAAGGCGGTGTTGACGACATCCTCGCCGATGGAGATCAGATCGCGCCGCAGGGCGAGGTCGTGGATGGCGTGGCCGTAATCCACCGCATTGATGATGGTGGTAGCTTCCGCCGCCAGTCGCGCCAGATATTGCGGAATGGTCATGCCGCCGAGGTCGATGTCGCCCAGAAAAGTCTTCAGCGTGACCGGCGTGGCCAGCTTGCCGGCGCGGATCAGCTGGCCGGCGATTTCATAGATGCGGCGGTGCAGCTCCTCGGCGAAATGCTCCGGCTTCAGAAAGTCCGAGACGCGATCGAAAGCGTCGTTATTGACGAGGATCGCGCCCAGCAGCGCCTGTTCCGCCTCGATATTGGCGGGAGGCGTGCGAAAATTGGTTTCGGGAGCGGCGACCGTCATCAGAGCGCGGTCGATTTTCTTTTCAAGTACGGCCATTGCAGCGCCATTCCTCGCGCGACAGCCTGGCCGCCGCGCCGAATCATTGTGAATTATCGGATTGATGCGACGGAATACGCAATCGCCGCATTGTTCTGACATGGCTTCGGACGGAAGAAATCAACGAAACGTTAAGCGCCTCGCCTTGTCCACGTTGTCCACATGGCCACGGCTAAATTGCGCGGGGGCGGCGAATTGGCTTGACCGCGCCTCCGGCGCCACGCGCAAAAAAACCGGACGGGATCGCTCCCGTCCGGCCTTGTGTTTCAACGGCTTACTAAAGATCAGAGCTCGACGTCGCCGGATTCGGCCAGGGCGGCGCCGACTTCCAGGCCGAGATCGGCCATGGTGGTCTCTTCGCGCACGACGGCCGATTCGCCCTTCGCCTGACGCTCGGCTTCTTCAGCGGAGCGGGCGACATTGACGGTGATCTCGACATCGACTTCCGGATGCAGATGAACCGGGGTCTTGTGCAGGCCAAGCGTCTTGATCGGCGTATGCAGCACGATCTGATGCCGCTCGACAGTGAAGCCGCCGGCCGTGGCGGCCTCGGCGATGTCGCGGGTCGAAACGGAGCCGTAAAGCTGGCCTGATTCGCCAGCCTGGCGCAGGATCACGAAGATCTGGCCGTTCAGCTTCTCGGCGACAGCCTCGGCTTCGCTCTTGCGCTCGAGGTTGCGGACTTCGAGCTGGGCGCGTTCGCCTTCGAAATGCTTCTTGTTGGCTTCGGTGGCGCGAAGCGCCTTGCCGCGCGGCAGCAGGAAGTTGCGGGCGTAGCCGTCGCGCACGCGGACGACTTCACCCATCTGGCCCAGCTTGGCGACGCGTTCGAGAAGAATGACTTGCATGATGTGAACTCCAGTTTGATCAGATTTTGACGGTGGTAGAGCGCGCCTTGCGGGCGCGAAGGGAAAAGGCGGAATCGACCACGCCGAACACGGCGAGAACCACGACCGACCAGGGTTCGAGCACAAGCACCGCGGCGTAGAGGCCGGAGAGCCAGGCGCCGCGAAACCGGTTGTCGCGGGTCAGTCCGTGAAGCGCGGCGAGGCCATGCAGCGCCAGCCCGAAGCCGGTCGCCGCTGCGACGGCGCCGCCGAGGACGCCAACGAGGCCGCCCTTGAACGACAGGCCCGCGGCGAGCAGAAAGAGCGGCGCTACGAGACGCGGCAGCGCCAGATTTTCCGGCAGCGACGGCCAGGGACGCTGCAGACGGCCGGAAATTTCGATTGTCCGCGCCGCGAGCCAGAGGTTGACGGCGAGAAGCAGCGTCTGCGAGGCGGCGACGCCAGCGGGGGCGCTCATGACCAGAAGGCGCTTGATCTTGTCCGCCTCGAGATCCGGCGCCACCGGCCGCAGGCCGGACGCCAGCTCGTCCAGAGCCGGGCCGAGGCGCTTCAGAATGGCGGTCAGCGCGGCGTCGAAGCCATGGTAATGCGTAACGAGAGCGACGACGCCCAGTCCGGCGACGCCGATGGCCAACAGGATGATCGTCGCCAGCAGGGCGCCCGGCGTCATGAAACGCGGCGCAGGCGAGGCGGAATCGCGCGAGGCCAGGGGAGCCTGGAGCAAAGCCGCAAGCAAGAGCGCTGGTCCTGCAAAGCCGAGGAAATAGCCGAGGCCGAAGGGGAGCTGGGCGGCATAAACGAGCAGCGCGGCGCCGGCGAGCGCGCCGACCAGGGCGGCCGGAAAGGAGAATCCGGCGGCGGCGATCATAAGGGGCAGCGGGGAAAAATAGGCGAGCGCCATCGCGAGGCTGGAGCCACGCGTCGAGACGACGAAAAGGAGGGCGCTGGCGAGCCCGGCGCCGAAAGCCACGGCGCGGTCGGGCCAATTGGCCGGCGGAAAATTGTCGTTCATTTACCCTGCTGTCCCGGAACCATGCGCCTGACCTTGTTCCGAGTGCGGAATTGAGGGTCATGCGAGGGCGGTTAGAGACGGATCATAGCCCGCCCCAACGAAAGCGGCGCCGCGCGAATGGCTCGCGCGGCGCGAGTGTCAGATCAGACGATCACGTAAGGCAGCAAGCCGAGGAAGCGGGCGCGCTTGATGGCCTGAGCCAGTTCGCGCTGCTTCTTGGCCGAGACGGCGGTGATGCGCGAGGGCACGATCTTGCCGCGCTCGGAGATGTAGCGCGACAGCAGACGCGTGTCCTTGTAGTCGATCTTCGGCGCATTCGGCCCCGTGAACGGGCAGGTCTTGCGACGGCGGAAGAAGGGGCGGCGCGCGGGGGCGGCGGCGGTGGTCATCAGAACTGTCCTCCTTCAGCGTTGTCGTCACGGCGCGGGCGCGGCGGACGGCCGCCGGGGCCGCCACGGCCCGGGCGATCGCCACGATCGCCGCGATCGCCACGGTCGTCGTCATCGCGCTTGCGCAGCATGGCGGACGGGCCGTCTTCGAGGGCGTCGACGCGGATGGTCAGGGAGCGCAGGATGTCTTCGCTGATCGACCACTGACGCTCGGCCTCGGCCAGGGCGGCCGGCGGGGCTTCGAGGTTGATGAGGGTGAAATGCGCCTTGCGGTTCTTCTTGATCCGGTAGGCGAGGGACTTGACGCCCCAATATTCCACCTTGCCGACAGTGCCGCCGAGGCTGGTCACGGTGGCCTTGAACTGCTCGGTCAGGGCTTCCGTCTGCTGGGCGGTCAGATCCTGGCGAGCAAGGAAAACGTGCTCATAAAGAGCCATGTCATTGCCTTTCTCTATGATTCCCGGCGGCTTGAGCCGCCAGTTTCATCCATCCCGGCGCGGAGCCCTTCGAGCCCGGAGAAAGGCTCGACGGAAACATTTCGAAGGCGGGAACACGGGAAGACGGGTAAACCCAGCCGCAAGCGCGGCCTTCCGTTCAGCCCCCGGCCGAGGGACGAAGCGCGCCTTATAACGGGATTTCGCCGCCGATCAAGCGAAAAGCGCGCAATTGCTGGGCTTTTGCGCGCGCCGCCTTGACAGGCGCGACAGGCGGCGCCATTGCCGACAGCGATTTGACGTAAAACGAGGCAGGACCGCAAGTGACCGTCGCATTTCTCTTTCCGGGGCAGGGCTCCCAGGCCGTCGGCATGGGCAAGGCGCTTTACGAGGCTTTCGCCGCCTCGCGCGACGTTTTCCAGGAAGTCGACGAGGCGCTCGGCGAAAAGCTTTCGACCCTGATGTTCGAGGGCGATCCCGCACAGCTGCAGCTGACCGCTAACGCCCAGCCGACCCTGATGGCCGTGAGCCTCGCCGCCCTGCGCGCGCTTGAGGCCGAGAAGGGCGTGAAGCTGGCGCGCGACGCGCGTTTTGTCGCCGGTCATTCGCTGGGCGAATATTCCGCGCTCGCCGCCGCCGGCGCCCTGACGGTCTCCGACGCCGCCCGCCTGCTGCGCCTGCGCGGTCAGGCCATGCAGAAGGCCGTTCCGGTCGGCGAGGGCGCCATGGCGGCCCTGCTCGGCGCGGAGCCGGAGCTGGCCGCGAAGATCGCCGGCGAAGCCACGGCGGCCTCAGGCAGCCTGTGCGAAGTCGCCAATGACAATGGCGGCGGGCAAATCGTGGTGTCCGGCGCGAAGCAGGCTGTGGATCTGGCAATTGAAATCGCCAAGGAAAACGGCATCAAGCGCGCCATGCTGCTGCCGGTGTCCGCGCCCTTCCATTGCGCCCTGATGGCGCCTGCCGCCGAGGCCATGCGCGCCGCGCTGGCCGAAACGAGCATCCTGCCGCCGGTCGTGGACGTGGTCGCCAATGTCACCGCCGCGCCCGTGCGCGACCCGGACGAAATCCGCAAATTGCTGGTCGCCCAGGTTTGCGGGACCGTGCGCTGGCGCGAGTGCATGGGCTATATGCACAGGCAGGGCGTCGATCTGTTCGTTGAAATCGGCGCCGGCAAGGTTCTGGCCGGTCTGGTCAAGCGCACGGCCGAAGGCGCGCGTGCGCTCAATGTCGGCGTGCCGGCGGACGTTGAGAGTTTTTCACTGACGGTTTGATCCTTTATCCGGAGTTTCTCATGTTTGATCTGAGCAATCGCGTCGCGCTCGTCACCGGCGCCAGCGGCGGCCTCGGCTCCGCGATCGCCCGCTCCCTGCACAAGCAGGGCGCGAAAGTCGTGCTTTCGGGCACGCGCCGCGAGGCCCTCGACGTTCTCGCCGCCGAACTCGGAGAAGGCGCGTTCGTCGCGGTCTGCAACCTTTCCGACAAGGACGCCGTCGAAAAACTCGTTCCCGAGGCCGAGGCCCTTGCTGGCCCGCTCGATATCCTGGTCAACAACGCCGGCGTGACCCGAGACGGCCTGTTCCTGCGCATGAAGGACGAGGATTGGGAGACGGTGCTGACCGTCAACCTGACGTCGGCGTTCCGCCTGTCACGTTCGGTGCTGAAGGGCATGATGAAGCGCCGCTATGGCCGCATCGTGAACATCACCTCGATCGTCGGCGTCACCGGCAATGGCGGGCAGGCCAATTACGCCGCCTCCAAGGCCGGCCTGATCGGGATGAGCAAATCGCTCGCCGCCGAGGTCGCTTCGCGCAACGTCACGGTCAATTGCGTCGCGCCGGGATTCATCGCCAGCCCGATGACCGACGTCCTGACGGACAAGCAGAAAGAAGCCATTCTGGCGACGATTCCCTCGGGTCATCTTGGCCAGGGCGAGGATATTGGCGCCGCCTGCGTGTTTCTCGCCAGTTCGGAAGCCGCCTACGTCACCGGTCAGACCCTTCATGTCAACGGCGGAATGGCAATGATTTGAATTACTTGCGTCTGCGGTGCGTAGGCTGCGGCTTTAACCGCAAGTGGGCCTCGCAATCGTGACGGAAGTATGTTAGCAAGCCTCGGTTTGTACGTTCCAACGTGTGAAATTTCGCTGCGGGCTGAAATTTTCGCGTCGGCGGATCGGTCACTCCCCAGCGCGCCCAGGCCTGCCTTCAGGCGCGCCGTCAGTTCTATATAACGAGGAAACTAAAGATGAGCGATGTCGCCGAGCGCGTGAAAAAGATTGTGATCGAACACCTCGGCGTGGACGCCGACAAGGTGGTCGACAGCGCCAATTTCATCGACGATCTGGGCGCCGACTCGCTCGACACCGTCGAGCTGGTCATGGCCTTCGAGGAAGAATTCGGCGTGGAGATCCCCGATGACGCCGCCGAGACGATCGTGACGGTCGGCGACGCGGTGAAGTTCCTGGAAAAGGCCACGGCTCAGGGCTGATTTCAGCTCGTGAGGACTTGTTCGCGCGCGTTCGGCCTGGCGTCGGGCGCGCGCGTTTGACATTAGGAGCGCCGGCTCCGTTCGGCGTGTTCGTCTGGTTGGTCCGCTCTGGCGCAAGGTTGCGCCTGAGCGTCGAATGCAAAGCCCGAGGGAGCTAATGCGCAGGGTCGTCGTTACGGGATTGGGCATGGTTTCGCCGCTAGCCAGCGGCTACGAGGAAACCTGGAAACGTCTGCTGGCCGGCGAAAGCGGCGCCGGGCGAATCGAAGGCTTTGAAGCCTCCGATCTTGCTTGTCAGATCGCGATGCAGGTTCCGCGCAGGGACGCCCCCGACGCCTTCAATCCGGATGACTGGATGGAACCCAAGGAGCAGCGCAAGGTCGACGATTTCATCATCTTCGGCGTCGCCGCGGCGGCGCAGGCGCTCAAAGACGCCAATTGGGCGCCCAAGACCTATCAGGACCAGATCGAAACCGGCGTCCTGATCGGCTCTGGAATCGGCGGACTTGGCGGTATTTACGAGACGACCCTGGTCCTGAACGAGAAAGGCCCGCGCCGCGTGTCGCCCTTCTTCGTTCCCGGGCGCCTCATCAATCTCATCGGCGGCCATGTTTCGATCATGCACGGGCTCAAAGGCCCGAATCATGCGGTCGTCACGGCCTGCTCGACCGGAACCCATGCAATTGGCGACGCGGCGCGGCTGATCGCGCTCGGCGACGCCGAGGTCATGGTCGCCGGCGGCGCCGAATCGGCCTGCAACCGGATCGGGATCGCCGGTTTCGCGGCCTGCAAGGCTCTGGCCACTTCTTTCAACGACAACCCGAAGGCTGCCTCGCGGCCTTACGACCGCGATCGCGACGGCTTCGTGATGGGCGAGGGCGCCGGCTGCGTCGTGCTGGAATCGCTGGAGCACGCCCAGGCGCGCGGCGCGCATATCTATGCCGAAGTCATCGGCTACGGCATGTCGGGCGACGCCCATCACATCACCGCGCCCTCAGAAGATGGCGACGGCGCCTTCCGCTGCATGCAGGCGGCTATCAAGCGCGCAGGCGTCACGCCCGCCGAGATCGACTATGTCAACGCCCATGGCACCTCGACCATGGCCGACGGCATCGAGCTGCGGGCGGTCGAGCGCGTTGTCGGCGCGGCGGCCAGCACGATCTCGATGTCCTCCACCAAGAGCTCGGTCGGCCATCTGCTCGGCGCCGCGGGCGCGGTGGAGGCGATCTTCTCGATCCTCGCCATCCGCGACCAGATTGCTCCTGCCACGATCAACCTCGACAATCCGGCCTTCGAGACGGCGATCGACCTCGTGCCGCACAAGCCGCGCCCGCGTGAAATCAACGTCGTTCTGTCCAATTCCTTCGGTTTCGGCGGCACCAACGCCTCGCTCATCATGAGACGTTTCGCCTGATCGATCCTCAATTCGCCATAAATTAAGGCAAACTGTGGGATGATCTTTCGCCGCGCAAGCGGATCAGAGCAAGGCGCGCCAAAGGCATGAGCGAAGAACCGCGGGACACCGAGCTGGGTGGCCAGGAATCATCGGGTGGCCAGGAAACTGGCGGCTATGATGCGGGCGTCCAGGATCACGGCGACCGGGACAAGCCGAAGTCCGCTCCGGCGGAACGGTCGGGCGCCAGCCTGTTCGGTCGTCGCGGCGCGCTGAGCCCCGCCGAGGCGCTGCATCCCGAGGACGCGCCGCCGCCTCCGCCCGAAAAGAAACGCAAGCCTTCGCGCCTTGGCGCGGCGTCCGGATTTCTGACCTTTCTGCTCGCCGCCGCGCTTCTTGCTGGCGTCGGAGCCGTATTCGCCGACCGCGCCGTGCGCGCGCCCGGGCCGCTGACCGCCGACAAGGTCGTCTATATCCAGCAGGGCTCGGATTCCGATCAGATCATCGAGCAATTGCAGACCCAGGGCGTCATCGACAGCCCGTTCCTGTTCACGCTGACCTTGTTTGTGGAAGGCGCCCGCTCCAAACTCAAGGCGGGCGAATATTTGTTCAAGCAGAACGCCTCGCTGCAGGAAGTGATTGACACCATCGTATCGGGCAAGGCGATCCTGCACTCGCTCACCATCCCCGAGGGATTAACCAGCCAGCAGATCGTCGAGCGCCTTCGCGAGAGCGACATTCTGGCCGGCGATATCCGCGACATTCCGCGCGAAGGCGCGCTTTTGCCGGAAACTTACAAATTCCAGCGCGGCGACAGCCGCGACAAGCTCCTCCAGAAGATGGTGCATGACCAGAAGGCGCTGCTCGACGAGATCTGGCGTCGTCGCGCGTCGGACCTGCCGCTCTCCTCGCCCTATGAACTGGTCACGCTCGCCTCGATCGTGGAAAAGGAGACCGGAAAGGCGGACGAGCGTCCGCGCGTCGCCTCCGTTTTCATCAATCGCCTGCGCAAGCATATGCGGCTGCAATCCGATCCGACCATCATCTATGGCCTCGTGGGCGGGCAGGGGCCGCTGGGCCGGCCGCTCACGCGCACGGATATTGACACGGCCAGCGCCTATAACACCTATGTCATCGACGGATTGCCGCCCGGACCGATCGCCAATCCCGGCCGCGCCGCGATGGAGGCCGTCGCCAATCCGTCGCGCACGCAGGATCTCTATTTCGTCGCGGATGGAACCGGCGGCCACGTCTTTTCGGATTCCCTCGATTCGCATAATCGCAATGTGCAGCGCTGGCGCCAGATCGAGCAGAATAGCAAGGTCAAAGCGCCGGGAACGCCCGGCAGTCCAGCTCCGGGCGCCGTTGCGCCCACGACGCAAGCTCCGGCGACCCAGCCACCCGCGGCGGTCGCCCCGGCGGCCCCGGCTCCACGCCGCGACAAGGGCGCCGAGCGCGCACGGCCCTCGCAATATGGCCTCGCGCCGAACGCGCCTGAATTCGACGCCCGTCGCGTCGGACGGGCGCCTTTGCCGCCACGCTTGGCGCATGACCCGGACCTGATCGCGCGGGTCTCGCCCGTGCTGCCCGGCGCGTCCTCGGGACCGGTTCGCCTTGCGGACTATGTCCCGGCCCAGGGCTTGGCGGGCCCAGCCCAATATGCCGACGCGCTCGGCAACGTACAGCTTGGCGGAATCACCCAGGCCGAGAACGATCTCGATGGCCCCGCGGCGGAGGTTCAGACGCCCAGGGCGCCGGATGCGCGCGGACGCGTCGTCGCCGCCGCCGATCTCGATGGCCCGGCAGCGCCGGTTGAAAGCAGCGCCCTTGGCTATGCGGGAGGCCTCGTCAACGCCGCGCCCAATGGCAAGCCGCGCATTTACGATGCGGCGGAGGGCACCGCGCTCGATCCCTTGCTGGACAAGAGTTGGGACCTCAACAGCCCCAAATCCGTTGATGCGCCGCCCGCGAAAGCCAGCGCCAAGGCCGGAAAATAAGCGTCCCCCGATCAACCTCAGGCGCGTAGAATCGCTGGGTTTTGCTCGACGAATCCTGCTATACGCGAGTGAGCCGCAGTGGCCGGATCAGGCCATGCGCATTTGACGGCGGACAGGATTTGGAATGACGGTTTCCAGCATGACGGGTTTCGCGAGTGAGTCCGGCTTTTCCGCTCCCTACCGCTGGAACTGGGAGATCAAGACGGTCAATTCGAAGGCGCTCGACCTTCGGCTTCGCCTGCCTCCTGGCTTCGACGATCTCGACAAGCCGATCCGGACCGCCATTTCCGGCGCCCTGGCGCGCGGCGCCTGCTACGCCAATCTCAGCGTGACGCGTGAATCTCCTTCTCTTTCGGCGCGGGTCAATCGCAACCTGCTCGTCAATCTGATGGACTCGCTCGCCGGCATCGAGCGTCCCGACCATATCGGTCCCCTGACGCTCGATGGCCTTCTCAATGTGCGCGGCGTCATCGAAACCGTCGAGACCGAAGAGGACGCGGACGCCCAAGCAGCGGCGCAGGCGGAGATTCTTGCTGGCCTCGGACGGACGCTGAAACAGCTTTGCGCCATGCGGGCAGGCGAGGGCGCTGCGCTGGCGGCTTTTCTCAACCAGAGGCTCAACCGGATCGGGGATCTCTCCAAGGCTGCTGATCTTTGCCCCGGCCGCCATCCGGCGGCAGTGCGCGAACGGCTGCGCGCGGCCGTCGCCCTGATCTCCGAAACCGGACGCCTCGATGACGCCCGACTGCATCAGGAGGCGGTTCTGATGGCCGCCAAGGCCGACATCCGCGAAGAACTGGACCGGTTGGTCTCGCATGTCTCGGCCGCGCGGAAGCTGCTCGCGGAAGGTGGCGCCGTCGGGCGCCGGCTGGATTTCCTGGCGCAGGAGTTCGGGCGCGAGACCAACACGCTCTGCGCCAAATCCAATGACGCCGCCTTGACGGCGATCGGCCTTGATCTGAAGGTCGAAGTGGAGCAATTGCGCGAGCAGGCGCAAAATATCGAGTGATCTGATGGAAACGGAAGCTACGGCGCTTCCCGGCGGCCGCCGGGGGCTGATGCTGATTCTCTCCTCGCCCTCGGGCGCGGGCAAGACTACGCTGACGCGCATGCTGCTACAGAAGCAGGAACTCGACTTCAAGCTGTCGATCTCCCTGACCACCCGCAAGCGCCGCTCCAGCGAGGCGGACGGCATCCATTATCATTTCATCGACCAGGAAGAATTCGCGCGACGCCGCGACGCCGGCGAATTGCTCGAACACGCCGAGGTCCATGGCAATTTCTACGGCACGCCGCGCGGCCAGGTCGAAACGATCCTGTCGCAGGGGCGGGACGTCCTGTTCGACATCGACTATCAGGGCGCCCGACAGGTGCGGGAGAAAATGCCGCGCGACGTCGTCACCATTTTCGTCCTACCGCCGTCGATGCGCGAATTGCGGGCGCGCCTCGAGCGCCGCGCCGAGGACAGCCAGGACACCATCGCGCACAGGCTCGAAAACGCGCGCCATGAGATCGGGCGCTGGGCCGATTATGATTACGTCCTGATCAATGACGATATCCAGAAAACCTTCGACGATCTGCTGGCCATCGTGCGCGCTGAGCGGCTGCGCAGGCCCCGGGTCGCCAAGGGCGTGGAGGATTTCGTCGCCGCGCTGCTGGCGGAAGACGTCTGACCATTTCGGCTTCGGCCACGGCTCTGCTAGACTCGGGGACAATGGCGAGGCCGAAACCCTCGCGCGGCTTGGAGACCGGCATGAGCGAGCAGCATGAATCCGAAAGCCCGAAGGAGTCCGAACCGGCGCCGGTCGCAGAAGCCCTTCGCGCCGTCCAGACAGCGATGGAAGACCTCGCCGCGCTGCTTGGCGTCGATTCTGCGGCCACGCTCGACGCATTGAATCAGGCGCGCCACGCCGCCACGGAAAACCTTGCGGGCGTCGCCGACGACGCGCGCGACCTCGGCCTCGCCAAGCTCGAGGACCTCAGCGCCGCAGTGCGCCGCAATCCGCTGGCGTGGCTCGCAGGGGCCGTCGGCGTGGGCCTGATCGTCGGGCTCTGGCGGCATGGGGGCCGACGCTCATGAGCGGAATATTCGCAGCCATGGGCGTGGAGACCGCCGCTCTTTCCCGCCGTTTCCGGATATTCGCGCTCGCCGCGCTCATTGGCGCGGCGCTCCTCATGCTGACCGCGGCCTTTCTGGCCTTCGCCGCCTATCTGGCGTTGCTCAGCCAACTCGCGCCGTGGCAGGCGGCTTTGGCGGTCGCCGGCGGCGCGCTTGTCGTCGGCGCGATCCTTCTCGTTGTGGCGGTCAAGGCTCTGGCGCGCGCCACGGATCAAGTCGGGTCCGCCGTGAAGAGCAATGCGCTGGTCCGGGCGGCGCCCTTCGCGGCGCGCCTCGCAGTCGGCAATCCGCGCTTGGTCATGAGTCTTGCGGCGGCTGCGGCGGCGCTGGTCGCGCTGCTCCGGGCCCTGAGCGCGAAGCCGAAGGCGGATGGCTGAAACTTGGGGCCTAGCCGCGTCGCGCCGCATAGGCGCGCGCGAGGGCGCAAAAACCCGCCACCTCGATTTCTTCCGCCCTACGGGTCGGCTCGATCCCGGCTTCCTCCAGCAAGGGCGCCGGATCGCCGATCCCGGGCAGACTTTTTAACGATTGCCGCAACATTTTTCGCCTTTGGCCGAACGCGGAGAGCGTGACCATTTCCAGCGCCCTGGCGTCGCAGGGGATCGGTTCTTCGCGCGGGCGCAATTCGACGACGCTTGAAACGATCTTGGGCGGCGGCGTGAAGGCGGAGGGCGGCACGTCGAACAGAATGCGCGCCGTGCTACGCCAGCCGGCGAGCACGCCGAGACGGCCATAGTCCGCCCGCTCGCGCGGCGTCGCCACGATGCGTTCGGCGACCTCGCGCTGGAACATCAGCACCATGCGCTCGTAAAAGGGCGGCCACGGCTCGGCGGAGAGCCAGCCCGCCAGCAGTTGCGTGCCGATATTATAGGGCAGATTGGCGCAAATCCGGACCTTCCCGGCGATGCCGCGTTCGGCGAGAAAGGCCGGATAGTCGAGCGCCAGCGCGTCGCCCGGCACAATGTCCAGACGGCCCGGATAGGCTTGCGCGATCTCCTCCAGCGCGGCAAGACAGCGTTCGTCGCGCTCGACCGCGATCACCTTTTTGGCGCCATTGGCGAGCAGGGCGCGCGTCAACCCGCCCGGTCCCGGCCCGATTTCGAGCACCGTCGCTTCATCCAGCGGCCCGGCGGCGCGGGCGATCTTGCCGGTGAGATTGAGGTCGAACAGGAAGTTCTGACCGAGTGACTTTTTCGCCGCGAGGCCATGCCTGGCGACGACCTCGCGCAGGGGCGGGAGGGAATCGCTCATGCGCGCGCCCGCGCCATGCGGCCCGCAAGGGCGACGGCCTCGGCGAGGCTGGTCGGACGCGCGGCGCCGGTCCCGGCGATATCGAAGGCTGTGCCGTGATCCGGCGAGGTGCGGATGAAGGGCAGGCCCAGGGTCACGTTGACGCCGCTGTCGAAGGCCAGCGTCTTCAGCGGAATGAGCGCCTGGTCGTGATAGGCGCAGATGGCGACGTCATAGGTCGCTCGCGCGGCGGCGTGAAACATCGTATCGGCGGGCAGGGGGCCACGAACGTCATGGCCCAGAGCCGAGAGCCGCGCGACCGCCGGCGCAATGATTTCAACGTCCTCGCGGCCAATGGCCCCGTCCTCGCCGGCGTGGGGATTGAGACCAGCAAAAACCAGCCGCGGCCGCGCAATGCCGAAATCGCGCTTGCACACTTCGATCACGATCGCGCCGATCTCGACGAGGTCGTCGGTCTTGAGCAGGGAGGGAACACGGGCCAGCGGGACATGGATCGTGGCCGGGACGACCGCGAGATCGCGCGACCACAGCATCATCACCGCGCGGCATGGGACTCCCCAATGCTCCCGCGCAAGCTCGCCGAGATATTCGGTATGGCCGGGATGCGCGAAGCCAGCGCGATACAGCACGGATTTGGCGATGGGATTGGTGACGACGGCGCTGGCCCGCCCCGCATGGACCAGTGCTACGGCGCGCGAGATCGCCTCGATCGTGCCCGGCGCGTCGGATGGGTCGGGCTGGCCCGGCAAACCCTTGACCGAGGCCATGAGCGGAACAACCGGCAGCGCCGTGGCGAAAAGGGAGCGCGCCCGCTCGGGCGCCGTTTCGGCGATTTCAATCGCCAGCCCAAGCAGTTCCGCGCGACGGCGCAACAAGTTCGGATCGGCAAGAACAAAAAAAGGCTCGCCGCTCTCCCGGCTCTGGCGATAGAGCGCCAAAGCGATGTCCGGCCCAATTCCGGAAGGGTCGCCCTGGGTAAGGCAAAGCGGCGGAAGCGCGCTCATTGCCCTTTCTTGACGATCACCGCATGGGCGCGCATCTCTTCATAGAGCTTCTGCGCCTGGCCCTCGACAATGCGCTGCAAAAGCTTTTGCTGGGCGACCTCTTTCGCGGCGTCTGCGCCCGCGGCCTTGCGCGCGCAAATGGCGATCGCCACGAGACCCGTCGAATCGCGGCTCGGGCCGGTCATGTGGCCGACTGGCGTCTTGTCCAGAAGGGCGACCAATTGCTCGCCGAGCTGCGACGAACTGCGGGTGATCGGCTCGCGGACCACGAATTGGCCGGATTCCGTCGCGGCTTTCACGCCCGTCTCGCAACTCGTGAAACGCGCGCGCAGGCCTTCCATCTTCTTGCCGGCTTCCTGCACCGCGGCGGGGCTCGCCGTCGTCGGCAAGATCAGAACCACCTGCCGCAGCGTGAAGGATTGCTCATTGGCCAGTTTCTTGTCGCGCGCGATCTCGGCGTCGACGTCCTGCTGGCTGACTTCGACGGCGCGATTGCGCGCCCGGGCATAAATGGTGAAAGCCTGCTGGATCGCAAAAAAGTTCTCGACATGTTTCGGATCGATATGGGCCGCCGAAATCCGCTGCGACATGGCGGCGACCGTCATATGGCCCTTTTCGGCGTAATAATTCACCGTCGGTCCGAATTCATTCGGCGAGACCTTGATGCCGTATTTATTGATCTCGCCCGCCTTGACGCGGGATTCGATCAGGCTTTCGAGCGCGGCGGAAGGTGAAGACGGCTGACCGATCGCGCGGAGCAGCTTTTCGCGCTCGGCAATATCAATCGAGGTGATGGGATCGCCGTTGACGCTGGCGACGATCGTCTGGGCGCGGACGCCCTGCGCCGGACAGATCGCCAAGATGGCCAGCAAGGCCAAAGCCAAGGCGGCCCATTTTTCGCCCCAGAACCGGTTAACCCTGTTTTTCATTCGTGCGATCCGTTTCAGCCAGCTTGCATCGGCGACTCGCGCAAAGCCCAACAGGGCATTCGCGCGCGCCGCGAAAATTGCGCCTCCTCCCATTTCCGAAAATTGCGGCAGCAATTCGATGCGAGGAAGCTGAGCCATACCGTTTTTCCGCGCGCTTCGCCAGATCAGGACGAGACGCGCGCGGAATTTGGCGAAATCAGTTGTAGCGCACGCCGTCCTGAATTTGCGACGGCGACAGGGAGATAGGCGCCTTGATGTCGCCAAGCGTGCGCAAGTCGAGGGTCAGAAGAATGGTCTGGTTGCGCGCATAGACCGGCGGGTTGCCGTACATGTCGGAGATCTGGTTGATGTAATACAGCCCCAGCTTGGTGCAGTCGTCGTTATAGCCCATGCCGAGGCCCCAGGTCGCGATCGAGAAGACCGGCTGCGCCGTGGGAAGATAGGACGGATAGTAATAATGCCGGCTCAGATCGAAATTGACGTTGCCGGAGACGAAATAATGCTCGAGCACGTCATAACGCGTCGCGAGTTGCAAACCTTCGCGCCGGAAAACATAGCCAATCAGCGGCTGCTGCGTGTAATTGGCGAATTGCGCGCTGAGATCCAGCGGGCCGTAATGGGCGTGGCCGGAGACGTCCAGACGGTCGAGCGCCCAGTTGGCCTCGTTGAAACGCGCCTTCGCGACAAAGGTATAGTTCGAGTTCGGCGTATAGGTGACGCGCCCGACATAATCCGACAAGCGCGTGTTGAGGCCTGAATCGAGGCCGATATTGGCGGCGTCGGGCGTGGCGTAGGAATTCGTTCCCGCAAGCTGCGCCGACTGGCCGAACATGGCGTTCAGATAGCCGTTCTTGTTCATGTCGAGCGTGAACTGGGCGCCATAATTGGCCCGAACGCCCGTCTCGAACCGGTCATAGCCGGAATATTTATTCCACTCGAACAGGTTCGAATCGTCGAACACCAGGCTTTGGGCGTCCATATTGACGATCGTGTTGGAAATCTGGGTGTTCGGACGCGCGATGACCTGGGCGATGGGCTCCACGACCAGCGAGCCGAGCGGCGTGCGCGCCAGGATGGGATAGCGCCAATCGATGCCGACGCCCGGCGTGACCGAACCCATGAACTGGTTGTTATTGGTGAAGAAATTGCTCTGATAGGAATTGGCGATCGTGTCCGTGCCGAAGGTCGCCGAACCGGAGGTGTCATAGCTGAGGTAATTGCCGTTGGCGCGCATGAAGGCGAAAGGCGTGATCACTTCGCCCAGCGGATCAATATATTTGCGCTGCCACGACAGCTGGATCGTGCCGCTGGTGTAGCTGCCGCCGATGCCGCGCACGAGGCACGATCCCGGGGTGTAATCCGACTTGCCGGTGAGCGGATTCACGCAGACCGGATGCAGGCCATATAGATTGTCGAGCGAGATCGCCCCGACCTGCTGATAGGAGGCCAGGGACGCCGAGGAACTGGTGACGTTCGCATCGACCGTGATCTGGCCGCCGATGCCGAAAGTCTTTTCAGGGGCGATGTCGATGGCTTTGTTATAGTCCAGGATCGGCCAGACCGCAGCGAGCTGAGGCTGGTAGTCGAAATTCGCCATGCCCTGGAAGGAAAAGCCGCGCAGGTCGAAATAGCCGCGGTCGCCCTGGCCGGTCAGATAGACGGTCGACGAGGTTTCCCGGAAAAAATTGCCCGAGAGAACCGGATTGGGCATGCCATAATCGTTCAGGAACCATTTGTCCGAAACGCGGGCGACATCCCAGCCGAATTTCCAGTTCTGGCTCAGCCAGATCGCGCCCTGCGAGGTGATTTCGCCGCGATTGGTCTGGTTGCCCGAGCCCCAGGGCTGAGGGGCGAAGGCGGAGTCGTCCTGCTGATGAATGCCGCTCGCCTGGATGTAATAATAGCCGTTTTCCAGGCGGTGACGGAATTCGATCTCGCCGAGGAAGCCCTGGCGCGACAGATAGGCCGGCGTGAGAGTCACGTCCATGTTGGGGGCGAGCACCCAAAAATAAGGCGTGCCGACGCCATAGCCGAGGGTCGACTTGTAGAAAATCCTCGGCGCCAGGAAGCCGGACTGGCGCGTCACGCTCGGGTCGGCCATCGACAGGAAGGGAAAATAGGCGATCGGCAGGCCGTAAAGCTCGAAGGTCGCGCCTTCGTAATAGAGCATTTGCTCGTTGTTCTTGTGGACCACTCTCTGCGCCCGCAGGCGCCAGATCGGCGCGCGTTCGGGATGTTCGGCGCAGCTCGGGCAGGCGGTATAGGTGCCCTTGTGGAAAACCGTCGTATCGGCGTCGATCTTTTCGGAACGCGAGGCGCTGATGTGGGTGCGTTCCTTGGTGTCGGCCCGGACGGAATCGACAAAGCCCTGCTTGAAGTCGCCGGTCAGCTCCATCTTGTCGG
Source organism: Rhodoblastus sp. 17X3 (assembly GCF_030056575.1). Taxonomy (GTDB): domain Bacteria; phylum Pseudomonadota; class Alphaproteobacteria; order Rhizobiales; family Beijerinckiaceae; genus Rhodoblastus. The sequence continues at coordinate 258,761 of NZ_JASHHX010000002.1, read as the reverse complement.
CATGGGTGACCGTGCCTTCCGGATCGGTGAGCTTGACCGAGCCCTCGGCCAGGACGCGTCCGGTATCCTTGAAATAAGTGACGCGGTCGGCTTCCAGCACCTTGCCCTGGTAATAAATCTGGGCGTCGCCCTCAGCCGTGACCGAATGCGCCTGGTCGTTATAGACCACGCTATTGGCCTCGACGACCATTGGGCCTTTCTTGCCGGTCGCGCCGGCGAAACGGTCATTGAGAGTCTGCGCGCGCGCCTCGCCGAGACAGGCGAACATGGCGAGTCCGGCCGCCAGGCCAGTCGCGGCGACGGCGAAATGGCGGGGACGGGCCGCGAGCAGGGCGCCGCAGCGGCAGAAGATGCGACGGCCCAAGAGGCCGAGGGAGCGCATCGCCATCAGCCGTCCTCTCGATTCAGGAGTGTCAACGCGCCCAACATATTCGCCACAATCGCAGGCGACCAGGCGGCGACGGGCGTGCTGAGCACCCCGGCTCCGCCAAGATCGGAAACGAGTTTCGTAGCGACATAAAGCACGAAGCCTGCGCCGACGCCACCCAAAACAAGAACGCCGACGCCGCCCATGCGCGACAGCTTGAGCGAGAAGGACGCGGCGATCAACACCATGGCGACGAGCAAGGCCGGCAAGGCGAGAAGCGACTGGAAACGCAAACGATACCCCACTGCATCGAGACCGGCGTCCTCCGTGTCGTCCACCACGCGCGGCAGCGACCAGAACGGCACCGATTCGGGCGATACGAAACTCTGCACCACCTGACTGGGCAGCAGATTAGTCGCAAGATGGTAAACATCCGCTCTCCGCGGCTCAACGCCCGGCGCGGTAATGACGACATTATTAAGGGTCCATTCCCTTTCGCCCATCTCGGCGTTGTTCGCGTCCACGCGCTCCAAAAACTTTCCTGTAGAATCAAAGACAAAGGCCGATACACCCGCCAGCCGCAAGCCGGAGTTCGACGACGCCTCCGCCCGGAGGATCGACTGGCCGTCGACGCTTTTCTGCCGAATCCACATGGCGGTGATGTTGGCGAGATATTTATTCTTGAAAATTCCCGTCTCGATCTCGTCAGCCTGCTGCTTCATCACCGCCGACAGCGGATTGTAGACGCCGATCGCGAACAGGCCGATGAGCAGGGCCGCCACCACCGGCGGCGTCAGGAATTGCCAGACCGAGACCCCGGCCGCGCGCGCCACCACCAGTTCGAGTTTGCGGGTGAGGGTGATAAAGGAGGCCATGGCCCCGAACAGCACCGCAAAGGGCAGGATCTGTTCGGAAACCGCTGGCGTATGCAGCAGGGACAGCCATGCGACCAGAGCCGCGCCCGCCTTGGGATTGTCGCCGGTCCGACGCAGCATCTCGACGAAATCGACCATGTAAATCAGGCCGAAAATCGTGAAAAAGACCACGGCGACGCTCTTCACGAAGCGCGATCCCAGGTAAAAGCCGAGAGTGGGTCCGATCATTCAGGCCGCCGCGAAAACGGCGCGCATGCGCCTGAAAGGACGATCCAGAGCGAAACGGAACGCATAGAGCGCCGCGAGTACGCAGCCAAGCAGGGGTAGCGCATAGGCGGCCAGAACGCCCGTAACGTCGCGCGCCATCAGCGCCGAGGCGCCGAATCCGCCAACCCGCAACAACAGCGCCGCTCCAACAGCCGCGGCAATCGCAAGCCCGCGATTCTGGCGCGTGGTCCGGGGCGCGCCCAAGGCCGCGAAGGCGATCATTCCCATCGCGACGGCATAGAGAGGGGCGATGAAGCGCTCGTGCAGTTCCGCGCGGAAGCGGCCCTCGTTCTCCTTCACATAGGAGTCGGACAGGTCGTAGTTCAGCAGGTCGAACGTGCCGCGCTCGCGCGGGCGCAGGGGCGCGCCCGTCGCGCGTGAGCCGAAATGGCTCAGGTCGAGGGCGTAGGAATCGAACACGATCATGGCGGGGGTTTCCGCGCCCTTGTCCTGGCGCTGGATCGTCCCGGTCTCCAGAACAAGATAATTCTGGTCCTCAACCTTCGAGGCGATGCCGGTTTCGGCGAGATAGACGTTGTTCTGCCCCTCCTCGCGCCGGTCGAGCATGAAAATGCCCAGCAGCGCGCCGCCGGGCCCGCGCTCCCGATAATGGAAATAGAGCCCCGGCTCCAATAGGTTGAAGGTTCCGGGGCGCACGATTCGGGTGAGAAAATCAGACTGCACCTCAGTGATAGCGTCGCGCAGGGCGCGGAAGCTCGCGGGCATCGCCCATAGCGACATCAGGCCCGAAAAAAGCGCAACCGCCACGATCAGCACGGCGAAGGGGCGGAAGAGCTGGAAGGGCGAGAATCCCGCCGAAGCGGTCACGACCAGTTCGCTGTCGCCGTTGAGCCGGTTGAGCGTGAAGAGCGTCGCGATGAACAAAGCGATTGGCGAGATCACCATCACCAGCGAGGGAATGATCAGGCCCGTCACGTGAAAGAACACAATCAGCGATTGGCCCTTGGTGGTCATCAGGTCGAAATCGCGCATCGCCTGCGTCAGCCAGATCACTGCCGTCAGAACCCCGAGTCCGACCAGGAAGGCCGAGCCGGCGATTCTGAGAATATAGCGTTCGATCAGTGACATTCCGGCTTCGTATCCCTTCGCGCGCCCTGCATAAATCAAATCGTGCTGCACCGCAAAGCGGCGGCTCAAATCCTTCGCCAATCCATGGCCCAAATCAGCCGGCGCGGCGAGGGGGCATTATTCCCTCCACAATGGCGTTTCCGTGGCCAAGGCCTCGTCCGCTCCCATTTGCGGCCAGCCCGAACGATCTTTGTGTCCCGCCGTGACATTTTGAAAACAGCGCGCATTGACCCCCTTCGCCGGGGCGTCGCATAGTGGGGCGACTCCCGTCCGCTCCGGCCATGCGCGAGACGCCGACAGGCCGTCTCCGAATAGCATCCGGCGAGGCGAATCAAGATGGTTTGCAAGAGGTATCAATGTCTGAACCCGTCACGCTCGGCGCCCTGACGATCGCCGAGGCCCTGGCCCCCGCGCCCGCCGGTTATGTTCTCGTGGCTTTCGCCGATGGCGCGCTTGGCCTTGGCGCAAAAACTTCCGCCGCGCTGGGCGAGGCCGCCGGCGTGATTCCCCGCGCCGCCGAAATTTCGGCCTTCAAGGGCAAGATCGGCTCCGCGCTCGATCTGCTCGCCCCCGCCGGCCTCGACGCCCGAAGGCTGCTGGTGCTGGGCACGGCGCCCGAAAAGGAGGGCGGCAAGACCGATTATCTGCGCCTCGGCGGCCTGGTCGCCGCGAAGCTCGGCAAGTCCAAAAACGCCCGCATCCTGTTCGATTTCGCCGCGCAGCCGGAGGATTTCGCAACTGCGGCGGGCGATTTCGCGCTTGGGCTGCGTCTGCGTTCCTATAAATTCGACCAGTTCAAGACCAGGAAGACTGGCAAGGACGAGCCCGAAAACGGCGGCCCGGTCGATTTCCGCATCGCCGGCGCGGAAGCGGCCCCGATCGCCGACGCCATCGCGAAAGTCTCGGGTCTGGCCGACGGCGTCGATCTCGCCCGGACGCTCGTCAACCTGCCGCCCAATCTGCTTTATCCCGAAAGCTTCGCCGACAAGGCGAAGGAGTTGGAAAAGCTCGGCGTCGACGTCGAAATCCTCGACGTTCCGGCGCTGGAGTCGCTGGGCATGCGCGCCTTGCTCGGCGTGGGGCAGGGCTCCAAACGGCCGAGCCGCGTCGTCATCATGCGCTGGAACGGCGGGGCGAAAGACGCGCAGCCCGTGGCCTTCGTCGGCAAGGGCGTCTGCTTCGATTCGGGCGGCGTTTCGCTCAAGCCTGGCGCGGGCATGGAGGACATGAAGGGCGACATGGGCGGCGCCGCCTGCGTCACCGGCCTGTTGCACGCGCTCGCCTCGCGCAAGGCTGCGGTCAATGCGATCGGCGCCATCGGCCTGGTCGAGAACATGCCCGACGGCGCAGCGCAGCGCCCTGGCGACATTGTCGCGGCCATGTCCGGCACGACCATCGAAATCATCAATACCGACGCCGAAGGGCGGCTGGTCCTCGCAGATGTGCTCTGGCACGTCCAGAGCGCCTTCAAACCTGCCTTCATTGTCGATCTCGCCACCCTTACCGGCGCCATTCTCGTCGCGCTCGGCCAGGAATACGCCGGCTTGTTCAGCAATAATGACCAACTCGCCCAGCGCCTGACCGAGGCCGGAACCCAGACCGGCGAGAAGGTCTGGCGCATGCCGATGGGCCCGGCCTATGAAAAAATGATCGAATCGAAATTCGCCGACATCAAGAACACCGGCGGGCGTCACGCCGGCTCGATCTCGGCGGCGCAGTTCCTTCAGCGTTTCGTCAACGACACGCCCTGGGCCCATCTCGACATCGCCGGAACCGCCATGTCCTCGCCGACCGGCGATCTCAACCAGAGCTGGGGCTCCGGCTGGGGCGTCCGCCTGCTCGACCGGCTGGTGAAAGACTATTACGAAGGCTGATGGCCGAGTTCTGGTTTTATCAATTGCAGAAGCGCACGCTCGAGGAGGCCCTGCCGGCCCTTGTCGAGCTTGCGCTGAAGCGCGGCTGGCGGGCGGTCGTCCAGGCCCGGACCCCGGAATATATGGCCGCGATCGACGATCTGCTCTGGACTTATGACGACGAGGCCTTCCTGCCACATGGCTCGCAAGCCGAAGGCGACCCCGTATTGCAGGCCGTTTGGCTTAGTTGTGGCCAGGACAATCCCAATGGCGCCCAAATCCGATTCCTGATCGAGGGCGCCGAGGCCGAACCGTTCCTGAACGCCGATTACCAACGCCTGATCCTGCTGTTCGACGGGCGCGACGACGAAGCGCTCGCGGCCGCCCGCGCGCAATGGAGGCTCCTGCGCGACGGCGGCGCCACGCTCTCCTACTGGCAGGAGACGGAGGAGGGCGGCTGGCGCAAGCAGGCCTGAGTCCCAGGCCTGAATCCGAAGCGCAAGGCCGCCTTCCGCGAAGCTGCCGCATTTCCGCCAAAATGTCGGAGCCAATCTGAACAGGTGTTCACAATTCCGTGATATGATCCGCCCTCGCGGGCGGCTTCACGCGGGGTTGTGTGTCGCATGCGCGCCGTCACGGCTAGCGAAGGGTTAACTATTTGACTCAACCTTTTGGCAATTTTCCCGGCGCAATGTGGCGAATGATGTTTTCTTTCGCCAAAACAACTTCCGCTTCGACGCGCGCTCGCCGCATCGCCCAAGAGGGCGCAACCGGCCCCGCCGAAAACAGGATCATTGGCCCGTGACCAGCACGCCCGCCCATCCGTTCTCGCGCTCGATCGAGCGCTCCCTCGCCCTCATCGCCGGGGCCCGTCATGAAATCCGCGCCAAGGCCGGCTCAATCATCGCCCTCGCCGGCGTGGTCGCCATGGCCGGTTGCGCGCAGGCCCCGCAACAGATGGCCCGCCATCACGGCAAGGAATATTTCCCCGAGAGCGTCTATGGCCGCGCCAGCCCGCGCGTCGTCGCCGACGGCGAAGCCGTGCCCAAGGGCGGCGGCCAATATCTGGTCGGCAACGCCTACACCGTCGCCGGCAAGACCTATGTGCCAAGCGAACGGAAATATTCAGCTGTCGGCCTCGCTTCCTGGTATGGCGACGCATTTCACGGGCGCCGCACCGCCAATGGCGAAGTCTATGACCGTTTCTCCATCTCCGCCGCGCATCCCACCATGCCGCTGCCGAGCTATGCGCGCGTGACCAATCTGCGCAACCAGCGCTCGATTATCGTCCGCGTCAACGATCGCGGCCCCTATCACGGCGGACGCGTCATGGACCTTTCCGCCAAGGCGGCGGAGGCGCTGGAATACAAGTCGGTCGGCACCGCCAAGGTCAAGGTCGAATATGTCGGCCGCGCCGCGCTGTCGGGTTCCGACGACCGCAAATTGCTGGCGACGCTGCGCGTTGACGGCCAGCCCGCCCAATTGGGCGATTTCGCCTATTCGCCGACGCGCGTCGCCGATCAGCGCGAACTGCCGCCCGCAGCCGCGCCGGATCGCGAAGGCCAGCGCATGGCGCTGGAATCTACGCCGGAAGCCTATGCGCAGCGCGTCGCGGCGCCTCCGCCGCGCCAGCGCGAGATGGAGGCCGCCGTCGAGCCGCCGCTGCCGCCCGAGCCGCCGCAGCGCGTCGCTTTGGCTGATACTGCGAGCCCCTCGGCGCCGCTCCCGAAAAATCCGCCGCTGCCGCCGCAGCGTCCCTTCGATCTGGGGACCATTCCCGGCGCGGACGTTCCGGTCTCGGTTGCGCGGCGCTGACTTCAATAAGTTGAATCGCGCGGCGGCGCTGGCGTCCCGCGCCAAAAAAGCCTATCTCTCTGTGAGATGCGGCGTGCGCCCAGGCTCAAGCTCTCCTTGGGACGACGCCGCCGAACTCACCTGAGCCATTTCGGCTCACGCAGCGAAGAGGCGTTCGTGCTGTCACGTCCCTTGCCTTTTTTCCTCCGGCTTCTGCTCGCCTTGCCCTTGATCGCCACGCTGGCGGCCTCCGCCGCACGCGCGCAGAATATCACCACGACCGCGCCCCACGCGGTTGTGATGGACGCCGGCACGCGGACGGTCCTGTTCGAGAAGGGCGCGGACGAGCAGACGCCGCCGGCTTCGCTCGTCAAGCTGATGACGGCGGAAATGGTGTTCCGGGACCTGAAAAAGGGCTCGATCACGCTCGATACGCCCTTCTACATTTCAGAGAAAGCGTGGAAGACGGGGCAGAGCGGCGGGTCGATGTTCGCCCGCGTCAACACCAATATCCGGGTCGAGGACCTGCTGCGCGGCCTGATCGTCCAGTCCGGCAATGATTCCGCCATTGCTTTGGCCGAGGGGCTGGGCGGTTCGGAAGAGAATTTCGCGGCCATGATGAATGTCCGCGCCGCCGAGATCGGCATGACCAAATCGCATTTCACGGATTCGTGGGGCGGCGCCAATCCGGCCCAGCAGGTTACGGCCCGCGACATGGCGACGCTCGCCGAACACATCATCAAGACCTACCCGGACTATTATCATTATTTCGGCGAGAAAGAGTTCACCTGGAGCAAGATCCGACAGCTCAACCGCAATCCGATCCTGTTCATGGACGTCAATGGCGATGGCCTCAAGGTCGGCAACGAGAGGGATGGCGAGTATAATCTCGTCGGCTCCGCCGTGTTCGGCGGGCAGCGGCTGATCGTGGTCGTGCTCGGCTCCAAGACCGCCAAGGACCGCGCCGAGGAAGCGCGCCGACTGTTCAACTGGGGCTTCCGGGGATTTGAGGCCAAAAACCTGTTCGAAGCCAATGAACCCGTGGGGGAAGCCAAAGTCTATGGCGGGGTCAAGACCGAGGTCCCGCTTATCTCGGACACGGCCGTTCGGCTGATGATCCCGCGCGGCTCGCCGGAAAAGTTGACCGGCAAGATCGTTTATGTCGGGCCGCTGATCGCGCCGGTCGCCGCCGGCCAGACCGTGGCGCGGCTGAAGATCTATCGCGGGACGAGCCTCGCCCTCGACGCGCCGTTGAAAACCGCCGAGGCGGTGGAGCAGGGGCCGTTGGCTCAGCGCGCCCGCGACGCCGCAATGGAGCTCGGTTTGCAGCTGTTCCACAAGGGACTGGCGACGGCCATGCGCTCGATCGAAAAGAAGCAGCCCGCCGCGCAGACGCGGCAGCCTTGAACCGCCGTATTTTCGCGTTAAGACTGTCGCCCTGGCCGTCAGAAGTCGGCGCATGAATTTCATACCGGATTTCGGAAACGGAGCGCCCTTGCGCCACGGACGGTTCATCACTTTCGAGGGCGGCGAAGGCGCCGGCAAATCGACCCAGATTCGCCGCCTCGCCGCGGCTTTGCGCGAACACGCCCCTGAGGTCGTCGTCACCCGCGAGCCGGGCGGCACGCCTTTTGCCGAAAAGCTCCGTTCCGTGATTCTCGCGGGCAAGGCGCGCGATTTTGGCGACGTGGGCGAAGCCCTGCTGTTTTCCGCCGCGCGAATCGACCATATCGACCGGCTGATCCGTCCCGCGCTTGCGCGCGGGGCCTTCGTGCTGTGCGACCGTTTCGCCGATTCGACCCGCGCCTATCAGGGCGCGCGCGGCGGCGTCGAAGACAATATGCTGGCGACGCTCGAGAGGGTCACGCTCGCCGGAGTCCGGCCCGACCTCACCTTCATCCTCGATATCGCGCCCGAGGCCGGCATGGAGCGGGCGCGGCTGCGGCGAGGGCAGGGCGCCGTCGATCGGTTCGAGGCCGAGGATCCGGGCTTTCACCGGCAGTTGCGCGAGAAATTCCTGGAAATCGCGCGCGCCGAGCCGGAGCGTTGCCGGGTGATCGACGCAGCGCAGCCCGAAGACGAGGTCGCCCGGGCGATCTGGGCCGCCTGCGTCGGACAATGGCCCCAGCTCGCCTCGGACCAGAAGCAATGGGCGTGAAAGCAGGCGAGGACGGCCTGCCGGAAAGCGACCGTTTCTCGCCGGCGCCGCATCCGCGCGACACGTTCCAGCTGTTCGGGCACGAGCATGCGGAGAGCGAATTTCTCGAAGCTTTTCGCGCAGGCCGGATGCCGCAGGCCTGGATCATCGGCGGGCCGCCGGGAATCGGCAAGGCGACCCTCGCCTGGCGCATGGCGCGGTTCATGGCGGCCCATCCCGATTCGACGGCGCCCGCCGTCCAGCAGGCCAGGAATCTCGCAGTCGATCCGCGCCACCCGGTCGCGCGGAAAATTTCGGCGCTGGCCTATGGCGATCTCGCGCTGCTCAGGCGGGAATGGGTCGAGAAGAACAAGAAATTCGCCACGCGCATCACCGTGGACGACGTTCGCCGCGCGCTGCACAAGTTCGAACAGGCGGCGGGCGAAGGCGGCTGGCGCATGGCGCTGATCGACAGCGCCGACGACCTCAACGTCAGCAGCGCCAACGCCTTGCTCAAGCTGATCGAGGAGCCGCCGCCGCGCAGCCTGTTCCTGCTGGTCGCCCACCAGCCGGGGCGCCTTCTACCGACCATCCGTTCGCGTTGCCGCATGCTGATGCTGCAACGGCTTGAAACTCCGGCGCTGTCGGAGGCAGTCCGCGCCGCGGCCGACGCAGCGGAGCTGCGCGCGCCCAGCGACGCGCTGGGCCGCGCCTGCGCCCGCGCAGATGGCTCGGCCCACGAGGCTCTCCGCCTCCTCGCGGCGAGAGATGGAGTCGTCGACGGTCTGATGGAGCAGGTTCTCGCCAAACTGCCCCAGGTCAACTGGCGGTCCGCCCATCGCATTGCCGACGCGGTCACCGGACGCGAGGGCGAAGTGGAGTTCGACGCCTTTCTGCGATCGTGTTTCGACTGGCTGGCCGGCGCCCTGCGGCGAAATCCGGGGCTTGGCCCGCGCGCCTTGGCGCCTTATGCGGAGGTCTGGGAATTTCTGGAGCGGGAAACCCGCGATCTGGAAATCTACAATCTCGACAAAAGGGCCTTCGCGATCATCGTCTTTTCCCGATTAGCGGAAGCCGAACGCGCCGCCCGCGCCGCGCTCGCCTGAGGATCTCATGACCGACACTTTCGGCTACCGGCTTATCGCCCGGGACGGCGGCGCCCGTCTGGGCGAAATTCTTTCGCCGCGCGGCGCCATCCGAACCCCCGCCTTCATGCCGGTCGGCACGGCCGCGACCGTCAAGGCCATGTATCCGCAGCAGGTGCGCGAACTGGGCGCGGATATCGTGCTCGGCAACACCTATCACCTGATGCTGCGCCCCGGCGCGGAACGGGTCGCGGCGCTCGGCGGCCTGCATAGGTTCATGAACTGGCCCCATCCGATCCTGACCGACAGCGGCGGCTTCCAGGTCATGTCGCTGGCCAAGCTGCGCAAGCTCGACGAGAACGGCGTCACCTTCCAGTCCCATATCGACGGCGCCAAACATGTGCTGACGCCGGAACGCTCGATGGAAATCCAGCGCCTGCTCGGCTCGGACATCCAGATGCAGTTCGACGAATGCGTGAAGCTGCCCTGTTCGCCCGAGGAAGCCGAACGCGCCATGCGGCTATCGCTTCGCTGGGCAGAACGCTCGCGCAAGGCGTTTGGCGAACAGCCCGGCCACGCCTGTTTCGGCATCGTGCAGGGCGGGGCCGAGCGGTCCCTGCGCATCGAGAGCGCACGGGCTTTGGCGGATATGGATTTCCACGGCCTCGCCGTTGGCGGACTTGCTGTGGGCGAGCCGCAAGCGGTCATGCTGGCGATGATCGAGACGGTCATGCCGCATCTGCCGGAGCACAAACCGCATTACCTGATGGGCGTCGGCTCGCCCGACGATCTGATCGAGTCGGTCGCGCGCGGGATCGACATGTTCGATTGCGTCATGCCGACCCGTGCCGGGCGCCACGGGCTGGCTTATACCCGCTGGGGCAAGATCAATCTGCGCAACGCCCGGCACGCCGATGACCCGCGCCCGCTGGACCCGCATTCCTCCTGCCCGGCGGCGCGCGACTATTCCCGCGCCTATCTGCATCACCTCGTGCGCTGCCAGGAGATTCTGGGCATGATGCTGCTGACCTGGGTCAATCTGGCCTATTATCAGGAGCTGATGGCGGGCGCACGCGCGGCAATCGCCGAGGGGCGCTTCGCCGATTATCGGCTTCAGGTGAAGGCCGATTGGGAGCGCGGCGGCGAGCCTGACGCGCCGGCCTGAAAGATCAAATCAAGGCTCTGAAAAAGAATGAGCGGAAAGACTATCGAGTCTTTCCGCTCCGCCTCACTTGTCCTGTCCCGCATCGAAAAAGCTGTTCAGCTCATCTCCCCAGCGCCTTATGGCGCACCGTCCGATGCGAAACGTCCTCCCACGACTTGGACAGCATGCATGGGCCGTTTTCGGCCCTGGCCTCCTTTGGAGTGCGTGGCCACGTTAGTCCAAGCTTTTGGCCTTGTCATCAGGAGAAGCGCCCAATTTTTCAAAAAATTGGCGTCGATCAAGCCGAAAGACAAAAATTATTCCAAGGCGCCCGCGCAAGGCGCCATTCCTTCGTTCCCACCGCGAAAAGCCGCGCCTTGCTTCGTCGCCACGCTTGGCTTAATCGGAACCTCTCGACGGGACCCATTTCATGACACTTCTGCACGACGAAATCCGCCAGCATCACGACAAGGTTCTCATTGTCGATTTCGGCTCGCAGGTAACCCAGCTCATCGCGCGCCGCGTGCGCGAGGCGGGCGTCTATTGCGAGATCGCGCCGTTCCAGTCGGCGGAGAGGGTTTTCGACGCCATCCAGCCGAAAGCCGTGATCCTTTCCGGCGGCCCAGCCTCGGTCACCGAGGCCGGCTCGCCCCGCGCGCCGCAAAAGATTTTCGATTCCGGCCTGCCCATTCTCGCCATCTGCTATGGCCAGCAGACCATCGCTGCCCAACTCGGCGGCGCGGTTGAAGGCGGTCATCCCGCTGAATTCGGCCGCGCCAATGTCGAGATCGTCGAGCCGAGCGCGCTGTTTGACGGCGTCTGGGAAATTGGCGGCTCCTATCAGGTCTGGATGAGCCACGGCGACCGCGTGACCAGCCTGCCGGAAGGCTTTACCGTCAAGGCGCTGAGCGAGAACGCGCCTTTCGCCGTCGCCTCGGACGAAAAGCGCAAGATTTTCACCACCCAGTTCCATCCCGAAGTCGTGCATACGCCGGATGGCGCGAAGCTGCTCGCCAATTTCGTTCACAAGGTCGCGGGCCTGAAATCCGACTGGACCATGGCGGCCTTTCGCGGCGAGGCGGTCAAGGCGATCCGCGACCAGGTGGGGCAGGGCAGGGTTCTGTGCGGCCTCTCTGGCGGCGTCGATTCCGCCGTGGCGGCCGTGCTGATCCATGAGGCGATCGGCGACCGGCTCACCTGCGTCTTCGTCGATCACGGCCTGCTGCGCATGGGCGAGGCGGAAGAGGTCGTGACCCTGTTCCGCGACCATTACAACATCCCGCTGGTGCATGTTCAGGCGCAGGACCTGTTCATTGGCGCGCTGGAAGGCGAAGCCGATCCGGAAACCAAGCGCAAGACCATAGGCCGGCTGTTCATCGAGACCTTTGAAGCCGAGGCGAAGAAGATCGCCGAGGACGGGCGGGGCGCGCCGGAATTTTTGGCGCAGGGCACGCTCTATCCCGACGTGATCGAGAGCGTCTCCTTCACCGGCGGCCCCTCGGTCACGATCAAGAGCCATCATAATGTCGGCGGTCTGCCCGCGCGCATGAACATGAAACTCGTGGAGCCTCTGCGCGAATTGTTCAAGGACGAGGTGCGCATCCTCGGGCGCGAACTGGGCCTGCCGGAAGCCTTTGTCGGCCGCCATCCTTTCCCCGGCCCGGGCCTCGCCATCCGCTGCCCCGGCGGCGTGACGCGTGAAAAGCTCGATATTCTCCGCAAGGCCGACGCGGTCTATCTCGACGAAATCCGCAAGGCCGGGCTTTACGACAAGATCTGGCAGGCCTTCGCGGTCCTGTTGCCGGTGCGCACCGTCGGCGTGATGGGCGACGGCCGCACCTATGACCATGTCTGCGCGCTGCGGGCCGTGACCTCCGTCGACGGCATGACGGCGGACTTCTTCCCCTATGACATGAATTTCCTCGGCCGCGCCGCGACCCGCATCATCAACGAGGTCAAGGGCGTCAACCGCGTCGTCTATGACGTGACCTCGAAGCCGCCCGGCACGATCGAGTGGGAATGAGGGGCCAGAGACCCCTCAATTCGCCATAGTCGCAGGCTGGATTTATCGGCGCCGTCGACATCGGTCGGTGATCCTCCTTCGAATACTGGCGCGCCGGACGACCTCATTCGTACAACGACACATATTGGGTTGTGTTGGGGGACACGCCAAAATTGGCAAGGTTGTAAATGCCACAACCCGATATGGCGATATTGCTGTTGCCGGTGAACGTGACCGTATCGCCAATCAGCTGCAGACAGTTTGCCGCGCTGGTATTGCCCGCATAGAACACGGCGGCCTCCGGAAGATAAATCGCCCCGGTTAAGGTCTGCGTCGAACCTCCGTTGAGCTTATAGTTGAGCCCGACGGGCATGTTACGGTCGCCATAAAAGAGGATGCCGTTCAGCCCTTTATTGCCCTTGGCGATATCGGCCGCCGTCGGCGCGATCAGATTGATGGTCGCGCCGCCATTGAATGTGACTGTCGGCCAATTCGAATTTGTGCTGGAAGTGAACACAATGGTCACGCCGCTCACCCCGCCAACGGTAATGCTGGACAGGCTGGCCTGCCCGTTGACCGTGAAGGAGCCGCCGTTGATTATGTACAGACCGGGGGCCATCGTGACCACGGCGCTGGAATTGATCTGAATTCCACCGCAAAACACGCCGGGGGTCAGCGCGTCATTCTTGTTCGTCGAATAACCCGTATGATCGCAGCCGAGATAGGCGGGAATTACAACATTTGCATAGGGGTCGTGAGTTCGCGCGGCGCCCGTGTAGATTGCCTTGGTCCCGTCCGGTTTCAAAGACGTCGTGGTGATTTGTGACGCTCCGGATACGCCCCCGGTCACGTTGACAGTTCTGGCTTTAAGCGTGGCGCTGCCGCCGACGGCGAGGGCGGCGCCATTGGAGGAATTGTCATAAATATCGCAGTTGGCGAGGCTGACGGTCGCGTTGCCATTGTCCCAAAGGGCGTCAACGGCGGAATTGTCGAGCGACAGCACGCAACCGCTGCCCGGACCGCTGGGGAGGTTCTTGATTTTTCCGCCGGATCTCACAGTGATCGGCATCGAATTGATCTTGGCGATATTCATGATCGCCGTGGGCAGGGAAGTGCTCGCCGTGACTTCGTAATAGGCTTTTGCGCTGGTGGGATCCGATTCTCTGACTGTCACATTGAGGGTGTTCGCCAAAGGGCCCAGAGCGGCGTTGAATGTCGTTTGCGCCAGCGCCAGCCGCTGGGATTGAGTTGAGCTGGAGGATTGCGAGGCCTGCACGACGGCGACAGTTGCCGCGTCCACTGCGCTTTGCAGATGCGTTTTCGCGGACAACGCCCGGCCGTAATCGATGGCGGCCCCCGTCATCATGAGGATCGGGAACAGCGAGAGGGAGAAATATATCGCCACGCTGCCGCGCTTTTCTTTCGGAAGGCGGCGGGCCGCGAGGACAAGCTTGTTGACTATGTGCACCTGCATGGCTCCGACCCTATAAATCTGAAGCAACCTACCAATAGATTTTCGTCGCCAATTACGAACGTAACCCCATTACGAAACGTAAATTTCGGCGTTAAACGTTGAAGCCATTGCGCAGGAAGGCCGTTTAGATTCGCAGCCACTTCCGTAATCGCGGAATTAACCTTACCAATTTCTCGCCGCCGACTGGCCCTTCCAAGCTGGGGGCTGCCTAAACATGGCCCAGCGTCCGGCGCCTGTTCTCAAACGCGAGGAACTATCGCCGGCCCTGCTCGGTTAGAGGTTCGATCGCTGTGACGCCGCGAAAAAACACCGACCTCAACGTCGGCCCGGCCGGCGATTACGCCGTGCTGGCGGCCGCCCGGGCGCAATGCCTGGCAAAGGGGAGGTGAGGACGATGAAATATATGATCACGTGGAATGAGCGCCCGCAGGGATCGCCGGCGGATTATGAAAATGCCCAGAAGCGCATCCTGGAGGTTTTCCTGCAATGGCAAGCGCCCGCCAATTTCAAGATCGAGGTGTTCGTCGTCCGCGTCGGCGACTGGGGCGGCTATATGCTGGTGGACTGCGACGATCCGCTGACCGTGCATAAAATCTGCTCCATGCTGCCGTCCTTCGTGTTTGAAGCACGCCCGGTGGTGCCGGTGATGGATGCCGTGCGCGTAGAGCAGGAGGCGATCGCCTTCCGCGATGCAATTGACGCCGGGACGGCTTAAGCAGGGCTCGTTTTGATCACCGTTTCGCCAAATAGGCCTGAGCGCGGCGCGGCGGCCAAAATATCGGGCTTCCGCCGGGAACCATTTTGAGCGAACGTCGGTTAGGCTTTCGCTCCCTGGCGTTTACCATTGGCGGATCGCAGCGCAAAGGGTGAGAGGCGGAGGCAAGCCGATGTCCTTGAGAATCAATTCCGAAGCTCCGAACTTCACCGCCGAGACCACGCAGGGGACGATCAATTTTCACGAATGGATCGGCGACGGCTGGGTCATCCTCTTTTCCCACCCGAAGGATTTCACCCCGGTCTGCACCACCGAGCTCGGCTATATGGCCGGGCTGAAGCCGGAATTCGACAAGCGCAACACCAAGATCATCGGCCTTAGCGTCGATCCGGTCGACAACCACGCCCGATGGGCGAAGGACATCGAGGAGACCCAGGGACACACGGTCACCTATCCGATGATCGGCGATCCCCAACTCAAGGTCGCCACGGCCTATGACATGCTTCCCGAAGATGCGGGCGTGACATCGGAAGGGCGCACCGCCGCCGACAACGCCACCGTCCGCTCGGTCTTCGTCATCGGTCCCGACAAGAAGATCAAGGCGATGCTGACCTATCCGATGAGCACCGGCCGCAATTTCGACGAAGTGCTTCGGCTGCTGGACTCCTGCCAGCTGACGGCGAAGCACACGGTAGCGACCCCGGTGAACTGGAAACCCGGGCAGGACGTCATCATCCCGACCTCGGTGTCCGACGAACAGGCCAGGGCCAAATATCCCGGCGGCTGGAAGACCATGAAGCCCTATCTGCGCGTGGTCGCACAGCCGAAGAATTGAGGGGCGGATGATTTTCGAAACGTTCGCGGCCGGCGGTTGCAAATCCTATGTCGTGGGTTGCGAGACGAGCCGCGCTGCGGCGCTGATCGACCCCGAAATCTCGCGGATCGACTGCTATATCGGCTACGCCGCCCAGCACGGCCTCCATGTCCGCTATATCGTCGACACCCATACGCATGCAGACCATTTTTCGGCCAGCCGCGAACTTCGCAAGGCGCTGTCGGCACCTGTCGTCATGAATCGACTCAGCCCGGCGCCCTACGCCGACTTGCGGCTCGACGACGGCGACATGCTGCTCGTGGGAGAGCTGCGGCTGAAGGCCCTTCACACGCCGGGACATACGCGGGATTCCATGTGCCTCGTCATGACCGACCGCGTCTTCACCGGCGACACGCTGCTGATCGGCGGCACAGGCCGGACCGATCTGCCGACCGGCGATCCGCGCGCGCTTTACGAAAGCCTGTTCGAAAAACTGCTCAAACTGCCCCCCGAATTCCTGGTCTATCCCGCCCATGACTACAAGGACCTCGGCCATTCGACCATCGGCGCCGAAATCGCCGAAAATCCGCGATTGCAGAAGAAGGAGCGCGCGGCTTTCGTCGAGATGATGGAGAAGCTCGACCTCGCGGCGCCAACGCATCTCACGGAGGCGCTGCGCACCAATATGAGCGGCGGCAAATCCGTCGCGCAATTGCTGGCGGAAGCTGGCGCGAAGGTGCCGTTCATTTCGCTGGCCGAACTCAGCGCGCGGATCGGCGGCAATAGCTGCGATCTGGTCGTGCTCGACCTGCGCGAGCGCGACGCGTTCCAGACAGGCCACATCCCGGGCGCCAGGCATTTGCCGCGGGGCCAACTGGAGTTGCGGGTCAATGTCGAGTTGCCCGACCCCACCGTGCGGGTGGTGACCTCCTGCGAATTCGGCAAGATCTCGACCCTGGCCGCCGCCACCTTGCGCGAGCTAGGCTATGGCCGGGTCGGCGCCCTCGACGGCGGCGTCAAGGCCTGGCGCGACGCCGGCTATCCGATGGAGACTTAGGCTTCCATCCCGCCTGCCCCCCCCCACATGATCACGCGACATGTTTTCAGATCGACTGCTGGCGCGGGGATTGCTCTCCGCGCGATGCGGGAGTCCGCGAGATGGGAAGCGGACAAACCGCGTAGCGAACACGTCAAAGTCGGAGGGCATGATGGCCGAAAGCAAGGTGACGATCGAGCAAAAGGACAATGGCAAATGGGCGTGCTTCCTGCACTTGCCAGAAGCCGAGGCGCCGGTCGATCTAGGCAAGGAATTCAAGACGGAAGATAAAGCCGAGATGTGGTCCGACACGTCGGAAGCCGTCACGGCGATCGACATGTTCACGCGCAAGTTTAAAAAATAGCGGAGGGTTGCGGCGCCGGCGCAACACCGCCGGCGCACGCGTCCGCGCAGATTCGGACTGACCGCTACCGGGCGACGCCGGATCGATGTTTTCTTCAATTTCCTTTTTACTCAAATATTTACGAGGATATTCCGTTCTCATATCAGAAGTTTGCGCCGCCTCAGGGCCGCGCGGGGCAGGGACAAGCCTCGTCCTTCGACGCCACTGGCGGCTTCTTGGCCTCCGATCACATTTTCGTGTACCGTCGGCGTCTCGACCGTTGCGGCGCAGTTGCCGCGAGGGCAGGGCGCCCGCTCGAATTTCGCCATCGGAAGGAACAGGTTTTGCGTCGACCGCCCATCGCTTCTCGCCCTGATCGCACTCCCGTTCCGGGCGCATGGAGCCGGGTCCGCGCCCTCTTCCTGATCATGCTGCTGCCGGCGATGCTCTCGGCCTGTTCGCGCCCCGGCGTCAACGCGATGGTTCCCGTTTCAGGGTCGGCGCCCGGCGCCACCGAACACACGATTCTGATCGCCACCACCCGTACGCGCTCTGCGGTCCCCGGCGCCATGTTCAGCGGCGAACGCGCCCGTGAACTCGATTTCGCCCAGGCGGTCGTCAGCGTTCCGCCGACTCATGTCCCGAGCCGGATCGAATGGCCGTCCCAGCCGCCCGGAAATCCGCAGACCGATTTCGTGACCCGCGAATCCTTCTACGTCGACAGCGAGAAGCAATTCGTCACTTCGCTGAACCAGCAACTCGCGCAGCGTCCGCCCGGCCAACGCACGGTGGTGCTGTTTGTTCATGGCTATAACACCCTGTTTCCTGAAGGTCTTTACAGGCTGGCCCAGGTGGCGCACGACGCCAACGCCAATGGCGTGCCGGTCTATTTCAGCTGGGCGTCGCGCGGCGAATTGCTCGGCTATGTATATGACCAGAACAGCGCGACGGCCGCGCGCGACGGACTTGAGCATCTGTTGGGGCTGCTCGCCCGGAGCAACGCCGAACATATCAACATCATCGCGCATTCGATGGGAAATTGGGTGACGGTCGAAGCTTTCCGCGGCATCCGAATCTCCGGAAACGGCGCGGGCTTCGCATCGAAAATCGGCACGATCGTGCTGGCGTCTCCCGATATCGACATCGATGTGTTCCGTTCCCAGATGCAGCGGATCGGCGTGCCGAAAAAGCCGTTCCTTGTCGTCCTTTCGCGCGACGATCGCGCCTTGGCGGCGTCGCGTCTGATCGCCGGCAATGAACAGCGCCTCGGCGACTACAAGAACGCCGCCGACTTGACGAAATATGGAGCGGTCGTCGTCGATCTGAGCGATCTGAAGGGCCAGGATTCGTTCAACCACGACAAATTCGCCGAACTCGCCCAAATGGCGCCGCAACTCAAGGAAGTGCTGGCGGCAGGCGTCGGCAAGAAGGAAACGATTGACGAGGTCAATCCGGTGAATGGCGCCCCAGATGTCGTCAAGACCGTGATTTCGTTGCCCTTCGCCGTCGTCGCGGCGCCGATCGTCATCATCGCGCGGCAGGCGCAGTAACGGGAAGGCTGCCGCGCGACGCGCGCGGGCAGGGCCGAGTGATGCGATGGATCCGGCGATCACGGAACGATTGGTAGATACCTTCCAAAGTTTCGAGCGCATGCGCTTCGCGCCCATCGCGGCGCAGGCGCTCGCGCCGGCCTTCCTCCTGTCCGCCTGCGCGGCGGTGCTTTCCGTCCTGATGAACCGGTTGTGGCGGATTCTCGACCAGTTCCGCGCGTTGGACAGCGACCGCTCGACGCCCGAAACCCGGCAGGACGCGGAGCGGCTTCTGGCCCGGGCGCGACTGATCTATCAAGCCATCCGCTCGACCATTGGATCGGCGCTGGCCATCGCCGCCGTGGTCCTGGTCGTCTTTCTCGACACATTGTTCGGCATGACGCACGAGTGGGGATCGGCCCTGTTGTTCCTGCTGGCCTTCGGCCTGTTCTCGCACGCCTTCGTGTGCCTCCTGCGCGAAGTCCGCATCGCCATGCTCAAATTCGGCGAACTCGTGATCTCAAACGGGACGAACATCCGGTCGCCGGAATGAGGTCCGATAGGGTGCGGGGACTGCAACAAAGGGCGGATTGTTAGTTCCATAATATTGATTATGCGAATTTGATATCGGCGGTAACAGCCCGCCAGATTTGACAGGCGTTCCCGCTTCATCGGCTCTTGAGGCGCAAAGCCGGCCTTTCGACGAGACGCCAGGACAGCGTTGCGAACATTATTGACGCCAGCACAGTCGCAACGACCCATTGCGCGTTGCGACCCATGCCGACCGGATCGAGCAAGGCGATCATGATCGGGCCGTGCCAGATATAAATTCCATAGGATAGGTCCGGCAGCCGAAGCGTCCCCTGCGGCAAGCATATGGCGAGCACGATGGTCCCCGCCATCAGAAGTGGCAGGCTCGCCAGACCGAGTCCGTCGGCCCAGCCAGCCCGGCAGACGACGACGACGATTGCAGGCCAGACCCACGACAGCTTGCGAAGCCGGTCATGATAGATATTGACCAGATTTCCCGCGAAAAAAGAAATGGAGGTATGGAAGATCCGGTATTTGGTCGAAGGGTCTTCGACATAGCTCTCTCCGATCAGCAGGATCACGATGATCGAGGCTGTGAGCAATGGCGATTTGTGTAGCGAGAACACGAAAAGCAAGGCTGTAAAGGCATAGAGCCCGTCTTCGACGATCAGCGACCATAGCGGAAGCGTGACGCCCCGGAACTGACCCATATATCCGGCGGACAAATATTGGAGCATCGCTCCGCCGGCCGCCGAAAGGCCAAAGACCAGCGTGATTGCGATCATAAGCGGCGCCAGCGCCGGCAAGGTTCTCAACGCCCTGTTTCGCGCGAAAAGCCGGATGTTTCCGGAGCGATCGAGCGCCTGCGGAATCAGGAAGCCGCTCAATGCGATGAATGCGGCGACCGGCGGAATCGGGGTCCAGAACCCGCCCGGCGCCAGCAAACCGGCATGGAGGTGCCCAGCGACGACTTCCAGTGAGAGGAACAACCGCAAATAATCGAAATTGCGATATCTGACATTGCGGAGTTTCTCGCTGCTTTCCGTGGGCCCGCCGAAGGCCGAAGACAAAAAGCCGCGACTGGCAAAAGCCATAAAAATGTCTCGGATTGCGCTTATTCGGGCGCCGAAATCAGGTGGGAAACCGCGGAGAGCGCAGGCCTTGGCGCGTATTGTAGCGCAAACTTGTCGGCTGTCCTTAATGCTGTATCGATCATGCATCGGGAGATTTTGACGCCCTCCACGAGTCATTTGCAAGCTTCCCCCCGCCTCCGCCCTCCGCCGCAATGTTCGAGGCGCAGGCTGGATGGTTCGGAAAAGTCGACGCCGACCGTATGAATGGCTCGGGACCCGCTTCAATAAGCGTGAAAACTGTCCTGGGGACGCCCTGCGGGGACGCTGGTCCAGACAAAAATTAAGGCCTAAAAACGATCTGGCTGCTTTCGGAGGAATTTTATTGTGTCGGAGGGATGGATCGATCTGCAAAAGAACCCCGAGTTCGCCCAACTGTGGGAAAAGGTAGCTCCTTTCACGATGACGTCGCCCGAGCGCGGCTTTGCCCTCTGGACGGCTGTCAATCATGTGATCGACTCAGGCATTCCCGGTGCATTTGTCGAATGCGGCGTGTGGAAAGGCGGATCATCCATGCTGATCGCGCTGACTCTTCTCCAGCGCGACGTCAGGAATCGGGAAATATTTCTGTTCGACACGTTTGAGGGCATGACCGAGCCGGGCCCGCAAGATCTGGACATCCACGGCAATCACGCCTCCGACCTCATGACAGGGGCCTCGGGGGCCGCATTGGCCGAACTGGTAAAGGCCGCCGCTGGCCTCGACGATGTACGCGCGGCCATCGCCAGCACAGGCTATGACATGCGGCTGGTGCATTTCATCAAGGGCGACGTGAAGAAGACCCTGCCCGAAACGCAAACATTGCGGATTTGCCTGCTGCGGCTGGATACCGATTTTTACGACAGCACGTTTGCGGAGTTGCGCCATCTCTATCCCCGTCTGGCGACAGGCGGCGCGCTCATTGTCGACGACTACGGCCACTGGCGCGGCGCGCGACAAGCGGTGGACGATTATTTCGCGGCGCCGGAGCACGGCTTTTCGCGGCCGATCCTGTGGGCCGTCGATTACACCGGCGTCTGCGGCGTGAAGGTTGAAACCCGCGGCGAAGTCGAAATCCCCCGTTACGATTATATGCCGCCGGGGATGGCCGCGCCGGATCTGTCGCCCCTGTTTCCCCATGCGCTGGCCGAGAATCCCTGGGCGGTTGAATGGCCTTATTTGCGCAAGGAAGTTCCCCACATCTGGCGCTCGGATTCCCGCAACGATACGCCTTATGTCACCGGAAACGCTTCGAGCGAGGAGGCGGCATGCCTCTACAACCTGGCGTCGCTTTTTCGCGGCAAGAGGGGCCTTGAAATCGGCACCCATTTTGGCTGGACGGGAGCGCATTTGCTGGCCGCGGGCTTGCGCCTCGATTGCATTGACCCCGAATTCGCCAATCCGAAGCGCGAGGCGGCCATAAGAGAAGCGTTCGACGCAGTTCCCGGCCACCTGCCCTATCGGCTATGGGCCGGGTTTTCGCCAGCGATCGTGCCGGAGGCTCGCGCCTCCGCGCCGGAGCCCTGGTCCTTCGCCTTCATCGACGGCAATCACGACGGCGACGGTCCCCGAGACGATGCGAGGGCGGTTCTGAACTGCCTGGCGCAAGACGCGCTGGTCGTATTTCATGATCTCACCTCCCCCTTCGTGGAGCGCGGGCTCGCTGTGTTCCGCGACGCCGGATTTTCCGTCCGCCTGTTCAACACCATGCAGATTCTCGGCGTGGCCTGGCGCGGCAATGTGCGTGTGCCGGATCACGTGAAAGATCCAAACGTGCCGCATATCTATGCGCCGCATCTGGCCAAATATCTTTGAAGGCGCATTCTGACGGCGTTGGATGTTCCTGCAAGAATCAAGCGGCGTCGCCGCGCCCGATTGGATTCTGAACATGTTCGGCAGGTTGCAAAGGGCTTTGAACAGGCAGTTCGGAAGGCTGGCGGCGCGTTCGGCTCCTTCCTCGCCTGCAGAGGATGGCAATCGCGAGGCGCGAGGCGCCCAGCCTCCGGTTCCGATATATGTCCGCTTGCTGCGGAATTCCGAAAGCCTGGGCGACAATTGCGAGTTCGGCTTCTTTCAACGATTTGAAAACTGCGAGCCATCAAGCTTGTTTCGTTGGGCCGTGACCCCGATCGACAGGCTCATTCAATTTCTCCAGGCGCCTGCCGAAATATTCCTTGACGCTGATCTGCAATGCGTTGAATCCGATCTCGTCTTTGACAAAGGCTCAGGATTTTATTTTCATTCGGATCTCATCAAAAAACATGGGAGCGGACGCGAACTGGTTTCGGATCCAATCGAGTTTTCGACGATTTATCCACGCGAGAAGCAGAAGATAGACCATCTGAGATCCAAATTTCTCCTGCATCTGGCCGGGCCGCCTCGCTTGTATGTCATCAAGGCCAATGCCGGGATTCAAGATGAAGACCTGTTTGCCCTTGCTCGGGAGCTCAGAAGGTATAATTCAAGCCATCAGCTGCTTCATGTGACGGCGTCCTCCGAATTCGCCCTTGTCCGAAAGGGCGATGGGGTCTTTGAAGGCGCGATAGGATGGCTCGCTCCCTACCATGCCGCGAACAATATCGATCTGGAGGGTTGGCGGCGCCTTTTTGCCGATCTGTCGCGCGAAATGGAAATTCGCGCGTTGATCGAGGAGACGGCCGTTTAAATTTCACGTCGCCCGCGCAAAAGGCCCGCGGGACCGCCCTGCCCTCGCACCGCCTTTGATCGAAAACCGGGACCGAAATCGTGTTCTCTTTTCTGAAGCTTGACCGTCAAAACACTCTGCCGACTCGGCGTTTCGAATGGGCGGCCCAATGAAATCCCTGGTCATCGGCGGGTGCGGCTTCATCGGATCGCATGTCGTGGACTCGCTCCTCGCGCGCCATCATTCAGTTCGCGTATTCAGTCGCCATCCCGAAATTTTTCGGCAACCGCTGGCCGATGTCGACTATCGCGTCGGCGATTTCGCCGATTCCGTCGCGCTGGCTTCGGCGCTGGACGGCGCCGATACGGTCTTTCATCTCGTCAGCACGACTTTTCCCGGCACCGCGAACCTGGACCCGAAGGGCGATGTTCGCGACAACCTGATCAACACCATCAACCTGCTCGATCTGATGGCCGCCGCCGGCGTCAAGAGAATCGTCTTCATGTCCTCGGGCGGCACGGTCTATGGCGCGCCGGATCAAATCCCCGTGCGGGAGGATCACCCTTTACGGCCCATCAATTCCTATGGCATCGTCAAGGTGGCGATCGAACAATATCTCGCCATGTACCGCGGCCTGCATGGCATTTCCTCTCTTGTCGTGCGCGCGTCAAATCCCTACGGGCCACGTCAGGCCCATTCGGGAGTTCAAGGCGTCATTTCGACTTTCCTGCAGCGCGCGCATGATGAAGAGGAAATCGAGATCTGGGGCGACGGCAGCGTCGTGCGCGATTACCTCTATGTCGCCGATCTCGCTGACTTTTGCGTCATGGCCGCCGCCAGCGAACACGTCGGGCCATTCAATGTCGGGAGCGGCGAAGGCCACTCTCTCAACGAGATCCTCGATGTCATACGCAAGGTGACAGGGTTCGCCATTTCTCCGCGCTACAAGCCAGCGCGCCCCGTCGATGTGCCGCGTTCAATTCTGGATATTTCCAGGGCGCGGGCGGCTTTCGGATGGAGGCCGAAAATCTCGCTCGCGGATGGTGTTGAACGAAGCTGGAAATGGCTGCAGAACGACCGCCCGCGATCAATTGCCCAATGAGGGAATTGTTCGGAAGGTTTCTATATTCTTCAAAATAATCGGGCATTTTCGAAGCCCGGTCCGTCTCGCGGACCATTTAAGCGTCATCGAGTTTCCCAAGAAAAGAAACGACTGTTTTCGTCGGAATAATAGAACGATACGGAAAGTATGATGATGGACGAGCAGAGCGAATTGCAAAGATTGCTTGATCTCGTGCGACAGCACGAACGCAGCCGCGACAGTTCGCGCTGGCTGCTACGGCAACTTGGCGCGAAGCTCCGGCATTTCCCGCGTGATCTGTCGCGCCGTATCCGTCGTTCGATCAAGAAGCGGCTCTCCCCGGGGACCGAATGCGCGAAGGCCATGCCGGCGGTCATGTTTCAAGCCATTGCGCCGCGGCTCGTCGCCGAAAACCATGCGCCGCCTTTCGAGGTCGCGCCAAGCCGCCAAATGGATTTCGAAGACCTTCGCAAAAGCCGCTCGGACGCAGGGGCCTCCATCGCGGAAATGACCGCCTATTTCGGCTCGGATTTGATGCGAAGCCAATTAGCCGCCGCTGTCGCCCTGGATCCAAATGTCGGCGCGCTGACCGGATATGAGATAAAATATTGCGCGCCCTGGTTCGATCGACAATATGCCGAGATTCTTGAGGCGCGCAAAATCTTGCCGCCGGGCCCCTATGAATCGATCATCGTGATGCCGTTCGGCAAGCTGGGCGGGGCCGATTTTGTCGCCGGCGTGTTGGCCAGGGCGGTTTCCCAACTGGGGCGGACCCTGATTCTCCGGACCGATGGCCCGGATTGGGAGCGTCCGGACTGGTATCCGGGAACGGTGGTCAGCGTCGACCTGTCGCAAGCGCTCGCGAATGTCCCCGAAAAGACCCGCGTGCTCTATACATTGCTGCAGGAACTTTCTCCAAAACGGCTCTACAATGTAAACAGTCGGCTTTGCTTCGAGATGCTCGCCGAATATGGCGCAAGACTCGCGACGCAATGTCGTCTTTACGCCTATTATTTCTGCGCTGACCGGTCGCCCGAAGGCATCGAAGCCGGCTATCCGGTCTGGTATTTCGCCGATCTGATCCCGCACCTTCACGCGGCTCTGCTCGATACGCAGAGTTTGGCTGGAACTCTGGCCGCACGCTACAATCTGCCGCCTGAGTTGAAAGCAAAGCTCTGTCCAATCTATACGCCGGCAATCACCCCCCTGCCCGCGCAACCGATGGTGGAGTTGCAGGCGAGTTCGCGCGCGAAGCGTCAGAGGCCCCGGCTGATCTGGGCAGGACGTTTCGATCGTCAAAAGCGCTTCGATCTCTTGCTCAAGATCGCCGAAGAAATGCCGGAAGTTGATTTTGACTGCTGGGGAAAGGCGGTGCTCGACGCGCCGCCGAATTTCTCCCGTTTGCCGAAAAACATTCGCCTCCACCCGCCTTTCTCGTCATATGACGATTTGCCATTGGCCGATTCCGATGGGTGGATCTATACCGCCGAATGGGACGGCCTGCCGACGATCCTGATCGAATGCGCAGCCCTGGGCTTGCCGATCGTCGCGAGCGCCGTCGGCGGCGTTCCCGAATTGATCGATGAAGAGACCGGATGGCCGGTGCGTGCGGCCGGAGACCCGATGGCCTATGTCGCGGCGTTGCGGAAAATGCTTGGCGATTCCGACCATCGCGTCCGCAAGGTCGAGGCGTTACGGGCGCGGGTCCGCGAGCGCCATGTTTTCGCCGCCTATGCGCAGAAAATCAGTGAAACCTGAAAGCCTGCACCCGGATCTTGGAACAAATGGGAGCGCGCCTTGGCCGCCAAACTGGACCTTTCCGTCATCCTCACGGCCCATCGCGAAGGGGTGATCGCAGGCGTGACCGCAAATAGCGCGATGGCGGCGCTCAAAAGAAGCGCCGAAGCAGGACTAAGGCATGAGGTGATCGTGGTGCTGGACCGCGCCGATTCCGTGACCGAGGCGACGCTTCGATCCGCCTTTGGCGCGAACGCCAGGTTTCTGGCGACCACCGAAGGCGATCCAGGCGCCGCCCGCAATCGCGGCGTCGAGATCGCGGAGGGCCTCTGTTCGGCGTTTCTCGACGGCGACGATTTATGGTCGGACAACTGGCTGGTCGAGGCCTGGAGGCTCATCGAACGGCGCCCCGACGCCGTGGCTCATTCCGCCTGCAATCTCGTCTTTGGCGTGCGTCGCAATTTATGGTGGCATGTCGATTCCGAGAGCGGGCTATGCGACCCCAACTATCTGGACTGGCTGAATTATTGGGATGCGATGAGTTTCGCCCGCACGGAACTCTATCGACGCTTTCCCTTTCGTCGCAACGATCTGGTGCTGGGATTCGGCCACGAGGACTGGCATTGGAACGCCTGGACGCTCGCCGAAGGCGTTCCGCATAAGCCAGCGCCCCAGACCATGCATTTCAAGCGCGCCCGAAAAGGTTCCCAGATGGATAAGGTCAATTGCACAGGCGGAGTTCGCTGGCCTCTTTGAACCCGGCGGTCTTTGCTCCGCAGACGGTCCTGGCGGCGCCGCTTTCCATTCACGAAAATGTGATGCGGCGGAGTGATTGGCGCAGAACAGCCTGTCCAATCGGACGAAGGCGCAAAAACGCCAGCTTTTTGGTCATTCCTGGCGCGATTTGCGGCCGATTAAATCTAGCCAGCCCGGGGGGTTTGCTGCTAAAAGGTTATTGCGCGGGCTTTGGGCGAAAATAACCACACACCATCGGCTGGCGTTTCCGGGCGGTCAATTACGGCCGTTGCGGGAGCAAGGTGGCGTACGGCGTAACTCTGAGCCGCACGTCACGATTGAAATGAGGCGGAGATCTAAAGGCGGTCATGAGCAAAGGTAAAGATTTTCGGGGACCCAGGAAGCGCGGTTTTGATGATGATGGGCCCTCGCCTTATGACAATCCGCGCCAGGTTCGCCCCACTCGCCCCGCATTCGACCGTCCGCCTATGGGCGGCGGCTTTGGCGATTTCGGCGCAGCGCCCCAGGCCAGCTTCGGCGCCGCCAATGCGATCGACGCCGTTGTGAAATGGTTCAAGGGCGACAAGGGCTTCGGCTTCGTCGAACTGTCCAATGGCAGCGGCGACGCCTTCCTGCACATCGGCGCCCTGCAGTCGGCCGGCTATGAGACCGTTCCGCCCGGCGCCAAGCTCAAAGTCGTTGTCGCCAATGGCGTCAAGGGCCAGCAGGTCACCCGCGTTCTCGAAGTCGATACGGCCGGCGCCGCGGAACGCGCGCCGCAGCGCACCTTCGATCCGGCCCGTCCGCCGGCGGCGCGTCGTGCGCCCGACCTTTCCAACGCCGTGGAAATCCAGGGCGCGGTGAAATGGTTCGACGGCGCCAAGGGCTTCGGTTTCGTTCAGGCGAATGATGGCGGCAAGGACGTTTTCGTCCATATCTCCATCCTCGGCCAGGCCGGAATTTCGCAGCTGCCTGAAGGCCAGCCGGTGACCATGAAGGTCGTCGACACGCAGAAGGGCCGCGAAGCGGTCGCCATCTCGCTCGCTTGAGCTTTGGCGAATTGAACATAATTCAGAGCAGGGCGCCGGGCGCCCTGCTCTTTTCATTTGGGATGTCCGATGCAGCCTTCGCGCGAAATCTCCCGACTGCTCGAAATCATGGCCGCCCTCCGCACCCCGGACACAGGCTGCGCATGGGATCTGGCGCAGGACTTCAAGAGCATCGCGCCCTATGCGGTCGAAGAAGCCTGCGAAGTCATCGACGCGATTGAGCGCGAGGATTTTGTCGACCTGCGCGATGAATTGGGCGACCTGCTGCTACAGGTTGTTTTCCAGGCCCGCATGGCGCAGGAGCGCGACCTGTTCGATTTCGGCGGCGTGGTCGAGGCCATCACACAGAAACTGATCCGACGTCACCCACACGTCTTCGGCGAGCCCGAGCAACGCACGCCGGAAGCGGTTGAAGGCGTCTGGGCGGAAATCAAGGCGCAGGAAAAAGCCGAAAAGGCGGCGGCGCGCCGCGCCGCCGGCCTGCCCGATCAACCACGACAGGGCTATCTCGCGGATGTGCCCGCCGTCCTGCCCGCCCTGACCCGGGCGATCAAATTGCAGGATAAGGCCTCGAAGGTCGGCTTCGACTGGAATGACGCACGACTGGTGCTGGCGAAAATCCGTGAGGAATGCGACGAAGTCGAGGAGGCTCTGGACCGGGGCGACAAGGCCCATGTCGCCAGCGAAATTGGCGACGTCTTATTCGCCGTCGCCAATCTGGCGCGCCATGTCAAAACCGACCCTGAAAGCGCCCTGCGCGGCTGCAACGCGAAATTCGAACGCCGCTTCCATCATATCGAGCGCGAACTCGAACGCCGCGGCAAGAAGCTCGGCGAAGTCACGCTTGTCGAGATGGATGCGCTATGGGATGAGGCCAAGAGACTCGAACGTTCGCTCGAAGCCCAATCCTGACGCGCGTTCTCAGGCAGGCTTGCGCAATACAGCCCGCCAATGGCGGCTGGGCGTCGTCACCGGCGGAACGTCTTCCAGACTCTCCAGCACAAGACCGCACGTAGCAAACGCCTCGATGTCCGAGCGGGCGAGCGGCCAGGGCGGTCCCTCGGTCCCTTGCCCTTCGTCGCGCGCGCGGCAGATCACCAGCAGGCGTCCGCCCGGCTTGACCAGATTGGCCAGAGCCTGGCGCGCAACAGGCAGAATCTCCGCCGGAAGCGCCTGCAACGTATAAGTCTCGTGGACGAGATCGAAAGCCTCGCGCCATTCCGGCGGCGGCGCCAACAGATCTGCCGCGCGGAATTCGATATTGCTGTCGGGGAAGCGTTCCTGCGCCCATTCCGCCGCGCGCGCCACCAGGTCAAAGGCCGTGACCTTCGCGCCGCCCTCCGCCAGGGCCGCGGCGTTGTCGCCCAACCCGCAACCGACATCCAGCGCCGTCAACCCATGGAGATCCGGGCCTTTGGCCAGCCAATCCGTCAGCAGTGGATGAGCGACCATGTTGCCCCAGGGCACATTAGCCGGATCGTTGCCGGAAAGCGCGTAAACGGCTTCGAACCATTCACGCCTTTTCGGGTCCTTCAGCGCCCCGCCCGGCTGCTTGGCTGGGTCGATGGCGTCGAGCCTCTGCCGCGCCGCCGCGCGCTTCGCTGCCTGTTCCGGATCAAGCGGATCGAAAACCTGCGGCTGCTCCGCCATGACGCGTTCCTATTCCTCGCCGGGACCGGCTTCGTCGCCCTCTGCCTCTCCGTCGCCGTTCTCGTCTTCACCAATCCGCTCGACGGAGACGACCTTCTCGCTCTCCGCCGTATTGAACACGATGACGCCCTGGGTGCCGCGCCCGACCACGCGAATCCCCGCGACCGGGCAACGAATGAGCTGGCCGCCGTCGGTGACCAGCATGATCTGGTCGTTCGTCTCGACGGGCATGGAGGCGACGAGATCGCCGTTGCGGGCGTTCACAGCCATGGCGACAATGCCTTTGCCGCCGCGGCCCGTGACCCGATATTCGAAGGACGACGTGCGCTTGCCATATCCGTTTACCGAGATGGTCAGGATGATCTGCTCGGTCTGCTCCATAAGCGCATAGGTTTCGGCATCGAGCTGCGCCGCAGCCTCGACGCCCTCCTCGGTCTCCTCGACCACCTCCGGCGCGACGGCTTCATCCGCCGACGCCCGGCGCATTTTCAGGAAAGCAAGACGCTCGGCGGGAGTGGCGTCGCTGTGGGTCAGGATCGACAGCGCGATGACCTGATCGCCCTCGCCGAGGTTGATGCCCCGCACGCCCATGGAATCGCGGCCCTTGAACACGCGCACATCCGTGACGGGGAAGCGGATGCACTGCCCCTTGGCGGTGGTGAGAAGAACGTCCTGGCTCTCCTGGCAGATCTGGACATCGACGATGCCCTCGCCGGGATCGAGCTTCATGGCGATCTTGCCGGCGCGATTGACCTGGGTGAAGTCCGACAGCTTGTTGCGCCGCACCGTGCCGCGCGTGGTCGAGAACATCACGTCCAGGCCTTCCCAGAGCGTTTCGTCCTCTGGCAGGGCCATGATCGAGGTGATCCGCTCGCCCTGCTCCAGCGGCAGCATGTTGACCAGAGCCTTGCCGCGCGCCTGCGGCGCCGCCAGCGGCAGACGCCATACCTTTTCCTTATAGACCTGTCCGAGTGACGAGAAGAAAAGCACCGGCGCATGGGTTGAGGCGACGAAGAGGCGCTGGACGAAATCCTCCTCGCGGGTCTGCATGCCGGAGCGGCCTTTGCCGCCGCGCCGCTGCGCGCGATAGGTCGAGAGCGGAACGCGCTTGATATAGCCGGCGTGCGAGACGGTCACGACCATCTCCTCGCGCTGGATGAGGTCCTCATCCAGCATGTCGCCGTCGACATCGAGGATCTGGGTCCGGCGCGGCACGGCGTGAGCCGCTTTCACAGCCAGCATTTCATCCTTCACAATGCCGAACAGTCTTTCGCGCGAGCGCAAAATCTCAAGATAATCCGCGATCTCCACCGCCAGCTTGTTGAGGTTTTCGGCGATTTCGTCGCGGCCGAGCGCCGTAAGGCGTTGCAGGCGCAGATCGAGAATGGCGCGCGCCTGCGCCTCGGAAAGGCGGCAATTGCCGTCCTCGTCGATGGAATGGCGCGGGTCGGCGATCAGCGCGACGAGCGGCGCCATATCATAGGCCGGCCAGACCCGACCCATCAGGGCTTCGCGCGCAGCCGCCGCGTCGGCCGACGTGCGGATGAGGCGGATCACCTCGTCGATATTGGCGACCGCGATGGCCAGGCCGACCTGGATATGGGCGCCGTCGCGCGCCTTGTTGAGCAGGAACTTCGTGCGCCGGCTGACCACTTCCTCGCGGAAATCGACGAATGCCTTCAGGCAGTCCATCAGGTTCAGGCTTTCCGGGCGGCCGCCGTTCAGCGCGATCATGTTGGCGCCGAAGGAGCTTTGCAGCGCTGTGAAGCGGTAAAGCTGATTCAGGACCACATCCGCCACGGCGTCGCGCTTGATCTCAATGACAATGCGCATGCCTTCGCGGTCGGATTCGTCGCGCAGGTCGGAAATGCCCTCAAGGCGCTTGTCTCGCACCAGTTCGGCGATCTTCTCGATCAGCGTCGCCTTGTTCACCTGATAAGGAATTTCGGTGAAGACGATCGCCTCGCGGTCCTTGCGCAAGGTCTCGATGGTCGCCACGCCGCGAATGAGGATCGACCCCCGGCTGGTCTCGTAAGCCTGGCGGATGCCCGCGCGGCCCATGATGCTGCCGCCGGTGGGGAAATCCGGTCCCGGCACGATCTCCATGATTTCCGACAGCGTCATGTCGGGCCTGTCGATCAGGGCGACGCAGGCGTCGATGACCTCGCCGAGATTATGCGGCGGAATATTGGTCGCCATGCCGACCGCGATGCCGCCGGCGCCATTGACGAGCAGGTTGGGGAAACGCGCGGGCAGGACGGTCGGTTCGCGCTCCTTGCCGTCGTAATTGGGCTGGAAATCGACCGTGTCGGAATCGATGTCCTCGATCAGCGCCAAAGCCGACCGCGCCAGACGCGATTCCGTGTAGCGCATGGCCGCCGCGCGGTCGCCGTCCACGGAGCCGAAATTGCCCTGCCCGTCGATCAGCGGGAGGCTCATCGAGAAAGGCTGGGCCATGCGGACCAGCGCGTCATAGATCGCCTGGTCGCCATGCGGGTGATATTTACCCATCACTTCGCCGACGATGCGGGCCGATTTCACATAGGGGCGGTCCGGCAGAAAATTGTTTTCCTGCGCCGAATGCAGGATGCGGCGATGCACCGGCTTGAGGCCGTCGCGGACGTCGGGCAGCGCGCGGCTCACGATCACGCTCATCGCATAAGCGAGATAGGAGCTTTTCATCTCGTCGGTGATGGAGACCGGACGAATGTCCGAGGCAGGCGGGACCGGCGTGTCGTCGTTTTGATCGGCCAAAATGCGCTCGCGTGTTGATGAAAAAAGAGCCAGCTCTTTCTAGGCGATTCTTACGGTGAACGCCAGTTTCGCGGGCTGCGTCGGGCGCAGACTTTAATATGTTAAAACAATGAGTTGCAGCATGTTATGACGATGCGGCGAACGACCGCGCAATAAATTCGTCATGGTTGGCCGCCGAACGGGACGGCGGCCCGGCGCGCAGGCTCAAAATTGTGGATTATGCCGGCGCAGGCGAAGCCGCTTAGAACGGGATATCGTCGTCGATGGAATCCGAGGCGCGGCCGCCCATGCTGCCGCCCTTGCCGGCTCCGCCGGAGGCGGGAGCGCGCTCCATGGGCGATTGGCGGCCAAAGCCGCCGCCGGACGCGCCGCCATAGGAGGATTCCTCCCCGCCGCGGCTCCGGCTGTCGAGAAGGGTCAACTCGCCACGGAACCGCTGCAGCACGACCTCGGTGGTCTTGCGCTGGTTGCCTTCCTTGTCGGTGAATTCGCGGGTCTGCAACTGGCCTTCGAGATAGACCTTCGCGCCCTTCTTGCAATATTGTTCCGCGATCTTGCCGAGATTTTCATTGAAAATCACGACATTATGCCACTCAGTGCGATCCTTGCGCTCGCCGGTCGCCTTGTCGCGCCAGGATTCGGTCGTCGCCAGCGAAAAGGTCACGACAGGGTCGCCCGAACCCATCCGCCGCACTTCCGGATCGCGTCCCAGATTGCCGACCAAAATCACCTTGTTGACGCTGCCCGACATCTGTCTCGCTCCCCATATTGGCCGCGCATACTATACGCTCGGACAATTTCACGCGCCCGCCAAAATCTCTTTTCCACAGCGGCTCTTATGTTCCGTTTATGTTCTAGCGCGCCGGTGCGAATCATGCAACCCTGCCCCGGTGAAATTTGGCGAAAAGGCGTTACATAGGGGCATAAAGCGTCGGCGATCGAAGCGGCGCGTCTTTGGAAAGCAATGATGGATTCAAGTCCCGCGAAGCCGAAAAAGCCCCGGAAGCCCGCCTCCGCGACCAAGGCGTCGATTCCGGCGGAAGGGTCCATTTCGTCGAAAGCCGCCACGCCGCCCAAGACAACTACGCCTGCGAAATCGGCGGTGGAGGAAGCTGCCTATCGCATCGGCGAGGGCCGCGTCATCGCCCTGCGCGGCGCGCGCGAGCACAATCTCAAGAATGTCGATCTGACCGTCCCACGCGACAAGCTGGTCGTCTTCACGGGCCTCTCAGGCTCGGGCAAGTCGTCGCTGGCTTTCGACACCATCTATGCCGAGGGCCAGAGGCGTTATGTCGAAAGCCTTTCGGCCTATGCCCGGCAATTCCTGGAGATGATGCAGAAGCCGGACGTGGACCATATCGAGGGCCTGTCGCCTGCCATTTCCATCGAGCAGAAGACCACCTCGAAAAATCCGCGCTCGACCGTCGGCACGGTCACGGAAATCCACGATTACATGCGCCTGCTCTGGGCGCGCGTCGGCATCCCCTATTCACCCGCCACCGGTCTGCCCATCGAGAGCCAGACCGTGAGCCAGATGGTGGATCGCGTGCTCACTTTGCCGGAGCGCGCGCGGCTTTACTTGCTTGCGCCGGTCGCGCGCGGCCGCAAGGGTGAATATCGCAAGGAAATCGCCGATTACATGAAGCGCGGCTTCCAGCGCCTGAAGATCGACGGCCAGTTCTATGACATCGCCGACGCGCCGACGCTGGACAAGAAATTCAAGCATGACATTGACGTTGTGGTGGACCGCATCGTGGTGCGGCCCGACATTTCCGCGCGGCTCGCCGAAAGCTTCGAAACCGCGCTTGAGCTCGCCGACGGAATCGCCGTGATTGAAATCGCGGAAAGCGCGGAGGCGAATGAAAAAGGGAAAGAGCCTGAGCGCATCATCTTTTCATCGAAATTCTGCTGCCCCGTATCCGGTTTTTCGATCCCCGAGATCGAGCCTCGGCTGTTTTCCTTCAACAATCCGTTCGGCGCCTGCCCCAAATGCGGCGGCATCGGCTCGCAGCAGAAGGTCGATCCCGACCTGATCGTCCCCAATCCGGAGATGACCCTTCGCAAGGGCGCCATCGCGCCCTGGGCGAAATCGCCCTCGCCCTATTACGCGCAGACGCTTGAAGCCCTTGGCAAGGCCTTCAAATTCCGCTTGTCGGACCGCTGGTCGGATCTTTCGCAGGTGGCGAAAGACATCATTCTTTATGGTTCCGGCGATCAGGAGCTGGTGTTCGCCTATGCCGACGGAATCCGCTCCTATGAGGTGAGAAAGCCGTTCGAGGGCGTCATCCGCAACCTGGAGCGGCGCTATATCGAGACGGAGAGCGAGTGGTCGCGCGAAGAAATCTCGCGCTTCATGGCGGCGAGCCCCTGCCCCGCCTGCAACGCCTATCGCCTCAAGCCCGAGGCGCTGGCGGTCAAGATCGACCACAAGCATATCGGCGAAATTTCCGAGTTGGCGGTGCGTGATGCCGCCGAGTGGTTTACCGCGCTGCCCGGCAAGCTCGACGCCAAAAGGCTGGAAATCGCCTCGCGCATCCTGCGCGAGATCGACGATCGGCTGAAATTCCTGATCGACGTCGGGCTGGATTATCTCACTTTATCACGCGGTTCCGGCACCCTTTCCGGGGGAGAAAGCCAGCGCATCCGCCTCGCTTCGCAGATCGGCTCGGGCCTCACCGGCGTTCTTTACGTTCTGGATGAGCCTTCCATCGGCTTGCACCAGCGCGACAACGCCCGGTTGCTGGAAACCTTGCGGCGGCTGCGCGACCTTGGGAATTCGGTCATCGTCGTCGAACATGACGAGGACGCGATCCTCACGGCCGATTATGTCGTCGACGTCGGCCCGGGCGCGGGCGTCCATGGCGGCGAGATCGTCGCGCAGGGAACTCCGGCGGACATTCTCGCCGACAAGAATTCGCTCACCGGCGCCTATCTTACTGGCCGCATGCAGGTGGCGACGCCGAAAAAGCGCCGCAAGCCGGAGGCTGGCCGCAAGTTACGACTGGTCGGCGCGCGCGGCAACAATCTGCAAAATGTGACTGCGGAAATTCCGCTCGGCCTGTTCACCTGCGTCACCGGCGTTTCCGGCGGCGGCAAATCGACGCTGATCGTCGATACGCTCTACAAGGCGGTGGCGCGGCGGCTCAACGGCGCGCTGGAGCACGCCGCCCCGTTCGACACACTTGAAGGACTGGAACTGATCGACAAGGTCATCGACATCGACCAGTCGCCGATCGGGCGCACGCCGCGCTCCAATCCCGCCACCTATATCGGCGCCTTCACGCCGATCCGCGACTGGTTCGCCGGGCTGCCCGAGGCCAAGGCGCGCGGCTATGGCCCGGGACGCTTCTCCTTCAACGTCAAGGGCGGTCGCTGCGAGGCCTGCCAGGGCGACGGCGTCATCAAGATCGAAATGCACTTTCTGCCTGACGTTTACGTCACCTGCGACGTCTGCAAGGGCAAGCGCTACGATCGCGAGACGCTCGAAGTGCGCTATCGCGACCGCAGCATTGCCGACGTGCTCGACATGACGGTGGAAGAAGCGGCCGAATTGTTCAAGGCGGTGCCTTCGATCCGCGACAAGATGAAAACCCTTGCGCGCGTCGGCCTCGGCTATGTCAAGGTCGGACAACAGGCCACCACCCTGTCCGGCGGCGAGGCGCAGCGCGTCAAGCTTTCCAAGGAATTGTCGCGCCGCTCGACCGGGCGGACGCTCTATATCCTTGACGAGCCCACCACCGGCCTGCATTTCCATGACGTCAAGAAGCTGCTCGAGGTGCTGCACGAACTGGTGGACCAGGGCAATAGCGTCGTGGTGATCGAGCACAATCTCGAAGTGGTCAAGACTGCGGATTGGGTGATCGACATGGGGCCGGAGGGCGGCGACGGCGGCGGGCGCATCGTGGCGCATGGCCCTCCGGAGGCGATCCTGCGCGAGCCCGCCTCCCACACCGGGAAATATCTCAAGGACGTGCTGGAGCGGCGCCCCAGCGGAGCCCAGGCTGCGGAGTGAGACTTGCACGGCGCGACGCCGCGCCGCCCCCTGCCTATGTCTTAACCGAAAGGTTGGGGCGCCATTTTTTCGTGCGTGGGTTAGTTTTGGGCGAAGGAGAAGTGAACAGGCGATGAGCGAAGCTATGCAAAAACGAAATGCTGCTTTGCAAAATAATTGGTTCACTTATACCGCATCTGCGCACAGACTGGGTTTCTAGACGGACGGCAAACATCCCCTCCGCTTCGTCTGGACAAACTTCTGAACGGGCGCGGACTACCCCTCGTTCAATATGGCGCCCGCCGGTTCCTCCCCCCGGCGGGCGCTTTTTTCTTTTACAGCCCTCGATTTCCTTTGAGTCCGCCCGTCACTCGACGGCGATGAGGACCGCGCCGACGAGGCGCCGCTCGCCCAAAAGAATATTATAGGTCTGGCAGGCTGCGCTGGTGCTCATCGGGTCGCAAGCTATGCCGAAATCGCGTAGCTTCTGCCGCAAGACTGGCGGGATCAGCTGAAGCGACGCGCCGCAACCGAACAGCATCAGTTCGACCGAGCCGCGCGGCAGCGCGAACAAAGGAGCCAAGGCCGCTACGTCGATCTCCGAAAAGCTTGTTGCGGCCAAGGCGCGGATTCCGTCCGGCA
This sequence comes from Rhodoblastus sp. 17X3, assembly GCF_030056575.1. Classification (GTDB taxonomy): domain Bacteria; phylum Pseudomonadota; class Alphaproteobacteria; order Rhizobiales; family Beijerinckiaceae; genus Rhodoblastus. Next base: position 222,314 of record NZ_JASHHX010000002.1, on the reverse strand, counting down.
ATGCGAGCAGCGAGCCACGATGCGACATGCCGCCGAACTGAAATCCCCCCGCTCCGATGCTGTCGATCGGGAAGCTGCCGGGCAGGAAGCCGTCATATTTGCGCTCGATCGCCAAATCAGGCGCTCGACAGCGGCCGGGCGCCGGTCTTGGCGCCAACCCCGGCGACTTCTTCGCTGGCCGAACGCGATTCATTGCGCAGGCCGAGATAAATCAGGGTCGGCGAGCAGATGAAGATCGAGGAATAGGTGGCGACGAAAATGCCCCACATCATCGCCAGCGAGAAGGAGCGGATCACCTGTCCGCCGAAGACGACCAGCGACAGCAGCGCCAGGAACACCGTGGTCGCGGTCATCAAGGTGCGCGGCAGCACGGCGTTGATCGACAGGTCGATCAACTGGTCTGTCGGCATCTTCTTGTATTTCCGCATATTTTCGCGGATGCGGTCGAGCACAACGACGGTTTCGTTCAGCGAATAGCCGACGATGGTCAGGATGGCCGCGATGGAGGTGGTGTTGAATTCAAGCTGGGTGATCGAGAAGAAGCCGACCGTCAGCAGCAGATCATGCATGGTCGCGATAATGGCCGCAATGGCGAACTGCCATTCGAAGCGGAACCAGAGATAGGCCAGAACGGCGAAGATCGAGAGCACTACGCCGAGCGTGCCCTGCTGCACCAATTCGCCCGACACGCGCGGGCCGACGACCTCAATGCGGCGGAATTCATAGGAATCGCCGAGCGCGGTCTTGACCTTCTCGACCGCGACCTGCTGCGCCGCGTCGCCGCCCGGCTGCATGCCGAAGCGGATCGAGGCGTCGGCCGGGGTCCCGAACCCTTGCACTTCGAGATCGCCAAGGCCGAGATGATCCGACAGGTCGCGGATATAGGACAGATCCGCCGTTCCCGACCGGGCCTGAACCTCCAGCAAGGTGCCGCCGGAAAAGTCGATGCCGAAATTCATGCCCACGACGAGGAACAGCACGACCGAGATGATCGAGAGCACCGCCGAAAAGGGATATGACACGCGCCGGAAGCGCATGAACGGGAATTTGGTGTTTTCAGGCGCGAGGCGCAGAAGCTTCATCGGAAAAACCCGTCAGATCGGCAGCTTGGTCGGGCGCGCGTAACGATACCACAGAGCGATCATCATTCGCGTCATGGTCACGGCGGTGACGATGGTGGTGAGAATGCCGAGCGCGAGCGAGACCGCGAAGCCGCGAACCGGGCCGGAGCCCAGGAAATAGAGGATCGCCGCGACCACGAACATGGTGACGTTGGAATCCACGATGGTGGCGAAGGCGCGGTTGAAGCCGGCGTCCAGCGCCGAAATCAGCGAGCGGCCCGCATGCGATTCCTCGCGGATGCGCTCATAGATCAGCACGTTGGAATCGACCGCCATGCCGATGGTCAGCACGATGCCGGCGATGCCCGGCAGCGTCAGGGTCGCGCGCAGCATTACAAGGGCCGCGAAGATCATGGAAATATGGATGAGCAGCGCGACATTGGCGAAGATGCCGAACACGCCATAAGTGACGAGCATATAGGCGACCACCAGACCCGCCGCCCAATAGGCCGCGCGCTTGCCGGCGTCGATCGAATCCTGGCCAAGGCCCGGACCGACGCTGCGCTCCTCGACAATGTTCAGCTTGGCCGGCAGCGCGCCCGCGCGCAGCAGAATGGCGAGGTTATTGGCCTGCTCCACGCTGAAACGGCCCGAAATCTGCCCGGAACCGCCGGTGATCGGACCCAGGATGCGCGGCGCGGAAATGACCTTGTTGTCCAGCACGATGGCGAAGGGCCGCCCGACATTGGCCGAGGTGACCTGGCCGAATTTCTGGCCGCCGCGAATGTTGAAGCGGAAATTGACGACCGGCTCGCCCGTGCGCGAATCGAAGCCGGGCTGAGCGTCGGTGAGATCCTCGCCCTGCACCATGACCTGCTTTTCGACCGGCAATTTGCCGGGCTGATCGGCCTGGTCGAGCATGTCCACGTCGCCGGGATTGGCGCCGGGTTCGCCAACGAGACGGAATTCCAGCTTGGCGGTGGTGCCGACGATATCCTTCAGGCGATTGGTGTCCTGGAGGCCGGGCACCTCGACGAGGATGCGGTCCGAGCCCTGGCGCTGGATGTTCGGCTCGGTCGTGCCAAGGCCGTTGACGCGGCGATTGAGGACTTCGATCGTCTGCTCGACCGCGCGCTTCACCTTGGAATCGATCGCGCCGTCGGTGAGCGTGAGCTTGAGCAGCCCGTCGCCGGCGTCGGAAATATCGAGGCCCGAGCCGCCCGGACCGGCCGCGACCTGCACCAGGCCATATAGCTTGGGCATGATTCGCGCGCGTTCGGCCGCGTCGGGGATGCGGACCTGCACGCCGCGCGGATTGACGCCAATGCCTCCCGCGATGGAGATCTTTTCGTCGCGCAGCAGGCGGCGCAAGTCGTCGCGCAGATTGCCGGTCATGGAGCGGATGACGTCGCCGCGATCGACCTCATAGAGGAGATGCGCGCCGCCCTGAAGGTCGAGGCCGAGCACGATGGAGTTTGGCGGCAGCCAGGACGGCAGAACGCCCGCGAGCCGCGCGCGATTATCCGGTCCGATCATGCTCGGAAGGCAGATCAGGATGGCGATGAGGGTCGCGGCGACGGTGGCGGCTACCTTCCAGGGGGCGAAGCGCATCATTGCGGGCGGCTAGTCCGTTCTTTTTCCTGCGCCCTCAGGCGTTGTCCTTCACCGGCTCGCCCTTGGCGCGCACGTCGGCTATCGCCACGCGGCTCTGGCGCACGCGGACGTTCGGAGCGATTTCAATTTCGATTTCGCTGTCGTCGATGGTCTTGGTGACTTTGCCGATCAGCCCGCCATTGGTGACGACGGTGTCGCCGCGGCGAATGTTCGTGATCATGTCCTGCTGCGCCTTGGCGCGCTGCTGCTGCGGGCGCAGGATCAGGAAATACATAATGATCAGGATGATGCCGAACGGCGCCAGCTGCATAAGGACGTCGGCTCCGCCGGAAGCGCCCGCCGCCGTCTGCGCGAAAGCCGGGGTGATGAAATTCATGTCACGTTTCCGCTCTTGGGCGCACTCTGGGCGCCAGTTGCCTGCGGCGCTTCGGGCGCCGGGATGAAAATCGCGCCGGACTATAGCGGCTGCAAAGCCGAAAGCAATCGCCGGCGGCGGCGAAAGCCTTGAGTCTTTCGCGGAGCGGCCCTAAACCGGCCCTTTCCGACCCGGACGGACGCCGATGACTGTTGCAGAGACCTCGAACGTGCAAACCCTGCTCGCGCGCATCGCCGAGGCGCTGGAGCGGCTGAGCCCGCCGCCGCCGCCGCGGCCCGATTTTTCCGCTGCCGACGCCTTCGTCTGGCGCGCGGAGACGCAGACTCTCGCTCCGGTCCGTAAAGTGAGCCGCGTCGAGCTCGCGCTTTTGCAGGGCGTCGATTATCTGCGCGACCAGCTGCTCGGCAATACCGAACGCTTTGCGCGCGGCCTGCCTGCGAATAACGTCCTGCTATGGGGCGCGCGCGGCATGGGCAAATCCTCGCTGGTCAAGGCCGCCCATGCCGGCATCAACGACCGGCTCGCCGCGACACCGGATTTTCCCGGGCTCAAGCTGATCGAAATCCATCGCGAGGACATCGAATCGCTGCCCGCGCTGATGGCCCAACTGCGCGACGCCGCGCCACGTTTCATCGTCTTCTGCGACGATCTCTCCTTCGACGGCGGCGACGCCTCCTATAAATCGCTCAAGGCCGCGCTGGAGGGCGGCGTCGAAGGGCGGCCCGCCAATGTCCTCTTCTACGCGACCTCGAACCGCCGCCACCTGCTGCCCCGCGACATGATGGACAATGAACGCTCGTCGGCCATCAATCCCGGCGAGGCGGTCGAGGAAAAAGTCTCGCTCTCGGATCGTTTCGGCCTCTGGCTTGGCTTCCACAAATGCAGCCAGGACGATTACCTCGCCATGGTCTTCGCTTACATCAAGCACTATGGGTTGCAGGCGCCGGAAGAGCAGATCCGGGCCGAGGCTCTGGAGTGGGCCATCACGCGCGCCTCACGTTCCGGCCGCGCGGCATATCAATATATCCAGGACCTGGCGGGGCGGCTGGGCCAGAAAATCGACTAGCCCTTGATGCGGCTCGCCCCATCGAGCCGCGCCAGCAGGCTCGTCGGGCGCCAGCGCTTGTCTTCGCGCAATTGCGCCAGATCGTCGCCAGCGCGCGCCGCCAGCGCCGCATGGAGATCAGCAGCGACGGCGCCGACGCCTGCGGCGAGCGCCTCGCGCTCATCCGCCGACGCGCCGAGTCCCGTGAGCAGCGAATCATAAAGCGCGGCAAGGCCGGGAAAAGCCCCGCGGTCCTCACCCGCGAACAGGCTTTTCAAACGCTCGGCCTCGGCGAGGCGCGCCTTGGTTCTCTCGCGGTGGCGACGCTGCTTCTCCGCGCCGGTCAGAGGCGAGGCGCCCAGTTTACGCATTGCTTGGCCGAAGTTTTGACGATTCGTTATGGCGAACAAATTACGGCGCCGGCCGAAGCATCGGCAAATCAATACTGATCGAATCGGATCGGCCAGAAATAGCCGCCCTGGCGTCTCCATACGCCGTGTCGCTAACGAAATTGGAACATTTATATTGCAGAACTAAGCAGGAACGTCTATGTTCCGTTCATGATTTGTCTAAGTTGAGTCCAATATTCGGCGGATCAAGTTCCGGCAGCCCGCGAGGCGAGACAAGGCGCGACCATGTTGACGAAAAAACAAAGCGAACTGCTGCGCTATATTCACGAGCGCCTCAAGGAGACGGGCGTGCCGCCGTCCTTCGACGAAATGAAGGATGCGCTCGATCTGCGCTCGAAATCGGGCATTCACCGGCTGATCATGGCGCTGGAGGAGCGCGGCTTCATCCGGCGCCTGCCCAACCGCGCGCGGGCGCTGGAAGTCCTGCGCCTGCCCGAATCATCCACGCCCGCGACGCCGCGCAGCGGCCGCTTCTCGCCCAGCGTGATCGAAGGAAATCTCGGCAAGTCGCGCCCGGTCGCGGCCGGCGATCCTTTTGAATCGACCGACACCGTCACCATTCCCGTGATGGGACGCATTGCGGCCGGCACGCCGATCTCCGCCCTTCAGACGCGCTCGCATTCGATCGCGCTCCCGCCGGACATGATCTCGGGCGGCGAGCATTACGCGCTGGAAGTGCGTGGAGATTCGATGATCGAGGCCGGAATCCTTGATGGTGACACGGTCGTCATCAAGAAGCAGGACACCGCCGAGTCGGGCGATATCGTCGTCGCCCTGATTGACGACGAGGAAGCCACCTTGAAGCGCCTGCGCAAGCGCGGCGCCTCGATCGCGCTCGAAGCGGCCAATCCCGCTTATGAAACCCGGATTTTCGGGCCGGATCGCGTCAATATCCAGGGCAAGCTGGTCAGCCTGCTACGCAAATATTGAACGGCCCTGCCCCGCGCGGAAGGCTCAGTCCACTGGCTCTTCCGGCGGCTCCTTCCAACCGGCGGACGTCTCGCGCCGGGGCCCCGTTTGGGGAAGCGGGGCAAGCGCCGCGGCGCGCCCCCGCGGCGCGCGCGACCACGGTCGATCCTCGCCCGGGGCGCGCGCCGTGCGCCATGACGCGCCATCCGGGCCAAAAGCCAGCGTGACCGAGCCTGTTTCCGCCAGCTTGCGCCGGTCGAGCAGGATTTTCGGCGCGCAGGAGCGCGGCGCGTAGAGCGGCGAAATCACGACCTGAGCCCGCGCGCAATCCTCATGGAAGGCGGAAGGGTCGAGCACCAGCGCAGTCTGGTCGCCATTGCGCAACACGCCGACGCAGCCGAGCGAGTCGCAGCGGCCCGATCTTTCCGTCTCGCCGGAAGATCGCAGGTCGGCGTCGGCCCGCAGCCATTGCTCGGCGGCGAAATTATCGCTTCTCTTGCCCAACAGGGTCAGCAACCCGTCAGCGTCGCGCAGGGCGGCCATATCGCCCGTCGGCGCCACCGCGAGGTCGAAGCGCTCGCCGCTCGCCGCGCCGAGCAGCCCCAGAGCAAGCCAGGGCAGCGCTGTGAGCTTCAGAATTCGTGTACGCCACAGCACGGCTGACAACACGGCCAGCGTCAGGCAGGCGATCGACCAGGGCGCGAAAGCTGGCAGAGCGACAGTCGCGCCCGGCGCTTCGCCGATCCAGCGTGCGAAGGTCATGATCATGGCGATGCCCACCCCGAGATAGGACCAGACCCAGCCATCGATCCCGAAAGCAAAAAGCAGCGATCCCATTAGCGCGGCGGGCACCGCGAACAGCTCGATCATCGCCAGCGTCAGCGGATTGCCGATCAGGACATAGGGGCTCAATTCATGGAAATCATAGGCCATGAAGGATGCCGTCGCCGAGGTCGCGCAGAAAGTCGCCACCAGAGCGCCAAGCAGCCCGTGGCGGCTCATTTCGGCGACATGCTTGGCGACTCCCTGCTTTTCCTTTTCCGCTTCTGTTCCATCCAGCCTCGCCGGGGCGATCGGACGTCGCGCCCCCGCGCGCGTTTCATAGACCGCGACCAGAGCCGCGACAGCGGCGAAGGAGAGTTGGAAGCTTGCCCCAAGCAGGGCCTCCGGCTCCAGAGCGATTACCGCCAGGGCGGCGAAGGCGAGATTGCGCATGGTCAGCGCCGGACGATCCGCCAGAACAGCGCCGAGCAGGATCAAGGTCATGAACAAGGCCCGTTCGGATCCGACGCGCGATCCCGTGAACAGGCCATAGGCCAGCGCTCCGAGCATCGCGAGCGCCGCCGCCCATTTCTTGATGGGATAATTGAGCGCCAGAGCAGGAAAGAGCGCCAGCAGCCCGCGAAATCCGACGAAAAATATGCCGGCGACCAGGGTCATCTGCACGCCGGATATGGTGATGACGTGAAAAATGCCGGCCTTGCGGATGGTTTCGCGCGCGTCTTCGGAGAGCATGTCGCGCTTGCCCGTCACCATGGCCGCGCCGATCGCGCCATTGTCGCCGCCGATGGCGTTGTAAACCCGCAACGCCAGGGCGTTGCGCGCCCGGTCCAGCCCGGCGAAAAACCGCAGCCGCCAGCCCGGCTCTTCGGGCGCAGGCGCGGCCTCTGCCCGCCCGAGCACATTGCCGACCGCGCCGATGCGCTGAAAATAGGCGTCGCGGGCGAAATCATAGCCGCCCGGCAGCGCGGCATGGGCCGGAGGCAGCAGCCGCGCCTTGATGGTCAGGAAATCGCCGGCGGCGAAAGCGGGAACGCCGCGCGAGGTCAAGCGTACGCGATAAGGCGTCTTTTCCGGCGCCAGCCCCTCGGCCTCAGTCACGCGCAACAGGAATCGCGCGCCCTGGACGCGATGGTCCACCTCCTCGACGAAACCCGCGACGTCGCCGACGAAGGTGTGCTCCAGCACCGGCGCCTCGACCCGTGCGGCGCGCCAGCCGCCGGAAAATTCTCCCGCCGCCATCGCCGCCAGCCCGATAAACAAAGCGGAAAGGACGCGACGCCCCCGCGCGGCATAAGCCAGCGCCGCGAACAGGACGGCGGCGGCCCCGACGATCCACAGCACAGGCTCGGTCGGCGCGAGGATATAAAAGATCGCGCCTGCGCCCGCGGCGGCTGGCAGCCAGAGGAAGGGACGGCGCAGGTCCGATTCCTCCTCCATCGCCGCGCCGCAGCGGCGACGCAGGGCGGCGAGCGCGGCGCCCGGCGTCCAGCCGGCCAGGCCCGCGCCGCCGAAAACCCTGTCTGTCAGCCGCTCCGTCAACCCCTTGGGCGGGGACGCCATGCCATTGCCTTTTTAGTTTTTATGCCGTTAGAGCCCATGCTACACGAACGCGCCGCCGCAACGCCACGCCGCATTGCGTCATCACCCCGCGCGCCGCATCAGGTTTTCTAGTCATGTCCCAATCCGCCGTCACGCGTTTCGCCCCTTCCCCCACCGGCTATCTGCACATTGGCGGCGCGCGCACCGCTCTGTTCAATTGGCTGCTCGCCCGCCAGAGCGGCGGCAAGATGCTGCTGCGCATCGAGGACACCGACCGCGAACGGTCCACGGAAGGCGCCATCGCAGCCATCATCGACGGCCTGCAATGGCTGGGGCTCGATTGGGACGGTGAGACCATCTACCAATTCGCCCGCGTCGACCGCCACCGCGAGGTGGCCGCGCAAATGCTCGCCAGCGGCGCCGCCTATAAATGCTACGCGACGCCGGCCGAACTGGACGAAATGCGCGAGTTGGCGCGCAAGGAGGGCCGCCCGCCGCGCTATGACGGGCGTTGGCGGGACCTCGGCGGCAGCGAGGCCGAGGCTTACGCCATCGCCGAAGGCCGCAAGGCGGTGATCCGGCTCAAGGCGCCGCGCGAGGGCGAGACAGTCATCCAGGACAAGGTCCAAGGGATGGTCACCTTCCCCAACAAGGATCTCGACGATCTCGTGCTGCTGCGTTCCGACGGCAACCCGACCTATATGCTCGCGGTGGTGGTGGACGATCACGACATGGGCGTGACCCAGATCATTCGCGGCGACGATCATCTCACCAACGCCGCGCGCCAGACCCATATCTATCAGGCCATGGGCTGGGACATCCCCGCCTTCGCCCATATTCCGCTCATCCACGGGCCGGACGGGGCGAAAATGTCCAAGCGCCATGGCGCGCTCGGCGTGGACGCCTATCGCGCGCTGGGCTATCTGCCCGAAGCCCTGCGCAATTATCTGGCGCGGCTGGGGTGGAGCCAGGGCGACCGCGAATTCTTCTCGACGCCGGAGCTGGTCGAAGCCTTTTCGCTGGACCAGGTGCACCGTTCCCCGGCGCGCTTTGACTATGTGAAGCTCGAAAACATGAACGGCCAATATATGCGGGCGATGGACGACGCGCTGCTGCTGGAGCAATTCGTCGCCTCCCTGCCCTATCTCCCCAACGGGCCCGAGCTTGCGGCCAAGCTGGACGACAGGAAAAAGGCGCAGCTCGCCAGCGCGATGCCCGGCCTGAAGGAGCGCGCCAAGACGCTGGTCGAACTCGCCGACGGTGCGCAGTTCCTGTTCGCGCAGCGGCCGCTTTCCTATGACGAGAAGGCCCGCGACCTGCTCGGCGAGGCGGGCCGCGCCCATCTCGCGGCGCTCGCGCCGAAGCTCGAAGCCTTGCCCGAATGGGCTGCGGCGGCGGCCGAGGCCGCCGTGCGCGCCTATGTCGCCGAAACCGGCGCCAAGCTCGGCCAGGTCGCCCAACCGCTGCGCGCGGCGCTCACCGGGCGCGCGACCTCGCCGGGCATTTTCGACGTGCTGGTCACGCTTGGCCGCGAGGAGAGTCTCGGCCGAATCCGGGACGCCGCGCACGGCGGCGGCGCCCCCAACGTTTAAGAAGCTGTCATCTTGAACCGGCGCCGACAATGAGCTAGTCATTTGCAGCGCACAATTTTCCCGCGTTTTCGCCGTATTTCGCCCGTCAAATCGCGGCGGGCGACCGGCAACGCGCGGCCTGCAGCGTCAGCGAAAAGGCGAGTCTCATGAGCGAAACGGGCAAGTTTATCCTAGGCGACAAGACCGTAGAAATGCCGGTCAAGCATGGCTCCATCGGGCCGGCCGTCGCCGACATCGCCAAGTTGTACAGCCAGACCGGCATGTTCACCTATGATCCCGGCTTCACCTCGACAGCGAGCTGCGAATCCAAGATCACCTATATCGACGGCGACGAAGGCGTCCTGCTGCATCGCGGCTATCCGATCGAACAGCTCGCCGAGCACGGCGACTTCCTCGAGACATGCTATCTGCTGCTGTACGGTGAATTGCCGACCGCCAACCAGAAGGCGGACTTCGACTATCGCATCACCCGCCACACCATGATCCATGAGCAGATGGCAAAGTTCTTCTCCGGCTTCCGCCGCGACGCCCATCCGATGGCCGTTATGGTGGCTTCGGTCGGCGCGCTCTCGGCCTTCTATCACGACTCGACCGACATCTCGGATCCGCAGCAGCGCGTGGTCGCCACCATGCGCATCATCGCGAAAATGCCGACGATGGCCGCCATGGCCTATAAGTACAATATCGGCCAGCCCTTCATCTACCCGAAGAACGACCTCGACTACACATCGAACTTCCTGCGCATGTGCTTCGCCGTGCCCTGCGAGGAATACAAGGTCAATCCGATCCTCTCGCGCGCATTGGACCGCATCTTCATCCTGCACGCCGACCACGAGCAGAACGCCTCGACCTCGACCGTTCGTCTCGCTGGCTCCTCGGGCGCCAATCCCTTCGCCTGTATCGCCGCTGGCATCGCCTGCCTGTGGGGCCCCGCTCATGGCGGCGCCAATGAAGCCGCGCTCAAGATGCTGTCGGAAATCGGCTCGGTCGAGAATATTCCGAAATATATCGCCAAGGCCAAGGACAAGAACGATCCGTTCCGCCTGATGGGCTTCGGCCATCGCGTTTACAAGAACTACGATCCGCGCGCCAAGATCATGGCCAAGACCTGCCATGAAGTGCTGGGCGAACTTGGCATCAAGGACGATCCGCTGCTCGACGTCGCGGTCGAACTGGAGCGCATCGCGCTGCACGACGAATATTTCGTCGAGAAGAAGCTCTATCCGAACATCGACTTCTATTCGGGCATCACTCTCAAGGCGATGGGCTTCCCCGTTTCGATGTTCACCGTTCTGTTCGCTCTCGCCCGCACCGTCGGCTGGATCGCGCAGTGGAAGGAAATGATCGAAGACCCGAGCCAGAAGATCGGCCGTCCGCGCCAGCTCTACACCGGTGCGCCGAAGCGCGATTATGTGAAAATGGGTTCGCGTTGATCCATCTCTCGGACAAAATCCGGCCCGCGTCCTGCGCCTTGCGCGCGGCGGCGCGGTCCTCTTCCGCAGCCGCCCTCATCTGGCTCAGCCTTGGGGGCGGTTTCGTTTTCGCGCAGGCCAATGCGATCGAAGAAGGCGGACTGGTCGAAAAGCGCGTCGAACCGGCGCCCATCGACGACAAGGCCTTCGATTGCGCCGCTTTCAGGAAACTGATCGCCGCCGCCTCGGACGGCTTCAAAGGCGTTCGCAGCGCCGTAAAGGCCGAAAGCGATTCGCTGGCGACTTTTGGCGTGACAGACCCGCTGTTTGGCGCTTGCGAGATCGTCGATAAGAAGAAGATCGGCGAAATCATCTATTCCTGCCAGGCCGAGAAATTGAGTCTGGCCGACCTCAAGGCGACTGTCGAAGCCTGCCTCGGCGACAAGGCGTTCAGCTATGCGGGGAATGAAAACCCGAATACGCCCTTCCTGCGTTACAGCCCGAAGATCGGCGACGCCAGGGCGCGCGTTGTCGTGCTGACCACCTTCGGCAAGAAGACGCTGGCGATCATGAATCCGCGCTGAAGAAAATTATTCCGTTATTTTATTAGTTTGCGCCGATAAGCTCGCAAATGGCTTCAGCCGCCTTTTCGCTCGGCTTCTGCCCTTCGGCAATCGCGATCCGTTCGCGCAACAGGCTAAGCGCGGCAAGCTGCCGGCGCCGTTCCGGGCTGTCCTCGATGATCTCGGCCAGACGCGCGGCCAGCAATGCGCCGTTCGCTTCGTCCTGCAAATATTCCGGATAGGCCTTTTCGCCGATGATCAGATTGGGCAGCGACACCATGTTCACCTGAATGAGGCGGCGCGCGAAGAATTCCTCGATCCTGGGGATTCGATAGGCGACGATGGCAGGCGTCCGCGACATCGCCAGTTCCAGCGCCACGGTGCCCGAGGCCGCGAGCGCGGCGCGAGCGGAGCGGAAGGCGGCGTATTTCTCGGCGTCGTCCACCACCACGCGCGGCTTGACCGGCCAGCCGGCGGTCATTGCGCGAACCTGTTCGAGCACGCTCGTCGCGGTGGGCAAGATATATTCGAGGCCCGGATGCTCCGCATCGAGCCGCGCGATGGCCTCGCCGAAAGGCGCGCCCATGCGCTGCACAACCGAGGCGCGCGAGCCGGGCAGGACGAGCACCGGGCCTAATTTCTTGGTCTCGTCATCGCCCCGCAACTGCGCCGCCCGCTCGATCACCGGATGGCCGATATAAAGGCAACGCGGCCCGTCGAGGCGCAGATGCGCCTCCGGTTCGAAAGGAAATATCGCCAAAATCAGATCGACATAGGCGCGCATCTTCTTCGCGCGCCCAGGACGCCAGGCCCAGACCGTCGGCCCGACATAGTTCACGATTTTCAGATCTGGCAGCACCCTGCGCACGCGCTTGGCGACGCGATGGGTAAAATCCGGGCTGTCGATGAGGATCAGCGCGTCGGGACGCGCGGCGATCACCGCGCGCGCGGTCTGGTCTATCCGTTTTAGCAGGTTGCGCAGATTGGCGAGCACTGGCAGCACGCCCATCAACGAAATTTCGTTCATCGGAAACAGGCTGTCGAAATTTTCCCCGCGCATGGCCTCGCCGCCGACGCCCAAAAGTTCGACATCGGGCGCGCGGGCGCGTATCGCTCGGATCAAGCCCTGACCGAGCAGATCACCCGAGGGCTCGCCGGCGATCATGTAAATTTTCACGCCGCCGTCTCCCGCGAGAAGCCGTAAAGGAACAGTCCCGCCTTTTCCGCCTGCGCGGCGACGGCGGCGCGATCGAGGATCAGCACTCTGCCCGTCTCGACCGCGATGCCCATTAGCCCGGCTTTTGCGGCCGAAGCCACCGTTTCCGGTCCCATGGCGGGCAAATCGACACGCAGGTCCTGGCCTTTTTTCGGCGCCTTGATAAGCAGGCCCGCCGGCCCCTTGGCCCGCCAGCGTCCTTTTTCGCGCAGTTCCGCGACCCGGTGGAGCATGGCGTCCGTCCCCTCGGCGGCCTCGAGAGCGATGATGCGGCGATGGAACAGCACGAGAGCCTGCCCGATATCGAAGGCCGAAAGCGCGCTGAGGCAATCGTGGCCGAAGACGAGATCTTCCGCGCAATCCTTCGGAAACGGAACGCGATTCATCGGCCCTGCGGCCGCCAGCAGTTCCGGCGCGAAGGAATCGACGCCAACCACACGCAGCCCCTCGCCTTCGAACAGCCGAATCACGCCCTTGAGCGCGTGATCGTCGCCGCCTTTCAGAAGTCGAACAATATCGGGCAGACGCTTGATCGCACCCCAATCCGGGCGCAGGTCGGCGAATTCAGGCCGCCCAAGGCCGCCGATCAGGCAGACGTCCTTGATGTCCCGCGCCGCGATCTCGCGCAGCGCAGCGCCCAACTGCCCGACTCCGAGCCAGATATGCGGAAACTCCTCGATCGCCTCACTCGCCATTCCCTTGAGACCGAGGATAAAGACCTCGAGCCCCCGTTGCCGCGCCGCGCGGGCCGCGACGAGGGGGAATTGCCCGCCGCCGCAAATCAGGGCGACGCGGTCGCTCACGGCGTGAGCCGCTCAATCTGCGGCATGCACAAGGCGCGATCCCCGCCCGCGCGGATGAAATCGACGATCATCATGACCTCGGCGTTATCGGCAAATTCCTCGGCGACGTCTTCGACGCGCTCTTTCAAGGTCCCTTCCGGCGCGAACAGGGCGCGATAGGCGCGGCGCAGGTCATGGATGGCTTCGCGGGTGAAATTTCGCCGCTTCAGACCAACGAGATTGAGGCCCATGAGGAAGCCACGGCTGCCGAAGGCCAGACCGAATGGGATGAGATCGGCCCCGATGCCTGTCATGCCGCTGACAAAAGAATGCGCGCCTACGCGGGCATATTGGACGATGGCCGAGCCGCCGCCGCAAATGACGAAGTCGTCGATGGTGACATGGCCGGCGATCATGACATTGTTGGAAAAAACGCAGTCATTGCCGATGATGCTGTCATGGCCGACGTGGGAATTGGCAAGGAAGAAACAGCGATCGCCGACGATGGTCGCCGAGCGGCCCGTCACCGTGCCGGGATTCATCGTCACGCCCTCGCGGATCACACAATCGGCGCCGATGGTCAGCGTGGTTTCCTCGCCCCGATATTTCAGATCCTGCGGCTCATAACCGACCGACGCGAAGGGATAGATGCGGGCGCGCGGGCCAATGGCGGTGTGGCCGTTGACGACGACGTGGGACTTCAGGCTCACGCCGTCGCCAAGCGTCACATTCGGGCCGATATGGCAGAACGGGCCGATATGGACGCCGTCGCCCAGTTTCGCGCCGTCCTCGACGATCGAAGTGGGATGAATGGACATGGTTCAGCCTTGTTTGTCAGCGTCTTCGGTGATGATCATGGCGCTGATTTCCGCCTCGGCGACCAGCGCGCCGTCGACCATCGCCTTGCCCTGATACCACCAGATGTTGCGCCGCTGATTGATGCGCGTCATATGAAATTCGACGCGGTCGCCCGGCACGACCGGCTTGCGAAATTTCGCCTTGTCGATGGTCATGAAATAGACCAACGGAGGCTTGGCGCCGCCGAGACGCGAATTGACGCACAGCGCGCCGGCCGTCTGGGCCATTGCCTCAATCAGAAGAACACCCGGGAAGACGGGCCGTTCAGGGAAATGGCCGGTGAATTGCGGCTCGTTGATCGTTACATTCTTGATGCCGACGCCGAATTCGTCCCCGCGCGCCTGAATGATCCGATCGACCAGCAAGAAAGGATAGCGATGCGGGAGCAATTGCATCAGCCGCTGGATATCGATCGTCTCCAAAGTACTGCCCTGGTCCGACATATCAAGTTCCGTAAAATTCAAGCCCTGTACGACTAAGCCCGCTTTAACGACACATTCGCGTCGAAAGCCAGCGCAAAAACTCATTCCTCGCGCCCGCGGCTACGACTTTTCGTCAATCTGTCGAGCGCGGCGACGCTCTTCAGCCAGTCGCGCGCATTCTTGGCCGGCGATCCGCCGACCTTGGCGCCCGGATCGACGTCATTCATGACGCCGGACTGCGCCGCGATCTGCGCTCCCATGCCGATACGCAAATGGCCGGTGATGCCGGCCTGCCCTCCCGCGACGACAAAATCGCCGAACTCGGTCGAGCCGGATATGCCGACCTGGCTGACGATGACGCAATGGCGACCGATCACAACGTTATGGGCGATCTGCACCAGATTATCGATCTTCGTGCCCTCGCCGATGATCGTGTCGCGATTGGCGCCGCGATCAATCGTGCTGTTCGCGCCGATCTCGACATCGTCCTGGATGATGACGCGGCCGATTTGCGGCACCTTCTGGTGCCCCTTCGGGCTCATCGCGAAGCCGAATCCGTCCTGACCAATTCGCACGCCGGGATGAATGATGACGCGATCGCCGATCAAGGCGTTGCATATGGTCGCGCCGGCGCCGACGGCACTGGAGCGGCCGATCCGCACACGCGGGCCGATGACCGCATTGGGGCCGATGACGGCGCCCGAGCCGATTTCCGCATAGGGTCCGATCACCGCGCCGGGATCGACAATGACATCCGCCTCAAGGCGCGCAAGCGGATGGACATTCGCGCCGGGCGAGACGCCATGGCTGTCGAACAGGGAGCCCGGACGCGCGGCGTCGGGGTAAAGCCGCGCTGTGACGATGGAGCAGGCGCGATAAGGCTCCCGCACGACCAATGCGGCAACGCCCTTGGGCACGCGGTCCGCATAGCGTTCGCCGACCAGACAGGCTGTCGCCCGCGTGCCGGCGAGTTGATCGGCATATTTGGGATTGTCGAGAAAGACCAGGTCGCCGGGCCGCGCCCGGTCAAGCGGCGCGACATCGACGATTGCGACGCTCAGATCGACCCCTTCGGCCGGCTTTGCGCCCGTCCATTCGACAATCTCGCCAAGAGTGGGCGAAATCGCGCGACGAAAAAACTTCATCTCGTCCATTTCGGGACTCCCTTGCTTCGAAGAGATTTCGGTTGTGCGACAAAGCGAGACGCGGCGCTCGAGAGCCGGCCCGCCAAAGGAAAAGGGCGCGGCTTTCGGCCGCGCCCTCTTATCCCTACGCTGCGCGATCAGAAATTCGTGCCGCCGGTGAAGCTGAACGCCTGAGTGACGTCGGTATTGGCCTTCGAGAGAACGAAGGAATAGTTGAATCGGATCGGACCCATGGGCGAAGCCCAGATCAGACCGAGGCCAACCGACGACCGGACGGCCGCGTTGTTGCTGCCGACATTGATGCAAGGCGTTTGCTGAACAGGGACGCCGTTGGCCGCATAGGTCCTCTTCGGCGCGCCCGTCGGGGTGTTGTTGGTCATATAGGCGCAGGACAGCGCCTGAGCGGAATTATACCCCAGATAGGTGCCGAAATTGGTCATGCCCTGGTAGTTCCAGAGGCTGCCGGCATCGGCATAGACCGCGCCCTTGAGTCCCAGATCCCTGGGCACGCCCCAGATCGGGAACTGCGCTTCGAGCGAAGCGCCCCAATAATCGGTGCCGCCGAGCGCGTTGCCGTTATTGTTGGTATAGAGGTTGGTGACGTCGCGCGGACCGATGCCCCCCGGCGCGAAGCCGCGAACCAGGCTCGGGCCAAGATTGAAGTTATCAACGATACGCAGGGGCTGGCTGCCGGTATTCAGCAAGTTGCCCGCCTGCAAATGCCCGATGCCGACGATATTGTCGAAATAAAGCTCGTGATAGCCGCGAATATCGACCGTCGTGCGGAGGAAATTGGAATCGCCGCCAACACCGGCGAAATCCTGCTTCAATTCGGCGCGAATGCCGTTATGCGGATCACGCGGATTGTCGATCGTGTTATAGGCCAGCGTATAGCCGATCATCGACGTGAGCCAGTTGCCCTGCGCCTGCTTCAGCGCCAGCGAAGCTTCGCCATTGGTCAAGCAGCTCGAAGTGCCAAATGTATAGTCGATTGGCAGCGCGCCAGGCGTGCCGGGCGTGATGCCCCAGATCGGATAAGTACAGTCGTTATAAGGACGGCTGGAATTATTGGGGATCGTCAGCTGCGAATTATACAGCGAATAGCGCGGGGCGATCGAAAGATCGTCCGTCAGCGGTATGCCGAAGCGAATGGTGCCGCCCGTGACCCAGTTTGAATAATAGGCATAGTTGGAGGCGCTCGACATCTTGGAATAAAGGTCGAAGCCCGCCGCAAGGCGGTTATCCAGGAAGAAGGGCTCGGTGTAGTTGAGCTCGATGCCCTTGGTGTACTGGCCATAGGAAAGCGAGGTGCGAATGTAATCGCCGCGACCCAGGAAGTTGCTCTGCGTGACCGAGACTTCGGCAATGAAGCCTTCGGTCGTCGAATAGCCGCCCGAGACCGAGAATGAACCCGTGGACTGCTCCTCGACATCGACATCGACGATGATGCGGTCGGCCGCCGAACCGGGCTCGTTGGAAATCTTGACCTTCTTGAAGAAGCCCAGCGAATTCAGGCGGCGTTCGGCCTTGTCGACGAGCACCTTGTTATAGGCGTCGCCTTCGCCAATATCGAACTCGCGGCGGATCACGTAATCGCGCGTCGCCGTGTTGCCTCGAATGTTGATCCGCTCGATATAAACGCGAGGACCTTCCTCGACGACAAAGGCGATCGCAACGGTGTGGGTGGCCGGATCGCGGTCGCCGCGCGGGCGAACCTGCGAGAAGGCGTAGCCCTGTTTCTGGACTTCCTTCGTCAGGCGCAGAACAGTGTTCTGGACGGCGTCGCCGTCATAGGTGTCGCCAGCATGAATCTGGAGCGACGGCTGGAGAGCGGCGTCGGAAACGCCATTGATGTGCGATTCGACCTGGACGGAGCCGACGTGGTAAACGCCGCCCTCTTCCAGCGAAATCGTGACAATATAGCCGCCTTGAGCCGGGTCGTAGACCGGATCGACGCCGATGATGCGGAAGTCGGCATAGCCGTTCTTGAGATAGAAGCGACGGATCGCCTCGGCGTCCTTGGCGAGACGGTCGGGATCGAAAACGTCCGAAGTCTTGAAGAAGGACAGGAGGTTCATCTCCGTCGTGTCCATCAGGCCCAGCAGGCGACCGCTGGAATAAGCCTGATTGCCGACAAAACGGATTTCCTTGACGCCGGTCTTTTCGCCTTCCTTGATGTCATAGACGACGTCGACCGTGCCATTGGGCGTCTCGACCGTGCGCGTCGTGACGGAAGCGGCATTGCGTCCGGCGCGACGGTAGACGTCCATGATGCGCTGCACGTCGGCGTCAGCGACGGCGCGGCTATAGGCGCCGCGGTTCTTCAGCTGGACCTCTTTTTCGAGGTCCTCGGACTTGACCTTGCTATTGCCGGTGAAAACGACGTGATTGATCACCGTCGAATTCTCGACGACATGCACCACCAGCGTCGAACCACGACGGCTGACCTGCACGTCGGAGAAATATCCGGTGCCGTAAAGCTTCTTGACCGCATCGTTGGCGTCGCCGCCCACGAAATACGAGCGGATCGTCTCCGCATCGACGCGATGATTGCCTTCGACGACGATAGTTTCGGCAAACGCCTGGTTCGGCGCCGCGAGCGTACCGACAACCAACGCGACCGCCAATGCGGACCGACCTTTAAGACCTCGGCGAAACTTCATTGAAACCCGGTCCCCGTGAACTCTTCCAGCGCTTGGGGACTCGCCCCGCAAGCGGAGGCCGAATCTTGCGATTCGGCCGAACTTCAGACGCGGCTGGATAACACACAAACCCAGCCTGCCCATCTCACTCTGCTTCTACAAGGTTTACGGAACCCTGCAAACGCCTAACGGCCGCTGTCTCGTTTTTTTACGCCGCCGTGGCCGGTAAGCCACGTTTTTGCTTCACATTTCTGCCGCAATCCCCGAATGAACCCCAAGAAAACGCCCGTTGCTTGGCGCAACGGGCGTGTTGTTTCATGGCGTCCAGCATCCCATCGAAATGGGATATCAGCCGATATTCAGCCATTGCCGGGTGATGCGGACAAGGTCGTTATAGGTCGCGACCAGCATAAGCGCGGCGACGAAAGCGAGGCCGATGCGGAACCCGAATTCCTGCGCCCGCTGTGTCAGCGCCCGGCCACGGGCCGCTTCGCAGGCGTAATAGAGCAAATGTCCGCCATCGAGCAGAGGCACAGGCAGCAGATTCAGCAGCCCGATTGAGATCGAGAGAATTGCCGCGAGATTGAACAGCGGCCAGATGCCCGCTTTCGCCACTTCGCCGGACACTTCGGCGATGCGGATCGGACCCGACAATTGCTCCGGCGATTCGCGGCCGATCACCAACCCGCCCAGATAGGAGCCTGTGCGTTCGATGACATACCAGGTCTCGCCGGTCGCCTCGACTAAGGCCTTCGGCAGGCTGTAGCTGACCGTGCGCCAGTCTTCCGGCGCGCCGCCAGCGGCGACGCCGAGCACCCCGCCCCGGCTGACGCCGAACGGCGTCCGGGTGTCCTTGCGCTCGGGCGTGGCGTCGATTGCGACCGGCTTGCCGTCGCGCTGCACCATGAAGCGCAGCGGCGTGTCGCCGGAAGCCGAAACGATGCGCTGCATTTCCGCGAAACTGTCGATTGGCTGGCCGTCGATGGACACGACCAGGTCGCCTTTCTGGAACCCCGCCGCGGCGGCGCGTCCGCCAGCGACCACGCTTTCAATGCGCGGCGTCAGCACCGAGCGTCCGTCGACATAGAACAGCGCCGTGAAGATCACGATGGCGAGGATGAAATTCGCAATCGGCCCTGCGGCGACAACCGCGGCGCGCTTCCAGACCTTTTGCGCGAAGAATGAGACCGCGCGCTCGGTTTCCGGCATCTTGGACGTCGCGTCAAAATCGGGCTGGCTCGCCCCATTGGCGTCGCCGTGAAAGCGGACATAGCCGCCCAGGGGAATGGCCGCGAGCCGCCAGCGTGTGCCGCTGCGATCGACGTAATGCGCCAGTTCAGGCCCGAATCCCATCGAAAAGGCGTCAACCTTGATCCCGCAGAGGCGGCCGATCAGGAAATGGCCGAATTCGTGAACGAACACGACAAGGCTGAGCACGAAAAGGAAGGGCACGAGATAGGACCCCACGGTCCAGAGCCAGTGAAAAATCGCCATGACCTACTCCGCCCGCGATGACGGACTAGATCCCGCCTGTCGCGAAAATGGTTACCATTTCGTTACCATGACGCATCACGGTTTAATGGCCAAGGCCTGCGAGGACCGCCCGGGACCTTTCTCTGACAATATGGTCAACGGCGAGGGCGGCATCAATGTCTGGCGGAGTCCGAGCCGCGCCCTCCTTGTCAAAAATCTCACAAATCGCTTCAACATGCTTGGCTATATCATTGAAGCTGATGCGTTTATCAAGAAAGGCCGCAACCATGATCTCGTTCGCCGCGTTCAGAATGGTCGGCATGGCGCCCCCCGCCGCGAGCGCCTGCATGGCGACGCGGAGCGCGGGGAAACGATTGAAATCCGGCTTCTCGAAGGTCAGGGAGCCGATCTCGGCGAGATCGAGCCGGCGCGCCTGGGTGGGGACGCGGTCCGGCCAGCCGAGACAATGCGCGATCGGAACCTTCATGTCCGGCATCGCCATGCCCGCCGTCACGGCGCCGTCGGTGAACGAGACGAGGCCATGCACGATGGATTGCGGATGAACCAGAACATCGAGCTTGCCGGCGTCGATGCCGAAGACATGCAGGGCCTCGATCAGTTCGAGCCCTTTGTTCATCAGGCTCGCCGAATCGATGGTCACCTTGGGGCCCATCGCCCAGTTCGGATGGGCGAGCGCCTGATCCGGCGTGGCCGCCGCGATCTGCTCGGCGCTCCAGGTCCGGAAGGGGCCGCCCGACGCCGTCAGCCACATTTTCTCGATGGTCTTCGCGCTTTCGCCGCCGAGCGCCTGGAAAATGGCGTTGTGCTCGGAATCCATCGGCAGGATGCGGACGTCCTTTTCGCGCGCCCGGCGCATGAAGGGCTCTCCCGCGCAGACGAGACATTCCTTGTTGGCGAGCGCCACGTTGCGTCCCGCCTCCACGGCGGCAAAAGTCGGGATCACGCCCGCCGCGCCCGCGATGGCGCCGACGACGAGGTCGGAATCCATGGCGGCGGCCTCCTTGAGCGACTCAGGCCCCGCGCCGACCGCGATATTCGTTCCCGCCAGCTCGGCCTTGAGCTCGGCATAGGCCGAGGGATCGGCGACGGCGGCGAAGGTCGCCTTCAAAGTTCGAGCCACCCGCGCCAGATTCTTTGCGTCTCGCCCACCCGCGACCGCCACCGTCTCGAAGGAGCCCGGCGCGCCAAGGATCACCGCTTCGGTCGACCGGCCGATCGAGCCGGTGGCGCCGAGAATGGTCAGTTTGCGGGGCGGCGAGACTTGAGCGGGAGCTGTCATTCGAATCCTATTGCCAATAGAGCAAACCGGCAGCCGCGCTCGGCAGACCGCGCGCCATGCCAAACAAGGCGGCGAAAATCGCCGCCGCGATGAAGCCGTCGAGCCGGTCCATGACGCCGCCATGTCCCGGGATGAGCCGGCTGGAATCCTTTAACCCGTAACGGCGCTTGACCCAGGACTCGAACAAGTCGCCGCCCTGCGCCACGGCGCCGGCGGCCAGGCCAAGCAGGAAGACCGGCAGCAGCGGAGCCAGCACATTGGGCCAGACATGGGCGACGAAGGCGCCGAAAGCCGCGCCGCAAATGACGCCGACGAGAAAACCGGACCAGGTCTTCCCGGGCGAGATGCGCGGCGCCAGCTTTGGTCCGCCGATCAACCGTCCGCCGAAATAGGCGCAGACATCCGTCCCCCACACGACGGCGAATAGCCAACCGATCGCGCAGACGCCGAAAAAAGGCGCATGACGCAGAGAGAGCGTCGCCAGCAGCAGGCCGCCCGCGTAAAACAGGCCGAATCCGCTCCAGAGCAGAAAGCCGGAGCCCCCGGCCCAGGCGGCGAAGGCCGCAGCCAGCGGAATCATCGCGAAAGCGAGTTCGGTCAGCCCGAGTCGATAGAACGCGGCGGCGGCGCAGAGCGCCAAGCCGCCGCTGAAAAAACGCAGCCAGGGCAGCGGCGCGCCGATCAGGCGCTGCCATTCCCAATGCACAGCCAGGGCGGCGATCAGCCAGTAGAGCACGAACAGCCAGCCGCCCGCGAAGAGCGACCCGACCGCCGTCGCAACCAGCACCATCCCGGAAGCCGCGCGGACGCCGAGGTCTTCCAGATGATGGCGCGACATCAGGCCCGGCGGGATGGCCTGCGCCGGTTCTGCCGGCGGCGCCAGATCCTTTTCATTCATGGCCGGTCAGCCGAAGTTCTTGGGCAAGGCAGCCGAAAATCATGAGGCGGATTTCACTTTCGGGACGCAGGCCGCGCCAACGCCGCCGAAGCGCCGCTCGCGGGCGCGGAAGCTCTCGATTGCCTGTTCGAAGGACTGGCGGTCGAAATCTGGCCAGTAGATCGGCAGAAACACCAGCTCGCTATAGGCCGCCTGCCACATCAGGAAATTGGAGAGCCGCATCTCGCCCGAGGTGCGGATGATGAGGTCCGGGTCCGGAATGCCCGACGTATGGAGGCGCGCGGCGAAGGCGGCCTCGTCGATGTCGTCGGGGTTGAGCCGCCCGGCGGCCGCGTCGCGCGCCAGAGCCCGCGCCGCCTCGACGATTTCCTGCCGCGCGCCATAATTGAAGGCGACGATCAGGTGCAGCCTGTCATTGTGGCGCGTGCGCTGCTCGGCCTCGTCGAGCAGAGCCACGATGTCGGGCTTGAGATTGTCGCGCTCGCCGATCACCCTGATTCGGACGCCCGATTCCTGAAGCGTGAGCAAGTCGTTGCGGATGAAGAGCTTCAGAAGGCCCATCAGTTCGGCGATTTCCTGCGGGGGGCGCGCCCAGTTCTCGCTGGAGAAGCTGTAGACCGTGAGATAGCGCACGCCGAGATCGGTCGCCGCGCGCACGGTGCGGCGAAGGGCCTCGACTCCACGACGATGGCCTTCGAAACGCGGAAGACTGCGCGCAGCCGCCCAGCGGCCGTTGCCGTCCATGATGATTCCGACATGCAGCCCTTGGGCGTCAGCCGCGCCTGCCTGGCCGGCGACGCCGCCGCTTGTCTGCTTTTCGCTCATCGAGCTCCGTCCGCTGCCCCAATAGCGCGCCGCTTCGCCAGCGCCGGCGCCGGGTTGAAGCGGGCTTCCCGCGCGCGCCAATCATTGCACGCCCAATTGCCTTAGCACAATCATCCGCCGGAAACGACGCCCGGCGGAAAGGAGGCCCGCTCAGACCTGCATGATCTCTTTTTCCTTGCCGGCCAGAACCGTATCGATTTCGCCGATGGCGGAGTCGGTGGCCTTCTGCACCTCGGTCTCGTGGCGCTTTTCGTCGTCCTCGCTGATCGCCTTGTCCTTGACCAGCTTCTTCAGGGTGTCCATGCCGTCGCGGCGCACATGGCGCACGGCCACACGGGAATCCTCGGCATATTTATGGGCCAGCTTGACGAGCTCCTTGCGGCGCTGCTCGTTCAGCTCCGGGATGCGGATGCGGAGGATCTGGCCTTCGACGGTCGGCGACAGGCCGAGATTGGCGTCGCGGATCGCCTTGTCGACGGGGCCGACCATGCCCTTGTCCCAGACTTGCACGGCCAGGGCGCGGGATTCCGGCACCGAAATGGTCGCCACCTGGTTGAGAGGCATGGACTGGCCATAGGCCTCGACCTGGACAGGCTCGAGCAAGGCCGCGGAGGCGCGACCTGTCCGAAGGCCGCCCAATTCATGCTTGAGAGCCTGGATCGCGCCCTGCATGCGCCGTTTGATTTCCGCCAGATCGAATGGAGCGCTCATGAAACCACCTGTCCTCACCGGCGCGCGAGCGCCTTCTTTTTCTGTAACGGGCCGCGCCGTGCTGGCTATCGCCAAATGCGCCAGGCCCGGCTTTTTCGTCACGGAACGACGATTGTCGCCTTGCCCTGCCCCGACAGCGCCTCTGTGATGGCGCGCGGCGAGGCGATCGAGAACACGATTATCGGAATCCGGTTCTCCCTCGCAAGTGCAAAGGCCGCGGTATCCATCACGGCGAGGTTTTTCGCGATCGCTTCGTCATGCGTCAGGCTCTCGTAGCGCGTCGCCTTGGGGTCCTTCTTGGGGTCGGCAGTATAGATGCCGTCCACCTGGGTCGCCTTCATGATGGCGTCGCAGGACAATTCCGCGCCGCGCAAGGCTGCGCCCGTATCCGTCGTGAAGAAGGGATTGCCGGTTCCGCCGGCGAGAATCGCGACGCGGCCCTTGGAGAGATGATGCAGCGCAGCCTGGCGCGAATAGGGCTCGCAGACCGAAGGCATGGCCACGGCGGAGAGCGCGCGCGCCGGCCGGCCGAGCTTTTCCAGCGCATATTCGATGGCCAACGCGTTCATGACGGTCGCCAGCATTCCGATGGAATCGGCGCGGGCGCGCTCGATGCCCTTGTCGGCGCCCTGGATGCCGCGGAAGAAATTGCCGCCGCCGACAACCACCGCAATCTCGACGCCAAGTCCCGCCGCCGCGTCAAGATCGCCCGCGATCCGCTCCAGAGTAGCGGAATCGAGGCCGTGGGTCTGGCCGCCCTGAAGGGCCTCGCCCGACAGTTTCACCACCACGCGTTTCCATTTCGGGGTTTGAGGCGAAGCGTTCATGCCGGGCTCCTTGCGCGGGCCGCGATTCGAGCGGCCGCGTCCCGCTTCTAAAGCATCGCGGCAATCTTTGGAATCGCCGGTATGGGAATCCCGCATCGGCCTTTCGCAGCCCTTTCTTTACCGCCTTCCGCCTACGCTCTCCCCATTGTCGCCGCGACGAGCCTCGAATTCGCCTCATGACCTTTGCAGCCCTGCCACTGACCGCCGCCTCCCCCGCCGGATCCATCGGCCGCAGCGCATGGACGCCCGCCGCGGCGGCTTTGCTCATCTTCTCCCTCACCCTGCTGTCGCCCGCCATCCTCAACGATGGCGACACATTCTGGCATATTGCGGCGGGCGACTGGATCCTCGCCCATCGCGCCGTTCCGACCATCGATCCCTTCACTTTCAGCTTTGGCGGCGCGCCGTGGACGGCCCATGAATGGCTGTCAGAGGTCCTGCTGGCGCTCAGCTTCCGCCTGGGCGGCTGGAGCGGCGTGGTGGTCTTGACTGCAGCGGCGGTCGCGGCGACGATTTTCATCTTCATCCGCCGACTGGCCCGCGATCTCGACGGAGCCGCCCTGCTCTGCGTCGCGGCGCTCGGTTTCAGCCTCGTCGCCGGCAGCCTGCTGGCCCGTCCGCATGTCTTCGCCTTGCCCGCACTCGCCGCATGGGCCGCCGGACTGCTTTCCGCGCGCGACAGGGACGAAGCGCCTTCGCTGGCTCTGCTGCCGGTGATGACGCTGTGGTCAAATCTGCATGGCAGCTTCATCTTCGGCCTCGCCCTGATCGGCCCCTTCGCGCTCGAAGCCGTGCTGGCCGCCCCCTCGGAGAAAAGGATCGCCTCCACGCGCGGCTGGATTCTGTTCAGCGTGCTGGCGGTCGGCGCGGCTTTGATCAACCCGCTGGGGATCGAGGCCCTGCTGTTCCCGATCCGACTGATGGGCCAGAAAAGCCTCGCGGGCGTTGGCGAATGGCGGCCGGAAGCCTTCGATCACGTCGGGCCAATGGAAATCGCGTTGTTCGCCCTGCTCGGCTTCGCACTGCTTCGTCCGCTGCGCGTGGCGCCGGTGCGGCTGCTGCTGCTGATCGGCCTGATCCACCTCGCCCTGCATCATACGCGGCACGGAATGCTGCTCGGGCTGCTGGCCCCGATGATCCTCGCCCGCCCGATCGCCGAAGCCTTGGCGAAAACGCCCGAAACCCAGGCGCAAGAGCCGGATGCTCCACGCAGCTTGACCCATGTTCAAGCGGCGCTAGCGCTCGCGCTTTTCGTCGCGCTGGCCAGTTTGCGGCTCGCCATTCCGGTCGCACGCGAAGACGGCCCGATGGCCCCCATCTCCGCCGTCGCCGCTGTTCCGTCCGAACTGCGCGCGCGTCCCGTGCTCAATCATTACGACTTCGGCGGCTATCTGATCTTTTCGGGCGTCAGGCCCTATGTCGATGGCCGCGCGGATCTGTTCGGCGACGCTTTCCTCGACAATTTCGACCGCATCGCCGCCGGAAACGCCAAGGCGCTCGACGCCGCGATCGAGAAGGACGCGATCGTCTGGACGATCTTCCCGCCGACCTCCGCCGTCGTGCGGACGCTCGACGCCCGCCCCGGCTGGAAAAGGATTTACGCCGACCGCGACGCCATCATCCACGCCCGCGCCGACGCCCTGCCCTTCGATTTACACAAATGAAAAAGGCGGCCAATGCGGCCGCCTTTCCCTGAAATGAGAGTGAAGCCTGTACTCAGGCTTCGCCCGAAACCGCCGCCGCGACCTCCGCCGCGAAATCCGATTCCTGCTTCTCGATGCCTTCTCCGAGCGCATAGCGGACGAAGCCCTTCAGAGCCACGGGGGCGCCGACGGTCTTGGCGGCTTCGGCGACAGCCTGCGACACGGTCTTGCCATTGTCGTGGATATAGGGCTGCTCGAGCAGCGTGACTTCCTTGAAATAGGTCTTCAGGCCGGATTCGACGATCTTTTCCAGCACATGATCCGGCTTGCCGGCGTTCTTCTCGCGCAGCACGTTCTTCTCGCGCTCCAGCACGGCCGGGTCGATGCCGGCGGCGTCCAGCGCCAGCGGACCGGCGGCGGCGACATGCATGGAGATCTTGCGGCCGAGTTCGGTCAGTTGTTCCTTGTCGCCGGTCGATTCCAGCGCGACGATGACGCCGATCTTGCCGAGGCCGTCGCCGATCGAATTATGGACATACTGGCCGATCACGCCCTGCGAGACGCTGAGCGCGGAAACGCGGCGCAGGGTCATGTTCTCGCCGATGGTGGCGATGGCGTTGGAGATCGCGTCGGCGACGGTGCCGGCACCGCCCGGATAATGCTGGTTCTTGAGGGCTTCGACGTCGGTCTCGCCCTTTTCCACCGCGACCAGCGCGATGGTCTTGACCAGAGCCTGGAATTCCTCGTTGCGGGCGACGAAATCGGTTTCGGAATTGACTTCGACGGCCACGCCCTTCTCGCCATGCACGGCGACGCCGACCAGGCCTTCAGCCGCGACGCGGCCGGACTTCTTGGCGGCCTTGGACAGGCCTTTTTTGCGCAGCCAATCGACAGCCGCCTCGATGTCGCCGCCCGTCTCATTGAGCGCGCCCTTGCAGTCCATCATGCCCGCGCCGGTCTTTTCGCGCAGGTCTTTCACCATCGCGGCGGTGATATTGGCCATGGAAACGTTTCCTTCAGGGTTTAAGGCCGGCGCTCTGGCGCCTCTGCCGTATGAAAATCGGGAAAATGTGAAAACTGGAAGACAATCGACGAGCGTCAGTCGCCCATTCAAAAGGACGGCGCGCCAAGCAGGACCCGGCGCGCCGCGAATCTCCCAGCTGAAGGTTTGGATCAGCCGGCGATGAGGCCGCGCGCCTGTTCGACCCAGCCGCCGACCTTGCCGTTCAGCTTCAGATCGGCGTCGACCTTCTGGGAATCCTCGGCGGTCATGGCCGCGAACTGCCAGTAATGGAACAGGCCGGCTTCGTTCAGCTTCTTCTCGACCTGCGGGCCGACGCCAGCCAGCTTGGACAGGTCGTCGGGGGCGCCGCGCGGCGCGGTCAGCAGTTCGAACTGGTCGGCCGCGGCTTCGCCGATTTCGGCGTCGGCGGGCAATTCGCCAACGGTGGGCTCCTCGAAGGCGCCGGTGTCGAGGCCGAGCGAACCCTGGCTGCGGGAAATGCCGTCGAGCGCGGCGCGGGCGATCAGGTCGCAATAGAGCGCGATGGCGCGGCCGGCGTCGTCATTGCCCGGGATCGGGAAGGTGATGCCGTCCGGATCGCAATTGGTGTCGAGGATGGCCGCAACCGGAATGTGCAGGCGGGCCGCTTCCTTGATCGCCAACTGCTCCTTGTTGGTGTCGATGACGAAGATCAGGTCTGGGACGCCGCCCATATCCTTGATGCCGCCAAGAGCCTTTTCCAGCTTCTCGCGCTCGCGCGAGAGCATCAGGCGCTCTTTCTTGGTCAAGCCGGAGGCGCCGGCGCCCAACTGGTCGTCGAGCTTGCGCAGGCGCTGGATCGAGGCCGAAATGGTCTTCCAGTTGGTGAGCATGCCGCCCAGCCAGCGGGAGTTGATGTAATATTGCGCGGAACGCTTGGCGGCGTCGGCGATCTGCTCCTGCGCCTGGCGCTTGGTGCCGACGAACAGCACGCGGCCGCCCTTGGCCACGGTGTCCGACACGGCCTTCAGCGCCTGATGCAGCAGCGGCACGGTCTGGGCGAGATCGATGACGTGGATGTTATTGCGGGTGCCGAAGATGTAGGGGGCCATTTTCGGATTCCAGCGATGCGACTGGTGACCGAAATGAGCGCCGACTTCGAGAAGGCCGCGCATGGAAAAATCGGGAAGCGACATAAAACTATTCTCCGGTTAGACCTCCGCGAATTTTCGGGCCTTGCGGCCACCGGAGCGAAACCTTGAAACAGGCCCGCCTGAATTCGCGTGTGGGATGGACGGCCCTCCTATAGCAGCCGGGGCCGTTTGGCAAGGCGGATC
Organism: Rhodoblastus sp. 17X3; assembly: GCF_030056575.1. GTDB lineage: Bacteria > Pseudomonadota > Alphaproteobacteria > Rhizobiales > Beijerinckiaceae > Rhodoblastus. The sequence continues at coordinate 193,949 of NZ_JASHHX010000002.1, read as the reverse complement.
GAGAATTTCCTGCTCTCCGCCCTGGCTCCGGGCCACTCAGCGGCGGTCGCCGGGGGACTGGGAGTCTTCGCCGCGCCGGCCGATGAAGCGAATGGTCAAAGGATAGCCCGGCGCGCTGGCCGCCATGGATTTCGTGAAATTCAAGGGCGTGCAGGCCTTGAGCGCATCGAGGATCGAGGTCCGCACCACATCCTGCGACGATCCCTGCGCCGCTTTCACATAGGTGATCCGGGGCGGCCAGCGCACCGAACCGCCGCTGTCGAAGCCGAATCGGATCGTGACCTCGACTGTCTCTCCTTTCGCCGGAATGGGCGGCGCCCAGCATTTCGCCAGCGCCCGCGCCGCCTCGATCGGACGGGTCACTGGCGAGGAGGATCGCGCGTCCTCGGGCCCGTGCTGATCCGACACTATCTTGTCGATGGTCATCACCATCCCTTGCGACAGGGAGGGCGCCACGCCTGAATAGGATGGTTCGCGAAAAGGCGCCGACCCGGACGCGGGCGGCATGTCCGGCGCCATCGGCATGCCGGCGGGCGGCGCCGGCAGGATGATATTCGGAACGATGGTGGGGCCTGGCAGCACGCGCGGAAAATTGCGGTGCGGAAAATGAGGCCGGTAGCCCCGCGAGAGATGGGAGCCTCGCTCGCCCATCGCCGGGCCCGCAATTGAGGCAAGCAGGAGAAACACGATTGCCTTGAGGCGGACAGAGGTCATGGCTTCAACTGCGCAAGTCGTGCGGAGCAACAAACCGCCTGCTTCTCCGAGTCCGCCATTATGCCCATTTTCCGCGAGGCCGCCATTGCGCCCGCCCGGCCGCGCCGCCGGCGCTGCCCTCGGCGTCGAGAAGGTCAGTCCGCCGGAAGGGGTTCGGCGTGAGGAATATTATGTTCGCGCATATAGGCGAGTTCGGCTGGCGTTGCGAATTCGCGGTCCCAGGCGTCGAGATGCGGCTGCATGATGCGCCAATAGAGCGGCGGGACGAGCGAAATCAACACCAGCGCGATATAGCCGTGATTAAGGCGCGGCGCTCCCGGGTCAATCTTCAGATCGGCGCAGTGGCGCAGCGGATGAAGGTGATGATCCGTGTGCCGGGCGACATTGTAGAGGATCGCATTGCTGAAGAACGTATAGACGTCCCAGCTCAGGCGGTTGTTGATGCGTTCGCCTTCGAGCCGGAAGAGCCCGTAATGCTCGACATAGGCGGTGCTTTCGAGCAGCAGCCGGCTGAAACCGCCCGCGACGAGAAAGGCCAACCCGCCAGCCGGACCAGCGATGGCGACAAAGACGCCCAGGTAAAGGATGCAAATGCCCCAGGCGGTGACGAATCTGTTGTGAAGCGAAAAAACGGGGCGATTGGTCCGGCGCATGCGCTCGGCTTCGGCCCGCGCGGCGTAAAGCGTGCTGCCGACGGCGCAACGGATCGTGAAGCCATAGAGATTGTCGCCGCGCCTCGCCGTGCCCGGATCGCGCAGCAGGCCGATGTGGCGATGGTGGCAGAAGGGGTGATGGAGGTGAAACACAGGGTCAAGGGCCAGTCCGCCGATCCAGCGCGCGAGTTCGAGATCGAGCCGTGAATTGAGGCGATGGCAGAGCTCGTGCCCCGCCGTCTGGCCGATTCCCCAGTAAAAGCCCTGGGCGAAAACGCCGAGGATCCGATCGCCGAGATTGGTCGAGGCTCGCGCCGCGTCGAGATTGACGCCGACATGCTTCAGCCCGGCGACGATGTGGAAGGGGTCCGCATTAGTGAAATAATGCGCGAACAGGATCGCATTGGTCAGCAGCAGCGGCAAAGCTGCGCGCAGCAGGAAATCATGTAGGGCGTAGGGCGGGTTTTCAGGCTCGGTAATATCGAGCCTGAATTTGACGTTGCCGATAAGGATAGTGATGACGAAAAGGATGAAGGGCAGCCATAGCCAGACGCCTCCGGCGAGCAGCCCGAAAACGCCGAACAGAAAGGCGATATTTTGCAGCGAATATCGGAGATGCGAGAAAAAGGCGGCCGCGCGCGAGGAAAAGCGGAAGCGCTCTGGAGTTATTGTATCGACGGACGTCATCGCGGCCATTCCCGGGGCATTGCTGGCGACAAGCTAGTTAAAACACCCAAGCCCTGTCCAGCCGCAGCTTGGAGAAAACCACCGGGCGTTCCCGCGAAGCCACACCCTACACCAACTCTACTTCCGCCACGCCCGGAATCGCCTTGATGGCGCCCGACGCCTGCGGGTTGATCGGATAGCGGCCGGGGAGCTTGATCTCGACTTCGCGCTCCGGGGCGTCAAGACGGAGCACCAGAAACACCTCGCCTTCGGGCCGACCCTTCAGTTTTTCCGAAAGCTTCGGCAACGGCGAGGAATCGCGCAGGGTGATGCGCAGCCCCTTCTGGATGCGCGCCGCGGCCTCATCGAGCTTTTCGACCATGGTGATGCGCGCGCGGACGTCCTCGCCTTCGACATTGGCCTGAATCGTGACCAGCACGCAGGCGCCCTTCTCCAGCAGATCACGATATTGGTTCAGGCCCTCCTGAAACAGGATCGCCTCATATTGGCCGGTGGGGTCGGACAGGGTCACGATGCCCATCTTGTTGCCGGACTTGGTGCGGCGCTCGGCGCGGTCGAGCACGGTCGCCGCGAGGCGGTTGGCGACGGCGCCCAGCTTCACGCTGCGCACGAAAGGCGCCCAGCTCATGACCTTGAGCCGCTCCAGAACCTTCTGATAGGCGTCGAGCGGATGGCCGGAGACGAAAAAACCGATCGCCTCGAATTCGCGGCGCAGACGCTCTTCCGCCGACCAGTTTTCATATTGCGTCAAACGCAGCGCCTCGGGCTCGCCGGCGCCGAACAGGCCGGTCTGGCCGATGAGATGATCCTCCTGCGCCCGATTGGCGAGGCCGAGTATCTGCTCCACCGCCGCGAAGGCGCGGGCGCGGTCGCGCTCGATCTCGTCGAACCCTCCCGCGGCGGCCAAAGCCTCCAGAACCTTCTTGTTGACCTCGCGCGGGTTGAGCCTTTTGGCGAGATCGGACAGATCGCGGAAGGGCCTGTCCCCGCGCACGGCGACCAGAGCGCCGGCCTGCCCCTCGCCAACCCCTTTCACCGCGGAAAGCGCGTAGCGGATCGTCAATTCGCCGTCGGAATCGCGATGGACGTCGAAATCGACGCCGGACCTGTTGACCGAGGGCGGCTCGATCCGGACGCGGAGCCGGATGGCCTCATTGCGGAATTCCGCCAGCTTGTCGGTATTGCTCTTGTCGAGCGTCATCGAGGCGGCGAGGAACTCGACCGGATGATTGGCCTTGCACCAGGCGGTCTGATAGGCGACCAGCGCATAGGCCGCCGCATGGCTCTTGTTGAAGCCGTAATCGGCGAATTTCGCCAGCAGATCGAAGATTTCGTCGGCCTTGGCCTTTTCGAGACCGCCCTTCATGGCGCCGTCGACGAACCGCGCGCGTTGGGCGTCCATCTCCGCCTTGATCTTCTTGCCCATGGCGCGGCGGAGCATGTCCGCCTCGCCGAGAGAATAGCCGGACAGGATCTGCGCGATCTGCATCACCTGCTCTTGATAAATAATGACGCCGAAAGTTTCCTTCAGCACCGGCTCGATCTTGGGATGGATGTAATCGGCGTCCTCCTCGCCGAGCTTCACCGCGCAATAAGTCGGGATGTTCGCCATCGGGCCGGGGCGATAGAGCGCGACCAGAGCGATGATGTCCTCGAACCGGTCAGCGCGCATTTCGGCCAGAGCCTTGCGCATGCCCGCGCTTTCCAGCTGGAACACGCCGACAGTCTCGCCGCGCCCGAGCATGTCGAAAGTTTTCTTGTCGTCGAGCGGGATCTTGGCCAGATCGACTTCGACCCCGCGCTGCTTGAGCAAAGCCACGCAGGTCGAGAGCGTGGTGAGGGTCTTCAGGCCCAGAAAGTCGAATTTGACCAGCCCCGCCTGCTCGACCCATTTCATATTATATTGGGTCGCCGGCATGTCCGATTTCGGATCGCGATAGAGCGGCGTCAGCTGGTCGAGCGGACGGTCGCCGATCACGATGCCCGCCGCATGGGTCGAAGCGTTGGAATAAAGCCCTTCCAACTTGCGCGCGATCTCCAGCAATTGCCGCACGCGCGAATCCTGCTCGGCAGCCTCCTTCAGGCGCGGCTCGGTGTCGATAGCCTGCTGCAGCGTGATCGGCGCGGCGGGATTCTGCGGCACCAGCTTGGCGAGCTTGTCGACGAGCCCGAGCGGCATTTCCAGCACGCGCCCGACATTGCGCAGCACGCCGCGCGCCAGAAACGAGCCGAAAGTGATGATCTGCGCGACCCGGTCCTTGCCGTAGCGCTCACGCACATAGGCGATCACCTCGTCGCGCCGGGTCTGGCAGAAGTCGATGTCGAAATCCGGCATCGAGACGCGTTCGGGATTGAGAAAGCGTTCGAACAGCAGGGAAAAGCGGATCGGATCGAGGTCGGTGATGGTCAGGGCGTAGGCGACCAGCGAGCCGGCGCCCGAACCACGCCCGGGCCCGACCGGAATTCCCTTCGACTTGGCCCATTTGATGAAGTCCGAGACGATGAGGAAGTAGCCGGGGAATTTCATCCCTTCGATGATCGACAGCTCGAAGGCGAGCCGGTTGCGGTAATCCTCCTCGGTCTGCCCGGGCGCCGGGCCATGGGCCGCCAGCCGCGCGGTCAGTCCAGCCTCGGCCTGGGCGCGCAATTCCGCCGCCTCGTCGGTCCCCTGCGTGAAATTCGGCAGGATCGGCTTGCGCGTGCGCGGCCGATAGGCGCAGCGCATGGCGATTTCGACGCTGTTTTGCGTCGCCTCGGGCAGATCGGCGAAGAGCGCGACCATTTCCGCGCGGGTCTTGAAGCGATGTTCGGGCGTCAGCCTTCGGCGGTTGTCCTGCCCGACGACCGTGCCGTCCGCGATACAGGTCAGCGCGTCATGGGCCTCGTAATCCGCCGCGCTGGCGAAAAAAGGCTCGTTGGTCGCAACGAGAGGAAGCTCCTCGCGATAGGCGAGGTCCAGCAGCAAGGGCTCGACCTGCTGCTCGCTCTCCAGCCCGTGCCTTTGCAATTCGACGTAAAATCGCGTCGGGTACAGCGGCGCGAGAGCCCCCAGTCGCGCCCAGGCGACGTCCGGCTTGTCGAGCAGAAAGGCGCGATCGAGCGGTCCCGTCGGGCCGCCGCTCAGAGCTATCAGCCCTTCGCTCGCCTCTGCGAGCTGCGCAATTCCGACATGCGGCGTCTCGCCGGCCTCGACCTCCAGCCAGGCCTGCGAGACCAGCCGCATGAGATTGGAATAGCCCTGCTCGCTCTGGGCGAGCAGAACGATATTGCCTCGGCCGGCGTCGGCGGGCGGAATCTCGCCGCGCGTGCGCAAAGCCTCGCCGTCGCCGAATTCCACCGTCAGCTGGCAGCCAGCGATGGGCTGCACGCCATCCTTGGCGAATTTCTCTGAAACTTCGAGCGCGCCGAACAGATTATTAGCGTCGGTGACGGCCACCGCCGGCATGGCGTCGGCTGTGGCCAGCTTCAGCAGCCTGCCGACCGGAAGCGCGCCCTCACGCAGCGAAAAGGCGGTGTGGACGTGAAGATGGACGAAGCCGACCTTCGCGATCGTCTCGTCAATCATTCCAACCCTCCCCGTAGCCGCAGAATAGCCACCAGCATAGCCAAGGCCTCTGGTCTTGTCGCGTCCGGCGGCATTGCCGAAAAGTTTGCGCGCCAAAATGCGGTGGATAACCCGCCCGAACAGATGTTCTAATTATATTCTGCTTATGTTCCGTTTGGCAAAATCTTCTGAAAATATTTCTTCCAAGGCCACAAGGATCGCGAAAACAAATTCTTACAGATTAAAAGCCTGTGGATAAGTTCGATTTCTTCTTGTGGACAATTTTTCCACGAGAACAAGGCGCGGCAGGTCAACGCCTTGAAATCGCCCACTTTGCCAGCGCCCCGCGACCGCCGGCCGCGAGCGACTGCCTCGCCGGACAGTTGCAGGGTCAGGGCAACTCGACCAGAAGTCCGTTGCGCAGCGTCACTCTCCGGTCCATCCGCGTCGCGAGCTCGAGGTTATGCGTCGCGATCAGCGCGGAGAGGCCGGTCGCCTTCACCAGCGACATCAAAGCCGTGAAGACGCGATCGGCCGTCTCCGGGTCGAGATTGCCGGTCGGCTCGTCGGCCAGCAGGAGAGCCGGCGCATTGGCGACCGCGCGCGCGATCGCGACCCGCTGCTGCTCGCCGCCCGACATTTCCGAAGGCCTGTGATTCGCGCGCGCGGCGAGGCCGAGATAATCGAGCAGTTCGAGCGCGCGACGTCGCGCCTCGACAGCCGGCAAGCCCGCGATCATCTGCGGCGTCATGACATTTTCCGCCGCGGTGAATTCCGGCAGCAGATGGTGGAACTGATAGACGAAGCCGATTCGGTTGCGGCGCAGGGCGGTGCGCTGCGAATCGCTGAGCGTGGAAGTCGGCAACCCATCGATCACGACCTCGCCGCCGTCCGGCCGCTCAAGCAGTCCGGCAATGTGAAGCAAAGTGGATTTGCCGACGCCGGACGGCGCCACGAGCGCAACCGCCTGATGCGGCCAGAGCACGCCGTCGACTCCCTTGAGAATTTCCAGATAGCCGTCGCCCTCGCGGTAGCGGCGCACGACGCCCTCGAGTCTCAGGGTCGGCGAGATCTCCTGGCTGGCGGCCCTCGCCCCGGCTTCTTGCGTGACGTCACTCATGGCGAAGCGCCTCCACCGGGTCTAGCCGCGCGGCCCGCCACGCGGGATAGAGCGTGGCGAAGAAGGACAGGCACAGGGTCATGATCGCGACGCCGACCACTTCGTGCGGGTCGAGCGACGAGGGCAGTTGCGAGAGATGATAGATGTCGGCGGGAAAAAGATTGAGGCCGAACACGCTATTGATGAACGCCCTGATGCTTTCGAGCTGCAGCGCGAGCGGCACGCCCAGGGCCACGCCCAGCACTGCGCCGGTCGCTCCGATCGACAGGCCGGTCAGGATGAAGATTCGCAGGATCGCCCCGCGGGTCGCGCCCATGGTGCGCAGGATGGCGATGTCACGCCCCTTGTCCTTCACCAGCAGGATCAGCCCCTGCACGATCAGCAGCGAGGCGACGGCGACAATGATCGCCAGAATCAGGAAAATGGCGTCGCTCTCCACCTTCAGAACGTCGAAGAAGCTCTTGTAGCGCTGGCGCCAGTCGGTGAGCATGATCGGCCGGGTGATCTTCTGGACGATTTCGGTGCGCACGTCGTCGACCTTGTCGGGATGGGCGACGAATCCCTCGATGATGTTGACCTCGTTGGGGCGGTCGAAAAAGGCCTGGGCCTCAGCCAGCGGGATGAACACGATCAGCTGATCGAAATCGAACAGGCCGGACTGGAAGATCGCCTTGACCGGATAGGCCTTGAGCCGGGGCGTCATGCCAAATGGCGTCTGGGCGCCGCGCGCGGTGAGAATAGAGACCTTGTCTCCGACCTGCACGCCCAGCACTTCGGCCATCCTCTGGCCGATCACCACGCCGACCTCATCGTCGAAATGCTCCAGCGTCCCCTGTTTCACATTGCCGACTATGCCGGGCAGGCGCTTGAGATCGGCCTCCTGCACGCCGCGCACCAAAGCGCCGGTCTGCTGCTGGGGCGAGGAAATGCCCGCCGCGTTCTCGACCATCGGGAAGGCGAGCGTCACCCCCGGAATCGTGGCGAGCTGATCGGTCAGTTCGCGGTAATCGGTGAGAGGCGTGTCGATCGGCTGGACGAAAATATGACCATTGACGCCGATCAGCTTGGAAATCATCTCGTCGCGCATGCCGTTCATCACCGACATGACCACGATCAGCGCCATCACGCCGACGGTGATGCCGGTGACCGACAGCCCCGCGATGGCCGAGGGGAGCCAGCGGCTCCGGCGCGAGCGCATGTAGCGCAACGCGAGCATGCGCTCATAGGCGCCGAAGGGCGCGGCGCCCGACGCATCGCCGCCGCGACCGGCAAAAATCGATCTCAATTGGGTCATCAGGGTCCGAGGCGGAAGCGGAAGCGAGCGTGAGGAGCCCGAAGCGGCGAGCGCGCCGAGTTCGACGCATTTTCTTCGCAGATAGTCCGGAATTGCGCGCAAAAAAAGACCTTTCCGGACGCTGTCCCTCAATCCGCCGGCCGCAAGCCCGGAGTAGCAGGGAAAACCCTCGGGACAGGTCGGAAACTTGTCCGATTCGGCCATTCCGGCAAGGTCGAATTCCCGCGGCGACGGCAAAAGTCTTAACGCCATTTAGGACGCAATTTAGTTAATGCCCAAACCAGACGGCAATTTGATCGTGCAATCTTTCCCAGCGTCATACTGGGAGCCAGAAGTGTCCGACCCCCGTTTTTTTGAACTGACTCAATTGCCTTTGAAGCAGCGGGCCGCCCGAATCGCCGAACTGTTCGCCGAAGGCGTCGAGAACGATTGCCCCGCCCCCAGCCGCGCGAAACGGCGCCAGGCGCGCGCGGAAACGCTGGCGGAGCGGCCAGCTGCGGCCTTCTCGCGCAAATTGCGCGGGACCCTCCATTGGCTCGCGCCAAAGAACCTGCCCGCCGCGATCCTCGCCTTCGCGCGCATAACTCATGACTGGATGACAGCGCATCAGATGCCCTCGCCGGCCCGCGCCGCACAATCGCCTGAAGGTTTCTGCGGGCTCGCCGCCTCGCTCGAGCCGGAATATCTGATCGACGCCTATGCGCGCGGCCTGATCTTGCGCAATTTCATGGGGGCGCCGACGCTCTGGGCTCCGAGCACCCGCGCCGTGCTGCGGCCGTGGGATTTTCCGCGCGGCATCGCCGCAAGCGACGCCGAAGGCGAACGCGTCAGTCTCGACGAAGCCTTTGACGTCGTGCTCGCCGCCTGCGGCGGCGCGGAGCCGGCTCATTGGCGCAAGCCCGAGCTGGATATGGCGCTCGGCGATCTCTATGACGCCGGATTCGCCCATTCCCTTGAGGTGCGTGGCCGCGATGGCGTTTTGGTCGCCGGCCTGATCGGCGTCGCCGCCGGCGGCGTCTTCACCATCGAGCGCATGTTCGCGCTCGATGAGGATTCGCTCGTCCACGCCGTCAATAATCTGGCTTTTCAGCTCCAGCGCTGGAATTTCGCCCTGATCGACATCAGGAGCCCTTCGGACCTGGCGACGCGACTGCAATGCGCGACCATGACCCGGGCGAATTTTTGCGGCGAACTGGCGAGCAACGCCTGCGGCGGACGCCACGGGCACTGGCGCATCGCCGAAGACCTGCGGCCGCTGGTGCGCCGCATCGGCGAATCGTCCCTGAAAATCGTCGCGCGAGCCTGAGCCGGGCGACGCCAGCGGGGCGTCAGACTCCGGCGCGGAGAAGGACGGCGGCGTAAAAGCCGTCAGTGTCATGCCGGGCCGGGCTGAGACGCAGGCCAGGGCCATGCGGCGATTGGATTCCCGCCAGCGCGTCCAGCCCCGCGCGTTTCAGGCTTTCCTCAGCCGGTTCGGCGGAAAAATCCGGATGGGCGGCGAGAAAACCCGCCACGCGATCCTCATTTTCCTCGCACAGCAGCGAACAGGTGACATAGACCAGCCGCCCGCCCGGCTTTACGAAGGGCGCGGCCCGGGCGAGGACTTCGTCCTGCGCCTTGATCCGCTGCTCCAGGGCGCCCGGACGCATGCGCCATTTGGCGTCGGGATTGCGCCGCCACGTGCCAACGCCCGTGCAAGGCGCGTCGACCAGCACCAGATCGCAGGCTCCCGCGATATCGCCGACCGGATCATGCGCCGGGCCGCGCGGCGCGCGCACCTGCACATTGCGAACCCCTGCCCGATCCAGCCGCGCAAAGATCGGCGTCAGCCGCCGCCCATCGGTATCGGTAGCGTAGATCTGGCCGCTATTGTCCATTTGCGCCGCCATGGCGAGGCTCTTGCCGCCGCCACCGGCGCAAAGGTCGAGCACCTGTTCGCCCGGCGCGGCGCGGGCGAGGCGCGCGGCGATCTGCGAGCCCTCATCCTGAATTTCGACCAGGCCGCGCACATAGGCCGGCTCGGCGGCGAGCGCCGGCGCGCGGCCGTCCTGCGCCTGCGCAATTCTCAAGCCGAGCGGCGCGAAGCGGCACGCCGAGGGGCCGAGATGCGTTAGTTCCTCAAGAGCTTTTTCCCGCGTCGTCTTCAGGGCGTTGACGCGCAGGTCGAGCGGGGCGCGGGCGGAAAGCGCCCGGCCCTCTTCCGCCGCGCGTTCGCCGAAGGCGCGCTCGAATTGAGGCGCCAGCCATTCGGGGAAATCGCCGCGAACCCAGACTGGCGCATCTGCGAGATCCGCTGCGGAGAGGGCCGCGCGCTCGTCAGCGCTCAAAGGCGACGGCGCATGGCCCTCGCCGCTGAAATGACTTTCGATCTCGCCGGGCGAATAACCGCGCGCAAGAACCAGCGCGCCGATCATTTCCGCGCGAGGCGTCTCGGATTTCATGAGCCAGCGCGCCGAGGCGCGGCGGCGCAGGGCGTCATAGACGAGCGAGGCGATGGCCGCCCTGTCCTTGGACCCTGCAAAGCGATGGGCGAGGCCCCAATCCTTCATGGCGTCATTCGCCGGGCGACGGCGGGTTTCGAGATCGTCGAGAACTTCAATCGCGGCGGCGATCCGGGCGGAGGGATGCATCTTGACCTATAGGAAAAAGGGGGGGGGAACGGCGCGCGGGCCGCCCTTCATGGGGCTCGTCGTTCCATAGTCCTCGCCCGCGCGCAACCCAAATCGATCCAGCGTCAGGGCGCGCTCGCCTCGCCCGGAGGCGCGTGGAACACCAGCCAGGCGAACAGGATTGCGTCGAGCAGGACGATGATCGAGCCGATTCCCGCGAACGAATCGCCGATGGGGTGGCCCAGATGCAGCAGCGCCACGCCGAGGGTCAGCGTCAGCGTTCCGGCGATCCAGATCCAGACCTGCGGCCTGGCCAGCGGATTCATTTCCACCGTCGGATTGAGGCGGTAGAAAATGCCGATCAGGAAAAGCGCGACGAATCCGAGCAGATTTAGATGCGCATGCGCGGCGAGGGCCGAATGCTCGCCGGATATGCCCATCTGCAGGCCCCAGGCCATTCCTGAGATGAGAATCAAAACCCCGGCTCTGAAACACAGGCAAGATGGCGTCATGGCCCCTCCTTTTGCGCGCAGGAAAGGCGGCTGGAAGCCCGCCTTTCGATTTGCGCCCCAGAAGGCGTCAATGTGGCCCAGATTTGCGACGACGCCAATAAGGAAGCGATTTCAAACGCTTCTTTTCAACGGCGGCCCGATCAGAGCCCGGTTGGATAGTTCGGGCTCTCGCGGGTGATCGCCACATCATGGACGTGGCTCTCGCGCAGGCCGGCGTTGGTGATGCGCACGAAGCTCGCGCGCTTCTGGAATTCCGGGATCGAGGCGGCGCCAACATAGCCCATGGCGGCGCGCAACCCGCCCGCGAGCTGGTGAAGGATCGGGCCGACGGGGCCGCGATAGGGCACCTGGCCCTCGATGCCTTCCGGCACCAGCTTCAGCGAGTCCTTGATGTCCTGCTGGAAATAGCGGTCCGCCGAGCCGCGCGCCATGGCGCCGACCGACCCCATGCCGCGATAGGCCTTGAAGGAGCGCCCCTGGAAGAGGAACACCTCACCCGGCGATTCCTCGGTGCCGGCCAGCAGCGAGCCGATCATGATGCAATCCGCGCCCGCCGCGACGGCCTTGGCGAAATCGCCAGAATATTTGATGCCGCCGTCGCCGATCACCGGAACGTTCGCCTTCCTCGCCTCCGAAGCGGCTTCGAGAATCGCGGTGAGCTGCGGCACACCGACGCCCGCCACGATGCGGGTGGTGCAGATCGAGCCCGGGCCGATGCCGACCTTGATGGCGTCCGCGCCGGCGTCGATCAGCGCCTTGGCGCCTTCGGCGGTCGCGATATTGCCGGCGATCACCGCAACCTTGTTGGAGACGCGCTTGATGCGCACGACCTGGTCCAGCACGGACTGCGAATGGCCATGCGCCGTATCCAGCACGATACAGTCCACACCGGCGTCGATCAGCAGTTCGGCGCGCTCAAAGCCCTTGTCGCCGACCGTGGAGGCGGCGGCGACCCGCAGGCGTCCGGCTTCGTCCTTGCACGCGGAAGGATGGAGCGTAGCCTTTTCAATGTCCTTGACAGTCACCAGCCCGACGCAGCGGTATTCAGCGTCCACCACCAGCAGCTTTTCGATGCGGTGATGGTGCAGAAGGCGGCGCGCCTCGTCCTTCTGGACGCCCTCGCCCACGGTGACGAGGGTCTTGGTCATGAGTTCCGAGACAGGCTGGGCCGGATTGTCGGCGAAGCGCACGTCGCGGTTGGTGAGAATGCCGACCAGCTTGCCCGGCCGGTTGTCGAAACCGCGCGCGACGACCGGAATGCCGGAAATGGAGTTCCGGCTCATGAGGCTCAGGGCGTCGGCGAGGGTCTCGTCGGGAAAGATCGTGATCGGATTGACCACCATGCCGCTCTCATAGCGCTTGACGCGGCGGACTTCCTCGGCCTGCTCGGCCGGCTCAAAATTGCGGTGAATGACGCCGATGCCGCCCGCCTGCGCCATGGCGATGGCGAGGCGCGCCTCGGTCACCGTGTCCATGGCCGAGGACAGGATCGGCAGGTTCAGTTCAATATCACGCGTCAGCCGGGTCTTGATTGAGACGCCCGAGGGCATGACTTCGGAATGACCGGGACGCAGCAATACGTCGTCGAAGGTCAGCGCTTCGGTCAGTTGGGGAAAACCGTTCATAGCCAGCTCCATCGGCGAAAAGGACGCATGGCGCGTGGCCATCCGAGTTGGCGGCTGCTCATAGCATTTCTTTCGCGGCTTTCAAACCAATGCGCCGCGCAAGCGCATATTTTCACCTCGCCTCGGCCAAATTCCCCTGCGGCAGGCCTCAACCCGATTTTGCATCCCGGGTTTCTATGCTTAAAGACAGGCGCAGGAACGGCCGCCCGGCGAAGTCCGATCCTTGCGCGCAGGAGCGGTCCTTCCCCACGCGGTCACCGGAACGCCGGGGCGGATTCAAAGCAACAAGTCCCGGCCGCCGGCCTCCGGCGTGGACGTGGAAACTTACCGCAATGCTCGAAATATCGCCTGCAACATATTGGCTTATAAATACGAATTATCGGGACGGAACTTGCGCCCATTCATACTTACGCCGCTGATCGTCGCCTGCGCCCTCTTCATGGAGAATCTCGATTCGACCATCATCGCGACGTCGCTGCCGGCCATCGCCGCCGATTTGAAGCAGGACCCTATCGCGCTGAAACTGGCCTTGACCTCCTATCTCCTGGCGCAGGCTGTGTTCATCCCGGCGTCGGGCTGGGTCGCGGATCGATTCGGCACGAAAAAGGTGTTTCGCGCGGCGATCATCGTTTTCACCCTTGGCTCGATTCTCTGCGCCCTCTCCAGTACGCTGCCGCAATTCGTCGGCGCACGTATCTTTCAGGGCTGCGGCGCGGCGATGATGACGCCTGTGGGCCGACTGACCCTTTTTCGCTCCGTCGAACGCAGTGAAATCGTGCGCGCCATGGCCTATCTGACCATTCCGGCGCTGATCGGACCGATTCTCGGGCCGCCGCTCGGCGGCTTCATCTCGACCTATCTGCACTGGCGCTGGAATTTCTGGATCAATGTGCCGGTCGGAATCGTCGGCGTCATTCTCACCAGCCTCTACATTCCCGATATCCGCGACGAAAATGTCGCCGCCTTTGACCTCCGTGGCTTTCTCCTGTCCGGTTTCGGCCTGCCGAGCCTGATTTTCGGCCTCACCGTGCTCGGACGCGGCTCCATCGGGCTGGGAATCAATATCGCCTTGATCGCGGCCGGACTCATTCTGATGGGCTTCTATGTTCGCCACGCGCTCAATGCCGCCAATCCGATTCTCGAACTCCGGCTGCTGCGAATCCCGACTTTTTTGGCCAGCGTCGCCGGGGGCTTCCTGTTCCGGATCGGAGTCGGCGCGACGCCTTTCCTGTTGCCTTTGTTCTTTCAGCTGGGATTCGGCATGACGCCGTTCCAGTCCGGCTTGACGACCTTTGTCGCCACTGCAGGCGCTCTCGTCATGAAGGCGACCGCCGCCACCGCGCTCGGCCGGTTCGGATTCCGCTCCACATTGATCTTCAACGCCGTGATCAGCGCGGCCTTTCTAGCGGGCAATGGCTGGTTCCGGCCCGACACGCCCCAATTCGTGCTGTTGCTCGCCCTGTTTGTCGGCGGCTTTTTCCGATCCTTGCAATTCACGGCCCTGAACGCGCTCGCCTATGCGGACGTCGCCGATTCCGACGTTAGCAAGGCGACCAGCTTTTCCGCGGTGGTCCAGCAATTATCCCTGTCTTCCGGGGTCGCCATCGCCGCCGCCGTCGTGGAGGAGACCCGGCGGCTTTCCCCGAGCGGCGAGATCGAATTTGGCGAATTTCCGCCTGCCTTCTTCGTCGTCGCGGCCATCACGGCCTCATCCACCCTAATTTTCCGCAGGCTTTCGCTCGACGCCGGAGCGAGTCTGGCGGGCCGCAAAGCCGCCGGATGACGCGAGCTTAAGGCTGGCAAAGCCGTTCGAAGGACAGAGCCAGGCCAACGCAAGAATGCTGCCGCGCCACGAACGCCGGACTCGCCTGGGCGAATCCGCGTGAGCAAAAATGATGCTTTCCCGTCTTGCCTTGAAACATTTTTGGGCAATCGCTGAAGCGCAGGAAAACGGTGTTAACGAATGGGAAGGTATATTTTCAAATAACGCTCTGAGGCGATAAGGCTTTTCTCTTCTTCTTAAACGGCCGCCAACGAATCGCCACAATCCGACGTGTGGTTTTTAAGAAACGCCTGCGCAAAACAAACCAAGAAGCACAACAACACAGAAATTTTACGCTCGACGCATCGTCCTTAATGGAATATCAAATTTTTGTCATTGATTGTCATTACGCCGCGTTTCAGCCGGTTTCCCGGCGAATACGGCCCCGCAGTGAGGCAGTTTTGCAACACGCCGTGACAATCAAGCTGACGAAGTTTTATTCGCCTAGCCTTGGTTGGTAAGTCGAATTATGGTCTGCCCACGATAGCGGCTTGCGGTCGTTATGGGCTTTAGCAAGGAAGGAAAATTCAATGCGTCATCTTCTTCTCTCCACGGTCGCTCTCGCGGCTCTGGCGGGCTCGGCCTTCGCCGCCGACCTGCCCTCGCGCAAGGAAGCCCCGGTCTACATCGCTCCGACCCCGGTCTTCTCCTGGACCGGCTTCTACATCGGCGCGGACATCGGCGGCCAGTTCGGCTCCACCTCGCTCCACTCCGACTGGACCGGCTGGAACTCTCACAGCCTCGACACCTCGGGCGTCATGGGCGGCGGCTACGTCGGCTATAACTACCAGATCAACCAGAACTTCGTGATCGGCCTCGAAGGCGACTTCCAGGGCTCGTCGGCTTCGAAGTCTTGGTCGTGGGTTGGCAGCAACGTCCTTGGCGACGCCAATGTCTACACCGCGAAGGTTCAGACGAACTGGCTGGCTTCGATCAACGGCCGCCTCGGCGTCGCCTATGACCGCGCCCTGTTCTACGCCATTGGCGGCGCGGCCTGGGCTCAGGGCAGCGCGACCCTGTCGGGCGCTGCTCCGAGCGGCCTGTTCATCGGTTCGGTCTCCAAGAATACTGACCTGTCCGGCTTCGATATTGGTGGCGGCGTGGAATACGCTTTCACCCCGAACTGGGTTGGCCGCGTCGAATATCGTTACTACGACTTCGGCAACAACAACGTGAGCGCCTTGGTTAACACGTTCACCCCCATCCGCGAGCAGACCTCGGTCAACACCGTCCGCGTCGGCCTGGCTTATCTGTTCAGCGCCCCGGCTCCGGTCGTCGCCAAGTACTGAGATCCGTAAGGATCAGGGGTAACCCGATTGAGCCCGGCCAATTGGCCGGGCTCTTTTTTTTGTTCAAATCAATTTTGCGATCATGTCGCTTTCGCGCGGAAACCGGTCGCAAGAACGTAAAGCTCCGAGGAATCGGCGCGGCTGGAATTCGGCTTGATATGGCGCACGACGGCATAATCGCGCTTGAGCCGCGCGACCAGTTCGCCCGTTTCCCCGCCCTGAAACAGCTTGCATAAAAAATAACCGCCCGGCTTGAGCACCTCGCCGGCGAATTCCGCCGCCAGTTCGCCCAGATGCACGATCCGCAGATGATCGGTCTTCTTGTGACCCGTGGTGTTGGCCGCCATGTCGGAAATGACGCCATCGGCCTCTCCGCCCAGCATCGTCTTGAGCAAATCCGGGGCTTCCGGCGCCAGAAAATCCTGCACGGCGAATTCGACGCCGGCAATGGGTTCGATGTCGAGCAGGTCGATCCCGACCACCTTGCCATGCCCATGAGCCGAGCCGACCTTCTTCGCCGCCGCCTGGGACCAGCCGCCCGGCGCCGCGCCAAGATCGACGATCCGCTGGCCCGGCTGAAGCAAATGGTGCTTTTCGTCGATTTCGAGCAGTTTATAGGCCGCGCGGGAGCGCCAGCCCTCGCGCTTGGCGCGTACGACATAGGGGTCGTTCAACTGGCGTTGAAGCCAAAGCGTGGAGGAGAGTGTGCGCTTGCGGGCGGTCTTGACCCGCGTCTTGAGTTCACGGCCACCCGGTCCGCCGGGGCTCTTTGTCGTTTTCACGTTCCACCGCCCTTTTGCGCGAGATCGCCCTCCCGTAAACGCAAAAGCTCCGGATGAACAGCGCCGCGATCAAAAAGCGAAGGAGCGATCCGCCCGCATCAGCTCCAGCAGGATGCCCTCGCGCAAGCCGCGATCGGCGATACGTATCCGCTCGGAAGGAAAACAGCGGCGGATTCCCTCGAGAATCGCGCAACCAGCCAGAACAAGGTCGGCGCGGTCCGGGCCAATGCAGGAATTGCGCGAACGCTCCGCAAAGGACATGCGGCGCAAGCGATTCATGACCGCGTCGATTTCCGCGTGGGACATCCAGAGTCCGTCGACGCGGCGCCGGTCATAGCGCGGCAAATTGAGATGAACGCCCGCAAGGGTCGTGACGGTGCCCGAGGTTCCAAGCAGATGGAAGCGGTTGCACCGCTCTTCCTTGGAGGCCGAGGCGAGAAATTGCTGCAATTCAGAGACGACCAGATCGGTCATGGCGGCGAATTGCGCATAAGTGACGTCGGCGCCGCCGAATCGCTCCGCCAGCGTCACCACGCCAAGCTGAAGCGAGGTCCAGTGCCGCACCCTGTCGGCGCCGGGGATTCCCGCTCCAGCGGCGAGCCAGACGATTTCGGAGGAACCACCGCCGATATCGAACAGCACCACGCTCTTGGCCGCAGAATCGGCCAGCGAGGCGCAGCCCTCGGCGGCAAGTCGCGCCTCGGTCTCACGGCTGATGACTTCGAGCGCCAGCCCCGTGCTGTCCTGCACCCGGTTGATGAATTCCGCGCCATTCGCCGCCGCGCGGCAGGCCTCCGTGGCGATGAGGCGGGAGCGCGTGACGCCGCGCGCGGCCATCTTGTCCCGGCAGACCAGCAAGGCGTCGATGGTGCGCCGAATCGCCGCCTCCGAGAGCTGCCCGCTCTGGCTCAGCCCCTCCCCGAGGCGGACGATTCGCGAAAAGGCGTCGACGATGCGAAAACTTTCGCCAAAGGGATTTTCTGGGTCGCAGACGGGCCGCGCGACCAGCAGGCGGCAATTATTCGTGCCGAGATCGAGCGCCGCATAGGTCGCCGTGCGCCGCGCGAGCGAAGGCCCTCCGCCGGCGGAGAACCGCGGCAGAGTCGCCGACTGGCCGTCGGAACGCTCGGCTCGTGTCGCGTCAGCTGACGGCACTCTTCCTCCCCGCGTCTCTGCGCGCTACTGGTCAACGCGGCAGCATAAAGCCCCGACAAGCTGGCAGACAAGGGAATTATGTGGAAAACACAGGCCCGCCCTGCAAAAGCGCCCCCTGCAGGACGCAAATCGGGGGTTGCGTTCCAACGGACGTTTCGTTATGTGAAGTCCAGCTTGGCTGCGCGCCCGGTGGGAGATAGTTCAACGGTAGAACAGCGGACTCTGACTCCGTTAATCTTGGTTCGAATCCAGGTCTCCCAGCCAATTAAACCAATGAAATTAGACAGTTGGTTCTTAGACGCGGCAGCGCCAAGCTTTCGCGCGCGCCGGTCCCCAACCAAGGCAGCTTTGACCTTCACAGGGCGCCGGGCGTCTCCGCTGGTTTCTCTCCATTGCGAATGGCGGCGGCCCAGGACTCAGGTTAAGAATAACCTGATCAGCCATTCGATATGTGACCTGGAGCGGTAGAAATGAACAAGGACATCGAGAAAGCGCTTCAGCGCCGTCTGGCGGAACTGCTGGGCAATGTCGCCGACATCGACAGCGAATTGCGCAGCGCGCTGCCCGCCGGTTGGGAAGAGCAGGCCACGAAACTCGAGGATCAGGACGCGCTCGAAGGCATAGAGAAGTCCAAGCTTCAGGAGATCGGCCAGATTCGAGACGCACTGAATCGGCTCGCTGAAGGAACCTACGGCGTCTGCGCGCAATGCGGGGAGCTCATCGACCCGAAACGTCTGAAGGCGCTTCCGACAGCGACCAAATGCATCTCCTGCGCGGCTTGATTTTGCGATCTGGGTTTTATCTGATCGACGGCGAGGCCGCTGGCATTTCGATGATTGTTGGCGCTGCCGAGCGACCCCGTTTGCACGGCCAACAGATCCAATTTTGGCCGCCATCGCCTGCGCAGTGGTAAAAGGCGTTATGTCTGGCCTTCATTCTCATTCCCGCCTTTGGCCGGGAGCGGCGTTCGCCTTCGGCTCCGCATTGCTGTTCGGATTGACCGCGCCGCTCAGTAAACTGCTGCTCGACCGGTTCGATCCGCAATTGCTGGCGGGCGTGCTTTATCTCGGCGCGGGCCTCGGCCTTGCGGCGGTCAATTTCGGTCGGCGCGCGATCGACCTGCCCGGAGCCGAGGCGCCGCTGCGGCGGCCCGATTTGCCGTGGCTCGCGGCGGTCGTCCTCGCGGGCGGCCTGATCGGCCCGCTGCTGCTGATGACGGGCCTGCAATCGACCAGCGCCGCCAATGGTTCGCTGCTGCTCAATCTCGAAGGTCTGGCGACCATGGCCATCGCCTGGATCGTCTTTCGCGAAAATGTCGACGCGCGTCTGTTCGCCGGGGCGATGGCGATCCTGGCCGGCGCCGTTGTGCTGTCATGGAACGGCGCGGGCGTGTCGCTGGACAAAGGCGCATTGCTGATCGCAGGCGCCTGCCTCGCCTGGGGCGTCGACAATAATCTCACGCGCAAATTGTCTTCGGCCGATCCCGTGGCGATCGCGGCGATCAAGGGACTTGCGGCGGGTTCGGTCAATTGCGCCGTGGCGCTGGCGCGCGGCGCAGACCTGTCGGGACCGGGGCCGGTCGCCGCCGCCGCCACGCTTGGATTTTTCGGCGTGGGCATCAGTCTCGTGCTGTTCATTCTGGCCTTGCGTCATCTGGGGACCGCGCGCGCGGGCGCCTATTTCTCGCTCGCCCCCTTCATCGGCGCTGTCGCCGCCATCCTGCTTCTGCGCGAGCCGGCCACGCCGAGCCTGCTTGTCGCGGGCGCCTTGATGGGCTTCGGCGTCTGGCTTCATCTGGCCGAACGGCATGAGCACGAGCATGACCATGAACCGCTGGAGCACGAGCACAGCCATGTGCATGACGCGCACCACCGGCACAGGCATGACGGCGAAGTTGTCGTCGAGCCGCATTCCCATCGTCATAGGCATCAGCGGCTGGTCCATTCCCATCCGCACTTTCCGGACCTGCATCACCGCCACGACCATTCCTGACGCGTCGGGTCCTAGTCGAGCCGGCTCTTGTCCTTCAGCCGGGCCGCATCGCGCCGCTCGCGCAGGACGAGTCCCCAGGCGACGACCAGCGCCAGCAGCACGCCGAGGGTGATCATCGTCTTCATGAATATCTCGGGATCAAGAACCCGAAGCCAGAGCTGAATCAGCGCGACAATCGCGCCGACCAGGAAAAGGCCGAAACCGGCGGGAACCGTCCAGTTCATGTCGCCTCCTCCTCGACGACAACCGCCGTCCCGTAGCAGATGACTTCGGTGACGCCGCTGAGGATTTCATTGGCGTCGTAGCGCATCATCAGGATCGCGTTGGCGCCGACGGCGTCGGCGTGTTCGCACATCATTTCATAGGCTTCCGTGCGCGCGCGCTCGCAGAGATTGGTATAGACCGAGATATTCCCGCCAAAGAATATCTGGAACGCGCCGGCGATATTTCCAACGACGGAACGCGAGCGGACCGTGATTCCGCGCACGATCCCGATATTTCGGACCACGCGGTAACCCGGCAACTCCAGCGCGGTCGTCACACTATTCGGCAGCATCGTACTCTCCCGACGGCAATGGCGCCGTGAGACGTCCTGTTAGGGCAATAGGGTTGATATTCGGTTCCACTTCGACCGGGTGGAGGCGCGCGCAGTCCCTTTGCCAATCGCTTTGAAAGAAACGCCGATTTAAGATAGTTGGAGATAATTGCCCCCCGGACATTCGGCCGGCCTTGAAGCAGTTCCTTAATGAGCCGGTTTGGCAGCGTCCTCTTGATTGGATTACTCACGGGGGCGACGCTCTCGGCGCCCGCGCGCGCCGACTGGTTCTTCGGCCTGTTTGGAGGCTCCGACGCGCCCCCCGCCCCGCGCCCCGACGCTGTCTCTTATTCAGTCGAATTCGTCACGCCGGACGACTCGCTGAAGGACGTGCTGCAAGGAGCGTCCAATCTTTACCGCCTGCGCCAGGACCCGCCGGAAAGCGGCGAGGGCCTCGCGCGGCGCGCCTCCGCCGATCTGCCGCGTCTGGTCGATGCTCTCTGGGCGCAGGGCTATTACGACGCCTCCGCGCGCGCGATCATCGACGGCCACGCCATCGAAATGGGAGGCGCGGGACTTGACGCCGCCGCCCGCGCAGCGGAATCCGCGCGTGGCCGAAGCGTCGTGACGATCCGGCTCGAAATCCATCCCGGCGCGCTCTACCACATTGGCGCGATCAAAATCGTCGACGCCCAGACAGGCGCGCCCATAGACCCCGAGATCGCCAAACCGCGGGTGTTGAAACTGGCCAGCGGCGACCCCGCCCGCGCCAACGCCGTCCGCGACATGCAGGCGCGCCTCGCCGACGCGATCCGCGCGACCTCGCATCCCTTCGCCAAGGTCGATCTCGCCCAGGCCGCCGTCCTCCACGACAGCCAGACCGTCGATCTGCTGGTGAAGGTTGATTCCGGGCCGAAAGCCGGATTTGGCGAGGTTACGATCACGGGCGCCCGCGACCTCGATCCGCGCGTGGTGCGCTCCTTCATTTATGTCGAGCCCGGCGACCCCTATTCGCCGGAAAAAATCGCGGCGATGCGCAGGTCTCTTGCGCAGATCGAGGCGATCGGCTCGACGCGCATTCTGGAATCCGATCATCTCGACCGCGACGGCAATCTCCCGATCACCGCGCAGATCGATGAGCGCAAGAAATATGCGGTGAGCGCGGCGGCGCAATATTCCAGCATCGACGGCCCCTCCGCGCGGGCGGACTGGACCGCGCGCAACCTGTTCGGCGGGGGCGAAAGGCTGCGGCTCAGCGGCCTGGTCGGCTATTCGCAGGAAACGACCTATAATTCCAACACCCGGGACTGGTTCGATCCCAACCGCATGATCGGACGGTTCAACGCCAATTTCATCAAGCCGGCGCTGTGGGGCACGCGAAACGATTACCTCGCCGACGTCACTCTGGCGCGCGAGGTCACCACCAGCTATCAGGCCGAATATTTCAACGTCAGCCAATATATCCGGCATCGGTTCGACGAGACCTTTTCCGCGCAGGGCGGCTGGGAGGTCGAGCGCGGGACGTCGCAGGACTCCTTCGGCAAGACCAATTATTTCCTGTCCGGCGTCTCGGTCGGCCTGCGCTATGACACCACGGACAACCCGCTCGACCCGCACCGCGGCGTGCGCGTGCTCGCCACCGGCGGCGCCTATCCGCGCTTCTTCGGCTCCTCGATCAATCTGTTTCAGGGCAAGGCGCAGGCCTCGACCTATTATTCCATCGACGAGGACAGCCGCTACATCATCGCCGGCCGCATCGGGCTGGGCGCGGGCGGCGGAGCCGATATTCTAGACATTCCGGACACGAGGCGCTTCTTCGCGGGCGGCGGCGGCTCGGTGCGCGGCTACGCCTATCGCTCGCTCGCCCCCCTCGGCGCCAATGGCCAGCCCATCGGCGGCCAGAGCCTGTTCGAGGCCTCGATGGAGGCGCGCATCAAGGTCACGGACGATATCGGAATCGTGCCCTTTGTGGACGCGGGCGACGCCTATGCGACGTCATTCCCGGATTTCACGCAGATGCGCTATGCGGTCGGCCTCGGCCTTCGCTATTACACGGGCTTCGGACCGTTCCGCGTCGATGTCGCCTTCCCGCTGCAACGGCAATCGGGCGAGCCCTCCATGGCGTTTTACGTCGGCATAGGACAGGCCTATTGATGGCGCGCTTGCTGCGATATCTCGGCGTCGCCGTGCTTCTTCTGGCCCTGATCGGCGGCGGGATCTACGCCGGCCTGCTTTATTTCGCGCGCCCCGGCGACCATTTGACGGGAGTCTCCGGCGACGACCAGAAGGGCCTCCTCGCCACCGCAATCGAAAACGTCTTGTCCACGCCGGGCATGAAAATCTCCATCGGCGCCGTGGACGGCCCGCTCTCCTCCGACGCTGTCATCCGCGACGTCGTGATTTCCGACGAGCAAGGCCCCTGGCTCAGGCTCGACCGGGCGCGCATCGTCTGGACACGCAGCGCGCTGCTGCTGGGACAACTGATCGTCCGCAATCTCGAGATCGGCCATCTGGAACTGCTGCGCCGGCCCATCCCGGCTGCGGCGCCCGAGGCTGCGCCAGGCGACTCCGCGCCTTCCTCCGGCTTCTCGGCGCCGAGCCTGCCGATCAAAGTCGCGATCGATTCCTTTTCCCTCGCCCAGCTCGACCTCGGCGAGGACGTCATCGGCGTCGCGGCGCGGCTGGGCGCGAAGGGCCACGCCAGCCTCGGCCGCCCCTCCGACGGTCTCGATCTCGTCTTCGACCTGAAACGGCAGGACGCGCCCGGCGCCCTCGGCCTGAGCCTTTCCTATGAGCCGAAATCCACCCTGCTGAAGATCAACGCCGCCACCCATGAGCCGGCGGGCGGCCTGATCGCCCATGCCGCGCGGCTTGAGGGACTGCCGCCGGTCGATCTCGATCTCAAGGGCGCGGGACCGCTCGACGCCTTTCAGGCGCAGCTGCAATTCTCCGCCGGGCCGCTGGCCTCGGTCGGCGGCGGCGCGCGGCTCGACCGGCGCGACGCCGCGCGCGCCCTGACGCTCGACCTCGACGGCGCCATCGAGAAATTGCTGCCGCCCTGGCTCGGGCCGGTGTTCCAGGGCCAGACCAAACTCGCGGGCGCGGCGCTGTTTGGCGCCGACGGCTCCTATGGCCTCGACAAATTCCAGATCATGGCAAAACAGGCCCAGCTCGAGGCCAATGGCCGGCTCGGCGCAGATCAGATGCTCGACGGCCATGTCACGCTCCGCGCCCGCAATGACGACGGCGGCGCCGCCCATGCCGGGGGCGCCGAAATCGGCGCGCTCGATTTCCAGCTTGACGCCGCCGGACCTCTGCTCGCGCCCAAGCTGGATGCGAAGCTCCATGTCGCGGACGCGACCGCTCCCGCCGGGCGGATCGGGCGATTCGACGCGAAGGCGACGGCGCGGCCCGATGGCCCCGCGACCGACGCGGCGACCCGCGTCGATTTCGCCGCCGACGCCGCCGGCGAGGACCTGAGCTTCAGCGACACCGGCCTCGACGCCGCGCTCGGCGGCAAACTCGCCCTCACGCTGCGCGCAAGGGCCGCGCCGAGCGGCGACGCCGATGTGTCGGTCGCCAAACTGGCCACGGGCGCGGGCGAGTTCGAAGCGTCTGGCGCCTTCGGCCTGAACCTGCTCAAGGGACGCGTCGCCTTCGCGGCGCCGGATCTGGGCCGCTTCGCCGCGCTCGCCAAAACGGCGCTGGCCGGATCGTTCAAAGGAAGCCTCGACCTTTCCGGCGCGCCCGCGCAAGGCCGCATCGACGCCAAAGTGGCGGCGACCGGCGAAAAGCTGGCGACCGGGATCGACGCCGCCGACGCCATGATCGGCGGCAAGGCCGAAATCGCCGGGGCGCTCGGCAAAAGCGTGGACGGCTTCCATTTTGACGGCCTCACGCTTTCCACGCCCAATGTCACCGCGCGCCTCGATGGGCAGGCCACGCGCGCGACAGCGGATGTGAATTTCGCCGCCGACGCCCCGGACCTCGGCCGCCTCTCCAGCGACGTCACGGGACGCGCCAAGGCGCAGGGCCGCCTGACCGGCTCGTTGGCCCATCCCGACGCCGCCATCACGCTGGCCCTGTCCGACGTGCGCTCGATGGGCCGCGCCATTCCGCGCCTGAATGTCGATGTCGCCGCCAGGGACCTCGTCGCGGCGCCGTCCGCGCGGATCGCGCTCGATGGAATCGTCAGCGGCAAACCAGCCAAGGGCGCGCTGAACGTTGCGCGCGACGCGCAATCGGTCTGGCGCCTCGTCGCCGATCATCTGAGCCTTGGCTCCGTCGCCATCGCCGGGTCCGGCGCGCTGACGGCAGGAAAATTTCTGGACGGCGCGCTGACGCTGCGCGCCGACGATCTCGACGACCTGTCGCCGCTCGCCTTGCAGAAGCTGGCGGGCCGGCTCGACGGCCAATTCACGTTCAGTTCCGAGGGCGGCAAGCAATCCGGCGCGATCCAGATAAAGGCCTCGGGCCTGCGCGGCGCGCAGGCCAGCCTCGAACGGCTCGATCTCGACGCCCGCGCCAGCGACCTTTACGGCGCGCCGAAACTCGACGCCAATGCCGCGCTCGACCGCGCGACCTTTGCAGGGGAAAGCATCCCGCGTCTGCGCTTCACCTCGAAGGCGGCTGGCGACGCCAGCGAATTCAACCTCTCGACCGAAGCGCGGGGCATACAGGTCGAAAGCCGGGGCCGCCTGTTCGCCTCGACGCCGCTGCGGGTCGAACTCGGCGCCTTCGAGGCCAGGGGCGCGGGCCAGAGACTCACGCTGGCGGGACCGGCGCGCTTCGCCTTCCCGGCTGGCGGGGTCGAAATTCGCGGCTTTGCGCTGGCCTCGGGCGCGGGCCGGCTGAATGTGGATGGGACGGCGGGCGAGACGCTCGACCTGAATATTTCCGCCAGGGCGCTTCCGCTGGCGCTGGCGAGGCTCGCGGCGCCGGATCTCGCACTCGATGGCGCACTCGACGCTTCGGCGCGCATCGCCGGCAAGGCCTCGGCGCCCGTCGGCGACTGGCGGCTCGAACTGGCGCGGCTGTCGGCGCCTCCGCTGCGTGCGGCGGGCCTTCCCGCCGTCGCTCTCAAAGCCTCCGGGCGACTGCAAGGCGGACGGACCAGCCTCAACGCCGCCCTGAGCCTGCCGCGCGGCGGAAGCGCGCAGGCTGACGGCTTCCTGCCGCTCGACCCCGCCGGCGCCATGGACCTGACCATTCGCGCCGCGCTCGACGCCGCTGTGGCCAATGTCGCCATGGCGGCCGGCGGCCAGACCGTGCGGGGGCGGCTGACAATCGACGCCCACGCGCAAGGCTCGCCACAAAACCCGCAGCTGTCCGGCTCGGCCAATCTGGCCAATGGAGCCTTCGACGATCCGCTGGCGGGGATTCGGTTCGACCAGATCGCCGCCAGCCTGCGCGCGCGCGGCGATGAGGTCGTCGTCGAGCGCTTCACCGCCGCGACACGGGGCGGCGGAACCCTCGGCGTCGCCGGCAGTTTCCGCGTCGCGCCCGACGCCGGATTTCCCGCCTCACTACGGGTCACGGGCCAGCGGGCGGAGCTGGTCTCCAATGATTATGTCACGGCCGTCGCCAATCTGGCGCTCGACCTCAGCGGCCCGCTGGCGCGCCGTCCGCGCATCGGCGGCAAGATCGCCTTCGACAGCATCGATGTTCGCGTGCCGGACCGCATCCCCTCTTCGAGCCGACCGCTGGAAAATACCGTCCAGGTCGATCCGACGCCCGCCGCCCGCGCGCGTCTGGCGCTGGAAACGCAACGCAAGGCGAAACAGGCCCGCAGGGGCGCGCCCCGCCCGGCCTTCAACGCCGATCTCAACATCGCCGTCAGCGCGCCCTCGCGCATTTTCGTGCGCGGCCACGGCATGGACGCGGAACTGGGCGGCGACCTGACCGTGACCGGCGATCTGACCGCCCCGGTGACCCATGGCGCGTTCCAGCTTCGGCGCGGCGCCTTCACGCTGGCGGGCAAGCGGCTGTCATTCAACCGCGGCAATGTTTTCTTCGCCGGCGGGACCATCCCGCAGCTTGATTTCGCCGCGCAGACCTCCGCCGGCGACGTCACCGCGACCATCGCCATCACCGGCCCGGCGGACCAGCCCGTGTTCGCCTTCTCCTCGTCGCCGGAACTGCCGCAGGACGAAGTGATTTCGCGCCTGCTGTTCGCCTCGGCGTCGGGGGGCCTCACCCCCATCCAGGCGCTGCAGCTGGCGCAGACGGTCGCCGAATTCAGCGGAAATGGCGGCCCCGGCGTTCTGGAGAGGATGCGCCGCCAGCTCGGCGTCGACAGTCTGGACGTCCAGTTCGGTCCCGACGGAAATCCGCGCCTCGGCGCCAGCCGCTACATCACGCGGAATGTGACGATTGGCGTCCAGACCGGCACCAAGCCCGCCGACAATGGCGTGACCCTCGGCGTGGATGTCACCCGGCGGCTGCGTGTGCAGGGCGAAGCCGCCGCCGACGGCAGCACCTCGGCGGGCGTCGCCACGCAGTGGGAATATTGAAACGCCGCGCGTCCGTCAGCGAGCGCCCGGCGCCGCATCGGCCATGGTTTCGCGCCGGGCGGCCTCCAGCTTGACCGCCTTCAAGGTGGCGGCGGCGATCATCCGGCCGCGCTCGTCGGCGCCCTTGCAGCCCTCGGCGCGCCCGCGCGGATCGATTTCCAATAGTTTCACGCCCGCCGGCGCGAAAGCCGAATCGCGCGCCACGCCGCGCACATGGCCGTCGAGTGGCGCCAGGACCGGCGAGCCTTCATGGCGGCCAATTAAAAAGCCCTTTGGAACCCACATCCCGATATCGACCGGCGTACGCCAGACGCCCGCCCGACCGGAATAGACGAAACGCTCGCGGCCCACGCCGCCAAGCAGGCGCGCTTCGCCGTCCGGCTCTTCCGTCGCTCCGGATTCGACGAGGGCGCCCGTATGAGCGGGGCGCGTCTCGACCGCAATGTCGCAATTGGCGCCGACAACGAATTTTGGCCCGAGCCCCACTGTGATGCGCGCGAGGCCGCGAAAATCGGGCGTGATGCGGTGCTTCTGCATCCGAGCATCGACCAGGACGTCGGCCACGCGCAGGGCTAGCAGATCGGTGAGCGAGAGCGGCGACACCGCCACGCTTCTCTTGCGCGCGAGAACGGAGGCGATTTCGAGCAGGCTTTCCGCGCGCCGCCCGACAATGCCGCCAAGTTCGACGTAATCGTCGTAGAGCGCGTCGTGGAAGGCCATGCCGCGCCGGATGACGGGCGGATAAGGATCATGGCTCATGACGGTCGGATAACCCGCCCGGATCAGCGCGACCGCGACGGCGGAAGCGATTTCATTTGTTCCCATCACGACAGCGAGACGGCGGCTTTGAAACGAAAAAAGATTCTGACCGGCTTTGGACATGGGCGACCTCACGCTCTCAACATGTCAATGCAATACATAGGCCAGCTTTGCAATGAAGTCGAAACATCAGTGTATTTCTTTATATAATAAACTTACATGTTATTAGCGCCACGTCGCACAAGCGACGCTCTTGAACGGTTGGGGCCAAAATCCGACAAAGGACTTCAGTTCTCGGTAACGGACATGCGCGCCCGATCCGCGCGCCAGCGGCCGGGCGTCTCGCCCGACCATTTCAGGAAGGCGCGGCTGAACGCGCTGGCGTCGGCGAATCCGAGCTCTCCGGCGATCGCGCGCAACTCCTTGCCCGCCGAGAGCATCTGGCGCGCAAGTTCATTTTTCACTTCTTCGGCGAGATCGCTGAAGGCGACCCCGGCTTCGTTCAGACGATAGACGAGAACATGCTCCGTCAGCCCCATCGCCTGGGCGACGCGCGCACGGGTGAGGCGGCCCCCGCTGACCTGGGCCTTCAGGACGGCCCTGACTGTCGAGACGAGATCGCCGCGCGTCTGGCTGACGGCCGCGTCGAACAGCGGAACGAGAATCTCCAGTTGCTGCGGATTATGCGTGGCGACCGTCCGGCTCAGGATGGCCGCCGGGCAAGCCAGATGGGCCGCTGGCGCCCCGAAGTCCACCGGCGCGCCAAAAAATTGGCGGAACGGTTTGGGATCGCGCGGCGGCTCCCGGGTCAGGGCGACGCGGTCGGGCCGCCATTCGGCGCCGCAGAACTGGCGCAATGTGTTGCAGGCGACCGCCATCGCGCCGTCAACCAGTTGTTCTGGGCTCGGCGCGGCGCCATCAACGACAATATAGCTGAGAAAGACTGAGCCGTTACGGGCCTCGAACGCGAACACGCCGCCCGTATCAGAGGTTTTCAGGCCGGCGACGATGAATTGCAGCGCCTCGCCAACCCTCATGGCGCTGAGCGACAGCAAGCCGGTCAGCCCCATGGCCGAGGCGTCCTCGCGCATCCCGACCCGCAGGCCAAAATCGTCGCAATTCGTGAGCAGCGCGCATTCCTCCACCAGCCGCGCGGCGTCGGCGTAGAGGACGACATTTTCCTTGTTTGAAAACAGGTTTGGATCGAGTCCTACGCGCTTCAAGGCGTCAGCCGGAGCCACTCCGAAATTCTCCAGAACGTCCTTCACGGCATGGAAATTTCTAACCTTGATCGTCGCGACCATATCGCCCCACCCCGTCGCCAGCGCTCTCCGCGACGACCGTCAAACCGCCGCCGCCAACGGAAACTGCGCTCAAAGCGCAACAATCCGGCTTTGTGCTGAAAAGACAATTTTGCCACGAGAATGCTAATGACAGAAGTCCGGCGCCTGCTAGCTTTGCGCCGCTGGATCGCGCGTGCGGATTCCATATGCTCCGCCCACGTCCCGGGTGTTCAGAAAGCATTTTCTTGAGGGAAGACGCCATGGAAGCGCTCCGATATGCGGTCGCGGAATTTCTGCCGCCAAAGACGACAAGGGCCCTCGCCGGTCTGGGATTCGCACTAGGTCTGGCGATCGGCCTGACCGAAGGCGCCCAGGCGCAGCAGATCAACGGGACGCCGGGCGCGGCCAACGCCACGACGACCATCGACGGCCATGTGCTGCCGCCGTTTCCGCAGAAATTCGGCGGTCGGATCGAACTCAACGCCCCGCAGTCCAAGCCGTACTGGCCGGCGCGCGTTGTTCCGCCCAAGGGCGCCCCGAACGTCCTGCTGATCCTGATCGACGACGAAGGCTTCGGCGCCCCCTCGACCTTTGGCGGCGTCATCCCCACGCCGACGCTCGACAAGGTAGCGGCGCAGGGTCTGCGCTACACCAATTTCCACACCACCTCGCTGTGCTCGCCGACCCGTGCGGCGCTCATCACCGGCCGCAACCATCATTCGGTCGGCTTTGGCGTGGTTTCGGAACAATCGACCGGCTTCCCCGGCTATAATTCCATCATTCCCCGGGACAGCGCCACCATCGGCCGGGTCCTGCTCGAAAACGGCTATCGCACCTCGTGGTTCGGCAAGAACCACAACACGCCCACCTATACCGCCAGCCAGGCCGGCCCGTTCGACCAGTGGCCGACCGGCATGGGCTTCGAATATTTCTACGGCTTCGTCGGCGGCGACACCAGCCAGTGGCAGCCGAACCTGTTCCGCAACACCACCGCGATCCAGCCCTTTCAGGGCAATCCGAAATGGAACCTCGTCACCGCCATGGCCGATGACGCGATCCGCTGGGTGGACCAGCTGAACGACATCGATCCGTCGATGCCCTTCCTGCTCTATTTCGCCCCGGGCGCGACCCACGCGCCGCATCATCCGACGCCGGAATGGGTCAGGAAGGTCAGCGACCTGCATCTGTTCGACCAGGGCTGGAACAAGCTGCGCGAGACAATCTTCGCCAATCAGAAAAAGCTTGGCGTGATCCCGCAGGACGCCGAACTCACCGCCTGGCCGCATGACCTGTTCAGAAACTGGGACGAACTGAGCGCGGACGAGAAGAAGCTCTATATCCGCCAGGCCGAGGTTTACGCCGCCTATCTGGCCTATACGGACAATGAAATCGGCCGCGTCATCGGCGAGATCGAGAGGCTGGGCAGGCTCGACAACACGCTGATCATCTTCATCAACGGCGACAACGGCGCCTCCGCCGAGGGCGGCCTCAACGGCACGCCGAGCGAAACCCTCGTCTTCAACGGCGTTCAGGTTCCCGTCGAGGACCAGTTGAAATATTTCTATGACGCCTGGGGCACGGACCAGACCTATCCCCATTTC
This sequence comes from Rhodoblastus sp. 17X3, assembly GCF_030056575.1. Taxonomy (GTDB): domain Bacteria; phylum Pseudomonadota; class Alphaproteobacteria; order Rhizobiales; family Beijerinckiaceae; genus Rhodoblastus. The sequence continues at coordinate 163,461 of NZ_JASHHX010000002.1, read as the reverse complement.
GCCGTGCCTTGGGCGTGGGCGTTCGACACGCCCTATAAATGGACCAAGCAGATTCCGTCCTTTTTCGGCGGCACCCGCAATGGCATGGTCGTTTCCTGGCCCGACAGAATCAAGGACAAGGGCGGCGTGCGCTGGCAGTTCCACCATGTCGTCGACGTCGTGCCGACCATTCTGGAGGCCACAGGCATTCCGGCGCCCGACAGCGTTGACGGCATCGGGCAGAAACCGATCGAGGGCGTGAGCATGGCCTATAGCTTCGACAAAGCCAACGCCGACGCGCCCTCGCCGCACAAGACGCAATATTTCGAAATGATGGGCGTGCAGGGCCTCTATAATGACGGTTGGATGCTCAGCGCCGTGCCGGTTCGCGCCCCGTGGGAACTGCTCGGCAAGGCCATCGAGGACCCCGCCGCCGCCTATAAGTTCGAACTATACGACGTCCGCCACGACTGGACACAGAACCATGACGTCGCGGCGCAGAACCCGCAGAGGGTCCGGGAGCTGACCGACCGGATGTTCGGCGAATTCGCCAAATATCAGGTTCTGCCGCTCGACGCCTCGGTGGCGACCCGGGTCGTAGCGTCGCGCCCCGGACTCGCCGCGGGCCGCAAGTCATTCGATTATTCGGGCAACCCGATCACAGGCATCGTGGACAACGCGGCGCCCAACTTGCTGAACACTTCCTACACGATCACCGCCGAAATCGACGTCCCGCAGGGCGGCGCGGAAGGCAATATCGTGTCGGAAGGCGGCCGCTTCGGCGGCTTTGGCCTCTATCTGCTGAAGGGCAAGCCGGTCTTCACGTGGAACCTGCTCGACCTGAAACGGGTGAAATGGGAAGGGCCGGACGTTCTCGCGCCCGGCAAGCACACACTCGTCTATGACTTCAAATATGACGGCCTCGGCTTCGCCACGCTGGCCTTCAACAACCTCAGCGGCCTCGGTCGCCCGGGCGTCGGAACCTTCAGCGTGGATGGCAAGGTCGTCGCGACCCAGAAGCTGGATAAAACCATCCCGCTGCTGCTGCCGATCGACGAGACCTTCGACATCGGCGCCAAGTCTGGCTCGCCGATCGACGACCGGGACTACCAGACGCCCTTCGCCTTCACCGGAAAGATCGACAAGCTGAATATCACGGTCGAGCCGCCGGTTCTGACCGAAGCCGACATCAAGAAGCTGGCGGAAGGCGCCCAGGCGGCTCAGGACGGCAAGTGAACCATCGCCCCGACGCCGGCGCGTCCGACGTCGAAACATGCGGCGGGAGGGATTTCCCTTCAAGACTGCTGAAGCAGATCAGTCCTCGTCTTCGCGGGCGACCCGTCGCCCGCGCGGCTTGCGCCGACCGCATAAACCAGACAGAGCGCGTCGCGACCGAACGCGCCAAAACCGGAGAACGCCCGATGCTATCCAAGCGCAACTTGTTGAAATCCGTGGGCTTCGTCGCTCTCGCCTCGGCCGCGCCGTTTACCGCGGTCGCACAAGCCGACTCCTCGCGTCCCGACTCCGACGCGATCCGGGACATCGCCGAGGAAGCGTTCATCTTCGGCCTGCCGATCGTCATGAACTATTCCGTGATGTATCAGATCGCGATCGACCGGAGTTCCAGCCAGTTCAAGGCGCCCTTTAACGAGATCGCCAACGCCCACGAGGTCTTCACCTACAAGGACACCGCGGTCGTCACCCCGAACAGCGACACGCCCTATTCGATGCTGTTCATGGATTTGCGCACCGAACCGCTGGTTCTGTCCGTTCCCGCCATCGATCCGAAGCGCTATTATTCCGTACAGCTGTTCGACGGAAGCACCTATAATTTCGGCTATATCGGCTCACGGACGACCGGAAGCGAAGCGGGCGACTATCTCGTGGTCGGCCCCGATTGGAAGGGCGAAATTCCGCCCGGGATCAAGAAGGTCTTCAGGTCCGGGAGCGAACTCGGCGGCGCGATCTACCGCACCCAGTTGTTCGACGCGGCCGACATCGACAACGTCATCAAGGTGCAGTCCGGATATAAGGTCCAGCCGCTCTCCGCCTTTCTGAAACAGCCAGCGCCGCCCGCCGCGCCACAGATCGATTTTCCGAAGATCGACAGGGATTCAGTCAAGGGACTCTTCTTCGAATTCCTCGATTTCGCCCTGCAATTCATCCCCCCGGCGCCCAACGAGGCGGAGATTCGCGCGAGGATGGCGCAGATCGGAATCGGTCCCGGCAAGAAGTTCAATTTCGACGATTTGTCGGTCGAGCAGAAACGCGAAATCGCGCTTGGCATGCAGAAAGGCGCCCGCAAGACAGACGGAGCCGTGGCGCAGCGCGGCGTCGATGTGAACGGCTGGCGCGTCGGCGCGGCAGGCGGCGACGCCTCCTTTTTCAACGGCGACTGGCTCGCGCGCGCGGCGCTGGCGAAGGCCGGGATCTACGCCAATGACGCCGAAGAGGCGATGTATCCAATGACCCACCAGGACGGCGTCGGCGCACTGCTCGACGGCGCCGCTCACGCCTATACGCTGACCTTCGCCGCCGACAGCTTGCCTCCGGTCAACGCCTTCTGGTCCGTCACCATGTATGACGGCAAGACGCAATTGCTGGTGAAGAATCCGATCGACCGCTACCTGATCAATTCGCCCATGTTGCCGAATTTGAAGCGCAACGCGGATGGCTCGCTGACGCTCTATATCCAGAATCAATCGCCCGGGGCGGACAAGGAATCGAACTGGCTTCCGGCGCCTGCCGGATCAATCTATCTGGTGATGCGGCTCTACTGGCCCAAGACCGAACCGCCCTCCATCCTTCCGCCCGGCAAGGGCGAATGGAAGCCGCCGCGGTTGACGAAAACCTCCTGAGGCGGGAGCCAACGGGAAAAGCCGCTGGCGGTTTGTCGTAAATTTGCCACTTCGGCCGGAAATGGCGCCATCGCAATCCGGCCGGACATTTCATTCATGCGCTTATTTTGCCATTCTGCCCGCGTTGACGATTGGGCCTTGATTTGGGAGAGACCCGCGTGCGGAAATTCATTTTGAGCAGCGCGGCTTTGCTGACCGCCATGCTGGCGACCTCGGCGCCGGCCCTTGCCGCGGACCTGCCCTCGGTCAAGGAAGCGCCCGCTCCTGTCCTGGCGCCGATCCCCAGCGGCTGGCGCTTCGAGGCCACGGTCAATGGCTGGGCGCCGAGCATCATCAGCAATGTCGGCGTCGCCGGCTTCCCGACCTCATCGGTCGATGTGGGCTTCTTCAAGATTCTTTCCAAACTCAACGGCGTCGTCCCGCTGAGTCTCATCGCCCGTAACGATACATTCATCGCCGGCGTGGACCTCTACTGGAGCGCCCTTTCTGCGGGCGCGAGCTTCCGTGGGCCGGCGGCGCTGACCACTTTCGGCGGCGTGAACGCCAACCTGCACACCGCCATGACGATCCTGACAGGTTTCGGCGGCGTGCGGCTCCCGCTTCAGATCGCCAATCTGAACTTTTACGGAATCGCCGGCGCCCGTTATTTCGGGGTCAATAACACGCTCGGATTGAGCGCGCCGGTCGCAGGCTATGGCCTCTCCGCGACGCAAGGCAAGGATTGGGTCGACCCGATCATCGGTTTCGCTTCGCGATACGTCATCAACGAAAAATGGTTCGTGGACGCCGAGGCCGATATTGGCGGCTACAACAAGAGCGTGACCTGGCAGACCTTTGCGGCGGTCGGATACAACTGGACGCAGAACATCTCATCGACCGTGGGCTTCCGCGCCCTTTACGTCGACTATGAGAAGGCCAACAATTTCAATGGCAGCTTCCGTTTCCAGCAGACGCTGCTGGGGCCGCAGGCGACGATTATCTACGCATTCTGAGCCGGGTAGCCGCGCTTCGGCGGCTCGCCTCCAGCGCCAGGCAAGTTTCAGATCCCATTCGCGCAACGACGCGCCCGGATCCCGTCCGGGCGCGATCGTTCATGTGTTCTGTTCGGGTCGAAAATGCTAGGCTCAAGGCCTCTTTCAGGCGCCTGATTCCTGCGGGCGCGATTTGAGGCGGACCCTTGCATTTTCAGGATGTCCGGCGAAAAAAGGGAGCAATACCCAAATGTCGAAAACGCTGACGCTCGGCCTTTGTCTGGGCATGATGGTTTCCCTCGCCCCGCCTGCGGCGATGGCGCAGAACGCCCCGCCTCCGGCCGCGGCGACGGCCGCGGCCGAGAAGCTTGAACCCAAGGCTCTCGATCTGCTCAAGGCCGCGAGCGCCGCTCTCGCGGGCGCTCAAACCGTTTCCTTCGACGCCACCTCCACTTATGAGCGCGTGGCGCTGAACGGCCAGCCGTTGTTCTACAGCTCGGTCAGCGCTGTGAAAATGCAGCGCCCAGACAAGCTGCGCGTCATGACGCTGGGCGACGGCACGCCGGACGAATTCTATTACGACGGCAAGACCATGTCGGCCTATATCCCCTCGCTCGAACTCGTGGCCATTGCCGACGCGCCGCCAACCATCGACAAACTGCTCGACGAAGTCTGGGAAAAAGCCGCGATCTATTTCCCGTTCGCCGATGTGATGGCGTCGAATCCCTATGGCGAACTTTCGAAAAACCTGCATTCAGCCTTCTATATCGGGCGCTCGATCGCGGTTGGCGGCACGACGACCGACATGATCGCCATCGCCGGCGACGACGCCGCCGGGCAAATCTGGCTCGGCGCCGAAGACCATCTGCCGCGCAAGATTGCGGTCGTCTATGCGCATGAGCCTGCGCATGCGCTCTACCAGACGGAGTTTTCAAACTGGAAGCTCGGCGAAAAAGTCGAAGCAACGGCCTTCGCCTCCGAAAAGGCGGCCAAGGCGAAGCGCATCGAGTTCTACCCTCCGGGCGCCCCCAAGCCGCCGGCAGCCCCCATTCCGCCGGCAGCCCCCCAACCGCCCGTGGACAAGAAGTGAAACCCGGCCCTCAAGCACAGGAGTTCTTGCGATGAAAAAATCGATCATTGCGATTTCGGCCGCCCTGGCTTTGGCGGCCTCGCTGCAGCCGGCGAGCGCGTTCTTTCGCGGCGGCGGCGGCTTCGGCGGCTTCCACGGCGGCTATGGCGGCTTTCACGCCGGAGACGCAGGCGGCTTCGATCACGCCACGGTGGCGGGACCGGACGGCGTCGCCCATGTGAGCGACGCGGGCGGCTATTGGCACGGAACCGCCGCCGGTCCCAACGGCGTCGCGCACGCCAGCGATTACGGCGGCTATTACCACGGGACGGCGGTGGATGGCGGCGGCGTGTATCACACCGGAGCCTATGGCGCCTATTATCATCAGCCGGTGGTGGTCAACAGCTATGGCGCCTATTGCGCCGGATGCGGCGCCGCGGGCTGGGGCGCTGGCGCGGTGGCCGCCGGCGCCGTCGTCGGCGCGGCGGCCGCGACGGCGGCGGCTCACGCCTGGCCGGTCGGCGTGACTTACGGCTATTTGCCGACGGGCTGCGCCTATCAAAATGTCGCCGGGCAGGTGTTCTATCGCTGCGATTCCGGCTGGCTGCAGCCTGCCTATGGCGCCAACGGCGTCTATTATCGGGTCGTCCCCGCTCCGTAATCGCCCAGGGTCCGGCGCGCGCGAAACATCGCGCGCGCCGCGCCTCAACCGACGGCGCGCTGCGCCATCGCCGGATTGACCCGCTCGCAGCTCTTCACCCAAGGCGCGGTTTTTTCGATCAGCAGCTTGCGACCGCGCACGAGCTGCGCCGGATCCGCGACGAAACGCGCGATTTCCTGCGCTGGGCGCGGCTTGCTGAACAGATAGCCCTGCGCCTCGTCGGCGCCATGCGCGCGCAGGATCTCGAACTGCTGCATCGTCTCGACACCCTCGACCAGCATGTCGATTTCGAGCTCCTGAACGATCGCCTTGACCGCCTTGATGATCGCGAGCGCCGTGCCGTTTTTTGCCATGTCCCGCACGAAACACTGGTCGATCTTCACCTTGTCGGGCCGGAACCTGCTGAGATAGGCGAGCGAGGAATAGCCCGCGCCGAAGTCGTCCAGCGCGACCCTCATCCCCATGTCGCGCAACTGGTCGATGGTGTCGAGCACGGCCTCGAAATCATGCATCAGCACCGATTCCGTGATCTCCATTTCCAGCCGCGACGCCGGAAATTTCGTCTCCTTCAGCACGCGGCGCACGGTCTCGGCGACATTGCTGCGCGCGAACTGGATGCCTGAAAAATTCACTGCCAGCCTCACGTCGCGCGGCCAGGATTTTGCGTCGTTGCAGGCCTGCCGCAGCACCCATTCGCCGAGTGGCACGATGAGGCCGGAATCCTCCGCAATCTCCATGAAGTCCGCCGGCGAGATCAGCCCGCGCACGGGATGGCGCCAGCGCACAAGAGCCTCGCAGCCGCAGATGCGCCTTTTGACGAGGCTGACGATGGGCTGGTAATGCACCTCCAACTCGTTGCGGCTGATGCCGATGCGCAGATCCTGCTCGATCTCCTGTTTGCGACGCGCCTCCTCGGCCATTTCGGCGTGGAAAAAGCGGAAGGCGCCCCGCCCTGCGTCCTTGGCCGCGTAGAGGGCCATGTCCGCCGCTTTCATCAGGTCGCTGGCCTCGGTCGCGTCGTCGGGCGCCACGGCGATTCCGATCGAGGCGCCGATCATCAGTTTCGCGCCTTCGACGAGATAGGGCTCGCTCAATGTCTCGACCGCGCTGGCGGCGAAACGCGCCGCGTCCTCGCGCCCGCCGAAGCGCAGGAAGACGAATTCGTCGCCGCCGAGCCGGGCGACCACATCTTCCGGATCGGCCATTTCCTGCATGCGCTTGGCGACCCTTTGCAGCAATTTGTCGCCTACGGGATGGCCCAGCGAATCGTTGACATGCTTGAAGCGGTCGAGATCGACCATCATCACGGCGAAAGGCGGCGAGGCCTCGCCAATTCCGGCGGTCGCGCGCTCCAGCGATTCACGAAAACTCGTCCGGTTCGAAAGCCCGGTGAGATCGTCGATGCGCGCGAGGCGTTCGACGCGCAGCTCCGAGGCCCGCCGCGCCGTCACGTCCTCGATCAGCATCGAAAAACCGTCCGGCGTGGTCTGGAAGGTAAATTCCATGAAACGGGAGTCGGACAGCTCCAGCGCGACACATTCGCGCGCCTGCCGTTTCAACACCTCCGCTGCCGCCTCGCACAGCACATCGACCGCCGCTGGATCCTTGATCCGAAGCCCAAGGCTTTTTCGCAGCATATCCTCGATCGGCGCGTGCTCGACGGCGGGCTCGGCAATCCGGAACATGCGGTGGAACTGGCTGTTTCCGGCGATCAGCCGCCCGGAGAAATCGAACATCCCGACACATTGGCTCATGCTGTTGAGGGCGACGGTGAAGCGGCGCCCGGACTCCGCTGTCTGGGCCGCGCCGCGCGAACGCCGCCGCGTCGCCATGAACAGGGCGAAGCCAAGGCTCAGCGTCGAAGCAATCGCGACGGGCGAATATTTGTCCCAGGTCAGCGCCAGGCCCACCGCGAAGAGGCCCAGCGCGCAGGCGGCCTGCAAATTGGCGAGGCGCGGGCGCGACGCTTCGCGTTCCGCAGCGAGGACGGCGTAGCCGACCGTGGAAATCGCCGCCGCCGTCCTGATGCTCGCCGGCGCGTCCATCAGGAAGACCGAAAGGCACAGAAATCCCAGCGCCGCCGCCATTCCGGCGCCGGCGAGGCCATGCGCCGCGTCGGGAAATCGGGTCGCGCCGCTTTTGACCCGGCTTTCAAGGATCTGGACGCCGATCTTGACGCCCGCGGCGGCGATGAGCGCCCAACCCGCGAAATTGCTGAGCAGGCCGAAATCGAAGCCGAGCACGGCCCCACCCAGGGTCAGTGCCGGTGCGGCGTCGAAAAAGGCCCTGCCTTCATTGCTCCCTTTTGCAGGCGCATGCGCCGGCGTCGGAGCTCGAGTCCCGACCGAAACGCGCGAATGGGCCTGGGCTATCGTCAACGAAACATCCTTGAGCCGCCGAACAGGCGATCCGGCGGCCCGGCGGCCCGATGAAAACCGCCAAACAGGATGCGCCGTTCGTCCCTTCCCGCCGCGCCCCAAACTGGCGACGCGTTGAAGACGTTAAGGGGCCGCGGTAAACAACTGCTCAATTTGCCCGTGTAATTCAAATTTAGACACGTTTTACGTGCAGCGCAGCGAGCCCTAAAGCGCCGCGCCGGGCCGTGAAATGTCGCGTTCACGGTGTTGTATCAATGGTCGCCTATTTATGGCGTGCTATGGATGCGGCTGAGCTTGCCGCCGCCGGGCGACAAAGCCGAACATGCGAGGAATACGGCCGATGAAAAAGGGCGTCACCCCCCAACAGGCCGCCGAAATGATCCCTGATGGAGCCATTCTGATGATTGGCGGCTTCATGGGCGTCGGCAGTCCCCACCGAATCATCGACGCTTTGGTCGATCTCGGACGAAAAAATCTCACGATCATCGCCAATGACACCGCCAGGCCTAATTACGGCATCGGGAAGCTGATTCGCACCGGCGCGGTCACGCGCGCCATCGTGTCCCATATCGGCCTCAATCCTGAGACTCAGAAGGGCATGATCGACGGCTCGATCGCGGTCGACCTCGTGCCCCAGGGCACCTTGGCCGAGCGCATCCGCGCGGGCGGCTTCGGCCTCGGCGGCATACTGACCAAGACCGGCCTCGGCACCATCGCCGCCGAGGGGCAGAGAGTCATCGAGATCGATGGCGAAGATTGGCTCTATGCGCCGCCGCTCAAGGCGGATTTCGCACTGATCCACGCGGATCGCGCCGATTATTCCGGCAATCTCACCTATCAGCTCACCGCGACCAATTTCAATCCGGTGATGGCGATGGCGGGCGAAACCGTCATCGCTGAGCCGCGCGAAATCTCGCCGGTTGGCGTCATTCCGCCGGACCATGTGTCCACGTCCGGCGTCCTGGTCGATTACATCATCCTGAGAGGCGCCGCATGAGCCCCGAAGAAATCATCCAGCGCCGCGTCGCGCGCGAATTGCACGCCGGAACTCTGGTCAATCTCGGCATCGGCTTGCCGACCGGCGTTTCACGCTACATCCCGCACAATTCCGGAATCCTGTTCCAGTCCGAGAATGGCATTGTCGGCATGGGGTCGCCCCCGCCGGAAGGCATGGAGGACATTGACCTTACCGACGCGGGCGGCTCGTTCGTCTCCGCCGTGCCCGGCGCCGCGACCGTGGACAGCACCCTGTCCTTCGGCCTCGTGCGCGGCGGCCATCTCGACGCCACCGTGCTCGGCGGACTCGAAGTCGACGAGGACGGCCACCTTGCCAACTGGGTCGTGCCCGGGCGCATGGTGCCCGGCATGGGCGGCGCGATGGATCTGGTCTCCGGCGCCCGCCGCGTGATCGTCGCCATGCAGCACACCGCCCGGGGCCGGCCGAAAATCGTGCCGAAATGCACGCTTCCGCTCACGTCGACCCGGCGCGTGACCCTCATCGTCACCGATCTGGCGGTGATCGAACCGACCGACAAGGGCCTCTTCTTGCGTGAGCGCGCCCCCGGCGTGGAGATCGCCGAGATCGTCGCGGCGACCAGCGCGAGCCTGCGCATTCCGGACTATGTTCCGGAAATGGGGCTGCACGACTGACCTTTTCCGCCGCCCGCTTGACGCGTGCGGCGGACTTGCTGTCGTCATCGCGTCAAGAGCCGTTTATAAACCCTTGAGGCCGGGGTTCTCCCCGGTCGCCACGGACTTGCGATTGGCGCCGGTCCCTGTTTGGCGCGCGCTTCGACCTGGGCCCTCCGGCCTTGCGGGCGGCGCGCCTCGGCGAAAGAGGCTCTGATGAGTTTGAAAATCCAGAAAATCGGCGTTGTCGGCGCGGGCACGATGGGCTCCGGCATCGCACAGGCCTTTGCGGTCTCCGGCTTTCACGTCGTGTTGCGCGATCTGGCGCAGGGCGCGCTCGATCATGCCCGATCCGTCGTCCAGACCAGCCTCGGCCGCCTCGTCTCGAAAAACAAGCTTTCCGCAGCCGACGCCGACGCCGCCCTCGCCCGGATCACGACCACGCTGGCCGTCGAGGATCTCCATGGCTGCGATCTCGTCGTCGAAGCCGTCGTCGAAAAATTCGAGGTTAAGAAGGCCATCATCGGCGAACTTGACCGGGTCTGCCGCGCCGACGCCATCCTCGCCTCCAACACTTCCTCCATTTCGCTGACCAAGATCGCGGCAACCTCGAAAATCCCCTCGCGCGTCATCGGCATGCATTTCTTCAATCCCGTTCCGATGATGCCGCTGGTCGAGATCATCCGCGCGATGCAGACGAGCGACGAAACCTGCGCGGCGATCACGTCGCTGGTGGCAGCCATCGGCAAGGATGCGCGCGTCTCCAAGGATTCCTATGGCTTCGTGGTCAATCGCGTGCTGATTCCGATGATCAACGAGGCGGTCAATTGCGTCTATGAAGGCGTCGCGACGCCCGAAGACGTGGACGCCATGATGAAGCTCGGCGCCGCACATCCGATGGGCCCGCTGTCGCTGGGCGATCTCATCGGCCTCGATATCGTGCTCGACGTGATGGAGACTCTTTACGCGGGTTTCAACGACCCCAAATTCCGCCCCAGCCCCCTGCTGAAGCAGATGTGCGACGCGGGCTATCTCGGCCGCAAGTCCGGGCGCGGCTTCTTCTCCTATACCGCGAACTGAACACCCGCCGCGCCGCCCTGGCCTTGCCGGGCGGCGCTCACATCAGGAGCAAAAAATGCGCGAACAGGCCCTCAAGATCGACCCCTTGCCCAAGGTCTGGGATCCCGACCTCAAGATCGGCGAAATGCTCAAGGGCAAGCGCGGCCTCATCGTCGGCGTCAGCAACGAGAATTCCATTGCCTATGGCTGCGCCGCCAAATTACGCGGCTTCGGCGCGGAACTCGCGCTGACCTATCTCAACGAAAAGGCCAAGCCCTTCGTCCAGCCGCTGGCCGAACAGATCGAGGCGAGCCTGCTGCTGCCGCTCGACGTCGAAAAACCCGGCCAGATGGAAAGCGTTTTCGAGCGCATCGCGGCCGAATGGGGGCAGCTCGATTTCGTCATTCATTCCATCGCCTTCGCCCCGCGCAAGGATCTGCATGGCCGGGTGGTGGATTGCTCGCTGGAAGGCTTCCTGCAGGCGATGCACGTCTCCTGCTATTCCTTCATCGAAATGGCGCGGCTGGCCGAGCCGCTGATGAAACAGGGCGGCGCGCTGCTGACCATGAGCTATTACGGCGCCGACAAGGTGGTGAACCATTACAATGTGATGGGGCCGGTCAAATCCGCCCTGCAGGCGACAACCCGCTATCTCGCGGCGGAGCTCGGCGACAAGAACATCCGCGTCTACGCCGTCTCGCCCGGCCCGCTCAAGACCCGCGCCGCCAGCGGCATCGCCGAATTCGACGAGTTGATCGACGCCGCGGTGAAGCGCAGCCCCGCCCATCGTCTGGTCGATATCGCCGAAGTCGGGCGCGTGGCCGCCTTCCTCGTCGGCGGCGCCGCCTCCGGCATGACCGGCGACACGATCTATGTCGACGCCGGCCTTCACAACGTCGCCTGAACGTCCATCACGCCTGATTTCGCCGCCGCCGGTTCCCAACCGGCGGCGGCTGTTTTTTGTCAGTGATCGACCCGGCTGCCGTCCTCGCGGATGACCTCGCCGGGGTCTGGATAGTTCATCGTCGGCTCTTCATTGCAGGACGTGACGCCCTCGTCCTTCCAGGGCGAGATGGCGCCTTGCACGGCCAGTTTCAAAAATCCGGTTTTGACTGCGACGAGTTCGCGGGCGTCCTCGGCCGTCGCTGCGCCCGCCCAGACATGGGCCTTCTCCACTGAATATTTCCAGGACGGATCGTCCGGGGCGATGGGCGAGAGGCGATAGACTGTCATTTCATTTCTCCTGGCAATTGTGGTTTTCAAATCCTTGAAACATCACGGCTTTAATTCGTCACGGCTTGGCGGAACGCAGCCGTAATTCCTCGCCGTCCAGCAGAAAACGGCCGTAACCGCAATGATGCAGGGTCCTGGCCTTGGCCTGCTTCGGGTCGATCCAGGCGCGCACCGCCTCCAGAACGAACAGATTGTAAGCCGCCACGAGCGCGCGATCCACGACCTTGCATTCGATATTGACGATGCACTGGTCGAGCAGCGGCGCGCCAACTTCTTTTGCCGGCCTGGCCCTGAGGCCAAAGCGCGCGAATTTGTCGACGTCGAGCCCCGAGCAATTGCCGATCGCGACCACCGTCTCGGCCATTTCCGCCGGCGGAATGGCGAGCACGCATTCGCCGGTCTGCTTCAACGCCCGATGCGAGTAATCGCCCTCGCTCACGACGCAGGCGATCAGCGGCGGATTGAACTCGACCATCATGTGCCATGACATAGTCATGACATTGGCGCGACCGCCCTCTGCCGTCGTCAGCAGAACGACAGGTCCGGGTTCGAGTTTCTGATAGACCTTGCCGAGATCGAGTTTGCGCATGGCCTTCATCCTGCCACGGGTCGTCGGCTTCGCAATGCGCCAAAGCAATTCGCGCGCGCAATTTTTGCGTTCGCCGCGTGGCGATCCGTGTTTCTGGCCTTTCGATTGCTTATGGTCTGGAGGCCCCGCCCCTGTTTCCTCCCCGAGCCCAAACGTGATTTATCCGCGATGAATGTCCTCCACGGAATTTTCGGCCTCGCCTGCCTGCTCGGCCTCGCTTTCATGCTCAGCGAGAACCGACGCGCCATTCCGTGGCGCGTCGTGGTCGCGGGCGTCGCCCTGCAGGCGGCGCTGGCCCTGCTGCTGCTGAAATTCCCGCCCGCCAGCGCCTTCATGGCGACGCTCGCCAGCGCGGTCGGCGCGCTCGACAAGGCGACCGAAGCGGGGACGAGCTTCGTCTTCGGCTATCTCGGCGGCGCGCCTTTGCCCTTCGAACCCAATGGCAAAGGCTCCCCGATGGTTTTCGCTTTCCATGTCTTTCCGCTGATCCTGGTGATCTGCGCGCTTTCCGCCCTGCTGTTCCATTGGGGGATCATGCAGAAGGTTGTCAGCGGCATGGCCTTCGCGCTGCGCCGTACGATCGGCGTCGGCGGCGCGCTGGGCACGGGCGCGGCGGTGAATTTCTTCGTCGGCATGGTGGAATCGCCAATCCTGATCCGCCCCTATCTCGCGCGGATGCAGCGCGGCGAGATTTTCGCCCTGATGTCCGCCGGCATGGCCGGAATCGCGGGGTCTGTCATGGTGATCTACGGCCATATTCTCGGCGCGGCCATTCCCGAGGCCTTTGGCCATGTGCTGACCGCCGCGCTGATCTCGGCGCCCGCGGCCATTGCTGTGGCCGCCATTCTCATCCCCTTTGAACCGAGCAACGAGGGCGACGCGACCATCGTCATTGCCGACCCGCCCCGCAACGCGCTTGAGGCCCTTGCGCGCGGCACGAGCGACGGCGTGGGCATCCTCGCCCATGTTCTGGCCCATCTGATCGTGCTGCTTGCTCTGGTCGCGCTTCTCAACGCCATGCTCGGCGCCCTGCCCGATCTCTGGGGCGCGCCGATCAGCCTGCAACGAATTTTTTCCTGGCTATTCCGGCCGCTGGCCTTCGCCATCGGCGTCGATGCGTCCGATGTCGATACCGCCGCGCAGCTGCTCGGCACGAAGATCGCGCTCAACGAATTCATCGCCTATGTCGACCTCGCCGCGCTGCCGGAAAGCGCCCTGAGCCCGCGCTCTCGGCTGATCCTGCTTTACGCCCTTTGCGGCTTCGCCAATTTCGGCTCTGTGGGCATTCTGGTCGGCGGCCTGTGCGCCATGGCGCCGGAGAGGAAGCACGACATCGTCGCGCTGGGCTTTCGCGCGCTCGTCGCCGGCGCACTGGCGTCGCTGATGGGCGGCGCCGTCATCGGAGCGCTGACCTGATCAGGCCATCGGACCGACGCTGGACTCGCCATCGACGCCGACCGCCGCCAACGCCTGATGCAGCGTCGAGAAAATTTTCTCCGCGCCGAGCGCCTCGACAAGGGCGTGCTGCTCCAGATCGGCGCGCAGATTGGCGCTGACCCGGCCAAGCACGACCTCGATCTGCTTTTCCCTGAGTTCGCCGAGCAGATCGCGAAAGGTCCGCGCGGCGGAAAAGTCGATGTCGGTCAGGGCGGCCGCGTCGATCACGAAATGGCGCACCGGCGACGGCGCCTTGGCGATCAGCTCGCGCGCCTCGTCGGCGAAACGGTCCGCGTTGGCGTAAAACAGATCCGCGCCAAATCGATAAACGATCAGGCCCGGCGCGGTCTGGACGCCCGGCTGCGCGTCCCTCGGCTCCCAACGGCCCTCGGCGTTCGGCGCCAGCATGGCGATATGCGGCCGGTAGGAGTGACGGACATGGCCGACCAGCGACAGCGCGATGGCGAGCAGGATGCCCGGCTCGACGCCGATGCACGGAACCGCTGCGGCGGTGAACAGGGCGAGATGAAATTCGCTCGCGCTTTCGCGCTGGATCGCCATCAGCCCTTTGACGTCCACCATCCCGACAGCGATGGTGAAGACCACGCCCGCGAGCACGCAATGCGGCAGATATTGCAGCGGCCCTGTCAAGGCGAGCAGAACGACCACCACCAGCGCCGCGAAAACGAGCTGCGCGAACTGGCTGCGGGCGCCGGCGTTGTCCGCCATGGCGGTCTGGGTCGGGCTGCCGTTGACGACGAAGGCGCCGGTCAGCGCCGCCCCGGCATTGGCCGCCGCGAGGCCCAGAATATCGGCGTTCTCATCGACGCGCTCCCCATGGCGCAAGGCGTAGACGCGCGACGTCGCGGCGCTTTGGGCGATGATCATCACAAAGCAGGAGGCCGCGACCGGCAGCAGCGCCAGAGTCTCCGACCAGCTGACGTCCGGCCAGCGCAGCGACGGCAGTCCGCCCGGAACGGGGCCGATGACGGCGACCCCGCGCCCGGCGAAATCGAAGAAGGCGCTCGCCGCGATCATCCCGACCACGAGGACCATCGAAATCGGGAAATGCGGCGCGAACCGCCGCCCGAACAGAATGGCGGCGACGACGAAGGCCGAGAGCGCGAAATCGAACGGATGAAGATTGGGCAGACCGCGCAGGACATCCCAGAGCTGGCCGAGCGTGCGGTGCGAATCGACCCCGACGCCCAACATGTCGGGCAGCATGGCGACGCCGACCTGCACGCCGACCCCGGTTAGAAACCCGACCAGCGCCGTGCGCGAGAGAAAATCCGCCAGAAAGCCCAGTTTGAAGATGCGCGCCAGCAGCAGCAGCGCGGCGGTCAGCAGGGTCAGCATGCCGACCAGCGCCATGTATTTTCCGCTGGCGACGGGCGCCATGCGCGAGAGCGCGCTGGAAAAAATCGCGGCGGTCGCGGAATCCGCAGCCACCACCAGATGCCGCGACGAGCCGAACAAGGCGAAGCCGACCAGCGGCAGCAGAACGGTGTAAAGGCCGGTGACGACCGGCGTCCCTGCAATTCGCGTATAGCCGAGCACCTGCGGCACGTTCATCGAGGCCAAGGTGAGACCGGCGAGCGCGTCTTTCAAAGCCTCGCGCGGCTTCAGCGGCAAAAGTCCCTGCAAAATCCTGATGCCCATGTTCCGCGATTCGCTCCCCGCCAGCCGAACGCCCTGATCCCGCCAGATGGAAACGACTTGTCCCCGGCCTGGCCCATGTTTATCGATCGGCTGGATTTTGCAATGGATCTCGGCGCGTCAAACCTGGCCCGCTCAAGCAAAGTCGCCGCTTCGTCAGCTCTGAACCGGGTCGCCGCCTCCGCCCTCGCGTTGATCGCCGGTCTCGCCTTGTCGGGCATTGCGCCGGGCGAGCGCACCGATATCGCGCCCCTGAGCACGCTGATCAATTGCAACAGCGTCGGCGACTACGGCTATGAACAGACCGCGCAAGGTTATGGCTGGCGCCGCGCGCCGCCGGGGATCGACATCGGCGGCAAAGAGCCCGAAACGCGCCCAGGACCTGCCGCGCGTCATGCCAAAAGAACCGGCGGCGAAAAAAAATTTCGCCTTGTTTCCAAATCCCATCCGGGTGAGGCTCGGCGGCGACTCAAGCACGCGCAGGAGTGTTCATGACCGAGGATTCAACCCGCCTCTCCCGGAGTGACGCCACAGGAAAGCAGTTCGAATCTGTCGCGCTGGTCCTTCAGGGCGGCGGCGCGCTCGGCTCCTATCAAGCCGGCGTGTACCAGGCCCTGGCGGAGGCCGATATTCATCCCGACTGGGTGTCCGGCATTTCCATCGGCGCCGTCAATTCGGCGCTGATCGCAGGCAATGCGCCCGAAAAAAGGGTCGAGAAGCTGCGCGAATTTTGGGAGACGGTGAGCAAGCCGCCGCTTGGCCCGCTCGGCGCGCCTTATAATCCAAGCGTCAAACATCTGAACGAGACCATTCACCGCGCGCTCAACCAGTTCCGCGCCATGGGCGTGGCGGCTTTGGGCGCGCCCGGCTTTTTCCGTCCACGCGTTCCCTCCCCCTTCGTCTGGCCGGCGCCGAGTCCGGCTGAACTCAGTCATTACGACGTGGCTCCGCTGAAAGCGACGCTGGAGCGGCTGGTCGATTTCGACCGGCTCAATTCCGGCGAGTCGCGGCTCAGCGTCGGCGCGGTCAATGTCCGCAACGGCAATTTCACCTATTTCGACACCACGACCCATCGCATCGACTTCCGCCACATCATGGCGAGCGGCTCGCTGCCGCCGGGCTTTCCGGCCACCGAAATCGACGGCGAGTTCTACTGGGACGGCGGCATCGTCTCCAACACGCCGCTGCAATGGGTGCTCGATTCCCGCCCGCGCAAGGACACGCTTACCTTCCAGGTCGATCTATGGAGCGCCACCGGCGATCTGCCGCGCGATCTCTCGGAGGCCGAGGTGCGGCAGAAGGACATCATGTTTTCCAGCCGGACCCGCGAGGCGACCCACCAGGTCCTCAGCGCCCAGAGGCTCAGGCGGATTTTCCGTCAGGCTTACGAGCACTTGCCGGAAGAAGTTCGCGCGCTGCCAGAGGTTGCGTACCTCGCCAGGGAAGCCGACGAGTCGGTCTATAATATCGTCCATCTGATCTATCACGCGAAGAACTACGAAGGCGCGGCGAAGGATTATGAATTTTCCCGCCGCACGATGGAGGAGCATTGGAGCGCCGGCTATGCCGCCGGCCGCAAGGCGCTCTCCCATCCCGAGGTTCTGCAACGCCCGCACAATCGCGAAGGCTTCCGCGTATTCGATTTTTCCCGCGAAGTCTGACGCCCGCCCCACGCCGTCACACCCCGGAGCACGACATGAAGGAAAAGGACGTTCTCAGCCGGGCATTCGCCATGCCCCTGACCAGCCCCGCCTACCCCATCGGGCCTTATCGCTTCTTCAATCGCGAATATCTCATCATCACCTATCGGACCGATCCGGCGAAGCTGCGCGAAATCGTGCCCGAGCCGCTTCAGATCGACGAGCCGCTGGTCAAATATGAGTTCATCCGCATGCCGGATTCGACCGGCTTCGGCGATTATACCGAGACCGGACAGGTCATTCCCGTGACCTTTGAGGGCCGCAAGGGCGGCTACACCCATTGCATGTTCCTCAATGATCATCCGCCAATCGCGGGCGGGCGCGAACTATGGGGCTTTCCGAAAAAGCTGGCGAGACCGACCCTCAAGGTCGAGATCGACACGCTGGTGGGAGAATTGCATTACGGCCCCGTGCGGGTCGCCGTCGGCACTATGGGCTACAAGCACAGGCAGGCCGATCTCGCCGCGGTGAAGGCCTCGCTGGAGGCGCCCAATTTCCTGCTCAAGATCATCCCGCATGTCGACGGGACGCCGCGCATCTGCGAGATCGTGGAATACAGGCTGAGCGACATTGACCTCAAGGGCGCCTGGACCGGCCCCGCCTCGCTCAACCTGTTCGCGCATGCGCTGGCCCCGGTCGCCGAATTGCCGGTTCTGGAAGTGGTTTCCGCCACCCACATCCTGGCCGACCTGACGCTCGATCTGGGCAAGGTCGTTCACGACTATCTCGCCTGACCTGCGATACGGATTGCAGCGCAACGCGCTTTCACGCGGCTTTCGGGCCGCGTGACGCTAAACCCATGGCGGACTGAGAAAAATGCCTGTTGCGCTAATGACACGTGCGACAGGAATTGCGCGCAACGCCTCAGGTCCGCTTGATCGTCCGATCAGTGGCGCCTAGCATTTCACGAGATTCGTTTTTCATTAAAACGCTAACTAGTTGACGCTCGGTTAAGAGCCGCCGGGGACGGAGTTTTATGAAGCAAAATCGCGGCATGTCCCGGCGCTGGCGCCGATCCGTCGGCGCGCCGCGCGGCCGCATGGCGGGGCTGTCGGCCCTCGCCCTGGCGACGTCCCTCTCCGCCTGTTCGGTCGGCCCGAATGTCGTGATCCCGGATGCTCCGATTGGCGTCAAATGGCGGGAAGCGGGCAATCCCTCGGTCAAGACGAGCCGTCAGGATTACCGCAATTGGTGGGCGACCTTCCGCGACCCGACGCTCAATCGCCTCGTCGAGATCGCCTATGACCAGAACCTGACCCTCATGGAGGCCGGAGCGCGCGTCCTCAAGGCGCGGGCGGTGCTGGGACAGGCCGTCGGCGAGGTCTATCCGCAAACGCAGCAGCTCAATGGCACAGCGGATTATCTCCAGCCGAGCCGCACCGACGCGACCTCCAACCCCAGCAACACCCTGTCCACGCAATTCTGGCGGGTCAATCTCGGCGGTCAGGTCGCCTGGGAGCTGGACCTTTGGGGCAAGTTCCGCCACGGCGTCGAATCCGCCGACGCCGCCTATCTCGCCTCCATCGCCAGCTATGACGACGTGCTGGTGACCCTGATCGGCGACGTCGCCAGCGATTACATCGCCATCCGCACGCTGCAGGCGCAGATCGCAATCGCTCAGGCGAATGTCGTCAAGCAGAGGGAGGCGCTGGATATCGCCCGCGCCCGCTTCAAAGGGGGCGCGACCTCCGAACTCGACGTCTATCAGGCCCAGAACGTGCTGGCCCAGACGCAAGCGGCGGTTCCGCAATACGCCGCCCAGCTGCAAAAGCAGGAAAACGCCCTGCGCGTGCTGCTCGGCGAGCCGCCCGAGACGGTCGACGGTCTGCTCAAAGGGTCGCGCGGCATTCCCGCGCCGCCTGCCAGCGTCGCGGTCGGCATTCCAGCCGATCTGCTGCGCCGCCGCCCCGACATCCGCGCGGCGGAATTGAAGGCCATCGCCCAAGGCGCGCAGGTCGGCATGGCCCAGGCCGATCTCTATCCCGCCTTTTCGCTCGGCGGCGCGCTCGGCACCTTGGTCAGCACCACCAATGGCAACAAGATCAGCCAGCTCTTCACCTCGCCGAGCGTGACCTTCGCCTTCGGCCCCTCGTTCAGCTGGCCGATTCTGAATTACGGACAGATCACCAATAACGTCCGCGCGCAGGACGCCGAATTGCAGGCGCTGCTCACCAATTACAAGAACAGCGTGCTCAAGGCGCAGCGCGAGGTCGAGGACGGACTCAGCGGCCTCATCCAGGGCCGCCAGCAGGTCGCTTTCCTTCGGAAGAGCGTCTCGGCGGCCAGCAACGCCCTGACCATCGCTCTCGCCCAGTACCAGCTCGGCACGCGTGATTTCACCACAGTGCTGACAGCCGAGCAGAACCTCTACCAGGCGCAAAATAATCTTGCGGCGGCAGAGGGCAATGTCTCCATCAGCCTCACCACCGCCTATCGCGCGATGGGCGGTGGCTGGCAGATCCGCTGGGGCAAGGATTTCGTCAGCGATTCCATCCGCGACGAGATGCGCGCGCGCACAAATTGGGGCGAATTGCTCCCGCCCGCCGGCCAGAAGCGGGCAGCGACGCCCGGGCTGCCAGGCCCGTCTGACCTCGGACCGACTGTGAGGCCGCCGCAATGGTGATCGCCATGAAAAATATTTTCCGTTCTTCGCCGCTACGCGCGGCGCGCGCTACCGCCCTCGCACTCCTCGCCATGCTGGCGAATCCCCTGCCGGCTACAGTACATGCCCAGACCGGCGCGCCTTCGGCGGCGCCGTCCATCCCTGTCATGCTGCCCAAGACGCAGACCGTGAGCGACACGCTCGAAATCATCGGCAACGCCGAGGCGGTCAATCAGGTCAAGCTGGTCGCGCGCGTGCCGGGCTATCTGGAGCAGATCCTTTTCGAAGACGGCGCGATCGTCAAAAAGGGCGACCTCCTGTTCATCATCCAGCAGGATCAATACAAGGCGCAATTGCAACAGGCCCAGGCCCAGCTGCAGGCCGCCACGGTCGCGCGAGACCACGCCAAACTCGAGGTCGGCCGCTATACGGCGCTGCTGAAACAGCGGGCCACCTCCCAGGTTGAGGTCGATCATTGGGTCTATGAGCAGAAGACCGCCGAAGCGAATATTCTGGCGGCGGAGGCGCAGGTGGCGCTCGCCCAGCTCAATCTCGGCTATACCGAAGTGCGCGCGCCCTTTGACGGCCAGATGGGCAAGCACCTCATCGACGTCGGAAACATGGTCGGCGCCAGCGCCCAGACCGCGGTGCTCGCCCAGATCACCCAGCTTGATCCGATCTATGTCGTCGCCAATATCAGCTCGCAGCAGGCCTTGCAGATCCGCGCCAATCTCGACCAGCGCCGGCTGACTCTGGAGGAGCTGCACAAAATTCCGGTCGAGGCGGCGCTCACCGACGAAACCGGCTTCCCGCACAAGGGGACGCTGGAATATGTGGCGCCCGCCATCGACGCCGCCACTGGCACGCTCTATCTGCGCGGCATCTTTCCCAATGCGAACCGCGCAATGCTGCCGGGCGTCTTCGCCAAACTGCGCCTGCCAATGGGCAAGGTCGTCCAGAACGCTCTGCTCGCGCCCCAGCGCGCGCTGCAGGAAGACCAGGGCGGCCGCTACCTGCTCATCGTCAACGCCGCCAATGTCATCGAGAAGCGCTATGTCCAGCTGGGCCAGGCCGTGGGATCTCTGCAGGAAATCACGAGCGGCATCGACCGCAACGACCGTATCGTCATCGGTGAACTCTGGCGCGCGTCGCCGGGCCTGACGGTCGCGCCCAAACTGACCAGCGCCGAATAGCCAGGAACGGGAACCCAGCCGATGATGTCCAAATTCTTCATCGAGCGTCCGGTGCTGGCGAATGTGCTGGCGATCGTGCTCGTGCTCATCGGCGCCGTGTCGCTGTATCGACTTCCGATCTCGCAATATCCCAATGTCGTGCCGCCGACCGTCCAGGTCACCACGTCTTATCCCGGCGCCAGCGCCCAGACCGTGTTCAATACGATCGCATTGCCGATTGAGAACCAGGTCAACGGCGTCGACCACATGCTCTATATGGAGTCGACCAGCGCGCCGGACGGCACCTACACCCTGACCGTCACCTTCGAGATCGGCACCGATCCGAACATGGACCAGGTTCTCGTCCAGAACCGCGTTCAGCTCGCACAGGCCTCCCTGCCCGAAGCGGCGCAGGCGCAAGGCGTCAGCGTCCAGAAGAAGAACACCGCCATCCTGCTGTTCGTCGCGCTCGATTCGCCGGACAACAAATATGACGCGCTCTATATGAGCAATTACGCGACAATCAACCTGGTCAACGTCCTGTCGCGACTGCCGGGCGTCGGCAGCGTCAAAGTGATGGGCGCCGGCGACTATTCGATGCGCATCTGGATGGACCCCAACAAACTGCAGTCCTATGGCCTGCAGCCGAAAGACGTGATCAACGCCGTCCGCCAGCAGAACCAGAACATCGCCGCCGGCCAGGTCGGCATGCCGCCGGCGCCGAGCGACATTGAGTTCCAGTATACGGTCGACGTCAAGGCGCGCCTCGATGAGCCCGCGGAATTCGCGAATATCGTCATCAAGGACCAGACCGCCCAGGGCGGTCGCCTGATCCATCTCAGCGATGTCGCGCGGATCGATCTCGGCGCTCAGACCTATTCGCAGGACTTCCGCCTCAACGGCAAGCCCGGCGCGGGCATCGCCATTTATCAAACGCCGGAATCAAACTCGCTCGACGTCGCCAAGGAAGTGAAGGCCGCCATGGATTCCATGGCCAAGCGTTTCCCCGAGGGCCTGCGCTATTCCATTCCCTACGATACGACCATCTTCGTCAAGGATTCGATTGGCGAGGTCTACAAGACCCTCTGGCAGGCCGGCGTCCTGGTTCTGATCGTGATCCTGGTCTTCCTGCAGAATTTCCGCGCCACGCTCGTCCCCGCGACCACCGTGCCGGTCACCATCATCGGCGCCTTCGCCGGCATGGCGGCGCTCGGATATTCCGTCAACCTCTCGACTCTGTTCGGCATCGTTCTGGCCATCGGAATCGTGGTGGACGACGCCATCGTCATCGTCGAGGGCGTGAGCAAATATATCGAACAGGGCATTCCCGGCGTTCCCGCCGCGATCAAGGCCATGGACGAATTGTTCGGCCCGATCATCGGCATCACGCTGGTTCTGATGGCCGTGTTCCTGCCGGCGGCATTCGTGCCCGGCCTCACCGGCAACATGTTCGCGCAATTCGCGTTGGTCATCGCCGTGACCGCCCTGATCAGCGCGGTCAACGCCGCGACGCTCAAGCCCACCCAATGCGCGCTCTGGCTGCGAACACCCGTGCCGCCGGAAAAGCGGAACTTTTTCTACCGTGGCTTCAATGCCGTCTACGACCGCATGGAGCACGGCTACACCGCCTTCATCGGCCGCATGGTCCGCCGCAGCGGGTTGATGGTGATCCTTGCGCTCATTGTGTCCGGACTTGGCTTCTGGGGCCTCGCGCGAATCCCCACCGCCTTCATCCCGATCGACGACCAACTCTACCTCATGGTCTCGGTCCAGCTACCCGAAGCGGCGTCAATGGGCCGCACGGTTGAGTCCCTGAACAAGGTCGCCGACAAGGCGCAGCAGATTCCGGGCGTCGAAAAAGTGATCACCGTCGCGGGCCTTTCCGTTCTCGACAACAGCGCCGACTTGTTCAACGCCGGCATCGCCTGGGTCGTCCTCAAGCCGTTCGACGATCGCCTCAAGGAAAAAGACCAGGACCTGATCTCGATATTCAAGCGCCTGTCGGTCGCCGTCGCCGACCTGCCCGACGGCAAGGCGCTTGTCCTGCCGCCGCCGGCGATCCAGGGTATCGGCAACGCCGGCGGCTTCCAGATGCAGCTCGAATTGCTCGGCGGCAGCACCGATTACGTGAAGCTCGGCAATCTCGCGAACCAGATCGTGGCGGAGGCGGCCAAGGAGCCGTCGGTGTCGAATGTGGCGACGACGTTCCGCAACAATGCGCCGCAGGTCACGGTCACGGTCGACCGCGACCGCGTGCAGGATCTGCGGGTCAGCGTCGGCGACGTCTTCTCGACGCTGACCGATTATATCGGCTCGACCTATGTCAACCAGTTCAACAAATTCGGCCAATCGCTGCAGGTCTATGTCCAGGCGGATTCGCAATTCCGCCTTCGCCCCGACGACCTTTTGAACCTTTACGTCCGCAGTCAGGACGGCAATATGGTTCCCATCGGCTCCGTCGCCCATTTGAGCTCGGTCGCCGCTCCGGCGTTGCTGACGAATTACAATCTGTATCCGTCCGCAACGATCGTCGGCGGCTCGGCGCGCGGCTTCAGCTCGGGACAATCGATGGCCGCGATGGAAGCCATAGCGAAACGCGTGCTGCCGAACGACGTCTCCTTCGAATGGACGGGCATGTCCTATCAGGAAAAACTGACGGGCAACCAACTTTACTACGTATTCGGCCTGTCGATCCTGCTGGTCTATCTCGTTCTCGCCGGCCAGTACGAAAGCTGGATCCTACCGCTCGCGGTGCTCTCCGCCGTGCCGCTCGCTTTGCTCGGCCCGGTGATCGCGCTCACCTCGCTCGGCGCCGCCAACAATCTCTATACGCAGATCGGCCTGATGCTTCTGATCGCGCTTTCCGCGAAAAACGGCATTCTCATCGTCGAGGTCGCGCGCGAGCAGCGCCTGCTCCACGGCAAGTCGATCATTGACGCGGCGGTCGAAGCCTCGCGTACCCGCTTCCGCCCGATCCTGATGACCTCCTTCGCCTTCATCCTCGGCGTCTTGCCGTTGGTGATTGCGACGGGCGCGAGCGCGAATGCGCGCAAATCGCTCGGCATCAGCGTGTTCAGCGGCATGATCGCCTCGACCTGTCTGGCCGTGCTGTTCGTGCCGTCCTTCTTCGCCGTGCTGCAGCGTTTCGAGGAATCGCGCAAGGCGAAGAAGAAAGGCGCGCAGCCCACCCCCGCCGAACCGCCGGTAGAATCGGCGGCGAAAGAAGCCTAGTCCGCCTCGTCCGCCCAGCGCTGCGAACGGAACGCCCGCGCGATGGCCAAAGCGCGGGCTTCCTGCACGGCTTCGGACCCGCCGGGGGCGAGTTCCGCGCAGGCCCCGAGCGCAAGCTCCAGCAACGCCGCCTTGGGATAGGGCAAGCCCGACCGCCCCGGAAAGGCGCGGAAATCGCAAGCGCAAACCGCGAGCAAATGCGCGAATGTCTCCGGCGTGTCGAAGGCGCCCAGCCGCTCAAGCATGAGGGCGATCGGCCCGGCGCGCATTTTGGAAACACGATGCACCCTCTCGCATTCGGCGAGGGCCTGCAGCGCGAGGTCGCGACAATCCGGCGCGACGTCAAACCGCGCCGCAATCGCTTCGATGCGCGGGCGGGCGCGCTCGATATGTTTGTAATGGATCGGCAAATGTTCACGCGGCGAATCCGATTTGCCGACATGCATGGTGAGCAGCGCGAAGCGTACGCTCAGGCCGGCGCCTTCGCTCGCCGCCTCGTCGAGCGATTTCAGCACGTGAGCGCCAAGGTCCACCTCGGCCGGCTCATCGGAGAGCAGCGGAACGCCAAATAGAGCCTCGACCTCAGGCAGGACCTGCTCCAGCGCGCGGCATTCGCGCAAATTGGCGATCATTTTCGACGGCGCGCGCCCCATCAGGCCCCGCGCGAGTTCGGGCCAGATGTCGGCGGGTTCCGTATCAAGCAGAAAGCCGGCGTCGGCCTGCTGGTAGAGCAGGTCCAGTTCCTCGTCATCCGGCGCGGCGTCGGCTTCGGCGAGCAGCGCCGCGTGACGCAGAATGCCCAGCGCCGGGTGGGTCTGCGCGAAATCCGTCAGAAACGGCGACGATTTTTCAGCCATGGCGGAGCAGCCTCTGGAGCTTCTTGCGAGCCGACCACATCGGATCGCGGCGCAATTTTTGCCTTCACACTCATCTGCACATGGGCAAGCAATTGTCCTGCCAGAGCGGTTTCCTTACGCCGGGAAAACCTTGCCTTGCGGCGGGAAGGCCGCGCCACTGGAAAACTCCGGCAACGGCCTCCGTGAAATGGCGAGCGCCTCCTCGCGCTTGAGGCCAAGGGCGATCAACACCAATTCGGCGAGATCTGCGCCCGCCTCACGCCATGTCCGGGCGCCTTCCAGCACCGTCACAATGGCCCCGAGAACCGCGCCGGAGATGAAGCCAAGGACCGAGTCCAGCTGGTCCTCGCGGAACGCATAGCGCCCCCGCGCCAGACCGGCGTGAAGATCGGCCAGCGGCTGTCCGCGCCATACCTCTTGCAAGGCTGCGGCGCTGCAGCCGAAACGGCAGAGGAAGCGGCCCCATTGCGGCTCGTCATGCGCGCGGCGCAGGCACAGGCGAAGTCCCATCGCCAGCCGGAGCGCCGGATCGTCGATTCCGGTCAGGGCCTCGACGAGGCGCTCGTTCATTTCCACGGCGAGCTGCCGCGCCACAATATCGAACAGGCCGCTCAGATCGCCGAGATTGTTGTATATCGTGCCTCGCGCCACGCCGGCCGCCTGGGCCAGTTCGGAGACGCTGACATGCGCGGCGCCGCGCTCGGCGAAAAGCTGAATCGCCGCGCGGTAGATCTGCCGCTGCGCGCCGCTGGCCCCGGTCACGTTATCCCCTTCACTCGACGCCGCCGATTGAACATCATTGTTCAATTTTGCTCAGTTTGCTATAAAAGGAAAGCCATCCTGCGGCATTTTCCTCCCCCACGCCGCGACGACTTTTTTCGATCGGGACCCGGCGCCCATGCGATCCAGAAACCTCGCCCTCGTCTTTGTTTTCGCCCTTGCCGCCTTGGCGTTCGGGCCAGCGCCGGCTTTGGCCAATGACCCCTTTGAGGCTCTGCTGCGCAAACTGCAGCCGAACCGCCTGCCGGAAGGTTTCGCCAGCGCCAATGGGCGGCTGGAATCCGAGCAGGTCGAGATCGCCACCAAGATTCCGGGCCGCATCGCCGAGGTTCTGGTCAAGGAGGGCCAGCTGGTCGAACAGGGTCAGGTTCTCGCCCGCATGGACGTCTCGGAAATGCAGGCGCAATTGCGCGGCGCCGAGGCGCTGGAGCGCCGCGCCCATCAGGCCAAGGCTCTGGCCGAGGCGGTGATCGCCCAGCGCGAGAGCGAGCGCAAGCTGGCGGAACAGGAAATGGAGCGCGTCGAGACCCTGCACGGCAAAGGCTATGCCACGACGGAATCGTTCGATCAGCGTCGCTCGGTCCTCAATGTTTCCCAAGCCGCGCTCAATGCGTCAAAGGCCAGCCTCAACGATTCCATCGCGGCGATCGACGCCTCCCGCGCCGACATTGCCCGCATCCAGTCCAATCTTGACGACATGGAGCTGAAAGCCCCGCGCCGAGGCCGCATCGAATACAAGCTCGCGCAAGCTGGCGAGGTGCTCGGCGCCGGCTCGCGCGTGCTGACGCTGATCGACCTCACCGACGTTTACATGACCGTCTTCGTCCCCTCCTCGGTCGCAACGAAGCTCGCCTATGACGACGACGCCCGACTGATCCTCGACGCCATCCCGGAATATGTAATCCCGGCCAAGGTTTCCTTCATCGCCAGCGAAGCGCAGTTCACGCCCAAGACGGTGGAGACGAAAGAGGAGCGCGAGAAGCTGATGTTCCGCGTGAAGCTGACCCTGCCGCCCGACCTGCTGCGGAAATATGAGAGCCAGGTAAAGACCGGCGTGCGCGGCGTCGGCTATCTGCGCACCGATCTCGTCAAGACCTGGCCCGATTTCCTCGCGGTCAAGCTGCCGCAATGAGCGCGAAGGGCGCCATTGTCGCCGAACTCGTCAATGTCTCGAACTTCTATGGCAAGGCGCGGGCGCTCGACGGCGTGAGCCTCGCGCTGCCGGCCGGAAAAATGATCGGCCTGATCGGACCGGACGGCGTCGGCAAATCGACCCTGCTCGCGCTGGTTTCCGGCGTGCGCCGCCTCCAGACCGGCGAGGTGCGCGCGCTCGGCGGCGACATGCGCGACCGCAGCCATCGCGCCGCCTGCGCCGCGCGCATCGCCTATATGCCGCAGGGCCTCGGCCGCAATCTCTATCCGACCCTCTCGGTATTCGAGAACATCGACTTTTTCGGCCGCCTGTTCGGGCAAGGCGCGGCGGAGCGCGCGGCGCGCATCGTCGAATTGCTGGAGGCGACCGGCCTCTCGTCTTTCGGGGACCGGCCGGCCGGCCAGTTGTCCGGCGGCATGAAGCAGAAGCTCTCGCTGTGCTGCGCCCTGATCCACGACCCCGACCTGCTCATCCTCGACGAGCCGACCACCGGCGTCGATCCCCTGTCGCGGCGCCAATTCTGGGAGCTGATCGACCGCATTCGCGCGCGCCGCCCCGGCATGAGCGTGCTGGTCGCCACCGCTTACATGGAGGAGGCCGAGCGCTTCGACTGGCTCGCCGCGCTCAACGACGGCAAGATCATCGGCGCCGGAACGCCCGCCGAATTGCGCGCCCGCACCGGCCAGCCGACCCTTGACGCCGCCTTCATTTCGCTGCTGCCCCCCGAGGTCCGCGGCGATCACCAGCGGATCGTCCTGCCGCCGCTGCCGCCGGATGGCGGCGGATACGCCATCGAGGCCGAGAACCTCACCTGCCGCTTCGGCGATTTCACCGCCGTCGATCACGTCAGCTTCAAAATCCGGCGCGGCGAAATCTTCGGCTTTCTCGGCTCCAACGGCTGCGGCAAATCGACCACGATGAAAATGCTGACCGGCCTGCTCAAGCCGAGCGAGGGACAGGCGCGGCTATTCGGCGAGACGCTCGACGCCGGCGACATGGCGACGCGGCGGCGCGTTGGCTACATGTCGCAAAGCTTCTCGCTTTATAGCGAACTCACGGTGCGCCAGAACCTGCGCCTGCACGCCGAATTGTTCGAACTGCCGGACGCCGAAATCGCGCCGCGCGTGGATGAAATGCTGCGGCGGTTCGACCTGACGGAAGCCGCCGATGCGCGCCCGGACAGCCTTCCGCTGGGATTGCGGCAACGGCTGCAACTCGCGGTGGCGATGATCCATCGCCCCGAAATGCTGATCCTCGACGAACCGACCTCCGGCGTCGATCCGGTGGCGCGCGATTCGTTCTGGCGCATGCTGATCGCGCTCTCGCGCGAGGACGGCGTCACCATTTTCATCTCGACCCATTTCATGAACGAGGCCGAACGCTGCGACCGCATCTCGCTGATGCACGCCGGCAAGGTGCTCGCGGTCGGCGCCCCGACGGATCTGGTCGCTCAAAACGGCAAGCCCAGTCTCGAAGAGACCTTCATCGCTTATCTCGAAGCCGCCGCCGAGCCTGACGGCGCGGCCGGCGCGGCGGAATTCCGCGCCAGCGCCGCAACTCTCGACCTGAAGCCCCGGCGGTTCGATCCGGCGCGGCTGTGGGCCTATGCGCGCCGTGAAAGCATGGAGATTCTGCGCGACCGCCTGCGGCTCGCATTCGCCGTGCTTGGGCCGCTCGTGCTGATGCTGACCTTCGGTTATGGCATTTCCTTCGACGTCGAGAATCTCGCCTACGCCGTCCACGACCAGGACAATTCGCTGCAAAGCCGGGAACTGCTCGAAAACTTCTCCGGCTCGCGCTATTTCCGGCAGAAGCGCGACATTGCGTCCGAGGCCGACCTGGAGCGGCGTCTCGCCAGCGGCGAATTGAAGCTGGCCATCGAAATTCCATCCGGCTTCGGGAAGGATCTCGCCAGCGGCAAATCGCCGGAAGTGGCGGTCTGGATCGACGGCGCCATGCCCTTCCGCGCCGAAACGATCCGCTCCTACATCACCGGCATTTCGCAGGCCTATCTCGCCGAGCAATATCGCCGGCGTGGGCTGCTATCGGCCGCCGCGCCGATCAATATCGAAATGCGCTATCGCTATAATCAGGCGTTCAAGAGCGTCTATTCGATCATTCCCGGCGTCATCATGCTGATCCTGATGCTGATTCCGGCCATGCTCACAGCGGTCGGCGTGGTGCGGGAGAAGGAGGTCGGCTCCATCGTCAATTTCCGCGCGACGCCAGTGACGGCGCCTGAGTTCCTGCTCGGTAAGCAGGCGCCCTATGTCGCGCTGTCCTTTTTCAGCTTCCTGTTGCTGCTCGCGGCGGCGCGCTTTCTGTTCGGCCTGCCGGTGAGCGGATCGACGACGGCGCTGATCCTCGGGGCCTTCCTCTATATTTTGGCCACGACCTCACTGGGGATTCTGCTGTCGTCCTTCCTGCGCACGCAAGTTGCCGCCATCTTTGTCACGGCGGTCGTGTCCATCATCCCCACGGTGAATTTTTCCGGCCTGCTCGTGCCGGTCTCGTCGCTGTCCGACGCCGCGCGCCGGGTCGGCCTCGCCTTTCCCTGCGGCTGGTTCCAGGAGATCAGCGTCGGCGCCTTCACCAAGGGACTGGGCTTCGCCACGCTCTGGCCCGACCTCGCGATCCTTTGCCTGTTCAGCCTGGTCTATCAGCTCTGCGCGGTCGCGGCGCTGAAAAAGCAGGAGGCCTGACATGAACTCTGGCCTGCGCCGCATCTACTGTCTCAGCGTCAAGGAATTGCGCAGCCTCGTCGCGGACCCGATCCTGCTCGCCTTCATCTTCTACGTGTTCAGCTTCGCGATCTATCAGGTCGCGTCGGGCGTGAAATTCGAGGTCGAGGCGGCGCGCGTCGCCGTCGTCGACGAGGATCAGTCCGAATTGTCGCGGCGCATCGCCGCCGCGCTTTTGCCGCCGCTGTTCAAATCCGCCGAAAATATAGCGCCCACCGAGATAGACCCGGGCATGGATCGCGGGCGCTATGTCTTCGCTATCGAAATTCCGCCGAAATTCGCATCCGACCTGCTGGCGGGCAAGAAGCCGTCGATCCAGATCAATGTCGACGCCACCGCGATGGCGCTGGCCGGCAATGGCGCGGTGGATATCGAGAACATCATTCTTCAGGAGAGCGCCTCGTTCCTGCGCGGCGACAGCAGCGTTGCCTCCCAGCCGGTCAATCTGGTGGTGCGCGCCAAATTCAACCCGGATCTTCAATCCGTCTGGTTCACCTCGGTGATGCAGGTCATCAACAATATCGCCATTCTCTCCATCATCCTCACCGGCGCCGCGCTGATCCGCGAACGCGAGCACGGCACCATCGAACATCTGCTGGTGATGCCGGTCACGCCGCTTGAAATCATGCTGGCGAAGATCTTCGCCAATGGCGCGGTCATCGTCGGCGCCTCGATCCTGTCGCTGTTCGCGATGGTGCGCGGCGTGCTCGGCGTGCCCATTGCGGGTTCGACCGCGCTGTTCGTGTTTGGCGCGATCCTGTTCATGTTCTCGGTGACGTCGCTCGGCCTGCTGCTCGCGACCTACGCCCGCACCATGCCGCAATTCGGCCTGCTCGCCTTGCCCGTGATCGTCATTCTCTATCTGCTCTCAGGCAGCACCACGCCGCTCGAAACCATGCCGGACTGGCTGCAAGCCATCATGCAGTTCACGCCGAACACCCAATTCGTCTCCTTCGCCCAGGCCGTGCTCTATCGCGGCGCGGGGCTGGATCTGGTCTGGCCGCAACTCCTGGCCATGGCTGCGATCGGCATGACCATTCTCGCGCTTTGCCGCAGCAGGTTCAGCAAGGTCATCAACGCGATGTGAGACCCTGCGAAGCGCGGCCTCGGCAATCCGCCATGCGGGCGCGCGGCCAGGGAGGGAAAGCGCCACTGCGGTGATACTTTCGATATTTCATATCGTTATTACTTTATTCCAGCCGCTTTGATGCGTGCGGAGTCGCCGCCGCGCCTTAGTGGCCAGGACTGAAATGCAGGCAGACATATGCTTGGCCGGCACGGCCTTGGCAGCCGCTTTTGCATAGCCAGCTGGGGCCAGCCAGTCGCTGACACCGTATCAGCCGCCTGCACGGCCCGGGCAGCTGACTGAAGGCCAAACGCAGCGCCGAGCCGCGCCGGAAACAGCAGCGACCGGGACGCCGTGATGATATAAGGCGTCGGAAACGATCGGAAAAAAAGCCAGATGGCCCATCGCCTCAAACACGCCCTGTTGACCTTCGCCGCCGTGATCTTCCTCATCGAGGCCTGGCTATGGGACAAGACGATCGTGCTCGGCCGATGGGCGGCCCGCCACATTCCCTGGCAGGAATTCAAGGACGCCGTCGCCCGTTTGATCGCACGCCTGCCGCCCTATGGCGCGCTGCTGCTGTTCCTGATTCCCATCGCCGTCATCGAGCCCCTGAAAATTATCGCAGTGGACGAGATCGCGCATGGCCGCCTGCTGCGCGGCGCCCTCGCCTTCGTCGCGCTGAAATTCGTCGGCCTTGGCCTCATCGCTTTCGTCTTCGACCTCACGCGCGAGAAGCTTCTCACGATCGGCTGGTTTGCGCGCTTTTACGCGCTGGTGATCTATTGGCGCGACAAGGCCCACCAATTTGTCGCGCCCTACAAGGCGGCCGTCGTCGCCCGGCTCTCAGCGCTCAGGCGCAGCATTGACGCGGCCGCCGGCAAGGGCGGATTGATGGGGATGCTGGCGCGTCTGCGCGCTCGGGTCCGCAAGGCCCAGAACTGACGCCGCTTGCCTATGCGCCAAGACACTAAGGCTCCCGCATCTCACGCTCCAACCTCGTGGCGTGTGAGGCGCAGCCGAGCCCGCAGATAAAGCAAGGTGATTTCGACGCCGAGCCGCCCGTCGGCCGCCATCAAACGCAGCGGGGCGCGGCCATTGAAAGGTTCAGAGACATTCTCTCCGCGCAGCCAGGCGACGGCGGCGGCGGGCGAGCCGAACAGCTCGAGCGCGGCGCCGAAGATCTCGAGCGCCAGGATGACCGCGGACAATTCGCAGGCGTCTCCGAGCAGCACTGATCTCTCCTCGACCGCGAGCCCTGCGAGCTCGGCGTTGCGGGCGAATGCGTCGCGTATCTCGTTTTCCTCGATCCTCTTCGCCATGCGCCGGGAAGAGCCGGTGGCCAATGCCGATCGCCCGCTGCCGCGCAGCGCTGTCGCGCGTTCCATGAAATCGCGCGACGAGGAAAGCGCGCCAGCCCAGAAGGCGGCAGCCGCGCCGCGATGCTTTCTCGGCCCCAAGCTGCGCGGAACCGACAACGCGCCAATCATATCGGGTCCATTGCCGACGCCAAACGCAAGCGACATGATTTTTCCCCTATTTCCCGCAGCCGAAGCCATCGGGAACGAACAGAGAACATTTCTATGCGGTTGTCAAGCGTCGAGCCAAGGAATCTCAAGGAATCTATTGTCAGGCGTCCTGCTGCGCGAGCGCTTCCGGCTCGACCATCCACGGAATGGTTCCCGGCATGCAAGGATCGACGCGACATTGGCGGCCTCCCTCGCTCGCGCAGAACGCTCCGTTCGGTTAACTCGGATGACGCAGCTGAGCTTCGGTCTGGCCAATCACGTTCATCGCCGGTTCAGCCAAGGGGCGACAGTCTCGAAAACAGGACGATCTGGTGATCCAAGCCGCCGCTTTACGATTCGGACCGCGGCTCAATAAAACGGAGGCGGGCTTGAAATTCATTCGCGCGTTTAAGGAGACCTGGGCTCCGGCTCTGTTTTTCGTGGCGCTTCTAGGATTTGTCGGACTTGGGATCAGCCATGTAGACGCCAAGGTCAGGGCTGAGGAAGCAAAGGCCTTCGCGGACGATCGCTCGGGATGTTCGGCCCGGCGCCAGACGAATCAGGACGCTTTCGAACAATGCTCCCAGGTTGACGCCGTGCGATTAGACCGCGTCGAATATGGGTCCTTGCACAGCCTCTTCCCGGACTCGCATTGACGACGCCATTTGCAAGAGATCGCCATAAGTCGGCGCAGCAGGCTTTCGCGAGGATTCCCTCGCGGGCAGCACGCCGCCGCCTCGTTCTGACCGCGTTGGCGGCGTGAGCTGAATGATCAACGCCAGAGGGCCCTCAAACCCCACTGGGATTGTCAGGACCAGTTTCGGTCAAGAAAGAATTCGCGGCCGACGCCGCCCATGAGATGTCAACGCGCGCCCGCACGACCATCGGCCTGTGTTTGGCGCCGCCGTGAAAAACCGGTTCGAGGGGCGCTATAAAAAAACGCCGACGACACGCCTAACGCCGCGGCAATTTCCGCCAGAAGCGCGGCGCCGATCCGCTCCGTTCCCGCCTCGAACGCTTGCAGACGGGCCATCGTAATTTTGACGTCCGCCGCGAGCGATTTCGCTTCAATCCCTAACTGGACTTTGCGGAGGCGAATCCTGCGGCCAATCAGAGTATCCAAGTCGTTAAACTGCGTCATGACGCCTCCCGGACAGAATTGATTATTGAGGCTGCGCCCAAGCGGCCCGGAACTGATGATGACCGCCACAATGGCAATTTTCGGGCGCGAAGCCGGCAAATTCCGTCAGCTCCATCGACAGAAGGCTGGCGGTCGCAGCAAACGGCGGCGGCGCGCATTCACCATAAGCAGGGGCTTTGACGATCCCTGTCCATAGCGAGCCCGGATGTACAGCCGCCAGGGAAGCGGCCCCGCAGGGTGAAAACCCCCGTGCGGGGTTTTCCTTGTCGACCGGCGTCCGTTCAGAATATCCGGGGCGCGAGCGCGGGGCGGCCCTGACGGGGCGCGACGGCCCGTCAGCCTTGGCGTGGGCCGAGCATCTGCTTGATAGCGGCCTCCACATGCCGCCAAGTCACGGCGTCCTCGGCTTTGCCGCTTTCCTCACAGGATCGCGCTTTCTGTGCGGCGTCGGCAGCGGCTTTCGCCCCGCGGGCATTGAACAGGCGGCGCGCGTAATCATGGATCTCGACTTCCTGCATGGTGAACCTCGCTCCAGTTTTGACGTTCTGGCCGGATATCAGCCCCCGTCCCCTAGAACGATTGCTCGGCATTAAGGTTCAGTCACGATTTCGAGGCTCGACGGGGGCACGGCTGAGCCACGCGCCACAAATCCCGACGACGGGCGAGCTGTTCGAGCCTTGAATTTTTAAGAACGTTTCACGGCGATGGCCGCAATGGCCGCGATCCATGCGGTCTCCAGCACAATCACGGCGATCGGCTCCGGCGTCGGCGATGACGCGGCCATTGTCGATTTCGGGATCTATTTTCGCGATGCGCCGCTGCCTCGCACTTCCGCCGTGGGCGGCGCCGAGGCCGCCGGCAAAATGGAGCGGGTGGAGGGAACCCGCTCGCAGCGCGATAAAGCATCACAACTTCAATAACTTCAACGATCTCGAAAAAATTATTATAACCATTGATATAACCAATTTTATTCCCAATACGACGCGCCGTTTGGCGTCGATTCCTGCCCTGTTTGAATCGATTGGATTGTTTGAATGTCACTGCTGTTTTTGCTGGGGCGGGAGGATGCCGACCACGCCGTGCCTCAGCGCTAACCACCTGAAATAACGTCACATCCAGCGCGCACGACTGGGTAGTGTATCAGCGATGTGTACCAGCTCGGCGCCACGAAATGCAACCTTTCGGCGCCGGCGAACTTAACGACCCGTGAACGCCTTGGAGGGCGTGCATTCGTCGGCTCGATTGTTAAGAAGCGTTTCATGAGCTGGGATAGGATAGGTAGGCGTGGCGCTCATCGGGTGTGAAAGTAATAGCGCGGGAGGGCGTGGTTACCCCGATCGCCGCCATTCGAGCAAAACTGGCAGGTCGCGCCGGGAACCGTCTCAGACAGCCGGAAATATACGGATCCGGGGCATGTATCGCAGGTCTTTGGGAGCCAACTATCCGACTCGCTACTCCGTTTGGTTAAGCCGCTTTTGGACATTCTCGCTTGGCCAACAAAGCCAAGGTCGAGACTAATCGAGCGTGATTATCTTTCCGATTTTTTCTCCCATCTTATCGAGCTGCTTGTTGAGGCCGACGGTCACGTAGTGCGTTGTATGAGCGACAGCTCCGAGAAAATCAGGAATTTCCGGGACAGGCAAGGCGCTCGTCAGGAGATGACGGACAATGACGTGATCTTTGTCTTCTTTAACCGCGAGGGTCACGCGAACGAGGTCGTTGCGATCGGCATGCGCGGCGAAAGTGTTTCGAAGGGTCATCAAGCGCTCATGAACCTCCATGCCGTCGCCGGAGCCCACATAGACTTGCTTGGGATTGAGTTTCGGAATTGCTGAGCCGGTCGAGGCATAGCATCGGCAGTAGGCGATTATACCAGCGACGAAGAACGCCTGCTGTTCGACGGCATTCCCCATCTCGCCCAATTTAATGGGGGCATTTTTAACGCGCTCGAAATTAGAACGCGCCGTGAAGAGGTTCATTAGAATGTGGGTCCAAGCCGACAATCGCTCATAGCCAGGCGGATCGAGCGTGAAACCCTCTTCGACCATCCCGACCATGTGCGTGCGATAATGCTCGTCGTCGACTGTGGGCACAGTACTATCTATGGTCCGAGGATGGCGTCGTAAAAGCGGGCAAACTCGGCGTCGCTCGCTCGAAGCGCGTCGATGTCGAGGGTTTTTGCCGCGTCGCGGCATATATTGGCACGAGATTGGCCTTTCCTCCGCACAAACTGCACTTTCACGCCGAGCCAGGTTTCAATGCTGGGATTCGGAATGGCCGCGACCCATTCGTTGAATTCGAGGCCGTTGTGCAGCATCGCTAAGGTACCGGCGGGATCATTGTCGGCATCGGTCACAATCAATACCTTCGACTCTGTGTGGAACGTGTTCCACAAAGAGTTGGCGACTTTCGGGATCGTGATCTTGCCCATTGCAGTGAGGATTTTGATTGAGCGCCTCGAACCTGCGGCAGCAAGGATGCGTTCGGCGAGTATGGCAATGGCGGCGCGATCGGAGTCACCCTCGCAAACGATGAGGAGATCGGCCGTGACCGGCAGGACGGGTTGCATCGACATCACGCTACCCGTGATAGCGTCGAAGCGCAGGGCGTCGATTTCAACAGTACGCGTTGCGCTGGCCGTGACGAGTTCACCTTCGACTGGGAAATAAATCACGCCTTCCTCGGCGGCTTTGCGAAACTTAAGTTTCAGAATGTCTTTGATGCCATGCTGGCGCAGTATGGCCGCGTCCATGTCTGCACGATCGACAAGGATGACATTGAGCCCCTTGCCGAGCGTGAGCGCATCGACGGCATCGTCACCTAGCCCGACATGGAGATGAAGATGCCGAGGGTGCCCAAGAGCTTGCCGTCGACCTTGCCCTTGAACTGATAGAGCGTCGATGCAGGAAGTGGATCGGCATGCCATTTCGCTTCGAGTAGATAGATTCGGCCATCGAAATAAATCGACCCGTCAATCTGTTCACCCGCAGGCTTGTATCCCGCACGAGGCTCCAGCTTGTCGTGGATGAACAGCTTGTTGAGGAGACGCTCGAAAGCAAAACCTCGCGCGCGTTTCGCATTGCCGTCCGCGTCAGCCGGCAAGTTTATGAGGGCCTCATAGTCCTTCGTGATCTCGTCTAAGCTACTCATCTAACCACGCGCCTTGAGATTCACATTCAATGGCGTGGCCATCGGAAGATATTGTTGCGTTTACCACTTGTTGAGCCATTGGCCAACGGCGCTTGCGCGCCGCCGAACCGCCAGACTGGGATGCCGTGTTGGCGAGATTGTAGTGGATGCCGGTTCTTCGGTCGCGCTTCCCGCCGGTGATCTGGCCAAAGGCATTTGGCCCTAGCTGGCATTCGACGGCACCTGTCCTTGCCATTGGAGCAACCGGGACACCGATCATTGGTCCGAATCTTGGAAACAGCTCCACGACTAGCCCTCCGACATTTAATCCTCAGCATCAATCTCCAATCCTTGGCCTTGGCCTTTTGCCGATGAATACGTGGCGTGCGTCTGCGGTTGGCGAAGCCCCATCGCGGAAAGGTCGAGAACGAGAGGTTGCAAGAGCATTCGAATTTCCTCTCCGCCGCGCGACAGCACGTCGATAAAATCTTCCTGATTCGGCTGCCCAAGAGCCAACCGATAGATCATCCGCTGTTCGCGAAGTTGATCGAAACGGGCCTTGTCACGACCAAAGGGACGCTCGAAGACATGTCGGCGAATTTCGGCGCCGTCGAGGCCCCACCAAGGGCGGAGTCCGCTCGCGTCGACAAGACGTTCCGCATGACGTTCCAGACATTTCCAAGGAGACGCCTTCGTCAGGGCGGGATCTCTCAGCACATCGGTACGCAGCAGCGCCGAAAGCCTGCGTCTGATTGACAGCCCCGCATAGCGCTGGATGCGGCCTTCGCGCTGCTCGATGTCGAGCGGGTTGGAAGAAAGATCCCAGTGAACGACATGCGAGCACCAAGGATGAAAATCCAAGCCTTCCTGCCCGACGGACGTCGTTGCCAAGACATGCGGCCAGAAAGGCGTGTTGAAGCTTCGGCGCACCTCGTCGGGACGAGCCGGGGCGGCTTGCGCCTCGCCTCCCTTGCCCTTGACGACCGGCTCGGATTCGGCGTTGCCGAAGGGCACGGCGACGTGGCAACGTACCGGGATCTTGACGGACTTGTCTCCGGTTCCACGAAAGCTGAACCCGCCAGCGCGAAGACCGAGAGAGGACATCAGGTCCTTGGCAAGGCCGGCCACACCGTCTTGGAGGTTCTTGGCGCGAAGCCAAAAGTGTTCGTCGAGCACGCTTTCAAAGCCGCCATCGACCACCGCGCCCATGACCTGTTCGACCGCGTTCTTCCCAGGCAACGACGACAGAATGACCGGGTTGTCGAGATAGGCGCGAAGTCCTTGCCAACTCAGTTGGACCAGCTCGGGGTATCGCGAATCGTCAAGAATCGTCGGATCATGGCGCCACATTGCCCGGCCGAGCGCGACGCTTGGCGCTCCGATGGCATAATCTACGAGGTCGGAAACCTCGCTCGGCGAAAGCCTGTCGATCTTCGGTGACTGATGCCATTTTTGAACAGCGGATTTCGCCGCGCGATCGTTTCCGACGACGCTTTCCCATCCCTTCGCGGTCAGTTTTGCGGCGCCGTGCATCCGTTCAATGGACGCCAGCGTTTTTGCGATCGACCTGTGCCGCCTGCGAGAGGCCGCCGTGTCCCGTTCGACGGCGATGCCTTTCGGCAAGGCATCGATGATCTGCTGACGAACTTTCTTGCGAACCGCGCCGAGTGTCGTTCCGGCTTTCGCGAGAGGATCGGTGTGGCGGATCAGCCATGGCGAGGGATGGAAGGCCGCCATCACGGGGCCTGTGCCGGGGGCCAGCTTGAAGCGCCGCGTCCTGAACAACTTCTTATAGCCGACATGTTCCTCTGGAAGGCAGTGGGCCTCGACGCCGAAGCTGAGAAGCCCGGCGACGCTGGGCGGGGTCGCACGGAACCGACTGAATACGCAGATTGCATTTGACAGGCCGTGATAGGCGGCGTCGAACCGCACCATCCGAAGGCCGAACGGCAAGATACGGCGGGAAACCGGACAGTGACGCTATGACGAGATTGCGCCATAACCGGTCCTTAATCGAGTGGCCAGTCCCGGCGATAGAGCAGTCGAAGCCGCAAGGGCGACATTCCGCCCCTTTCTGTCTGGAGCCTTATACGCTAAGTGCGCGCCGTGATTTGCCCTGATCAACGTGAAAGGAGCGTCGGCGCGCACGGCCTCCCTTCGCGCTCCACGAAACTGCAGCTCGTTGGCTCGAAGGCCCGGTTCATTCCCGGTGGGATGGGGCGAGCCAACGCAAGCCAAAGCAGAGCCCCGATGAGCAGCGTGGCAAAAACGACGGCAACATCA
This sequence comes from Rhodoblastus sp. 17X3, assembly GCF_030056575.1. Lineage (GTDB taxonomy): Bacteria > Pseudomonadota > Alphaproteobacteria > Rhizobiales > Beijerinckiaceae > Rhodoblastus. The sequence continues at coordinate 124,576 of NZ_JASHHX010000002.1, read as the reverse complement.
TAGGCGACACGCAAATCGATGCGGCGGGAAAGTTGTTCAAGATGGAATCTCGTCGCCACCCGGCGCGTCGCGCCGCTTCCTTGCGCATGTGCGAACAGCATTTCGGAATGCTCCACAACCTGTTTCGGGTAAATTCAAATTCTTGATAACGCCGGCCCGCGCAAGAATTCCATTCCGATTTGGGCGTTGGGCGATAAAGGACGCATCAAGACGGTTCTGTTAGAGTTGGAGAGACCAGTTCGACCGGCGAAAGTCACCGGCGCCCAAAATGTCAACTCCGACGCCAAAATCTTTTCCTTATGCGGACGACCAAAAATCGGAATGGAATTTTTGCGCTCACCAGCATTAAGCATTTCGCGACCATTGGCTCCACGAGGTCCAAATGCTTTTGGCGTATCTTTCCACTGGAATGCCGTCACCCCCTTCCACGCCCCGGCGACGGGCGCGCGCGTATCAAACAATCCGCGCCCGACGCCTTTCGGCGGTAAAAAACATGTCAATTTACGTCATCGGGCTCCTGACCTGGATCGCCATTCTCCTCCTCTGCAATCCGACGTTCCTTCATTGCAATCGCTGGGACCAAACGAGTTGCACCACTCATTCGACGCGCCGCTAAGCCACGGCGCATGGTGGGTTGTTGCTTTAGCCGAGCTATGAATCGTCACCGCTCTGGCGTTCTCCGCCAGGAATGAGCCGCCTCGATTCCAGCGTGACGAAACGGCGCCGGAGCCTGGCAAAGATCATCGCTTTGAAGTTTCCGCTCGCTGCCTTCGATCAGACGCCGGCCAGGTTCAATGACGCAGCCTTGAAGGATCGGATTCAGCCGCTACGGATCTGCCGCCAGAGTCCCGCGTGAAAGCAGGCGAAGCGACTGGGCGCCACACCTATTTTGAAGAAGGTTCCGGCCAGCAGATCCGGCCGGCCCTGCCAAGCACATCACAGCCCCGATCTTGGGCGGATTTGTCGCCCTGCGTGCTCTCGACATGTTCGGTGCAACGAGCGCCGGCGCGACCGTAGTAGACACAATCCCCGGCGACGGTCGACTTTCCAAGGCCGGACCAGTTCACATGGGACAGGAGCGCCCAAAGCAGGATGGCGCCGACAACGATCGCCACGTCCAATGCCAGGCGCGCGGTGTGATGATGCGACAGGTGGCGAGAATCCGGGCCCATCCCGATCCGATCGAGTTTTGTTCCCGCCTGTCCGCCCGAATGAAACAGAAGCACTTGAGTCCGCCAATTCAGCTTGAGCCGATTTGGCGGGGATAACGCATTACGCCGCAAGGTTTCTATTCAGAACCAGGGCGCCGAATGTGAAGAAATCGTAAAAATCCGCGACGCCGCGCGGTTTGGCTTGGCTTTCGTTACAATTCGATCTGGCCGCCAAGTTCGACCACCCGACCGGGCGGAATGCGAAAGAACTCCGTCACGGGTAGCGCGTTTCGATGCAGGAATTTGAACACCTGCATTTTGATCCGCCACCATCGCGAATGGCCGCGCGGCGTAACACTCAGGCGGCCGACGTAGAACGATGTGTCCATCATATTGAAATGCAAGGGGCAATCGCCCTTTTCGTCACTTAGGGCGACCGGGATGTCCGGCTGCTCCATGAAACCATAACGGACGCATAAGGAATGGAAGTCGTCAGGCAGGTCGGCGCTGCGCACCCGATCTTCCGGCTCGACGCGAGGGATCTGATCAGTCACGACATTGAGCAGAACAATGCGATCGTGGACGACCTTGTTGTGCTTCAGATTGTGAAACAGGGCGACGGGAACGACATCATTGCGGCTGGTGAGATAGACCGCCGTGCCGGACACACGCGCCTTCTCATGGAATCTTCGGATGAAATCCGAAAGCGGCATGGTGTCGCGCTCCAGCGCCGCGCGCAGGGCGGCGTAGCCCTGGTCCCAACTCGTCATCAGGAAATAGATGAAGCTTGCGACGAGGATCGGGATCCAGCCGCCCTCAAAGAATTTGACGAAATTGGCGGCGACGAAGGAGCTGTCGACCACAACGAAGAGGCCGGCGACGGCGATGCTCAAGGCCAGGCTCCAACGCCAGACTTCACGCATGGCAATGAACATTAGGCAACTGGTCAGCAGCATCGTGAGCGAAACGGCGACGCCGAAGGCCGCCGCCAGATTGTCCGAAGATTGGAACGTCGTCGTGAGGACAAGGGTGAGCGCCATCAGCGACCAGTTGACCATCCCGACATAGATCTGTCCGTAGCTCTGCGCCGAGGTCTGCGAAATGCGGACGCGCGGCAGCAGCCCGAGTTGGATCGCCTGGCGCGTCATCGAAAAGGCGCCGGTGATGATCGACTGGCTGGCGATAACGGTCGCCGCCGTCGCCAGTCCGATGAGTGGCAGCTGTAAGGCGCCGGGGCAGAGAGCGTAAAACGGATCGAAATCCTTGTCGGACGGCGCGTCGAGCAGCAGCCCCGTTTGGCCGGCATAACAAAAGATCAGGGCCGGGAAGACCAGGCAGTACCACGCCAGGCGAATGGGCTGGGCGCCGAAATGGCCCATGTCCGCATAAAGCGCTTCGGCGCCGGTCGCGCAAAGGAAGACCGCGCCGAGCACCAGAAAGCCGGCCAATCCGTGCCCGAACAGATAATGGAGCCCGACGAGGGGGTTGAGGGCAGCCAGCACCTGCGGATGCCGGATGACGGACGAAATTCCCAGCACGGCGATCACGACGAACCAGGTCACCATGATCGGGCCGAAAAGTTTGGAAATTCGTCCGGTCCCTTGTGGTTGTAGGCAGAACAAGGCGATCAGGACGACGATCGACAGCGGCACGACATAGGGCGCGATGGGCGGCGCTGCGCCTTTCAAGCCTTCCAGCGCGCTGAGCACGGAAATCGCGGGGGTGATGGCGCCGTCGCCGAACAACAGCGCCGCGCCTAGCATACCCATTGTGATGATGTAAGGGCGGCGGCCATGCTTGACGCCGAGCAGGGACATCAGCGCCAGAATGCCACCCTCGCCGTCATTGTCCGCGCGCATGATCACGGCGACATATTTGATCGAGGTGATGATCACCAGCGTCCAGACGATCAGCGACAGCATGCCCAGCGCTTCTTCGGGCGTGAAAACCCGTCCGGTCCATGCGACCGCAGTCTTGATCGTGTAGAGCGGGCTCGTGCCTATATCGCCGTAAACGACGCCGAGCGCGCCAAGCGCCAGCGCGCCAATCCCCTCGCGGCGGACATGATGTCCGTCCTTCGCAGCTTCGGCAGTCATGACGCCTCCGAAATTCCGCAACTGGCACGAAATTTAACGCGACGATCTCGGCTCGAAGCTAGCGGTTCGGGCTCGGTTTGACAGTCAGCTTTTCGGATGAGGGGTCTTTACGAAACGCTTATGCCAGATCGACGCTCAATGCCCTGATTGCACACCGCATCAACGCACGCCCGGTTCCTGTCGTCCACTGGACCGGCGCAGCTCGGCTGGGACGATATCGGGAGATTGATCGGCTCAATTGAATATACGCTTTTAGGTGGTCTCCAAACAGGCAGCTGTCGACAAGAGGTCAATATTGCCTGTTCGTTCGAAGCGCCGGAAGTCCGTTGCTTGCATGTCTCCCGTCATTCGCGAAAAGCCGGCTCGGCGCCACAAGCGGGAGTTCGTTTTTATCCTGACGCTCCCGTCCCTTGATTGAAAAGCGGCCATCTGGTACGGTTTTGGGTGCCGAAGGGGTTGCATCTCAGGCCTTCGGGACCGTGAAAGACACCGGTTTCCGCTAGCTTCGCACGCCCCGGGCAGACGCTGAATCGCACCGTTCACAGATCGCCGGGCTGACGGCTCGACGCCGCGTTCCCAGATATCCCGTTACTCGGTGAGGGTCCGCTTCTTCTCCTCGAACTCCTGTTTCTCGATCTCGCCGCGCGCATACCGCTCCTTCAGAATATCGAGCGGCGTTTTCTCCCGTGCGCGATTGGACGGCAGGAGGGTTGCTTCGGCGCCCAGCCACCGCACCAGCAACACGACAACAGCGACGATCGCGGCGAGAACCGCAATCATGATGATCGGCCCGAAGGCCATGCCGTACCACGGCATTCCCCAATGGTAATCCATCATTGGCGTTCCTCCTTCCGAAGCGCGGCCGTTTCGCCTCCTTTCAGCCTATGCGATGGGCAACCCAGCCGCCTTCCATTCGGGATATCCGTCTTCAAGGCGGCGCACTTTGAACCCATGCTCGCGCAGCAGCGCGACGGCCTCGAAGGCGAAAACGCAATAGGGACCGCGGCAATAGGCGACGACTTCACGGTTCTTCGGAAATTCCCGCAGCCGCCGCGCCAATTCGCGGAGCGGAACATTGACGGCCTGGGGCAAGTGGCCGGCGGCGAATTCATCTTCGGGGCGAACGTCGAGAACGGTCACCAGACCATCCTCAAGCCGGCGGGCCATTTCCTCGCGCGACACCGGCTCCAGGGCGTCGCGCTCATGAAAGTAGCCGCCGACGATTTCCCGGATCTCCGCCACGTTGCGCTCTCCGACGCGGTGCAGCGCCGCCACCAGATCGAGCACACCCGGATCGCTCAGGCGATAGAGGATTTGCTTGCCGTCCCGGCGCGAGGCGAGCAGGCCGGCCCGGCGCATCAGCCGAAGGTGCTGGGAAGCGTTGGCGATCGACAGTTTGGCGCTTTCCGCCACCGCTTCGACGCTGCGCTCCCGCTGGGCGAGCAACTCCAAAATGACCAGTCGATGCGCATGGCCCAATGCCTTCGCGACTTCTGCGAACTGGGCGAAAATTGCGTTCTTGGGATTTGGGCTTGACATGCGCTCCGCTCAGAACAATCATTCAACTGATTAATTGAATATCTTTCGACCGATATTGTCAAGGTCCGAGCCGTTCGAGTGCGGGCCGCACATCGGTCGGAACAAGCGGAAACCGGAGACTTTCATGATCCTGCGGCAATTCCTTCACACCGATCCGGTCGCGATCTCCTATCTCTTCGGCTGCGGCGGCAAGTCCATGGCCGCCGTCGTCGATCCCGTCGGCGATATTGCCCCCTATCTCCAGGCGGCGAAGGACACGGGAATGCGCATTCTCTATGTCGTCGACACGCATATCCATGCCGACCACGCCTCGTCGGGCAGGCGCCTGGCCGAGGCCGCCGGGGCTGAATACGTGCTGTTCGCCGAGGCGGAGGCGGCTCCGCCGTTCCGGGGCGTCAGCGACCGCGATGTCCTCGACCTCGGCAATGTCGTGGCGGAAATCCTCCATACGCCGGGACACACGCCCGAGCATATTTCGCTGCTCGTCACCGACCGGACCCGAGCCGCCGAACCGTGGTTTGTTCTGACGGGCCATACGCTGATGGTGGGCGACGTCGGCCGGACGGAACTCGCCACGACCGTCGAAGCCGGCGCGCGCGTCCTGTTCCACAGCCTGCAGCGCCTGAAAACTCTGCCAGACTATGTCGAGGTGCTGCCGGGCGCATTTTCCGGTTCGGTTTGCGGCCGCAGCCTGAGCGGCAGGCCGATGTCCACGATCGGTTTCGAAAGACGCCATAACGCCGCGTTCCGCATTGAGGACGAGGAAGAATTCGTCCGCTTGATGTCAAGGGACATTCCACCTCCGCCGCCCGGCGCGGCGGAACTTCGCGCCACCAATGCCGGACTTGCCATGACTTGAGCCGCGGGCGCCGTTCCAATTGTCGCAACGACGTCGCGTGTCGACGAAGACGGCGGCGTGCGGCAGGCAATCGAACCGGGACGTTTCGCAATTCCGGAGGAGCTACGATGAAGGCCTTATTCATTGTGAACGACCCGCCCTATGGAACGGAGCGCTGCTACAACGCTCTGCGGCTTGCGCATGCGTTGGTGAAGAAAGACGCGGACGCGCAAGTCGCCGTCTTTCTCATGGCCGACGCTGTCTTATCCGCCAAGGCCGGCCAGAAGACGCCGGAGGGATTTTACAGCATCGAGCGGATGCTGAAACGCGTGGTTGCCGGCAAGGGACAGGTTCTGCTGTGCGGGACATGCCTGGACGCGCGCGGCATCACGGATTCCGAACTGATCGAAGGCGCGCATCGCAGCACCATGGACGCGCTTGCGGCCGAGACCTTGGCCGCCGACAAGGTTCTGGTGTTCTGACGATGGCGACAATCTATCTCGACTATAACGCCAGCACGCCGATCGCCCCCGAAGTCGGGGCGGCGATGCGGCCTTTGCTGGAGGATGCATTCGGCAACCCCTCAAGCGGCCATTGGGCCGGCGCACCGGCAAAGGTCGCGGTGGAGAATGCCCGCGGCAAGGTCGCTGCGCTCCTCAGTTGCCATACCGATGAAGTCGTGTTCACCAGCGGCGGCAGCGAGGCCAATAATCTCGCCCTGAAGGGCCTGTTTTTCCGGCGCAATGATCGCCCGTCGCATGTGATCGTCTCCGTAATCGAGCATCCGGCGACGCTGGAGCCGTGCCGTTTCCTGGAGCGACTGGGCGCCAGGGTCACCTATGTGCGGGTGGACGGCGCCGGCCTCGTCGATCCCGATGACATTCGCAAGGCGATCACCAAGGACACCTTTCTGATCAGCGTGATGCACGCCAACAACGAGGTTGGGACCATCCAGCCAATTGCGGAAATCGCGAAGGTCGCCCGCGAGCATGGCGTTCCCCTACATAGCGACGCCGCGCAATCGGCCGGCAAGATCCCGACCCGGGTTGACGATCTTGGCGTCGACCTTCTCTCCATCGCGGGCCACAAAGCCTATGCGCCCAAGGGTATTGGCGCGCTCTATATTCGCCGGGGGATCGACATCGAGCCGCTGGTCCATGGAGCCGGACACGAAAGCGGCCGGCGCGCCGGCACGGAGAGCGCGCTGCTGACCGCGGCGCTCGGCACGGCGTGCGAGATTGCGCCGCCCTGGATTGACGCGACGGGCATACGGCAACTGCGGGATGTGTTCTGGGAAAACCTGCGCGCGGCCTTTGGCGATCGGGTCGTGCTCAACGGCCATCCGGTCCTGCGGCTTCCCAACACGCTCAACGTTTCATTCGTCGGGCGGGTCGGCGCCGACATTCTCGCGGCGATGCCCGATGTCGCCGCTTCGACCGGGTCCGCCTGTCATTCCGGCGAGATCGCGCTGTCCCCTGTGCTGAAGGCGATGGGCGTCGCCCCCGAGATTGGGATGGGAGCTATTCGCTTCAGCCTTGGGCGCGGCACGACGCCGGAAGAAATCGACGGAACCGTCGACCGGCTCAAGTGGGCGCTCGCATGAGCAGGAAGGACCCCACAACAATTGGCCCAGCGCCCTACGCCGCCTGGCGGGCGACCTCGCTTGGGGCGATCACGGAGGCCATCGAGCAGGGACTGATCCTCGACATGATCGGCAAGATTGCGGGCGCCCGCGTCCTCGACGTGGGTTGCGGCGACGGCGCGCTGGTCTGCGTCATGGCCTCTCGGGGCGCGGAGGCGACCGGCGTCGATCCTGACCCGGCCATGCTCGCCGCCGCGCGGTCGCGCGCGGCCAGCGAAGGAGTCCGCGCGGCGTTCGTTGAAGGGCGCGTCGAGCGTTTGCCGTTCCCCGACGCCTCATTCGACGTGGTCTTCTCCGTTACCGTTCTTTGTTTCACGCGGGATGCGGCAAGCAGCGTTCGCGAGCTGGCGCGCGTGCTTCGTCCGGGCGGGCGGCTCGTGCTCGGAGAACTCGGGCGCTGGAGCCTGTGGGCCGCTTTGCGCCGTGTGCGCGGCTGGCTCGGCGCGGAGACCTGGAAGGCGGCGCGATTCCGCGGCGCGTCCGAGTTGCGCTCGCTCGCGGAACAGGCGGGACTGTCCGTCACAGCCATCCGCGGCGCCGTTTACTATCCGCCAGTGGGCGCTTTTGCCCGCGCGCTGGCGCCGATTGATTCCCGCCTTGGCCGCCTGACGACATTTGGCGCCGCGTTCATCGCGCTTGGCGCGGTTTCCGTCGATCAGCCTTGGAAACAATGACCATGCCGCCACACTTGAACGTTTCCGCGCCTTCCGGCATCCGGCTTGGCCTGCGCGAGAACTGGCCGCAGTTTTCGCTGCTGGTGCTCATCAACGCCTTTGTCGGCGGCATGGTGGGACTGGAGCGCACAGTCGTCCCGCTGATCGGTTCCGAAGAGTTCAAGATCGCCTCGACGACAATCGTTGTTTCCTTCATCGTCAGTTTCGGAATCGTCAAGGCGATCGCCAATCTGGTCTCGGGGCATTTCGCGGATGTTTACGGACGCAAGCACATGCTCGTCCTCGGCTGGCTGTTCGGACTGCCGGTCCCCTTCATGATCGGCTGGGGACCGAGCTGGGGCTGGATCATTGCGGCGAATGCGCTGCTCGGGATCAATCAGGGCTTCGCCTGGTCGATGACAGTCATCATGAAGGTGGACCTCGTCGGCCCCAAGTCGCGCGGGCTCGCCGTCGGCCTGAATGAATTCGCAGGCTATCTCTCCGTCGGCGTCACGGCGTTTCTCACCGGATACATTGCCCAGCGCTACGGGCTCCGGCCGCAGCCGTTCTATCTTGGCATCGCCTATGCCGTTCTCGGGCTGGCTCTTTCGATTCTGCTCGTACGGGACACCCGCCATCACGTCGGCCTCGAACTGGCGAATCACGCAGCGCCGGCGGAAAAGGTGGGGTTCTGGGCGATTTTTCGCCGCGCATCGTTCGGCGACCGCAACCTGTTCGCCGCGTCCCAGGCCGGACTCGTCAACAATCTGAACGACGGCATGAGCTGGGGGATCTTTCCGCTTTTCTTTACGGCTTTCGGCCTGGGCGTCGAACAGATCGGCGTCCTCAAGGCCGTCTATCCCGCGGTGTGGGGCGTGCTTCAGACCGTCACCGGCCCGTTGAGCGACCGGTGGGGCCGCAAAGGCCTGATCGTGGCGGGCATGTGGGTGCAGGCGGGCGGGCTGTTCCTGACGGCGGCGACCCGCAGTTTCGGCTGGTGGTTCGTCGCCAGCCTCTTGCTCGGACTCGGCACGGCGATGGTCTATCCAACCCTCATCGCCTCGGTCTCCGACGCCTCTCATCCGTCATGGCGGGCGCGCTCGCTCAGCGTCTATCGATTCTGGCGCGACCTGGGCTACGCCATCGGCGCGCTGTCGGCCGGAATCATGACAGACTTGTTCGGCGCCGCCTGGGCGATCAGCGCGATTGGCGTCCTCACTTTCGCCTCCGGCGCGCTCGTCGCCGTCGTCATGAACGAACATAGACCGGTGCGTGAATTGGAAAGAGCACGATGACGGCGCCGATGGATGATAAAATAAATCGATTGCCGCCAATTCTGCGCGGCAAGAACCATCAGGCTCCCTCGGTGTTCACGCCGGACGCCCTGCTCCGGGAGGCTCGTCGTCAGAAGGGGATCGGCGCCGGCGCCGTGCCCGAAATCTGCATCCTCGATCCCGATGGCGATATTGTGCGCCATCTCATCGCCACCGGCCGTTCTCGCCGTCACCCGCATTGGGCCTGCTATCACACCGACCTGAACGCTTTTGAGCATAAGGGGCTGAGTTGCGGCGTCGTCGGCTGCGCCGTCGGCGCGGCTTTCGCTGTCCTGGTCGCCGAGGAACTCTTCGCCTCCGGCTGCAAGCTTCTCATCAGCATGACGTCGGCGGGCCAGATTGCGCCAGCTCAGACGCCACCATATTTTATCATCATTGACCGTGCGCTGCGCGACGAGGGCACGAGCTACCATTATCTGCCGCCCGCAGACTACAGCATCGCCGACGCGCGCCTCACTCGGCTGGCCGAGGAGGCCCTTGACGCTGCGGGAGCGCCGGCGCAGGTCGGCGCCGCCTGGACGACGGATGCGCCGTTTCGCGAGACAGCCGAGGCGATCGGCGCCGCGCAGGCGGCAGGCATATTGGCCGTCGAAATGGAAGCCGCGGCGCTCTATGCCTTTGCCGCCGCGCGGAAGCAGCCGGTGCTTTGCTTCGCGCATGTCACCAACCAGATGGGGCGCATCGAAGGCGATTTTGAAAAAGGCGCCTTGGACGGCGCGGAAGAATCTCTGAACGTAATCTTGACGGTGGCGCAGCGTTGGCGCGACCAGACGCCCCCCTGAGCGCATACGGGGCCGCACCTTCGCTGTTCTAACTTCAGAATTTCCCATCAACCGCCGACAGCGTTCAAATCATCTGGAACCATTAGGCTCCTGGCGATTTTTTTCGCGGCCTATAATTCGCGCGCCGCGGCGAGGTCAAGGTTGCCCTCATCCCGATATTCCCTCCAAGCCTGCCGCAGGATTTGCGCCGACGAGGTGAGGAATATCCCGGCCATCAGCCCCGCCACCGCGAGGTCGGGCCATGCCGTCCTCGTGCTCCATACGCCCAGCGCGGCGAACATCACGACGATGTTGCCGATAGCGTCGTTGCGAGAGCAGAGCCAGACCGAACGCACGTTGGCGTCGCCGTCCTTGTAGAACATCAAGAGCAGCACCGAGGTCAGATTGGCGGCGAGCGCCAGGCCGGCGATGCCGCCCATCAATTCGGCGCTCGGCAGGCCGAGGACGAAGGTGTGGTAGAGGGTGGAGCCAAACACCCATAGCGCCATGAGTCCCAGGGACAGGCCCTTGAACAGCGCCGCCGTGGCCCGCGTCTTCAGGCTGGCCCCGATGACCGCAAGGCTGAGGCCGTAGGTGACGGTATCGGCGAGAAAGTCGAGCGCGTCGGCCTTCAGGGCCTGTGAGCCCGCCAATTGCCCGGCGACGATCTCAGTGACGAACATGGCCCCGTTGATGGCTATCACGGTGCAGAGCACGCGCTTATAGCATGGTTCGAGCCCGTCGAAGACCGGCACGCCGCCGTGACAGCCGCAAGCTGCATCCGCGTTGCAGCCCATGGCCGTGACGCCATTTACAGTCTGCGGTTCGGGCAATCGCAGCGGCGCCGGAGTGCAACAGCTGTCGCCGGGTTCACAACCCTTGTCGGTCATGCGATCACCTTTTGTGCAGAACCTCGATGGTCAAATGGGAGAGCGACTGGAAGCGGGCAAGCCGCGCGCGATAATAGTCCTGCCTCCGCGTCGCCTCCGCCGTCAGGATGGAGACGACCGCCCCCAGATGCCCAGGCCCCAAACGCCACAGGTGGAGATCGGCAAGCTTGTCGCCGTCGCACTCAATGGTTTGGCGCAGTTTTTCCGCCATGAGTGTATCCGGGTTCATGTCGAGTAGTATAGAGGCGGTGTCACGGATCAGGCTGAAAGCCCAATTGGCTATGACGATAGCACCGACGATGCCTGCCAGCGGGTCCATCCAGAGCCAACCGAAGCTGCGGGCAAGCAGCAAACCGACAATCACGAGAACGGACACGGCGGCGTCGGCGATGACGTGAACCATGGCGGCGCGCATGTTGTTGTCACGATGCGCCGAGCCTTGCGCATGTTCGTGTTCCTCGTAGGCGACGGTGTAGGTTTGCTGGCCGAGATTGACAAGCGCGATAAATTCGTGCGGCTCAGGAATTTCCTCGACCGACTCCAGAAAAGCGCCCTGCTCATTGAAGGTGAAGAACTGCCGCGATCCGTCAGGGCGGACGGTTTCGACTGAGGCTGTTTGCGCGGTAAGAGCGGGGCCTGTTCGCGCGCGGAGCCGGAAGCGCGGCGGCACGCCCTCCTCGAACACTTCGAGCAAAACGACCCCGTCGTCTGTAGTTATTTCGCGCGACTCGTCATGGTCATGCCCTTCGTGCGCATGTCCGTGTCCATGGCCGTGATGATGATCGCCGCCGCTCAGAAGCCACGCGCTGGCGACGTTCACTGTGAGACCCAGAATTGCGACCGGAATCGCCTCCGAAAAGTGGATCGGAACAGGATCGAAGATGCGACTGATCGATTCATAGCCGATCAGCAAGGAAATCATCGTGAGGATGATTGCGCTGGTAAAGCCTGCAAGATCGCCGAATTTGCCGGTGCCGAAGGAGAAACTGGGATTATCCGCGTGTTTCCGGGCGTAGGTATAGGCCAACGCCGCGAGCAGCAAAGCGCCCGCATGGGTGCTCATATGCAGGCCGTCGGCGACGAGGGCGATGGAGCCGAACAGCAGGCCGCCGACGATTTCGGCGATCATCATGATCCCGCAGAGCCAGATCACCGCCCAGGTCTTGCGTTCGCTTTTCTCGTGTCCCTCGCCCAGGAAGACGTGGCTATGAAAAGCCGACGAGGCATAGCTATCGTTCATGACGGCTCTCACTTCAGGTAAGTGCGGACGACATCCAGCAATTGCTCCGCCGCTTCAGCATTCAGTGCGTTCGGGTATTTCTCGGCGTTGACGAGGTGCGTTCGCACATGATCTTCGACAACCTCAGCCATTAGACCGGCCATGGCTCCCCGCGCTCCGGCGATGAGGTGCATGACTTGTTCGCAGCCAGCCTCGCCGTCGAGCGCCCGCTCGATGGCTTCGACTTGGCCACGGATGCGGCGCACGCGCGCCAGCAGCTTTTGTTTTTCGCGGACGGTGTGTGTCATGTCGCCTTATTACATACCCCCCTACCCTATACAAGCCGACAAAGTTGGAATGATCGCGGCGGGCGCGGCCTACTGAGGCCGACGACCAACCGAACAGGGAACGAGCAACGGCAGGGCCGAAAAAGTGATCCCGGTTGAGAAGTTGTAAACGGCCCAATCGTACTGTTTTTTGAGTGTTAATTTAGTTTGATCCCTCCGGATAAAGACGCTGCTTTCTGGCTTACATAAGTTCGGCCTTTGACTCCGACAAAGACGTCGGGCCGGAGACGAGTTGGGGTTGACAAACGGCGAACTCCGGCTCATTTCCAAAAACGCGGCTCGGAGACGCCTTGGCGATCCGCGCTGCGCTTCACAACCCAAAGTCAAGGACAAATGGGCAGTATTCCCTCTGGCGACATAATCCCGGCGAAGTCTGGGCGAGTGGCGCCGCCAAAAACTGAAGAGACTCGCGGCTCCGCCCGCGTGAGGGATATTGGGCCCGCCTGACGGCGGCCTTGTCGCTCACCGTTCGGCACGCGAGCCGGAGGTGAGACATGATCATCAACTTTTTCCTTCCCGGCGCCGTGCGCGTCGATCTGGTCGCCCGGAGTGCGCCGCCAGTAACATTCGTCACCGCAGTGACGGAGCGCAAACCCGCGCGCCGTCCGTCGCGGCTTGTCTGCCGCTGGGTTGCGGACTCTGCCAATGGCGCTCTCCATGCCGTCTGGCACTATCCCGAAACTGAAGCGACGGCCGCAGGCGGGATCGAAGATCCCGACCGATTGTGTCTCGCCGCCTGAACCAAGGAGACTCCGTTGAACGACGGCCCTAGTAGCCCCGCCATCAACGTTTTTGACGCGATCGCGGGTTTCCCGAACCAAACCAATACCCCAGCAAACGCCGCGATCGACGCGGATGCGGAGGCCCAGTCCGTCTGACGGACGTTATGGCTCGCCCCGCGTTCGATCGCGGGTCAGGAAGCGAACATGACGATGATTTCAGAAGCGACTGCGGCCCGTTCGGCCGTCCTCGACGAGGCCCATGTCGGCAACATCCGCGGCGCCTTCGGCACCATTCTGCACGGCGACCACGGCCCCCGCGCCAACTGGAGGCACAAGCTCCAGACGTTCCTGGCCATCCTTGGTCCGGGCCTCATCGTAATGGTCGGCGACAATGACGCCGGCGCGTTCGGGACCTACACCCAGGCTGGCCAGAACTACGGCACGACCCTGCTCTGGACGCTGCTGCTCCTTGTGCCCGTGCTTTACGTCAATCAGGAAATGGTTCTGCGCCTCGGCGCTGTGACCGGCGTGGGCCACGCTCGCCTCATCTTCGAGCGATTCGGTAAGTTCTGGGGCGCCTTCAGCGTCATCGACCTGTTCCTGCTCAACGCCTTGACCATCGTCACCGAATTCATTGGCATCGCACTGGCGCTCGATTATCTCGGCGTCTCCAAGGAACTCGGCGTCGCATTGGCGGCCGTTCTGATCATGGCGGCGGCGAGCACCGGCGATTTCCGCCGTTTCGAGCGCTTCTCGATGACCCTTGTCGCGGGCAGCCTGCTGCTCGTGCCAGTGTTCCTGCTCGTCCATCCCCCGATCGCCCAGATCGCGCGCGACTTCGTGACGCCGCAAATGCCGGCGGGAGCCAAGCTGAGCGACGTCATGCTGCTGATCATCGCCATCGTCGGCACGACGATCGCCCCCTGGCAGCTGTTCTTCCAACAAAGCTACGTCATCGACAAGCGCATCACCCCGCGCTTCATGAGCTACGAGAAGGCCGACCTCTGGATTGGCATCGTCATGGTGATCGTCGGCGCGGCGGCGATGATGGCCTTCACGGCGGCGGCTTTCGCCGGCAAGCCCGAGTTCGGCGCTTTTGTTGACGCCGGGGCGGTGGCGAGCGGCATCGGCAAATACGCCGGGCGAGCGGCGGGCGTAATGTTCGCGCTCGCCCTGATCGATGCGTGCATCATCGGCGCCTCCGCAGTGTCGCTCTCGACAGCCTATGCGCTCGGCGATGTCCTGTCGATCCGGCATTCGCTGCATCGCAAGCCCTCCGACGCCAAGGGTTTTTATGCGGTCTATTGCGGCTTGATTATAGTCTCCGCCGGACTTGTTCTCACGCCCGGCGCGCCGCTCGGGCTCCTGACGAACGCCGTGCAGACGCTCGCCGGCGTCCTGCTGCCCAGCGCGACCGTGTTCCTGCTGCTGTTGTGCAACGATAAGGCGGTGCTCGGCCCCTGGGCCAATTCGCGCTGGCTGAACATCTTCACCGGCGGCGTGATCGCGCTGCTCGTGATGCTGTCGATCATTCTCACGGCCTCAGTCCTGTTCCCGGACGCGACCAATGAGACGGTGATCCTCGGCATTCTCGCCGGCGGCGGAGCGCTCGGCCTCGTGATCGTCTTGGCGACGATGCTGGTCAAGAAGGGCGCCAAGGACGAGCGGGCTCCGGCCGCCATGACCGTTGAGGCCACGCCGCGCGAGGAATGGCGCATGCCGCCGCTGGCGCTGCTTCCTCCGGCGCAGCTGTCGCTGGCTGCCAAGACCTGGATGTTCGTCCTGCGGGGCTATCTCGTCGTGGCCGGCGGACTTGTTCTGGTGCGTATCGTCGCGCTGGCGCTCAGCCACGGATGAATTTAGCAGGGAGGCCGCGCGTCTTCGGGCGCGCGGCCTTGACGCTTGATCGGGGATCGTCAAGGACGTCGAACCGGATGACAAAGCGAAGCGCCGGGGTGTGCCCGTCGGCCAACGCTGATCATCCCGGTGTCTCCGGATCTAGGACAATCCTGTAATGGCTCAGTACCTTGGATGACGTTGATGCAGCGCTTCGAATTGTCCCAACTGATCGATCTTTCTATCGACGTCGCGGTCGCGTTCGTGCTGGCGACGCTGATTGGCGCGGAACGTCAATATCGTCAGCGCAGCGCCGGGCTCCGAACCAATGTTCTGGTCGCCGTTGGCGCGGCGACCTTCGTCTCGATCGGCTCGCGTCTCAACGCCAATGCCGGGGCGGCGCAGCTCGCGGCCTACATCGTCTCCGGCATCGGCTTCCTCGGCGCCGGCGTGATCATGAAGGATGGCAGCAAGGTCTGGGGCTTGAACACCGCCGCTACGCTTTGGTGTTCGGCGGCGGTGGGAACCTTGGCCGGCATCGGCCTTTTGCCCGAAGCGGTCGTCGTGACAATGGCGGTGCTGGCCGGCAATACGCTGCTGCGCCCGCTGGTCGACGCGATCAATCGCGCTCCCGTCAATGAACGGACCTCGGAAGCGACCTACGAGGTTCACGTGCTCACCGAGGCGGCGCATGTCGGTGAGGTCCGCGATCAGTTAATCACGGCGCTTGAGAACGCCAGCTACCCCATTCGCGAGGTTGAGGTCAGCGAACGATCCGACGATGTAACCGAACTTGCAGCCACCTTGGTCAGCACCTCTATCGAACCAGACGAACTCGACGCCGTCGCTACCGCACTGAAAGCCTCGCCGCTGGTGTCGCACGCCAGCTGGTCATCGACGACCGACGATTAAGCCGACGACTTATCGCTCATTCGGCCAGCCTCTGGACTTGTCAGGACGGCAACCACGTTCTTGCGAATTTCCGGTTTCAGTCATTCTTTTGCATGGCAGGCAAGGTTTGCGACAGGCCGCTCAGGGTCACGAATACGCGTTCGACCGCAGCCGGGAAGGTCTGCTGACGACGTCGCTCCGGCCATTGCGAAAACAGCTTGAAACCGCGTTTGAGCTGATCGTTGCCATCCGAAACTCGAGAGTTTGCGGACCAGGGCGCGGCTTTCGTGGCACCCGATTGGCGCGAGTTCAATGCGCCAGGCGCACAGAACGAAGTGCGCCGGTCATCTGACCAACCGCCAATGATCGTCCGCACGACAGCCCCACCTTTCGCGTCATTGAAACGCCATTCCGAAGGCTCGTAGAAATTAGATGCAATCGTGCTGCGCGAGATCGTCGGACGTGCGCGGCGGACCCGGGCCGACCACATAGGCCGGCGAAGCGGCGATGCGCGGTGGTCGCAGATGTGTCCCTAAGTGCGCCACATGACGGACGCATAAGGACGAATGCCGCGGACTGTAAACGCGTCCGCGGAGCAGATCAGTTTGAACCTACATTTTGAGTTCTCCGAGGTTAGTTAAGAATTTCGATGGGCAGGGGCGTTCAGAGAGAAAACCCCAAAAACACTTAAGCGACAAAGGATGGCGCTCCAGCGCCCGACAAAGCCCTCCAGGACCCACCGACAATGACATTCGATATTCGATCGCCATCCCCAACGGGGGATGGGACGCCAGCGTGCGTCCCGATGGCTCCGGCCCCCCCGACGCTCACGCTGCGCGCACTCGTCGATGGGGTGGCCAGCGCGGTACGAGCCGGCGCGCCACGTGAGGCATGGGTCGACGCCGCCGTCGTCAGCGTCCGTCGCCGCAGCGGCGGTTACGCGCTCGAACTGGGAGAAAACGACGGCAGTCACTCCGCGGCCGGCGCCAGACTGGAAGTTTATCTGCCGGAGCGAAATCTCATTGCGATAAGGCAAAAGCTCGCCATCGCTGATTTCGATCCTGCCGACCTCGAAAAATCCAGCGTCGTCGCTCGGCTGTCGCTGAATTTTCATCCGCGTTTCCACCTTCAGGGAACAGTCCAGGATTTGAATCCTGCGATCGGCGCGTCACTTCTGGCCAAGAGCCTCGACAGGATTCGCGCCCGATTGCGCGCGGACGGACTTCTCACAGCACAGTCTCGTTTGCCGACGCCGCCCGACATTCGTCGGCTCGCGGTCGTCCATCCCTACGGCGCGGCGGGGTGGGCCGATGTCGCCAAAGAGCTCGGTCGCCTCCAAACAGCCGGCGTCCTCGAGGTCTTTGATTTACCAGCAGCGTTTGAAGGGACGACCGCTGTCTCCAGTCTGCTGGCGGCGCTGCAAAAAGCCCGAGACCTGCCATCACTCGACGCCTTGATGCTCGTACGCGGAGGCGGCGCAAGCAGCGGGCTGGCGGTGTTAGCCAACGAAGATCTGGCGAGGGCTATTTGCTCCCTGCCGTTTCCGGCAATCACCGGCATCGGCCATGCGTCGGATCGCGGCTTGCTTGATGAAGTCGCCTGGCGGGCCGCAGACACGCCAAGCAAAGCCCTCAAGTTGGTTGTGGATCTCATCACCCAGCCGGCGGAGACGGCGCGAAAGAACTGGTCCGGAATCACCAAATTTTGCCATGACGCAATTGGCGTTCAGCGCCAAAGCATCGGCAGCCTGTTGAGTGCAGCAGCCGCAAGCAACTTCAGACGCATTTCGGATTCAGGCGCACTGCTCGATCAGGCGCTCTCCAGTCTTCGAATTCGCCTTGCAACGACAAGCGCAAATCTCGGCCATCAGGCGAAAGAGCTCGAACGGCTTCGCGCAGACCTCATTGTCGAAGCGCCAAGAGGTTTGGACATTCAGTCCGCAGAGACCGAACTGGCCTTTGGCGAGGGAGCGCGATCGGCTCACACCAGTTTGGAGTCTCTCTTCATAGGCCTCCACCGTCACGCGGAGGTCAGCGGCGCGACGGCGAATTTGCTTGAGGTGCAATCGAATGCACTCGCCACGTTGGGAGAAACCTTCTTCGCTCATATCACGCGGGCCCTCGACGCAGAAGCGGCAGCGATCGTTGATCTGGAACGAACGCTACGCTCGCTCAGCGTAAGCGACACACTCGGGCGTGGTTTCGCGTTGGCGTTGTCGACTCGCGACGGCGCGCTGGTCAGGACAGCCGCCGAGGCACGCTGCCAACCTCGCATTTTCTTGCGTTTCGCGGATGGAATGGTGGCGGTCCGTCCCGAAATCCCCTCCTCCCCGCCACACTGAAAGAAGTAAAAATGAACCCCAACTCCAATACGGCAGCAGCCGATCCGTTCCCGCTGAACGCCTCGCCTGCCCCCGTGGTCGACTACGCCGCTAATTACAAGAAACTTCAGGAAATCGTCGAACGGCTCAAGCGCGGCGGTCCTGGCGATATCGACGGCCTGGTCGGGAACTTCCGCGCCGGCGTCGCCGCCTATGAGGCCTGCCGTCACCGCCTCGACGCAGTCCGGGTGGAAATCGACAGCGAAATCGCGCGGCTCGCT
Organism: Rhodoblastus sp. 17X3; assembly: GCF_030056575.1. GTDB lineage: Bacteria > Pseudomonadota > Alphaproteobacteria > Rhizobiales > Beijerinckiaceae > Rhodoblastus. The sequence goes on along the minus strand of NZ_JASHHX010000002.1, from coordinate 106,056 downwards.
CCTGCCGCTGCGGCCGACTTCGCTTGACAGTTTCAAGCACACATCATGTCCAGAATCCTCGCGATGACGTCGCGGGGATTTACCGAAAAAAGGCCCTGAAGCGGCCAAAAGAGGAATCGGTCGATGTCGTCAGGCGTTTATTATTCGCGACCATACGAAATTGGACCTCACCTGTGGCGCCTGGTTATCGATGGGTCTCCGCCAACCGGTTACCGCTCGCGTTGGCAATGGCGCGAACCCGACGAAAAGCACTGGTTTGATATTTTGTGCTTTCCCCAGGACCATCCGCCGGAACTTTTTCAAATCGCCCGCAATCAGGAACACAGCGCGCTCGCGGATTACCGGCTCGAGCAGTTTGGCGACTATCCCTACCCTCATTTCGCGGCCTCCCCGTCGCGTCATTTTTTTCGAGGTCTGAGCGACCAAAGAAAAGGCGGACGTCGCTACAGACGCTGATCCGTGTTGCCCGGCGGCAGCGATCACAGGGCTCGACTGACACTATAGTTCGCTCGAGTTGGGCCACGGACGCGGAGACCGGCGGCTTCGGAGGACGTGTTTGTGCGCTCGAGATGGTTTCGAGCGCTGGGTTTAGTCCCAAGCAGCTTCGCCCCCCTGCACAAGGGTGCGCGGCGTTTTCGACCAAAATTGCTATAAGTTGACGACGCACGGGTCGACGACCGCCTAATGTCTCCCCAACCACGCAAAGCCATGACCATCTGAATTACCGCCAATGCGACGAGCCAAAAAAACTGATCGGATCAAACCCCGGAAACGTCAATGACGGCACCGAATTTGGCGCCAAAGCAAAGCGATCAATGCAAGGTTTGCGCGAACGCCCGATCATGAACTCGTACCGGCGCCCTTTCAGCCTCAATCGGCATCCATTTGAAACGATTTGGCGCCGACCGAATTCGTCGACACTGATTGGTTAATGGTCGCAGTCTACCGCAGAAACGCTTCGATTCGTTCGAACTTCAAGCCCGCATAGGCGACTTGCTTCACCACGTCATTCAGGATGGCGATCGGCACGGCGTCGCCATATTCCTCTGTAACGTCTTTGAAGTCTTTCAAATCAAGCTCCAGTTCGCGCGCATGACCAACTAGGGCTTTCATGAAGTCCAGGCGGATCCCTTTGCGTCGCATGGCGCCAATGAAGGAATGGCGGAACGAGTGGAAAACAAATGCTGGGTCGTCGGTCACGTGTTTGTTCAAATACCGCCCGAACCACCTTGACCAGTTCTTTGTCCAGCGCCCTCGATAAGCGTTCAGTTGCGGAAACAGCATTTTGTCGCCCGCGGCCCGGCGAGCCGCAATATATTCCGGCAGCCCAAGCTCAATCAAAACGGGATGAAACGGCACCCGCCGGCGGCCAGCTTTCGACTTGATGCTCTTGTCTTCTTCGCTTTTTTCCGCGCCGCGGCGGCGACCCTTTTTCCTGGGCTTTTCTTCACCGTCTTCGTCGTTATCGTCCCGGAACCAGAAATAAGGTATCCCACTCTCACACAGAATGTCGGAAAGGGGGAGTTGACCGATCTCTTCAAGCCGTGCGCCGCCATAAAGGCTGATCAGCGGAATCCAGAAAGCTGCGGCGCTGCAGCCGCCTTTCGACACTTTGGGCGGATTCTGGAAGACGGGCGACGCCGGAAACTTGGCCAACAAGACCGGCGTGAATGGGTGGCGCTCAAGGACGTCATCCTCGGTTACGGGCAACCGAAGTCCGATGCTTGGGTCGCCGGGCAAATCGTATTCGTTCACGGCAAGCTGCATCAGCGTCGATAGCGCGCCTAGACCTTTTTGATTGACCGTGACTGGACTGAGCCTAGGCGGATCGTTCTTTTCCGCCCATTCGACAATTTCGAGAAACGGTTTCTTTGAAACATGAGCCGGCATAGCCGCCGGAAATTTCTTCAGCTTGTCGCGGAAGTCCCTGATGTGCTTGCGCGTGATTTCCTCGACCTTCAGGTTCCCCTGCATCGAAATGAAGCGTTCGACATATAGCCGATTGTCGTCCTTCGTCTTTCGATCGGGCTTAACCCGGTCCGACCAGTTGTCATGCATCTCGAGGATTGTCGGAAAGACCTCGCCTTTCTCGTCTGCGATCAAAGGCGCGGGACGGGGCGGCGTTTCAATTGCGACGCCATTCCTGCGCTTTCCAATATCCTGGTAAGCGGCGGCCTTGGCCATCAGCACGGCGTGAGCGACTTTTCGACGTTCGATTTCGTCTGAAAGATCGTAACCATTTTCGGCAAGTCTTGTCGTCAGTTCGCTGGGCGACGAATAACTGTCGACGACGCGTTCTCCGGACGGGTTGTCGGGATCCTGTACAAACTCCTCCGTCCATGCGGCGGAACCATCAAGGGGCCAAGTTCGCCCGGAAGCAAGCATTCGCGCCACATTGTCCGCTTCCATTGCACGGGCGGCCTCACGAATTTGATTCAGTGTCATTCCAGGCGGGAAGCGTTCCAGGAAGTTCAACATGCCGGCAATATTGAAGCCGCTGGCCTGTTCTCCATTGGAGATCAATCTGCCTGCGTCGCGCCGTCTTAGCGCTTGTTCCAAACCTCGCGCCAACGGACTTAATGTTTCGGGATCAGTCCAATCGGCGTCATGGTCGGACAAAACATCATGCCGCGCCTGGGCGGCAATCGCGGACCGATCGCCCGAGGTCAGCGAGTCGATTGGACCGCCCACCGACACAACTTCGTTCTTGGCGCCTACGATGCCCCTCTCGATGAGCCCCTCGATCTGGGCATGGACGTCACTCCAGCGGCGTTGGGCGAGAGTCAAATCGCCCGTCTTCAGCGAAATCTTGATGACTTGCTTCCCGTCGAGGAGGTGAGACTTCAAGGCCCAGGAGAGATCGATCGTTCCTTTTGCGATTGCCGCATGTTCTTTCGGGAGATTCCGCCAATAGGCGTATTTTCCGCTATCGGAACGAAGAATGAGAAATGGCAGGCCGGAGGTGGTTGGACGGGTCATGGAGCAGCTTGGATTCTAACCAATACTACAACCAATTTCATGACCAGAATGCACACGAAACCCTTGTAGCTCCGTGCGTTATAGCAAAATCAACGACCTATGGCAAAATGGAGCGGGTGGAGGGAATCGAACCCTCGTATTCAGCTTGGAAGGCTGCTGCTCTACCATTGAGCTACACCCGCGCGCGGCCCCTTATGCCAAGAGGCGCGGCGCTTGGCAAGAGTCGTCAGGAAAAGGCTCGCCGGGCGTCGGCGCTGAAAAATAATAGCCTTTACAAACCGTTCCCAGCCCCTCCCGCCGTCATGGCGACGAGGTTTTCAACACTCATTTGTTTCACGAAATTCGCGGCGCAATATACTGATTAAAAGCGATTTTATGGATCAGAAGCCTCGGTTCCCAGAAAGCCGCCGCTCTGCCTATGCCATAATTGGGCGTAAAGGCCATTGCGCGCCAGAAGCTCGTCGTGGCCGCCGTCCTCAACGATCCTGCCCCGGTCGAGCACGATGAGCCGGTCCATATGGGCGATGGTCGAGAGTCGATGGGCGATGGCGATCGTGGTGCGGCCTTCCATCAGCTGGGTCATTTCCTGCTGGATCGCCGCCTCGACCTCGCTGTCGAGCGCGCTGGTCGCCTCGTCCAGCACCAGAATCGGGGCGTCTTCGAGAATCACCCGCGCGATGGCGATGCGCTGGCGCTGGCCGCCCGACAGCTTGACGCCCCTTTCGCCGACCTGCGCGGCATAGCCCGCGCCGCCGTCCTTGTCGCGCAAGGCGAGGATGAAGTCCTCCGCATGGGCGCGCCGCGCGGCGCCGAACATCAGATCGTCGCTCGCCTCGGGCCGTCCATAGCGGATGTTCTCGGCGATGGTCCGGTGCAGCAGCGTATTGTCCTGAGTCACCACCGCGATATGGCGGCGCAGGCTCTGCTGCGAGACGCGGGAAATATCCTGCCCGTCGATGAGGATCCGGCCCGCTTCGAGATCGTAGAAGCGCAGCAGCAGATTGACCAAAGTGCTCTTGCCGGCGCCGCTGCGGCCGATCAGGCCGACCTTCTGCCCGGCCGGAATGGTCAGGCTGAGCTTTTCGATCACGCCGCCCTCGCCCGCTTCGCGCAGGCGGCCGTAATGGAATTCGATCTCGCGGAACTCGACCTTGCCGCCGTCCCGCGCCACATTGAGAGGCCGGGCGGTGGGGGCGTCGACCACCGAATAGGGCAGCGCGATCGTCTCCATGCATTCCTCGACGCGCGCCAGCGTCTCGAACACATTAGTGACTTCGTTGCGGATCCAGCCCGACATATTGACCATCTGCCACGCCATGGGGACGATCATCACCGCGACGCCGGAAGTGATGCGCCCTTCCTGCCATTGCGCCAGCGCCAGCGCCGGGGACGCCATCAGCAGCGCGACGTTCAGCGCGGTATGGGTCGCGCCCATCTGCCAGATCTTGTGCAGGGCGGCGCGGAAGCTGTCGCTGTGCCGCCCGAGTTCGGCCAGATTGGCCGCGGTTTCCTCCTGCTCGCGGCCAAACAGCTTCACCAGCCCGATATTGACGAACACGTCATTCACATGGCCGACCAGCTCGGTGTGATGGCGCGCATGGGCAAGTTGCAACGCACGCACGCGCGGCAGAAAATAGACCAGAGAGCCGATGAACGCCGCGAGCCAGACCAGGGTCGGCGCCGCCAGCCAGGCGTCGAAGCGCATCATGGCGATGATCGAGGCGAAGACAAAGAAGCCGCAATACCAGATGGCGCTCATCGTGCTGCGCAACGGGTCGCGCAGGGCCGCGCCGCCGTCCACCACCTTGTTGGCGAGGCGACCGGCGAAATCATTGGTGAAATAGGCCATGCTGTGGCCAAGCGTATAGCGGGCGAGCTGGTAGCGGATGAGATTGTTGAACCGCGCCGTATAATGATGGTCATAGATGTACCAGAGCAGCGCCATGCAGAGGCCCCAGGCGATCAGTATCGGGGCCGCCGTGCGCCACAGCCACGGGTGGCTCAGCACGTCGCGCGTCTCGGCGGAGGCGTTGACGTCATTGACGAGCCAGCTGATCATCACGGGGATCATGGTGGCGCCGGCGGCGACGCAGGCCTCCAGCACGAGCAGCAGGGCGAGCAGGCCTTTGATCTGACGCACGAAGTGCCAGACGAAGGGCCACAGCCGCGCGGGCGGCGGGCCGTCCGGCGCGCCCTCGATGGATATGATTTCGTATGCCATGGCTTCTTACCGCTTCTCCTTGACCGCGACTCTTCGCGGTCAAGGAATCCCTCGCATAAGCTCGGCGGCGCAGGCGCGCCTAACCATCAGCTGGAGCCGCAGCGCGCGCCGCGACGCAAAGCTCTTAGCAAAGAGCGCGGGTGCGACGAAAGCCTTGTTCTCAAATCGCGAAATCCCGGAACGCGAAAGCGCAAAAATGGTTTAGGCTAAGTCAATCCGGCCCGGCGCCCGAAGGGCGAACGCATCGTGAGCCGAGAACAAAAATTCGGGGGAACGTCCTATGCCAACTCATCCCGCCCTGCCCTATCTACGCTCAGCGGAGAAGGGCAAGATCGTCAGCGCGCAGGAAGCCGTGCGACTCATCCGTCATGGCGACACCGTCGCGACCGGCGGCTTCGTCGGCATTGGCTTCGCCGAGGAAATCGCCCTCGCGCTGGAGGAGCATTTCCTGGCCTGCGAGAGCGAGTTGCCCTATTCGCAGGGCCGGATCGGCGAACTGACGCTGGTCTATGCGGCGGGTCAGGGCGACGGCAAAAGCCGGGGCCTCAATCATTTCGCCCATGAGGGCCTGTTGAAGCGGGTCATCGGCGGCCATTGGGGGCTCGCGCCAAAATTGCAGGAGCTGGCCATCGGCAACCGCATCGAGGCCTATAACCTGCCGCAGGGGGTCATCACCCATCTCTTCCGCGACATCGCCGCCCATCGCCCGGCCCATATCACCCGCGTCGGCATGGGCACTTTCGTCGATCCGCTCCATGGCGGCGGCAAGCTCAACGCCCGCACCACCGAGGACATCGTCGAACGCCTCGCCCTCCATGGCGAGGACTACCTTCTCTACAAGACCTTTCCGATCCATGTCGGCATCATCCGCGCCACCACCGGCGATGCGGATGGCAACCTCACCATGGAAAAGGAGGCGCTGACTCTGGAGGCGCTGGCCATCGCCATGGCCGCGCATAATTCGGGCGGCATTGTCATCGCGCAGGTCGAGCGCGTGGCCGAAAGCGGCAGCCTCAATCCGCGCCAGGTCAAGGTTCCTGGCGTGCTGGTCGATTGCGTCGTGGTCGCCAGGCCCGAGAACCATTGGCAGACCTTCGGCACGCAATACAGCCCGGCCTTCGCCAGCGAAATCCGCGTGCGCGCCGGCTCCATGCCGCCGATGGCGATGAGCGAGCGCAAGATCATCGCGCGCCGCGCCGCCTTCGAGCTGAAGGCCAACAGCGTGGTCAATCTCGGCATCGGCATGCCAGAGGGCATTGCCGCCGTGGCCAATGAGGAGAAGATCATCGATCTCATCACCCTCACAGCCGAGCCGGGCGTGATCGGCGGCATCCCCGCCAGCGGCATCGATTTCGGCTGCGCCACCAACACCCAGGCCGTGATCGACCAGCCCTACCAGTTCGATTTCTACGACGGCGGCGGGCTCGACGCGGCGTTTCTGGGCCTCGCCCAGGTCGACCGCCACGGCAATCTGAACGTCAGCAAGTTCGGGCCGAAACTCGCCGGCGCCGGCGGCTTCATCAATATCAGCCAGAACGCCAAGCGCGTTGTCTTCGTCGGCACCTTTGGCGCCGGCAAGCAGCAGGTCGAGGCGCGCGATGGCAAGCTCGCCATCATTCTCGAAGCGCGGGCGCGCAAATTCGTCGACGCCGTGGAGCATGTCACCTTCAGCGGGCCGGAAGCGGCAAAATCGGGGCGCAGCGTGCTCTATGTCACCGAGCGCTGCGTCTTCGCCCTGCGTCCCGACGGGCTGGAGCTGACCGAAATCGCTCCCGGCGTCGACCTCGATCGCGACATTCTCGCCCATATGGATTTCAAGCCGCTGATTCCGCGCGATCCGATCCTGATGGACGCGCGGATCTTTCAGGAAGCGCCGATGGACCTTCGCTCGTACCTGCTCGACGTGCCGCTCGACAAGCGCCTGACTTTTGACGAGGAGCAAGACCTGTTCTTCGTCGATCTGGAGCATTACGCCTTGCGCAGCCAGAAGGACATCGACGACATCCGCCTCATGGTCGAGCAGAAGCTGGCGCCGCTCGGCCGCCGCGTCTACGCCATCGTCAATTACGACAATTTCTCCATCGTGCCGGAGCTGCTGGATTCCTATTCCGCCATGGTGCGGGGCCTGATGGACCAGTTTTATTCCGGCGTTTCGCGCTACACCACCAGCGGCTTCCTGCGCATGAAGCTGGGCGAGGCGCTGGAAAATCGCGGCGTCGCGCCGCATATTTTCGAAAGCGCCGAAGAGGCGGAACAGGATATGCGGCATCTCGAAAACGGGCTGCCGTAAAATTGCGGCAAAGCAGCGCCGGAGAGTCCTATGGATCGCACCATGCAAACCCTCGCCCTCGTGGCGCTGCTGCTTTATCTTGCCCCCGCCGCGCTTGGGCCGCGCCTGAGCGACGGCCAGCGCAATTGGCTCTGGCGCGCAGCCGCCGGCGCGCTGGTGGTCGGGCTCGCGATCGCCGTGATTGAAACCATTCGCTGGTTCGCTCGCTGAACCCTGACGGGCCAAGGATTCGGCCCGGACTTCAGCTTGGCCGTTTTGCTGCACTGCACAATTTTGTTGCAGCGCGTCGGCCGTTCCCATAGGATGCGCTCCGCGAGGCCGAAAGTCATGAATCGCGCCCTCGCTTAAGGACATTTTCGACCAAATCGTCCATGAGGAGCCCAAACATGTCGAACGACCCTATCAAGAACCCCGCCGAGCTGTTCAATCTTTCGGGCGCCAATGTCCGCGAAATCGCCGAAAAGGGCGTTGCCCAGACCCGCGAAGCCTTCGAGAAGCTCAACGCCTCCGCCAAGGAAGCCGCCGGCACCCTCAACGCCAGCGCCTCCGTCGTCGCCCAGGGCCTGTCCGAGTTCAACGCCAAGGCCTTCGAAGCCCTCCAGGCCAACACCTATTCGACGCTCGACTTCCTGTCCTCGCTCACCTCCGTGAAGAGCCCGGGCGAATTGGCTCCGCTGCAGTCGGCCTTTGCCGAAAAGCAGTTCAAGGCCCTGGCCGAGCAGGCCAAGGACCTCACCGCTCTGGCGCAGAAGATCTCCAAGGAAGCCGCCGAGCCTCTGAAGGGCCAGATCGAAAAGACCATCAAGTCCGTCGGCTGATTGGACTTTGCGCCGCCGGCTTTCGCGCCGGCGGCCCATTCCCGCCGCTATTGCGCGCGGGGCCTGATTTGAGACGCTTGGGACGGCCGGGATAAGTCAATGGATGGTTTCGCCGACTTCATCTTGACGCCCATCGCCCTGTTCTCGGGGCGCCCGCTGGCGGTTGGCATCGCGCTGGGAATCCTCGGCGCGGCGCTGCTGATCTGGCTGCTGGCGCTGGTTCCGGCCGAGCGCCGCTTCGTCGGCCGCCTGCGCCGCCTGTCGCGCGCGCTTCGCGCCCTGCGCGGCGACGACCGCTCGCCAGAGGATCTTTTCGCGCAAGCCGATTCGCTGTTCGAAGGCGACGACCTCGCCCCCGCCTGGCGGCGCTACCGCTCCAGCGTCGAATTCGAACACGGCAATGCGGTGAGCTATTCCGACCCGGCGGATTTCTTCGCCCTCGTCCATCTGCCCGGCCATTCCTATCCGAAATGGTCCTCGACGCTCGCCGGCGTGTTCCTGACCGTCGGCCTGTTCTTCACTTTCGTCGGCCTCTCCGCGGCCCTGCTGCAGCTTGGCGGCGGCGGCGCGGGCCATGATTCCCTCTCCCCCGAGCAGCTCAAGCGCGCCGTCGAAGGCATTCTCGCCGTCAGCTCGGTGAAATTCATCACCTCGATCGCCGGCATCCTCGCCTATATTTTCTGGAGCGTGGTCGCGCGCCAGCAAGCCTCCGCCCAGACGGTGGCCGAGGAAGACCTGCTGCAGGAAATCCGCGCGCTTTCGACCTATGTCGCGCCGGAAATGATTCTGCGCCGGCAATTGCGCCTCGCCGAGGCGCAGAACGCCCAGTTCGGCGCGCTCGCCGAAGACCTCTCGACGCGGCTCGACGCCGCATTTTCCAAAATGTCCCAGACCTTGGCGGATGGCGCCGCCTCGGCCTTCACGCCCTTGCGGGATGAAATCGCGGCCATGAGCGCGCGGGTCGGCGAGGCGAATGCCGGGGTGGCCGAAAGCGCGGGCGCGACCTTCGGCAATCTCTGGCAGGACGGCGTCGGCCGCCACCTCGACTCCTTCGGCGCACAGATGGGCGCGCTGCTCGCCGCGCTCGATTCGATGCCGCGCAAATTCGCCGAGGTCGAAACGGGCTTTGGCGGCGAGATCGGACGCGGCGCCGACCAGCTGACCCAGTCGGCGGGGCGCATGGCTGCGCTGATGGAGCAGAGCCAGGACCGCATGGCGGCGACGCTCGCGGCCTTCGAGACGAAGATCGCCGGCCTGCCCGCCGCCTTCGCCGCGACCTCCGAACAGGGCGCCCGCGACATGGGCGCCGCCCTGCGCCAGACGCTCGAAAACGCCAGTCAGGCGGCGGAAGACACCAGCCGCGCCAATGCCGAGAAAATGTCGGCGCGTATTGAGAGTGTCGCCGCGGCCCTCGCCTCGGCGGCTTCGGCCTTGACGCAGGCGGGCGCCGATTCCCGCACCCAGATGGCCGAGGGCGCCCGGGTCGTTTCGGCCTCGGGCGAGGAAGCCGCCGCCCGGCTGACCCGCATGGTCGAGGCCTTCGCCTCCGCCGTCAGCCGTCTCGCCACGCGCCTCGACCAGACCGAACAGGCGCTCGGCGTCCATAACGAGCGGCTCGACAAATCCGGCGAGATCGTCGCCGGCGCTTCCAGCGAACTGGTCCACGCCGCCGACGCAATGGAAGGCGCCGCCGCGCCGCTGACCGAGGCCACCCACACATTCCGAGAGGCGATGATTGGCCTTGGCGAAGCGGCGCGCCGCATCGAGGTCGTCTCCGCCTCGGGCGACCAGATCGCCAGCCATATCGCCGCCTATGGCGCGCATATGTCGCATTCGCTGGCGTCGTTCGAATCGCTTTCCGACGCTGTCAAGGCGACCCAGACCGGCTTCGGCGACGAGATCGGGCGCGGCGCCGGCGTTCTGTCGCAATCGGCGTCCCGGATGGCCGAACAGATGGAACAGGCGCAGGATCGCCTCGCCGCGACGCTCGCCGCTTTCGAAGGCAAGATCGCCGGCATCGCCCCCGCCATCGCCTCGGCCGCCGAGCAAAGCACGCGCGAAGCCGGCTCCGCCCTGCTCGCCACGCTCGACAGCGCGGCGCAGGTGACCGAAGAGGCCAGCCGCACCAACAGCGAACAGATTACCGCGCGCGTCGAAAGCGTCGCCGCCGCGCTCGCCGCCGCCGCTTCGTCGCTGGCCCAGGCGGGCGTCGAATCCCGCGCGCAGATGACCGAGGGCATGCAGGCCGTCAACGCCTCCGGCGAGGAATCCGCCGCGCGGCTAACCCGCATGGTCGAGGCCTTCGCCGCAGCCGTCGGCAAGCTCTCGGCGCGGCTCGACCAGACCGAACAGGCGCTGGGCGCCCATAACGAACGGCTCGACAAGGCGGGCGAAATCGTCTCCGGCGCCTCCAACAATCTGGCGCTCGCGGCGGGCGCGATGGAAGGCGCCGCCGCGCCGCTGACCACCGCCACCTTGACCTTCCGGGACGCCATGGCGCGTTTCGGCGAGGCCGCCGGACGGATCGAGCAGATTTCGGCCTCAGGCGACCAGATCGCCAGCCATATCGCAGCCTTCGGCTCGCAAATGACCCATTCGCTCGCCGCCTTCGACACGCTGCCCGAAAAGATCAAGGCCACGGAAGGCGGCTTCGGCGACGAGATCGGCCGCTCGGCGGCGGCCCTGACGGACGCCGCGCGAAAGATGAGCGCCGGTTTCGAACAGGGCCAGTCCTCGCTCGCCGCGACCTTGGCCTCGTTCGAGGCAAAAATCCTAGCCATGCCCCATGCTCTGGCCGACGCCTCGGAGCAATCGTCGCGCGAGATCGGCCAGAAGGTCCAGACCGCGCTGGACAGCGTCGCCGCCGCCGCGACCCAGGCCAGCCGGGGCGGCGCCGATCTGTTTTCCGCGCGGGTGGAGGAGATTTCCCGATCGCTGTCGGTGGCCGCCGAGCGGCTGATGCAGGCGAGCGAAGCCTCCGGCGCGCAATTGCGCGACAGCCAGGATGCGCTCGCCTCCGGTGCGGCGCAGGGCGCAAAAATCCTTTCCGGCGCTGCGGAAAGCTCGGCGGAACTGATGACCAAGACCGTGGAGCGATTCGCCGATTCCGCGCGCGGCCTGTCGCTCAAGCTGGCCGAAGTCGCCCTGGGCATGGACGCCCAGAATGCGCGGCTGGAAAAGGCCGGCGCCATCGTTTCGGGGGCGTCCGAATCGCTGGCCGACGCGGCAGGCTCCGTCGCCAGCGCCGCGACTCCGCTGTCGGCGGCCGCCGCCTCGCTGCATGGCGCAATGGATAATTTCTCCGGCGCCGCCGAGCACATCCGGGTCATGTCCGACGCGGGGCGCACGGTCGTCGACAGCTTTCGCCGCGCGGCGACGCAAGCCAATAAAAGCCTCGGCTCGCAGGCCGAAAACTTCCGCAACGTGGAGCAGGCCGTCGCCCGCACGCTCAACGAACTGACCGGCGGCGTGCAGTCGCTCGGCCGCGAAATCTCGCAATGTATCGAAACTTATGACAATGAAATCGCGCGCTCCATCGGCAGCCTCGAAGCCGCGCTGATCGACATTGGCGACATCGTCGACAATCGCGCGGCCAAAAAGGCCGCGGAGAAGGCGGCGGAGACTCGCTGATGTTCGCCTCCCGCCTTCACAAGATCGAGGAAGAGGAAAAGAAGGACGTCTTCGCGCCCGTCGCCGATCTCATGGTCGGCGTGGTCTTCATCTTCATCATCATGGTGCTGGCCTTGTCGCTGGTGATGATGGAAGACGCCGTGCCGCGCCCGCTTTACGACCAGACCGCGCAGGAGTTGGCGCAGGTCAAGATCGAACGCGACGCCCTGAAAAAGCGCGCCGCGCAATTTTCTGAATTCGTCTCCTTCGTCAAGACGGAAGGCGTCGTCCCGCTGCTCGACCGCCTCGCGGAAGCCGACGCCACGCGCACGAAAATCCTGCAGATGCTGAAGGATAGGCTGGCGGCGCAGGGCGTGAACGTCGAGGCCGATTTCCGCAGCGGCGTGCTGCGCCTGCCGACCGGCAATCTGTTCGAATCCGCCCAGGCCGACCCGACCCCGCACGGGCGCGACGTCATCCGCCTGTTGGGCGTGGCGCTGGCCGATGTGGTTCCCTGTTTTCTGCCGGGCGCGCCCGCCAGTTTCCAACCAAATGCCGCCTGCCCGCCTCTGTCGCAGGGCAGCTTGCTCAACGCCGTCTATATCGAGGGCCATACCGACGCCGCCCCCTTGCGCGGCGGGGCCGATCGTTTCCGCGACAACTGGGACCTTTCCGCCGCCCGCGCCATCGAGGCCTATCGCATCGCGCGGGACTCCGATCCGCGCGTGCCCAATCTGAAAAACGCCGAAGGCAAGAGCCTGCTGGGCGTCAGCGGCTATGCCGACACGCGGCCCGTCACCGACGGGTTGAGCGAAAAGCAGCGCAACGACAAGGCGGTGATGGAGACCGACCGCCGTATCGAAGTCAGGCTGATCATGGCGGTCAACCGCGATCAGGTCGAAAGAGCCCTGCGCGACCTGAACCAGCGGCTGGACAGACTCGATGCCGGGGGAAAATAGTCCGGGCCAGGGCCAGAGCTCTCCGCCGCTGCTTTCGCAAAATATCGGCGGACTTAGGCGGCGCTCGCGTCTGACGCGCCTCGCCGGCGAGCTCGAAGAGCGCCACGGCCCGGGACGCGCCGCGCCGGGCGCGCCGGACTCCCTGATCGACCGCGCCGCACGCAAGCTGGCGGCGAGCCGGGGCGATCTCGCCGCGCTGGATTTTGCGGAAAAGAAAGCGGTGCTCGAACTGTTCTGGCGCCCGCGCGCGCCTTGGGCCGCCCAACCCGCCGACATCGAGGCCTGGCTGCGCTGGGCCGAAACCGACTGGAAGCCGCGCATCGCCGAAACGCGCGTCTGCATCGCGCTGCTGCGCCATTTCGACCCGGACAACCCCGCCGCCGGACTGACGCAGGACTGGCTTTCGGGCCGGCAAGACCTGCTGTGGGGCCGGTTCGGCGAATTCGCGCGCGGCTGGAGCCTGTGGCGCGGCGCGGAGGCTGTTTCGCGCGCCGCCGAGGCGCTGGCCTCCGGCGATCTCGCCTTTCTGCACGAGGCCGCGAAAAACGCCCAGACCCGGACCATCCTGCAAAACTCCGGCTTTCTCGTCGCCGTCGCGGAAGCCTATGCCCTGCGCGAAACTGAGCGCCGGGGGCAGGTGCGATGGGACGCCGCCGATCTGCTGCTGGATTTCTTCGAGCCGGCCGGCCTGCTCGGCGCCAGCGGTCCGGCTGCGGCGCGGACGCGGGCGAAAATCGCCTTCATTTCCGGCCTGATCGGCTGGGCGGCCGCACGCGGCGACGCGGAAGCCAAAACCCGGGCGCTCAAACGCTGTTTCCGCATTGCCGGCGACCCGCGCGCGGGTCTGGATGACTGGCGCGACGTCCCCGAAGCCGACCTCGCGCAGGCCGAAAAATGGCTGGTCGAGGAGACGCTCGATACCTCCTTCCGCATCGTGGAGGACCTCCGCACGGATGACGCTTCCGTTCTGGCGGCCCGCCGCGCATTCTGGCGCGCCCATCTGCCCTTCATCACGCGGGCGCGGCTGGTTGGCGCCCGGAAGGCGCAAGGCGCCGCCGCCGCGCTCGGCGCGCCGTGCTGCGCGCTGAAAACCTATCTGAGCGACCATTGCGGCTTCGTGCTGGAGCTGCGGGGGCCGGATGACCGCAAGGTTGTCATTCTCGAGCTGAACAATCTCGCCCAGACCCTGTTCTGGTCCGGCGACGATCCGCGCGCGCCAGGCTTCGACAATCGTTCATATGATGGCGCCGCTCTCCGCGCGAAGAGCGATCTGGCCCTGAGCCACCTTCCGCCTGTCGGCTGGACCGACAAATTCGCCGCGCTCATCGAAAAGCAGGCCGGAATCGCCCGGCCCGCGCGGGAAGAGGCCCCGCCGGCGAATACGCCGTAGATTGACCTTTCGTCCGCCTCACAAATGCTTGCGCCTGCGTAATTCTGGTGTCGCGCGGCGCGCCCATGGTGCAAGCTGACGCGCCAGATTCGCGCTGCGCTCCCGCTTGTCCGACCGAGGACGGCGCGTCAGGATAAAGGAAACGACCATGAAAAAAGTACTTCTCGGCCTCTTCGCCCTGGGCATGCTCGTCGCTGACGTCTCCGCCGCCAACGCCGTCGTCTGCGCCCGTGGCGTCTATCGCGCTGGCTGCGCCGGTCCGCGTGGCGCCGTTGTCGCCCCCCGCGGCCCTGTCGTCGTGGCGCCCCGCCCTGTCGTGGTCGCTCCCCGCCCGGTCGTCGTGGCGCCGCGCTGCCATTATCGCGGCGGCGTTCGCGTCTGCCGCTGAACCGGCGGAAACTCAAAATGAATTCAGGCGGCTTTGCTCAGGCGAAGCCGCCTTTTCTTTGCCCGCCGGCTGTTCTTGACGGCGGCGCAAGTCTGGCCTCTGTTTGATCGTCAAGTCTGGCTTCTGTTTGATCTTCCGGGAAGAAAGCCGTCTAATCCTCGACCAGCAGAATGGCGCGCTCCTTCCGCCGCGCCGCCAATTGGAATTTTTCGCCCATGAACGAACTCGCCTCTCCCGCCGCGCACGGACAAGACCCCGAAATCGACGCCTCTGCCGAAGATCGCGCGGCAAGGATCACGCAATTGCGCGACGCGGTGTTGGAGAAGCTGAATTATTCCGTCGGCAAGGACCGCAACACGGCCAGCGAGCGCGACTGGTTTATCGCCGTGGCTCTGGCGACGCGCGACCAGATCGTCAATGACTGGATGCGCTCGGTGCGCGAGGCCTATCGCGAGAATCGCCGCCGCGTCTATTATTTGTCGCTCGAATTCCTCATCGGTCGCCTGCTGATGGATTCGCTCACCAATCTCGGCCTCGTCGAGCCGATGCGCGCGGCCCTCGCCGGGCTCGACATTGACCTCGACAAATTGCGCAATGTCGAACCGGACGCCGCACTGGGCAATGGCGGCCTCGGGCGCCTCGCCGCCTGTTTCATGGAGAGCATGGCGACCTTGTCCATCGCCGCCCACGGTTATGGCATCCGCTACGACCACGGCCTGTTCCGTCAGACCATCAGCGACGGCTGGCAGCATGAATTTCCCGAGGACTGGCTGGATTTCGGCAATCCGTGGGAGTTTCCGCGCCCCGAGGTCAATTACAACATCGGCTTTGGCGGCGTGGTGGACAGCGCCCCGCGTCCCCACGGACCGCCCGCACAGATCTGGCGCCCGTCCGAAACGGTCGTCGCCGTCGCCTATGACACGCCGGTGGTCGGCTGGCGCGGAGTCCAGGTCAACACGTTAAGGCTGTGGTCGGCGCGCGCGCAGGACCCGCTGCGCCTCGACGTCTTCAACCAGGGCGATTATGTCGGCGCGCTCGCCGATCAGGTGCGCGCGGAATCCATTTCCAAGATCCTCTATCCGAGCGATTCGACCCCCGCCGGCCATGAACTGCGCCTGAGGCAGGAATATTTCTTCGCCTCGGCCTCGCTGCAGGATCTCATCCGCCGCCACCTGAAGCAGAACGGCGACATCGACACGCTTGCCGACAAGGTCGCGATCCAGCTCAACGACACCCATCCGGCCATCGGCGTCGCCGAATTGATGCGCCTGCTGGTGGACGTTTACGGGCTGGAATGGGATCGCGCCTGGGAAATCACGCAGGCGACCTTCTCCTACACCAACCATACGCTCTTGCCGGAGGCGCTCGAAACCTGGCCGGCGCCGCTGATGGAGCGGCTGCTGCCGCGCCACATGCAGATCATCTATCTCATCAACGCCCGGCATCTCGACAAGCTGCGCGCCGATGGCGTGAACGATCCGGGCAAGCTTTCGGCCTTGTCGGTGATCGACGAGCACAACGGGCGCCATGTCCGCATGGGCCATCTCGCCTTCCTCGGCTCGCACAAGGTCAATGGCGTCTCGGCGCTGCATTCCGAACTGGTCAAGGAGACCGTGTTCCGCGACCTGCACGAGATTTTTACGGACCGCATCGTCAACAAGACCAATGGCGTCACCTTCCGCCGCTGGCTGTTCGAGGCCAATCCGCATCTGACGCGGCTGCTCGAAGAAACAATCGGCAAGGGCTTCTATGACGACGCCTCGGAACTGGAAAAGCTGGAGCCGCTCGCCTCGGACCTCGATTTCCAGGCGCGCTATTCCTCCGCGCGGCAGGCCAACAAGGCGGCGCTGGCCAATCTCATCGCCGACAGGATGCTGATCAAGGTCGATCCCAACGCCCTGTTCGACGTGCAGATCAAGCGCATCCATGAATACAAGCGGCAATTGCTCAATATTCTGGAGACCATCGCGCTCTATAACGAGATCCGCGCGCAACCGATGCGCGACTTTGTGCCGCGGGTGAAAATTTTCGCCGGCAAGGCCGCCGCGAGCTATCATATGGCCAAGCTGATCATCAAGCTCGCCAATGACGTGGCGCGCGTGGTCAATAACGACCCCACGGTGCGCGATCTGCTGAAGGTGGTGTTCCTGCCCAATTACAATGTCAGCCTGGCCGAGGTGATCATTCCGGCCGCCGACGTGTCGGAGCAGATTTCGACGGCGGGCATGGAGGCGTCCGGCACCGGCAACATGAAAATGGCGCTCAACGGCGCCCTGACCATCGGCACGCTCGACGGCGCCAATGTCGAGATCAAGGAGCGCGTGGGCGACGACAACATCTTCATCTTCGGCCTCACCGCCGAGGAGGTCGCCGCCCGGCGCGCCCAGGGCAATGACGCGCAGGAGGCCATCGCCGCCTCGCCCGTGCTGCGCGAGGTGCTGGAATCCATCGCCGACGGCGCGTTTTCGCCGGACGACCGCAACCGCTACGCCGCGCTGGTCGACATGCTGACCTATCACGATTATTTCCTCGTGACCGCCGATTTCGACGCCTATTGCGCCGCGCAGGCCGCGGTCGGGCGGCGCTGGCGCGACCGCAAGACGTGGTGGCGCTCGGCCATCCTCAACACCGCCCGCACCGGCTGGTTCTCCTCGGATCGCGCCATCGCCGAATATGCGGAAGAAATCTGGAAAGTTCCGGTGCGCCGCACATGACCATTCGCCCGAACTGGGCGCCGGACGCCGACGTCGAAGCCATTGTCGCCGGCCGGCATCCCAACCCCTTCTCCGTGCTGGGGCCGCACGCCTGCCCCGGAGGCGCCGCGCTGCGCGCCTTCGCGCCCGGCGCGCGGCGTCTGACCGTCATTTTCATGGACGGCGAGCAGGCCGCGCTGGAAGCGCGCGGCGGAGAGGGGTTCTTCGAGGGCTTTGTCGCCCGCCGCCCCCCCTTCGCCTATCGCTTCCATGCGGAAGGCGAGGCTGGGGGCTGGGACTGGGACGACCCGTACCGCTTCGGCCCGATCCTCGGCGAAATGGACGACCATCTGCTGGTCGAAGGCGCGCATCTGCAGCTTTACCGGCGGCTCGGCGCGCACCACATGATGCATGAGGGCGCGGAGGGCGTGCATTTCTCGGTCTGGGCGCCGCACGCCAAGCGCGTCTCGGTGGTCGGCGAATTCAACCAATGGGACGGGCGCCGCCATCCCATGCGCAAGCGCATCGACAGCGGGTTGTGGGAGATCTTCCTTCCCGGCGTCGCGGAAGGCGCGCTCTACAAATATGAAATTCTCCCGGCGTCCAGCGCGGTGCTGCCGCTCAAGGCCGATCCCTTCGGACAGGAAGCGCAGCTGCGCCCCTCTACCGCCTCGGTCGTCGCCAGCACGAAGGCCTTCCCCTGGACCGACGCCGCTTTTCTCGCCGCGCGCGGAAACAGCGATCCGCGCCGCGCTCCGATGTCGATCTACGAGGTTCATCTCGGCTCGTGGCGCCGGGGCGAGGACAATCGCTTCCCGACCTATGACGAGCTGGCGGACAGCCTGATCCCCTATGCGCGTGAGCAGGGCTTCACCCATCTCGAACTGCTGCCCGTTTCCGAGCATCCGCTCGACGCCTCCTGGGGCTATCAGCCGATCGGGCTGTTTGCGCCGACCTCGCGCTTCGGCGAGGCCGAGGGCTTCAAGCGCTTCGTTGATCGCGCCCATGCCGAAGGCCTCGGCGTGATCCTCGACTGGGTGCCCGCGCATTTCCCGACCGACGAACACGGCCTCGCCTGGTTCGACGGCGGGCCGCTCTATGAACATGCCGATCCGCAGCGCGGCTTCCAGCCGGACTGGAACACGGCGATCTATGATTTCGGCCGCAGCGAGGTCGCCAACTTCCTCGCCGTCAATGCGCTCTACTGGTTCGAGCAGTTCCATATCGACGGGCTGCGCGTGGACGCCGTCGCCTCGATGCTCTACCTCGATTATTCGCGCAAAGACGGCGAATGGTCGCCCAATATCCACGGCGGCAAGGAGAATCTCGAAGCCATCGCCTTCCTGCAGAAGGTCAATACGCTGGTCTATGAACGCTATCCCGGCGCCTTGATGATCGCGGAGGAATCGACCTCCTGGCCGGGCGTTTCCCAGCCGGTCCATGCCGGCGGGCTCGGGTTTGGCTTCAAATGGAATATGGGCTGGATGAACGACACCCTGCGCTACATCGCGCAGGACCCGATTTTCCGACGCTGGAATCATGATCGCCTGACCTTCGGTCTGCTTTACGCCTTCGCCGAGAATTTCGTCCTGCCGATTTCCCATGACGAAGTGGTGCATGGCAAAGGCTCGCTGATCGGCAAGATGCCCGGCGACGAATGGCGCAAATTCGCCAACGCCCGCGCCTATTTCGCTTTCATGTGGGCGCATCCCGGCAAAAAGCTTTTGTTCATGGGGCAAGATTTCGGCCAGACCCGCGAATGGAGCGAGGACCGCTCGCTCGATTGGGACCTGATGCAATATCCGCCCCATGCCGGGCTGAGCCTGCTGGTGCGCGATCTCAACCGTCTCTATCGCGCGCACGCCGCCCTCCACGCCCGCGATTGCGAGGCCGAAGGCTTCCAATGGCTGGTGGTGGACGATTCCGACGCCTCCGTCTTCGCGTGGCTTCGGCGTGGCGGCCCCGACGCCCCCCCGGTCGCGGTCGTCGTCAATTTCACGCCCGTGCCGCGCCCAGATTATCGCATCGGCTTGCCTGCTGCCGGCCGCTGGCGGGAGATTCTGAATACCGACTCGCAGATCTATGGCGGCGGCGGCCTCGGCAATCTCGGCGCCGTCGAAGCCTTCGCCGATCCGCACAACGGCCAACCCGCCTCGGCGCGCGTGATGGCGCCGCCGCTCGGCGCGATTTATCTGCTCTATGAACCGGATGCTAAGCTTTAGACTTGATCCAGATTGACGCCGCGGGGCCAAAGCTGGATTACAAGTGCAAAATTGCCGCGAAAAAGGCGCCGGAGGAAAACGCCCGATGACGAAATCCTTCACCGTTCCGCTATCGAGACCGCCATCCGCCAACTCCCCTCTCGCCCGCCACGCCTTGGCCTTCGTGCTCGCGGGCGGACGCGGCTCGCGCCTGATGGAGCTGACCGACCGCCGCGCCAAGCCCGCGGTCTATTTCGGCGGCAAGGCGCGCATCGTCGATTTCGCCCTGTCCAATGCGCTGAATTCCGGCATCCGCCGCATCGCGGTCGCGACGCAGTACAAGGCCCACAGCCTAATCCGCCATTTGCAGCGCGCCTGGACCTTCCTGCGCCCGGAGCGCAACGAGAGCTTCGACCTGCTGCCGGCGTCGCAGCGCATCTCGGAAAACATGTGGTATGTCGGCACCGCCGACGCCGTCTATCAGAACGCCGACATCATTCTCGACTACGAGCCGCGCTTCATCGTCATTCTCGCCGGCGACCACATCTATAAAATGGACTACGAGCTGATGCTCCAGCAGCATGTCGACCAGGGCGCCGACGTGACCGTGGGCTGTCTCGAAGTCTCGCGCGAGGAGGCGACCGGCTTCGGCGTGATGGGGATCGACGCCACCAACCGCATTATCTCGTTCCTCGAAAAGCCGAAAGACCCGCCGACCATGCCGGGCAAGCCGGACCGCTGCCTCGCCAGCATGGGCATCTATGTCTTCGAGACCAAATTCCTGTTCGACCTTCTGCGCGAAGACGCCGCCAACGGGTTGTCCAGCCATGATTTCGGCAAGGACCTGATTCCCTATATCGTCAAGCATGGCAAAGCGTGCGCCCATCATTTCTCCTCGTCCTGCGTGCGCTCGACCATGGAGGTCGCCCCCTATTGGCGCGACGTCGGCACCGTGGACGCCTATTGGGCGGCCAATATCGACCTGACCCAGATCGAGCCAGAGCTGGACATCTTCGACCGCGACTGGCCGATCTGGACCTATTCCG
Organism: Rhodoblastus sp. 17X3; assembly: GCF_030056575.1. Taxonomy (GTDB): domain Bacteria; phylum Pseudomonadota; class Alphaproteobacteria; order Rhizobiales; family Beijerinckiaceae; genus Rhodoblastus. Next base: position 85,462 of record NZ_JASHHX010000002.1, on the reverse strand, counting down.
AACTCACCGCCCCGGCGAAATTCGTCCATGACATCGATGGACGCCGCGGCCAGGCCGTTTCGTCGCTGGTCTCGGGCGGCTGCATCGTCTCCGGCTCGAACCTGCGCAATTCGCTGCTGTTCAGCCGCGTGCGCGTCAATTCCTACGCGCAGGTCGAGAGCGCCGTCGTGCTGCCCGACGTAAACATCGGACGCGGGGCGCGGCTCACCAAGGTCGTCGTCGATCACGGCGTGCGCATCCCCGAGGGGCTCGTGATCGGAGAGGACCCGGAACTCGACGCCGCCCGTTTCCGCCGCACCGAGGCCGGCGTGTGCCTCGTCACCCAACCCATGATCGACCGGCTCCCATCATGAAAAGCATTTCCGCGCTTTCGGTCGCCTCCGAAATCTATCCGCTGGTCAAGACTGGCGGCCTCGCTGATGTCGCCGGCGCCCTGCCCGGCGCGCTGCATGCCGAGCATGTCGTGCTGCGCACGCTCTGCCCCGGCTATCGCCCGGTGCTCGCCGCGCTGGACAAGGCGGAGCCGGTCGAGGATTTCGACGACCTGTTTGGCGGCCCCGCGCGCCTGCTCGCCGGACGCGCCGGCGCGCTCGATCTGTTCGTGCTCGACGCCCCGCATCTCTATGACCGCGACGGCGGCCCCTATTCCGGGCCGGATGGCCGCGATTTCACCGACAACGCCTTTCGTTTCGCCGCGCTCGCCAGGATTGGCGCCGCGCTCGGCCAGGGCCTCGTCGCGGGCTTCGCGCCACAGGTCGTCCATTGCCACGACTGGCAGGCGGGGCTGACCGCCGCTTATCTGCATTACAGCGGACTGCCGCGTCCGGGCGCGGTAATGACTGTGCATAATCTCGCCTTTCAGGGCCAGTTCCCGGCCGAGATTTTCCCCGCGCTTGGCCTGCCGGCGCAGGCCTTTTCCATTGAAGGAGTCGAATATTACGGCGGGGTCGGCTTCCTGAAGGCGGGGCTGCAACTCGCGGACCGCATCACTACGGTCTCGCCGACCTATGCGGAGGAAATCCAGCAAGGCCCGTCCGGCATGGGCCTCGACGGCCTGTTGCGCGTGCGCGACGGCGAGTTGTCGGGCATCCTCAACGGCATCGACACCGAGGTCTGGAACCCGGAAACGGACCCGATGATCGCTGCGCCTTTTTCGGCGAAAAAGCTCGCCGCTCGCGCAGACAACAAAAAAGCCCTGCAGACGCGGCTCGGTTTGGCCCACGAGGCGAACCGTCTGCTAGTCGGCGTCGTCAGCCGCCTGTCATGGCAGAAGGGCCTCGACCTGTTGCTCGACTGTCTGCCGGTTCTGGCCGAATGCAACGCCCAGCTCGCGCTGCTCGGGGCCGGCGACCCCGCGCTGGAGGCCGCCTTTCAGGACGCCGCGCAGAACCATCCGGGGCGGGTAGGCGTCCATTTCGGCTATGAGGAGCGCCTCGCCCATCTCATCCAGGCCGGCGCCGACGCCATTCTGGTGCCCTCGCGCTTCGAGCCCTGCGGCCTCACCCAGCTTTGCGCGATGCGCTATGGCGCCGTGCCGGTGGTCGCGCGCGTTGGCGGCCTCGCCGACACCATCATCGACGCCAATGAAATGGCGGTGCTGGCCAATTGCGCCACCGGCCTGCAATTCTCGCCGGTTTCCGCCGATGCCCTGGCGGGCGCGTTGCGCAAGTGCAACGCGCTCCATGCCGACAAGGCCCTGTGGAAGAAGCTCCAGACCAATGGCATGAAGACCGATGTGAGCTGGACCCAGCCCGCCCGTCATTATGCGCATATCTATCGTGAGATCGCGCAGGACGCCCGCGCTTGATCGGGCGGATTCTGCCCGGCTCGCCCGAGCCTCTCGGCCTGAAGCTGACTGAAGGCGGCGCCAATGTCGCGGTCTATTCCGAGACGGCGGAACGCATCGAACTCTGTCTGTTCGGCGCAAGCGGCGCACAGGAAATCGCGCGCCTCGCGTTGCCTGGACGAACAGGCCCGGTCTTTCATGGATTCGTCCCCGGCCTGAAAGAAGGCGCGCTTTACGGCTTTCGCGCCCATGGCCCATGGCGCCCGGGCGAGGGCCTGCGCTTCGACCCGAACAAGCTGCTGCTCGACCCGCATGCGCTCGCGCTCGACGGGCCGATCGAACTGCACGAGAGTTTTTTCGCCTGCTCGCCTTTGGACAGCGCGCCCTTCGCGCCCAAGGCCGTCGCCACGGCGCCGCAGGAGGCGACGCCGAAGCGGCGGAAAATTCCGTGGTCCGAAACCATCATTTATGAATTGCATGTGCGCGGCTTCACCCGCGCGCTCGAAAGCCTGCCCGAAGCCGTGCGCGGAACCTTCGCGGGCCTCGCCCATCCCGTCGCAATCGCGCATCTCAAGCTGCTTGGCGTGACGACGCTGGAAATCATGCCCTGCGCCGCATGGATCGACGAGCGGCATTTGCAGGCCGCAGGCCTGACCAATTACTGGGGCTATAACCCCGTCGCGCTGATGGCGCCCGAACCGCGCCTTGCGCCGGGCGGCTGGCGCGAAGTGCGGGAGAGCGTCGCCGCGTTACAGGCGGCTGGCCTCGAAGTGCTGATCGACGTGGTGCTCAATCATAGCGGCGAAAGCGACAGCGACGGTCCGACGCTCTGCCTGCGCGGGCTGGACAATGCCGTCTCGTACCGCCTCGATCCGGCAGACCGCGCCCGCTACATCGACGACGCCGGCTGCGGCAACATCCTGCGGCTCGATCATCCCGCGACCCTGCGCACCGCCATGGACGCCCTGCGCGCCTGGGCGCTTTACGGCGGCGTTGACGGCTTCCGCTTCGACCTCGCCACGACTCTCGCGCGCCGCATGGAAGGGTTCGACCCCCATGCGCCCCTGCTCGCCGCCATCGCGCAAGACCCGCTGTTGCGCGACCTCAAGCTGATCGCCGAGCCATGGGACATTGGCCCGGGCGGTTATCAGATCGGGCGCTTCCCGGCAGGCTGGGGCGAATGGAACGATAATTTCCGCGATGCGGCGCGAAAATTCTGGCGCGGCGACGCGGGCATGATCGGCGCGCTGGCGACGCGGCTTGCCGGGTCGGCGGATGTGTTCCAGAACCGCAAGCCGCCCTCGCGTGGAATCAATTTCGTCACCGCCCATGACGGCTTCACCCTCGCCGATCTCGTCTCCTACGAGCGCAAGCACAACGAGGCCAATGGCGAGGACAATCGCGACGGGACCGACGCCAATCACTCCTGGAACAATGGCGCCGAGGGCGAGACGGCGGATGAGAACATTCGCGCGGCGCGGCGGCGCGACCAGCGCAACCTGCTGACCCTGCTCCTGCTCGCGCGCGGGACGCCGATGCTGTCGATGGGCGCCGAACTCGGGCAGACCCAGCATGGCAACAACAACGCCTATGCGCAGGACAATGCGACCGCCTGGCTCGACTGGGCAAACGCCGATGCGCGACTGGTCGCCTGCGCGCGCGCCCTGATCGCCTTGCGCAAATCGACGCCCGCCTTCACGCAGGATCGATTCCTGACCGGCGCGCCGCAGGACGGCGGCCTCGCCGATGTCGAATGGCGCGGCGCCCATGGCGAAATCCTCCGCGACGGACAATGGCAGGAAAGCGGGCGCCGTTTTCTCGCGAGTTTTTTCCATGCCGACGGTTCGCGCGCGGGCATCTTATTCAACGCGGCGCGGGAGGCGGCGCATTTCCGCCTGCCGCAGCCGCGCGAGAATTTTCTCTGGCGCCGCGCGCTCGACACGCGGGCTGAAGATGGCGCGGCGGACGGCGCCTGTTTCGATTGCGGCGAGGTCTTGGTCGTCGCGCCGCGCGCGTCGCTGGTCCTGATCGAGACGCCTGAAGAGGACGCCGCGCGGCTCGACGAGACGCCAGCGCCGGAGACGCTCGACGCGCTCGCGCGCGCGGCCGGGTTGGCGCCCGATTGGCATGACATCAGCGGGACGCGCCATGTCGTGCCGGATTCGACCAAGCGCGCCTTGCTCCAAGCCATGGGCCTCAATGCAGCGACGCAGCGCGAGGTCCGCGCCAGCCTTAAACGTCTCGCCAGCGAGCGCGACCGCCGTGTGCTGCCCCGTGCCCTCGTTGTCCGCGAGGGCGAAACGATCGAGGCGCCGCTGGTCATCGACGAAACGTGGACGGAACTGGAGATCGTGGACGAGAGCGGCGCGCGGCGGCTCATCGCGCCGGAAGCCTTTCGCCGCGCCGAGCAGCGCGCCTGCGACGGCGGCTTTTTCACTGTGCAATTTGCGACGCTCCCCCCGCTCCCCATCGGCCGTTACAAGCTCTCTCTCGCCGGCGATCCCACCATGCTTTGCCATCTGACAGTCGCGCCGCGCGCCTGTTACTGGCCGAAAGCGCTCGACGTCGGCGCGGCCGGAATCAGCGCCCAGCTTTACAGCCTGCGCCGCGACGGCGATCAGGGCATTGGCGATTTCACCACGCTGGGGGAACTCGTCGAGGCTGCCGGACGCGCGGGCTATGCGACGCTCGGGATCAATCCGCTCCACGCCCTCTTCACGCAGGAGCGCGAGCGCGCCAGCCCCTATCATCCCAGCGACCGCAATTTCCTCGACCCGATCAGTCTTGACCTCGGCGCGCTCGCGGAGACATCCGGCCTGCCCTGCCCGCTCGATGCGGAAACGCGCGCGCGGGCCAAGGCTCTCTCGCAGACCGGCGCGGTCGACTATCCGGCTGTCTGGGCGCTGAAAGCCCGCGCGCTCGCCGCACATTTCTCGGCCTTTGAACAAAAGGCGTCGGCTGATCCTAACTTCCCCCCGGCGCACGACTTCGAGGGTTTTGTCGCGGAGGGCGGCGCGCGACTGCGGCTGTTCGCGGCTTTCGAAGCCATGGCGCGGCGTGGCGCCCCCCGGCAAGGGCCGACCGATGTTGAGGCATTTGCGCGCGACCATGCCGAAGAACTTCGCGCGATCTGTTTCGAGCAATGGCTGTGCGACCGTCAACTGGCCCGCGCCGCCGCGCGCGGCGAGGCCGCCGGGCTTTCGCTCGGCCTGTTTCGCGATCTCGCCGTCGGCGCCGCGCCGGATGGGTGCGAAGTTCTGGTGGAAGGCGACCTGTTCATGCAAGGCGTCTCGGTCGGCGCGCCGCCCGATCCTTTCGCGGAATGCGGGCAGGTCTGGAACCTGCCGCCGCCCAATCCGCTGGCGCTGGCGCGCACCGGCTATGACGCCTTCAGCGGCCTGTTGCGCGCGAACATGCGTCATGCCGGCGCGCTTCGGATCGACCACGTCATGGCCCTGGACCGGCTGTTCATTGTCCCTGACGGCGCGCCCGCGCTGGATGGTGCTTATCTGTCCTACCCGCTCGACGATCTTCTCGGCGAACTGGCGCTGGAAAGTCTTCGCGCGCGCTGCCTCGTCATCGGCGAGGATCTCGGCACGGTGCCGAATGGCTTTCGCGAGAAAATGGCGGCGGCCAATGTGCTGAGCTATCGCGTGCTGTTTTTCGAGCGCCACGGCGACGATTTCGCGCCGCCCTCGGCCTATCCCCATAAGGCTTTGGCCTGCGCCTCGACCCACGACCTGCCGACGCTGGCCGGCTGGCGGCTGGGCGCGGACATCGAGGAAAAAGCCGCGCTCGGCCTCATTTCATCCGAGACCGCCAAGGCCGAACGCCTGCGCCGCCGCGACGACGAGACCGGTCTGCGAAAGGCTCTTGCGGCGGAAGATCTCAAGCCGGACGATTCCGATCCGGCGCTCGTTGCGGCAATCCACGCCTATATCGCCAAGGCGAACGCCGCTTTGGTCCTGTTCCAGATCGACGACCTTCTCGGCGAGACGACAGGCGTCAATCTTCCCGGCACCGACCGCGAACGCCCCAACTGGCGGCGCAAACTCGCGCGCGACGCGGCGGGCGCGCTGACGCCGGCGCCGCGACCGCGAGAAGGGTGATCGACGTCCTTAAACTCCATGTACGGCGAGCCATACAGTCGGCGCGCTTGCCTCCGTCCATTCGACGCGATGGCGGACATGCGGCGGGATCTCGATATAATCGCCGGGCCGGAGGATGCGCGGGCTGTCCTCGCCTTCCATGAGAAGCGCGGCTGAGCCGGACAGGACGACGACCCATTCCGTCCAGTCCTGATCGTACCAGAACCCCTCCGGGCTGGCCTGCCCCGTCGAAACGATCCGCTCGACGCGCGCGCCGGGCAATTTCAGCAGCGTCGTGAGTTCCTCCTCCGCGCGGGCGGTCGGCAGGTTGGTGAAAAGATTGCCGGATTTGACCATCGCAACCTCACCGAAATGCCGCGGCGGCGCCAATCAGGCCTATGAGGCCGACGCTCGCCGCCAGAACGGTCATGACCGCATGGCGCGCCCCGCGCAGCCGTAGGGGCGGCGCCAGAACCCTGGCCGTCAGGGCGATCAGCAGCCCGACGACCAGGGGAAACAGCAGCGCATTGGCGGCCTGCGCCGCGATGTTCAGCCAGACCAGATCCTGCGCGAAATACACGAGCGCCGCCGCCCCGCAGAGGCCGGCGGCGTAAAGCCCTAAAAAGCGCCGTGAGCCGCCCGAAGCGGGAAAGACCTCGGCTACGCCCCAGGACAAGGCCAGCGAAGCGACGATGGCCGCCGCGAAGGACGCCCCCAGCACACCGAGGCTGAACACGAGCAGCGCGTTATCGCGCCCCAGCGCCCCGGCGAGCGCCTCGCCGATTTCGCCAATGCTGGCGAGTCCACGGACGCGATCCCCGGCATGAAGCGCGGCTGCGGCGGCGATCAGCACGGCGCCGGTCAGAACCTGCGTCAGAACCGCCCCGATCGCGGTATCGGCGCGAACGGCGGGCAAATCGTCGGGCCGCAAGGAGCGGCGCGCGGTCGCCGCCTGCTGATAGAACACCATCCAGGGATTGAAGGTCGAGCCGACGATAGCGGCGGCCAGGAACAAAAAGCCGCTATCGCCGAGCGGCGCGTGGAAAAAGTCTCGCATCATATCGGCGGGATGCGGCCGCGCTTTCCAGGCGACGACAAGAAAGGCGCATTCGAAGAGGCCGAAAGCGAGGGCGGCCTGCTCCGCCCGGCGATAGGCGCCGGTCGCCGCGACCGCCAGCAAGGCGAGGCCGGCGGCGGGGAGCGTGACATCGCGGGACAACCCGTAGAGCTCGCCGATTCCCGCAACTCCGGTAAATTCGGTGACCAAGGTTCCAAAACTCGCCAGCGCCAGCCCGGAGAACGCCAGAAGCGCGACGCCTTTCCCGTAGCGCGCGCGGATCAATGCGCCAAAGCCCTCTCCCGTGAAAAGGCCGAGCCGCGCGGCAAGCTCTTGCACGAGATAAAGCGCGGGGATAAGCGCGAGGACCAGTGGCAGCAGACGGAAATTCCATTGCGCGCCGGCCTGCGCCGCGGCGACGACATTGCCCGCATCGGTGTCCGCGAGCATGACCAGCAGGCCCGGCCCCCAGGCCGCCAGCCCATGCCGCAGCGGATTGCGCACCGTCAGGGGGCGATCCGCCGGGCCGGTCAAGCAAGGATCGCCGGGGCCGGTCAATTGACCGCCAGAATGACCTGGGTGGGATCGAAGGTCGCGGTGGCCTTTGCGCCAACCTGAAGCCCGAGGTCTTCCGCCGTCTGCCGCGGAACCACCGCATGCACGGTCTTGCCGAGGCCGATGTCGAGGCGGATCTCGCTGTTGCGCTCGGCGTCGATGCGGTCCGCCACCTCGCCGACAAAGGCGTTGCGCCCGCCCTCTGGCGCGTGTTCCGGCGAGAACAGACGGATGAAGGAGGATTTGACCAGAGCCAGAACCTTGCGCCCCGGCGTCAGATCGAGATCGTCGGCGGATTCATTTGTGACGATGGCGAGAATTTTGCGGTCGTCGGCGAATTTCAGCGTGACTTCGACATCCACCGGCCAGCGTTTGACCTGCACCACCTCGGTCTGGAAGACGTTGCGGGCCGAAATCCGCGCGCCCAGCGCCCAGAGGAAGGCCTCCTCCTGCCCTTCCAGCCCCTCTTCCGCGATGATGTTGGAGATCAGCGAAAGCTTTTCTTCCAGGCGATGGAAGGTGGCGAGGAGCCGGCGGCCTTCTTCCGTGACTTCAGCGCCGCCGCCGGACCGCCCGCCGGGACGGGTGATGAAAGCCGGCGTCGGCAGAAGGTTGTTCACGGCGTTGACCGAGTCCCAAGCCGTTTTGTAGCTGAAGCCCGTCGTTTTCGCCGCCTTGGCGATGCTGCCAAGCTCCGCGACCTTTTCGAGCAGCATGATCCGATCGTGCCCGACCAGAAAACGCCCCCCGCTATGCAGCGCGAGAAGAGCGTTGATTTTATTGCCTGTCATGACCGCTCCACCAGTTCCGCGCACCAATCGCGGAAAAATTCGCTTGCCGCAAGAGCCTTTTTGGCGATAGTCTCGCGACAATATGTAATTTAAATACATCACGCCTGAGCGCAGCAATTTTTGACGCGAAAGGCAGTCATCGTCAGGCCCGGACGGCGGTTCCCATCTCCCGCGCGATCCAGACCGGCGATCGCGGCGGCCCCGGCTCGATCTGCCCTCTCTCGCCGGGGCCGCCGCCCCAGTTTCATCCCTGGAGCAGCGACATTAGCCACCTTTGCGCGGACTGACCATTCATATCAAACTGCCGCGCCCGCAAGGCTCCGTTCAAGTCCAGGCGAAGTGAACAGCGCCGTTCAAGGCTCGCAACGATGCGCAAAAAGTCGGCTCATCGGCTCCGCTTGCGCGGACTTGCGCAGCCTTGGCAAATTGAACCCGTCCTGGATCGTGGCGAGCAGGCTGTAATGGTCGTATCGCGTGGCGTCCTGCAAGGCAGCGCCGCAACGCGTGACGATGATCGTCGCGATATGATTGTCGGCCCCGCCCGCGCGACGGGCGATTTCGGAAACCGGCGCCTCGGGATAAAGGCTGCGGGCGCCCTCGTCGAAGGTGATGACGATGGCCGAGCGCCGCGTCCAGGCCTTGGAGGCGCGAATCGCCGTCACCGTGTCGCGCACGAAGGCGTCGTAATCGGCCACGAGCTGGTCCCGGTCGCGGCAGACCGGCAAGCCATGACCGTCGTGGCATTGATTGGGCACGATCAGGGCGACATTCGGCGTCGCCCCCGAGAGATCCGCCGCGAAAGCCGAAAATGGCTTCATCAGCGCCAGCACGGCAGAATCGCGCGCCAGTTCCTCGAAATAGGGAACCGGATTGTGCTTCTGCGCGTAAAGCGCGCCGGCTGGACCGCCTGGCGCCACGCTGACCAGCGAGCCAGCTTCCGGCAGGCTTTCGGCATAGACCGAAAAGCTCAACCCGGCGCCGCGCAGCTGTCCGACCAGCGAATCGCCGGGAATCCTGTTGCAGGCGGTCGAGGAAGAAATGTCTGACGAAAAGCAGCTCGGCCGATCGTCCCGGACGCCGAAATCGTCGCCGCCGATCATGGCCAGATAATTCGGCAGGCTGGGATGAGCGATTCCGAAATAATTGGTCGCCAGGCCCTGACTACCCGCCAACTCGCGCAAAAAGGGCGAGGGGCCATTGGAGACCGCGTCGTCGAAGCCGTGATTTTCAAGGACAATCACGAAAACATGGTCGAATCGTTCCGCCGCCCGCGCCGATCCGGCGAGGATCCCGAATAGAATCGCCGTGACGACGGCGCGAGCAAAAATTCCCTTCATGGCCTCATCCACAAGACACAAAAATGCGGCCCCGGCCGCGCTTGCGCCCTTCCGCGCCCGGCTCGCCGCCGAAACGGCGAAGGCGCTGGAACGACGCGCTAAAAGCCGTTTAGCATAGTTTCGCGGCGCCGTTCATGTCCTGCGCAAGATGCGACCAAGGGACACACGACTGCGCACGGAAATGTGAATTCGCCTATTGACGAGCGCAAAAAAGATGTCACACTTCTATATGTTGCAGCCTTGATTGAAAGACGTGCGGAGCCGCTTTCAAGTCAAGGACAACGCCGACGGGCTACGAACCTGTGCGGCGAGCAGTAACCCGATCGATCAAATCTATCGAGTGGCCGAGACTTAAAACGCCTTAGCACTTGTGTTGATCGACCAGCCCATATCGAACATCGTCGCCGGAATCGGGCTAGCCCTCGATTTCAGGCGCTCCAGCGATGAGGATTTGGAAAACGGGAACGATGACTCCACCTCAGCTCGCCTTTTCCGGCCGCCTCCGTCCAGGCGCGGCGTTTTGACGCCAAACAGGACGGAAATGCACGGAATCGGCCTCATTGACGGGAGATGCCCATCATCGAAGCAGTTCAGATTTCATAGCGGGAAACACCGCATTAGCTTCTGATCACAATCAGAATTCGCCATGGGCGAATAGAAGGCCCCGCGCGCGCAAGGCGGCGGGGCCGTTCATTTTTTAGCCCGGCCACATCCGGCAGCGCAAGGTTAAGCTTTACTTAACTAGCGCCACGCGGTTGCTTTGGTATGCAGGAAGTTTTCTTACGCAAGCTTGAGCTTTGCTTCACTGGCTTTGCGCGCGCGTTCCGACGACGAAGCGCCCTCAGGCGGGGCGGAAAACCTCGTCCGCGCGGGTCTCGAAAGCCGAAGAAAACTTCCGGAAGGCGACGTCGAACATCGAGCCCATGAGGGTGGCCAGGGCGCGGCTGCGGAATTCATAGGCGATATAGAATTCGACCCGGCACTTTCCGCCATCAGCCTCGCCAAACCGCCACATGTTTTCGAGATGGCTGAACGGGCCGTCGATATATTCCACATCGATGCGATGCGCGGCGCGGTCCAGCGTCACCCGGCTGGTGAACCTTTCGCGGATCGCCTTGTAGCCCACTTCCATTTCCGCGACGATCACCTCGGCCGCATCCGCCCCCGCGAAACGGCGGCGGACGCGCAAGGTCTGGCACAGAGGCACGAATTGCGGATAGGATTCCACATCCGCCACCAGATCAAACATCTGCTGCGGCGTGTGGTTCACCACATGGCTGGTGCGGAAGCTCGGCATTGCCGTCTCACCCCCGCGAAGCGCGCCGGCGGGCGCGGAGCCGTTCGAAATCCTCGCCGGCATGATGCGACGAGCGCGTCAATGGCGAGGACGAAACCAGGTGGAAGCCCTTGGCGTAGGCGATGGACTCATAGGCCTTGAACTGTTCGGGCGGGATGAAGTCCTTGACCGGATGATGCTTGCGGGTCGGCTGCAAATATTGCCCGATGGTGAGGAAATCGACCTCCGCCGAGCGAAGGTCGTCCATCAGTTGCAACACTTCGTTGCGCTCCTCGCCGAGCCCCAGCATGATGCCGGACTTGGTGAAAATATCCGGGTCCAGCTCCTTCACCTTCTGCAGCAGGCGCAGGCTGTGGAAATAACGCGCTCCCGGACGCACCGTAAGATAGTTCGAGGGCACGGTTTCAAGATTGTGGTTGAAAACGTCCGGCTTGGCCGCGACCACGCGCTCCAGCGCCCCGGGCTTGCGCAAAAAATCCGGCGTCAGGATTTCGATGGTGGTGGCGGGGCTGGCGGCGCGGATCGCCGCAATGACCGCCCCGAAATGAGCGGCGCCGCCGTCGTCCAGATCGTCGCGGTCGACCGAGGTCACGACCACATGCGACAGGCCCAGCTTGGCGGTCGCCTCGCCGATATGGGCGGGCTCGGCCGCGTCGAGCGGCGCGGGCAGGCCGGTCTTGACGTTGCAGAAGGCGCAGGCTCGGGTGCAGGTGTCGCCCATGATCATGAAGGTGGCGTGCTTCTTTTCCCAGCACTCGCCCATGTTGGGGCAGCCCGCCTCTTCGCAGACGGTCACCAGCTTGTTGGCCTTGACGATGGCGTTGGTCTCGGCCCAGCCCTTCGATCCCGGCGCCTTGACGCGGATCCAGTCCGGCTTTCGCGCGATGGGCTGGTCCGGCTTGTGCGCCTTTTCGGGGTGGCGCGGACGAGCCTCGTCCTGCTTGCGAGGATCGGATTTCAGGGTGTCGATGACGACGGCCATGGTTTTGTTCCGGCTATACGATCTCGGATCACATAAACTCTAATCCGCCAGCCCGCAATGGAGCGTTAATCGAGCAGTCCCGCCGGACGTTCGATCAGTTGCCTGAAGGCCGCGAGCAAGGCGCCGGCCGCACGCTCGTCCATGGCGCGGCGGTCGACAGCCAGCGTCACCGCAAGCACGGTGGCGATCGTTGCGGCCCCGTCCTCCACGACGACGCGTTTTTCCGAAGCGCCGACTCCGAGCACGCTGGTCCAAGGCGCGACGACGACCGGGAACACGCGCTTGACGCCAAAATGGCCGAGATTGACGATGAAGCTGGCCCCGCCGACGAAGGAGTTCGCCGAAAAGCGCCCGGCCAAAAATGCGGCGCGCGCGGCGGCGATTTCTTCCAGAGACATCGCCTCGGCGGCGGCCAGCGCTGGCGCGACGATCTCGCCGTCGAAGACCATTCCGAGAGCGACGTCGGCGTGGCGGGCCAGTTCATAACCCTTGGGCGTGAGCGCGACATTGGCGCGCGGCGTCCGGACCAAAGCCCCGGCGAGCGCCTTGACCACGCAATCGAGCAGCGAAATTCGGGTTTTGTGCGCGGCGCGCGTGGCGTTGTTGCGTTCCGCGCGCAGGGCTTCCAGCGCGTCGATGCGGCAATCGGCTTCGAGATGGACCTGCGGCGTCCATTGCGCCGCCTCGATCAACGGCGGCGCCCGCCCGTCCCGCGCGCGGAGAGGCGGAGTTGCGCCCGGCGGTCGTGGATCCCGCCCATGCGCCTCGATTGCGACGCGGACGTCGGACTCGACGATGCGGCCATTGGGGGCGCCGCCGACAACGCCTGAAAGATCGAAGCCCGCCTCGCGCGCCAGGCGGCGCGCGCGCGGCGAAGCCGCCGGCGCGGCGCGGCGCCCTGATCGCGCCTCGGAAGACTGATGCGGCGCTGGCCCCGGCTCGATCAGGCCGATTTCCAAGCCCGCCGCGATTTCGGCTTCGCCCGCCGCGAAAATGATGCGCGCCAGCACGCCGGTCTGCGGCGCCTCGACATCCATGGTCGCGTGAGGCGTGACGATCTCGGCGACCGGCTCGCCCGCCTCGACGAGATCGCCCTCGCGGCGCAGCCAGCGCGTCAGCCGCCCCTTCCGCATGGCGGCTCCGAGGGAGGGCATCAGGATCGCAATCGCCATGGTCCCTCCGTCCCGAACTGCGGCGCTCAATTGAGCGGCGTCTGACCGGATTCGATCTGGTCCAGGGCGGCGTCGAGCGCGATGCGGATGTCCGCCAGCGCCGACTCGGCGTCGAGCGGCGTTTCGCGGGCGTAAAGCGCCGCCGCCTGCTGCGCCAGTTCCGCGAGCAGGCGACCCCAGGCCTCCGGCTCCGCGAAAGCGCGCTGCATGGACAAGGACATGGCCCCGGAACTGATGAACAGGCGCAGGATTTCCGTGCCGCCATTGGTCTCGACGTCGGGCGGAACCGACAATTCGCGTTTCAACTCGCTCATGAAACTCCCTTTTCCCGCACGTCGCCTGACGGCTCAAGCTTTCAGATAGAGCGCCTTCCTGGCCGCCGCAACAATGTCGGCCTCGGTCGGCAGCGCGCGCTTTTCCAGATTGCCGGCATAGGGCATGGGAACGTCCCTGCCCGTCACCCGCGCCACCGGCGCGTCGAGATCGTCGAAGGCCTCTTCCATCAGGCGCGCGGAAATCTCCGCGCCGATCCCGCCTCGCGGCCAGCCCTCCTCGACGATGACGCAGCGCCCGGTCTTGGCGACCGAGCCAAGGATCGTGTTCATGTCCAGCGGACGCAGCGTGCGCAGGTCGATCACTTCGGCTTCTATCCCCTCCTCGCTCAGCCGTTCGGCGGCTTTCAACGCGAGGCCGACGGCATGAGAGAAAGCGATGAACGTGATGTCCCGCCCCGCGCGAAATATATTGGCGGCGCCAATCTCGACCAGGTGATCCTTGTCGCGCGGCGCCGGGAAGCTTTGGCCATAGAGCTTTTCGTGCTCGAGGAAGATCACCGGATTGGGATCGCGGATCGCGGCCTTGAGCAGGCCCTTGGCGTCGGCGGCGGTATAGGGCGCGACGACCTTGAGGCCGGGAATATGGGCGAACCAGGCCGAGAAATCCTGCGCATGCTGCGCGCCGACCCGCGCCCGCGACCCGTTCGGGCCGCGAAACACGATCGGAATGTTCAGCGCGCCGCCCGACATATAGAGCGTCTTGGCGGCGGAATTGACGATATGGTCCATCGCCTGCAGCGCGAAATTGAAGCTCATGAATTCGATCACCGGACGCAGCCCGGCCATGGCCGCGCCCACGCCAAGCCCGGCGAAGGCGTGTTCCGAGATCGGCGAATCCACCACCCGCCGCGCGCCAAATTCCTGCAAAAGCCCCTGCGTGATCCTGAATGCGCCCTGCGAATCGCCGACCTCCTCGCCCAGCACGAACACATTGGCGTCGCGCCGCATTTCCTCGGCCAGAGCCTCGCGCAGAGCCTCGCGCACCGTGATGCGCAGCACGAATTCCTCTTCGGCCTCGGGCAAGTCGTTTGCTGCCTGCGCGCAGAGCGCCAGCGGCGACGAGGCAGGTAAATCGTCCGGCGCGATCACCGCGATGGGCGAATTGACGGCTATATTCTCCGCCCCCTCCGGCGCGAGGATGCGCTCCAGCACGCCGGATTCGGCGGCCTCGACTTCCATGGTCGCCTTGTCCGTCTCGACCTCCGCCAGAATGTCGCCCGCATCGACGCGGTCGCCTTCACGCTTCAGCCATTTCGCAAGCTTGCCGGATTTCATCTCGGGCGAAAGCGCGGGCATAAGCACAAAAGTCGTCGCGTCGGTCATCTCATGTCGCGTTTCTTGAGGCGTCTCTTGAGGCGTCTCCTGGTGAGTCTCACGGGTCGCCATTCACGTCTCCAAAGGGTCCCACGTCAGATCAGCACATCGGTATCGAGATCCGCTGCATCGGGCTCGGGGCTGTGCGCGGCATATTCCGCCGCCTCCGCCACGATGGAGCGGACCTGGGCGTCCAGCCGTTTCAAATGGTCATCGTCGGCAAGGCCGCTGCTCAGGATCTTTTCGCGCAGGCGCTCGATGGGGTCCGGCGCCTGCGAAGCCCGGGTCTCGTCCTTGCGCCGGTATTTGGCGGGATCGGCCAGCGAATGGCCGCGATAGCGTTCGGTGCGCATTTCCAGAACGGTCGGCCCGCCGCCGCTTCGCGCGCGTTCGATCGCCCGCGCGCCCGCCTCGCGCACCGCCTCCACGCTCATGCCATCGATGGTTTCGCCGGGAATGTCGAAGGCGGCGCCGCGGCGGGCGAGATGCCCCGGGCGGCCAGCCCCGCTCGGCTGGGCGCGGTTGTTCTCGATGACGAAGACGATCGGCAGGCGCCAGCGCGCCGCCATGTTGAAGGTCTCCGCGATCTGGCCCTGGTCCGCGGCGCCATCGCCGAAGAAGCAGACACAGACGCGCCCGTCGCCGCGATAGGCGTTTGCGAAGGCCAGCCCCGCCCCGATCGAGGCCTGGGCGCCAACAATTCCATGGCCGCCGTAATAATCGCATTCCGGCGCGAACATATGCATCGAGCCGCCCTTGCCGGCCGAAAGCCCGCCGCGCCGCCCGGTCATTTCCGCCATGACCGCGCGCGGGTCGGCGCCGCAGGCGAGCAACTGGCCGTGATGGCGATAGGAGGCGATGAACTGGTCGGACTCGCGCGCAGCGAGCCTCATGCCGACCACGATGGCCTCCTGCCCGATATAGAGATGGCAGAAGCCGCCGATGAGGCCCATTCCGAACAACTGGCCGGCTTTTTCCTCGAATCGCCGAATGAGGAGCATGGCGCGATAGATCGAAACATCGTCGCCATCGCCGAGAAAGGCGGCCAGACGGACGTTGCCGCTTTCCGGCGGCGCAGGATTTGCGGCGGCCATGGATCCTCCCGCGCCCGCTTTTCGCCGTGCGGTGGATCGCGCGGGAATCGCAGGCCTTCTTGTCGGAAAGCTAGCCCGAAGCCGATGAAAAAGCGAGATGGACGTCGATCTCAGCGCTGGAGCGGCTGGCCCTTGTCCTGCGGCAGGATCACGACGAGATCTGTCTTGCTGACGCGATTGAGCAGGTTGCGCGCCTCCTCGTCGAGCAGGTCGCGGTCCACCACCGGTCCGCGCAGCAGATTGACGCGCTTTTGCCACTCGGCCTTTTCCGCGCGCACGACTTTCAGCTTGGATTCGATCTCCGCCATTTCGCGGCGGGTTTCGAGATCGGCGGCGATGCCGCGCTCGCCGTGGAAGGCGTGCCAGACGAAAAAGCCTCCGACCGCGCCCGAGAAGACGTGGAAGAGCAAGGGAATGGCGATGGCGGCGAAGCGCGTGCGGACAACCATGACTCTTACCATTTGAGCCTTGACCGCGACTCGTCGCGGTCAAGAATTCCCTCGCATAAGCTCGGCGGCGCAGTCGCGCCTAGCGAAGACTCGCAGGCTGGCGCCTCTGAGTCCTGGCGTCACTCTCGCCCGGAAAGGTTAGGCCACGGTTAAAAAATCGAAAAGACCCTTCTCTGGCGCCCGATTTGAAGCTTGTTCAACAAGACCGCCGCCTTGTTTCAAACTGGAACGAAATGGCGGTTCTCGAAATCAAATCGGGACGACGACCATGGCCAGCCTGGGATTCACGATCGAAACCAATTTTGAAAGGCAGTCTGCTCCGCGCCGTCGCGGCGTCGGCGGCAAGATCGAACATGTTGATATTCTCGTCGCCAGCCAAGAGAAGCGCTCGCCGGTCCGGACCGTCGTCAGCCTCGCGGTGCTCGGCATCATCGGTTTTTCCCTTTACGCCCTGCGCGATGAAGCCATGCAACTGCTGCGCGCGTTGAACGGCTGAGGCAAACGCC
The DNA here is from genome assembly GCF_030056575.1 of Rhodoblastus sp. 17X3. Lineage (GTDB taxonomy): Bacteria > Pseudomonadota > Alphaproteobacteria > Rhizobiales > Beijerinckiaceae > Rhodoblastus. The sequence goes on along the minus strand of NZ_JASHHX010000002.1, from coordinate 68,699 downwards.
GCCCCGGATCAGCCGGGCGGCCAGGCGCTTAACAGCGCTGCGCCGAAAGCAAGCGACAGGACGGTCGCTGGGAAGCCGACAACCAGGAAATCCCAAAAGCTCAGGGGTTCGCCCGAACGCCGTGCGATTTCGGCGACAATCAGATTGGCCGCCGAGCCGAGCAGGGTGAGATTGCCGGCGAGCGTCGAAGCCATCGCCACAACCAGCCAGCTGTCACGGGGCATTTGAGCGATGAACGGCTTCAGGGCGAGCACAGCCGGGACATTGCTGACGAGATTGGACAAGGTCGCCGTGACCGCCGTCAGAATCCAGGCGTTTTCCAGCCCCCAGCCCTGCGCGCGCCGCAAGACGTCCGGCGTCAGGAAGGCCCTTTCGCCCGCCGCTGCGACGATGAACAGCCCTGCGAACATCAGCAGCAAGCCGCCGTCGATGCGGCGATAGACCTTCTGCGGCTTGATCGCCCGGGTCAGCAGCAGCAGGCTCGCGCCCGCGAGCGCCGCCTCCGGGGCGGGAACGCCGAGGAAAAAGGCGACGACGACGCCAAGCGCCGTGATCGCGGCGCGCAAGGTCAGGCCCTTATGCGCCCGCGCCGGACCGATCTCCGGCTCGCCGGAAGGGCGCTCTCGAAGATCGCTCCGATAGACGAAAGCGATGAAAACGAAAACCAGCAGCAGCGCGACGGCGGCGACCGGCGCCAGCGCGGCGGCGAAGCGGCCATAGGGAATCTGCGACACCGCGCCGATGATCATGTTTTGCGGATTGCCGGTGATCGTCGCCGCGCCGCCAGCGTTGGAGGCGAGCGCCGTCGCCAGCAGATAGGGCCTGGCGTTCAGCTTCACCGCCCGCGTGACCCGCAAGACGAGGGGCGCCATCACAAGGCAAACCGCGTCATTGACGAGAAAGGCCGAGAACAGGCCCGTGACCGCGACAATTCCGGCGAGCAGCGCAAATTGCGAATGGGCGCGGCGGGCCGCGAACAGGCTGGCGCTGCGGAAAAAGCCCGCCAGCTCCAGTTCCGCGACGATGGCCATCATGCCAAGCAGCAGGGCCAGCGCGCCCAGATCGATGGATTTGAACGCCTCGTCGAGCGTGAGGCCGCCGCAAACGACCATGGCGGTCGCGCCGACGAGGGCGATGCCGGCACGGTCCAGCCGGGTGAAAGGCAAGCGCCCGAACGCGACGCCGCCATAGGTCGCCAGAAAGACCAGGGCGACGAGAAGTTTTTGACTATTCACGGCGCCGACGCCTCGGGGACGTTGCGGGAAAAACCCTCAACGCCCCTGTTGCTGAAGCGTTCAGGCGAGCGCCTTGAGCGCGGAGCGGCCGGCATAGATCGCCTGCTTGCCCAGTTCGTCCTCGATGCGGATGAGCTGGTTATACTTGGCCAACCGGTCGGAGCGGGCCAGCGAGCCTGTCTTGATCTGCCCGCAATTGGTGGCGACGGCGAGATCGGCGATGGTGGAATCCTCGGTCTCGCCCGAACGATGCGACATCACGGCCGTATAGCCGGCGCGCTGGGCCATATCGACGGCGTTCAGCGTCTCGGTCAGCGTGCCGATCTGGTTGACCTTGATCAGGATCGAATTGGCCACGCCCTGCTTGATGCCGTCCTGCAGGCGGGAGACGTTGGTGACGAAAAGATCGTCGCCGACCAGCTGAACCTGCTTGCCAATGAGATCGGTCGTGATCTTCCAGCCTTCCCAGTCGTCTTCCGAATTACCGTCCTCGATGGTGACGATCGGATAGGCCTCGGCGAGCTTCTTCAGATATTCCGCCTGCTCCTGGACGGAGCGGACCTTGCCTTCGCCTTCGTAATGATAGGCGCCGTTCTTGAAGAACTCGGTCGACGCGCAATCGAGGCCGAGCGCGATGTCCTCGCCGAGCTTGAAGCCCGCCGTCTCGATGGCCTTGGCGACGAAATCGAGCGCCGCTTCGGCCGACGGCAGATTGGGGGCGAAGCCGCCTTCATCGCCGACATTGGTGTTGTGGCCGGCCTTTTTCAGCGCGGACTTGAGGCCGTGGAACACTTCCGCGCCCCAGCGCACTGCTTCCACCAGGCTTTCGGCGCCAACCGGCAGGATCATGAATTCCTGGAAGTCGATCGGGTTGTCGGCATGGGCGCCGCCGTTGATGATGTTCATCATCGGCGTCGGCAGGACCCGGGCCTGCGTGCCGCCGACATAGCGGTAAAGCGACAGCTTGGAGGCGTCGGCGGCGGCCTTGGCGACCGCCAGCGAGACGCCGAGGATGGCGTTGGCGCCGAGACGCGCCTTGTTCGGCGTGCCGTCGAGCTCGATCATCGCCTCGTCGATGGCGACCTGGTCTTCGGCGTCGAGGCCGGAAATGGCGTCGAAAATTTCGCCATTGACCGATTCGACCGCATTGAGCACGCCCTTGCCGAGATAGCGGGCCTTGTCGCCGTCGCGCAGTTCGACCGCCTCATGCGCGCCGGTCGAGGCGCCCGACGGAACCGCCGCCCGGCCGAACGAGCCGTCTTCCAGCGTCACATCGACCTCGACCGTAGGATTGCCGCGCGAATCCAGAATTTCGCGGGCGAAAATGTCGATAATCTCAGTCATGCGGCTCCCCTGATCGGTGATATGCGGCTTTGCGGCAGATTGGCGGTGAGGCCAAAGCTGGCGGAAACGGATGGCGGCCTTCTACGCCGGATGAATGAAATAAAAAAGATGGCCAAAGGCCGCAGCGTGGATTTTCCCGGCGGCCCGCCTTGCCGGGCGGCGTGGTCGCGCGTAAATCCGGGGCAGAGGACAAGAAATGGTTCAGACCCACGACGGCGCCGGCCTGCTCGGCGCGCAGGCCAAGACCCCGCAGAGCCCCGACGAGGCCGTGCTCGACCGCGTGCCCAATCCGCATCCGGATGTGGATTATGTCGCGCGCTTCACCCAGCCCGAGTTCACCTCGCTGTGCCCGGTCACCGGCCAGCCGGATTTCGCTCATCTCGTGATTGACTATGTGCCGGATCAATGGCTCGTTGAATCAAAGGCTTTGAAGCTTTATCTCACCTCGTTCCGCAACCACGGCGCCTTTCACGAAGCCTGCACGATCCGCATCGCCAAGGACCTTGTCGCGGCGCTTGCGCCCCGCTGGCTGCGCATTGGCGGCTATTGGTATCCGCGCGGCGGCATGCCCATAGACGTATTCTGGCAGACTGGCGAGCCGCCCAAGGGCCTCTGGCTACCGGATCAAGGCGTGGCGGCTTATCGCGGGCGGGGGTGACGCCGGGCCAATCACCCCCTATGTTGCGGCTGTGCCGAAAGAACCCGCCCCCAAAAAAGCTCCCATGCCGAGCCGCGAGGACATCCTCGCCTTCATCGCCCGCGAGCGTGAGGCGGCGGCGCAGGCAGGCGCCGCTTTGCCTGACAAGATCGGCAAACGCGAGATCGCCCGCGCCTTCGGCATTCGCGGCGACGACAAGATCCTGCTGAAAAAGATCCTGAAAGAGCTGGAGCTTGAAGGCGAAATCCAGCGCTCGCGCAAGGGCCTCCACGAAAAAGGCGCCCTGCCCCAGATCGTGCTCGCCGACATCACCACCCGCGACCGCGACGGCGACCTGATCGCCGTGCCGGTGGAATGGGATGAAGCGCTCGGCCCCCTGCCTCGGATCGCAATCTTCGCGCCGAGAAAGGCGCGCGTCGGCGGCCCGCCGGCGGCGGGCGTCGGCGACCGCGCGCTGGTGCGCGTCACGCCTTTGCGCGAGACCGGCGGTCCGGCCTATTCGGGCCGCGTCGTCAAGCTGCTGTCGCGCGCGGTCAAGCGCATCCTCGGCGTGTTCCGCGAAGACTTGCGCCATGGCGGCGGGCGCATCGTCCCGGTGGACAAGAAGATGCGCGACAAGGAATACCGCATCGCGGAGGCCGATCGCGGCGAGGCCCGCGACGGCGATCTCGTCAGCGTCGAAACGCTGTCTCGCGGGCGGCTCGGCCAGCCAATCGCCAAGGTTCGCGAGCGGCTTGGCTCGATGAACAGCGAAAAGGCCATCAGCCTCATCGCCATCAACACTCATTCGATCCCGGACCTGTTCCGACCCGACACCATCGAGGCTTCGGAAGCCGCCAAGCCCGCGCGGATGGAGGCGGAAGGCTTCCGTCGCGAGGACTGGCGCTCGCTGCCCTTGCTGACCATCGACCCGCCCGACGCGAAGGACCATGACGACGCCGTCCACGCCGCGCCCGATGACGCGCCGGACAATCCGGAAGGCTTCATTGTCACCGTCGCCATCGCCGACGTCAGCTATTATGTGCGGCCCGGAAGCGCGCTCGACAAGGAAGCGCTGGATCGCGGCAATTCGGTCTATTTCCCTGACCGCGTCGTGCCGATGCTGCCCGAGCGCATTTCCAACGACCTCTGCTCGCTTCGTCAGGGCGAGGACCGGCCCGCACTGGCCTGCCGCATGCGCCTCGGCAAGGACGGCCACAAGCTGGACCACAGCTTCCATCGCGTGATGATGCGCTCGGCGGCCAAGCTCTCCTATCAACAGGCTCAGGACGCCATCGACGGGCGTCCGGACGACACCGCCCGCCCCCTGCTGGACGAAGCCCTGAAGCCGCTATGGCGCGCCTATGAGGCCACGAAGATCGCGCGGACCAAGCGGTCGCCGCTGGACCTCGACCTGCCCGAGCGCAAGATCCTGCTGAAAGCAGACGGCACGGTGGACCGCGTGCTGACGCCGCCGCGTCTCGACGCGCACAAGGTGATCGAGGAATTCATGATCCTCGCCAATGTCGCCGCCGCCGAGACCTTGGAGGCGGAGAAGTCGCATCTGATCTACCGCGCCCATGACGAGCCCTCCGTCGAGAAGCTCAATGCGCTGTCGGAATTCCTCGCGACCATCGGCATCAAGCTGGCCAAGGGCCAAGTGTTGAAGCCGATGCAGTTCAACGAAATTCTCGCCAAGGTGCGCGGCACCGAGCACGAGAATGTCGTCAACGAAATCGTGCTGCGCACCCAGGCGCAGGCCGAATATGTCGCGGAAAATTACGGCCATTTCGGCCTGCATCTCCGCCGCTACGCCCATTTCACCTCGCCGATCCGCCGCTATGCCGATCTCATCGTCCATCGGGCGCTGGTTCGGGCGCTGGATCTCGGCCCCGGCGGCCTGCCCGAGATGGGGCGCGAACATCTCGCCGAGATCGCGGCGCGCATTTCCGCCGCCGAGCGACGCGCCATGGCTGCCGAACGCGAGACGACCGACCGGCTGATCGCGACCTTTCTGGCGGAAAAAATCGGAGCCAGCTTCGAGGGCCGCATCGCCGGCGCCACGCATGCGGGGCTGTTCGTCAAGCTGTCGGACACCGGCGCCGACGGCTTCATTCCCGCCGCCTCCATCGGAGATGATTATTTCCGTTTCGACGAGGCGCATCATGCGCTGATCGGGGCGCGCACCGGCGCGACCTATCAGCTCGGGGATCAAGTGACGGTGAAGCTGGTCGAGGCCGCGCCCTTCGCCGGCGCACTGCGTTTTGAAATGCTGAGCGAGGGCAAGGCGCGCGCGGGCCGCGCCAGCGCGCTCAAGACCAAGGGCGCCAAAGCCTCGCGCGCCCGCCCGTCAGCAAGAACGTCCCGGCGGAGGACCCGCGCATGACCATCGCCGAATCGAGCAAACCCGAAATGGCCGATATTGTCCTGACGCCGCGTCCCGTCTGGCCGGCGATGAAACGCGGCATGCGCGGCCTCTGTCCCGCCTGCGGGCGGGGAAAGATGTTTTACGCCTATTTGAAGGTCAATGATCGCTGCCCCGCCTGCGGCGAAGAATTGTTCCATCAGCGCGCCGACGACATGCCGCCCTATGTCACCATGGTGATTGTCGGGCATATCGTCGTTTCGGGCGTCATCGCGGGACAGGAACTCTTCCCCAACCTGCCGGATTGGCCGCAGATGGTCGTCTGGCCTGTCATCGGGTTGCTGCTGAGCCTCTGGCTGCTGCCCATCGTGAAAGGCGCGCTGATCTCCTATCAATGGGCATTGCGCATGCATGGCTTCGGGGTGGAGACGCCGGACGAGCGTCGCTTCTTCGGGGACAGCCCATGACCGAAGGTGAAACACGCCAAAGCAAGCCTCGGCCCGTCCACCCGCGCGACGCGGCGTCGCTGATCCTGCTCGACGGGATCGGCAAGAAAAATCCCAGAATCCTGCTCGGCAAGCGCCACGCGGCGCTGAAATTCATGCCCGGAAAGTTTGTCTTTCCCGGTGGAAGACTGGAGCCGTGCGACCGCCGCATGAACATCGCCGGCCCGCTCGACTCCCGGGTCGAAACGCGGCTGCTGAAAGGCCGCGCAGGCGCCGGCCCGACTTTCGCCCGCGCACTGGCTCTGGCCGCAATCCGCGAGACCTTTGAGGAAACGGGCCATGTCGTCGGCTCGGGCGAATTTGGCGGCCCGGAACGCCCGCCCCCGGCCTGGCGAACCTACGCCGCGCATAAGTGTTTGCCCGATTTGCAGGATCTGCATTTCATCGCCCGCGCCATCACCCCGCCCTCGCGGCCAAAGCGTTTCGACACCCGCTTTTTCGCTCTCGACGCGCGCGCCGTGACCGCCAGGCTGGAGGGCTTCGCCCATGCCGACGCGGAACTGGTGCAACTGGCCTGGGTCCGCTTCGACGAGGCCGAAAAGCTCGACCTGCCGGACGTGACGCGCCAGGTGCTGGCGGAACTGCGTGGACGGCTCAAGGCCGGAATGAGCCATTACCTGCCGACGCCGTTTTATTATCAGATCCGGGGCAAGTGGCGGCGCGAAGAGCTCTGAGGCGGCGCGCCGGCCTCTGCCCGCGCCATTTCCAGCCTCCCGTAAGCGCCACGCTTCCCGACGGTTTTGAAGAATATTTTTCTCCTTTGCGCGCCATTTTACCAAGCGGCGGCTCAAGCGGCTGTTTTTCGGCGGGCGCGCTCCAATTTTGAACGACAAAGCCCGTCCATAACCTGCTGAATACTTATGAAGTTCGAGCCAAAGGCGTCATCAATTAATGCTTACGTAAGGAAAGTTCTTGTTAAGCAGAACTTCCTTCTAACTTCCATAAAATGTAATTTGTGTACAGAACGTGATGTTCAGTTGTGACCCATTAGATATATTCCAATAGTACGCTATTGATCAGGCTTTCATCTCATGCGTGCATTTCATGCTTCCTGCTCGATCCGGGCTCTCGCTGCCGACAAGCGCGGCACAGTCACGATTGTCGGCGCCGCGCTGATCGCGGGCCTGATCGGAATCATCTCACTTGTCGCCGAATATGGCCTGACGCTCGAGCGGCAGACCGAGGACCAGCGGATCGCGGACATTGCGGCCTATGCGGCGGCCACCTATTACGGCGCCCATTCAGGCGACTCCAATGTTCTCGCCAAGGCGACGTCCGTCGCACAGAACGTGGGCCAGTTGAACGGCATTCCCACCACGGGCGTGACCGCCGCGGTCGTGCCCTCGCCGCAGGATTCGACGAAAAATGCGCTCAGGGTCATTGTCACAACCACCCCGACGCTGTTTCTCGGCAGAGTGCTCGGCGCTCATACGACCCTGACAACAAGAGGAACCAGCTACGTCCAATTCGGCGGCGGCGTGAGCGCCTGCATCACCGCCCTGTCCGCCTCGACCGGCATTACATTGAGCGGCGGCACGGCGATTTCCGCGCCGCAATGCGGCATTTCCACCAATGCGACGCTCACCATTCCCTGCGGCACGACGATCACCGCCAAGGGCGTCAGCTATGGCGGCGCAACGCCGACCCAGGGCTGTAGCGGCATCACCACACAAACCCTGACCCACGCCTCAGTCACCGATCCGCTCGCCGCCAATACCGGCATCGTAGCGGCGGAGTCGTATGTCGCCAGCATCGCGTCGCAGACCGGCCCTGCCGCGCCGACGGTTTCCTCGCCGTCCATTGCCTTCGATCTCTCCTGGAAGGGCGCGACGTCGCAAACCTCAGGCTCATGCACGGCCAGCTTTAACAGCTCTAACTCCACCTGGACGATCACTTGCCCGAACGGCGGAACCTATAATTTCGCGAGTTTCGCCGACGGCAGCAGCAAGACGGCGCTTGGCGGCGGCATGACGGTTTTGTTCAACACCGGCGGCAACGGAACCTCGATTTATAATTTCAGCACCGTCGTCAATGATTCCGGCTCATCCATGACCTTCGGCCCGGGCGCCTATAATTTCGCCGCCGGCTTCATCAGCGGCAATGGCAACACCAACACTTTCGCCGGCGGCGGAACCTATAATTTCGGACGCAGCACCACGAAATGCAGCAACGGGGCCTATTACAGCATCTGCGATACTTCCACGGTCACCTTCTCGGGCGCGAGCGCTTTCGCACTGTCGAGCGGCATTTATGTCGGCGGCGGCGCGACTCTGACGATGGGATCGGGCACGAACAACAGCTTTAAGATCGGCGCCGCGAGCGACGGCAATGCGTTCTGGCTGGGCGGCGGCGCCAAGATCACTCTCGCCGACGCCACCGGCAATTCCAGCCTGTTCCAGGTCACTGGCAATGTGAACGCCGATGCCGGCGGCGGCAGCTGCATGAGCCTCGGCGCGGCGACCAACCACGACATCAACGGCTGGTTCTCCACGGCGGGCGGCACAATCCTCGGCGCAGGAACCTATACGATCAACGGCTACTTGGCCTATGGCGCCAACGGCGGCGGCTCTGTCAGCTGCAACGGCTCGACAGTCGGCCTACGGGGAACCGGCGTCACCATCATATACAGCGCCGCCACCACCCCGAGCGGCGGAACCTGCTCCGGCAAGGGCCTGTGTTTCGCCGCCGGCTTCAGCAATGTCAATGTGAGCGCGCCGACCAGCGGAACCTACGCCTTCCTTCTGTTCGTGGGACCGCAATCGGGCAATTCGGCCGGCGCTTATTTCTCCGGCGGCTCGGGCGCCTCGATGTCCGGCGCGTTCTATCTGCCGGTTGGCGCCTTCACCATGGCGGGCGGCGCCTATATCAACACCCTGACGGGCGGCTGCCTGCAAATCGTGGCCCTATCGGTCTCGATGTCGGGCGGAACGACCGCGGCCTCGACCTGCATCACAGGTTCGGGCGGGTCCGGCTCGTCCACGCCAAAATTTGTGATGTGAGGATGGTCTCGTAAAATGGGAGCCTCTGTAGCGATTTCGCGGCCGCAAAATCCTGGAAAAGCGCCCAGGGCGCGCGTCTCAAACCGCGCGCGAGGCTTCCTGCGCGACCGTCGCGCGGCGTCGATCGTCGAATTCGCCCTGATCACGCCCGTATTCCTGCTGGTGCTGGGCGCGGCGGTCGATTTCGGACTTGCGGTGCGGACGAAGTTCAAGCTGTCCTCGGCGCTGGCGACGGCCTCGAACGTCGCCTTGACCAATGCGAGTTCCGTCAGCACGGCCAGCGAGGCCACGCTCGCCTCGACGCTCGCGACCCTGATCGGCTCGGCGAACGCTGCCAACTGGGCCAGTTCCTCCGTGAACGTCAACAATGGCAGCACCGCGTCGACAACCGCCGGGAGCGCGACCGTGACGGCCGGCGGCTCGACGTCGGGCGCCAGCAGCTGCTATTGCCCGACGGGCTCGGGGACGACATTCGCCTTCGGAACGTCGGTGAGCTGCGGCTCCGCCTGTTCCGGCGGCGCGGTGGCGGGGAAATTCGTCAAGCTCTCGGCGAGCCGGGCCTATACGCCGATGATACTCCCCTCCCGCCTGATACACTCGCCCATCACGGCGAGCAGCGTGATCCAGGTCCAATGAAGCGCGCCCGCCTCGCTCGCCTTTCTTCGCTGCGACTTGACCAGAGCGGGTCGTCCGCCGTGGAGTTCGCCGCAGTCTGCATACCGCTGATGTTTTTCCTGTTCGGCATTCTGGAATTCGGACGGGCGATCTGGGTCGAGGAAGCGCTGCAGAACACCGTCTCCAAGGTCTCTCGCTGCGTCGGGATGAAACTGGCGAATTGCGCGACGTCCGGAACCTACAGCTCCAGCCTGACAGCCAGCTACGCCCAGACCACGGCTCAGTCATGGGGCCTCACCATCCCCGTCGCCAATATCACGACCTCGGCCTCAACCTCCTGCCCCGGCATGTCGGGCTCCACGAGCTACGCCAGGGTCACGATTACCTATCCCCTCACCAATGTGGCGGCCCATCTGATCCCGTCGCTCGCCACCAAGACGGTTTCTGCGCAGGCCTGCTTCCCCATGGCCTCCTGACGTCGGCTCGCCCGCCGGCCTGTCATGGCCTATAAGCGCTCATGTTCTCCGCCTTCGATTCGCAAACCTGGAAGCGGCTCGCCGCGGCCATCTCCTGCATTTCCATTGTCGGCATCGGCCTGTCGCTGGTCATCCCACTGCTCGCGCTGCGGCTCGAAGCGGCTGGCTTTCCCGCCCACACCAATGGCCTGCACATCGCCGTCACCGGCGTCGCCACGCTTGTCGGCGCCCCGCTGACGCCCTGGCTGGCGCGCCTTCTCGGCATTCGCGTGCTGCTGTTCTCGGCCATCGCTTTGGGCATCGCGGCGCTGATGGGATTCGCCTTCTGCGCCGACTACCAGCTCTGGCTGGCCATTCGCGCCGCCTTCGGGCTTTCGCTCACTATCATCTTCGTCGTCAGCGAATACTGGATCAGCGCGGCGGCCCCTCCGGCCCAGCGGGGCATGGTGCTCGGCCTTTACGCCACTATGCTGGCGCTGGGATTCGCCATCGGCCCCGCCCTGTTGAGCCTCACCGGCGCCGATGGGCTGCTTCCCTTCTTCGTCGCTGCCGGGCTCATCGGCGCGGCCGCCATTCCGGTCGCGCTCGCCGGCGCGGCGGGCGCGGTGAAGATGGAGGGGCCGGCGCTGCCGAATCTGCGCGCAATCTTCGCCGCCGCGCCCATCGCGCTCGCCGCTGGACTTCTCTATGGCGCGGTCGAGACCGGATTGAACGGCCTGCTGCCAGTATTCGGGGTCCGCTCCGGTTTTCCGCAAACCTGGGCGACCTTCCAGCTCACGCTCGTGGCGCTCGGCAATGTGGTCTTCCCGATTCCGATCGGACTGGTCGCCGACCGCTTGAACAAGATCTGGATGCTGGCCTTTTTCGCGCTGTTCGGCCTCGCCGGCGCGCTTGCCCTGCCTGCCCTGGCCGCCGACCCAACGATTTATGCCTTCGCCCTTTTCTTCTGGGGCGGCCTGATCGGCGGCCTTTACCCGGTCGGCCTCGCAATTCTGGCGGAAAAGTTTCAAGGCGCTCGGCTCGGCTCGGCCAACGCCGCCTATATCATGATGTATTCGGTGGGCATGATGGCGGGGCCGCCGACGCTCGGCCTCGGCCTCGACCTGGAGAATCCGGGCGGCCTGTTCGACGCCCTCGCCGCGCTTTTCCTGTCCTATCTCGCGCTCATCGTCGCCTCGTCCGGGCCGGCGCGGGCGATATGGCGCTGGCGCCGCGCTTGACAAAAGCGGGCCATTGCTTATGGTGCCCGCGAGTTTGGGCCGGAGCGATCCGGCCCCTTTTGTTCCGTCATGGCCTCCGTCCACTCTCAGGATGCGGCGCCAGTTCCGCTTGCAAGGTTTAAATCCATGGCCAAGGCCGCCACGATCAAGATCAAGCTGCTGTCGACCGCCGACACCGGCTATTTCTACGTCACCAAGAAGAACGCCCGCACCAAGACCGACAAGCTGGCCTTCAAGAAATACGACCCCGTCGCGCGGAAGCACGTCGAGTTCAAGGAAACCAAGATCAAGTAAGACTTGAACCGGTTCCTTCAAAGCCGCCTTCGGGCGGCTTTTTTCGTTTCAGACTCCGTCAGGCAGAAATCCTTCGAAGATGATCTGGTCGGCGTGGCGCCGGGCGCTCTCCGCCTGTTCCGGCGAACGAATCGTCCAGGTCATCACCGGGGTTCCGGCGCAAGCGCGGGCGAATGACGTAATCGCGACGGGCAGGTCCGCAGACCGCCAAGAGAGGAAGTCAGGCCGGGTCTCGGGCGCGTGCGTGAAGCGGGTCAGGCTCTGCCGCAGGCTCGGCGTGAGGCCGCCAAATTCCTCCTCGTCATAATCGCTCTGCGCGACGATGCCGAGCGGCCATGCCGAATCGCGCCCGCGCAGGACCGCGATCAGCGCCGGATCGAAACTTTTGAGCGCCACCGGACCGGAACAGGCGTCGAGCGCCGAGGCGGCGGCCAGCGCCAGCGCGACATCGCCGGAAAAATCGCTCTTGAGTTCGAGAATCAGAGGGACTGCGCCGTTCACCGCCGCGAGCCATCGCTCCAGCGTCGGGATCGTCTCGCCGCCCTCGCGAAAGGCGATCTGTTCCAACTCGACAGCGTCGCGAGCTGCAAACGAGCCCTGCGCTCCGGTCAGGCGCTCCAGCGAATCATCGTGGAAGACAAAAACCCTGCCGTCGCGCGACAGGCGCAGGTCGCATTCGATCGCGTAGCCCCGCGCGACCGCCGCGCGAGCCGCGCCGATCGAATTCTCGACCCGTCCGCACGACGAATCATGCAAGCCGCGATGGGCGATCGGCCGTCCGACCAGCCAGGACAGGTCCGTGCGGCGAGGCCTCTTCATCCCGCGATTTCGAAAATCGCCTCGACCTCGACGCAGGCGCCGAGCGGCAATTGCGCGACGCCGATGGTCGAGCGCGCATGGGCGCCGAATTCAGCCAAAGCGCTCCCGATCAGGTCCGAGGCGCCGTTCATCACCGCCGCCAGCCGCGTGAAATCCGCATCGCAATGGATGAAGCCCCCGAGTCGGACGCAGCGGCTGACGCGGGCAAGATCGCCGATGTGCAACTTGGCCTGCGCGAGACAATTGAGTCCCGACAGCGCCGCGGCCTTCACGGCGTCCTGCTCGGAGACCACGCGCCCAACGCTGCCGACATGGGCCGGGGCAAGCGTCCCGTCCGCGCCGAAGGGCAACTGCCCCGAGATGAACAGCAGATTGCCGGTGACGACCGCCGGGACATAATTGGCGATCGGGGCGGCGGGTTGTGGCAGCGTGAAGCCCAGCGCCTTGAGCCTCTGCTCGATTTCGCCGCCGTTCTGCGCCATTTCATCGTTCTCCCGCATCTGAAATTATTGGACTCGGCCTTTGACTCGTCAAAGGTTGAGCGCGCCGCTCGTCGGCGCGAACGCCATTGATCTTTTCCAGCGCCCTATGGCGTGAATCATCGTAGTTTCGCCACAGGCTTCCCGCAACAATGGACTGGAGCTACGCTGGCTGACCAGCGAATCGTCACTTGAAGCTTGAATCCATGTATTTGAAAGTTCCGGCTTCGGCCGCCCGCGTCCGCCCCGCCCTGTTCGCTACCCTCGTGAGCGCCGTTCTGGCCCTCCCCGGCCAAAGCCAGCCGCTGCCGCCTCCCGTTGCGAAAACCGCCCTGGCGAGCCACAAGGCGCTTTACGATCTCCGGCTGCTTGAAGGCGCGGGAACCAAGGCTCCGGCGAGCGCGAGCGGCGGCATCGCCTTCTCGTTCGATTCGGCTTGCGAGGGATATGCCCAGACCCTGCGCCAGGTGCTCGACCTTGAACCCAGCGAGGGCGAAAAGCGGACCACCGAGACGCGCTCAACCACTTATGAGGACGCCAGGGGCGCCGATTTCCGCTTCAACATCCTGGGGGCTCTCGGCAAGGGCTCCGAGATCGACGGCCATGCCGCGCGCGGCGCGCGAGGCGTCTCCATCGCCTTGAAGCGCCCGGAGCCCTTCCGTCTCGAGGCCCGGGGCGACGTGCTCTTTCCGACCCAGCATATCGAGAAGGTGATCGCCGCCGCCCGCCGCGGCGAAAAGGTGCTGCTCGCGCACGTGTACGACGCCTCGGACGACGGACGGAAGATTCTCGACGTCACGACGGTCATCGGCAAGCCCCGGCAGGAGCCCGACACCGACAAGGGCGCCCAGATCCCAGAGCTCCGCCGCCTGACGCGCTGGCCCGTTGCGGCGGCTTATTTTTCGCCCGAGAAACGCGACGGCGCGCCGGACTACGTGCTGTCGTTCAATCTCTATGAGAACGGCGTGTCTTCTGGACTGAAGCTCGATTACGGAGATTTCGTCCTCAGCGGCGAACTCACCCAGATCGAGTTCCCGCCAGCGACGAAGTGCCGCCGCTGAAGGCATGCGGCGCAACGGCGTCCGTCAGGCGCTGAGCGCCTTGCCGCCGCATGCGGAGCGGTATTGCTCGATGACGCCCGGGACTTCATCTTCGGGGACGGGGCGGCCAAATAGAAAGCCCTGGACGAAGGTGCAGCCAAAACCGCGCAGCAGGTCGAACTGCTCCTGCGTCTCGACTCCCTCGGTCACGCAATCGAGGTTCAGATTGGCGCAAAGGCCGATCATCGACCGGACAATGTCGCGCGCAATGCTGTTCACATGCATTTCCTGCACGAAGCTGCGGTCGATCTTGATCATGTCCAGCGGCAGCCGATGGATATAGGCGAGGCTTGAATGGCCTGCGCCGAAATCGTCGAGCGAAATGTTGACGCCCATCGTCTTGAGCTGGGCGATCGCCGCCGCGGCTCGTTCGAAATCCGCGACCAGCGCGGTTTCGGTGACCTCGATGTCGAGGCGGGCCGGATCGAATCCGCTACCCGCGATCAGCGCCATGATCTGTGTCAGGGCGCGCTGCGAAACCAGGTCGCGGATCGAGATATTGAAGCTCAGCTTGATGTCGCGCGGCCAGCTTCGCGCCACGCGCAGCGCCTTGCGCAGGGCGGTGCGCGTGATTGCATGGATCAGTTCGCCCGATTCCGCGACCGGAATGAAATCGTCCGGATTGACGTCGCCGATTTCCGGGCTCGCCCATCGCGCCAGCGCCTCGAAGGCGACGATCCTTTGCGTCGCGACATGCACCAGCGGCTGGAACCGGATCGTCAGTTCCTGCTCGAAATCCGCCTTGCGCAGGGCCTGCTCGATGCGCGCGTTGAGCAGCATCTTGCTCTCATGTTCGGAGGAAAACAGCACGGCGGCGCCGCGATGGTTCTGCTTGCCGAAATAGAGCGCATAATCGGCCCGCTCATAAAGATGGTGCCCGTCCATCGCGTCCTGCGGATAGCGCGCGAAACCGATCGAGGCCGATACGCCGGCGTGGATGTCGGCGAAACGCAGCGGCGCGCGCAGCGCCGCGCAGACCTGTTCGCCGAACCGCAGGACGTCGGCCTCCTCGAAGGCGCCGCGCATAAAGATGGCGAATTCGTCGCCGCCGAGGCGCGCAATGGTCGTCGCGCCGCTCGAGAATATTTCCAGCCGCGCGGCACATTCCCTCAGGACGCAATCGCCGATCGCATGGCCGTAGAGATCGTTGATCGGCTTGAAGCCATCGAGGTCGATCACGCCCATGACCAGCCCGCCCATCTCTTGCCCGCCCATCTCTTGCCCGCCTTTGGCGCCTTCCTCGCGGATCGCGCATTCGAGACGTTCGAAGAACTCGCGCCGATTGGGCAGCCCGGTCAGGCTGTCCGTATTTGCGAGGAGGCGATTTTCTTCGGCGAGTTCGACGGCATGAAGCTTCGCCGCGACCATGCGCTCGAAATCGCGCGCGGAAACCATCACTATATAGGCCAGGAAAAGGCCGACGAGGCCGAGATTGATCGCGATGACCGGCGCTTCCGGGCCGCCCGTCAGCACCAGAAGGAGCAGGAAGCCGGGCATGGAGATCCCGGCAAGCGTCAGCGCCACCCGGGGCAATTGCCCGAGAATGTAGCTACAGATCATGTTCGTGATGACCACGGAAAAGACGAGCTGGCTGCGCAGCGCGCTGTCGCCATAGAGATAAAGCTCGACCATCCAGGCCGTGCCGAGCGTGCCGAATCCGACGGCGATGAACTGGACAATGCGCAGCATGTCGTGCGCGACACGCCCGTCGACCGGAATGGACTGCCGCAAGCGCATGAAATGGACGGCGCGGAAAAGGGCGAAAAGAATGAAAGCCAGTGGCAGACCATAAACGAGGGCGCGCGGCGCCACACTGGAAAAACTATAAGCAGTTACAATGATATGGACGCAGATCACGCCGTAAAGCAGCGGCAGGTTCGTAATCAGGATGGCGAGGCGCGCGAGGTCGAGCTCCCGCTCGATGCCCGATACCGGCGTTCGCCGCCAACCGTTCAGCAAAGAAGGCAACACCAGCATGAACGATCCATTTTGCAATATGGCGGCCTGAACTGGAGGCCGTCCAATGCGACGATCGTTTATTTTAACTGGAATCGCTTAAACTTACCTTACGGCGACGCAGCTCGGCCGTTAACAACCTTGCAAGATAAGTAAAAAGCCTCCCACTTGCGGTGGGAGGCTTTGTGATTTCAGGCGATGTGTCTTCGAAAACCGCTCTTACAGCGGAATGTTGTCGTGCTTCTTCCAGGGATTTTCCAGTTCCTTGTGGCGCAGCATGGCGAGGGCGCGGGCGATGCGCTTGCGCGTGCCGAAGGGCTGGATCACCTCGTCGATATAGCCGCGTTCGGCGGCGACGAAGGGCGAGAGGAAACGGTCTTCATATTCCTTGGTGCGCTCGGCGATCTTCTCCGCATCGCCAATGTCCTGGCGGAAGATGATCTCGACCGCGCCCTTGGCGCCCATCACCGCGATCTGGGCGGTCGGCCAGGCGTAATTGACGTCGCCGCGCAGATGTTTGGAGGCCATGACGTCATAGGCGCCGCCAAAGGCTTTGCGGGTGATCAGTGTGATCTTCGGAACGGTGGCTTCGCCATAGGCGAAAAGCAGCTTGGCGCCATGCTTGATCAGGCCGCCATATTCCTGCGCGGTGCCGGGCAGGAAGCCGGGCACGTCGACGAAGGTGACGATCGGAATATTGAAGGCGTCGCAGAAGCGCACGAAGCGCGCAGCCTTGCGAGAGGCGTCGGAATCGAGCACCCCGGCCAGAACCAGCGGCTGGTTGGCGACGATGCCTACGCTGCGGCCGTCGAAGCGGCCGAAGCCGACGACGATATTTTTCGCGTGGGCTTCCTGGATTTCGAAGAAATCGCCCTCGTCGACCACTTTCGTGATCAGTTCCTTGACGTCATAGGGCTTGTTGGGATTGTCCGGAATCAGGGTGTTGAGCGACATGTCATAGCGGTCGTCCTGATCGAAGGTCGGCCATTCCGGGACTTCATCGGTATTGGAGGACGGCAGGAAGTCGATCAGGCGGCGCATCTGCAGCAGCGCCTCGACGTCATTGTCATAGCCCTTGTCGGCGATCGAGCTCTTGGTCGTGTGGACCGAGGCGCCGCCGAGCTCTTCCGCCGTCACCGTCTCATTGGTGACGGTCTTCACGACGTCGGGGCCGGTGACGAACATGTAGCTCGTCTCCTTCACCATGAAGATGAAGTCGGTCATGGCCGGGGAATAGACGTCGCCGCCGGCGCAGGGACCCATGATGACGGAGATCTGCGGAATGACGCCCGAGGCCAGAACATTCCGCTGGAACACCTCGCCATAGCCGCCCAGCGCCGCGACGCCTTCCTGGATGCGGGCGCCGCCGGCGTCGAACAGGCCGATGATCGGCGCGCGATTGCGCAGCGCCATGTCCTGGATTTTGGTGATCTTGGCCGCATGGGTCTCGGACAGCGATCCGCCGAGCACGGTGAAGTCCTTGGCGAAGACATAGACGATCCGGCCGTTGATCGTGCCCCAGCCGGTGACGACGCCATCGCCGGGGATCTTTTCGCCCTGGTCCATGCCGAAATCGACGCAGCGGTGCTGCACGAACATGTCGAATTCTTCGAACGAATTATGATCGAGCAGCAGTTCGATGCGTTCCCGGGCGGTGAGCTTGCCGCGGGCGTGCTGCGCGTCGATGCGCTTCTGGCCGCCGCCGAGGCGCGCGCCTTCGCGGCGATCGTCGAGGATTTCGAGAATGTGTTTCATGGAGACTTCCCGGTCTTGGCGGAGTGGTCTTGGCGGAGTGCGCCGCAAAAAACGTTGCCCGGGTTTAGCACGGCTTTTTTGGAGCCGGAACCCGAAACGTGACGAAAGGATGAAATCCATTGGGCTAATTCGCGCCTGCGCCCGCCGCGCGCTCACGCAGACAATGCGGCATAAAGTTCATAGGCCGCGCGCATTTCCTTGAGGCGGCCAGCCCGGCGCGCCGAAGCCTCCTCGTCCGCGCCCCAGAACTTCGCCTGATGGTCCTCGTCGACATGAGCCGCGCTCCAGGCGGCGTCGAAGCCGATCACGCCTTCGATCAGGGCCAAAGCGATCAGGACCGAGCCGGTCAGCGTGGTCATGGTGTGAAGCGCCGTCAACCGCAGCGCGCCATCGGCCTGCGCCGCTTCGCGCGCGACCAGCGCCTCAACCGCTGCAACGGATTCAGCGGGCTGCGACACGAACATCACGCCCTCGGCGCAGACGAAGCGGGCGCCGTGCCGCTCGCGGAAATGACCGAGCACGGGCGACCATGCGGCCTCCTGCTCCGCCACAAGCGCCTCGGGCGCGCTGGCGCGATAGCAGACGAGGTCCGAGCCCGCGAATTTGGCTATCTCCGCCGCCGTCGCCGTCATTTCGCGGGCCACGCCGTCGATCGCCGTATTGACCATCCGGGTGAGCGGCATGTCGGCCGGGTTGATCTCCGCGCCCTGGCGGCGCCATTCCTCGGCCACGGCCTCGGCCAAGGCCCGCGTGGGCGAGATGAGGGGCGCGCGGCCGGGCGTGCGCACGGGCCTGCCGTCCAGCGCGATTCCAAAGCCCTCGCCCTGCGGGACGACCGAGACTTCGGAATAGAATTTCTTCGGCAGCGGGCGCTTCATGTCCCTCTGCGCAGATTTCAGCGGATTGCGTTCGCCGTCCTCGACGAAGATCGCGCTCAGATCGTCACGCATTGCACAAACTCTTCCAGAACCTCGCGGAGCGCCGGAAAATCCGCGACGATTTGCTTCGCGCCCGCCTTTGTCAGCTTGTCATGGCGATGGTAGCCCCAGGCGACGCCGATGGCGTGGGCGCCGGCGGAATGGGCCATGGCCATGTCGAATGTGGTGTCGCCGATCATGCAGGCGTCGCGCGGCGACAGGCCGGTTTCGGCGAGCGCGCGCAGGAACATGTCCGGCGCGGGCTTGGACGGGGCGTCGTCGGCGGTCTGGATCGTAGCGAACAGGCCATGCCAGCCGTGGCGCTCGCACAGGCTCTTCACGCCTGCGCGCGACTTGCCCGTAGCGAGGCCGATCAGGCAATCCTCGCGCCCCGCCAGCTCGGTCAGCAGATCATGTGCGCCGGGATAGAGCGGATCGTGAAAGCCCGGGGTCGCGCGCAACTGTTGCCAGGCCTCCTTATAGGCTTGAGCGAGCAGGTCGCTCGGCCCCTCCCCGTTCGTCAGCGCTTTGAAAGCCTCGACCAGCGACAGGCCGACGACTGAAAGCGCACGCTCGCGCGAAGGCGCCGGAAGACCGAGAGAGGCAAAAGCCCTGCTTTGAGCCTCGACGATGAGGTTCTGGCTGTCGACGAGCGTTCCGTCGATGTCGAACACAACGAGCTTCATGGTCCCCTCCCCAGCCTTGTCCGGCGTCGCCGCGCCGGGAGCGTTCTGCGCGCCTCTGACCTTATAGACCCGAGCGCGCGCCGCGCCAATCGGGCCAGCGCGCGCCGGCGCCATTATTAGACTGTCGGATTGTTGCGAAACAAAAAAAGCGGTTTTACATAATAGTTCCATAAATTGGCGTCGCCTCGATGCGTTCGCCAAGAATGAAAAGCGCCCGTCCTTGAAGCGGGTCGCGAGGGAGGAATGACATGAACGCACAAACTCGCGCCAGCGGTCCCGCTGAGCTGCTCGGCTGGCTGGCCGTCGCGCTGATCGGCGCTTTTTCGCTGGGAACGGTCGCCCTCCATCGCGGTGAAACCATCAACGCCTTGTGGCTCGTCACATCGGCGGTTTGCGTCTATCTGATCGCCTACCGCTTCTATAGCAAGTTCATCGCGGAGCAGGCGCTGCGCCTGGACGATTCGCGCCCGACGCCCGCCGTGCGCCGCAATGACGGGCTCGATTACGTCCCGACCGACAAATATGTGGTGTTCGGCCATCATTTCGCGGCCATCGCCGGCGCCGGCCCTCTGGTCGGGCCCGTGCTCGCCGCGCAGATGGGCTATCTGCCCGGCACGCTCTGGCTGCTCACTGGCGTCGTCTTCGCCGGCGCTGTGCAGGATTTCGTGGTCCTGTTCATTTCGACCCGCCGCGACGGCCGTTCGCTGGGCGACCTGATCAAGACCGAGATGGGCGAGACCGCTGGCCTCATCGCGCAATTTGGCGTGCTGGCGATCATGATCATCCTGCTCGCCGTGCTCGCGCTCGTCGTGGTCAAGGCGCTCGCCGGCAGCCCCTGGGGCACATTCACGGTCGCCTCGACCCTGCCGACCGCGCTGCTCATGGGCGTCTACAGCCGTTTCATCCGGCCGGGCCAGATCGCGGAAATGTCGATCATCGGTTTCGTCCTGCTGATTGCCGGAATTCTCTATGGCCAAACGGTCGCAGAAAGCCCGACGCTCGCCCCGCTGTTCACCTTCAAGGGCGAAGCACTCGCGCTGATGCTGATCGCCTATGGCTTCGTCGCTTCGGTGTTGCCGGTCTGGCTGCTGCTGGCGCCGCGCGACTACCTCTCGACCTTCCTCAAGATCGGCACCATCCTCGGTCTCGCCGTCGGCATCGCCATCGTCATGCCCGATCTGAAAATGCCGGCCGTGACCAAATTCATCGACGGTAGCGGCCCGGTGTTCAAGGGCGCGCTGTTCCCCTTCCTGTTCATCACCATCGCCTGCGGCGCGGTCTCGGGCTTCCACGCCCTGATAGCGTCAGGCACCACGCCGAAAATGGTGATGCGTGAAAGCGAATTGCGCTTCATCGGCTATGGCGCGATGCTCATGGAGAGCTTCGTCGGCCTCATGGCCCTGATCGCCGCCAGCGTGCTGGAGCCCGGCGTCTATTACGCCATGAACTCCGCGCCCGGCGTGATCGGAACGACGGCCGAACAGGCCGCCCAGACGATCTCGTCCTGGGGCTTCGTCATCACGCCCGACGTGCTGACGACGGCGGCGAAGGAAGTGGGCGAAAGCACCATCCTTTCGCGCGCGGGCGGCGCCCCGACGCTTGCCGTCGGCATGGCGCATATCCTCTCGGGCTTCCTGGGCGGCTCCGCCATGAAGGCGTTCTGGTATCACTTCGCCATCCTGTTCGAGGCTTTGTTCATCCTGACGACGGTCGACGCCGGCACCCGCGTCGCCCGCTTCATGATCCAGGACCTGCTCGGCCATTTCGCGCCGGCCATGGCACGGACGCAGAACTGGGGCGCGAATCTGATCGCCACGGCGCTGGCCGTCTCGGGCTGGGGCTATTTCCTCTATCAGGGCGTCGTCGATCCGCTCGGCGGCATCAACACCTTGTGGCCGCTGTTCGGCATCTCCAACCAGATGCTGGCCGCGATCGCGCTGATCCTCTGCACGTCCGTGCTGTTCAAGATGAAGCGCGAGCGCTTCGCCTGGATCACCATCCTGCCGACCTTCTGGCTGCTGGTCTGCACGCTGACGGCGGGCTGGCAGAAGCTGTTCGATGAAAACCCGGCCATCGGCTTCCTCTCCCACGCCCGGAAATTCTCGGACGCGCTCGCGCAGGGCAAGGTGCTTGCCCCCGCCAAGAACGTGGAGGAAATGGCCCGCGTGATCACCAATGATTACGTCGACGCCGGCCTCACCGCCATTTTCGTCGCGGTGGTGCTGGCCATGATCGTCGCGGGCTTCGCGACCATCCGCAAGGCCTATTCGAATCCCAACGCCACGACTCGGGAGGTGGGCGATGATCTGTCTGGATTGCAGTCCCTCAAGGCTTAAGGGCTTCGGCCGCAAATTGCGGCAGACGGCGTCTCTCATGATCGGCCAGCCCGACTATGACGCCTATCTGGCGCATTGGACGCTGAACCATCCCGGCGTGGCCGCGATGACCCGCACGGAATTCTTCCGCAATCGCGAGGACCGGCGCTTCGGCGGCGGCATCGCGACCGGCGGATTCCGCTGCTGCTGAGGCCTCCAAAGCTTCCCCGTCACATTCATCGAGCCGGCGCTTCCCAAATGCGCCGGCTCTCATTACATCTGGACCATGCGCGTTTCAGATCTCGACATTCTCATCATTCCCGGCCTCGGCGGCTCCGGCCCCGATCATTGGCAAAGCCGCTGGGCGCAAAAACTCTCCACAGCCCGCCTCGTCGAGCAGGGGGACTGGCTTCAGCCCGACCGCGACGACTGGGTCGCAAACATCCTGCGCGAAATCGACGCCGCCCGTCGCCCCGTCGCTCTGGTCGGACATAGCCTAGGCGCGATCGCCGCCGCCAGCGCCATCGCCGAAACACCGAGCCCAAAGAAAATTGCCGCCGCCTTTCTGGTCGCGCCGCCCGATCCCGCCGCCGCCGCCCTGCCGCCGGGCCTTATCGACCCGCGCTTCAAGGAAAAAGCGCCGCAAGCGGCGCTGGGAGCGCCCGGCGTGCTTGTCGCCAGCCGCAGCGATGCTTTCGCGGATTTTTCTTATGCGGAAAGGCTCGCTGGCCTATGGGGGTTGGACCTGGCCGACGCAGGCGACGCCGGCCACATCAACGCCGAGAGCGGCCACGGTCCCTGGCCAGAAGGCCTGATGCGCCTGGCCGGACTTTTTTCAAAACTGGCGCCGTGACCAATTTGATCGCGGACGCCGCGACGCGCCGCTGAGCTGGACGCGGCGGCCTCAGAATGCGAAACAGCGCCAGACGCCGCCGCGCTCCGAAAGGGGCGTCGCCATCATCCGGCCTTGTGCGTAATAGCTTTCGCGGCGATCAGGGCCAGCGGAACGCCCACGGCGTAGCCGACGATCGCGGCAAGGGGAATCAAGCGCATCGCGTCGGATTGCAGCGAGGGAATCATCAGAACGACCATGACCGCGACTCCCGCCAACACGGAGCCGCCCATGATCCACAACAAAGCAGCCAATCTGCTCATCATCGCCTCCCGAAACGCCTGAGCGAAGCGGTCGGATCGCTCGGGCTTGTTCTTTCGCGTCCACCGGCGGCGCAAACGTCATCGCGCTTTCGCTTCGCCCGAGGCCCGGAAGATCGCGCCGGAACCGGATTCGGTCGTTGACGTGTATCAATCGCCCAACCCGCCGCGGCGTTTGGCCGCAGAACGAAAAAAGGCCGCCCGAAGGCGGCCTTTCCAGATTGAAGCTTCGCGACAAAAAATCAGCGCGAATAGAATTCGATGACCAGATTCGGCTCCATCTGGACCGGATAGGGCACTTCGCTCGGCAGCGGGACGCGGGTCAGCTTGGCGGTCATCTTGGAATGATCCACCTCGTAGAAATCCGGCACGTCGCGCTCGGCGAGGCCGACCGATTCCAGCACGATCACGAGCTGGCGCGAGGCTTCCTTGACTTCGACCACATCGCCCGGCTTCACCAGATAAGAGGCGATGTTGACGCGGCGGCCGTTGACCTTGACATGGCCATGGTTGACGAACTGGCGCGCGGCGAAGACGGTCGGCACGAACTTGGCGCGATAGACCACGGCGTCGAGGCGACGCTCCAGCAGGCCGATCAGGTTGTCCGAGGAGTCGCCCTTCATACGGATCGCTTCGGCGTAATATTTGCGGAACTGCTTCTCGGAAATATTGCCGTAATAGCCCTTGAGCTTCTGCTTGGCCTTGAGCTGGGTGCCGAAATCGGAGAGCTTGCCCTTGCGGCGCTGGCCATGCTGGCCGGGGCCGTATTCGCGGCGATTGACCGGGCTCTTGGGGCGGCCCCAGATATTCTGGCCCATACGGCGGTCGATTTTATACTTGGCTTCTGAACGCTTGGTCATCTAAGTCCTCAAAACTCGAATGCGGCATGAGGACAGCGTCACGCGAACGCAAATGAATGCGCCGTGGAAAAGCGTCCTCCCGCCGCGCGGGAAGTACGCCCCCTCCTCTGCCCGGAAGATTCCGGGCCGACAGACGGCTCACCATGAAGGCCTTTGGCCAGTTGGGAACGGTCACGGGTGCGAACCTTCGCTCCAGCTTTTGGCCGCGCGAAGATGGGGCGTGATAGAGGCCGGCGCGGCATAAGTCAATCCGCGAATGGCTTTTCGCGCCCGATTCAGCGCAGTTTCACCAGTTGCTTGCCGAAATTCCGGCCTTCCAGCAGTCCCAGAAAAGCGGCCGGCGCGGCCTCGACGCCCTCCGCCACGGTTTCGCGCCAATGCAGCCTGCCGGCGACGATCAGGGCGCCGAGTTCGACCAGCGCCTGCGGCCACAGCGGCAGGTGGTCGAAGACGATAAAGCCTTCGATCCGGGCCCTTTTCACAAGTACAATGCGCAAATCTCCCAGGCTGGATGTCTCCGCGCCCTGATAGGAGGCGATCAGTCCGCAAATGGCGATGCGCGCAAAAGTGTTGAGGCGCCGGGAACAGGCGTCGAAACATTTGCCGCCGACATTCTCGAACAGGCCGTCAATGCCCGCCGGCGCGGCTTCCTTCAGCAGCACGTCGAAATTTTCCGCGCGATGATCGACACAGGCGTCGAAGCCCAGAATGTCGACAGCATAGGCGCATTTTTCCGGACCGCCCGCGATGCCGACCGCGCGCGCGCCTGCCGCATTGGCCAGTTGTCCGACGGCCGACCCCACCGCCCCGGTCGCCGCCGAGACGACCAGCGTTTCGCCGGCCTTGGGCGCGATGATCCTGTTGACGCCATACCAGGCGGTCACGCCCGGCATGCCCATCGGCCCCAGCCAAGCCTGAATCGGAATGTCCTTCGGTTCGATCTTGCGCAGCATGGACCCGTCGTCGAGGCTGTAAAGCTGCCAGCCGCCCATGCCGACGACCTTGTCGCCAACGGCGAAGCGAGCGTTTTTCGACCCCACGACCTCGCCGACCGTCCCGCCGATCATCGGCTCGCCCAGCGGCTGGCTGGCCGCGTAGGACTTCACGTCGTCCATCCGGCCGCGCATATAGGGGTCGAGCGAGAGATATTCGTGGCGCACCAGAACCTGCCCCGGTCCCGGCTCGGGCGCCGGACGCTCGAACAGCTCGAAATTCTCGACGCGGGCCTTGGCGCCGGGGCCGGGCCGCGAGGCGAGAACGAATCCCTTGTTTGTCGGCATCTGCTTCCCCAATCCTCGCCCTATTTCAACGGAGTTTAGCACAGCCGCCCCGGCCCGCCGGTGGCGTTAAGCCTTTCTTCACGTTAAAAGCGTTCCCCTGACTCCTGACAAAGCTATTCGGCGCGTGCGCAAGATAATGAACCGCAGCCCCAAAATCCTCGTATTCGATTCCGGCCTCGGCGGGCTGACGGTGTTTCGCGCGCTGGCGGCTCAGCGTCCCGACGCCGATTACGTCTATGCCGCCGACGATCTCGGCTTTCCCTATGGGCCGAAAGGCGAGGACGAGGTCACGGCGCTGGTGCTGGCGGCCATGGAGCGGCTCATCGCGGACCATGCGCCGGATTGCGTCGTGATCGCCTGCAACACCGCCTCGACACTGGTTTTGCCGCATCTGCGCACGGGCTGGCCGGAGATGCCTTTCGTCGGGACCGTGCCAGCGATCAAGCCTGCGGCGGAAGGATCGCATTCTCGGCTGATCTCGGTTCTCGCCACGCCTGGCACGGTGGCGCGCGACTATACCCGCGACCTGATCGAGAAATTCGCCGGCCATTGCGAAGTCACGCTGGTCGGCTCCCAAAAACTCGCCGGCCTCGCCGAAGTCTATATGCAGGGCGAGAGCGTCGCCGACGCGGATATTGCGGCCGAGATCACGCCCTGTTTTGTCGAGCATGACGGACGCCGCACCGATTCCGTAGTGCTCGCCTGCACCCATTATCCGCTGCTGCTGGACTCGTTCAAACGGCTGGCGCCCTGGCCCGTGCGCTGGATCGACCCCGCCCCCGCCATTGCGCGGCGCGCCGACCATGTGCTGTCGGAGCGCTTCCCCTCCCACGAGATCCGCGACGCCGCCTTCGATTTCGTCTTCACCAGCGGCGCCGCGCCCGCGCCGCGCCTGCTGAAGACGCTCGACGTGCTGCGCCGAAGCATCGCGCTCGCGGCCCGACCGCGCGCCTCAGCCTGATCGTTCAGGAAAACTTGTTCGCCTTCGGAAAGCCCTTGGGCGGCAGGCGGCCGGCGTCGGCGCGGTGCCCGATCCATTCGGTCAAGGCGTCCGCCGCGACATTGAAGACGCGGCCCGCCGGATCGATCCAGCTCAGGCCCTCGCTGAGCGCAAAAGTCCTGAGGTCCGAGAGGCCGCCGTCCTTGTAGCGTTGCAGGCGCACGCCCTTGCCCCGGGTCATTTCCGGCAGTTCGGATAGAGGGAAGCACAGCAATTTGCGGTTCTCGCCAATGACGGCGACATGGTCGCCCTCGGCCGGGACGACAAAGCGCGCCTTGGCCGCCCCATCCACGCCGAGCAGCATCTTGCCCTTGCGCGTATTGCCGACCATATCGTCCTGCGCGGCCAAAAATCCGCGTCCGTCCGTCGTCGCGACGATCATTTTCAGCCCGGGACGATAGACGAAGACGGCGGCGACATCCTCATTGTCGCCGATGTCGGCGAGCAGGCGCATCGGCTCGCCCGCCCCGCGGCCGCCGGGCAGTTTGGACGCCTCAAGCGTGAAGACCTTGCCGTCCGTGGACAGGACGAGAATTTTCGAGGTCGTTTCCGCGAAAAAGGACAGCCGCAGCGAATCGTCGCCCTTGAATTGCACATTTGACAGGTCCGCGACCTGACCTTTCAGCGCGCGGATCCAGCCCTTGTGGCTGACGACGATGGTGACCGGCTCGCGCTCGACCAGCACGTCGGCGAGGTCGAAATTCTCCGCGCTGGCGGGCGGCGCCTCAAAACTGGTGCGGCGCTTGCCGATCGCGGTCAGCGGGCCCCATTTCTTCTTGATCTCGCGAATCTGCGCGGTGATCGTCTTCCATTGTCGGGCTTCGCCGCCGACGAGATCCTCGAGATCGGCCTTTTCCTTCGTCAACTCGGCGTGCTCGTCGCGCAGCTTCATCTCTTCCAGGCGGCGCAGCGCGCGCAGGCGGGTGTCGAGAATATAATTGGCCTGGTTTTCGGTAAGCGCGAATTGCGCCTTCAGCACGTCCTTGGGCTCTTCCTCCTCGCGGATGATGCGGATCACCTCGTCGAGATTGAGGAAGGCGATGAGCATGCCGGCCAGGACTTCGAGCCGGCGCTCGATCTCGCCCAGCCGGAACTGCGCGCGGCGGACCAGCACATTGCGGCGATGGTCGAGCCATTGCCGCAGCGCCTCGGGCAGCGAGAGCACGCGCGGAACGACGCCATCGACCAGAACGTTCATGTTCATGGCGAAGCGCGTTTCCAGCTCGCTCATGCGGAAAAGGCTTTCCATCATGACGCTCGGATCGACATTTCGCGCGCGGGGTTCGAGCACGATGCGCACGTCCTCGGCCGATTCGTCGCGGACATCGGCGAGCAGCGGCAATTTCTTCTCGTTGACCAGTTCCGCCAGCTTCTCAATCAGCCGCGATTTCTGCACGCCATACGGAATTTCCGTCACCACAACGTTCCAGACGCCGCGCGCGCCCTCTTCCTTCGCCCAGCGCGCGCGAATGCGGAACGAGCCGCGCCCGGTGCGATAGGTCTCGGCGATGGTCTCGCGCGAATCGACGATGACGCCGCCGGTCGGGAAGTCCGGCCCCGGCACGAAAGTGATAAGCTGGGCGGCGTCGGCTTTCGGATTGGCGATGAGATAGAGCGCGGCGTCGCAAAGCTCCGCCACATTATGGGGCGGGATCGAGGTCGCCATGCCGACCGCGATGCCCTGGCTGCCATTGGCGAGCAGGTTCGGGAAGGCCGAGGGCAGGACCACCGGCTCCTTCTGGTCGCCCGAATAATTCTCGCGGAAGTCGATGGCGTCTTCGTCGATGCCTTCGAGCAAGGCCCGGGCGACATCGGTCATGCGCGCTTCGGTGTAACGATAGGCGGCGGCGCCGTCGCCGTCGATATTGCCGAAATTGCCCTGGCCGTCGACCAGCGGGTAGCGCGACGCGAAATCCTGCGCCAGCCGCACGAGCGCGTCATAGATCGCCTGATCGCCATGCGGATGGAAGGAGCCCATTACGTCGCCGACGATCTTCGCGCATTTTTTGAACGGCGCGCCGGGATCGAGCCGCAGGATGTGCATGCCATAGAGAATGCGGCGGTGCACCGGCTTCAGCCCGTCGCGCGCGTCCGGCAGGGCGCGGCCCATGATGGTCGACAAGGCATAGGCGAGATAGCGCTCTTCCAGCGCGTCGCGCAGATTGATCGGCTGATTGTTCTCGCCGGGCGGCGGCACATGCGGTTTGGCCATGGGCCAGCCATAGATCAGCCGGGCGCCCCGTTCAAGTTCGCTATTTGTACGCTTCTCGATTTTAACGAAATATGTGTCCTTTCCGCACTAGTCTGGCGCGGTCGGCGGGTCTAGAACGCGATGGACATTTCGCACATGCGGAACCTTTATCCCCCTGAACTGTTCAATTCCCGGCGTCTGAATGCTTGATCGCGGCAAGGCATATGTCTTGCCCGAGGCGTTTGCGTCGGGATCGATGACTGAGGCAGTCATGAAAACGTCGAATCGCTTGATGCCATTGTTGTTTCTGCTGGGCCTTTTCGCTTTCTCCGCCATTGCTTATCTCTCGCCCGTCGGGCAGGTGATGGCGGAAGGCGGCGCGCGGGCGGTCGAGGCCGCATCCATCCAGGCGGACGCAGTCGCCGCAAATGTTCGCCACTGCGAAGACCGCGAGGTCGAAGCCGACGAAGGCTACGGCATCTCGCACAAGGAAGTCCGCCACGTCTGCCAGTGAAGGCTGACGCCGCCGCGTGAATAGAGCTGGCCCCAAGGCCAGCCTTTTTCCAAAGATGGTGAATGAACCGCGCTTCGGCGCGGTTTTTTCGTTTTTGCCCCTGTCAGCCGAAAGGTTGTCACGCGGCGGCCAGGAAGATCGGCCGGAACGAAAGTAACCACATTTGCGCAAGAGAAAAATTGACCGCCGGAGACTCAGAATTTCGCAACGGCTTTTGATTTGAAATGCCAGCGATCGCAGAATTTGTTTTTTGCTCCATTCCCAACCAAATGGATTGCACCGACGATGGCGTCATCGAGGCCTCTGGCCAAAAATGGATCCGATGAACCGATCTCCCGTCTGGCGGTGCTGATTGACGCCGATAACGCCCAGGCATTGGCCATTGAAGGAATCCTGGCGGAAGTGGCGCGGTCCGGCGAAGCGACGGTGAAACGAATCTACGGGGACTTCACCGCGTCCACGAGCGGGAAGTGGAAAAACGTCCTCCAGAAATACGCCATCAAACCCGTGCAGCAATTCGCCTACACGACAGGAAAGAATGCGACGGACAGCACGCTCATCATCGACGCAATGGACCTGCTCTATACCCGGAAATTTGACGGGTTCTGTCTTGTCACCAGCGACAGTGACTTCACCGGACTCGCAACTCGGATTAGAGAGGAAGGGCTGACGGTGCTGGGTTTCGGAGAACAAAAGACGCCGGACGCTTTTCGAAACGCCTGCCACAAGTTCATTTTCACCGAATTGCTGCGCCCCGGCTTTGCGGAGAATGAGAGCACTGCTGCGAGCGCCTGTTCGGACGCGCCTGCGCCGACAAAACCAGCCCCAACAACCGCTCCCGCTCCGAAATTCCCCAAGAAATTCGTATTGGACGCATTGGAACAATCATCCGACGACAGCGGCTGGGCGAATTTGGGCAGATTCGGCAGCTACCTGACGAAGCTCCAACCCGACTTTGATTCCCGCGTTTACGGCTACAAGAAGCTCTCGGATTTGGTGAAGGCAAAGAAAGACCTCTTCACAACCGAGGAGAGGACCGTTCCCGGGACAACGCTCAAGAATCTATATCTCAGGGCCAAATAAAGCGCGGCTCTATCGTCGAGTCTGTGCGCTTCATCACCGCAAGAATTCGACCCGAATTGTTCAAAAGCTCGCGATAAAAGCCGCCCGCGCTTCCGGCGGCTTGAGGCCGCGCGGCAGATAGACATCGCGGGCGAGGAAAAATTCGGTGAGACGGAAACCGTCGCAGACGTTCTCCCGCGTGACCGGGGAGCCCGGCGCTTCGCGCAGGAATGCCGGCAGCGGCAGCAATTTCGTCGCCCAGGGCGCGCCCGCGTCGCGACTCACCGCGCGGGCGGATTTGGGCGAGACATAGACCAGATCTTCCCGCGCTCCCGTCGCCGCGCATTGGTCGAGGTCGAGGCCGAAGCCGAGTTCGGCGAGCAGCGCCAGTTCGAAATGGACGAATAGCGCGGGCGCCAATGGCGTGGTGAGTTGCGACAGCAGGACCTGCGCCCGCTCATACAGGCCCGGATGCGGATCGCGCTCCGGCAACAGCCGCAGCAGCGCGCCGAGCAGACCGACGCCATGCAGGCCCTGCGCGCTCGACAGCAGCAGTTCGGTGCGCAAGGCGGCGGGCTCGACCGCATAGAGGCCGAGATGTTCCTCCAGCCGCGCCCGCCAGACCGCCTCGACCTCATTGCCCGGCTGAAGCACCGGCTGCATCGACTTGGAGCGGCCGCCGCGCACCACGCCGAGATGGCGGCCGTGGCCGCGCGTCATC
This sequence comes from Rhodoblastus sp. 17X3, assembly GCF_030056575.1. Taxonomy (GTDB): domain Bacteria; phylum Pseudomonadota; class Alphaproteobacteria; order Rhizobiales; family Beijerinckiaceae; genus Rhodoblastus. Next base: position 38,201 of record NZ_JASHHX010000002.1, on the reverse strand, counting down.
AGCTCAAGAATGACGCTGGTCTCGCCGTGTTTCTTCAGGCCGAGGATCAGGCCGCGCTCCGACCATTCCATGGCCGCAGCCCCCTTATTTCCTGGGAAATTCCAGGCCCATTTCGCGATAGCGCTCCGGGTCGTCGCCCCAATTCTCGCGTACTTTCACGAACAGGAACAGATGGACCTTCTGTTCCGCCGCTTCCATGATTTCCTTGCGCGCCGCCGAGCCGATGCTCTTGATCGTCTTGCCGCCTTCGCCGATCACGATCTTCTTCTGCCCCTCGCGGGTGACATAGATCGTCTGCTCCACGCGCGCCGAGCCGTCGGGCTGGTCCTTCCACAATTCGGTCTCGACCGTGGACTGGTAGGGCAGCTCATCGTGCAGCCGCTCGAACAGCTTTTCGCGGGTGATCTCGGCGGCCAGCGCGCGTATGGGCGCGTCGGAAATCTGGTCCTCGGGATAGAGCCACGGACCGGGCTGCATATATTCCGCGAGCTTCTCGCGGAATTTCGCGCAGCCATGGCCTTTGAGCGCCGAGATCATGAAGGTGTCGGCGAACTGAATCCGCTCGTTCAGCCTGGCGGCGAGGCCGAGCAGCTTTTCATGCTCGATCGTGTCGATCTTGTTGAGCACGAGGATCTTCGGCGCGCGCAATTGCGGCAGCTTTTCGAGGATGGACTCGACCTCCTCGTCCAAGCCCTTGCGCGCATCGATCAGCAGGCAAACCACGTCGGCGTCGCCCGCCCCGCCCCAGGCCGAGGTGACCATGGCGCGGTCGAGCCGTCGCTTGGGCGCGAAAATGCCGGGCGTATCGACGAAAATGATCTGCGCGTCGCCTTCCAGCGCGATGCCGCGCACAAGCGTGCGGGTGGTCTGGACCTTGCGCGACACGATCGAAACCTTCGCGCCGACGAGCTGGTTGAGCAGCGTCGACTTGCCGGCGTTGGGCGCGCCGATCAGGGCGCAAAAGCCGCAACGCGGCGCCTTCGTCTCCTCAGTCATTCCCCCTCCTCCCAGACGCCCTCGCGGGTCAGGAAGCTCTGTGCGCAGGCCTGTTCGGCGAAGCGTTTCGAACTGCCCCTGGCGGCTGTCGGCTCATAGCCGTTGATGACAACTTCCATGATGAAAACGGGCGCGTGATCCGGGCCCGTCCGCCCCGATTGCCGATAGGACGGCGGCGGCAGGCCGCGCGCCTGCGCCCATTCCTGCAAGGCGGTTTTCGGATCGCGCAGCGGCCGCACCGGATTGAGCATTTTCGCGTGAAAGAAGCGGCGGATCGTCGCCTGCGCCGCCGCGAAGCCGCCATCGAGGAAGATCGCGCCGAGAATGCTCTCGCAGACGTCGCCGAGAATGGCGGATTTCTTGGCGCCGCCGGTCTGGGCCTCGCCCTCGCCGAGCCGCAGGACCTCGCCCACGCCCCATTCGCGCGCGACGTCGGCGCAGGTCTCCTTGCGGACCAGATCGGCGAGGCGGCGCGAAAGCTCGCCCTCCTCCGCGCCCGGAAACTGTTCGCAGAGCATGTCGGATACGGCGAGGCCAAGCACGCGGTCGCCGAGAAACTCAAGCCGCTGATAGGAATCGACGCGACGCAGCGCCTGCGTCGCGGGCAAGGCGCTGACATGAGTCAGCGCGCGCGACAGCAGCGACGAATCGGCGAATCGATAGCCCACGCGCTCCTGCAACGCGGCGAGATCGCCGAACTCCGCCGCGGCGTCGCCAGCGACGCTCATCGAACCGTGTGGAACATGCGGTTCAAGCGCAGGGTCCAGGGCCAGCGCCAGAACTCCCAGGCCGCCGCGCCGCCGCCGACCGAGAAGAAGATCATCTCCGCGCGGCCCTCGACATTGACATAGGGCACATAGCCGACGCCGCCCTGATCCTGCGGCACGCGGGAATCGGTGGAATTGTCGCGGTTGTCGCCCATCATGAAATAATGGCCCTGCGGCACGATGAAGGGCCCGGCGTTGTCGTTGAAGCCGTCATCGCCCTGGATCTCGATGATCGTGTGGGTGACGCCGCCCGGCAGGGTTTCCTTATAGGTCGGCACCGGGCCGAAATGGCCGTAAAGATCCTCGGTCTGCGCCTTCTCGATGGGCTCGCGCTCGACGATCTGGTCGTTGATGTAGAGGCGGCCTTTTTTCATCTCGATCTTGTCCCCGGGCAGGCCGATCACGCGCTTGATGTAATCGGTCTCATTGTCGCGCGGCAGCTTGAACACCACGACGTCGCCGCGCTTGGGCGCGGAGCCGAGGATGCGGCCCTGGAACGGCGGCAGGCCGAAGGGGAAGGAATAGCGCGAATAGCCGTAGCTATATTTGGAGACGAAGAGATAGTCGCCGATCTCCAGCGTCGGGATCATGGAGCCCGACGGAATATTGAAGGGCTGGAACAGGAAGGTGCGGACCACGAGAGCGATCGCCAGCGCCTGAAGGATCACAATGATCGTTTCGCCGAGTCCTCCCTCGGACTTGCCGCCCTGTTCGGCTTTCTTGGCGGCGCGCGGCGAGGTGTCGCTCATGGATTCGCTCATGTCTTTTTTCCAGTTCCGGGCGCCGGTTGTCGGCGTTTTCGCGCCCCGACGCAAGGCTGTCGCGCCCATTCCGGGCGAATTTTTGTCCGCTTTCTGTCCGTCCGCCGCGCAAAATGGCGCCAGGCTCACGGCTGGAGGCGCGGCTCGGGAAATGTTTTGGGAACCGCCTCGATCATCACCTGCGCCTGGGCCAGCGGATATTCGTCGGTCATGGTCAGATGGACGCGCGCCGCGAAGCCCTCCGGCGTGAGCCGGGCGAGCCGCTCCGCCGCGCCGCCGGTCAACTCAAGCGACGGCCGTCCGAACGGATCATTGACCACGCCCATGTCCCGCCACGACACCCCCTGCCCGATCCCGCAACCGAGCGCCTTGGCGCAGGCCTCCTTTGCGGCGAAACGCTTGGCGTAGGTCGCCGCCCGCGCCTTGCGGCCGTCGGCCTTGGCGCGCTCGACGGGCGTGAAGCAGCGTCGCGGAAAGCGCTCGCCATGTTTCTCGAGCATATGTTCGATGCGCCGGATGTCGCAAAGGTCGAGGCCGAGACCGATGATCATGCCCCGGCCGCCCCTGCCCGTCCCTGGGCGACGGCGGCGATCATCTCCTTCACCGCGGAATCGAGGCCGACGAAGACCGCCTCGCCGATCAGGAAATGACCGATGTTCAGCTCCACGATCTGCGGGAAGGCGGAGATCAGCCGCGCCGTGTCGAAGTCGAGGCCGTGGCCGGCGTGGCATTCGATCCCCAGCCGCTCCGCCTCCTCCGCCGCCGCGCGCAGGCGCTCGAATTCGGCTTCCGCCTTATCCGTCTCGCCCAGCGCCAGGGCGTTGCACCAGGCGCCCGTATGCAGTTCGACCACCGGCGCCTTCAGGGCGCGCGCGGCGGCCAGCGCCTCGAACGAAGGCTCGATGAACAGGGAGACCCGAATGCCGGCGCGCAGAAGCTCGTCGACGAAGGGCGCGAGCCTTTCGCGCCCGTTCACCACATCAAGACCGCCTTCTGTGGTGCGCTCGGTGCGCTTTTCCGGCACGAGGCAGCTGGCGTGCGGGCGGATTTTCAATGCGATATCGAGCATCTGCTCGGTCGCGGCCATTTCGAAATTCAGCGGCGCATTGATGGACGCCTTGAGGCGGCGCATGTCCTCGTCCACGATGTGGCGGCGATCCTCCCGCAAATGCGCGGTTATGCCGTCGGCGCCGGCGGCGAGCGCCATCTGCGCTGCGCGCAGCGGATCGGGCGCGAAGCCGCCGCGCGCGTTGCGCAAGGTGGCGACGTGATCGATATTGACGCCGAGGCGGATTTTTTTCGCAAAACTCATCGCTGGGCCTTTCATGGCAACGGCTCAGGAATTATCTCATTGCGCCGATCATGAAAATGACCGGCGCTGTCCGCGCCGACCGGCGCGGCGGCGACTGATGTCGCCGGGCGCCCTGCCTTCCGACGAGTCGGAAGGCTCACAGAGAAGACTCTTAACCAATGACGCGCTCGACGCTGTTGATCATCGGCAGGACGCGCAGGCGCGAGAGAATATCGTTGAGGTGTTTCAGGTCGAAGACCTGAATGTCGAAGATCATTTCGCGGAAGTCTGGCGATTTCTTGTTGAAGGTCACGTCGTCGATATTGCCGCCCTGCTCGCCGATCAGGCTCGCCACGGCGCCGAGGCTGCCCGGCTCATTGATCGCCGCGACCATGATCCGCGCCGGAAACAGGGACTGCGCGTCCTCGACGTCCCAGCGCACGTCGAGCCAGCGCTCGGGCTGATCGTCGAAGGCGGCGAGCGCGGGCGACTGAATCGGATAGACGGTGATGCCCTGCCCCGGCGTCATGATGCCGACGATACGGTCGCCGGGCACGGCGCCATTGGGCGCGAAAGCCACCGGCAGGTCGCCATGTAGCCCCCGGATCGGCACGGCCTGGGCGTCGCTGCTGGCGCCGGGCGCCTTGAACTGCACCCCTGAGGCCTTCTGCATGCGGAACCAGCCCGGATCGGTGCGGTCGGGCGCCTGCGCCTTGCGCTCTTCCTTGAATTCCGGATAGACGGCCTTGACCACATCGCCGGAAAACATCTCGCCGCGCCCCACCGCCGCCAGCACGTCGTCGATCGTCGAACGCGCGAGGCGCGGCAGGGACGGACGCAATTTGTCGTCGGAGAATTTCTTGCCCGCGCGCTCGAAGGCGCGCAGCACGATCTGGCGGCCCAAACCCGCATATTGCGCGCGCACCGCGTCGCGGGTGGCGCGGCGGATCGCGGCGCGGGCCTTGCCGGTCACAGCGATGGATTCCCACGCGGCGGGCGGCGTCTGCCCCTCGGCGCGCACGATCTCGACCTCGTCGCCATTGTCGAGCGGCGCCAGCAGCGGCGCGAGGCGGCCGTTGATCTTGGCGCCGACGGCGGAATTGCCGACGCTGGTATGGACCGCATAGGCGAAATCGATCGGCGTCGCGCCGCGCGGCAGCGCGATCAGGCGCCCCTTGGGCGTGAAGCAGAACACCTGGTCATGGAACAGCTCCAGCCGCGTGTGCTCCAGGAATTCTTCCGGACTCGACCCTTCCGAGAGCATGTCGATGGTGCGCTTGAGCCATTGATAGGCGTTGCTCTCATGCGAAAGCACGGGCGCGGGCGCGTCGCGGCCATCCTTGTACAGGGCGTGGGCGGCGATGCCGTGGCGCGCGATGTCGTGCATCTCATGGGTGCGCACCTGAAGCTCGACGCGCTGGCGACCCGGCCCGACCACGGTGGTGTGAATCGAACGGTAGTCGTTCTGCTTGGGCGTCGAGACGTAATCCTTGAACCGCCCCGGCACCATCGGCCATTTCCGATGGACGACGCCGATCACGCGATAGCAGTCGTCTGTGTTATCGACGACGACGCGGAAACCGAAAATGTCGGACAATTGCTCGAAGGCGAGCGACTTGCGCTCCATCTTGCTCCAGACCGAATAGGGCTGCTTCTGCCGCCCGCGCACGTCGGCCTTGATGTCCCGCCGCGCCAGCTCCTCGGTCAGTTCGTTCTCGATGGTCTTGATCAGCTCGTGGTTCTTCTCGCGCAGATCCTCCAGACGAGTCGAAACCATCGCGAAGGCTTCGGGCATCAGATATTTGAACGAGAGATTCTCCAGCTCGTCGCGCAGGTTCTGCATGCCCATGCGCCCGGCGAGCGGGGCATAGATGTCCAGCGTCTCCTCGGCAATGCGGGCGCGTTTTTCCGGCGACACATAGTGCAGCGTGCGCATGTTGTGCAGGCGGTCGGCGAGCTTGACCAGCAGCACGCGCACGTCTTCGGCGATGGCCAGCAGCAGCTTGCGGAAATTCTCCGCCTGCGCGGCCCGCTTCGAGACGAGATCGAGCTTCTTCAGCTTGGTGAGGCCATCGACAAGCCGGCCAATCTCCGGCCCGAACAAAGTGTCGATGTCGGCCCTGGTCGCGCCAGTGTCTTCGATCGTGTCATGCAGCACGGCGGCGACGATGGTCGCGTCGTCGAGCTTCATCTCGGTCAGGATGGCCGCGACTTCGAGCGGATGCGTGAAATAGGGATCGCCCGAGGCGCGCTTCTGCTGGCCATGGGCGCGCATGGCGTAGACATAGGCTCGGTTAAGGAGATCCTCGTCGGTCTGCGGATTATATTTTCGAACGCGATCGACGAGTTCGTACTGCCGCATCATGCTGAAGACATTCCCTGCGGCCCACCGTTCCCACAAATTCCGCCTTGCTACTATCGACGCCGTGGCGGAGTTGAGCAAGCGATTTGGGAGATGAATCAGGTCAAATGCGCGCGCAAGCGCGCAAGAAAAAGCCCCCCGCAAATGATCCGCGGGAGGCGCTGTCCGCCGTCATCGCCGCCTTGCGCGACGCGAGCGGCTGCTATTCCGAATCGTCGTCGGTCTCGGCCGGAGGCACCAGGCCTTCGAGACCACGCAGCAGGTCTTCCTCGGTCATGCGGTCGAACTGGACATCGCCGGTCGCGTCGCTGGCGGGCGTCACGAGGCTCGGCACGACTTCCGCCTCGGGCTCGTCGACCTCGACATGCTTTTGCAGCGAGTGGATGAAATCTTCCTTCAGGTCATCAGGCGCGATCGTGGTATCCGCAATCTCGCGCAGGGCGACGACGGGGTTCTTGTCATTGTCGCGCGCGACAGTGATCTGCGAGCCGGACGAAATCATCCGAGCGCGATGGCTGGCCAGCAGGACGAGATCGAAACGGTTATCGACCTTGTCGATGCAATCTTCAACTGTGACGCGCGCCATTCGGCCAGCTCCTCAAAACATCGGATGATCGGGAATTTCAAAATGTATTACATAAAAATACCCGTCGGGGCAAGTTTCGCACTTTTGGCGACGGGTCAAGCCTTTTCCGTCAAAATGTCCCAATTGGCTTTTAAGAGGATAGCAATTATGACGGATTGAAAAATATTCTCCCGATAGCCGCCTCGCGTTCCGAAATACGAATGCACGCGGTCCAATCCTGATGGAAATCCAGCCGATCGAGGGCGCAACCGGGCAAACCCCGAAAATAGGGCGATCCAGGCGGTCGTGGCGCTCGTATATCTACGACACAGCCATCTCGCCAGATCAGGACAGGATCGTTAACGCGCGCCTGTCCAAATGTTCATGATTCTTAAACTTGCTTTTGGCCGGTTTTGGAGTAAATCGAATCCAAATCTTAACACTTGCGATTTGTGCGCAGCTTTAGCACAACCGGAAATGGAAAAACATAATGGCAGATCAGGAACGCATCGCTTTATTCATTGACGGAGCAAATCTTTACGCGACCGCGAAATCACTCGGCTTCGACATTGACTACAAGCGCCTCTTGAAAGAGTTTCAGTCCAAGGGTCGCCTGCTGCGTGCGTTTTATTACACGGCCCTGGTTGAGGATCAGGAGTACTCCTCGATCCGCCCGCTGATCGACTGGCTCGATTACAATGGCTATGCGGTCGTCACCAAGCCCGCCAAGGAATTCGTGGACGCGCTCGGCCGCCGCAAGGTCAAGGGCAACATGGACATCGAGCTCGCCGTGGACGCCATGGAGATGGCCGACCACATCGACCATATGGTGCTGTTCTCCGGCGACGGCGACTTCCGTTCGCTGGTCGAGGCTGTCCAGCGCAAGGGTGTGCGCGTCTCGGTGCTTTCGACCATTACGACCCAGCCGCCGATGGTCGCCGACGAACTGCGCCGCCAGGCGGACGAATTCGTCGATCTGGTCCATCTCGTCAACAAGATCGGCCGCGATCCCGCCGACCGCACCGAACGCCTCCAGCGCTTCCAGGAGCGCCGTCCCGTCACGCCGACGACCGCGATGCCGCATGAGACGGTTTCGGACGACGAATGACCCGCGAAGCATGACTGTGCGGGCTCAAAAAAAGCCGCAAATCCAGCAAGAGGCGCGCCGATGAAACCGGAAGCGCCTCTTTCTTTTGCTGAACCCGCGTCGAATTGCGGCTTGTGCCCCCGCCTCGCGGAGTTTCGGGCGGAAAACCGCCAGGCTTTGCCGGGGGCGCATAACGCTCCCGTGCCCGCCTTCGGCGCGCTGGACTCTTCCGTTCTGATTCTGGGACTCGCGCCGGGGTTGCATGGCGCCAATCGCACAGGGCGGCCTTTTACGGGCGACTGGGCGGGCGACCTGCTCTATCCGACCCTGATCCGGCACGGTTTCGCCTCGGGAAATTATTGCGAAAGCGCAGACGATAGTTTGCATCTAAACAATTGCCGGATCTCGAACGCCGTGCGCTGCGTGCCGCCGCAGAACAAGCCGACGCCGCAGGAGATTTCCGCCTGTCGCGATTTTCTGGTTCGGGAAATCGCAGCGATGCCGAAGCTGCGCTTCATCCTCTGCCTGGGGCGCATCGCCCATGACAGCGCGCTGAGACTGTTCGGGGAGAAGGCGAAGGCTTTTCCCTTCGCCCATGGCGCGGTCCATCGCCTGAACGCCCGGGGCCTCACCCTGTGCGACAGCTATCATTGCTCGCGCTACAACACCAATACCGGCGTGCTGACGCCAGAGATGTTCGATTCCGTTTTCGCGCGACTCGCCGCGGAGCTTCGCGCGGGCTGACCCCCAATCAATCTTTTGCGGCGACCTTCTGCCGCAGATCGACAGCGAAAAGGTTCGGCGCGGGATCGCTCAGCCGGGCGCGGTAGATGTGCAGGTTTTCGACGATCCGCTGCACGTAATTGCGCGTTTCGGTGAAGGGGATGCGCTCGATCCAGTCGATTGGATCGACGAGCGGATTGCGCGGGTCGCCATAGGCCTTGATCCAGTCGCCTACATTGCCGCCGCCCGCGTTATAGGCGGCGAAGGCGAGGACATGAGAGCCGCGATATTCGCCGAGCAATTGCCCGAGATGAAAAGCGCCGAGCTGGGCGTTGAATGCGGCGTCAGTTTTCAACCGCGCCTGATCAAAGGCCACGCCGGCGCTCTTCGCCGCCTTGCGCGCGGTCGGCTCGATCATCTGCATCAGCCCGAAGGCGCCCGCGCCGGATTTCGCCGTGGCGTTGAAGGCGCTCTCCTGCCGGGCGATCGCCAGCACCACAGGGCGGCTGGCCGAATTGGCGAGTTCGGAATATTGCGGCACGCCATTGAGCGGAAAAGCCAGGCTGTCGATCGCCATGCCGCGATGCAGGGCCGCCTTGCCCGCGATCAGGGCGGTATTGGCGTCGCTGTTCGTCTCGATCAGGCGCGACAGCGCGGCCATCTGCTCGGGCGCGGCCAGGACGGCGGCGCTTTCCAGCGCAAGCTGGCGTGCGGCGTCCTTCTGGCCGAGCGCGAACAGCAGTTCGACGGCGCGCACGGAATCGGCGCGGGCGTCGCCTTCCGCGGGCGCCGCCGCCGGACGCAGCACCACGGGTTCGTCGCCCAGCTTGGCGCGGGCGAGCTGGCCATAGAACGTCTCTGTCTCATTGGCGGCGCGGGCGTAAAAGGGCTTCGCGTCAAGTCCTCGCGCCTCCGCTGTGCGTCCCTGCCAATAGGCGGCGCGGCTGACCGAATGCGGCTTGCGCGCGATCTGCGCCAGCTTGTCGAAATGGGGCGCGGCCAGCGCAGGATCGTTCAGGAACCGCAGCGCGATCCAGCCGGAATGGAACTCGGCCTCGATCTGCGCCTCGGTCGAGACCGCCGCATGTTCGGCGCAAAGGCGATAGGCGCGCTGGGCGTCGCCTGCGTCGAGCAATTTGCGCGCGATCAGGCGGCGTTCCGTCCACCAGTCGTCGGGGCTTGCCAGTTTCGACTGCTCGCGCGGCGCGGCGAGCATGAGTTTCGCCGCCTCCTCGATATGTTCGGCGTGGCGCTCGCTGTGGATCCGCAGATAGAGCAGAGCCGGATCGTCGCGCAGGCTCGCCGGCACGCGTCCCGAAACCTTGGCCCAGCTGGCGTCATTGGCGAGATCGGCCTGGGCGCGGTAGAGCGCCAGGGCGTCCTTGCCCGCCAGGGCTGCGGCGCGCGCGGCGGACGAGGACTGCTCGCGCAGCATCAGCCGGTCGGCGCGATAGATATGATCGGCGGCGGAAAGCGCGCCGGAAAAGGTCTTGAGCAGACGCTTTTCCTGAGCCGGCGTCAGGTCGCTGTCGCGCCAGACGTCGCGCGCGATCTTCGCCGCTTCCGCGGCGCGGGCGGGATCGGCGTTCAGCAGTTCGGCATAGGCGATCTGGCCGGGAGGCGAGACGGGGGGAAATTCGGCGAAATAGGCGGCGACGCGCTCAGGCTTGGCGCCTTCGCCGCCAGCCAGTTCGTCCGCGCGCTTGCGCAGCCCCGCGACCGGCCAGTCCGCATGGGTCCGGATGAAGGCGGCGACGCGCGCAAGGCCCGCCTCGCCGGGATGAAGCCGCACGAAGGCCCATTCAACGGCCGCGCGCACGACCGGGTCCTTTGTCGCGAGAATGGCGTCGCCGGCCTGCCCCTGCCCGGCGGAATAGGCTTCGAGCGCCTCGGTCGCGCCCGCGAGGTCGTAGCCCAGCGCGGCGGCCTGCGCCGCGCGCGCTTCGCTGTCCGGCGAGGCGCCGCCGAATTTGGAAGGATCGGGCGCGCTCCACGCGCCATCGCCTTGCTCCGCAGTTTCGGACGGCGACGGCATGGCGGAAGATTGCGGGTTGGCGAAGGGGGCGTGCGACGGCGCCGGAGGGACAGGATCGGCCGGGATATGGATTCGGCGCGCGATCTGATGCTGGGCAGGTATGAACAGGCAGAAGGCGGTCGCCAAGGCGGCGCCGGTCAGCCTTCGGTCCATACGCAAAATCCTCATCGCAATATCCTGTTGCTCCGCCACGCAAGGTTTCAGCCTGCGCCCGGGGAATTAACGACGGGTTAACCAAACCGCGCCGGGAGGAAATCAGCATTCGACGCGACGGAAGCCACGCACCCCTTTCCGTCGCCGCAATCAGCCGCTATGAGTGGCGCAGGCACATAACCTGCCAAAAGCGGCGCCCTTGCGGCGAGAAGCAGGACGGAAAGAGGCGATGGCGACAAGTACGCGACTGCATGGCTGGATGACGGCGCTGGTGACCCCCTTCAAGGAGGGCGCAGTGGACGAGGCCGCTTTTCGCGCCTTGATCGATTGGCAGATCGAGAGCGGCATTCACGGATTGGTCCCGGTTGGGACGACGGGCGAAAGCCCGACGCTGTCCCATGCCGAGCACAAGCGCGTGGTCGAGATCGCCATTGCGGAGGCGAAGGGCCGCGTCCCGGTCATCGCCGGCGCCGGCTCCAACAACACGCGCGAGGCGGTCGAACTTGCGGTCCACGCCGAAAAGGCGGGCGCCGACGCCGTTCTGGTGGTGACGCCCTATTACAACAAGCCCAATCAGGAGGGCCTGTTTCAGCATTTCAAGGCGATCGACGAAGCCATCGGCATTCCGATCGTCATCTACAATATCCCGCCGCGCTCGGTGATCGACATGTCGGTCGACACCATGAAGCGCTGCGCTGACGAATTGCGCAATATCGCCGGGGTCAAGGACGCCACCGGCAATATCGCGCGCATTTCAATGCAGCGTCAGGCCATGGGGCCAGGGTTCCTGCAGTTCTCGGGCGACGACATGACGGCTCTCGCCTGTTTTGCCGCCGGCGCGGTCGGCTGCATTTCGGTGGTGGCCAATATCGCGCCGCGTCCCTGCGCGCAACTGTGGGAGGCCGCCGCCGACGGCGACTACGTCAGGGCGCTCGCCATTCAGGACAGCCTGACGCCCCTGCACGCCGCGACCTTCCTCGAAGCCGGCGTCACCGGCGCGAAATCGGGCCTCAGCCTGCTCGGCCGCGCGCGCGAGGAAGTGCGCCTGCCGCTGGTCAGCTCGACAGACAAGACCCGCGCGGCGATCCGCGCGGCCATGGTCCATGCCGGCGTCCTGGCGGGCTGAACCTTCCCACGGCGGCGCCTTGCGCCGCCGCAGGCGAGACGGAGCGGGACTTCCCGGCGAAAAGTGGCGGAAAAACCAGCAAAGAATTTCAAGATCGTCGCCGACAATCGCAAGGCTCGTTACAATTACGAAATTGGCGAGGTTTTCGAAGCTGGCATCGCGCTGACCGGGACGGAGGTGAAAAGCTTGCGGACCGGCAGTTCGACCATTGCCGAATCCTACGCCAGCGTCGACAAGCACGGCGAAATCTGGCTCGTGAACGCCAATATTCCCGAATATCTCGCCGGCAACCGCTTCAACCACGAACCAAAGCGCCTCCGCAAACTCCTGCTCAAGCAGCGCGAAATCGCGAAACTTTCGCAGGGCGTACAAAGAGAGGGCATGACGATCGTGCCGCTTAAGCTATATTTCAACGCACAAGGCCGCGCCAAGGTCGAGATCGCTCTCGGCAAGGGCAAGCAATTGCACGACAAGCGCGAAACAGAAAAACAGCGCGACTGGAACCGCGAAAAAGGCCGGCTCCTGAAACAGCGCGACTGACGCGGCGACGCCCCGGCGAAGCCCGCGTCACGTGAAATGCGGGAGGGGCTCGCGTGAGCGAGAAGCTGCAAAGCCATTTTTTCAAATCCGCCGACGGGCTGAACTTGCACGCCCTGGACTTCGGCGCGGAGAGCGGCGCCGTTCCGGTGATCTGCCTGCCGGGCCTGACGCGTCCCGCGCGTGATTTCGTCGTGCTGGCGCTTTTTCTGAGCACGCGCACGCACAGGCGGATCGTCGGCATTGATTATCGCGGGCGCGGCGGTTCGGACTGGGACCCCGACTGGACCCATTATTCCTTCCCGATCGAATTCACGGACATTCTGACCGTCATCGACGCGTTGGGAATCAACTCCGCCATCTTCATCGGCCTGTCGCGCGGCGGGCTGCACGCCCTGACGCTTGGCGGCGTCCGTCCGGACCTCGTCAAGGGCCTGATCCTCAATGACGTCGGCCCGCAGCTCAACCCGGCCGGTCTCGCCAATATCAAGAATTACATCGGACGCCTGCCCTTGCTGCGCGACCTCGACGAGGCGGTGGAGCATTACAGGCGCGTCATGGGCCCACGATTTCCCGACGTGCCCGACGAGCAATGGCGGTTCTATGCGGAAAATTCGCTGAACATCACGCCGGAGCGGCTGCGCCTGTCCTATGATCCGCAACTGGCGCGCACCATGGAATCATTCGACCCGGAGGCGCCGCTGCCGGACTTCTGGCCGCAGTTCTGCGCCCTCAAGGCGCCCATTCTTGCGTTGCGCGGGGAGAATTCGGACCTCCTGACGCCTGAGGTCCATGCGCAAATGGCGGCGCGCAATCCGCTTTGCCAGACCCATGTCGTGCCGGGCCAGGGCCACGCGCCGCTGCTGCTGGATTCGCCGACCCTGGAGCGGATCGCCGCCTTCGTCAACGAAGTCGACGCCGCCCCTAGAGGCTGAGGCGAGCAGGGACGAGGCTCAGGCCTCGCGCACGCCGGTGAAATCGGTGGCGCCGAGCGGCGATGTGAAGGTCCCCGCTAGCGCGTCGCCGCTGGCCTTGACGCTGAAGCCAATGGCGAAATTGCCCATCGGGGTCGGAACGCTCGCGCTGAATTCCGCGGTGTCGTCGTTGACCACCAGCTCGTTCAGAGGCGCCTCGCCGATCGGCGAGATCAATCCGCCGGTGCCATCGGCGTTGATCCGCAAAGAGGGAGTCTGTACGCCGAACGGCGTTTCCAGCGACAGTTTCCACATGCCGACGATAGCCATGATGCCTTCCTTTACCGAAAATATTGCCCGCGCATCGGATTGAAGCGCGGGCGACGGGATCATATCGAGGCGGCGTGGCGCCCGCCAGATGGGAGAATGCGATTTCAGCAGCCGGACGACTTACCAGCCGGCGATGCGCGAGCAGGAGCTCGCGCCGGCGCCGAAATCATAGCGGTCGCCGCAGGCATAGGCGACCGGCGGAACGTGGCTGCGCTGGAACATGTCGTAGCCTTCCTTCAGATTGCGCCAGAAGCCCGACCAATCCCTTTGCGGCGGCGCGTTCGCCGGCGTGAGGAAGGCCATGAACTGCTTCGGAGAGCTTTCGCGCGCGATCGCCTCTTCCGTCATGCGGAAGGGGAAAATATGAACCGGCACCTCATGCTGGCCATTGCGCAGGGCCGCTTCGACAATGCCATAGATCTCGTCGATGCCGTTATTTGTCATGGCGAAACAGCCGACCGACTTGCAATCGCCATGGACCATGACGGCGCTGCCGGTCGAACCCTGACGGCGATCATAGGCGTTGGGATAGCCGATGTCGAAAGCGAGATGATAGTGCGAGTTGGGATTGAGCTGGCGGGCGGAGACCGAATAGAAGCCCTCGGGCGACTGGTAATCCGCCTGGCGGGTCTTGGGGCCAAGCTGGCCGGACCATTTGCAGACCGGATAGGACTTGTAGAGCGCGTAATTGTCGCCGCGCTTCAGCCAGAGCTCGAGCACGCCTTCCTTCTTGAAGATGCGGACATAGGCGGGCGAGCCCTTCTTGAAGCCGCCCTGGGCGTTGTCGTCAGGCAGGACTTCCGCCGACGGCTGGCCCGGCGTGACCGCGGCGTTCGCGCCGCCGATCGAGGCTGTCACAGCAGCCAGGGCGTTGGCGACGCCCGGGAAAGAACCCGGCGAGGCGGCGGCGGCCATTGAAGCGGCGGGCGGAGTGGCCTTGGCCGCCGAAGCGGGGGCGGAAGCGGCCGGGGACACAGCGGCGGCCGGCGCCGGGGGCGCGGCGGAAATCACGGGCGAAGGACCAATGACAGGCTGCGGCCCAGCCGGAGGGGCGGGTATGGCGACGGGCGAGGCCTCGATCAGGGCGGCGATCGTCGTGGGAGCCTTGAGCGAGGCCGGACGGACCGGCGGCAGCGGGGCCGGCTTGCCATGGAACAGAGCCTGGCCTTCGGGCGGCTGGGCCGGCGCGGTGGGAAGGGGCTGCGGATCGGCCGGCGCGGTGAGGTCGCTTTCGGGCAGCGCCGATTCCTGAGCAGGCGACGGCGAGGCCGACGGCGCGTCGTCCGAACGCAGCGACGACGGCCCGGCCAAGCCGCCAGAAAAGGCGCTGGAAGAGGAAAAGATCGGCAGGCTGTCCGGCTGGAGGCTCGCCAGCACCACCGGGCGGGGATTCTCCGGCGCGGGAGCGGGAGCTTCGGCGGTCTTGACCGGAGCAGGCTTGACGGTGGCGGTCTGGTCGGAAACCACGGGCGTCTCAACCGCGGCGCTTTCGGCCCCGGCCGCGCCGAACAGCGCAGTCGCGCCGGATGCCGGCGATTCCGCTGATTCAGCCTGCATCGCGGCCTGATAGGAGAGGAAGGCGCCAAGGCAAAGCGACGCTGCGGAGGCGACGGAAAGCCCCAGAAAACGCACCCAGTTCCGATGCTTCACTGCATTTGCCTCCGCCTCCGGAGCGAATCGCGCTTGGCGGCGATTCGCATCCTGCGCCATCATGCCAGCATGGCGGCGCTTACAGGATCGTCAGGCTAGCATCTTGCGCGGAGCTTGCTCCGATTCAAATCAAATCCCGGCGCAGCTCCAGCCTGACGGCGCCTTTTTTCCACAACCATTGTCTTTTTGCAACAGCCTTGAATTGGCTCGCGAAAATCCGCCTATGGAATCCCGATCATCTTGTGGGTCTGGAGGCTTAGCCGCCAGCGCGGATGCGCCAGGCAAAATGCGATCGCCTGCTGCGTATTGCGCTCGCGGTCGGGACCGTCCATGGGTTGCAGGAACAGCCGTTCGAACTCCAGCGCCTCGAATTCTTCCGGCGTCAGGCCCGGCTGCGGAAAGACCAGTTTCAATTCCTGCCCATAAGTCGTCCGAAGCGGAGCGCCCGCCTTGGGGCTGACGCACAGCCAGTCGATCCCAGGCGGTGGCGCGATAGTCCCATTGCTTTCGACCGCGATGAAAAAGCCCTGGGCGTGGGCGGCGTCGATCAGCGCGGAATCGAGCTGCAACAAGGGTTCGCCGCCGGTGAAGACGACGCAGCGCTCGTCCCCGCCCTCGCCCCAGACCTCGGCGAGGCGACGGGCGAGATCCTCCGCCGCGGCGAATTTGCCGCCGCCTTCGCCATCGACGCCGACGAAATCGGTGTCGCAAAACGTGCAGGCGGCCTCGGCGCGGTCTTCCTCGCGGCCGCTCCATAGATTGCAGCCGGCGAAGCGGCAAAACACCGCGGCGCGCCCGGCCTGCCCGCCCTCCCCCTGCAGGGTCTTGAATATTTCCTTGACGCTATAGGTCATCCACGGCTCCCTCGCGCCGATCCTATACCGGATTTCGGCGGCCCGCGCCCGCCCTCAGCAATCGCCGGGAAAGGCGCCCGCAAAGACGATTTCCGCGATCGCCTTGCGCGCGTTCGGCTTTTCCATCGGCTGTCGGTCCGCCGGCAAGCTGGACGGATCGCCGCGCCGGCCAATGGCGATCATCGCCTCCAGTTTCAGGCTCTGCGGCGCTTTCGCCGCGATTCGCGCCTTGTCCTTGTCGAACCCGGCCATGGCGCGGGTGGTCCAGCCCAGCAGCCTCGCCTGCAAGGCCAGGCTCGCCCAGGCGGCGCCGGAGTCGAAGGATGACGCCGGATTGATCGCTTCCTCGCTCTTGCCAGGCGGCGTGAAGGCGGCCTTGCTGGCGATCAGCACCAGCGCCGAGGCATCCTTGGCCCACACCTGATTGGACTCGTTCAGGCTGGCGAGCAATTTCTCGAAATCCGGCTCGCCGCGCCGGGCGAAAGCAAAGCGCCAGGGCTGCGAATTCATGTAGGAGGGCGCAAAGCGCGCCGCCTCGAACAAAGCGAACAGCGCCTCGTCGGGAATCCGCTCGCCGGTCATGGCGCGCGACGACCAGCGCCCGATGAACAGCGACGAGACGGGCGTTTCTGCGGCGCGCTCGCCAGCCTGCGAGACGAGGGAGACGAGGGCGGGATCGGTCTTGGTCATGGGTGTCTGTCCGCGATTGAAGTTTCGTCGATGACATCGCGCGCGGCGGAGCAAGGTTCAAGTCCCGCGTCGCAAGGCCGGGCTTGCGGGAGCGCAGGCGTGACAATATTCAAAGACAGATAAAGGATTTTGTGAATTAATCGGCCCGACATTCACCGCCAGACGAGACCGCCGTGACCGCCCTTTTTGTCGGACATTCCTATATCGACATGACGATGATCGCCGACGTCATGCCCTCGGGCGACGAGAAATCCGTCGCGAAGGATTTCGCGGTTTCCTTTGGCGGCAATGCGGTGACCGCCGCCTTCGCCTGCGCGCGGCTCGGCCTGCAGCCCGACCTGCTCACCACCATGGCCGACGACTGGCTCGGGCAGATGTTCTGGGAAATGGCGCATAAATACGGCGTCTCGATCTATCCGCGCAAAGTCGCGCGCTCGTCGCTTTCCTTCGTGTTGCCGAGCGGCGGCAAGCGCGCCATCCTGCGCGCGCGCGACTCTCATCATCTGCGCCCGTTCATGAAGCTCGACGTGTCGAGCTACGAGGCGCTGCATCTTGACGGCCACCAGGCCGACGCCGCGCTATATTATGCGAAGGCGTTCCGGGAGAAGGGTCTCCTGACCTCGCTCGACGGCGGCGCCGTGCGCGCCAATACCGAGGAAGTGCTGCATTCCATCGACATTGCCGTGGTGGCGGAGGCCTTTTGCGCGCAATTGAAGCTCACCGCGCTGGAAACGCTAGCCTATCTCGCCGCGCGCGGCGTCAAGATCGCCGCGGTGACCGAGGGCGAGCGCGGCCTGCTGTGGAGCGACGAGGACGGGCTTATTTCGCGCATGCCCGCCCTGTCCGTGCCGTCGGATAAGGTGATCGACACCTCCGGCGCCGGCGATGTGTTTCACGGCGCCTATCTGGCGTCCTACATGCGAAACCGCAGCGCGCGCTGGGCGGAGCATTTCGATTTCGCCCGCGCGGCCTCGGCCTTCAAGATCCAGCATCTCGGCAATGAGGCCGGCCTGCCCTCAATGGACGACATTGCCGAAATGCAGCGGCTTTATGCGAGCGAGGGCTGAACCTGTCCGGATTTGCCAGAATGCTTGAACCTTGACACTTTATCCCGGCCTTTCGACCGTTCCCGGAAAGGAGCGCATCATGACCCGCGCCGTCACACACAAGATCCTCACCCTCGCCTCGGCCGTCGCCGTGATCCTGGCCGCGCCCGCCGTCGCCCAGAGCAGGACGTGCCATAGCGAAATCGCGCGCCTGCAAGCCGTGCTCGACACCGGCGGCGATATTCCGCTGGATATGAAAGAATCGGATTTCGCGACCACGCACCACCAGCCGACCCCCGACTCGATCGCCGCCGCCAAGGGCGTGGCGCGGGCCAAGGCCGCGAAGGCGCTCGATGAGGCGCGGCAGTTCGAGGCGCAGGGCAAGGAAGCTGAATGCCTCAAGGTCCTCGACGTCCTCGCCTTGCCCAGCCAGCGCTGAGACGAATCGCTGTCAGCCAGCCCAGGCCAGCGCGCCGCCGGTCATCGGCTCGCTGACGCCGGTCGTGGTCGGGAAGGTCAGCGGCAGGCCCTTGACCGAGCGCACGCCGAGGAAAGCGAAGGCCTGCGCCTCGATGGCTTGCGAATCCCAGCCGAAATCCTCCGCGCGCCGGACCGGACAGGGCGCGCGTTCGGCAAGCGCCTGGACGATCGCCGGATTCCTGGCGCCGCCGCCGCACAGGACGATCATGCGCGGCGCCCCGGGCAGGAAGCGCAGATGGGCGAGGATCCCGCACGCCGTGAAGGCTGCAAGCGTCGCCGCGGCGTCAGCCGTCGCCAGACCCGAAACCGCCTCAGGAGAAAAAGCATTCCGGTCCAGAGACTTCGGCGGCTTTTGTGAGAAATAGCAATGAGAGGTCAAAGCCGCGAGAGCGGCCTCGTCCACCTTGCCGGAAAGCGCGCAGGCGCCGTCCGCATCCATCGCAGCGCCCGTGCGCGCCAGCATCAGATCGTCGAGCAGGGCGTTGCCCGGCCCGGCGTCGCAGGCGATCGGGTCCGCGTCCGGCGCGACATAAGTGATGTTGGCGACCCCGCCGATATTGACGAACAGCAGCGGCAGGATGGCGCCAGAGGCCTCCGCCAGAGCGCGATGAAAGACCGGTACCAGCGGCGCGCCCTGCCCGCCCCCCGCCATATCCGCCGCGCGCAGGTCATAGGCGACGTCGATGCCCACGGTGCGGGCGAGAAAGGCGCCATCGCCGAGTTGCACGGTCAGGCCCCGGTCGGGACGGTGCAGCACGGTCTGGCCATGAAAGCCGATGACGTCCACCGCCGCCGGGTCGATGCTCTCCCGCGTCAGAAAATCGCGGATCGCCTCGATATGGCGCTTGGTGATCAGCGCTTCAGCCTCGGCCAGCACCCCCGGCCGGTCGTCGCGCTTGACGAGATATTTGGCGGCGTCAACGGCGCCGCGCAGCAAGGCGCGGTCGGCGTCGGAAAAGGGATAGGAAGCAGCGGGCCCGAATTTCAGCATCTGGCGGCCGTCAGTCTCCAGAAAGGCCAGATCGATCCCGTCCATGGACGTGCCCGTCATTGCGCCAATGGCGCGGAAGATTTTCGGCATTGCAAACCCCGCGGGGACGTTCCGACACTATGTTGATGGCCAAGCTAAACGCAAAGATCGGGAAACGCGACCATGATCGAACTATTTTACTGGCCCACGCCCAATGGCCACAAGATCACGATTTTCCTCGAAGAAGCCGGTCTGCCCTATGAGATCCGACCGATCGACATTGGCGCCGGCGACCAGTTCAAGCCCGATTTCCTGAAAATCGCGCCAAACAACCGTATGCCAGCGATCATCGACCACGCTCCCGCCGACGGCGGCGCCCCGATTTCAATTTTCGAATCCGGCGCCATTCTCGAATATCTGGCCGAAAAGACCGGCAAGTTCCTGCCTTCCGCCATCCGCGAAAAATATGCCGCGCTGCAATGGCTGTTCTGGCAAATAGGCGGACTCGGCCCGATGGCCGGGCAGAATCACCATTTCGTATCCTATGCGCCGGAGAAAATTCCCTACGCCATCGACCGCTATGTAAACGAGACCAACCGGCTCTATGGCGTGCTCGACCGCCAGCTCGCCACGACCGAGCATTCGGGCGGCTTCGTCGCCGGCGCTTTTTCCATCGCCGACATGGCCAGCTATCCCTGGATCGTCCCGTGGAAAAACCAGCAGCAGAATCTCGATGATTTTCCGCACCTGCGCCGTTGGTTCAACGCCATCCGCGCCCGTCCGGCGGTCGTGAAGGCCTATGAGATCGGCGAGAAGATCCGCCCGACCGCGCCAATGACGGAGGAGGCGAAAAAGGTCCTGTTCGGCCAGACCGCCAAGAGCGTCAAAGCGCGGGCGTGAACATGGCCACGGGCTTCGCCGCCATTCGCGCGCGCGCCGAACAACGCAAGGGCGGCGCGGGCGCGCTGGCCGAATTGCTGCCGGCGCTCGTCTCCAACGCCGATCTGGCGGGGACGCCCGACGACCGCATCCTCGCCGGCATGACCCGACGAATTTTCTGTGCCGGCTTCGTCTGGCGGGTGATCGACCAGAAATGGCCTGGCTTCGAAGAGGCGTTTCTGGGCTTCCAGCCGCAACGGCTCGCCTTCGAGCCGGATGAATTCTGGGAGCGGCTGGCGAGCGATACGCGCGTCGTCCGCCATCGCGCAAAGATCGCCGCCGTCCGCCACAACGCCGCCTTTGTCTGCCGCGTGGAGGCGGAGCGCGGCTCCTTCGGGCGCCTGCTCGCCGACTGGCCCGCAGGGGACGAGATCGGCCTGCTCGCCTTTCTCGCAAAAAACGGCGCGCGGCTCGGCGGCATGACCGGCCAGTATTTTTTGCGATTCATCGGCTGGGACGCCTTCATCCTCACCCGCGACGTGCTGGCCGCCTTGCGCGAGTCCGGCGTCGAAATATCGGAACAGGCGACGTCGAAACGCGATCTGGCGGCGGCGCAGGAAGCGTTCAATGTCTGGACGCGGGAAACCGGCCTGAGCTATGTGGCGCTTTCGCGCATCTGCGCTATGTCGACGGGCGACAACCTCGGCGTCCAGACCCTGCTCCAGCGCATGCACGGCGAGGACTGATGTTTGATACCGTCAGCCAGGTGGTCGGCGTCCATATCGACCCCGCCTTTCTCCACGACGGCAAGTTCGATCTCGTCGCCGCCCAGCCGCTCCTGCGTTGCGGCTATCCCGGCGATTACGCGACCATCGGCGCCCTGTTCGACCTGCGCCGGCCCGCCTGATCATTTTTCGAGGATTTTCTCCACCAGCACGCGCTCGCAGGCCTTGAAGCCCAGATACATGGCGAGCGCAAAAAGGCCGGACGCCAGCAGCTGGCCGAGTTGGGTCAGCGCGCCTTCCATCACCGCCATCGCGCCATGGGCCGAGAGGAAGCGGACATTCGCGTCCAGCATCACGAAAATATTGACCGAGGCCAACGCGCCGAGAAAGGAAAACACGCCCATCAGCAAAAAGGTCGTGAGCCAGTGAAAAGTCAGGATTCTCTGGAACGCCTTGCGCATTGAGCGGTCCTCAAAAAAAGTCTGGCATTCTAATACCAAGCCTCACAGGTGAGAACCTGCGAGGCTTGGTTAGGCGCGACTGCGCCCAATAGCCGGTCGCAAGACGGGCGTCTTCCGACGCTCTTTCGGCTTGCGCGAAAGATTCCTTGACCGCGATGAGTCGCGGCCAAGGAGAAACGGTATAAGGCCTCAACGCATTCTGGCCAGGCGCCTGCTCGGCAACAATTCGCCGGTCCTCTCCAACAACGGACAGGCCGAAGCGACGAAGATATGACCCTTGATCTGCCAGGGATCGCGCACCAGTTCGAGTCGGAACACGCTGGCCGGGGCGAGCGCAGCGGAACCGGAGCCAATGGCGTTCAGATGGGCGAACGTAGCCTGCGCTGCCGCGTCGCGAAAGGCGATCTTCTTGTCCGCCCAGCGCAACGATCGGCATTTCCCGTGGCGGCAAGATTCCAAACTGGCCCGCCGTCCGGCATCCATTGCCGAACAGACCCGCGCGTGTCCACGCACCGCCGAGCCGCCCGACGCCTCAGCCCCCGATCACGCTGGTGATGACCTGCCCGCCGCGATTGATCGTGAGCTTCCACACATAGGGACGCTGGCCGGTGACGCGCGCCAGATCGCGCGTGGTCTGGATCTTTTCGCCATTGAGCGTCAGGACGATATCGCCCTTCTGGAAGCCGACCATGGCGGCGGCGGTGTTCTCCTCGACGCTGATCACCGCGACCCCTTCCTGCCCGTTGGCGATCGAGAATTCCTCGATCGTCGCGGGCGAAAGATTGACCACGCTGGCGCCGGCCAGAGGCGAGGCGCCCTCGATCTTCACCAGGTCGCGCGGCGGGCGCTCGGGCGCGGCGGTCAATTTGAGCGGCACCACGGCCTGCTTGCCATCGCGGCGGATGGACAGGGATGCGACGCCGCCCGTCGGCTTCGCGCCGAGGCGGTAGCCGACGCCGCCGGCGTCCGTGACCTCCTTGCCATCCACGGCGATGATGACGTCGCCGCGCTTCAGACCGCCCTCCGCCGCCGGACCGCGCGGGTCCACTTCCGCCACCAGCGCGCCATTGGGACGATCGAGGCCGAGCGAATCTGCCAGATCGCGCGAAAGGCTCTGCAGATTCGCGCCGAGCCAGGGTCGCCGCACCTCCTTGCCGCCCGCCTTGGCCGCCGCGACCACGCTTTTCACCATATTGACCGGGATCGCGAAGCCGATCCCGACCGAGCCGCCCGATTGCGAAAAGATCGCCGAATTGATCCCGATCAGCCGCCCTTCCATATCCACCAACGCGCCGCCGGAATTGCCCGGATTGATCGCGGCGTCGGTCTGGATGAAGAAACCGTAATCCGCAATGCCGATCTCGGTGCGCGCCACGGCCGAGACAATACCCTGCGTCACGGTCTGGCCGACGCCAAAGGGATCGCCGATGGCGAGCGCGAGGTCGCCAACCTCGATGGCGTCGGAATCGCCCATCTCCAAAACCGGGAAGGCCTCGCCGCCGCCCTTGATGCGCAGGATGGCGAGATCGCTGCGCGGGTCGCGCAGCAGCACCTCAGCCGGCAACTCGCGCCGGTCCAGCAGCGCGACCTTGACGTCGGTCATGTTGTCGATCACGTGATTATTGGTCACGACAAGGCCCGTGGGATCGACGATAACACCCGAGCCTAGCGAACGCGCCGCCGGACCGCCGGGCCGCTGGCCGCCCCCGAAAAAGCGCTGAAAGACCGGGTCGTCGAACAGGGGATTGCGCGCCGGCAATTTTTCCACCCGCTGCGCATAGACATTGACCACCGCAGGCGCGGCCTTCTTCACCACCGGCGCGAAGCTGAGCGTCACCTGGGCCTTCGATTGCGGAACGACGCGCGCATCTTGCGCCTGCGTCGGCGCCGCAAAGGCGAAGGAGAGGCCTACGCCAAATCCAAGAGACGCCAAAAGGGCGTGGACCAAGTGCGATCGTTTCTGCGCCATGCGATTCCCCGATGTTCCTTGGCGGGAATATAGGCGCGGGACCGGCAATGAAAAAGGGCGGCCAGAGGGCCGCCCTTCGAGAGGAATGATCGCGCGCCTTATTCAGCCGCTTCGGCGACCTCTACCGGACCGGAGTCCTTGCCCTTGGCGGTGACGTCGCGATCGACGAATTCGATCACCGCCATGGCGGCGTTGTCGCCATAACGAAAGCCGGCCTTCAGGACGCGGGTATAGCCGCCGTTGCGCTCCTTGTAGCGGGGCGCGAGCACGTCGAACAGCTTTTTGACGAGCACGACGTCCTTGATCTGGGCGATGGCCTGGCGGCGGGCGTGCAGGTCGCCGCGCTTGCCGAGCGTCACCAGCTTCTCGACCACCGGACGCAGATCCTTGGCCTTGGGCAGGGTCGTGACGATCTGCTCATGCTTGATGAGCGCCTGGGACATATTGGCGAACATCGCCTTGCGATGCTCGGCTGTGCGGTTGAAACGCCGCTTGGAACGACCGTGATACATTTTGGCTCTCCATATTGGTTACGGCCGCCGCGCCACGGTACGGCCGTTCAGTGCTTTGCCCTTTTTGGGCGTTGAGCCCGGTCCTTTCGGGCCGGGAGAAAATCAATAATGCTCTTCGAACCGCTTCGCGAGTTCGTCGATGTTTTCCGGCGGCCAGCCGGTGACTTCCATGCCGAGATGCAGGCCCATCTGCGCCAGCACTTCCTTGATTTCGTTCAAGGACTTGCGGCCGAAATTCGGCGTGCGCAGCATTTCGGCTTCGGTCTTCTGGATGAGATCGCCGATATAGACGATGTTGTCGTTCTTCAGGCAGTTCGCCGAACGGACGGACAACTCCAGCTCGTCGACCTTCTTGAGCAGCGCCGGGTTGAACGCCAGTTCGGGGATCGACGGCGTATGCTCTTCGCGCTTGGGCTCTTCGAAATTGACGAAGACATTGAGCTGGTCCTGGAGGATGCGCGCGGCGAAGGCCACGGCGTCTTCCGGCGTCAGCGAGCCGTTGGTCTCGACCTGCAGGGTCAGCTTGTCGTAATCGAGCACCTGGCCCTCGCGGGTCGGCTCGATCCGGTAGGAGACCTTCTTGACCGGCGAATAGATCGAATCGACCGGGATCAGGCCGATCGGAGCGTCTTCGGCGCGGTTGCGGTCCGCCGGGACATAGCCCTTGCCGGTGTTGACCGTGAATTCCATGCGGATTTCCGCGCCCTCGTCGAGGGTGCAGAGCGCCAGCGTCGGGTTCAGGACCGCGATGTCACCGGTCACGCCGATATCGCCGGCATAGACCACGCCCGGACCCTGTTTCTTCAAGGTCATGCGCTTCGGGCCGTCGCCATGCATCTTGATAGCGACGTCCTTGATGTTGAGGACGATGTCGGTGATGTCCTCGCGCACGCCGGGGATCGAGGAAAACTCGTGCAGCACGCCGTCGATATGGACGGAGGTGATGGCGGCGCCTTGCAGCGACGACAGCAGAATGCGGCGCAGGGCGTTGCCGAGCGTCAGGCCGAAGCCACGCTCAAGCGGCTCCGCCACCACGGTCGCGACCCGCTTGGGGTCTTCGCCGGGGATGACATGCAGCTTGTTCGGCTTGATCAGTTCCTGCCAATTCTTCTGAATCATTTTCGACCTCTTCCTTCGGCGGCTGGGCATATCGGTCCGTCGACCCTGGCGCCAGCGCCGCATAACAGGAAAACGCGCGCGGCTTCCGTCGAAGCCGCGCGCGGCATTTCAGGTAAAATCACACGCGGCGGCGCTTGCGCGGACGGCAGCCGTTGTGCGGAATCGGGGTCACGTCGCGGATCGAGGTGACGGTGAAGCCCGCCGCCTGAAGGGCGCGAAGCGCCGATTCACGACCCGAACCAGGGCCGGAAACCTCGACTTCGACGGTGCGCATGCCGTGTTCCGCAGCCTTGCGGGCGGCGTCTTCAGCGGCCATCTGCGCAGCGTAAGGCGTGGACTTGCGCGAGCCCTTGAAGCCCATGGTGCCCGCGGAGGACCAGGAAATGGTGTTGCCCTGGGCGTCGGCGATCGTGATCATCGTGTTGTTGAACGACGAATGCACGTGCGCGACGCCGGAGGCGATGTTCTTGCGTTCCCTGCGGCGAACGCGGGTGTTGTCCTTGGCCATATTTCAGTCCTTCTGGCGCGCCCGTAATGCCAGGCGCTCGGGTTGGCGGGCCAATCTGGCCCTATGATCTCGCTTGCGCCGGCCAAAGCCGGACCAGAGCGAATGGGAAGTCGGGCGGGATGCGGCAAACGCCCGGCTCGCGAAGCGAACCGGGCAAAGCGCTGACCCGAAAGTTTCTTACTTCTTCTTGCCGGCGATCGGCTTCGCCTTGCCCTTGCGGGTGCGGGCGTTGGTGTGCGTGCGCTGGCCGCGAACCGGCAGCTGGCGACGATGACGCAGACCGCGATAGCAACCCAGGTCCATCAGGCGCTTGATGTTCATCGCGACTTCGCGGCGCAGGTCGCCTTCCACGAGATAGTCGCGGTCGATCGTTTCGCGGATCTGAAGCACTTCGGCGTCGGTCAGCTGGTTGACGCGGCGTTCGGCCGGAATGCTGACCTTTTCGCAAATCTCTTCGGCCTTCTTGGCGCCGATGCCGTGGATGTATTGCAGCGCGATGACGACGCGCTTGTTGGTCGGAATATTGACGCCGGCTATACGAGCCATTCTTCATTCTCCATATCGGGCCATGAGGCCTGGGTGGTCCCGCGTCCGGTGGAGGCCGGCCCATGCGGGCTATGCAAAAAACCACGCTCCAGCCCTTTGCAAGCCGGAGCGTGTTTGGAAAGCGTTCCCTTAGAACGGGCGCGCCTCGGCGTCAACCTTCGCCGAAGATTATTTCCCGAGAACCGAATCGATCTCGGCGGTCACGGCGTCGATGGCGGCCATGCCGTCGACCGTGCGAAGCTCGCCGACCGAACGGTAATAATCCGAAACCGGCGCGGTGAGCTGGTGATATTGCTCCAGGCGCTTCTTGAACGCGTCCGGATTGTCGTCCGCGCGGACCGTGCCGCCCGCAGCGACGGTTTCGCGGGCGCGGCCCTCGATGCGCGACAGCAGGATCTGGTCGTCCACGACCAGTTCGATCACCGCGTCGAGCTCCTTGTGCTTCGACTTCAGCATCGCGTCCAGCGACTTGGCCTGCGCCACGGTGCGCGGGAAGCCGTCAAGGATGAAGCCCTTGGCGCAATCCGCCTCTTCGATTCGCGCGGCGATGATGCCGACGACGATATCATCCGAGACCAGCCCGCCCGCGTCCATCACCGCCTTGGCTTGGAGGCCGACCGGGGTGCCCGCCTTGACCGCCGCACGCAGCATGTCGCCGGTCGAAAGCTGCGGGATGCCGTATTTCTGTTCAAGGCGCGCGGATTGCGTGCCTTTGCCGGCGCCAGGCGGTCCGAGCAGAATCAGCCTCATTTCTTTTTCCCCCTGAGTTTGGCCTTTTTGACCAGGCCCTCATATTGCTGCGCCTGCAGATGGCCGTGAATCTGCGCCACCGTGTCCATGGTGACGCTCACGACGATCAACAGGGACGTTCCGCCGAAATAGAACGGAAGCGCAAATTGGGAAATGAGCATTTCGGGTAGGAGGCAGATGATCGCCAGATAGGCGGCGCCGAGAACCGTGATGCGGGTCAGGACGTGATCGATGAATTGCGCGGTGCGCTCGCCCGGGCGCACGCCCGGAATGAAGCCGCCGTGCTTCTTGAGGTTTTCCGCCGTCTCCACCGGATCGAACACAATCGCCGTATAGAAGAAGGCGAAGAACACGATCAGCGCCACATAAAGGGCGATATAGGCCGGACGGCCATGGCCGAGGTAGGTGGCCAGGAAGCCCAGCACGCCGCCTGCGCCGCCGTTCTCCGAGAAATTGGCGATCGTCGTCGGCAGCAGCAGCAGCGACGAGGCGAAGATCGGCGGAATCACGCCCGCCGTGTTCAGCTTCAGCGGCAGGAATGACGTCTGGCCCTCATAGACCCGATTGCCCTGCTGGCGTTTGGGATAGGTGATCAGCAGCCGGCGCTGGGCGCGCTCCATGAAGACGATGAAGGCGATGACGCCGAAGGACATCACGAGCAGGCCCATCAGAACCAGCGGCGAAATCGCGCCCTGGCGCGACAGCTCCAGCGTATTGGCGACCGCCGACGGGAACGCCGCCACGATGCCCGCGAAAATGATGAGCGAAGAGCCGTTGCCGATGCCGCGCGAAGTGATCTGCTCGCCGAGCCACATCAGGAACAGGGTGCCACCCATCAGCGTCAGAACGGTCGAAATGCGGAAGAACCAGCCAGGATCGCTGACGACATTGGGCTGCCCCTCAAGACCGACCGCGATGCCATAGGCCTGGAACGCAGCGATCACCACGGTCAGGTAGCGGGTATACTGGTTCATGACCTTGCGGCCCTGCTCGCCTTCCTTCTTCAGCTGTTCGAGCGAAGGAATGACCGAGCTCATCAACTGGACGATGATCGAGGCCGAAATGTAGGGCATGATGTTCAGCGCGAAGATGGCCATGCGCTGCACGGCGCCGCCCGCGAACATGTTGAACAGTTCGAGCACGCCCTGCTGCTTGCCATGGAAATTGGCGGCGAAGGCGGCGGGGTCGATGCCCGGCAGCGGAATATAGGTTCCAAGGCGATAGACGATCAGCGCCCCGAGGGTGAACCAGATCCGCTTCTTGAGTTCCTCGGCCTTGCCGAAGGAGGCGAAATTGATGTTAGCCGCAAGCTGTTCAGCTGCCGAGGCCATGTCTGTCGCTCCAGGATGCGCGAACGCCGCACGAGACTTGCGCGGACGCCGCGCGGCACAAAGGTAAAAAAACGGGGCGGAGACTGTTGGTCCGCCGCCCCGTGTTAATCATTCGTCACGGCAAAATCACGCCCTTTTGACGTTTCGCCGTGAATTTTCCTCAAGCGCCAGCGCTTCAGGCGCTCGGAGCCGCTTCCACGACCGCCAGCAGCTTGACGGCGCCGCCAGCCTTCTCGATGGCCGCAACCGCCGATTTCGACGCAGCGGCGACCTCAAAGGTCAGCTTGGCGGTCAGCTCGCCCTGGCCCAGAATCTTGATACCGTCACGGGCCTTTGTGACCACGCCAGCGGCGATCAGGGATTCGAGCGTCACCGGAGCAGTGACGTCGAGCTTGCCCGCTTCGACGGCCTGCTGAATGCGGCCGAGATTGACTTCATTGTAATCCACAGAGAAGGGATTCCAGAAGCCGCGCTTCGGCAGACGGCGATGCAGGGGCATCTGGCCGCCTTCGAAGCCCTTGATGGCGACGCCGGTGCGGGCCTTCTGACCCTTGACGCCGCGGCCGCCGGTCTTGCCCTTGCCAGAGCCGATGCCGCGACCAACGCGCATGCGGTTCTTGGACGAGCCGGGATTGTCGGAAATGCCGTTGAGCTTCATGTGCGTCGCTCCCCTCAGGCTTCGACGCGCAGAAGATGCGCGACTTTTGCGATCATGCCGCGAATGGCGGGCGTGTCTTGCAACACCGCCTTGCGGCCGATCTTGTTGAGCTTCAGGCCGACCAGCGTCTGACGCTGCTCGGCCGGACGGCCGATCGGGCTCTTGGTCTGAACGACCGTGATGGTCTTGGCTTCAGTCATGGATCGCTCCTCCCTCAGCCTTCAGCTGTACCGTCTTCGCCGCCGGGGCGACGAGACTGCAGCACGGACACCTTCAGACCGCGGCGAGCGGCGACGGCGCGGGGCGAATCCTCGGCCTTCAGCGCGTCGAACGTGGCGCGAATCATGTTGTAGGGATTGGACGATCCCTGCGACTTGGCGACGACGTCGTGGACGCCGAGCGTCTCGAACACGGCGCGCATGGGACCGCCGGCGATGATGCCGGTGCCCGCCGGAGCCGCGCGCAGAATGACTCGGCCCGCGCCATGGCGGCCGTTCACGTCATGATGCAGGGTGCGGCCCTCGCGCAGCGGAACGCGGATCAGGCCGCGCTTGGCGGATTCGGTCGCCTTGCGGATGGCTTCCGGCACTTCGCGCGCCTTGCCGTGACCGAAGCCGACGCGACCCTTCTGGTCGCCGACGACAACAAGCGCGGCGAAGC
Organism: Rhodoblastus sp. 17X3; assembly: GCF_030056575.1. Classification (GTDB taxonomy): domain Bacteria; phylum Pseudomonadota; class Alphaproteobacteria; order Rhizobiales; family Beijerinckiaceae; genus Rhodoblastus. The sequence continues at coordinate 8,746 of NZ_JASHHX010000002.1, read as the reverse complement.
CGAAGCGACGGCCGCCCTTGACGACTTTGGCGACGCGATTGATGTGAACCAGACGGTCCACGAATTCGCTGTCGCGCTCTTCTTCCTTGCGATCGCGACCGCGACCGCCTTCACCTTCACGAGCCATTTGTTCTTCCGTCACTTGCGCGGAACGCCCCGAAGGCGCCCGCTCGCTGGGGTTATTGGCCGCCTCCCCCGCCGAAGACTCGACATGCCCGGGGAGTTGGCGATTTCCTCAAAACCCAAACCCGGAACGCACAAGGCGGTCCGGGTCGGAGTTGAGGGTTTCAATCGGCGGAGACTCCGCCGATTAGAATTGCAGTCCGCCCTCGCGCGCGCCATCGGCCAGAGCCTTGACGCGGCCGTGGTACATATAGGCGCCGCGATCGAACACGACTTCCTTGACGCCAGCGGCGACAGCGCGCTCGGCGATCAACTTGCCGATCGTCTTCGCGGCTTCGATGTTCGCGCCGCTCTTGAGAGCTTCGCGGTTGTCCTTTTCCAGGGTCGAAGCCGAAGCCAAGGTGACGCCATTCTGATCGTCGATGATCTGGGCGTAGATCTGCTTCGACGAACGGAAGACCGACAACCGGGGCTTGCCATAGGCGCGAGCGCGGAGAGTACGGCGAACGCGCGCCTTGCGGCGGCTTTCGGAGGATTTGTCCTGAGCCATGACGCGGGTTCCTTACTTCTTCTTGCCTTCCTTGCGGAAGATAAATTCGCCGGCATATTTGACGCCCTTGCCCTTGTAGGGCTCGGGTCCGCGATAGTCGCGGATTTCGGCGGCCACCTGGCCAACCTGCTTCTTGTCGATGCCGGAAATGGTGATTTCGGTCGGCTTGGGCGTCACGATCGCGATGCCGGCCGGGATGGGATAATTGATGTCGTGGCTGTAGCCGAGCGACAACTGCAGGCTCTTGCCCGCAACAGCCGCCTTGTAGCCGACGCCCGTGATTTCGAGCTTCTTTTCGAAGCCCTGCGTCACGCCGATCACCAGATTGTTGATCTGGGCCCGGGCCGTGCCCCAAAGCGCGCGGGCGCGCTTGGTTTCAAAGCGGGGGTCCACCTTGATCTGATTGTCATTCATTTCGACATTGACGTCGTCATGGACGACGAAGAACAATTCGCCCTTGGCGCCCTTGACGGTCACCTTCTGGCCTTCGACCTTGGCGGTGACGCCGGCCGGGACCGCAACGGGCTTCTTACCGATACGAGACATGGTTTTCTCCTTCTCGTCTCAATCAGAAGACCGTGGCGAGGACTTCGCCGCCGACATTGGCGTCGCGCGCCGCATGATCGGCGAGAACGCCCTTCGGGGTCGAGATGATCGCGATGCCAAGACCGTTGGCGACGCGCGGGATGGCGTCAACAGCCGCGTAAACGCGGCGGCCGGGCTTCGAGACGCGGTTGATTTCGCGGATGACCGGCTGACCGTCGAAATATTTCAGCTCGATTTCGAAATCGGTGCGGCCGTTGCCGAATTCCGTGACGCTATAGCCACGGATATAGCCTTCGTCCTTGAGCACGTCGAGGACATGGGCGCGCAGGCGCGAGCCAGGCGTCGAAACCGACGACTTGCGGCGCATCTGGGCGTTGCGAATACGGGTGAGCAGATCGCCCACAGGATCATTGATCGCCATGACGGTCTCCTTACCAGCTCGACTTCACCAGGCCCGGGATCAAACCCTTGGAGCCCAGTTCGCGCAATGCGATACGCGACATCTTCAGCTTGCGGTTATAGGCGCGCGGACGACCCGTCACCTCGCAGCGGTTGCGCACGCGATTGATGCACGAATTGCGCGGCATCTCGGCGAGCTTCAGGGTCGCCTCGAAGCGCTCTTCAACGCTCAGCGACCGATCCTTCGCAAGCGCGCGCAGACGGGCGCGCTTGGGAGCCTTCAGCTCCGCGAGCTTGGCCCGCTTCTTGTTGTTCTCAATCGAACTTTTCTTGGCCATGTGTTACCTCTGGTCTCCGCGTCTGAGGACGAGCCTCACTGCCGGAACGGGAAGTTGAACGCGCGCAGCAATGCGCGAGCCTCGTCGTCGGTCTTGGCGGTCGTGCAGACGATGACGTCCATGCCAAGAACCGTGTCGACCTTGTCGTAGTCGATTTCCGGGAACACCAGGTGCTCCTTGATGCCCATGGCGAAATTGCCGCGACCATCGAACGACTTCGGATTCAGGCCGCGGAAATCTCTTACGCGCGGCAGCGCGACCGTAACAAGACGGTCGAGGAATTCATACATGCGGGTCTTGCGCAGAGTCACCTTGGCGCCGATCGGCATGTTTTCGCGAACCTTGAACGTCGAAATGGCGTTGCGGGCGCGCGTGATCACAGGCTTCTGGCCAGCGATGAGAGCGAGATCGGCGGCGGCGACCGTCACCTTCTTGGTGTCGTTTACAGCTTCGCCCACGCCCATGTTCAGCACGATCTTCTCGATCGCGGGAACTTCGAGCGGGTTCTTGTAGCCGAACTCCTCGATCAGCTTCGGGCGCACCACTTCGTCATAGTGCTGCCGCATGCGCGCGACATAGCCCTCCGGGATCGCGGAAACAGCGCCTGCGGCGGCGACGCTCTCGGAGCCCTTGCTCTTGGGGGCCTTGTCGGCGCCCTTCTTGGGGGTCTTGGCCTCAGCCATCGATCAATTCTCCAGAACGCTTGGCGACGCGGACCTTGCGGCCATCGTCGAGAATCTTAAAGCCGACGCGGGTAGCCTTGCCGTCCTTCGGATCGGCAATCGCCAGGTTCGACAACTGGATAGGGGCTTCCTTGGAAATGATGCCGCCTTCCTGGGTCTGGGTCTGCTTCTGGTGACGCTTCACCAGATTGACGCCGGACACGAGGGCCTTGCCTTCCTTCGGATTCACCAACGTGACTTCGCCCTTGCGACCCTTGTCACGGCCAGCGAGTACGACGACTTTGTCGCCCTTCTTGATCTTCGCGGCCATTACAACACCTCCGGAGCGAGCGAGATGATCTTCATGTGGTTCTTGGCGCGAAGTTCGCGCGGAACCGGTCCGAAGATGCGGGTGCCCACGGGTTCTTTCTGATTGTTGATGAGAACGGCCGCATTCGTGTCGAAACGAATCACGGAGCCGTCCGCGCGCTTGATGTCCTTGGCGGTGCGAACGACGACCGCCTTCATCACATCGCCCTTCTTCACGCGTCCGCGCGGAATGGCTTCCTTGACGGACACAACGATAATATCGCCAACGCCTGCATATTTGCGCTTGGAGCCGCCAAGCACCTTGATGCACATCACACGGCGTGCGCCGGAATTATCGGCGACGTCGAGGTTGCTCTGCATCTGAATCATGGCTTCGAGCCTTTCATCTCAGATCGGTTTCCGTCCGGAATCATTTCCGTAGGGACTACGCCTGAAGGAAGCGAGCGCGCTTCCTCGTTCATTTCGACCCAAAAATCAAGCCTTGGTTTCGTCTTTCACGACGATCCAACGCTTCAATTTCGAAATCGGACGGGTCTCCTCGATGGAGACAACGTCGCCGACCTTGAAATCACCCGCTTCATCATGCGCGTGATAGTTCTTGGTGCGGCGGACGGTTTTCTTCAGCAGCGGATGAGTGAAGCGACGCTCCACCTTCACCACCACGGTTTTTTCCTGCTTGTCGCTGACGACGACGCCCTGGAGAATTCTCTTCGGCATGGGAAAACCTTACTTCTTGGCGTCGGCGCGCTTTTGCGCGGCGACCGTCTTGATCCGGGCGACCTCGCGGCGCACGATCCGGACGCGCGAGCTGTTCTCGAGCTGGCCGGTGGCGCGCTGGAAACGCAGGTTGAACTGCTCTTTCTTGAGCTTGAGCAATTCGTCGTTGAGCTGATCGTCCGACATGGCTTTCAAGTCGGACAGGCGCTGTTTCTCTTTCATGCCGTCCTCTTATTCTGCGATGCGTTCGATGAAACGGGTCTTGATCGGCAGCTTCGCCGCGGCGAGCGTGAACGCCTCGCGCGCGATGTTCTGCGGTACGCCGTCGATCTCGAACATGATGCGGCCGGGGGCGACGCGCGCCGCCCAGAACTCCGGCGAGCCCTTGCCTTTACCCATACGCACTTCGGTCGGCTTGGCCGACACCGGAACGTCGGGGAAAACGCGGATCCAGACACGGCCCGCACGCTTCATGTGACGGGTCATGGCGCGACGCGCGGCTTCAATCTGGCGGGCGGTGACGCGCTCCGGTTCGAGCGCCTTCAGGCCGTACTGGCCGAAAGCGAGCTCGAAGCCGCCCTTGGCCACGCCCTTGATGCGGCCTTTAAAGGCCTTGCGGAATTTTGTGCGCTTGGGTTGCAGCATTTTTCAAACTCTCAAGCTCGGTTCAGCGCGCGCCGCGCGGTTCGCGGGGTTCGCGGGGCTCGCGACGCTCGCGCCGGCGATCGTGCGAATGATCTCCGCCGACTTCATTGGCGCGGCGCTCCTGCGCCATGGGATCGTGCTCCAGGATCTCGCCCTTGAAGATCCACACCTTGATGCCGCAGGTGCCATAGGCCGTGTGGGCCGTGGCCACGCCGTAATCGACGTCGGCGCGCAGGGTGTGCAATGGCACGCGGCCTTCGCGATACCATTCGAGACGGGCGATTTCCGCGCCGCCGAGGCGGCCGGAGCAGTTGATGCGGATGCCTTCGGCGCCGAGACGCATGGCCGACTGCACGGCGCGCTTCATGGCGCGGCGGAACGCCACGCGGCGCTCAAGCTGCTGGGCGATCGAATCGGCCACCAGGGTCGCGTCGATTTCCGGCTTGCGGACTTCGACGATGTTGATCGCGACTTCGCTGGCGGTCAGCTTGGAGACCAGCTTGCGGATCTTGTCGATGTCTGCGCCCTTCTTGCCGATCACGACGCCCGGACGGGCGGAATGAACGGTGACGCGGCACTTCTTGTGCGGGCGCTCGATGACGATCTTCGACACCGCCGCCTGCTTCAGCGCCTTCATCAGCACTTCGCGGATGGCGAAGTCTTCGTGAAGAAGCTTGCCGTATTCGCCCTTGTTGGCGAACCAGCGCGAGTCCCACGTCCGGTTGACGCCCAGACGAAGACCGATCGGATTAACTTTCTGTCCCATCGTTCTCTCCTCAGGCCTTCGCAGACGCGGCTTCGACTTCGCGCACCACGATGGTCAGGTTCGAGAAAGGCTTCTCGACCCGGCCGGCGCGGCCGCGAGCGCGGGCGTGGAAGCGCTTCATCACCAGCGCCTTGCCGACGAAGGCTTCGGCGACGACGAGATCGTCCACGTCCAGGCTATGATTGTTTTCCGCATTCGCGATCGCGCTTTCGAGCGTCTTCTTGACGTCGGCGGCGATGCGCTTGTGCGAGAAGGTCAGGTCGGCGAGCGCGCGATCGACCTTCTTGCCGCGAATGAGCTGGGCGACGAGGTTCAGCTTCTGCGGGCTGACGCGGATCATGCGGCAGACGGCCTTGGCCTCGTTGTCCTTGAGCGCGCGGGCATTCTTTTCCTGAGACATATCAGCCCCTCTTCGCCTTCTTGTCGGCCGCGTGGCCATGGAAGGTCCGGGTCGGCGAGAATTCGCCAAACTTGTGACCGATCATGTCCTCGGTAACCTGCACCGGCACATGCTTGTGGCCGTTGTAGACGCCGAAGGTGAGGCCGACGAACTGCGGCAGGATGGTGGAGCGGCGGCTCCAGGTCTTGATGACCTCGGAGCGCTTGGCGGACTGAGCCACCTCCGCCTTTTTGAGGAGGTAGCCGTCGATAAACGGACCCTTCCAAATCGAGCGCGACATGAGGTCAGCCCTTCTTCTTGGCCTTGTGACGCGAAGTCACAATGAATTTGGTGGTGAACTTGTTGGACCGGGTCTTCTTGCCCTTGGTCGGCTTGCCCCACGGGGTGACCGGGTGGCGGCCGCCCGAAGTACGGCCTTCGCCGCCGCCGTGCGGGTGATCGACAGGGTTCATGACGACGCCGCGGTTATGCGGACGCCAGCCCAGCCAACGCTGGCGACCGGCCTTGCCGATCGTGGTGTTCATGTGGTCCGGGTTGGAAACCGCGCCGACCGAAGCATAGCACTGGCCATGCACGAGGCGCTGTTCGCCCGAATTGAGGCGCAGGATCACGTAACCCTGGTCGCGGCCCACAATCTGAGCGTAGGAGCCGGCGGAGCGGGCGATAGCGCCGCCCTTGCCGATCTTCAGCTCGACATTGTGGACGATCGTGCCGACCGGGATCGCGGCCAGCGGCATCGCGTTGCCAGGCTTGACGTCGACCTGAGGCCCGGCCACCACCGAGTCGCCAGCGGCAAGCCGCTGCGGCGCAATGATGTAGGACTGCTCGCCATCGCCATAGGTGATCAGGGCGATGAAGGACGTGCGGTTCGGATCGTATTCGATGCGCTCGACCTTGGCGACGCCTTCCTTGCGACGCTTGAAGTCGATGATGCGATACGCCTGCTTGTGGCCGCCGCCGCGGAAGCGGACGGTGACGCGGCCAGTGTTGTTGCGTCCGCCAGCGGAGGATTGACCCTCCGTCAGCTTCTTGACGGGCTTGCCCTTGTAGAGCTCGCCGCGGTCGACGATCACGAGCTGGCGAAGGCTCGGCGTGATCGGCTTGAACGTTTTAAGCGCCATCTGCCTGTTTCCTTACTTCCAGCTCAGAGCCCGGTGGTGACGTCGATTTTCTGGCCCTCGGCCAGAGTCACAACCGCGCTCTTCACGTCGGAACGCACGCCGCGCGTTCCCTTGAAGACCTTCTTCTTGCCCTTGCGGACCAGAGTGTTCACAGCCTCGACCTTCACATCGAACAGGCGCTCGATGGCGGTCTTGATCTGATGCTTGGTCGCGTCCGGACGAACCTTGAACACGAATTTGTTCTGCTCGGACGCGATCGTCGCCTTTTCGGTGATGACCGGCGCGACGATGACGTCGTAGTGGCGCGGATCCTGGCTCATTTGAAGCGCGCCTCCAGCGCATCGATCGCCGCCTTGGTCAGCACCAGCTTTTCACGGCGGAGAATGTCATAGACGTTGATGCCCTGAATCGGCAGGACATCGATCTGTGGAATGTTGCGCGCGGCCAGAGCGAAATTCGCCTGGACCTCGGCGCCGTCGATGATCAGCGCGTTCTTCAGGCCGATCCGGGCGAAATTGGCCTTGAGCGCGGCGGTCTTGGGCTCGGAGGCGTTGGCCGCGTCCCAAACCACGATCGCGCCGTCCTTGGCCTTCGCCGAAAGAGCGTGCTTCAGCGCCAGGGCGCGGACCTTCTTGGGCAGGTCATGCGCATGGGAGCGCACAACCGGACCGAAGGCGCGACCGCCGCCGCGGAACTGCGGCACGCGGGCCGAGCCGTGACGGGCGGAACCGGTGCCCTTCTGCTTGTACATCTTCTTGCCAGTGCGGGCGATTTCCGCGCGGTTCTTGACCGCGTGCGTGCCGGCGCGGCGCTTGGCGAGCTGATAGCGCACCATGCGATGAATGAGGTCCTCGCGGGGCTCCAGGCCGAAGATGTCGTCCGAGAGGTCCACGGAGCCGACGGCGGCGCCGTCGAAGGAGGTGATGTCGATCTTCACGGCTCAGGCCTCCGAAGAAGGTGTTTCGGCCGCGGCCGAAGCTTGGGTTTCAACCGCCGGCGGGGCGGCTTCTTCGGCCAGACGGAACTTGCCAGGCTTGGGGGCGTCGGCTGGAAGGGCCTTTTTCACCGCGTCGCGGATGAAGATCCAGTTGCCGGCGTGGCCCGGAACCGAACCCTCGACCAGAACCAGGCCGCGCTCGACATCGAGCTGTACGACGCGCAGGTTCTGCGTGGTCACGCGATCCGTGCCCATGTGGCCGGCCATCTTCTTGTTCTTGAAGGTCTTGCCCGGATCCTGACGGCCGCCCGTCGAACCGTGCGAACGATGCGACAGCGACACGCCGTGCGAGGCGCGGAGGCCGCCGAAGTTCCAGCGCTTCATCGGGCCGGCGAAGCCCTTGCCGAGCGTCGTGCCGGTGACGTCGACGAACTGCCCGACGACGAAATGATCCGCGGTGATTTCGGCGCCGATCGGCAGCAGGTCGTCTTCCGCGACGCGGAATTCGGCGAGCTTCAGCTTCGGCTCGACATTCGCGACGGCGAAGCGTCCGCGTTCGGCCTTGGAGACGTTCTTGACCTTCGCGCGGCCGATGCCGAGCTGAACGGCGGTATAGCCGTTCTTCTCAAGCGTGCGATGCGCGACGACCTGAACGCCGTCGAGTTTCAATACCGTGACCGGAACATGTTCGCCGCTGTCCGTGAAGACGCGGGTCATGCCGACCTTCTGTGCGATGACGCCTGACCGCATTGTTTCTTTCCCATAAAGGCGCGTTCACTCGGTAATGTTCACCGGGAAGAGGCGCCGAGAGACGTTATCAAAACGTCTCAGAACCAGATTAGAGCTTGATCTCGACGTCCACGCCCGCCGCAAGGTCAAGCTTCATCAAAGCATCGACAGTCTGGGGGGTGGGATCGACGATATCGAGAACCCGCTTGTGGGTGCGGATTTCGAACTGTTCGCGCGACTTCTTGTCGACGTGGGGCGAGCGGTTCACCGTGAATTTCTCGATCCGGGTCGGCAACGGAATCGGGCCACGAACCTGGGCGCCGGTGCGCTTGGCAGTGGAGACGATTTCTTTCGTCGAGGTATCGAGAATCCGATGATCGAACGCCTTGAGGCGGATACGGATGTTTTGGCCGTTCATTGATTGCATCCCTTGGCGGACCGGCGCCGGGAAGACCCCTGCGCCGGCGCATCCAGCCTGATTAT
>NZ_JASHHX010000019.1 GCF_030056575.1 Rhodoblastus sp. 17X3 | reverse complement strand
CTCATTGCGGTCTTATGACATGAAGGTCCCGCAGGCGGCTATCGCACACTCAGCGGACGTGCCGAGGGCAAAATGAACCAGCGCTCGTGACCCCTTGGCGACATTCGCCGTTCGCCGCAAAAAGGTCTCAACGCGAAGGAAAGCGGAAATTCATTCGCCCGAATCCGCGACCGCAAATCTCCAAGATAGCACTGTCGCCTCGGGATGCGGCGCGATAAGGCATCGGCGATTGAAGGAGCTTCGGTCGCCATGCTATCTCGTTTGAGCGCGTCGCCAATGGAACGCGCGGCGACGCTCCCTCAACGCCAATCCTGTCGAGAGCATGACGATATTTTCGGCTGATCTGTCGATTCCTCTCGGCGCGCTGGTCTTTTGGATGCTGGTCCTGACCGGCAAGCATGTGCTGTGCGATTTCCTGTTGCAAACGCGCTGGATGGCGCTCGGCAAGGATGCGCCGAAAGGCTGGGCCAAGCCGCTGCTGGTCCATTGCGCCATCCATGGCGTCGTGACGACGCTTGGGCTTCTCGTGCTGGCGCCGCGATTCTGGTTCCTCGGCTTGGTCGATTTCGCCATTCACCTCTGCGCCGACCGCGCCAAGGGCTATTGCGTGGCGACCTTTCGCCTGACCGGGCGGGACGCCTGGTTCTGGTGGTTGCTGGGCATTGACCAGGCGATCCATCACCTTACCGATTTCGGCCTCGCTGTTCTGCTCGCCGCAAATAAGTGATGTGCTTCCCCGGCAACATGAAGGCGCCGAATTTGGCGAAGGGGCGTTATTTCCCAAGCTCTTGCACGGCATGGGCTTGACGGAGCGCAGGGCGCTCGCGCAATCATGCCGGGAACCCGCCAGCCCCTTCAACGAGCCGGCTCGACCGATGCACAGGCGCCAAATCCAATCTTTCGTCCGGCGGGCCGCCTTCGCGGCCGCAGGCGTCGCCGTCGCTAATTTCGGGCCGGCCGCAGCGCAAACGCTCAATCTCGCCGGCGCGGATCTTTCCGTCGACACGCTCAGTGGCTTTACGAGCGTCACCAATAACGGTCGTCTGCCTTCAGTCCTGACCATTGGGATCAATGGCGGCAGCTCGACCTTCGCGGGAACCATGGCTGACGGGCTCGGTTCCTTCGGGGTCGTCAAGGTCGGCGCGGGCGTGTTGACCTTGACCGGGACAGAAACGCAGGCGGGCGACACGGGGTTCACTTATCCGGGTCCCGTTCCGATCGCCGCGAGCATCGGCCCAATCACGACTGCGGTCACCGGTGGAACGCTGGCGATCAACAGCGGCGCCACCCTCGGCGGCGGGACTGTCGCCGTCAGCAACGCCGTTCTCGCCTCGACCGGCGGCGCGCCGGTCACGATCGTCAACCAGATGCTCATCGGCCTCGCCGCCAAGGCGTCCGCAACGGTCGACACCAGTGGCGGCGACATCCACATCGCATCGACCATCCTCGGTTATCAGCCGCCGGGCAGCCCGCTCGCGACCGACGGCGGTCTGATCAAGACTGGGGCCGGATCGCTTTATCTTGAGTCCGCCGCAGGAAATCTGTTCGGCGGCGGGATCCAGATTCAGCAGGGAACACTCGTCATTTCCGTCGCCCAGGATCTCGGAGCGCCGTCCGTAGCGACGCTGGCGAGCCTTGCGCCCGGCGCGACGCTGCGCTCCGTCGCCGACATCAACGGCGGCTTCGCCGGCGTTTTCTCACTCGGCTGCGCAGCACCAGGAGCCTGCGGCTATGCCAATTTCGCGCCCGACGCGGGCACGACCCTGACCGTCAACAGCGACGTCACCGGCGCCGGCGGCTTGCGCATGAGCGGCCTGGGGACGCTTTATCTCGATGGCGCCAAGACTTATACGGGCGGCACGCTGGTTTCTTCGGGAACGCTGGCGATCAACGATGCGACGGCCGCCGGCGCCGGCAGCTTCGGGCTCGAAAACGGCGCACGATTGCTCCTCATGGCCGGGGGCCTCTCGATCACGCCGACGTCCTTTTCGCTCAACGGCCAGGGAATCATTGACACCAACGGTTTCAACGGCTCGGTCGGTTCGGCGATCGTTGATGGCGCGGCGACGGGGTCATTGGTCAAGGATGGCGCCGGAACGCTGGCGCTCAACGCCGTCGCGACTTTTTCCGGCCCGACGGAAGTCCGGGCCGGGACGCTGGCGATGGGCGTTAACAACGTGCTCAACCCAACGACGACGGTCACCGTCGACAGCGGCGCCTTCTTGAACCTCGGCGGTCATGCGTTGACGCTTGCGGCAATCGAAGGCGTGGGAACGATTTCGGGGGGAGGGCGCGTCGCTTCGCAGTTGATCGTCGGCGGAACCGGAGCTTCCTTCGCCTTTGACGGAGTGCTGACCGATGGGTCGGGCCGCCTGATCCTGACCAAGCAGGGCGCCGGAACGCTAGCCCTGAACGGCGCGAACAGTTTTTCGGGCGGCGTCAATCTGCTTGGCGGCACAATTGTCGTCGGCTCCGCCACCGCGCTCGGCAGCGGGCCGGTTTCGTTGGACGACGGCACGACCTTGGCCTTTTCCGTCGCCAGCATGACGCTCGCCAATCCGATCCATTTCACAGGCGTGACCGATCCAACCATCGACACCGGCGCCGGCGCGATCACCCTCTCCAACAGCATTTCCGGCGCCAGCAGCCTGACAAAGATTGGCTCGGGCGCGCTGATCCTGACCGGCGCGAGCACCTATACGGGCGCGACCCTCGTCTCTCAGGGCCTGCTGGAGGTCGACGGCTCTATCGTCTCTCCGGCCACGGTCTATGCCGGCGCAACGCTGCGTGGCGTCGGCGCGGTCGGCGCGATCGATGTCCTTGCGGGGGGCATGCTGGCGCCCGGCAATGCGGCGCAGCCTTTTGGAACGCTGCATGCGACCGGCAATGTGTTCTTGGCGCCGGGTTCGATCTTTTCGGTCACCTTTTCGCCCGCCGGATCGAGCTTGCTGACGACGACCGGGTCGGCGAGCGTCGGGGGAACGGTCGCGGCGCTCTGGAGCGGCGGCGCGCCGACCATCGGCTCGCGCTACACGATCCTTTCCGCCGCGGGCGGGGTGACAGGCGCCTTTTCCGGCCTGACGGTCGCGGGCCTCGGCTCGCTTTTGCCCGTGCTGGCCTATGACGCCAACGACGTCTATCTGGCCTTTAATGGCCTGACCCGGCAGGCGGCGCAGAATTCGTTCCAGACGCAGGCCAATGACCGGTTCGGCGCCCTCGTGACCTATCAGGTGCTCGCCAGCGTCCTCGACGGCTTCAACGAACAGATCAATTGCACCAATTGCGTCAGCGCCTTCGGCTCGGTGGGCTCGCTCAGCGGCGGCGTGCATGGCCGCTATGCGATCAATGATGATTTGGCGCTGCTCGGCGGCGCGGCCATAGCCCAATATCACAGCGGCGAGGTCGAAGTGACCAGCTCGCCGATCTTCCTCGCCGCCCTTCGCTACGACAAGACCGAATGGGGCGCGTCGCGGCCCTTCGCCGAAATCGGCGCCGCCGCCTCGCCCTGGCAGAATGTCAGCTACAGGCGCGGCTATTTCGATGGCGTCGCCATGCGCCAGGGCCGGGGCGCGTCCAATGCCGACTCCTATGACATATTCGGCAAGGCCGGCTGGGTGATGCGCTGGTCGCCCGTCGATGAAAGCTCGGTCTATGGCGGCCTTTCGCGCGTGTGGCAGAACGCCGGGGGCTTTGTCGAATCCAGCGTGAACAACAGCTCGCCGGCGACGATCTCGCCGGGAATGGACGCGATCAATGTCGCGCGCTTCGGCGCGCAATGGACGCATCTTTTCGTTCCCAATCTTGAAAGCCAGATCAACCTAGCCCTGGCGCAATCCTTCGGATCGCAGAGCGGCTTGCGCGGCTCCATCCTAGGCTACGGCAATATCCAGACCAGGGGCAATGACTATACCTGGGCCGAATATGGCCTGCGGGTCGGTTATCGAGTCGCACAAGGACTTGTGGCGGATGTTTTTGCGGATGGAACGCTCGGCGCTGAGCCCGTGGGCGCGACGATCCATGGCGGCGTCGATCTGCGCTATTCTTTTTGACGAACGTGCTTTGACCAAAGCTGGCCGCGATCAGTGTCCGCAGAGCCGGCCGGCCGGCGTGGCGCCGGGCGCGCTCATTCCAGCATAACGGTCGCGGCGGCAAAGCTCGGGATCGGGGCCACAGGCGGCGTCGGCAAAGGAGAATGGCTTCTGGCTTGGCTGAGTTCCGGCCGAGGTGACGACAATGGTGTCGCCGGGGCGAACCAGTTCGCCGCAATGATAAGTCTTCAATTGACGCGAGTTGAGCCGGCGCGGATCGCCGTCGAAATAAGCGCGCGGACAAACCGCCGCGCCGCCCTCGACGAGCGTGACAACGGTGCGTCCGGGCTGGGCGTGGATGTCCAGGATCGTGCCGCGCACGCCGATTGTCGCGTTTCCAGTACGAATCTCGTAGGAATCCTTGGGTGAATTGCCGGAACTGAAACGGAAAGCGCCCTTGGCCAGGTTCACCGCCGCCTGGGAATAGCTGGTTTGGTCGTTGAAGACGAAACGGTCGAGCTTGACCGTGGAAACGGGGCCCAGCGCCAGATTTGTGGCGTCAACGAACACGAATTTTGCCGAACTGTCCGGGCCGGTGCGCACAGTCTCGTCGCGGAAGACGGAATCGTTGACGCGAAGGGGCTGGACCGCGCCCGCGCTGATTTGGGCGACATCATTATTGGCGAGGGCCGTCGCGCCGATGCGATCCTCCGCCCGCGCGCAGGAAAGCGCGAGCGCGCAGGAAAGCGCGGCAGGCAGGGTCCGTAAGGCTAGGGACATGATAGGTCCTGGAAGGGATCGTCGTTGCAGCGACTATAAGGCAGCGCGCACGCTTTGCCCACGCGGGCCGGCGTCAAAACCCCGCGATGTTGCAGGAATGCGTCTATTTGGCGTCAAGCGCGAGCAGGGCGGCCGGCGCTTCGGAGCGTTCCTCCTCCGCCAAAGCCGTGAATCGCGTCTTGAAAACGCGATACAGCGCCCGCCAATCCGGCGCGGCGGACGCTTCGAGCGTCTCGGCAATCCGCGCTGCGCGTGCAAAGTCCACGGCATGATAGGCCGAGAGCATGTCTGTATGCGCGCGGCGCCAGGCCTGGAACGCCTCGGTCGCGGCGAGAGCGGCGTCGCCGGCCAAAGCCAGGACGCGGGTCGGCGCGGCGCGGCCCTTTACGGCGAGGCCGCCGAGGTCGAGCCATGCGGCGTCAGGGGCGCGCTCCGCGACGGCCTGCGCCGCGATGATGTCCACGCCATAGGCTTTGCTTGCGCCTTCGAGACGAGAGGCGAGATTGACGTTGTCGCCCAGCGCCGAATAGTCGAACCGTCTTGCGGAGCCCATGTTGCCGACGCTGCAAGGGCCGAGATTGAGGCCGATTCCCATCCGCAAGGGCAGGACATCGCCGCCTGCATTTTCTTGACGCGCGCGATTGAGCGCTTCCAGTGCGCTGCGCATGGCGAGCGCCGCTGCGACAGCGAGCCGCGGGTGGTCGGCGACGTCGAGCGGCGCATTCCAGAAGGCCATGATGGCGTCCCCGATATATTTGTCGATCGTGCCCTCGGCGGCGAGGATGGCTTCCGTCATCGGCGTCAGAAAGGCGTTCATCAGCCGCGTCACCTCCTGGGCGTCGAGCCCTTCCGACAATTTCGTGAAATCCCGCAGGTCGGCGAACATCACCGTCAGCTCCCGCGTCTCGCCGCCCAGCGCGAGGCGCTCGGGCTGTTCCGCCAGACGCTCCACCACGACAGGGGAGAGATATTTGCCGAAGGCGGTTTGAATATGCCGACGCGACGCGATCTCGGCGCGCCACAGCGCCAACAGGCCAGTCAGAGTTTGCCACGAGACGGAGAGCGAAGGCTGCGCCGGATCGAGCAGCAGGCCCGATTTCGAAAAAGCCATGAAGGCCCCGCCAAAAAGGCCGGCGACAATCAGCGCGCCGGCGGCGCCGCCGGCGAGAGGCGACAGCGCCGGCAAAATGAGGGCCATCAGCAGGGTCAGCAGCAGCGCGGCGACAAGCTCCGCGCCGGGACTCCAGTCGGGCCGCGCCAGCAATGCGCCGGAAAGCATCTGTTCGAGGATCTGGGCGTGAATTTCGACGCCGGGCGCCGCGGCTTCGAGTGGCGTCGCCTTGATGTCTCCGAGACCCGCAGCCGTCGGGCCGACGAGGACGATCCGCCCCTTGATCTCGTCTTCCGCCACTTCGCCGCGCAGCAGCGCCGCGATCGAAATCATCCGGCGCGGGTCCGAGAGCGAAAAGCGCGGCCGGATCGCGCCCTGGCCGTCTGTCGGGATCGTGAGATCGCCAATTTTGATCGCATTGACGCCGGTCCGCGCGCCGAAATCGCTTTGGCCGCTGGCGTTGGAGCCACGGACGACGATGGTCGAGGCGCCCGACGCGAGGCGCAAAGCTTCGAGCGAAAGCGCCGGAAACAAATGGTCGCCGAGTCGCGCGACTAGCGGAACGCGCCGCACCACCTGATCGTGGTCCGGAATCCAGTTGATCGCGCCAAGTCCGGCTGCGGCGTCGGCCAGCGTGGGCAACGGAGCTGCGATTCCCGCAAAAGCCGGAAAGAAGGCCGCGGAATCGTCGCCAGCCATGGCGAATCCGGCCTTGGGGGGCATTCGGGGCGCGGCGGGCGGCGCGCTCCCGACGGCCGAAAGAAAGCTCAGCCCGAGAACGCTCGGCGCCTTGGCGAGCGCGGTGGCGAAGCGGGAATCATTGCTCGGCGTCCGCGCGAGCTTCTCAGCCAGCGCTTGCGTCTCCGTGTCATTCGGCAGAAGCGCGGCAAGCGAATCCGGGTTGAGCCGGTCCGGCTCGGCGAAAACGACGTCGAAGGCGACCGCGGCCGCGCCCATCTCGCGCAGCCTGTCGGTCAGCTCCGCGAGGCGCGTCCTCGGCCAGGGCCATTGCCCGAGCGCGCCCAGGCTCCGTTCGTCGATGGCGGCGACGCGCACCGGCGAATCCGGATCGAAACCTGCGGGATCGAGCCGCTGGAAGCGGTCGAACACGCTATTGCGGAGATCCGCCAGAAAATCGGGCCGGCTCAGACCGAGCGCCGCGGTCGCGGCCAGGTTGAAGACCACGACGAGGCGATAAAAACACGACCAGGTTTTCCGTCTTTTGTGCAAATGCGTCCCCCGCCTTGACGCCGCATGAAAGGCTCGGTCATTATCCCGCAATAGCGCAGACATAATGTAAAGCTTTCGACCGCCTCAATATGAGTTTCGCCGGACGCGGTCGAGCGTCCCGACTTTCCAGCCATGATAGAAGACGGCTTCAATGGCGCTGAATCTGTTCAATTATGAAGATCCTCAGGCCGATGTCGTCGGTGCCGAGGGCCGAATCCTTGGCGATCTCACCGATTCCGAATGGACGAGCTTTCTCGGCCTGATGGAGCGGCGCAGCTTCCATAAGGGCGCGCAGATTCTCACCGCCGGGGAGCGAGACCGCACGCTCTATCTTATCGCCTCGGGCGATGTGGAGGTCGTCGTGGACGGGCCTGGGGGTCGACGCCGGTTGGCGGCCATCGGCGAGGGCTCGGTTTTCGGAGAAATGTCCTTTTTCGACGGCGCGCCGCGTTCGGCCCATGTCATCGCTGAATCGGCCGTCGAAGTTCTGGCCCTTCATCAGGACCGTTTCGAACAGCTCGCCGCCTGGCATCCGCGCATCGCCCACAAGCTGTTGATGGACCTCGGCCGGGTGCTGAGCCAGCGTATCCGCCGCCTCAATCTTTCCGTCTGATCCTTCTCCGCGACTTGACCTGAATATCCCAGCGCCCCCGGGGGGCGCGCTCTGCGATGGAGCCCCGCGCGATGGCAGCAGTATCCGCGAGCAAAATTTTCGACAATTACAGCAAGATCGAGCCTCGCGTTCCCGCGATCCTTTGGCATGTCCTGCGTTTCGCGACGCTCGCAATCACTTTCGCCGTCGCCGCGATCCTGTGGTTCACGCCCGACCTCGGTCTGTTGTTGTTTTGGGGCCTCATCATTCCGGTCGTGCCGGCGCTGCTGATCATCGCGCCGGGGTTGTGGCGGCAGGTCTGCCCCATGGCTTTCCTGAACCAGATGCCGCGCGCCTCGGGCTTTTCGCACGAGAACACGCTGCCGGAGGGCCTGCAGACCGCCGCCTTTTCCATCGCGGTCGGCGTTTTTTTTCTTGCCGTCGCGATGCGCGTCCCGGATCTCAATCGCGACGGACCCGCCGTCGCCCTGGGCGTTCTCGCGGTCCTCGCCGCTGCTTTCGTTGGAGGATGGATCTACAAGGGCCGCAGCGGCTGGTGCGGCACCTTCTGCCCGCTCGGCCCGATCCAGCGCGATTACGGCCAGGCCCCACTGGTGATGGTGCGCAACGGCTATTGCCCGACCTGCCTCGGCTGCCAGAAGAATTGTTACGACTTCAACCCGCGCGCGGCGATCTTCGGCGACATGTATGATGACGATCCGCGCTATGCCGGACAGCGCCGTTTCTTCATGGCGATGATGCCGGGCATGATCCTCGGCTATTTCCTGCAAGGACCGGCGCCGTCCTATGGCGAGCCCTGGCATTTCCTAATTTTGCTCGCGGCGACCTGCGCCTCCGTCGGGCTCTACCAGATCGTCGTCAATTTCTTCACGCTCAATCCGTTCCGGGCCGCCAATCTGTTCGCGGGCCTCGCGATTATCGCGTTTTATTATTTCGCCGGGCCAATCGTGGTGAAGACGGTCGGCCAGCTGGCGCAGGTCGCGCCGCCCGCCGCGCTCACGGAGGCGAGCCGGTCGCTCGGCCTCGTCCTTGCCGCCGCGCTGTCCGTGCAAGGTTGGCGCAACGAAAAGGTTTTTCGCGAAGCGTCGAAATCCGCCGATCAGGTTCACGTCGACCAGAGCCGGGCGAGCCTGCGCGAACGTCTCGCGAGCTCCACGGCCGCCATGGTGGTCGAGCAAAGCTCCGGCGCCTCCTTCCCCGTCGCGCCGGACCAGACGCTCCTGGATGCGCTCGAAGCGGCGCGGGTCAAAATCAATTTCGGCTGCCGCGCAGGCATGTGTGGCGCGGACGCCGTCGCGGTCTGCGAGGGCGAAGGCAATCTGTCGCCGCCGGGCGACGACGAATTGACGACGCTGCGACGCCTTGGTCTGGAAGGCAAGGCGCGTTTGGCCTGCATGTGCCAGGTTTCCGGGCCGGTGGTGATCGACGTCGATACGCGCAAGGCCAAGGACAAGCCGGTGGCCGCTGTGGCCAAGCCCGCGCTCGATCCGGCCAAGGCGTTGGGGCTGGGCAAGGTGGTGGTGATCGGCAATGGCGTGGCGGGCCTGGGCGTGGTCGAAGCCCTGCGGCGCGCGAGCGCCTCGGTCGAAATTGCGGTCGTGACCGACGAGCCGCACCATTTCTATAATCGCATGGCGATCGGACGCGCCATTTATGGCCGTTCGGGGCTGGACGGCCTCGCGTTGCTGCCCGACGAATGGTACGAGGCCAACCGCATCGAAGTCTGGCGCAACACCAAGGCGACGCGGATCGACCGCGGCGCGAAGAAGGTCGTACTGGGCGCCGGCGAGCCGCTCGCCTATGACCGTCTCATTCTCGCCACCGGCGCGCGCGCCGCCTCGCCGGGTGCGGATTACGACAAATATCCCAACGCCTTCGTGCTGCGCACCGCCAATGACGCGCTGGCGATTCGCGCGCGGGTCCAGGGCCATCAGGTTCGCAAAGCCGTGGTGATCGGCGGAGGCGTTCTCGGCATCGAAGCCGCCGACGCGCTGCATCACCTAGGCCTCGACGTGACCATCCTGCAGCGTTCGGGCCGGTTGATGGATCGCCAACTCGACGAGATCGGCGCGATGAAACTGACCCAATATCTCGAAGCCATCGGCGTCCGGATTGTGACCAACGCTGTGATCGACAGCTTTGTGGGAGAGGAAACCCTGCGCTCGCTCCGGCTTGCAAGCGGGGAGGAGATTCCAGGCGACCTGTTCATCGCCAGCGTCGGCGCCGTCTCAAACGCGGAACTCGCACGCGGCTGCGAGCTCGAAGTCGGGCGGGGCGTTAAGGTCGACGCCTTCATGCGGACCTCGGACCCCGAGATTTACGCGGTCGGCGACGTCGCGGAATTCCCCGGCGCCATGGGCGGGCTATGGCCGGTCGGCTCGGCTCAGGCGGCGACCGCGGCGGCCGCGATCCTCGGCGCCGCTAAACCTTATGTTGTTCCGAACCTGCTGTTGCAGCTCAAGTGCGACGGCATCGATTTGCGGAGCTATGGCCGCGTCGATCCGCAGAACGACGACGAGACCTTCACCGCTCAGCAGGACGACAAAGCCTGGTGGCGGCTCAACGCGCGCGACGGCCAACTGGTTGGCGCCGTTTTTGTCGGGCCGCCAGGCGAGTCGCGCGAATTCACCAAGGTAATCAAGGCGGGAGGCGGTCTCGACGCGATGCTGAAAAGCGTTGGCGCCTCGGCGTCGGTTTAAAAAGCATTTCGAATTATTGACGCCGCCAGAGCCTACGCGGTCAGGCCAGCATGACGGGAAATTTCTGGCGCCGGGCAAATGCGTGGCGCCCAGAACGAAACTTCATTCGGCAATGCGGCGGGGTAGAGACTATGGCTGTTGATTCGATACGGGAAGCAGTGAAAAAGCCCCGTTCAAAGCCCGCAGCGAAAGCCATAAATTTGGCTCTCCAAGGTGGCGGCGCGCACGGAGGCTTCACCTGGGGCGTGCTCGACCGCCTTTTGGATGAGGAAAGTCTCACTTTCGAGGGGATCAGCGCGACCAGCGCCGGGGCGATGAATGGAGCGGTCCTCGCCTATGGACTTGCGATTGGCGGCCGAGAAGGAGCCCGCGAGGCGCTTGCCTCATTTTGGCGGCGCATCAGCGATGCCGCCCGCCTCGGCCCTCTTCAGCCTAGCCCAATGGATTGGATGCTGAAGGACTTCTCATTGAGCTCGTCGCCGGCGTTTGCGATCCTTGGTTTCATGACGCGCTTATTGTCTCCCTATCAGTTCAACCCGATGAATTTTAATCCACTCAAGGATGCAGTGGAACAGTCGATCGACTTTGACGTGCTGAAAGGGCGGGATTGTCCGGTCAAGCTATTCCTGTCTGCAACCAATGTTCGCACGGGAAAGATCAAGGTCTTCGAAAAGGACGAAATATCGGTATCGGCGGTGCTGGCTTCAGCGTGCCTTCCCACGATGTTTCAGGCGGTCGAGATCGACGGCGAGGCCTATTGGGATGGCGGCTATATGGGAAATCCGCCGCTTTTCCCGCTGATCTACAAATGCCAGAGCGCCGACATTCTCATCGTGCATCTGAACCCGCTGGCGCGCAGCGACGTGCCCTACACCGCGGATGAGATCTTGAACCGCATCAATGAAGTCAGCTTCAATTCTTCACTGATGCGGGAAATGCGCGCCGTGAGCTTCGTGACCAAACTAGTTACTGAAAATCGAATTAGCGACCGGTCGATCAAACAGGTTCTGATCCACAGCGTCTCGAATGACGAATTGATGAATCGCCTGAACGCGGTCAGCAAATATAACGCGGACTGGGACTTCATCACCTATCTGCGTGACGAGGGCAGGCGGTGCGCGGGCGACTGGCTCGGGAAAAACCTTTCCAGGATCGGCGTCGAGTCGACGGTCGATATCGACCAGACTTACCTTTGAACCGAAGTGAGGGGCCGCTTCAAAGAGAACTAATTCTCAGGACGAAGCGCCTTCGGCCGTCCGGTTCTGGCGCAACCTTGCCCTTCAGCCATTGACCGGTGTTTTCTCGGGACCGGTCCTTCGCGCTATTCCCGCTTCCCGCCGTCAGCGGCCCTCACTTGCGGGATTTCACAATCGGGCTTTCACGACTAGCGTCCCCGCACCAGCGATGGTTGCCGCATTAGCAGGCCGCTGAAAAAGGCTCGCGTTTGGCTTTGAGCACGGCTTCGTCACCATTGTGATAGGCAAACTCGATCTCGATCGAGCCATCGTCGAGCAATTCTGCTGAGCCTTCTCCTGATACGTCGTCGCCCACGTCGAAGCCGATCCAGGTGAAGTCGATGGAGGTTCGGCCATAGGCGATTTCAAGGCCGGCTTCTATTGCGCCGAAGGCGATTTCACCGCGTCCTTCGGCGCTGATCGTGATGGTCGCCGGTCCACAGAGATCGAGATGGTCTCGATCCCAAATGTCGGCTTCGACAATGCGCCAGCGACCGAGGAGCTGGCAGTCCGCCGACCAATTGGGGTAGTGATGCTTTTTTTATAAGTCGCGCGCTTCCGGTCAGCCTTCGCCTCTTCGGCTTCGATCAGCGCAACAATGTCTTTCACTTCCCAGAGACGATCAGAAACGCCAGCGGCCATTGCAGGCGACATGCGCAGCTTCGAGTGAATGCGGACGAAATTGTAATACATCATGTGAAGCGCGACGGCGTAGGCGTGATTTTCGACCTTCTTGGAAAAGCCGTTCGTCAAGCGGGTGAAGCGGCGCATGTGCATCCGCATCGTCAGGTTCTGGCGCTCGACATAGGAGGTCGAGGCATACGCAATCTCGGCTATTCGTTGGACGGACGCAACCGCGTCTTTATGTGCGCGGAGGACGCGAGCGTTCGCGTGAATTCGCCGACGCTTATTGGGCAGAAGTTGGGCACGGACGCGCGCCTCGCTCCCAATTCGCTATCTAACTAATTGAATTTATTGGCGCTCCCTAGGGGACTCGAACCCCTGTTTTCGCCGTGAGAGGGCGTTAAAACCGCTTTTTTCTCATTTTCCGGACGTCAGCGAACGTCCACGGACGATCTAACATATTGATTTCTAATATCGCTATAAATTATCATCCGTCGACGTCCGGTGGCATTCGGGGACGTATTCTTCTCAAAAGTTACCCATTTTTTGAGGCGCAAATGGCTCGTAACACAGGCGAATTTGACATTCGGACTCCGTCGATTCGTTCCAATTTGCCTGTTCGGGGCGAGCCTTATTACCGGGACATCGCCCAAGGAATCGCGCTCGGCTACCGGCGCGGCAAGCATGGCGGCGCCTGGATCGCCCGGATCTGGGACCCAACGAAGAAAGCCTACACGAAGAGCAGGATTGGCCGAGCCGACGACAACGGCGCCAGGGCCAACGACGCCGGAACCTTCTCCTTCGACCAGGCCGCGAAGAAAGCTCAGGAGATGCTCGCCCACGCCGACGCGCGCCGCATATCCGGGGTTGCGCCCAAATCCGAGAAGAAGTCGGTCGACGCCCTGCTCGATCATTATGTCGATGGCTACAAGAGCGGCGCCGCCCGCCGCAAGCAGGAGCCGGGGCGCGATCTCGGCAACCTGAACAGCATCCTGGACCGTCACATTCGGCCCGCGCTCGGCCACCTCCGTTTGAAGGACCTGAACGCGAGCCTCTTGAAAGCCTTCAAACTGAACCTGGTGGAAGCGCCGCGCCTAACGCGAACCGGCCTGCCGGTCGGCGCGACGAAAAAGCCCCCGAAACGGGCCAAGCCAGCGGAAGCCTCGGCCGCAACACCAATGGACGCCGAGGTGCGGCGCAAGCGGCAGGCGCGCGTGAATCGGATCATAACGCCGCTCCGCGCCGCCCTGAATTACGGCCGCAAGACCTCTTGGCTCGCGAGCGATGCGGCCTGGCGCGACGCCCTGACGCCATTCGGCGCCGTCGATGGCGCTTCCGATCGCTACCTCGAACTCATGGAGTGCCAGGATCTACAGGCAGCCGCGGAACCGGATTTCCGGAACCTCATCCGCGGCGCGCTGATGACGGGATGCAGATACGGCAGCCTGCGGCATATGATTGCAGGCGACGTGGACCTGGATGCAAGCACGGTCAAGGCCAGAGTTACCAAGAACGGCAAGCCGCAGGTCATTCCCCTGACTGAAGCCGGGCGCGCCTTCTTGCGCGAGCTGATGGTCGGGAAAAAACGGAAGGACTTCCTGTTCACCAAGGCGTCCGGCGAACAATGGATGCCGTCAGACCAGACCCGCCCGATGAAGCGCGCATGCGAAGCGGCGGAGATCGACCCTCCCGTTACCTTCAAGGAATTGCGCGATACTTTTGCGAGCCACCTCGTCAAACGCGGCGTCCCGCTCCTGACCGTCTCGAAACTTCTCGGCCACGCCGACATTCGCATTACCGAGAAGCACTACGCCCATCTCGCGAAGGAACACATCCACGACGAACTCCGCAAGAACCTGCCGGATTTCTGAGTCGCGCCATTCTGATACGGTGGTCAAAAGCTCAGCTTCTGCCTGCCAAAGACAAAAGTTTGGAGTTTCAATTCAATGCTCAACTGAACGCTTAAGGTGAGCCATCGTAAATAAAAGCTTCGTTGACACGCTTGGTAACTTCATCCTCAGACTCCGAAACCGCAATCAATTCATACTCGTGCTCTTTGCCGCAGCCCCATTCCCTGATGGCGGCCCAGCCAACGACCATCTCCCCTGATTTCAGAGGAACCCAAACAAGAACGTCAAAATCAATGTTGGAGAACGTAAATTCCCCTGCGTACAGTTCTTCTTCTGTTGGCCTCGCTTTTCCAGCAGCGATAAGCGATATTTTCTCGTTACTCCAACCCATGTCTAACGCCTCAAGTTCGGCGTTAATATCGTCATCGCATGAACGCAAATCGTCGAGCCAATCTTGGAACTTTGTCTCAAGAGTGCCCCTTGGCAGCGCAACTACCCAACGAGAAAAATCGCTCCAATTGCTTTCTCCGGTCCAAAATTTATTAAGCGCTTCTTTTGCGAGAATCTGAAGATTTGGCATGCTTACATCAACCCTGCTTTTCTTGCACTTTGCACATTTGATTTGTTCCGACGCGCCGTCGGTCACGCCCCTGTCCGCTTCGTCCGGGCGGCCCTCGCATCGAGTTTGGACCCAAGCTAGCAGGAAGGGCATTGACTCAAGCCTCCATATACATATATAAACTATATGGATCGTTAAAAAATTCCCACCTCACTGGTCCGGCGAGAGAGCAATGACGCCAGATAAACAGGGACTCCGATGGGGAGTCGAGCGTAGACTCGAGTTCATCGAGTTTCGCCTCTATTGGGAGGGCGGTGTCAATCGTTCCGATATCATCGATGAATTTGGAGTGTCAGTACCACAGGCATCAAAAGACCTGACGCTTTATCAGGAGCAAGCTCCGGAGAACATCGAATATGACAAGAGCCTGAAGCGCTACTTTGCTACTCGGCGCTTTCAACCACGGTTCATAAGCCTTGATGCTGATTCCTACCTCCAACGTCTCGCGACGGCCGCGGAGTCAGACGGCTCGAATCCGAAGCCATCCATCACTTCATTGTGCGCGGATAGGCTTCCTATGCCACAACGAAAAATCCGTCCTGACGTCCTTCGCTCCCTGCTTGGTTGTGTCCGCGAAAAAGGCTCGATAGAGATTTTTTATCAGTCGATGAGCTCGATAAGGCCAGAGCCACTTTGGAGGAAAATTTCGCCGCATGCCTTCGGGTACGATGGGCTCCGCTGGCATGTCCGCGCCTATTGTTACATCGACAACAAGTTTAAGGATTTCATTCTTTCCCGTTGCCTCGGCGCCCAATCATCCGAACCCGGAGTCGCGCCGATCTCTGATGATATCCTTTGGAACTCAAATTTTCCTGTCTGCTTGGCTCCCAATCCTCGACTGGCTGCTCAACAGCAGTCTGTCATCGCTGAAGATTTTGGGATGCAAAACGGCGAGACGGTGGTGCCAGTTCGCAAAGCACTGTTGTACTATTTTTCGAAGCGCCTTCGGCTGGATGTCGCTGAACAATTCGATGACCCCCGCGAGGCTCCCATCGTAATCAAGAATCGCGTTGATTTCGATCTCGCTCTTGCGGAGGCGACCAAATGAAGTCCGCAAACTTTGAGATTCTGCGTGCCAAATGGCCTGAACTTGCGAGCCTTGGTGGGTTTGCCGAGGCGTATGCACATGGCGATCCTGCAAGCGCCCTTGTTAAGCTACGGCTGTTCGCGGAGAATCTGACAAAGGACATCTACCGCGATTTGGCTCTTCCCAAGCCGGAACAAGCCACGTTCGTCGACCTTCTCAATAACCAATCCTTTGCAGCGATCGCGACGAAGGTGGTGCTCGATAAGTTGCATGCGCTCCGCATTTACGGAAACAAAGCCGCTCATGGTGAGACGATTGTCGTCCAGAATGCCCTTTGGCTGCTTCAGGAAGCCTACGATCTCGCGCGCTGGCTTTTCATACGGTTCGGTAATGGCGATGCGTCGAAGATTCCGAGCTTTGTCCAGCCGGCTGCGACGCCAGGCGACGAAACGAAGGCACAATTCAAACGCGACAAACGGCAAGCGCTAGAAAAGCTGGCAGCACAAGAAGCGCAGATGGACGCCCTCCTTCACGAGTTGGAGGCCGCCAGGCAGAATGTCGCGACAGCCGAGAAGAAAGCAGAAGAACTCGCCCTTTTGGCAAACGCCAGCGTCTCAACGGCAAATCTTCTTCATTTCGATGAGGCTACGACCCGCTCGCGAATTATCGATAGTCTCCTTGCGGTCGCCGGATGGAACGTCGGCCAAGGGATCGCCAGCACTAAGGAAGTCGGCAAAGAGGTTGAGGTTCAATTCCAGCCAACAGCCTCCGGGCTCGGATATGCCGACTATGTGCTTTGGGACGACAACGGAAGCCCGCTCGCCGTCGTGGAGGCCAAAAAGACTTCGGTTGATCCGGAACGAGGGCGTCAGCAAGCCAAGCTCTATGCCGATGGTTTGGAAAAGACTTACGGCCGCCGTCCCGTCATTTTCTACACGAATGGCTATGACATTTGGATGTGGGACGACGTCCTTGGTTACCCTCCGAGGAAGCTGTTCGGTTACTATTCCAAGGACAGCCTTCAATATTTGGTGCATTTTCAGCGGTCGAGCCGGAAGCCTATCAACACGGTTGAACCCCGCGCTGACATCGTGAACCGCCTCTATCAAATCGAGGCGATCAAACGCGTTTCTGAGCGCTTCGCCGGCAACCACCGTAAGGCCCTTGTCGTGCTTGCGACGGGCACTGGTAAAACTCGCGTCGCAATCGCCCTTACTGATCTTCTGATCCGCACCGGCTGGGTCAAGCGCGTACTTTTCCTGTGTGACCGCCGCGAACTGCGCAAGCAGGCCAAGAACGCATTTGGCGATTTTCTCAACGAGCCGATTCGGATTGTAAGCGGGCGGGTGAACGCGACCGCAACCGAGCGCATTTTTCTTGCGACTTATCCCGCAATGCAGAAGGTTTTTCAGTCATTCGACGTTGGTTTTTTCGACCTGATCATCGCCGATGAATCGCATCGCAGCGTCTACAATGTCTATGGCGACATGTTCCAATATTTTGACAGCTTGCAGATCGGGCTCACGGCAACCCCTGTCAATTTTGTCACTCGCAGCACGTTTGGCCTCTTCGGTTGCGACGGCCAATTGCCGACAGCGAATTACGACCTGGAGCAGGCAGTCGCGGACGGCTACCTGACGCCATTCGAAGTTTTTGAGCACACGACGCAATTCCTTCGCGACGGCATCAGGTTGGAAATTCTGACGCAGCAGCAGATACAAGAGCTCGAAGACCAGGGCGAAGATCCGACGCAGTACGATTTCACGGCCGAAGAGATCGATAAGGCCGTTTTCAATAAGGACACCAACCGAGCGATCATTCGCAACCTGATGGAAAACGGCCTCATGGATTCGACGGGCCAGCTTCCCGGCAAGAGCATCATCTTTGCCCGAAATCACCAGCACGCCGTACTGCTGAGACAATTATTCGACGAAATGTATCCTCAGTATGGAGGGCGTTTCTGTCAGGTCATTGACAACTACGACCCACGTGCGGAGCAGCTTATCGACGACTTCAAGGGAGCCGGAGCGAACAACGATCTGACGATCGCGATCTCGGTCGACATGCTCGACACAGGCATCGACATCCCGGAAATTCTGAATCTCGTGTTTGCGAAGCCTGTCCGGTCGCCCGTCAAATTCTGGCAGATGATTGGTCGCGGCACGCGCCTTTGCGAAAATCTGTTCGGTCCGGGGAAACATAAGACGATTTTCCGGATATTTGACCACTGGGGAAATTTTGAGCGGTTCGAGACGGGCTACCGACCTGCGGAGCCGACGCAATCCAAATCGTTGATGCAACTTGTTTTCGAGGAGCGCCTGAACCTCGCGGAGACAGCGCTCACCCAAAGCGAAATCCCGGCATTTGACCTTGCCGTTGGATTGATCGGAAAGGACCTCGAAGCTCTTCCGGAAGATTCGGTCTCAGTTCGGGAAAAGTGGCGCGAAAAACGCGCCGTTTCCGCGCCGGCTACTCTCCAGGCATTCGCCCCGGCGACGGTCCAGATGCTCCGCCAAATCATCGCGCCGCTCATGCAATGGCGCAACATCCGCGGATACAGCGACGCCTACTCGCTCGATCTCCTGATCGCGCGCATTCAGGTCGCCGTACTCCGGAATTCGGCAGCCGTCGGCGATCTGAAGATTGAGCTTCTGGACCGCATATCTGGGTTGCAAATGCACCTGAACCCCGTTCGTGAGAAGGCGGACGTCATAAAGCGGGTCAAATCAGATGATTTCTGGAGCGGCGTCACTGTGGCGGATCTTGAAGTGGTCCGTCAGCCGTTGCGCGAAATCATGCACCACCGCGATCGGTCTGCAGCGACGCCCCTGCCCGCTAAAGTGATCGATGTAACCGAAGAGCTAGCGGGAGTTCAGACGGCGCGTCGAACGACGAGCCTCAAGACCGTCGACATGAAAGCGTACCAGCAAATCGTAGAGGCTGAACTTAAGCGGCATTTCGAAACCAATCCGACGCTGAAAAAGATTCGCGTCGGTGAAGCGGTTTCCGAAGCGGACATCAACGCCCTCGTCTCGCTTGTCCTGGTGCAGAGCCCCAATGCCAACCGTGACGTTCTCCAGGAGTTTTTCAGCGATACGGCTGTTCCGCTCGAATTTGCCATCCGATCTATTATCGGTCTTGACCCCGAAGCAGTGGCAGCTCGCTTCGCCGATTTTGCAGTCAAGCACCCAAAGCTTACCGCCAAGCAGACGCGGTTTCTTGGGCTGCTTCAGAATCACATCTCGCGATACGGATCGATCACGCTCGACCGTCTTTACGACCAACCGTTCACGGTTGTCGACGCTGACGGACTCGACGGCGTCTTCGTGAACCCAAATGAGGTCGACGACCTTCTTCAAATCCTCGATGGCTTCGTGCCCCCACAAGCTGGGCGCGCAGAGCCGAAAGAAGCCCCTGAAAGGACGGAACAGCTGTGATTACAGGTGACCTCAAGCGCCGGATAGACGCGCTCTGGACAGAATTCTGGCAGGGCGGGATTACAAACCCGCTGACGGTGATCGAGCAGATCACGTTCCTGATGTTTGCGCGTTTGCTCGATATTAACGAGACGCGCGACGAGAACCGGCTGAAGCGGACCGGCAAAGAGTTTCAGCGTCGGTTTTCAGATGATGAGCAGGAACTGCGCTGGTCGCAGTTCCGCCATCTCGGCGCCGACGCCATGCTGCCTTTGGTGCGCGACAAGGTATTTCCGCATTTCAGGAAAGATTCGGCCAGCGGCGCCGCCTTTTCCGAATTCATGAAAGACGCGCAACTGATGATCCAGAAGCAGAGCCTTCTGGTCAAAGCCGTCAACATGATCGACCAGCTGCCGCTGACCGAAGGCGACGCAAAAGGCGACCTCTATGAATATCTCCTCAGCAAGCTGACGACGGCTGGCATCAATGGCCAGTTCCGTACGCCGCGCCACATCATCCGGTTGATGGTCGATATGCTGGAACCGAAGCCAACGGACGTGATCGGCGATCCGGCCTGCGGCACCGGCGGCTTCCTCGTTCAGACGATGCAGTATCTGCTGGAAACGTACACCTCGCCGGAGGGGGTGCTGAAGGAGGTCGATTCCGAAACCGGCAAGGTGGAGAAAATTTACACCGGCGACCTGTTGGAAGAGAACCGCGAGCATATCCGGAGTCGAATGTTCCATGGGTTTGATTTCGACGCGACGATGCTCCGCATAGCCGCCATGAACCTGATGCTGCATGGCGTCGATGATCCCGACATCCATTATCAGGACACGTTGAGCACTGGCTTCACTGACAGGTTTCCGAAAGCGGCGTCGGAAGGCTTCAATGTCATCCTGGCCAACCCTCCCTTCAAGGGGAGCCTCGATTTCGAGGACGTTCACCCGTCACTGTTGCGGCAGGTGAAGACCAAGAAGACCGAACTGCTCTTCCTTGTGCTGATTTTGCGCATGCTGAAGGTCGGCGGTCGGTCGGCGACAATTGTGCCGGATGGCGTGTTGTTCGGCTCCTCCACCGCCCATGTCGCGCTGAGACGGCTGTTGCTGGATCACAACCAGCTGGAAGCCGTGATCTCGCTTCCGAGCGGGGTGTTCAAACCATATGCGGGCGTTTCAACAGGCATTCTGGTCTTCACCAAAGGCGGGCGCACCGACGATGTGTTTTTCTTCGACGTGGAGGCAGACGGCTTCTCACTCGATGACAAGCGTGACCCGATCGAGGCGAACGATCTGCCGGGCTGTTTGGCGGCATGGAGGAACCGGGACGCAAAGCGCGATACGGACCGGACGCAAAAGGCCTTCTTTGTGTCGACCAAGGAAATTCGCGAGGCAAACTATGACCTATCTCTCAGCAGATACCAGGTTCGCCCGCACGTCGCCGAGGAATACGAAGCGCCTGCGGTCATTTTGGACCGGATGAAGAAGTTGAACGACAACATCGCAACGGACCTCGTCGAGCTTGAGGAGTTGCTCGGATGAAAACCGTTCCTCTTTCAGCATGGGTAGACGAACTCGAAAGTGGCGCGCGGCCAAAGGGCGGCATCAAAGAGGGCGCTGGCGAGATTCCGAGCCTTGGAGCTGAACATCTGTCCGATGACGGAGGGTTCAACTTCGCCAAGGACAAGCGAATTCCCGATGGCTTTTTTCGTTCGATGACCAAGGGCCGAATACAGCCTAACGATATTCTGATCGTTAAGGACGGCGCAACGACTGGAAAGGTCAGCTTCGTCACTGGCGACTTTCCCTATGAGGAAGCCGCTATCAACGAACATGTTTTTCGGTTGGGGGTGAGCCGAAAGAAAGCTGACCCGAGATTTGTATTTCGCTACCTGCAATCGCCGCTCGGGCAACAGCAGATCATGAGCGACTTCCGAGGAGCTACCGTAGGCGGCATCGGCCGAACCTTTTTGGATAAGGTGTTCCTTCCGGACGTGACGCCCACTGAGCAAAACCGGATTGCGACGATTCTCGACAAAGCCGACGCCATCCGCCGCAAACGCGAACATTCCCTCATCGTCGCGGATGATTTCCTTCGGGCGGTCTTTCTCGACATGTTTGGTGATCCCACCACAAATCCGAAAGGGCTTGAACAAAGGACGCTATCCGCATGCGCGCGCTTCTCCTCGGGTGGCACACCGAGCAAGGCAAAGACCGATTATTGGTCCGGCGCGTTTCCTTGGGTCTCCCCTAAAGATATGAAAGTAGATGTTATTCTTGATTCCGAAGATCATGTTTCAGAAACCGTTTTTGAGCAGACGAGTTTGAAAAAAATCCCCCCTGGCACGCCACTCATCGTAGTGAGAGGAATGATCCTCGTTCACACGGTTCCGATGGCGATGACCGCCCGAGAAGTCGCTATTAACCAAGATATGAAGGCAATTCACTTCGACGATGATATCGATCCAATGTTTGGCTTTTGGTGCCTCAAAGTGCAGCATGAAGCAATACTCGCACGCGTTGAGACCGCAGCGCACGGTACAAAACGGCTAGACACCGATCGCCTGGGTGAAGTGCCAATCACGGTTCCTGATTCCGACGCTCAGCAAGAATTTTTGGCCATCATGAATAAATTTAACATTGTCCGAGCCGCAATGGTTGGGGCCTGGCAGGAAGCTTCGACGCTGTTTTTAGCTCTTTCCCAACGCGCTTTTCGCGGTCAATTATAAGGTCCCGTTATGCGCCTCAGCCAAATCGAGATTGAGAATTTCAAGGGAATAGGAATATCGCAGGTGATCGACCTCAAGCCGATCACGCTGCTATTCGGCCCGAATAGTGCTGGCAAGAGCACAATCCTGCAGTCGCTGCACTATTTGCGCGAAATCCTTGAGCGCGGAAACGTCGACCCTGATCAAACCATCGCCGGCGGGCTGATCGATCTGGGTGGGTTCGCAACCCTCGTTCATGGTCACGATCTCAGTCGCGCCATAAAAATCAAGGTCTGCATCGATGTCTCAGATGATCAGGGCTGCGAATGGTTGCCGCTAAATTCCGGCGGGAGTCTTGGAGACCCCGATTTCAGCAATCTCGGCATCCGCTACCTCGTGGGAGAAAACACCGAACTTAAGGAATACGCCGTAGTTCAGGAAGTCGCCCTCGGCGTCGAAATCCGCTGGAGCCATGCGCTCCAAAGTCCTTATGTCGCCAAGGTACTCGTGGACCTCGACGGCGGACCGATCGCCGAATTTCATTCACCGCCGCAACAGGGCCGCGCGCAACTCACCGCGTTCAATTTTGCTCATCCTCTCCTGCGGCCGATAACCGATCCCGATAGCGATCTCGAATCGGATGTTGAAACATCATCAGCCCAGGACGAAACCGACGCGGCGGGCTTCGTCGGGGATCCGTTCTCGACGCCGCTCGGCAGCGAGATTTGGGAGCTTTCGCGAGAACTTTCAGCCGACGCAGCAGGCAATAACACATCCGACTTCCGCATCGCCGTTGAAACCAGCGTAGGCGCTCTGCCGAATCTGGATCGAACACTGAAGCCCGACCTCGTCGAATTCGATACGACTTCTACGAATTTGCGCGTCGGTTCGGCGGTTCTCAATCTCAACCTGAACGAGAAGGGTCAGCTTGCGGCTGCCAATACGTTTGAAATGGAAAAACGACGCCGATCAGGCCTCACGTCCCTGCTCGACGAACTCATGCTCGGACCGATGCGGATCGTCCGAGACTACCTCAGCACGATGACCTATATCGGGCCCCTGCGTGAAATTCCGACCCGGAATTATCGCCCGCGCCTTTCGCCCGATGAAAATCGTTGGGCTCAAGGCCTGGCCGCATGGGACTTGCTCTATACGGCCTCGAAAGACGACCTGCTGAATGAGGTCAATGCGTGGCTTTCATCTGAAGACCGCCTGCGGACCGGCTATCGCCTTGAAAAAATGGAATTCAAGGAAGTTCCAGTCCCGAGCGCTTTCCACCTGCTATTTCAAAAAGGTCTGGAAGAGGACGATTTGGGAGAGCTTGAGGAGATTTACGCCTCTCTAAAAGCAAGGTCCGAAATCGGCCTGAAGGACGTCGAGCGCGGGATTTTGGTTGCGCCTAGTGATGTCGGTGTCGGAGTGTCGCAAATGGTGCCCGTCGTTGTCGGCTGCCTACGCGACGCGCAAGGACTCTTGGCGATCGAACAGCCGGAACTGCACATTCATCCCGCCATTCAGGTCGGCATGGGCGACCTGTTCATTAAAGCCATCAAGGGCGATGGTTTCGGCTTCGGATCTGGGAAGTCGCTGCTCGTCGAAACCCACAGCGAGCACATCATGCTGCGCCTGCTACGCCGTATTCGCGAAAAGCATGAGAACGATCTCCCGCCTGGCGCAGAAGCAATAGAACCGAACGATCTCGCCGTCATCTATGTTGAGGGCTCCACCGAGGGAGTTCGTTTTCATTCGCTCCGCGTCGATGAAGAAGGAGAATTCCTCGATCGCTGGCCTCGGGGATTTTTCGACGAACGAGCCGAGGAGCTGTTCTGATGCTCTCGGAATACGCCGTCGAACCTGCAGCTATCGGTGCAGATTGGAACACATTCCGCTATTTGATCGAGAAGTTCGGTTCTGACAAAGGCAGATTGATCTCGCGATTTCCAAACAAATGGGAAAAAAAAGTTATTGAGTCGGCAAAAGCCGCAGGTATTCCCGATGTTCGGATGGCTAGCATCATCGACCGTCTGCATCGCACCAAGCACGCAATTGTCGATTTTAATCGAACGTATAACCACGACGCGGACTGGATTGCGAACGCCGTGCGCGAACACGGCATCAGGGCGTTCCGCGCCATAATCTGCCGGGAAGGCGCAACTGGCTCCGCTCAGGCCTTAGCGCCAAGCGACTGCTCCGAAGACCACCCACTCTTCAATGCGCCGATAAGTCGAGATATCCCAAGAAGCGCCGCCGATATTTCTGGGGCCTTGCTTTTGCTCGCGTTGGCCGCCCGAGAAATCGACATTGTAGATCCGTTTTTCGATTTGCGGGCTGGAGTGGGCGACTACATCGGCCCCTTAGCATCCTTATTCGGGAAGCTTGCTAGGGCTTCGTCGAATCCGAAAGTTATCAGGGTGCATTTTCGGTCGCACCCTTCGCGGCCGCCAGCAGAAATTCTTGCGCGGGATGCAGGTGCTCGGGTCAACGGAATTCTCCCGCCCGGCTATCGCCTTGAACTCTATGAGTGGTCCGAAATCGCGGGAGGCGAGGACTTTCATGACCGCTTCTTTCTGGCCGATGTCGGCGGGCTGATGATAGGCGCAGGCCTTTCAGCAGAGGCATCCGCACAGACGGCCACCTTTACTCTTCTCGACATCACACACGCCCAACGGCTCCGCGGCCGGTTTGCTTCGACCTCTACAGTTTATGCAAGGGTAGGTCGGGCAGTTCGATTCAACGCCAATGGTTCAAGTGAGATTTTCTGACGTCCTTGGTTTTTCACCGTTTGAATTGGGCGCGCACCGCTACGCGGGGCTGCTCGTAGCACTGCGCTTCCAAAAAATGGCTTATTAGAATAAAAAATATATGGACATATTTCCTAGATGGGAATATTAATTGTCCTAATCGCCGAGCTGGTGAACCGGCGATGGTAGGAAGTTTCGCATACCCGGATTTTCAGGAGCTTGTTTTTATGACAATTTCCGGCAGATCGACCCTAATTGTTCATGGCCGCCTCGCTATGCGCGAGGCTCGTCTGGCCGCCGCGCGCGACGGCCGTCATGGCCTGCAAATCATGACCTTTGAACAAGCGGCGACTCGCCTCGCCGGCGGCTTCTCTCAGCCCATTGACGACGAAACCCTGCGCGCCGCGATCCAAGCCGTTTTGCCGGCGACGGAGATGGGAGAACTCGAAAATATCAAGGCCCTGCCTGGGATGATCAGCGCGGCTGCCGACACGCTTTACAAGGCCTGGCGCGCCGGCGTCGACCTCTCAGCTTGCGCTGCTGACCATCCGCGCCTCGACGCCATCGCCAGGCTGGAAGCAGCGGTCCTTGATCAGCTTGCGCCTGGCATGATGCGGCCGATCGACATCGTCGCCGCCGCAACCAGCCGGATTGCCCATGCGCCGGCTGCTCTGGGTCCCATGGAGATTGTCGGCCTCACCGAACTTTCGCCTTGCTGGAGACCGCTTCTGAAGGCTCTTACCGCCCATATCCCAGTGCAATGGACGGCCGGGCCAAGGGCAGTCCCTGCCTGGCTGGAGGGCGCTGGCGTCAGCGTTTCGCGTTCGTCGGCCGCAACACCGCGGATCATGACCGTCAGCGCCGCGACTGCCTTTCACGAGGCCATCGAGGCGATGCGCTGGGTGCGGAACCTGCTGGCCTCGGGTGTGTCGTCCTCGGAGATCGCCATCGCGGCCGCGTCTCCCGCCGACTATGACGATTATTTCCTCGCCCTGCGCGCCGACGCGAATATCGATCTGCACTTCGTCCACGGCGTCAAGACCGTCACCACCCGTGATGGACAGGCGGCAGCGGCGCTCGCCGACATCGTCGTTCGCGGCTTGTCTCAGTCCCGCCTGCGCCGTCTCGCGACACTGTGCCGGGACGCTGGCCCTTTGGCGGCGCTGCCAGAAGACTGGCTGCGCGTCCTGCCGACCGATGCCCCTTTGTCGACGCCCAGCGCCTGGAACCGCTTGCTGGCTCGACTGCGGCCCGAGGACTGGCCCGACGGCGTGGATCACGCCCCGGCCCTGCGCGCGATCGCAGAATCACTCGCGAAAGGTCCGGACGTTGCAGCAGAGATCGGTGAGGCCTACCTCAAGGGTCGAGCGCTCGCGATCTGGCGGAAGGCCCTGCTTGCCGGACCTGCCGCCTCGATCGACGCAACACTGGAGACCCTGAAGCAGGACGACGGATTGGAAGCGTGCGTCTCCGTCGCCTGGATGCCTGCCAGTGCGCTCGCGGCGTCGCCCCGCCGCTTCGTGCGGCTGCTGGGACTCAACTCCTCGCGCTGGCCGCGCGGGATTGCCGAAGACCGCCTGATCCCCGACCATATCATTCCGACCCCCGTGCTCGATCCGCTTCCGGTGAGCCTCGCCGACCGTCGGGACTTTGAAACGATCCTCGCCACGACGGCCGACGAAGTCATCCTCTCGCGAGCCCGACGCGCCAGCGATGGGCGCCTTCTCGGACGCAGCCCGCTGCTCGGCGAACAGGGCGATGAAGCCTACCTCCGCCGCAACGCGACGCCGGTGCATGCCTTCAGTGAAACCGACCGCCTCATGGCCCGGCCGCTGGAGTTCGCGGCCGATCCGCAGGCGGTCAGCGCACAAGGCTGCTGGCGCGACTGGCGGCGCGCAGAGATCACCCCCCACGACGGGCTCGTTCGAGCGGATCATCCGCTCGTTCTCGCGATCCTCAACCGCACCCAATCCGCGAGTTCGCTTCGCCGTCTGCTGCGCAATCCACTCAGCTTCGTGTGGCTCTATGCGTTCGGATGGCGCGAACCGCAGAGCAGCGCCGAGCCGTTGGTGCTCGACGCGCTCGGTATCGGCGACCTGATCCACATCGTTCTCGACCGTGCCTTGCGCGATCTCGAAGCCGAATGCGGGCTGGCGTCCGCCGACAGGGATGCGATCGAAGCAGCTGTGGACCGCGCCGCGCAATTTGTCGCTGCTGAATGGGAAAGCGAGCGGCCGATCCCGCCGGCCGTCATCTGGGGGCGCACGCTCGACGACGCCCGCCTGATGGCGATCCGCGCCCTGTCCTATCGCGACCATCCTCTGCCAGAAGCGCGCTCTTATGGCGAAGTGCCTTTCGGCGGCTTGGAGCCGAAATCCGACACGGAGACGCCGTGGGATGCGAGCGCGCAGGTTACGATTCCCGATACCGGCTTCAATATCGCCGGCTATATCGATCGGCTCGACATTTCTGGGGACGGCAAGCGCGCGCTCGTCCGTGACTACAAGACCGGCCGCCCGCCACGAGACGATATCCGGATCAATGGCGGTCGCGAACTTCAGCGCTGTCTTTACGCGTTCGCGGTGAAGGCGCTCCTCGGCGACGATGTGGCGATCAGCGCCTCTCTGCTCTATCCGCGTGAGCCGGTTGACCTCCAGCTTGCCGACCCTGATGCCGTGCTCGCGGAAGTCACAGGCTATCTCCGCGCGGCACGGACGAGCCTCGCCGGCGGCGCGGCTCTGCCCGGCCCGGACACAGGCGGCGATTATGACGAGCTCGCCTTTGCCCTGCCTGCGAATGCCAGCGCCACCTATTGCAAACGCAAGCTCCCGGCCGCGACGGAGCGGCTGGGCGAGGTCGCTCGTGTATGGGAGGCGGAATGATGAGCAGCGTGTCCAAAGTTCTGAAGGATGACGGCGCCCGCCGCGACGCGATCGGCCTTCATGATCGGTCGATCCTGGTGGAAGCCGGCGCAGGCTCGGGCAAGACCGCCGTCATGGCCGGGCGCATCGCCGTCATGCTCGCCGAAGGCGTTTCGCCGCGCTCCATCGCCGCCGTTA
Organism: Rhodoblastus sp. 17X3; assembly: GCF_030056575.1. GTDB lineage: Bacteria > Pseudomonadota > Alphaproteobacteria > Rhizobiales > Beijerinckiaceae > Rhodoblastus. The sequence continues at coordinate 54,499 of NZ_JASHHX010000019.1, read as the reverse complement.
CCTTCACCGAACTCGCCGCGAGCGAGCTGCTGTCCCGTGTCCGTGAATTTGTCGCCGAGCTCTCGGCTGGCACGATCGCAGCCGAGCTGCAGGTGGCGCTGCCCGATGGTTTATCGCAGGCCCAACGGGACAATCTCGCCACCGCGAGCGCCGCAATCGACGAAATCACCTGCTCAACCATCCACGGCTTCTGCCAGCGCCTGATCAAGCCCTATCCCGCGGAGGCTGATATCGATCCTGGCGCCGGCGTCATGGATCGCAGTCAGGCGGATCTCACGTTCCTTGAAATTGTCGACGGCTGGCTGCGCGAACGCCTGTCCGGCGATCACGGCGGCATCCTCCCCGAAATGGTGCTGCACAGCCCCGGCGAAACCGTCGCGCTTGTCCGCAAGATCGCCGAAAATCTGCGCCGCCGCCGCACGCTCGCGACGCCGCCCATCTCCCCCATTGACGGTCATCTGACAGCGTTCCGGCAGGCCACGGCGAATTTCGCTGCCTTCATGCGCGGGACGGCGGCGACCGAGCCGGAAACAGTGGCGATTGTCGAGCGGCTGGTCGAGATGGCGACCGCGCTCTCGACCGGACCCGATCCAGCGACGGCCGCCGGCCTGGTCTGGCTCCTGACTTCTCGTCCCCACCCGGACCTTTGCACCAAGGCCGGCGACTTCGCCGCCTATCGCAAGAAAGGCAAATGGGCTGTCGCAGTTAAACAGGCTGGTCTTTCCAAAGCCGATGGCGATCGGTTGAACGAAACGGCCGAGGTTCACTACACCTCATGCTGCGATGCTTGGGTTTCTCTTCTTCAATCCGCGGCCAGCCAGGTTCTGGCCGCGCTGATCGAAGAGGCGCGCCCGATCCTAAAACGCTACCGCGACCACAAGCGCGGGAGCGCCCAACTCGACTTCGACGATCTGATTTTCGCCGCGCGCAATCTGCTGCGCGACCATGACGACGTCCGGCGCGCGCTGGGGCAGCGCTTCGCCCATGTCCTCGTCGATGAGTTCCAGGACACCGATCCCCTGCAAGCCGAGATCTTCTGGCGGCTGTGCGGCGATCCGGTCGATGGCGACGAGGACTGGATCCGCTTCCGGATCCGGCCCGGGGCGCTCTTCCTGGTCGGCGATCCCAAGCAGGCGATCTATCGCTTTCGGGGCGCTGATGTCGGCGCCTATGTGCAGTCCCGTGACGCCTTTCGCGCCCAGGACCCCGGCAGTCTCCTGTCGATCTCCACCAATTTCCGCTCACGCGCCTCGATCCTCACCTTCGTCAACGAACGGTTCGAGGCCGTGCTCTCGGCTGATGGACAGCCCGGCTTCACCGCTCTCGATCCGTTTCATGACGATCGCGACAGCCTGTGTGTCGCGGCCATCGACATCGCTGTGGCGGATGAGAAAGGCAAGGCCAGCGCCGAGCGGCAGCGCGATGCCGAAGCCGACGCCGTCGCCGAACTATGCGCGCGCTTGATCGGCAGCCAGGCTGTTATCGACCGGCGCGGCGGGGCGGAACGTCCTTGCCAACCAGGTGACATCGCCTTGCTGGCGCCGACAGGCGCGGAGCTGTGGCGCTATGAGGAAGCACTGGAACGCCGGGGAATTCCCGTGGCGACCCAGGCCGGCAAGGGCCTTTTCCGCCGGCAGGAGATCCAGGACCTGATCGCGCTCACCCGCGTGCTCGCTGATCGGCGCGACACGCTCGCGCTCGGCGCGCTTCTGCGCGGACCGCTCGTGGGCCTCACGGAAGAAGAGCTGCTGGATGCCATCTGGCGGCTTCCCCGCTCCGCGGAAGCGTCCGCCCGAATCCCGCGCCTCGACCTCGGCGTCGATGCCGCTGTGATCGAACATCCCCTTTTGCGCGAGATCATCGAGAGGCTGCAATCGCTCTACCGTCGCGCCAGAAGCACGACCCCGCACGAACTGCTCTCGCAGGCCGTCGACGTCATGCGGGTTCGTCCGCTCCTCCTTGAGCGCCACCGCGGTCAAGCCGAACGCGCGCTCGCCAACGTCGATCTCTATCTCAGCCTGTCGACGGGCTACGCCGTGCGCGGCCTCCGCGCTTTCGCCGAGGCGATGACGGCGGCATGGACCGACGAGGCGCGCGCTGTCGAGGGCCGTCCCGACGCACAGGAAGAAGCCGTCGCGCTCTTCACCATGCACGCGGCAAAAGGACTCGAATGGCCGATCGTCATTCCGGTCAACACCATGACCGGCGTCATGGCCCCCGACAGCGCGATCGTCGACCGCCAGACGGACACCTTCTATTGTCCGGTCCTGGGCGTGACGCCCGATGGCTACGAGGCGGCGCGTCAGGCGGAAAAGGACGAACTGGATCGCGAGCGTATCCGGCTCTGGTACGTCGCCGCCACGCGCGCCCGCGAACTCCTCGTCCTGCCGCGGCTCGACACAACGCCGTCGAAATCGGCCTGGATCGGTCTCGTCGACCTGTCGCTCGCCGATCTGCCCAGCCTGGACGTCTCCCACCTGCCTGCCGACATCAAAACGGACGGAACTGGCGTTGGCAATGTGCAGACGCGCGCATCCTTCGCCTCGGAAGCCGAAGCCATCGCCACCCGACAGACGCAGCTAACCTGGCTTGCGCCGAGCCGCGACGAGAATGCCGCAGGGGCCGTGCTTCAGCAGGAAGAAGCCGGGATCTGGACCGGCTCGGTCGATGACCAGCCGCACGAGCAAGAACCCGCTGCCCCGGTTCAGGGAGGCCGCGAGCGCGGCCTTGTGCTCCACAAGCTCATGGAAGAAGTGCTGACCGGAGAAACCGATGAGGCGGAGGCCGCCCTTGCCGAACGGGCTGCTGAACTCATTCGCGCCCTCGGTCGGTCCCCGATCACCGATCCGGCTGCCGGACTGTCAGCCGAGGAACTCGCGGGCTGTGTCATCCGAACCTTAGCGTTGCCCGACGTTTCGGCCTTGCGGCCAGGTCTTCTGGCCGAGCTTCCGGTCTATGCCGCGCATGCGGTCGACGGGGCGGAAACCGCAACGGCCGGGATCGCGGATGCGCTGACCCTGACGGCCGAGGGCCGTCCTGCCGTAATCGTGGATTGGAAGAGCGACGTGGCGCCGCCCCCTGGAACGCTCGATCATTATCGCGCTCAGGTCCGGGCCTATGTCGATATGACCGGCGCAGAGCGTGGGCTGATCGTTCTGATGACCTCCGGCATGGTGATCCCTGTCGCGCCGACGGCCCGGCCAGCGGCGGCTTGATTGAAGGACAGCCGATGGCGTCGCGCCAACGCGCCGTCAGCTCCGAACAGCACGTACAATTCGCTGAAGCGATCCAGATCCGGCCAAACGATTGGCCGGATTTTCTGTTCAAATCAGTCGGTCGAGGTCAAGACCAACGACTACATTCGCGCGGCTCGAAGAGCACGCCGCTTCAGCCGCCATGCAAGGCTTGCAGGAAGCTGTCCAACATCCGGTCTCCATCGCGTAAAAAAAGATTCGCAAAATTCGCCCGGTCTATTGGCGTCTGTAGCTCGCCGAACACCAGGGCGCACAGCTCTCGGAATTCGCGTTCCAACGCGTGACGGCCCTCCGGGGTGTTGCCGTCCACGATCGACTTGATCCACAAATTCCTGGCGAATTTCCGAGGATCGATCGCACGCATGCGCGCTGGGTATCCCTTTCGATCGATGACGATCGCTTCGACCGCGCCCCAGTGAGGGGCGGCCTCGTCATCCAGCATCGGCTCCTCGTCAATCACGCCGCCTGGAGGGAGATTCGACATGACCACCACGCAACCGGCCGAATTGACGGCGGTCGGCGAAGGGCCCTCCCGCAAATCGAAGGTCTTGTCGCCAAATTGCAAGACGCCCAGCAACTCCTCTTCCGAAAGCGAACGTCGCGCCAGGAATTCGATCGGCGGATTGTCGCGGAGGATGTTCAGGCCAACGCAGCCCTTGGCCGCGACCTCATAGCCAAGGACGGCGTGCCTGCTCTTGATGACAAAATCATCGATGACGCCGCATCTTTCCAGCGTCCGGAGCACATCGCAGAGGGAGGTCGGCGCCCGATTGATTTCGAGCGCGACGTTGATCCGCGCCTGGCGGGCGACGATTGCTTTTGCCTCCTGCAAGGCCTGTTTTGCTGCTTCCCGTCTGTCGTCAAACTCCTTCTTGTATGCGGCCGGATCATCCGGATAGATCTGTTCCTGCCGACGAGGGGGCCAACCTCCGGGATAGGAGCTTTCGAGGACACGGCCCTTGTGATCCAGGACCACGCTGCCACGGCGCCGCCTGTAATGGTCTTCCGCTGCGATCAACCCGCGCCAGCTTTCCTCCGTCGCGTCAAGCGCAACGCTCTGCTGCCTGTCGAAAGCTCGAAACATTTTCATGCCGTCACCAAAACGAAGCCTTCTGAAATGGTCGCGTTCTGACCGTTTCGTGTCCACCAAAAATTCTAGGTTCTGAAATCTGAGCGACGGCGGGCGATCGGCGCGACGAAGGCGGTGATGGTCATTCCCAGCTAACCCGCTAACAGCGCCGTCCCGTCGACCAAGAGCCTGGGTTGACGATTTCGATCAGCAAGGAAATGGCGAAGGCGAACAGATGTCGCGATGGTTTTCCAACACCTGCAGGCTTTCGGTCGAATTCGTCGACACCGCCACCGCGCTGATCGGCGCCGACGGCTGATTGGTTTTCCAACACTTTCGCGAAATCCGAGATTTTCCTGTTGGAAAAAGTAGCGATGAATGGCGGACCGGACCATTTCACGAAATCGCTGTCTGCGCCCCTGCCGCAGGATGCGAATGAGGTTTTCCAACAAAATATCGACGCGGTCGTCGTCTGTTGTTGGAAAACCTTCCGCGGTCGCCGCGATCCGCGCCAGCGCCGGACGAAAAAGCGATGTCGCCGAAACGATCCGGCGGTCATCGAGAACTGCAGGCCGCGGCTCAGGCAGCAAAAAAGCGGGAATCCAGCCCGGACGCGACGCGGCGCCGAAAACCCGAGGCCGCCAACACCCCGCGCAGCGCGGCATGAGAAGCCGAAAAGTCGAAAACCCATCAGCCGCCATGCCCGACGCCGCGTTGGCGTCGCCGATGACGAGTTCCGCGCCTTCTAGATGGCGTTCTGCCTGCGCAGTGTCGCACTTCTTCGTGTTTTCTTGTCGCATTTGACCAGGGACGATGATCGGGTTCGAATATCAGGAACAGAGTTTCAACCGAAAACCTCTGCGCCAAAACCACGATCGAAATTGAAAATGCCGCTGAAGCTCAAATTCCTCTACTCGATCGACGAGGTCGTCGAACTGACCGGCCTCAGCCGCACTACGATTTACGACGCCATTTCCACCGGCAAGCTGCGGGCGCGGAAATGTGGGCGCAGGACGGTCGTCGCCCACGATGACCTGATGGACTTCATCGACTCTCTCGAACGCATCTGATCCAGCCTCCCCCATGACAAGGAAATCGATCGACTCGACAACGCGCCTCCCGCCGCCGCCGTTCTAATCCACCCCCACGATCCGCTCTGCATCCAGCGCGCGACACCCGTCGCGCGATCGGCGCCCTGCGGCCGATTTTTGGAATTCCGAAATGATGAAAACCAAAGCGCTCCACCTATTCCACCGCTCACCGCCAACACCGGCCGGCCACGAAAAGACTCCGCCTGCCGCGAGCCACGACTACGGCGCCGATGGCGACGCCGCTGTCACTCGTCACGGTGACGCCAAAACCCCGATCGCCGGCCTCATCACGATCACGGCCGCCGCGGCGGCCATAAATGATGTGACCAAGGGAACGGGATCACGATGAACCAGATTCAAAACCCTGAAAAACTCGGCAATGTCGACCTGGCCCAGCAATGGGATGACGTTGTCAAAAAAGGAACAAAACGACAGCGCCGGATCCTGCGCTTCTTCAAGCTCTATTTCATAGAACGTGGCGTCGCGCCGTCGGAGGTCGACGCCGCTCTCTTGAGCAACATCCTCGCTGCCCTGCCGGAGGACGCGGCGAAGGCCTATTTCCGGCAGCCCGACATGATCGCCCGCTATGCGGCCAACGCACTCATCCACGCCCTGGCCGATATCAGGAAGCGGACGGGCATGGATCTTCCCCTGCTCGATGCAATCCCGAGCGTCGACGCGCAGGCAGAAGCCGATCGGGCAGCGTTCGAGAAGCGCTTCGCGGTGGAGCTGGCGGCGTTGTTCAAAACCTACCGCCTGCCGGCGATCCATGCCACCGAAGCCATGCTCGAAAAAATCGCCCAAAAGGGTCGCGTCCCGATTTCAGAGGAAAACAGGAACGGGATCATCAACGGCCTCGTCAACGCCAAGAACTATCTCGCCGCGGACGGCGTCACGATCGATCGCCTCACCGATTTGTACGGCGAGACGGCCATGGCGATCATCACGCCGGCTGCCAAGGCCGACTCGACGGGCCGCTCCATCCAGGCCTTGAGATCGCTCTCGCAGCTGGCGCAATTCCATCATGACTATGGCGCCGCCAACGAGCTCAATGCGCTGGCCGCACAGATCGCCCACGATCATGATCTGGGCGTCATCAGCGCCGCCGTCGTGCGGAGTTTTCAGTCCTACCGGGACATCGGGAAATTCCAAGAGTTCGGCGCGACCCTGGTCCAGAATGCGCAGTTTGCCGAACCCGACGACCTGAAGAAACTCACCGTCCTCGTCCGGGTCAGCAGCGCCCTTGGCGCGCTTGTGGCGGTTTCGGCTCCGGCGTCCTTCGAAATCATCACACACTGCACGTTCTCCGGAGAACCGACATGGTCCCGCCGGCCGATGCTGTTTTCGAAAAAATATGGCTCCCTCGAAAATCAGCTGACGCCTCCGCTGCGTGATCTCATCGGCTCGTTCTATCTCGGCTTTGAACGGGCCTACGGCTTTCCGCCGAAATCCCTGACGCCAGGCAAGGACGGCCAGTTGGCGAAGGGCGCCGTCAGCGCCGTCACGAGGCTCCTAGCCCGGATTGAGGCGCCGTTCACCGCCAGGAGCTTGCGCGACCTGGGCGTCTATCGCGTGGCCTGGGCGGCGGAGGAGACCAATGGCGAGGATCTGATCGAGGATATCGCGAAGGCGACGCGCCTCAGCCCGGATTATGTGAGGCACTATTTCAAACCCATGCTCGACGCGATCGCCGAGGCGAAGGGAGGCCGCCGTGGCTAAAAACCCTGACGTCTCCGCTTATGCGCTCGACTGCGACCTTTTCTCCGACGCCGATCACGACGCGGCGATCGCGCTCGGCGACATCCTCGCCGCCCCCGCCTTGGAGGAGCGAGACCCCGTCAAGCGCGCCAGAATGCTGAAGCGGGCGGAACAAAAACGATTGAACTATCTCAACGCGCATCGGCTCCTCCTCCGCGTCAGCGTCGACGACAACGTTGCGCCATTGGAGACGGAGCCCGCGGCATTCGAAAGGCAAAATTACGTCACGGCGCATTACACGCCCCGCAAGATCAACCTGCTGATCGAGACCCACCAGGCTCGCCTTTCGGCCAGGTCCATGGCCACGCACTTGCGCAACCTGATCGGATTCGCAAACCACGTCGCGCCGCTGGTCGATACCTCGTATCTTCGAAAAAGAGCGCAGGAATTCGAGGCCAGAGCCAAGCTCGCCCCCAAAACCAAATCCAGCTACGCCATCGACATGTCCGAGGCGCCCCAATTCAAGAAGCATTACGACAAGCTCGACGCACGGGATGACAAGACCTATGCGGGCGAATTCCGACGCTATCTTGGCGCGCAGAAACTCGCCGGCGTCGACCTCACCGCGATCGACGCCAGTTTTCTCGTCACCAATGTGGCGATCGCCAATTTCGAGCGAACGATCTCATCCAAGGATCTCGTACAGCGGCTGAACGCGCTTGGCTGCATGCTCAAGGCCGCTGACCTTGGCTGCGACGTCGGGCCCATTTTTGAGCGGGTCAGGCAAATCCGCAAGGCCTCGTCCAATCATCCAGGCCGCATGGAGCGCCGCGCGCTCGACTTCGAAACATTGCCTGAAGCGGTCAAGCAGCGCTTCATATTCGTCACCACCTATGATGGCAAATCCGTCTTCACCTTCAACACTCACGAAATCCGCCTGCCCAAGGCGCGGCGACGCAACGGTCGCGAATTTTCGCCAAACCACATCAAGGCAATGCAGATGGCGCTGCGCCATCACTTCACAATCCTGCGCGACCGGAATTCTCCCGCCGCGGACGAGTTCACGCATTGGGGCGACGCCGACCCGATCCGCTATTACCAGGAGTTCTATGCGAATTCTGATTTCGTCACTCAAACCTCACGTCTCGAGGAACTGGTATCGGCGTTGCGCGCGATTTTCGGCGATTCGGAACGTCAACTGTTTGTCCGCGAGCGGCGCGAAATCAATCGCCTGAATGCGCTTCGCCGCCTGATCGACGACAATGACCTGGGTTTCGACCTGCGCGCCGCCGGCAATCCCGACCTTGGCGAGGATTCTGAACCCGTCGAGCCGCCCTCGACGGAAGAACTCGGCCGCCGCTGCCGCGAATTTGCCGAGCGAGCGCTCAAAAGGTTCCGCGATCTCAGAAAGTCGCCCTTGCCTTATCGCGATCCCAAGCAGCTCGCCAGACAATATCGAACGGCTCTGATCGTGGCGTTTCTGGCGGATCATCCGGTCCGTTTGCGAACGCTCGCGTCGCTGCAGAAGGAACACGTGGAAAAACCTCGAGCCGCTCCAATTCGGAAGTCTTCCGAAACGCCTTTATCCCGTGAAGTCGCCGTTCCTGGATCGCTCACCAAGGGCGGCATGCGGTATGCCAGAACCATGTATGAAGATCTTTCCATCCTCTTTGACGCCTGGTTCGACGAAGTGCGACCGGCGCTCCTTGGCGACCGGCCGGATCCCTCCGCCGTTTTCATTTCCGACGAGGGAAAGCCGCTGTCACGTAGCGGATTCGGGCGAGCCCTGCCGGCTTTCACCAAGGCTATTTTCGGTTTTCGGATCTACCCTCACCTGGTCAGAAAGTTGCACGGCACCGAACTCATCGGTGATCGCCAGGCGACGGCCCGCCGCCTGCATCAGTCCAATCTCGACTCCCAGATCGACTACCAGGACTGGATCGAGCTTCGTGATCAGGACAGAGGCTTAAGCCTCCAACAGCTGTCTCTCGGCTTTTTCGCCGTTGACGAATGACGAGCTGCTTTCCTGCAAGCGGTGCTTGAATTTATCACGCCCTCATGGACGGGAAGCCTGCAGCCTGCATTTTCGAACTGATCCCAATTTGGGGACCGAACGCTTTTTGATTTTGCTGCCTTTGACTGGCTGCCCTCGTCGCGCGCCCTGATCGGCAAATTCTGTTTCAGGCCCCGCCTATCGCTCTCAAGTCGGCCATTGTCGCGACCGAGCTCATGGGCTTCGCCGTTTCAACCTTACCCTCGCCGGGCGCAATTTGTAGCGGCGATGTCAGGCGTGGCGGCACGCTCTGCGTCGCGCAGGCCACACGCGGGTCAGGATTCACTCGTTCCGCCAATCGCCAAAGAACCAATCTTGTGCGCCGCACGATCAGGTCCCGGCCTCAATGACGACCTGCGCGCGATCCGATCGACACGCCCCTTAGCAAGCCCGATTTTGAGAAAGAGCTGGAAGAGAAGAAAGAGAAACCCCAAAAACAAGTAAAGGATTTTCAATTGCTTGACATCGACACCATCGATCTCGACAAGGCCGAAGATCGTCGCGCTCTTTGCGACGCGCTCCGCATGATTCTCGCGCGGCTGGACAACGCCCCCAAACCTGTCATGCCGGCGTCGTCGCCGCTGGGCGCAGGAGGCGCCGTTTTCGGTCACATTCCGACCGTCTGGCCATTGCTGGGCGGCGAAGGTCTGGAAGCCGTGTCTGCCGGAATGTTCGAGAGCGCGGAATTCCGGGAGCGCTTCGTCCCTGGATCTCTCGCCAGGGTCTATGCGGCTGGCTCGATAGGGCTACAGACGCTTTCGAAACAGCTTTGCCTTCCGTTGCGAAAGCTCGGGGTCACCGAGAACCATGACGTCAGAAAGCGCATCGACGAGCTTTCGCGTGACGGCTATGGAAGCCTTGTTCGGGGGCCGTCAGGCTTTATGAAGGAGGATGGCTTCAATACTTTCATTGCCGCCCAACTGAGCTGCATGAAACAAGCGACGAGATCGGCGCCAATCACTATCGAACCGCGCGCAATTGCCGTCCGACTGCCGGTGGGCGTCACGATCGAGACCTTCGAAGCGCGCCTCCATCAAGCCCTCGAAAGTGTTTCACTGGCAAGTTGGGCAACCACAGACGAGGGGCGCAGCCACATGGCGAAGCTTCGCCTCGATCCCACCATTGCCCAGCGCTACACCGATTATCGGTTCGGCGGCACTTCCCGGATCAGCTTGGCCAAGGAACTGTACATCTTTCGGCCTACCCGAGATACGGACCGGCTGGTTGCCGCGATTGAACATCTTATCCTTCAGTTAGTCGGCATGGTCGGCTAGCTGGCCTTGATTCGCTCGCGATCTGAGACGAAGGCCATGTCATCGACCGGCCCACAGCAGAAACGCTCACCAACGACGGCAGAAGAGAGGCCGAGCGGACTCTGTTCATAAGCAATGCCATCTCCGCGCGGCGCTTTGCGAGATCATTCATGGACCGCAATATGCCCTTCGGCTCTCGAGGATGCGCCAGGCATAACTGCGAGACGCCCCCTCGCGAATGCTGCAGCGGCAAACAGACAGATGACCGCATCGAGGGCATCCGCCGAATTCCGGCACAAGTCGATATCATCCTCGCTTGCGGCGACCAGGCCCTTCCTTTTCAACCCCTCGATGATGATCGCTCGTTGGTTGTGTTCAGTCTCCGTCGCGCCATTGTATTTCACGTAAGGCAATTCCCAATGTCGAAGCTGGGCCGCGGGAAAGGCCTCAACCAGTGTCATCTTCGCCTCTGAAGGGTGATCCGTCAGAGGCCATACGGCCCCCTTGTGAAGTGACAGCAGCGTCATGCAGGCCGCAGCAAATGGCGCCCCGCCCCTTGGCCCAGACCAGGTCGTCGAGCGAACATTGACACGCCTGCCCTGCCAATAGCGTTCGGTTTCGCGAAGTAGCTTTTTCCCTCGCGCGCCCAATTCGGGCGCGAAAGTTTGCACCAGGTCGCTCCCCCGACAAAATGCACGCCCGTCGCAGGCAAGTCTCCGGCAGGCAAGCCAAATCTTCTCTGGAGCGTCGTTCACATTTTCGGCTGGCAGGCTGAAGGGAGCGTCGATCGCCGCAACACCCGCGACCTCTGAATTCAACAGATTGGACAATCGCTGGAACGGATCGCCCCGACCCGCCAGGCCTTGCACCCGCTGCAGTTTCTGAAGCGAGATCGTCTCCGAACGAAGCAGCCCCTGCGCGATCCAGACGTTCGAATTCGAGCATCGCGCGGACCACTTGCTGTGGTCTCCCGAAAAATCGATTCCAAGAATTGGCAAGCCGTGGATCATCGAATTTCCTGTCTCTCCATTCAGACACCTCAACCGCATCTAATATTTTATGCACTTAGACATGTATAATTGAACTTCAATATCTGACTATAAAATAAAAAAACCAACACACAAAACCCAAGGAAAAACCAATGAAGCAAAATAATCAAGAATTGAACAATTTGATCATGCGCTTACTTGTTCGCACACACGAGCGCTTAACCCGCGCCCTCGAAATTATCGAGAACGCCGACGACCCAGCACCTGGGCCAGACTTCGTCGAGGTCGCCGGCGCAATTTATGAAGCGCTGGCTGCGTTCGATGTATTCATCATGTCCCATCGCCAATCCGCGCGCGATGAGCGTTAGCTAGCGCAAAACCAACATCAGACGAAGGGGCGCGCGCACAAGGCGTCCGCGCGTTCGATCGAACGCCCCCTGCCAGAACATCGCGAGACGCGAGGCCGGACCGCAAAGGAACGCACCTTTGGTTGTTTTCCGAACGACGATCAACCCCTTCTTCGCAGACCACAACTGAACGAAACGCTCCGAACGAAAGACGTCGGCATCATCGCAATCTCGCAAAGCGGACGCTAGGCGAGCGTGATGATCTCAAATTCGTCTTCCTCGATCTCGCCATCATCCGACAAGGGACTTAGCGCCACCTTTTTGGGATCATAATTTTCCAGAAAAATTCGTTTCGCGGCCTCGAGATCCCTGGCGCGAAATACCTCATCGGAAACCTCAACGTCCCAAGAACCATCAGGCCGTTGATCAGCTTGCCCCACCTGCACGCCTAGGCTGGTGTCGAAGAACCAGTGACCGCCATTTCCAATCCACAATTGGAGAGCCATCGCGAGATCCTCATTTGGCTGCCCGCACAATGGAGACGCTATCACGCCCTGCTCACATCCCTTGCGACAGATTCTCCGTCGCCACGCGCACAAGCCGGATCATAGCCAGCCTGAATCGTTGTTGGAAGGCGCCTCCAAAAGATCACGAACCATCAGAAATCTGATCGCGCATTCGACGGCTTGCATTGGCGCGATTCTAAAAAACTTGCCGCAGGCGCTGACCAGACGACCCGGCTGATTGACAGGTTCCGAACCGAAAGCTACGGTTCCTACAGCATCCAGATTGGGTCGACGCCCAAACCAACCGGCCTCCCCAGGCAAGGTGGTTTCCGCAAGGAGATGTGGCTCGCAAGAGCAATGAAACGGGATGCGTCGACCCTCCGTTTTCGGAGGGTTTTTTGTTGGCGGATTCCGAAATTGCACCAGACAAGGTCGCCGCATATTTCGCGACCCTCTACCGCGTCGGAACAGGCGCGGAAAGTTTCACGCTGCGCATCGGCCAGTACTCGCCTGAGTTGGCAAGGCTGTACGTTTCGAGCGACCGAAATTGCGGTCTTTTCATCACCGCATTCAATCCGTTTGGACAAGCACAAAGCGAAGCGGCCAACGAAGCCGCACATAGGCTGTTGGGGAAAGACCTTCGCACCATTTCAGCTTGTGTCGTCGAAGGCGAAGGGGCGGACTTGAATGGGCTCTGGCCGCCAGAAAAAAGCTACCTCGCGCTTGGAATTGATCACGAAGCAGCATGCATCCTGGGAAAGCGCTGGAGTCAGGATGCTGTCGTCTGGACGGGCGAAGAGGCAACGCCGAAACTGATCTTGTTACGCTGATTTATTGCTTGGCCGAGCAACAGGCCGGGGGGATTTGATCCGAATTGCCTGCCCCGACATTCGGTCGAACGAGGCTAAAGAGGGAAAATGACATGACCATTCGCAACGGGCTTTTTTCATCGGAATCGGTTTCGGAAGGCCACCCCGACAAACTCGCGGATCAAATCTCCGATAAGGTGCTCGACGCGTTCCTGACGCTCGACCCGAACGCTCGCGTCGCCTGCGAGACACTGCTGGCCGATCAATGCGTCGTGGTCGCCGGCGAGTTCAAGACCCGCAAGATCCAGGATTTCCAAGCCGTTCGCGATAGCGCAGTCGGCTTGGTCCGTCGGGTTCTGCACGATGTCGGATACCGGGATGCGTCGACTGGCATCGATCCTGATCGCTGCCTGGTTCAGATTCATTTCAACGGCCAGTCTCAGGACATCAATCAAGGCGTCGATCGAGCCGATGGCGTCCTGGGCGCCGGCGATCAAGGGCTGATGTTCGGCTACGCGAGCGATGAGACGCCGGAGTTGATGCCAGCGCCGATTGCATATGCCCACCGGCTCGTCCGCCGACAGGCGGAAGTCCGAAAGAACGGCGCCCTGCCGTGGCTGCAACCCGATGCGAAATCCCAGGTCACGTTCAGGTATGTCGATGGCCGGCCGACCGAAATCGAAGCCGTCGTCCTGTCAACCCAACACGACGCCGGCATGAAGCTCGATGAGGTCAGGCAAGCGGTCGAAGCACACATCATCGATCCGATCGTTCCGCGAGAGCTTCGCGCACGCAGCTTCAAAACCCTCATCAATCCGACGGGGCGCTTCGTGACGGGAGGACCGAAGGGCGACACCGGCGTCACTGGCCGAAAAATTATCGTTGACACCTATGGCGGCGCGGCGCCCCACGGGGGCGGCGCATTTTCCGGCAAGGATCCATCCAAGGTCGACCGGTCGGCGGCTTATATGGCGCGATTCCTAGCCAAACAAATCGTCGCCCGGGGCTGGGCCTCCAGGGCGCTGGTTCAGCTTGCTTACGCCATCGGCGTCGCGGAACCCGTCAGTTTCGCCGTTGAAACCTTCGAAACAGCGGCCGAACCGAAACGAGATCTTGCGGCAGACTTGGCTCAAGAGTTCGATCTGCGCCCACAGGGGATCATTGAAACTCTCGATCTCAAACGTCCTATCTATTTTCCGACCGCGGCTTATGGGCATTTCGGACGGCGTGACATTGAGTTCCCCTGGGAGCGAACGATCTAAGTTTGCCATTTTTCGACGGCAAACAGGCTTTGAATGGTAGCTTCCCCTTTTTCGGAGACCGCAAATGGAAATAGACAGAAGAACCTTCGATAGAATGTTGGAATTAACGACTCAACAGCAGGCAAAAGAGCTATCCAGGCTAGGGTTCGACCTTTTCGAGAACGCCGATGAGTATTATGGAATCGTAATACCTAGTGACAATTGGAATGCGCCAGACCGAAGCGTGATAGAAGATTTCTTTGAGCGAATTTACGATGACCATGAGGCGAAAATGACGCTTTATGACAAAACACATAAACTTAGCAGTCACGATTCAAAATTGCTTAAAGACTTTATTATTTCAGATGCTGGTGAAAATGAATATTATCCTGACCTATTCATTGGACACCTAACTAGCAACGGCAAGTCACTCGTAGTCGTCGTCGAAAGAACGGGTGGCTGTACCGATTGCGAGGCGAAACTCGCCGGCGTTTTTAGTGACATGCGGTCGGCCTTGCAGCGGATTGGCGGAGAGGATTACGAACTCATAAGCTAATGAAATGGCCAGAGTTCCCTTGGGCATTTCGCCACGACTGAAGTAACATCGCAGCCACGCTTGCTTGAGGTCCGACTGGCGGTAGGAGGACTGGTTGTCGCCGATTTTCCGATGCGCTGCTGGCTCAGGTCGTGGACACCGAGATAAGGCGTTCGATCGAACAGGAGGTGGGGCGTACGATTAGCGCGTTTCATTTTATTCTCTTCAACAGCAGTGCGTAGGCGCTGCACGACTGTTTTAAAATCCGGCAACGGCGTATTTCCATCCAGGAATTGATTAAATGCTAGTACAGATGGCTTGGGTAAAACCTCCACCGCAAATCGGCGGCCTCGACCACCTCGCTGTGCAGGCGACCTGCATCAATATTTACAGCCGCATGCTTCCCGGGATCACAAATGTAACCGACCGGGCGCGTTACTATTCGTTCTATCCGTGGCTTATTTGGGCTTTCGGCAAAGCCGGCCACACGAAATACGACGATGAATTTATTGAACGCTTTCGTCGCGCAGACTGTCTTTTTTCCCTGATTGCTCTTCGCCATGCATCGGTATCTGACGGTGAGGCAGATGATCACGCTGCAGCAATGGTCGGCAGCATAACTCTATCAAGCGTGGCGCGGTCCATAGCCGATGGTGCGACAGTAAGACTCTCGGATTATTCCCTCAGAAGCGGCGCAACGAAGCGCTATTTTGCGAATTGGCTGGGGGGGCTAGGCCAGTACTATCTTGGTGTCCTGAGGGAATTGCGCATTCTCGACGGAGACACATCGCGCGGCATAAACTACACGCGGGAAATCGGTCAGGCCATCGCCGAGAAAATGGACGCGAGTGTTGACCGGACCCTTTTCATGAAAGTCGTCGACGCCGACTCTGTGACCGCAGCGGAACTCGATCAACTACATTCCTTTTGCCCTTGCCATATCGCCGAACGACCTGAAGAGCAGAAAATCCTAAGCGACCTTTTCTTCGCGCGCGGCCCATTCGAAGACAGCGAAGCCCTGCCACGGCGCCGGACGCTACATTTGATTCTGAATCTTGCTCAGGCTCTCGGCCAGGAAAACCACGAATGCACGGAAGAACGTTTCCGCGCATGTTGCTATACGCAAAGCCTGCCAAGCGGGCAAAGCTGGCAGATACCGGACGTTCTGATGCGCAACCGCGGGCGATGGGCCACATACGCTCGCAATGAATTGCTTTCCTTGGCTGTCCAAGGGCTCTTCTATGTAGTGCTTGATGCATACGCAGCGTCGGGCCTTCGCTTAGAGACGAGTGCGGATATCGCCGACTGGTATTTGACCCAACCCGAAGCGATCGACGCACTCGAACAGCTCGGAAGCCAAGAGACATTCGCGGATCTTGTAGCGGTGGCCCCCAACTGGTTGCCGGAGTTTTCCAGTTGGACCTCGCAAATGCATGAGGTCCAACTCACCGAGGAAATCTTTGCGCTTTCCCATCGCGAGAAAACCCCCGAAAGCCGCCAAGCGATTGTCGTGGCGGCCTTGAGGACTATTCTTGCCTTGGCGGCAAGAGGCGGACAGGACGGCAATCAATATTCCGACCTGATTTTTGAGGCGGATTATTTTCGCTACTACCCGATAAATCTCCAGTCCTTCGCTCAGCGAGCCTCCGACAATTGGGCGTCCCTACGCATGCCTCAACTTCTTCGCTGGTTATTATTGAACTGGGGGATCGAAATGCACCTCCGCGTCGCCCTTCGGAAATTGCGCGGTCAGTCGCAATCGACCTTCAGAATTAGACCTTCGGACCGTGGCATGGAGGTTGTCGCTATCCCGCCCGCCGTTCACACCCGTCCGCGCTTTGCGCAGGCGTTGCGCGTTTTGAAAGACATTGGCGCTCTCAAGCGAGATCCAACGGGTTCCTGGCAACTGAGCTCCATCGGCTTAGCCATAATGGAGCATAGCGATGCTCCATAGAATTTCCCTGCTGGAAGAACTCAAGAAGGGCGGTTTCGAAGCGTCGCTTATCACGACCTATAATGCCTATCTGCCTTTCTATGAAGAGGTGGTCCTGCGCCGCATGGTCGGTGCTGGTATCCGCCACAACGTCTTGCTGATGGATGCTGCGCAGTATGCGCTCAGCCTGAAAGGCAATCCCCCGCGCCTTGCAGGGCGTCAGTACAGCCTCTTGCCGATGACGGTTCAAGGCGCTTTCCATCCAAAACTGATCTTTCTCGCTGGGAAAAACAAAGGCCTGATCCTGATCGGGAGCCACAACATGACCGTCGCCGGCTTCGGATTTAACCGCGAACTCACGGGTCTGGTCAGAATTGAGGGAGAAAAAGATGCGCCCGGAATTGCGCTCGCCAACGACGCGCTCGCCGCAGTGGAGTATTGGCTGCAAAATTTCACGCGGGGCCTCCCTGAACATACTCGCAAAATGGTCCAGCGCGTGCGGGACTTTGCGCCCTGGCTGAAGAACGAGGCCTCGCCCAATGCCGAACTTCGGCTGCTCGCTGGCCATCCCGGAGGGGCTCTGTTGTGGGATCAGTTCAAGCAGCTTCTCGAAGGCGATACCGAGCGCGTGGGTGTCAGCGGCGCATTCTTTGATCGCAAACTAGGCTTCATTGCTCGCGTGAAAGACGATCTGAAGCCCAAGCGCCTTACGGTCGCGGTTGATCCGGCCACCGTGGAGCTGGATCAGAGTGCGAAATCGCTCGTGGGCGTCTCGTTTGCGGATGCGGCAAAACTCGGCCTCGAAAATGAAAACGACACTGGCGGCTATCTTCATGCCAAGAGCATCTATGTCGAAAGCGGGAACGGGAATTCTGTATTTGCGGTGGGAAGCGCAAATCCGAGCCGACCGGCCTGGCTTGCAGACGCCGATGGAGGAAATGTCGAGCTGATGCTGGCGTATCGTGGGGATGATGCCCGCGCTGCGGCGAATGCAACCGGATTGGATACAGTACACGCCCTGCCATTGCTCGACGAGGCAGGCTGGCAAACGATTGCGGAAACATTGGAGGCTGAGGCGGATTCCAAAGCGGAAGGTCCGCAGACTGGCGTTGCTTTAGCTGAACGCGACCGGATCGAGTTTGATTCGCAGCTCTGCGAAGGATCGACCAGTATGGTATTCACGCTGTGCAATGAGAATGGCGCCGAGATTTCGCGGACAACCACCCACAGAATTGAAGGGGCAATGTTTGTTGTCGAGTTTCCGAGCGTTCCAGCCGCCGCCACTTTCCTTGACGGCTATCACCGTGATGTCCATTCGCTGAAGCTTCTGATCCATCACGCAGGGCTCGTCGAAGAGCATGCCCGGACCGGCAACCAAAGACGTTTAAAGGATGCTCTCCAAAGCCTCGATACCGATACGCCGAATATAGAACTGCTAGTGCAGTGCCTCGACAAGATCGTGTTCGGTGACGATCAGCCATCGCAACCGACGATCAAAAAAAATGCTGGCGGTGACGACCAGGCAAAAGCCAACGATCCCGAAGATAAAGGCACTCTTATGATCAGTGTCGATGAGATGAAAAAGCCCGGTGGGAAACAGCGCCTGCATCACTCAAGCGACTTCGGCTATCTCTTAGACGCATTAATATATCATCTTGGAATGCGCGAGGATAAACCCCAAGAGGATTTGGACCGCTTCGGCCGCAATGAAGAAGAACGGGTGGGTACTGACGACGATCCTGTTACCGAGGTTGATCCGATCTCACCTGAAAAGCAGGCAGAGCTCCTGGACATCTGCCATTCCAAGGTCAGAACGATCGTAAGGCGCATTACGACCCAACTTACCGCCTGCGCTGAAGGCAAACAGCCTTTTCCTGCAGTGGCAATCCGTCTGCTTGGCGTTCTTGCCGTGCTGCGGGAACTGCGGCGATGCGATGGGCGGGCTGCCTGGGTTGAAAAGGGTAAGACGACCGTTCCGCAGGAGGAGCGCCGCAAACTGCTGCAGGCAATCATGTTCACGCTCTTCGAGCGTAACGCCAAGGGGCTGTCCCTGCTTGATCTCCGACAGGCCGACGAAGCCTTTCGGGACAGCGATGATATTGCACGCCTTAAGGGATTGGTGCTGTGGTTGGCGTGGGACTGCGGCCTTACACTCGATTTGCAAAAGCCATTCATGGAGAGCCCGGAAGACCTGCAGAATCGTCTTCAAGGAAATGCGATGGTGCTCGCTCTCGCGCAGCTGATCCGACGAGACGAGGTCGTCCTGGACGAAGCGCAGCAAAGCATCGGTAGCCTGACCTCTAGTGAGCTGGATTGGCTGGAGGCGATACACACCCTCGCCACGCAATGCGATACTTTGCTTGAAAACCCCACCAATCTCCTGCCCTCACAAATGGCCGAGCCAGGTTATATTGCTGTTCACCGTACGATCAGGCCTTGGGATCTCCGTATTGTCAGAAGTCAGAACAACAAGCAGATTTCGCTCATAAGGCTCACGAAGGATGGCCGGCCGCTGTCCTACCTTTCTGATAACCTGTCCGTCGTTCAGTTCAATCAACAAGCCGGATAATTCACCGGCCCCAGTGCGCGCAGTTGTGGCGAAGCCATGAGGAGATGACGTGCTCCCGGCAAATTCGGCCAAACGGAACAAGAATTTTCCAATCATGATCCCTGTTCGGGAGAGAGGAGAGTTCCATGAAGGCGCCGAAGTCTTCGGAGGCGAAAATTGCTTTTGTTTTTAAGCAGGTGGAGGACGGCGTTCCGGTCGCCGAGGTCTGCCGAAAGTTCAACATCAGTGACGCGACGTTCTACCACTGGCGCAAGAAGTACTCCGGCCTCATGCCGTCCGAGATGAAGCGCCTACGGCAACTTGAAGAGGTTCATCCGCCCGAGTGCTTACCCCGGCCCGCCATGCGTCCGGCCAAACGGGGTGCACCCCACGTCAATGGCGCTTCATCATGAGCCCGGAATTGGAACGGCAGCTCGTCGATAAATATCCCACGCTTTTCGTCGATTACGGAGCCGACCCGAGCCAGTCGGCCATGGCGTTCGGGTTCGATTGCGGCGACGGTTGGTTCGATCTTCTGGATACCTTATGTTCTCAACTGGTGGCGCTCGATCATACCGAAAGCGGCGGCGAGGTTCAGCGGCTTCGCGCGCGGCAGGTCAAACAGAAGTTCGGAACGCTGCGTTTCTATGCAGATCCTGCATCGGATGAGGCGCGGGCGATGATCGGTTTTGCGGGTGCGTTAAGCGCGAAGATCTGCGAGAGGTGCGGCAACAAGGGACGTCTCCGACCGGCCAGGTGGGTCAAGACTCTTTGCGATCCCTGTGCTGAGAAGCGCGATTGCATGGACGAACCTCGAGACCGTGATGCCGGCCTATGACCATCGGTCCCATTCCAACAACATTACTCGACGACCGGATAAAACGGTTTGCCCCATTCATAGTCGGGATTGTCCATGAGCAGATCAATGAATATCGGTAGCAGCCAGCTCAGCACGGCGGAGCCGTCATTGACTTGATGACGATTCACGGAGCTGCTCCAGGTCGCGCCGCCATGCACCAACTGGTTGCGCAGCACATAAAGCCGATCGAACAGAATGGACAGGATCGTCGGCGTGTCCTGCCGCGCCATTGCCGCGCCGATGGCCTGCTTGCTCCGGCTGAGGCGCGCCTCCCAATCATCGAAGCCGACGTAACCGTTATGATGCGCCCAGAACGGCGCGAAGACATAGCGATTGTCGAGCAGCAGCCGAATCTCGTGGGGGAACCGCTTCCAGATGCCGTTGTAGATCCGATTGGTCTTGTCGAATTTCACCAGCCTGTTGAAGAACGCCGCAAATCTTTCGCGCTCGCCCGCTGTTTCCAGACCGATATCGCGGGCATAGGCCGCGTTGAACCCGACCCAGAGGAGGATGAATCGCAAATCGTGATCGTCTTCCGCGGCCTCTGCTCGGCCCAGCCAGCTGATGGCGCGGTGGACGCGCAGAGCCAACGCAGGCTTGAACCCCTCTCGAAGCGCCCGCTGTTTGGTTTTCAATGACGCGGCGTCGAGAACCGGTGCATTCGTGGTGGTCGCCTGCGTCATCCAACGGCTCTCGTCTTGAAACCAATTATCGCAATACGAGGCCCATTTTGGCGAAGGAAAGGTCCGAGATCAATCGGCTGGAAAGGCCACGAAGCCTTCGTTCCGCAATCTGGACTCCCCCTTCCAGCGATAGGCGACGAGCGGTCCGCCAGCACCCGCGCTGTAATCCACGCAAGCGCATTGCTCCGACCTGACCTGCCGTGAACCCTTGAGCCAATAATGGCCGAAAAAGACAGGCGGGCCGGTATAGGGTTTGAGCATTTCCCCGCGGTCGAGAGAAATGTCGGGCATTTCGTCCAGAACGCTTTTCGGCGCGATCGCGGAATGGCGCAGTGATGCAAAATCCTTGTTCCACCATTTGATGCGCGCCGAATGTCGGATATGGCCGTCCTTGTCCTGAAAGGAGGCTCCATCAGGCAGGTCGATCTCAAGCCCCTTGCACAGCGTTTCGACCGCATTGTAAGCCCAATGGCCCTTTCGGTTGGCGACGACGAGCATCTCGTCAGTCAGGAGGGCTTCCGGCCCGAGTGCTGTATCGAGTTGGGCAACGCAGCCGTCGTTCCAACAGGCGTGGATAACGCGCAAGTCGCCGAAATCGAGCCACAGTGGCAATGTTCGGAACCAGGATATCAGCTCGCCGTGAAGCGGCGTGTTTTCGACCTCGGCCAGAAAGGCCTTGTGCTGATTGTAGTTGTTCGGCTTGCCGTGCCGACGGAGATATTCTCCAGGAGCCTCCGGATCGGGCGTCGCCCATGCGATCGCATTGAATTCATGGTTGCCCATGATGCAGTAACCAGCGCCGCCGTCGACCATTCGCCGCGCGATCTCGACCGTCGCCACCTGGTGCGGGCCTCGATCGATGAGGTCACCGACGAAGATCGCCGTTCGCTCAGGATGACGCCAGACGCCGCCGCTCTCGGCATAATCTAGCTTTCGCAACAGGCCGACGAGCTTTTCGGCCTGCCCATGCACATCGCCGATAATGTCGTAAGCCTTCGCGTTCACTCGGCCCCACCTTTCATAACAAGTTTCCAAAGCTGCGCGTGAGCTAGCGCATCCGAGTCAGCTCGGTGGCGGCGACCATCAAGGTCGGACGCTTCGCCAATAAAAAACGACTTATTCTGAATGCGCTAGGCGTTTAGCCGTAGATTGGCCGGGGCTCGGCGGCCAGGTCGATTTCGTCGGGACGAACCTCATAAGTCGCCCAAATGCCCTTTGCGACGATTTTGGTCGCGTGTGGCTTCCAATACGTGTCGTCGAAGGCGCTCTTATTGTTCTTCTGGCCGAATATGATCAAGCGCGGATTCAGGTCGACCTTTGGGTTGATTCTCCCTGCAGCGACATCGACGACAATCTGGTCGAGAGGCTCATGGTGCGGGCGCATTTCGTTCAATTCGACCAGCTTTTTGCACGTCTCCCCATAGGCCGCTTCGATAGCCTCACGCCGCTCGTCGTTCTCTAGATATTTTCCGTAAATTTCCATTTGAGTGATGACCTCGCTAATGACCGCGTCGGCAGCGCGCAGGCGAGGATCGTCAAGTGTCTTGGCCTCCCAAAACACAAGATTGGCGCCGAGCGGGCTGCGTTCCAGCGAGACGATATCGATCCGCGGCGCACCCGACGGCGTTCCATCCTTTTTCGGGTATTGCTGAGCAATGGACAGGTCGATGGACATCCCTATTTCCAGATCGATCGCCGTCGCGTTTTTGCCGACGACCCGATCGACTCCCTCCTTCTCAAGGCCCTTGCGTGCATATTTGCCTGCGCGAATATCCGCCATGCGCGCCCGGATATTTTTGATGATCTCGCCGATCGAAAATATCTTGCCATCATGAGTAAGAATGGCGTCGTCGCCGGGAGCGTTGAACTTGACGACCTTGTTCAATTCGTTGGCGCGGTCTAGATATTTGACATGCGTGGACATGTACGGCGTTGGAAGTTGGTCGCGTTG
The DNA here is from genome assembly GCF_030056575.1 of Rhodoblastus sp. 17X3. Classification (GTDB taxonomy): domain Bacteria; phylum Pseudomonadota; class Alphaproteobacteria; order Rhizobiales; family Beijerinckiaceae; genus Rhodoblastus. The sequence continues at coordinate 31,680 of NZ_JASHHX010000019.1, read as the reverse complement.
CGCGTGGCTGAAGCCGACGTGAGCAACGCGCCAGCCATCACAATAAAAGTCGATCGTGTTTTCACGAATCGCCAATCGAAGACCTAGTCCCTGGCCGCTCGGTCGCCATTCCGCCAACAATTGTTTCCACCAATTGTCTCTGGGCGCCTGTGCGAGAGCGCGCAGGCTCTGCATAGCCTTTGGGTCAACCGAGCGGACAAATAGTGCCATATCAAACCCCCCACCACTCGCCGTCCTTGCGGCGAACAACATTGGAAAAATACTCCGGGAAACGGTCGCCCTCGAACGTGTGGATCGGCACCAGCCGCTTCGGAGCGATCGCTTCGGCCAGCCGCCTGAGATCCGCGATATCGGCGTGACCTGACGTATGAATGATCGTCATGGGCACGTTTCGCGCCGCCCAATCCGATTTGAGTTTCGCGCCGGCGCCATCCTTGAGATAGCCACTCCATTGTGACCAAACTGCACGAGCGCCCGACCATAAGCCCGCCTTCTCGACATCGTCCCACATTGCGGGCCGAAACAGCATCACCGCCTTTGGGCCGAGCTTCGTGAGTTTGTCGCGAAAAATCCGTGAGGTCTTGTATGGATCGAGCAAATCGAACTGTTTTGAGCGGACGATCTGGCGGCGCTGATATTCGGGCACATAGACAGCGAGATTGGACCAGCCTGCCTGCGGCAGATGCTGGTTTTCGGTCGAACGCAAAATTTCCATGGCATAGAGATCGAGCACAAGGGTGCGACCGGTCCGTTTGCAGGCGCGGTAAAGGCTGACGATCCGGTCGATATTCTGGGCCGAAGCAGAGACGATAACGAAGCCGGGCACCGAAAGCTCGTCGACGAAACGCTCTTCGACTTCGGCTTCCGTCGGAAAACGTGCCTCCGCATCGAGCCGCCCGAGGCTCGATCCCTCCATCAGCATCGTATCAATGCTTCTGGGCGGGTGGTGTGCCAGCGCGTCGAACAATTTGCTCTTGCGGCCATGGCCGCGAATGTCCCCGGAATAAAACAGCCGGCGGCCCCCGGCGTCGATGACCATAGCATAGGCGTCGTAAGCCGAATGATCGACGAGATAGGGTGTGATCTTGAACGGCCCGATCTGCAGTTCGTGACGGTTTGCCAGAGGCAAGACATTTTCTGGCGCAAATCCGTTGGGCACGAATGGCGCCGCAGCCTTCAAAATGCGCTGGGTCGCCGCGCCCATCGCCAGCTTGATCTGCCCATCGATCAGCGGCGTCAGGCCCCAGTGATCGATGTGTCCATGCGAAATCACGATCGCTAGCAGACCCGCATCCGGCGACCCGCGCAGGCCGTTCACGGCAGGGAGTAGAGAAGGATCGCTTTCCTCCGCGTCCAGCGGCTTTCCAAGTTCCAGCAGAATGCGCGCGCCATCGCAGGACAGCTCGACGCAGGTTCCCCCGATCTGGTCCGCTCCGCGATGAATCCGAGCTTGAAACACATGCCTATCAGCAGAATTCAAAGAAAATGGCCTTCTGAAAATGACCTCGAGCCAATATGCAGCACGAGGTTAAACTGCCAAGGTGAAGGAATCGTCGATAAAAGCCTCTGCGTCCGCTCAAGCGGTGACGTTGCTGCGAGCGCCTAAGCCCGAGCGGAGCAGGTCGATCGCCCGCTGCTCGATCCGATCCCGCCATGCCAAGGCCTTCAACCAGTGCGACGGGATGCCGCTTCGCCCATAGATCGCGCCGGCGATCTGGCCGGTCACCGCTCCCACCGTGTCGGCGTCGCCACCGAGATTGACGGCGAGGATGAGGGCGTCGGCGAAATTATCGGTTCGGCCGACGCTCCAAAGCGCGGCTTCGAGAGTGTCGACGACATAGCCCGACGAAGAAATTTCGTGACGCGCCTTTTCACGCCACTCGCCTGCGGCGACGTCGGCAAGGTCTCTGTGGTTGACGGCGCGCTGCCGCAAAACCTCGTCCTTGGTTTGTCCGTCAATCGCCTCCACCAGCATCTGCGCGAAGAGCGCACAGGCTTCCGCCGCAAGGGAGGATCCATGCGTCGTCAGGCTCTGGCGCTCCGCCAGTTCCTTCGCCATTTCTAGAACGCCCGTGGCGAAGATCGCCGCCGGCGCCAATCGCATCAGCGAACCATTGCCCGCCTGATATTTGTCATCGGGTCCCTGGCCAACCCATCGCCCGTGGCGCTTGAAGAAAGCGAGCGCCTGCCGCGTCGTATTGCCGATGTCGAAACAGCGGCCATTGACGCTGTTCTCCCCCAGTTCCCACCAGCGCAGGAAACGACCCAGCAAGTCGCGTTCGCTGAGGCCGTTGTTCGCGACCAGGGAATCCGCGAGGCATAGCGCCATGCTGGTGTCGTCGGTCCATTCGCCGGGCCTGAGGCGGAACGGGCCGCCACCGACGATGTCGACGACGGGCGATTGAGTGTCACGTTTGCTGAATTCCAGCGTCGTGCCGAGGGCGTCGCCGACGGCCAGCCCCACCAAGGCGCCGAAGGCGCGGTCTTGCGTGGTTTCATCGACGCAATTTTGCGATGGGCAATCGGACAATTTTGGTCTCTCGATTTGGAACGGGGAAAAGCGAGGCCGACGCCTCAACGCGCCGGGGTGGAGGCGATTTGCCTGCCTTTCGCGTCATAGGTGTAGATGAACGACCCACGCCGGACATTGACGGTCGAGGAGGTGTAGCCGGTCAGGCCATCCTTCGGTCCGGATCCGGCTGGAATGGTCGCAATCTGATGGCCTTTTTCATCGTAGACATAGATGAACGAACTGCGCTGAACGGCATTCCCGATGGCCATGATCTGTCTCCGGATGTCTTGTCGGTGCAGCGGAAGCGGGCCCGGAATGGCGGGCGCCGTCATCTCTTTGCCTCGAAAAGAAATAAGCGGGCGGTCCGTCAGAAACGGACGTCCCTTCCTATCGAGTCGGATTTTTTTCTGCCGCGGAGGTCGTTTTTCCGGGGAGGAGCGATCAGGGTGCTTGCGGCGCCATTTCCCAAGGAGAGGGGTCGGGCGGGAAAATCCCGCCCGAATTTCAGCGCCGTTTTGGCGTCGTGCGTTTGATGGGTTCGCGCCGGTCCGGAACCACATCCCGTCCCGGGATCAGCGTTCCGGGGCGGTCGACCTCGATGACCATGCCGCGAAGTCCGACATGGACGCTCATGGCGCAATTCAATCCATCGGGGAGCACTGCGGGCGCATAGGCGATATGCCGCCCATGCGACCTGATTGCGTTCCCGGCCTGGCGCCACAGGGCCGAGAGAGATCGCCCGCCCTCCGGCCCCGCGGCCAGAAGTTGTTCGGCGAGGTCCGGGTGCAAACGTATGGTGATCTCAGGCAAGATGGCCTCCTCTGGCTCAAAACGACCGAATTCCGCGCAAGCGCCATCGCTCGCGCGTTTCGGGTCGCAGGCAGAGGGAGGATGATTTAGGTCATGGCTTCTTCACCGTAGCGCGACAACGCGCCGCGCAATGGATATACACGCCCCAGCTGCGTCAATTTCGGACGTTTTATCTGCGGTCCGTTACTGTGTCTGTGCGTACCGCACCCAGTATCACTCACTGAAAGTTTGGATCCCCATTTTTTCGTCGACCAATGCCTGAAACTGAGCAACGGCCGCTCGAACGGCGTTTCGATCCGCGAGCGTCGAAAGTTCAAACGTCTTACTTAGGACACGAAACGGCATCTCATCTAAATCAGTTAAAACATCATCACCCTCAGGGTAATCATGGGCTGCCCACATTTTGGCGTGCCAATTAAGGTCGGTGTCGGCGGTGCATTGCCACGCTAGCAAAGTTAGCGTCGACTCTGCATTTTCAGCTGGGGCAAAAGTTTTCGAATCCGGCTCATTTTCAGTCTCGGATAGCTCGAATCCCGAATCCGATGTTAGCAGGATTTCGAGCATCCATTGTCCCTTTTTCGGGTGGTTCCGATCGGCCCCTTCAGGTAAACAAAGATAAGCCATGTTGACCATGGGCAACATGTCCCAAGCCCAGTGCTTACTCGGGTCTCTAGTGCGCTTGCAGGGCGGTTCAAAATACGACGGCTCCCAGACGTAAAACTCATGTTCTTCGAACGCGTCCGCGATCACGCACATCATATCGAGCATACGCCGCTGGTAAGACCATAGGAGCCTGTATGCGCGCCGTACGTCCAATAGGGCCAAAGAAAGTTCGCTATTTCCCGTCATGCCAAAGGCTCCAGTTCAGTAAAAGTATTCGGTTTCGTATTGATCGGCCGAAATTTAGCCGCCACGTGGCACCAATCGTCAATTAGATCCCGCTGAAGGACGTTCCCGTTTGACTCGGCAAGCAGCGCTAAATCTTTTTGCTCGGCTCGGACGCCGACCTCGCCACGATCGAGCCGCAACGTTTCTTCCGAGGTTGCGAATGTCCCGCGATAACGCGCTGCATAGGAGACAAGATCGGAAAGTGCTTCTGTTCGACGGATGTCGCAAAGAGCCAGCCCCTCCTGGATATCCGCGATTATTCGCCGTAGAGACGACGACTGCTCGTTGACGTTTCTCAGCGCACCCAGCAGATCCAACCAGTCAGCAGCCGAAGCTTGTATTCCGATTTGGCCATGCAGCCTGGTAATTTCGTCGCAGAAAATTGCAACCGTTTCGGCCGCTCGGTTTCGAAGTCCACCTAACGCCAAGAAAAAGCATTCGTCGGGAGCCTCGTCTCCTCGGAACTCTTCAGCGTGGGCGATCCATTGTTCAGCCCATTGGTTTGGGTGCTGTGCACCTCCCAGCTTACACTCTATGATTAGAGTCACGCATTTCGCTGGGTCGCCGATCGAAAATCTCATGACGACGTCTGGTTCGACGTCCTTTTTCAACGTTTCGTTCGCCTTGTTCCAGTAAGGCCAGAATTCCAGTTCTTCCAGAGTTGCAACCTTTCGACTTTGGAGCAGAGGTGGCTTGAAAGTTTCACAAAGAATTTGCCATAGTATCTCGCCTGGCAGGTAAGAAAGACGTTCAAATACGGTCGCTGTTAGCAGGTCCTCACTGCTTTTAAATACGCTTTTTAATGACGCGCCCGGCGTCACGGAATCGGGAATACGACGACTTTTCCCGCGCAAAATGGCACTTAGCATGCGACACACTCTCCAAATGTTTCTGGCCGCGGGCACATCGGAATAACTGCATTTTCGACGGGGCTGCCAGCAGGACGAAAAGAGATTTTCAGCGACTCGCCCCAGAATCAAAACCACATTCTCACCGGCTTCCCTTCCGCCTTCACCGCTACCTCCTCCTTCAGCCACAGCGCCAGCCGAACCGGATCGCGCTCGCCCAAAATCTCCGCCTTGGGCGACGAAGGCGAATTCGCCGGGGGGTCAAAAGGTCAAGCTTGAGGATAGACCGGGACGCCTCCGCAAAAAGGCTGTGGCGATTTGACCTTAATCCATCGGAAAGCACCTGATTTTGAAGAGGAAGCGCCGCGCCTTCGCCGGGTCGAGCATGTCGGCTGCATTGGTTGTGCAGGCGAATGGCAGCGGGTGCCGATCAACCGGAAGCCTTCATCAGACGATATTGAAAAACTGCGATCTAACCCCGCCAAACTGAAGGACACCCGACGAAACCCTACGACCGCGAATCCCTCCGAAGTCCAGTTTGGAGTGATCAACAACGGGCACCCGACACAAACCACCTTTCTTAGTCTCCCACGGAAACGTTGCTCTGCGATCGATTTCGAGCGATCCCACAACTATCCGGTGCTTCGGCGTGCCGGAGACAGCAATCAATGCGGACGGCGCTAGGGCCGAATTCCCTTGCCATTGCTCCATCTTGCCACGTAGTTGCCACCACCGATCGATGCGTTCTTGAATTTCAGCGTCCGTGGGCGGGTTTGCCAAGTCGACGCCGACCCGACCGTCTGCGAAAGCCTTATCCTTAACAATGACGACCAGCGCCGTTTTGCCGCCGGACACTCGTCTGAGGTCGTCGGCTCCGAGTGGGGCTTCCGAAGCGCGCGACGAAAACTCTTGCGGCACCCCGATCGGGCGGAAATTGGCTATCGATGGCCCGTTGATCTCGTTGCGGATTTTGACGCACGGGGTGCGTTGGAACGCTGAAATCAGCGCCCCCTCAACGAGCGCCGCCGTCTCCTCGTCGCCGAACGGCCCGGCAATCTCAATCGAGAAGTCTTTTAGATTGCGCAGCGTTTCTGTCAGTTGGTCGTTGTGGGCGTGTGGACCGGTATGACTTAACGATCTGGCGGTGCTTTTACCGCGACCGATATAGAGGGGGATGCCGTTTTTATCCCTGTAAAGATAAACAAATTGCTCTGGTGTTTCCGCTCTTCTGCTTTTGATCGACATTGTGATTCTCGTCTTGCTAGAATCCAATCCTGATCTTTTTCCCTCCCGGCTTCGCTGCCACCTCTGCTTCCAGCCAACGCGCCAGCCGCAGGGAATCGCGTTCGCCCAAAACCTCCGCCTTTCGCGCAACAACGGCAAAATCGCCGGGGGTCAAACGGTCAAGCTTGAGGATAGACCGCGGCGCCTCGATTCCGAAAGCCCGAAAAAAGGCTGTGGCGATTTGTCTCTCGTCCATCGGCAGGAAGCGGATCTTGAAGAGGAAACGCCGCGCGGTGGCCGGGTCGAGCGCGTCGGCCGCATTGGTCGTGCAGGCGAAGGGCAGGGGGTGCCGCTCCATCCAGGTCAGCATTTCGTTGACTTGCGTGACCTCCCAGGAATAGCGCGCGGCGGCGCGATCGCGCAGGAGCGAGTCCGCTTCGTCGAGGATGAGAAAGGCGCCGAGATCGGCCGCCTCCTCGAAGGCGGCGGCGATCGCCTTCTCGGACGCGCCGAGATAGCAGGAGATGATATCGGAATAGCGCTTTTCCAGAACCTCGAGCCCCATCTCCTTCGCAAGGAAGCGCGCATAGGCCGATTTGCCGGCACCGGGCGGCCCGGAAAGGCAGAAGGAAAGCGCCCTGGATGGCGCCGCCTTGATCTTCTCTGCCAAGGCCCAGAGATCGACATCCGCCCGGTTCAGCGCCGCGTCAAAGGCGATCGGCGTCGGCGCAGCGGGCGCCGGCGAATGACCCATCGCCTTCATGCCGCCATCGAGGATCTTCAGCGCATCCTCGCCCGTGCCCTTGATGCGCGCAGCGGAGGAGATTGCGTTTTCGATCAAGGCCGGCGCGGCGGGGACATGCGCCAGTTTGCCGACAGCCTGCTGGTCGAGCGCAAAATCGTTCCGCGCCGCGACTCTTTCGACGATCGTGCGACGGATCGCCTCGCCAGGCTTCGGGAACCGGATGACCAGATTCATGCGCCGGATGACGGCGGGCCCGAGCCGGGACAGGTCGTTCGTGATCCAGATCGTCGGAACCCGCACCCTCTCGACAAGGCGGTTCATGAAGACTTTCGAGCCATGACGCGTCGAGGCGTCGTCCTCGTCGACGCCCGCGAACAGATCGTCTGCCTCGTCCACGACGAGGATCATCTTGCCTGCGGCTAGGCCCAGCTCGTTGGCGATGATGAGCGCGGCGACGCGTTCGCGCCGGTCGGGCTCGGATTCACGGTCGTCCTTTTCGCCGACGAAATAAACGTCGTGACGGACACGGGCGCCAAGCGTCCGTGCGAACTCGCTCTTGCCCGTACCGGGCGGGCCGTAGAGCAGGATATTCGCGCCACGCGCGCCGGTGCTGGAGGCAACGAGGCGGGCCGCCAGATCAGTTTCCGCGCCGATGTGGTCGAAATCATCCCAAACAAGGGAAGCGGCGTCCGATGTTCCGAGGAGCAATTCGCGAACTTCCCTGGCGCGAAGCCGAGGAACGGAAAGAAGCCTCTCGACCACCTCGGTCAGGCGCATGTTGTCGCCGTGGTCGAGCTGGATCAAGCCGAATTGCTTGAGAAGGCCGCCATTGCGCAAGCCGACGGTCGGTGTCTTCGGGGGAAAGAATCGCCGCAACTCATTGAGATCGAAGGCCGGCTCCACGGAGCGGTAATTCAGCTGGTCGTTGCCGGCCGCGACCAATTCCGCGCACGCAGAATTTTGCGCAAGTCGCGTCAGCAGGCCAAGAACGACCCTTTGCGCCGCTTGCAGGCCGCAGCTGTCGGCAAGCCATTCGATCCGCTTTTGAAGCTTCGAAGGCGGCGGCGCAGGGCGAGCGCCCCGAGCGAGAACCTCGGCTCGCCAGGACCTCCAGACGCCGGTCGCCTCCCTCGCTTTCATTCCGAAGCCAAGGAGATCGGTCTTGTCATCCGGCAATTGCACAGGGGGAAGCCCCAATGCCCGGCCGTGTGACTCGATCCACAAATGGATGTCAGCGGTTGGACTGGGGGGCTTTTCAAAACTCTTGATCCGCAGTAGTGCGCAAAAATATTGGAGAACCGCCCAGCGTTCGTAGGAATGCATCATTTTCTCCTGCTTGACAGGACGATTTTATGCGGGATGAATACGTCAATATCGGACGTTGAATTGTGATTTGGATATTTCGATGCGTTTCGACAAAGCCGAAAAAATTCTCTATCTGGCGCAGCTACTCGCCAGCAATTTCGACGGCCTTACGCTGGATGACATATGCGAGCGTCTCGACGTGAAACGGCGGACCGCGGAGCGAATGCGGGACACGGTTGAGACAACCTTTGGCGCGCTGGACCACATTGAGGATGGGCGCAAACGCCGGTTCCGTTTGACGACGCGCGGCCTTGGCAATTTCGCGACAATTCCGACCGTCGCTGAGCTTACGGAACTGGAGAACGCAGCGCGCGCCTTGGAGGCGTCACAGGCGCCGGATCGCGCGAAATATCTCCATTCGCTGCGTGCGAAGATTGGCGCCAGCCTTCGCGAGGACGACCGCCGGAAACTGAGCCGCAATGTCGCTGATCAATTATGTTTTGAGACGCTGGCCTGCCAGGTCGGCCCGCGCCCCGTACAGGACCCTTCCGTGCTGTCGGCCTTGCGAGAGGCGATGTTAGGCGGAAAGAAGATCAGGTTCTATTATCGGGACGAGGAGGGCAATCGTCGGTGGCGCAAGGTCATTCCCTACGGCCTGATTTTCGGGCCGAGATATTACCTCGTCGCTAGCATCAAGCCGGGCCCGGATCCCTTCCTGTATCGGCTGGATTTGATTGACGACGTCAAGGTGACGGATGAGCTGGGCGTCCGGCCGGAAATTTTCGATCTGAAAAATTATGCCGAACGTTCCTTCGGAGTCTTTCAGGAGGAGCCGCATGACGTGGTCTTGCGCTTTGAGGCGTCAGCGGCGCGAGATGCGCGCGGATATCTTTTCCACCCATCGCAAACATTGACGGATGAGCCGGACGGCGCCCTTGTTGTGCGCTTCCACGCAGGCGCCTTGTTGCAGATCGTTCACCACCTGCTCACTTGGGGGCCGACTGTCACGATCGTTGCGCCGCTCCGATTGCAGGAGATCATGTGCGAGCAGGTGAAGGCGCTGTACCGACATTATGTCGAAGAGCCAGCTTCAACCGGCTCGAAGCGTCTTCCGTCGACGCGATATTCGACGAAGTCGTCGTCGCAGAAGACGCCGATCACCAGCGAAAGCAGTTCCTGAAAATAGGGGCTGCCGGCGGCGTTTTCGCTGGGGTCGAAGATCGGGGCCACCAAAACCGCCGTCACGATCGCAGGCTCGCCATAATCCGGAAACTTGCGGTTTTTCAGCCCCGGTTTCCACATCACGAACTGGCCTTTGGCAAAGACGTTGTACTGATCCAGCCGGCCGGCCAGTTCCTCAAGCATGCGCATGTGAACCACCGCTGGATCGTCCGCTTCAGGCGCCTCGGCTAAATGAAGCGCAGGAAACGTCCGGTCACTTTTCTTGTCACGCATTCGGTTTCCCCAAATGTCCTGTCAATGGAAATGAACATGCCGGACACAAGCGACAAAATTGGACGCAATAAGCCGAGCGACGAGCCGCATGTCGGCATTTTCTGGATGATCCTGACCGCAACCGGAACACGTCTGCTTGCCGCTTCCTGTCCGCTGTCCGAGGCCGAGCCCTATGGCGATTGCCGCACCTACGGCCCCGGCCATTATGAGATATGGGGAAACTGGCGCCGATCACGCGCTTTGGAGCCTACTGTGCGGGCTGTGGCCTGCGACTATGAATATGAAGACTGGCCGCGTGGCCGAATTGTTTTCGACGCCCCGGCGGATCACTTTGTTCTTTATGCTGACCGCAAACTCATGAATGACGCGGCTATCAAGGAAATCTGCGAGCGGTTCAATATTCGTCCAAAACGTGTGTCGGTTGCCGGCGACCCGCACTATCGTAGCGGGGAAAGGATCAATGGCAGCGGTTGAAGGGCGAGCTGACGCGTTAATTCGACTCGGCATCCATCGTGACGCCGCCATCGTCTTCCGTTAGGTTGTCGCCTTTCGTGATTGACGATCCAGCCAGTTGCCGCAAAAGGCGACGGCCCCTCTTTTTTGCCTCGTGGCAGGCCTGTTCCATAATGGGGTGTCCGCCAGCAGGCATGGAAGCAACAATGCCGAGCGCTTCATCGGCATGTTTTTTGACGAGGCCGCAGATTGCTTCGACACGTTTGACGGTCCGCGCAGGACTCAACCCGATTTCCTTCGCGAGCGCTTGCCAGTCGGCCCCTTGCAAATTAGCGGGATCGCGTTGGCTGTTTATGGCCTGTGGCAACAACTTGGTCACCCGCGGCCAAACCAGGCCAGACAAGACGTCGTAAATCGGGGCAAGTTTCGTCGTGCCGCCCGCGCCGATCAGGATCGCGTAATTTTTCGCATGCGCGTCGGAATTCCCGACCGCAACATTGAAGATCAGATCGTCGAGCAGAGAGAGGCGCGCACCTGGCGAAATGCGCTCAGCGACGGCATTGAACAATTGCCGGAGCCCCGGCCCGATCTTTTCGCCCATTGATCCGAATTCGTACTTGTCCTTGGGAAAGACGCCCAAGGTCTGCGCCAGGTCTTCCTGGTGAATTCGGCCGACACCATGCGGTGTCATCTGCCGATCGAAGCGCTCAACCAGAAGGTAGGAACGCGCACCGGCGACGCCGGTCGTAACCCGCGCCGCGTCAAGACCGACCAGGCGAGCCAGCGTGAGGCAAAAGGCCTCGTTTTGAACGCTGCCTGGAAGCCGCCTGATATCAGGCTTCAAGATATGGGTCGACGCCGAGCCATTGAGTGGGATGGCGATTTCACCGTCGACGAGAACGACGCCGAGCTTCTCCTGGGCGCCGGCCAATGACATGGAAACGCCTTCGTCACCGACAAGGAAGGGCCTGTGTGGCAATTCTTCGATGATCCGCTCGAGCTGCGCCTCCCCGCCGACAATGCGGCTTTCATTGCAGTCGCCGCGCGGCGCGCCAATGGATATCGCTCCTGCGGTATCGCGACCCATTCGGCGAATTAGGCCGATGACGTCCTGCGGCGAAACGCCGATCAGCTGGCCAATTTCGCTAAGATGCGACTCGGGCAGCAGGTTGGCGAGCCAAGGCAGGATTTTTTCAGCGCCGTAGGCCTCGGCGACCAGGGGCATGGAAAGTGAGATCGGAAATGCGTTGGGGCGGGCAAGCCAGGCGGGATCGTAGGCGAGTTCGATCCCTGCGGAACCCTCGCGAAGCGTGGCGACCCGGAAGTCTTCAAAGAACAGATCGAGCGTCATCGGCGCCTCAGAAACGAGGCAACGCGCCGAGCGGATCGTCGCGATCCTCATCAGCCTGTGAACGCTTTCCCTCGACCGCGGCGAGATCGCCAAGGTGGACGCCAAGTTCGAGCGCGGCGGTGAGCGCCTTGCCGAGCTGGCAAGTGGACTTTCCACCCTCCAATTCGACGATGAAACGCCGGGCCACGCCGCAGCGCGCGGCGAGTTGGTCCTGAGTCAGGCCTTCAGCGCGCCGGCGCTCACGGATGAGACGGCCGAAATCTTCAGCGTTGCGCAGCATGGGGGCCTCGAGTTACCGATCGATCACAAATTGAGACCAGAGCCTATATGTTCCCGATCGGGAACGTCAACCTATATTGCGCCAATTGTACCCGTTCGGTAACATAATTCGATTAAAAATGCTCGGATCGCCCGCGACCACGAAGTTCTCAAGTCCATTTGGTGGGATCGCGCCGCTAGCGCGTTCGCAGTCGAGGCCTTTTCCGGGACCGAAGCCATAAGCAGAATCGGCAATTTACGCCTGCCAAAGCCCGGTTCTTCGTCGCCGGCTAGGCGGCCCTCGGCGGCCTCCAAAAATTGGTCGCCCGGACACTGGAGAACGCCAGCGAACGCCGACGGATTCTTCCCAAAAGTTTCCCAAAAACGGCTTTTTAAGCCGCCCGAAAAACCTAAGTTATTGATTTTATTGGCGCTCCCTAGGGGACTCGAACCCCTGTTTTCGCCGTGAGAGGGCGACGTCCTAGACCGCTAGACGAAGGGAGCAGCGCGGAGAATCGTTCTATATCGGGGCTAGGCCGCCGCCGCAAGTCTTTCCCGCCAACAAGTTTTCGCGCGCCGCTGGCGTCAACAGGCCATTGAGCAAAAGGTCGGCGTGCGCGGCGATATAGGCCTCGTCGTCGATCTCGAGACTCTGGTCGAAGATCAGGCGCATCAGGGTCAGGAAAACCGAGGGCGCCACGACGATTTCGGCGCCATGTTTCGCGATCTCGGGGCGGAATTCGCCGCTTGCTATGCCGGCAGCGAGCAGATCGGAGACCATGCGCATCGCCGGCGCGAAAAAATCCCGGTAATGGTGCTCCACAAGCTGCGGGAAGCTCTTGCCGTCCGACACCATGAAGCGAATCATTTCGCGCCCGTAGCGATCCCGCGCGCAGCGACAATACATATAGACGAGATAGGCCTTGAGCTTTTCGGCGCAACTGCCTTGCGCCGCCGCGAGCATGGCGCCCGCGTCCGACAGGATGTCCTGCGAGAAATGATCCACCATTTCCTCGAAGAGGCGCTCCTTGGTCTCGAAATAGCAATAGATCGCGCCCTTGGTGACCCCTGCGCGCGCGGCGATGTCCTCCATGCGCGTGGCGGCGAAGCCGCGCTCGGCGAAGGCGTCGAAGGCGGCTTCGAGAATTTCTCCAGGCCTTTGCGCCTTGCGGCGCGCCCGCTCCTTCATCATCGTCTCCTCGCAACCTCATCCTTATTGACTTTCCAGTCAGTCAATAATAATCCTGATACTGGCCAAAAGCCCAGCAAATTCTTCATGGCCCGGTCGCAAGGAGTCTTTATGACGGCACTCCCCCGTCTCGCCGTTCTCCTCCTGGCCGCCCTGCCGCTCGCCGGCTGCGGCGAAACGGCGGCGCCTGCGCCGCGGGCGCCCTTCCCCGTCGTCGCGCAAATCGTGCAGCCGCAATCCTACGACAGCGACATCACCCTGACGGGAACGGTGCGCGCCCTGGTGCAAAGCGAACTCTCGTTCCGCATCAGCGGCCGTGTGATCGAGCGCAAGGCCGACATCGGCCAGCATGTCGGCGCCGACGACATTCTGGCGCGGCTTGATCCGACCGAACAGGAGGCCGATCTCAAGTCGGCGGAGGCCGGACTTGCAGGCGCGCAGGCGACCAAGCGCCAGCTCGACGCCGCCTATGAGCGGCAGAAGGCCCTACTCGCCAATGGCTACGCCACCCAGGCGGCCTATGACCTCGCGGAGCGGGCGCAGCGCACCGCCGCCGGTTCGCTCGACGTCGCCCAGGCGCAGGTCGCGACAGCGCAGGACGCCCTCTCCTATACTTATCTGCGCGCCGGCCATCCGGGCGTGATTACGGCGCGTAACATCGAAGTCGGCCAGGTCGCGCAGGCCGCGCAGATGACCTTCGTGCTGGCGCAGGACGGCCCGCGCGACGCGGTCTTCGCCGTTTATGAGTCCGCCTTCTCCCGCAAGCTCAGCGCGCCGCAAATTTCCCTCGTCATGGTCGGCGACACGTCCGTGAAGACGTCGGGCAAGATCCGCGAAGTCTCGCCCGTCGTGGACGCCAAGACCGGGACGGTGCAGGTGAAGGTCGAGATCGATCCCAACGGCCCGGTCCTGCCGCTCGGCGCAGCTGTCACCGGCGCGGGAAGGCTCCGCCTCGACGACGTCGTGATTCTTCCGTGGACGGCGATGAGCGCGAAGGATGGCAAGCCCGCCGTGTGGATCATCGATCCTGCCGACAAGACTGTCCATCTGCGGGCGGTCGACGTCGCGCGCTATGACAAGGAGCGGATCGTCATCGGCGGCGGGCTCAAGCCCGGCGAAAACGTCGTGATCGATGGCGGCAAATTCCTGCGTGAGGGCCAGAGCGTCGCCCCTCGTCAGGCGGAGCATTCATGATGGCCAGGCTTGCGCATTTCCTGCCCGTTCTGCCGCTGGCCCTCGCCGCGGCGCTCACTGGCTGCGGCAAGAAATCGGAGCCGCCGCCCCCACCCCGCCCGGCGATCACCCTGCTGGCGGAGCCCAGCCCCGCCTTCGACATGGTGCTGTCCGGCACGGTCGAGCCGCAGGTGCAAACGCCCTTCGGCTTTCGCGTCATCGGCCGCATGATCGCGCGCCCGGTCAAGGTCGGCGACCGCGTCGAGGCGGGCCAGACTCTGGCGGCGATCGATCCGCTGTCGCTCGAAATGGCCGCTCGCGCGGCGACCGCCAATCTCGCCAGCGCCCGCGCGCAATTCGACAACGCCAGTTCGACGGAAGCCCGCCAGGCGGCGTTGCTCGAAAAGAAGACCACTTCGCAGGCCGCCTTCGACACGGCCGAACAGGAGCGCGCCGCGGCCCAGGCCAACATGACGCAGGCCGAGGCCAATCTCGCCAAGGCGCGGGAGCAGCTCTCCTACGCCATCCTGAAAGCCGATTATTCCGGCGTCGTGACGGCGACCTCTGCCGAAGTGGGCCAGACTGTTTCACCCGGCCAGGCGATCGTGACGCTGGCCGAACCGACCCGGCGCGACGCGGTGATCGACGCCACCGACACCATTGTCGACGCCTTGTGGCTCGGTCAGAAATTCAACGTGTCGCTACAGATCAATCCGGCCGCGACCGTTTCGGGAGCCATTCGTGAAATCGCGCCTGAATCCGATGCCGTGACGCGCAGCCGGCGCGTGAAGATCGCTCTGGACAACCCGCCGGATTCCTTCCGCATTGGCGCCACGATCTACGCCCGCCTCGCCAATGAGGCCAGCGCCGCCATCCGCATTCCGGACTCCGCGCTGCTGCGCGAGGGCGACAAGGCGCGCGTCTTCGTGGTCGATCCGGCGAGTTCGAAAGTAGCGCTGCGCGATGTCGAGATCGCGCCAGACCGCGAGGAAGGGCGCTGGATCGTGCGCGCCGGCCTTCAACCCGGCGAACGGATCGTCACCGCCGGCGTCCACCGCCTCAAGGAAGGCGAAGTCGTGCGCATTTATGGGAGCGAAGCGCCTTGAGCCCTTTCAACTTGTCCGACTGGGCGCTCGATCGCCGCTCACTGATCTGGTATTTCATGCTCGTCTTCCTGCTGGCGGGCTTTTTCTCCTATCTCAAGCTCGGCCGCGAGGAAGACCCGAACTTCACCATCAAGACCATGGTGATCCAGGCCAGCTGGCCCGGCGCCACCGCGGACGAAGTGACGTTGCAGGTCACCGAACGGATCGAGCGCAAGCTCGAAGAGCTTGAATCGCTCGATTTCACCCGCTCCATCACCACCGCTGGCGACACCATCGTCTTCGTCAACCTGCTGCCGACGACCAAGGCGCGCGATGTGGAGGGAATCTGGGTCCGCGTGCGCAACATGATCGCGGATATCAAGGGCCAGTTTCCGGCGGGCGTTCAGGGGCCCTTTTTCAACGACCGCTTCGGCGACGTGTTCGGCAACATTTACGCTTTCACGGCCGATGGACTGTCGCTGCGGCAATTGCGCGACCAGGTGGAATTCGCGCGCTCGCAGATCCTCACCGTTCCAAATGTCGGCCGCGTCGATTTGATCGGGGAGCAGAACGAAGCAATCTATCTGGAATTCTCCACCCGCAAGGTCGCCGCGCTCGGCCTTGATCTGCAAGCGATCACAAACACGCTCGCGGCGCAGAACGCGGTGACGCCGTCTGGCTTCGTACAGGCTGGCCCGGAACGGATCGCCGTGCGGGTGAGCGGGCAATTCACATCCGAGGAAAGCCTGCGCGCGATCAACCTGCGCATCAACGACCGCTTCTTCCCGCTCACCGACGTGGCGACCGTCCGGCGCGGCTATATCGATCCGCCAACCAAATTGTTCCGCTATAAGGGCGAGCCGGCGATCGGCCTCGCCATCGGCATGAAACAGGGCGCCAATCTGCTGGAGTTCGGCGCCGCGCTGGAAAAGAAGATCGAACATATCAAGTCGGATCTGCCGGTCGGCGTGGATGTCTCTCGCGTCTCCGACCAGCCCTCCGTGGTGGACGAAGCCGTGTCCGGCTTCACCCGCGGCCTGTTCGAGGCCGTGATCATCGTGCTCGGCATCAGCTTCATCAGCCTCGGCTGGCGCGCGGGCCTGGTGGTAGCCATCGCCATTCCGCTGGTGCTCGCCATCACCTTCCTGGTCATGCGCACGACCGATATTTCCTTGCAGCGCATCTCGCTCGGCGCGCTGATCATCGCGCTCGGCCTGCTCGTCGACGACGCCATGATCGCGGTCGAAATGATGGTGGCGCGGCTGGAGGCCGGCGACGACCTGCGCACCTCCGCGACCTATGTCTATACCAGCACCGCCTTCCCCATGCTGACCGGCACGCTGGTGACGGTGGCGGGCTTCATCCCGGTGGGCCTCAACAGCAGCGCGGCGGGCGAATTCACCTTCACTCTGTTCGTCGTCATCGCCGTTTCGCTGATCGTGTCATGGTTCGTCGCGGTGCTGTTCACGCCCTTGCTCGGCGTGACCCTGCTGCCGGCGCAGATGAAAGGCCACCACGAAACGGGCAAGGGCTTGTTGGGCCGGGGATTCGACCATGCGCTCGACTTCTGCATGAACCATCGATGGCTGACGATCGGGGCGACGCTCGCCGTGTTCGCCCTTTCGATTTTCGGAATGGGCTTCGTGCAGCAGCAATTCTTCCCCAGCTCCGACCGGCCCGAACTCATCATCGACTGGAACCTGCCGCAGAACGCCTCGATTCAGGACACCAACGACCAGATGGCCCGTTTCGAGCGCGAAATTCTGGCCAGCGATCCTGATATCGATCACTGGTCCACTTATGTCGGCGAGGGCGCCAAGCGCTTCGTGCTGTCCTTCGACGTTCAGCCGGCCAATATCGCTTTCGGCCAAATGGTCATCCTGACCAGGAGCATCGAGGCCCGCGACAAACTGCGCGCGAAATATCAGGCCTGGCTGCGCAACGCCTTTCCCGGCACGGACGCCTTCGTCCATCTGCTGGATATCGGGCCGCCGGTCGGCCGCCCCGTGCAATATCGCGTCAGCGGGCCGGACATTGGCAAGGTGCGCGATTACGCCCAGGCGCTCGGCAATATCGTCGCGAAGAATCGTCATCTCGGCGACGTGACCTTCGACTGGATGGAGCCGGCGCGCATGGTCCGCGTCAATGTGCTGCAGGACAAGGCGCGCACGCTCGGCGTGTCGTCGCAGGACATCGCCACGACCCTCAACAGCATCGTCAACGGCGCGACCGTGACCCAGGTGCGCGACGACATCTATCTTGTCGACGTCATCGCCCGCGCCCGCGACGACGAGCGCGCCTCTGTCGAAACGCTCCAGAACCTGCAATTGCCCGCCGCCAATGGCCAGTCGGTGCCGCTCGCCGCCGTGGCCAATTTCACCTATGGGCTGGAGCAGCCGACGATCTGGCGGCGCTCGCGCCTGCCGACGATCACGATCAAGGTCGCGGTCAGCGACAGCGTGCAGCCCGCGACGGTCGTCAAGGAGCTGGCGCCGGAGGTGAAGACATTCGCCGAGACGCTGCCGCCGGAATACAAGGTCGAGGTCGGCGGCGCGGTCGAGGAAAGCGCCAAGGCGGAGGGCCCGATCAATGCGGTCATGCCGCTGATGCTGTTCATCATGGCGACGATCCTGATGATCCAGCTTCAATCTTTCAGCCGCCTGTTCCTGGTCTTTGCCGTCGCCCCGCTCGCCATTATCGGCGTCGTCGTGGCCTTGCTGTCGAGCCATTCGCCGATGGGCTTCGTCGCCACGCTCGGCGTCCTGGCCCTGATCGGCATTCTCATCCGCAACTCGGTCATCCTGATCGTCCAGATCGAGACCTTGCTGAAGGAGGGCGTCGCGCCCTGGGACGCCGTGCGCGAGGCGACCCAGCACCGCATGCGGCCCATCATGCTCACCGCCGCCGCCGCGACGCTGGCCCTCATCCCGATCTCGCGCGAGATCTTCTGGGGTCCGATGGCTTATGCGATGATGGGCGGAATTGTGGTCGGCACGGCTCTGACCCTGCTGTTCCTGCCGGCGCTCTATCTGGCCTGGTTCCGCATCAAGCGGCCGGAGCAGGCTGGACATACGGCCTGACGCGCGCCATTTAGGGGATTGCGCCTTGACGTCGGGGCGCAATCACCCGCAGGGCTCGACGATGGCGCGTGACCAAATCTGGCTCTGGCTGGCGGGCGGACTGTCGGTCCTTCTCGCCGGCGCCGCGCTGGCGCTCTGGGCGATCTACGGGCCGCTGGTTTTCGTCAGCGCTCTCAACGCCGCCTGGACTTGTTTCTAGTAAAGTCCTGGACCTGCTTATAAGAAAGTCTCGGGAAGATCATGGCCGCGACCAAGGACGCCCCCTCCACCCGGCCGCGCACGCTGATCTGGCTTCTAGCCGGCGTCGCGGCGGTCCTCGCGTTGTCCGCGGCCGGCCTTTCCCTGCTGACGCCCGAAAAGCCGGGCGCGCCCGCGCCTGCCGCCATTGGCGGGCCCTTCGTTCTGGAGACCGGCGAGGGCCGGAAGGTGTCCGACGCTGACCTGCGCGGCGCGCCCTTCCTGGTCTTCTTCGGATACAACCACTGCCCCGACGTCTGCCCGACGACCCTGTTCCAGATTTCCGAGATTTTGCGCGCGCTGGGACCTGACGCGAAGATCAAGGCCCTGTTCGTCACCGTCGATCCGGAACGCGACACTCCGCAACTGATGCAGGATTATGTCGGCAGCTTCGACCCGCGCATCATCGGCCTGTCCGGCGACCGCGCCGCGATCGACAAGGTCATGGCCGAATATCGCGTCTATGCCCGCAAGGCCCCCGGCAAGGCGGGCGAATATTCAATGGATCACAGCGCGCTGGTCTATCTGATGGACCGCAATGGACGATTCCTGCGCGGCTTCAACATCGAGCGCGCGCCGGAACAGGCGGCGGCGGAGCTGCGCTCCACGCTCGCGGCTCAGTAAAAGCCGATCGGAAAATATTTCAGATAAAGCTCGGTCAGCGCGCCGCGCTCGTCGAGGCTTTGCAGCGCCCAGTTGAGGCTGCGCCTCAGGGTATCGTCGTCGGGCCGCAGGGCGATGCCGACGCCCTCGCCAAAAAAAGCAGGTTCGAGATAAGGCCCGCCCTGGAACCGGCAACAGTCGCCGGAGCGCGGATCATTCATCCATAGCGCGAGGCTGACCGCGTCCCCGAAGGCGAGATCGATGCTCTTGTCGCGCAAGGCCGCCATCATCGCGGCGCGGTCGGGGAAGCTCCGGATCGTGGAGCGGGCGAAAAAGACCTTCAGATAGGCCTCATGCGCGCCGCCCGCCTCGACGCCGATCGTCGCCTGCCGCAAGCCCTCGGGCCGGGCGTCAAACTCCTTCGCGCGGGCGAGCGACACGAAACGGGCGGGCGTGAGGTAATAAGGCGCGGTGAAACTGACCCGCGCCCGGATCGCCGGCGTCTCGCGCAGCGAGGCGACGATAGCGTCGCCCTCTTTCGCTTCGAGCGCATCGAGCAGATTGTCCCAGCGGCGCGGCTGAATCGTGCAGTTGACCTTCAATTCCGCGCAGATGGCGCGCGCGAGGTCGATATTGAAGCCCGCCAGCGCCCCGTCGGCGTTCAGGAATTCGAAGGGCGGATAATCGTCGGATGTGAGGAAGCGGATCTGCTTTGGCGCGTCGGGACCGGGCGCCGCGGGACGGTTATGGGGATCGAACAGGCTCGGCAGGAAGACGTCCGGTCCCTGCCCCGCGGCCTGGGCCGGGAAAGCGGCAAGTTGCAAAACCGCCAGAGACCAACGGCAGAGCCAAAATAGCTTGGCCTTGACCTTGAAGTGTCGGATAAAGAACCCTGCTTGTCGAAAAAAGAAATTGCGCCCGCGCGTGGTCAAGTCCCGTTCCGATCCGCTCATGAGTTCTGGCTCTTTATACCGCAGCGGAGGGAGTTTTGAACCCGCCGATGGCGCTGAATCGCTTCCCGAAATCGCCTTTCTCGCGGCCGCTGGCGTCGATTCCTCCGTTCTGGCTTACGCGGCGCGGCGGGCCCGCGAACTTGGCGTCGGCGCCGACGAGGTCCTGATCGCCGAGGGGCTGGTCGAGGAGGCCCTCTATTACTCGGCCCTCGCCCGGCGGCTCAACTGCCCCTATGTCGAACGCGCGACCTCGCTCGCGCCGGGCTTCGATTATCGCGCCGCCTTGCGCGCCAGCGTCGCCCGCGCCGATCCGGCGCTTGAGGAGTTCGACTGGCTGATGGCGCCGCGCGGGGCGCAGGTCCGCGCCCTCCTCGCCCTGGGCGCGCAAGGCGGACGGCGGATCGCAATCTGCGCGCCAAAAATCTTTTCCGCGCTCGTTCGCGCCAAGGGCCGGCGCGCGCTTTCCGACGACGCCAGCTTCGCCCTCTCGCGCGCCGATTCCCGCCTCAGCGCCAATGCGCCGCAATTGCGCTGGAGCAATCTTTTCAGCGTCGTCCTCTGCCTCGCCGTGATCGCGGGGCTTTCGGCCTTGTCCCCGGCGCTGCTCGCCGTCGCCTCGCCCCTGCTCTCCATTCTGTTCCTGGGCGGGATCTACATCCGCCTCTGCGCCTTCGCCGCCAGCCTGAAGCCGCAGCGCGGCGCGCGGCCGAGCCTGAGCGAACGCGCCCTGCCGGTCTATTCGATCATCGTGCCGATGTATCGCGAGGCCAGCGTCGCGGCGCAATTGCTGGCCGCGCTCAAGGCGATCGACTATCCCGCCGCCAAGCTCGACGTGAAAATCGTGCTGGAGCACGACGATCTGGAAACCGCCGAAGCCCTGCGCGCCGCCGCGCCGCCGGCCTATGTCGAGATCGTCGTCGCCCCACCCGGCGCGCCGCGCACCAAGCCGCGCGCGCTCAATGTCGCCCTGCCGCTGGCGCGGGGGCGGCTGCTCGCCATTTTCGACGCCGAGGACCGGCCCGAGCCGGGGCAATTGAGGCTGGCCGCCGCGGCTTTCGCCGCCGCCGGGCCGCGCCTCGCCTGCCTGCAGGCCCGGCTCGCCATCGACAACGGCCATGAGGGCTGGCTGCCCTATTTCTTCGCCATCGGCTATGCGGCTTTGTTCGACGTCCTCAATCCGGGCCTCGCCGCGCTCGGCCTGCCGATGCCGCTCGGAGGCACCTCCAATCATTTCCGCACCGACATCCTGCGCCGCGTCGTCGGCTGGGACGCCTGGAATGTCACCGAGGACGCCGATCTTGGCCTGCGCTTCGCCCGCTTCGGCTATCTCGTCGGCGCGATCGAGGCCACCACTTATGAGGACGCCCCGACGGAACTGAACAATTGGATGGGCCAGCGATCGCGCTGGATGAAGGGCTGGATGCAGACGCTGGCGGTCTTCCTGCGCACGCCGCGCCGCCATTACCGCGAGATCGGCGCCGTCCAGACCTTCGCCGCGCTTTGCGCCATGTCGAGCCTGCTGGCGGGGCCATTATTTGGACCCCTCTACGGCCTGCGCCTCGCCCAGGATGCGCTTTCGGGAGAGCTGCTGGCGCCGCAGACTTTCGAACAGTTCACCGTGGCGAGCTTCAGCCTCGTCATCGCTCTGTTCGGGACGCTGGCCTTTATCCTGCCGCCGCTGCTCGGCATGAAACGGCGCGGCATGAAGGCCAATCCGCACCTCCTGCTCGCGCCGGTCTATTTCGCCTTGCTGAGCCTCGCCTCATGGCTGGCGCTATGGGAATGGACGCGCAAGCCCTTCGTCTGGAACAAGACCGCCCATCTTCCCCGCCCGCAAATCCCTCAAGCTGCGGACGCCCCTCAGACGGGGGCGGCGGCCAAAAACTTGCCGGCCAGCGCGTCGGCTATCAAGGCGCGCGTATTGTCCACGCCGTAAAGCGCCACGAAGGAGCCGAAGCGCGGGCCGCGCGCCTCGCCGAGAAGGATCTGATAGAGCATGGCGAACCAGTCGTTCGACACGCCCGGCTTTTCCGGCGTCGCGCCCTTGGCGGCGAAATTCTGGTAGCGCGGGATCGGACGCGCCACGTCATAGAGCAAGGTCTGGACGTCTTCGGCGCTCGGCCCCGGCGGCAGGGCCGCGAGAGCCGTAGAAAGCTGCTCCAGCGCCTCGCGCTCCACCTCGTCGGCGGCGCGATAGACCTTTTTGGGCCGCACGAAATCGCGGAAATAAACCACGGCGTAATGGATCATGCGGTCGAGGCGCGGGAATTTCTCCGGCGTCGCCTCGGGCGCGTAACGGCGCAGGAAGCCCCATAGCACGGCAGGGTCCTCGCTATTGGCCACGGCTGCAAGATTCAGCAGCATGCCGAACGAAATAGCCGCACCCTTGGCGTCCGCGCCATGGTGGATGAATTCGGGCGGCGGCGGATCGCCGGCATGGATATGCCAGGCCGGATTGCCCAGCCGCAATTTCCAGTCCTGACGCGGATAAGCGTCGAGGAAGGCGAGATATTCGTCCACCGCCTTGGGAATGACGTCGAAATAGAGCCGCTTCGCCTCGCGCGGCTTCCAATACATGAAGAAGGCCAACGATTCCGGGCTGGCGTAGCGCAGCCATTCGTCAATGGTCAAGCCATTGCCCTTGGACTTCGAGATCTTCTGGCCGTTCTCGTCGAGGAACAGCTCGTAATTAAAACCTTCCGGCGGCGCGCCATCCAGCGCGCGGGCGATCTCGCTCGACAGCTTGACGGAATCGATCAGGTCCTTGCCGGCCATTTCGTAATCGACGCCGAGCGCGCACCAGCGCATCGCCCAGTCCGGCTTCCATTGCAGCTTGCAATGGCCGCCCGTCACGGGCGTCTCGAAACGCTCGCCGGTCTCGGCATCGCGCCACGCGACAAGGCCGCGCGCGACGTCGATTTCGTCGAGCGGAACCTGCATCACATGGCCAGTCCGCGGATGGATCGGCAGGAAGGGCGCGTAGGAAGCGGCGCGCTCGGCCCGCAGCGAGGGCAGCATGATTTCCTGGATCGCGTCATAGCGCGCGAGCATTTTCAGCAGCGTCGCGTCGAATCGACCGGACTGGTAATATTGCGTGGCGGAGGCGAATTCATAGTCGAAGCCGAAGGCGTCGAGAAAGGCGCGCAGCCGCGCGTTATTGTGTTCGCCGAAGCTCGGATATTCGCCGAACGGGTCCGGCACCTGGGTCAGCGGCTTGCCGAGATGCGCGCCGACCAGCTCCTTGTTGGGAATGTTTTCCGGCACCTTGCGCAAGCCGTCGAGATCGTCGGAAAAGGCCAGAAGGCGCGTGGCGATCCGGCCTTCGGTCAGCGTCTCGAAGGCGTGGCGCACCATGGTCGTGCGCGCGACCTCGCCGAAGGTTCCGATATGGGGCAGGCCCGACGGGCCGTAGCCGGTTTCGAACAGCACTTGTTTCTGCCCGGTGCGCTCCACCCTGGCCACGAGCTTCTTCGCCTCCTCGAACGGCCAGGCGTTCGATTGGCTGGCGAAAGCGGCGAGTTGGGATGCGATCTCGTTCATTCCTGGATTCCCCGCCTTCATTCCCCGACGGGCGCACCGCCGTTGCTGTTCTTTCGGAAAGGTCCGCTTTTAGCTGTTGAGCGCCGCTGGCGGAAGGGCAAAAAAAATGCTGTAAATCGGCCGGTCCCGGGGGAGACGCATTTGGCGCTGATTTACAAAATCCTGAACGCGGAAGTCTGGCGCGCGGCTGTTGCGCGCGGCGCTTTCGAGGGTGCCGGAATCGATGTCGCCGATGGCTATATCCATTTCTCGACCGCAGCCCAGGTCGAGGAGACGGCGGCCCGGCATTTCGCGGGTCAGGACGATCTCCTGCTCGTCGCGGTCGAAGGGGAAAAGCTCGGCGACAAGCTGGTTTATGAAGTTTCGCGCGGCGGCGCGCTGTTCCCGCATCTTTACGCGCCCTTGCCCACAGCTCTGGCGAAATTCGCGCTTCCCCTCAACCGCCGCGCCGATGGTGCGCTCGATTTTGCCGGACTGGTGGAATAATGGGCTTTTTCGATTCCCTTGCGCTTCCCCTGCTGCATTCCATCGACGCCGAGCGCGCGCATCAGATGACGGTCTTTGCGCTGGAGCGCATGCCGCTGCCGCCATTGCCGACGGACGACGGCGTTCTCGCGCAAAACGTCTTCGGGCTCGATTTCCCCAATCCGCTCGGCATGTCGGCGGGCTTCGACAAGGACGCCCGCGTCCCGGACGCCTTGCTTCACATGGGCTTCGGCTTCACGGAAGTCGGCACGCTGACGCCACGCCCCCAGCCGGGCAATCCCAAGCCGCGCCTGTTCCGGCTCCATGAGGATCGCGGCGTCGTCAACCGCTTCGGCTTCAACAATGGCGGGCATGCCGCGGCGCGGGAGCGCCTGTTGAAGCGCAGCGGCAGAGGCGGGATCGTCGGGGTCAATATCGGCGCCAACAAGGATTCCACCGACCGCGCCGGCGATTATGTCGCCGGGATCGAGGCCTTCGCCGATCTCGCCTCGTTTTTCACGGTGAATATTTCGTCGCCCAATACGCCCGGCCTGCGCGACCTGCAGCAGGCGGCGGCGCTCGATGACCTGCTCGCCCGCGTGCTCGACGCCCGCGACGCCTTCGCCGCGAGCGGACCGCGCCGCCCGGTGTTGCTGAAGATCGCGCCGGACGTCGCCCTCGCCGATCTCGACGACATCGTCCGCGTCGCCCGCGCGCGCGGCGTGGACGGCATGATCGTCTCCAACACCACGATTTCGAGGCCCGACACGCTGCGCGACGACGCCCGCAAGGAAAGCGGGGGACTTTCCGGCGCGCCTCTGTTCGCGCTCTCGACGCACATGCTCGCCCAGACTTTTGCGCGCGTCGAAGGGCAATTCCCGCTGGTCGGCGTCGGCGGCGTGGATTCGCCCGAGGCCGCCTGGGCCAAGATCGAGGCCGGCGCCACCCTCATCCAGCTCTATTCCGCGCTGGTTTATGAGGGCCTCGGGCTGGTCGACCGGATCAAGGACGGGTTGGTCGAGCATTTACGCGCGCGAAAATTGCGGCAAATCGGCCCGGCGGTGGGCAGCGGCGTCAAGGACTGGCTTTAAGCGCGGCCAAGGCGTCGCCAAACCTCAACGCAAAAAAAGGCGCGGCAAAAAATCCGCCGCGCCTTTTTCATTCCAAAACTGCCGCTCGGGCCTTACTTGACCAGATCGTTAAGGGCGACGCGGTCGAGCACCGTGGCCTTCATCGCCTGCGCGCCGTTCAGGCAGTCGAACTGGACGAGCTTGCCTTCCGCCGTGTCCAGACGGGCGGGCTTGTCGACGTCCACCGTCAGCTGGACGCGCATGGACGCATTGGCCGACGGCGCACGATCTTCGCTATAGGCGTCGGCGACGATCACGTTCAGCTTGCAGCGGCCGTCGGCTTGCGAAAAGTAACCGCCGAGCTGCTTGGAGCCGACGTCGAGCATGATGCCCTGATAAGGCTTGACCGTACGAACCATCGTATCTTCAGCGGCGGCGAAGCCGGCCGAAGCGACGAGGCCGGCGGCGGCGAGAATGACGGCGGTGAGGCGACGTGCTTTCTGCATTGTTCGATCCCTTCGAAATCTCTACATCCGATTGGATGAGCCGGTCAGTCCGCGTAGCCGGACCTCCGGTCGGCGCCGCGCGAGGAGCGACGTCTATACTAAGGTCTATGATATTGCAGTGCAGCACGAATTTTGCAGTGCGAAAATTGCATAGCTGAGCCGCATGTCGCGCATGGAGCGCAGCAAGGCGCGGACCAAACGGGCGTTTCGGGCTGATTTCGCTTTGCGATCAACGGTCTCCCAAATGAGCGGCCTCTCGATTATGAAGGATCCATGATCGATCCCCGCCTCCATGCTCCCGCCGTCGCCCGCAATCGCGACGCCATTCTCGAGGTTCTGCGCGGCATATTGCCGACAAGAGGGCTCGTGCTCGAAATCGGCAGCGGCTCCGGCGAACATGCCGCCCATTTCGCCGCCGCCCTTCCGCGCCTGACTTTTCAACCATCCGACATTGATCTGAACGCGCGGGCGAGCATCGACGCATGGGCGGCCAGGAGGCGCTTGCAGAACGTCCATGCCGCCGTCGCCCTCGACGCCGCGCGCCCGCCTCGGCCGGTGTGCTGGGCCGACGCCATCCTCTGCATCGACATGCTCCACGTCGCGCCCTGGGCTGCGACAGAAGGCCTGTTTTATCAGGCTTATGACTTGCTCCAGCCAGGCGGCGCGCTTTATCTCTATGGGCCGCTTCTGCGCGAGGGCGTCGAGACAGCAAGGAGCAATCTCGCTTTTGACGCCAGACTGCGCGCGCAAAATCCGGAATGGGGATTGCGCGATCTGGCCGCAATCACGGCGGCGGCGCGCGCCAACGACTTTTCCGCGCCGGCCATTGTCGAAATGCCGGGCGACAAATTAAGCGTGACCTTCCGACGAATTTAGGCGCCAGCGCGGCGCACCTTTCTAGGCATAGACCCGCCGCGCAAGCGCGGCGCACGTTTCTAGGCGTAGACGCGCCGCGCAAGCGCGGCGCTTCTGGCGCGAATGACGTTGTCGATGAACAGGCGCGCGCTCTCGGGCCAAGTATAGCGCGCGGCGTGGACGCGGCACGCCTCGCGCGAGAGCGCCAGGGCCCCGAGGCAGGCCGCGCGCAGATCCTCGCTCAAGACGCCGATGCGCGGATCGGTGACGACGTCCAGCGGACCTGGCACAGGAAAGGCCGCGACTGGCGCGCCGCAGGCCAGCGCCTCGATCATCACATTGCCGAACGTGTCGGTGCGGCTGGGAAAGACGAAAACATCCGCCGCCGAATAATAGCCTGCAAGCTCGTGGCGCGCTTTCACCCCGACGAAACGGGCTTTGGGAAAACGCTCCTGCAGCAGGGGCCGCGAGGGGCCGTCGCCGACCACGATTTTCGACCCCGGCAGGTCGAGGGCGAGGAAGGCCTCGATGTTCTTCTCCGGCGCGACGCGGCCGCAATAGAGAAAGAATGGGCGCGGCAGGCCGGCCAGTTCGCGCGGCAATTCATCGATGGGGCGGAACAGACTCTGGTCCACGCCGCGCGGCCACAGCATTGGCGGCTGGAAGCCGCGCGCGGCGAGATCGTCGGCAAGGGTCTGGGTGGCGACCATGAGGCCCGCGCTGCCGGCATGGAACCGGCGCAGGGCGGCATAGGACCAGGCCGCGGGAATAGGCCAGCGCGCCTCGACATATTCCGGGAAGCGGGTGTGATAGGAGGTGGTGAAGATTTCGCCGTTGCGCGGGCACCAATAGGTCGCTGCGACGCCGAGCGGGCCTTCGGTGGCGATATGGACGTGATCGGGCCGATGCGCGCGGATCAACTCGCCGACCGCCTTGGCGCTGGTAAGGGCGAGCCGGATTTCCGGATAGGACGGCGCCGCGATGGTGTGGAACTGGTCCGGGCCGATCACCACGAATTCATGGCCGAGCTTTTCGCCCGCCGCGATCAGGTTCGAGAGCGTCACGACGACGCCATTGACCTGCGGACGCCAGGCGTCCGTGACGATGCAGATCTTCATGAAGGGCGCCCCCCGGAAGAGAGGCGCGGAAGGCGCCGGCTGCGGCCGGCGCCGCGACGCAATTCAATCTCGGGTTCGCCATGGCTCATGCAGCCCCCGTAGCAATTCGATGTGACCGATTTAATAAAAAACCGGCTCGCCCGTTCGAACGTGTCAGGAAACGGCGAAAAGCCTCAGTTCTTGCCCCGCATATTGAGCAGCCGAAGCGCCAGCCAGACCGGAAGCACGATGGCCGCGCCCGCCGCCAGATATTCCGCGATGTCTCGAATCGCCTCGAAGCCCATGTTCCAGAAGCGCTCGACGATATGGCGCAGGCCGACGAGGACGTCGATGGGTCGGATATCGAGCCAGATCAGGAAAAAGCCGACGATCAGCGAGAGAAAGAGCAGGCGCACCGCGACCGAGGACGGCGATCCGCCGAGAAAACGCTCCAGATCATTCGGCTCGCGACGTTGCGCCGCCGCGAGATCGGACTCGCGGGGCTCGAACGGATGGCGCGCCGGGCTGTTGTTTTCGGTCATGGCGGTCTTCTCGCAGGAAAAGGATCGGTTCAGAGCGTGGAGGGCGGCGTCTTTGAGCCTGAGTCTTTGGCGCCGGGATCGCGGAACAATTGCATCATCCTGCGCATGAAGCGTTCGGCGCGGTCAAGCGCACGGTCGAAACGGCGCTCCTCCTCGACCTCGGCCGCTTGCGGCGGGGCGGGCGCAGCGGCTTTCAATCGCTTGTTTTCGCTCGCGAGCCGGTCGATCTCCGCCTCAAGCGCGGCGCGCTCGTCGGCGCTGGCGCGGCACTGGACCTGGCCGGACGCCAGAGTGCAGAGCGAAACCTGCCCGGTGCGGGTGTCGAGCCGCAAGAAACCGTCTACGGTCGGCGTCATGGCGAAACGGCCATTGGCGGAGTCGGCGGCGTCAGAAGTCGCGGCGGCAGCCCCCGGCGGAGCATCAGCAGGCGCCGCCGCGGAAACAGGCGCTGGCTCTGCGCGCGCCGACAATGTTGTTGCGGCGAGCCCGAACGCCAGCAACGCCGCCATCGGCGCGACGCCGCGCCGGAAGGTCTCAGCCTGGGCTTTCCTCATGCTCGCGCCTTTCCGGCCTGTTCGCGCCAGCCTTGCGGCCCGGCGTCCAAAGCGGAAATCGGGCGCCGGCGGGACGAATTCCCGGCTTGAAATAGGCTGCCGCAGGCCCGGCGCCAGAGGATGGCCGAAATTTAATCGCCCATCGCGCCGGCTGAAATATCGCTCATCGCCTCGATGCGGGCGGCGGCGATCACGGCCTGGGTGCGGCTTTCGACGCCGAGCTTTTGCAGGATCGCCGAGACATGGGCCTTCACGGTCGCCTCGGACACCGAAAGCTCATAAGCGATCTGCTTGTTGAGCAGGCCTTCCGACAGCATCATCAGCACCCGCACCTGCTGCGGCGTCAGCGAGGCGAGACGGCGCACGCTGTCAGCCGTGTCGCGATCGACCGGCCCGTTCAGATCGACGTCGGACGGCGCCCACAGATCGCCCGCGAGAACGGCGCGGATCGCCGATTGCATCGTCTCCATGTCTGTGCTCTTCGGAATGAAGCCGGATGCGCCGAAATCAATGCACAGGCGAATGACGTTGCGTTCTTCGCGGCCGGACACCACGACGACCGGCACGCCCGGATATTGCGCGCGCAACATCATCAGGCCGGAATAGCCGCGCACGCCGGGCATGGCGAGGTCCAGCAGGATGAGGTCGACTTCCGAATTGGCCTCAAGGGCCTTGGTCACGCCTTCAAGCGCGCCGCACTCGACAATTTCCGCCCCCGCCACCGCGTTGGCGACAGCCTGTCGCAAGGCTCCCCGAACCAGAGGGTGATCATCTGCGATCAAAATACGCGTTGTCTGATGCTCCACTCTTCTCACCTCAGGCACGAGACATTATCTCCAACCAGCGCTGGCGCGCATCGGCCGGAACAACACTTGTCAATTGTACTTCTTTCATTTCTATACTCAAGTCGAACAGCCATAAAGGAGAATTTTCATCCTGCAAAGGTTGCAAAAGAGAGGCCGATCACTCCTTTCGCATCTGCGGAAATTCTTTTTTGCGCCGCAATGAATGATGCGGAGCGGCCGATCCGGGCCAGCGCGACGACTCGCAAGAATGCGCTCTTGATATCACGATATGAGGGGTTGTCACTTTTCCGGGGCCGCGCCCATGTCGCGGGCGCGGCTGAGCTTTTGGCCGCCGGAGCCGCGCCTTTCCCCCGCGGCCCGCAGCTCCGTCTCCCGGTGGAAAAGATAGTCCCGCGTGATCGGCAAGGCGTCGAATTTCCTGACGAGCTGAAATTGGAGGACGACGCATCCCTCGTAGCGAAAGGCGCATTCCGAGGCGGAGAGATAGAATTCCCAGATCCTGCAGAACCGCTCGCCAAAGATAGCGCGCGCCTCGTCGCGGTTCGCCTTGAAGCGAGTTCGCCAATGTCGGAGGGTCAGCGCGTAATGGTCGCGCAGAACTTCCAGGTCCGCCACGGCGAGACCGGCGCGCGCGAGCGATGGCGCAATTTCCATCAGGGCCGGAATATAGCCATCCGGGAAGATATATTTGCGCAACCAGGAGCTTGTCGGCGCGGGGGTTCCCAAATGGCCGATGGTGTGGATCAAGGCGACGCCATCTTCCGCCAGCAGTCCGGCGACCCGTGTGAAAAAGGCGTCGTAGTTTCTCGGGCCGACGTGCTCGAACATGCCGATTGACACCACCCGGTCGAAGCGCCCCTCGACTTCGCGATAATCCTTGAGCGCGAATTGAACCGCGTCCGTCACGCCTGCGGTTTGCGCCCTTTGCCTGGCGAGCTGGAGCTGCTCGCGCGCCAGGGTCACGCCGAGGACTTCGGCGCCGCAGTTTTCTGCGAGATAAAGCGCCAGTCCGCCCCAGCCGCAACCGATATCCAGAACCTTCTGGCCGGAGGAGAGCGCGAGCTTGGCGGAGATATGGCGCTTCTTGGCCAGTTGCGCGTCCTCGAGGCCGGCGGCTGGCGTCTCGAAATAAGCGCAGGAATATTGCAGGTCGTCGTCGAGAAACAGCCGGTAGAACCGCGCGTCGAGATCGTAATGATGGGAGGCGTTGGCGCGGGCGCGGACCGGCGCGACGCCGGGGCCCAACCTTTGCCACAGGCTCTGCAGCCTCCGCTGCACGGTCAGAAGTCCCGGGCCTCCGGGGGCGACAATGTTCCTCGCGCCCAGCGCCAGCAGGTCATAGAGATCGCCCTGGGTCAGCTCGAACCGCCCATCGGCGTAAAGTTCGCCCAGACCCATTTCGGGATCGCGGAACAATTCCCATTCGGCGGCCTTGTCCATGAACCGAAGGCCGCAGAAAGGCGGCCCGCCGTCGCCGACGATATAGGCGGGCCCCATGGACGGGCGGATCTCCAACGATCCCTTTCGAATGAGCCGTCGCAAAAAATGTCGAAGCAACCAGGACATGGCTTGACTGGACCCTCCGGAGCAAAGCCGACAATCGTCGTCGAAGATGGGGTTGCCCGGTTTCGAATTCACGAGATCGCGGTCCAATCCGCCGATTTTGGCGGATGGAACTCTTAGAATTCATTTCAACTGGCGCGCGTTCCCGAAGCTTTTGCCGCAATTTCAGCCGTTTTGGGCGGAACCGCGCCGCGTCGGCGCCAAGGTCCTAATCCGTGAAACTTGCCAATGCCGAAAAAAACGCCAAAAGTGATCCAGCGCAAGGAAGCCGCCCACCGTTCCATGGTTTGGTGTCCCATCCGGGGAAGCGTTCGCCCTTGCCGGAAGATGCAATCAAGTTGCGACAAAGTGACGCTCGCCGGAGCGAAAAAAAGCCTGTATAGCAGGCCGTCGCTTGAGGGAATGTTCAGCCGCGACGGGGCGCGCCCGCGCGGCGCGTGGGGTCCAGAGGACAGCGAAGATGCAGTATCGGCAGATTTTCGAAAATGCGATCGGCAAGCTCAAGACTGAACA
>NZ_JASHHX010000018.1 GCF_030056575.1 Rhodoblastus sp. 17X3 | reverse complement strand
AGCCGAACGGAACAGAAAGCTCAAAGGCGTCAGCGGCGCGTAATTGGCGCGGTTGCGGTCTAGACCGGTCAGATAAGCGTTTCCCATGATTTCCTCCCGCGGTGCGGCTTGCCGCCGCCGATTCCGACGCGAACATAGCGCATCGCGGGCTGCGGCTCATCCTAGCCGGAAGGCAAAGATGGGGATTTAGGCCAAACTCAACCGGGCCGCGCGAAAAGTATTGGCCATCAGCATGGCGATGGTCATGGGGCCGACGCCCCCCGGCACCGGGGTGATGGCGCCGGCGACCGCAATGGCTTCGTCAAGGGCGACGTCGCCGACCAGCCGGGTCTTGCCCGGCTCGACGCCGGGCACGCGGTTGATGCCGACGTCGATCACGAGGGCGCCGGGCTTGATCCAGTCGCCCCGGATCATTTCCGGCCGGCCGACAGCGGCGACGAGAATGTCCGCGCGGCGCGCGACGTCTGGCAGGTCTTTTGTGCGGGAATGGGCGATCGTCACGGTGGCGTTTTTCGCCAGCAGCAATTGCGCCATCGGCTTGCCGACGATGTTCGAGCGGCCGACGATGACCGCCTCTGCGCCGGAAATGTCGCGCCCGAGCGCTTTGGCCGCCTCCTCGATCAGCAGCATTGCGCCGGCGGGCGTGCAGGGCACGAGCGCCCGCTCGGCCAGGCCGGTCGCCAGCAAGCCGACATTGACCGGATGGAAGCCGTCGACGTCCTTCTCCGGCGCGATGGTTTCGAGCACTTTGCTGGAATCGATCCCGGCAGGCAGTGGCAATTGCACCAGAATGCCGTGGATGGCGGGATCGGCGTTCAGTGTTCGGACGAGGCCGATCAGCTCGGATTCGCTGGTCGTGGCTGGCAGGTCATATTGGACGGAATGGAATCCGCATGAATGGGCCGCCTTGCCCTTGGATTTCACATAGACCTGGCTCGCCGGGTCCTCGCCGACCAGAACGACCGCCAGACCGGGCTTGACCGTTAGGATGGCGGCCTCGCGCGCGACGCGCTCCAGCACGGCCGCCGACGCGGCCTTGCCGTCGATCAGCAGCGCCTTTTTGGCTGATGGTTTCAGGATCGTCTGCGTCATGGCCAGCTCCCGGCGAAGATTCCGCCCTGCTTTTGGCAGAGGATCGGCCGCTTGTTAACCCCCGATTGCATCCGCCTTGCGCAATTGCGGGAACAGCGCCGCCCAGGCCGCGACCACGACCAGCGCGCCGAAGCCGCCGAACAGAGCCGCGCCGACTGGCCCCAGCAAAGCCGCGGCGACGCCAGATTCGAACTCGCCCAGCTGGTTCGAGGCGCCGATGAACAGGAAATTCACCGCCGAGACGCGACCGCGCATCTCATTGGGCGTGGCGAGCTGGACCAGCGTCTGGCGCACCACCATGCTCACCACATCGAAAGCGCCGAGCGCCGCCATCGCTGCGAGCGAAACGACGAATGAGGTCGACAAGGCGAAGACAATGGTCGCCAAGGCATAGCCGGCGACGGCGAGGAACATTTTCGGCCCCGCGCCCCGGCGCAGGGGAATCGCGGCCAGCAAAATGCTGACGCCGATCGCGCCGACAGCAGGGGCCGCGCGCAAGGCGCCGAGGCCGAGCGGGCCGACCATCAGGATGTCATGGGCGTAGATCGGCAGCAGCGCCGTCGCGCCGCCGAACAGCACGGCGAAGAGATCGAGCGAAATGGCGCCGAGCACGATCTTGTTCGACCAGATGTAGCGCAGGCCCGCCAACGCGCTCTTCTCGGCCGGGTCGAAACCGGGCCGCGTCGCCTCGCCGTCCGCCCTTACGATCGCCAGTACAGCCGGAACGCCACCAGCGGCCAGAACCGCGCAAAGCAGGAATATCTTCACGTCGAGCGCGGCGAACAGCAGGCCGCCCAGCGCCGGGCCGGCGATGGTCGCGGCCTGGAAAACAGTCGTGGACATGGCCACCGCGCGCGGAAAAGTCTCATGATTCACGATTTCCGGCAGCAGAGACGCATTGGCCGGCCCCGAAAAGGCCCTCGCCGAACCGAGCGCGAACAATGCCGGATAGAGCGTCCAGATCGGCGCCGAAAACAGGGCGAGCAGGAAGATCGCCAGCGAAGCCGCAGCCTGCCCGACAGCGGCGAAAGCCGAAACCTTGCGCCGGTCGAAACGGTCGGCGGCGGCGCCGCTCCAGCGCAACAGCACGAGCAGCGGCAGGAATTGCGCCAAGCCGACGAGGCCGAGACTCAAGGCGCTGCCGGTCGTCGCATAGACATGCCAGCCCATGGCGACGTCGAGCATCTGCGACGCGAAGGCGCCGAAGCCGCGCGCGACGAGAAAGAGCGCGACATTGCGGCGGGTCGGACCGGGCCGGGTCAGGATCGAGCGACTGGACATGGCGCGTCATAGCGTGATCCGCGCCTGAGCCCAAGATTCCCTTCTTTCACGGACGCCAGACGAGCCTTGCGGCGCTGCGGGCCGTTGCGCCCGGCGCCAGCGTCCGCATGGACGGCTTGGCGAAAATGTCGCCGCAAAAGCCCTCGGGGTCGCCATGGCCGGTCCAGGCTTCGAGGCACAGGAAGGGCGCTCCAATTCCGTTAACGTTGCGCGACCACAGCGCGATATGGGGAAAGTTTTCCAGCTCCATGCGCAGGCTGGGGCCGCCCTCGGCGGCGGCGAATTCGAGGCCCGAACTCTTTGCATCGAGGAAGCACAAGGCCTCGTCGAACAGTTCGGGCGTCAGTTCGAGCTTCCGGCCTTGCAGCGGGATCTGGCGGCCGCGCGTCGAGAACAGTCCGCCCGGCGCGATCACGGGAACCTCCGCGCGCTCCGGCGCATCGAAACGCACGACATGCGGCCCGCGCGCGCCGGGCAGCGGCCAGACGAAGCCAGGATGGAGGCCGCAGGCGAAGGCCAGCGTCGCCTGATCTTCATTTCTAACATGAAGTATAATATTCAATATATTGTTTTCAAGTCGATATTCAACATCAAAAATGAAATCGAAGGGATAGAGGGCGCGCGTGGTTGCATTGGCCCTCAGGCGCAGCCGGGCGCGGTTTCCGGCCTGTTCGACCAGAGTGAAATCCTCGCTGCGCGCGAAGCCGTGCAGGCCGAGCGGATAGCGCTGGCCATCCACGACAATGCCGTCGCGGGTCCAGCCGACGACGGGAAAGAGGATCGGCGCCGAATCCGCCCAATATTGGCCATCGCCCGGCCACATCAACTCGCCCTCGCCCACGCGCCAGCTTTTCAGCTCAGCGCCGCGCAGCGCGATCCGGGCCGACGACTCGCTCGACGCGATTTCAATCCAGGCGCTCATCATCCCCCGCTTTGGTCAGCACGCGCTTTGGTCTAGCATGGCGCGGGAACGAACTCTCAAACGAACTTCCCCTTGCCGCCAGAGACTTGCACATGACAGAAGCCGCGATTCGCATGATCGGCGTCAACAAATGGTACGGCGAATTTCATGTGCTGCGCGACGTCGATCTCGAAGTGGCCGCCGGCGAGAAGATCGTGCTCTGCGGCCCATCAGGCTCAGGCAAGTCTACCTTGATCCGCTGCGTCAACCGTCTTGAAGAACATCAAGCGGGCCGTATCATCGTCGACGGCGTGGAGCTGACCGACAGCCTGCGCAGCGTCGAGGAGGTCCGGCGCGAAGTCGGCATGGTGTTCCAGCATTTCAACCTGTTCCCGCATCTGACCGTGCTGGAGAACTGCACGCTCGCGCCGGTCAATGTGCGGAAAATTTCGAAGGCGGAGGCCGAGGCCCAGGCCCTGCATTATCTGGAAAAGGTGCGGATCGCCGAACAGGCGGGCAAATATCCGGTCCAGCTCTCTGGCGGCCAGCAGCAGCGCGTCGCCATCGCCCGGGCGCTCTGCATGAAGCCGAAAATCATGCTTTTCGACGAGCCGACTTCGGCGCTCGACCCCGAAATGGTCAAGGAAGTGCTCGACACCATGGCGACGCTGGCGCGCGAGGGCATGACCATGATGGTCGTGACCCATGAAATGGGCTTCGCGCGGCAGGTCGCCGACCGGGTCATCTTCATGGATCAGGGCCAGATCGTGGAAATTGCGTCGCCGGAGCAGTTCTTTTCAGCGCCCCGGCATGAGCGCGCGCAAGCCTTCCTCAAGCAGATACTGCATTAGAACAGTAACGAAGTTTTGTGCGGCCCAGCGCAGGAGGGCAATGGGAAACGCCAATCAACAAGCGTAACTTCGACCGGCCGAAAAAGGCGTTTTTTTTAGCATTTACGACGTTGTTTTCGGCCTCAAGGGGAGGACTGCGAAATGTCGTCATTTCATTTCAATTTGTCCAAGGTCTGGCGCGCCGGCGCAATCGGCTCATTTTTTGCCCTGCCATTACTTGTTTCGGCCGCGCAGGCGCAGGAGCAAAAGAAGCCCAACATCCTTTTCATCATGGGCGACGACATCGGCTGGATGCAGCCGAGCATCTATCATCGCGGCTTGATGGTCGGGGAGACTCCCAATATTGACCGTATTGGAAATGAAGGCGCCATCTTCATGGACTATGTCGCCATGCAGAGTTGCACCTCCGGACGCAACGCTTTCTTCACCGGCATGTATCCGCTTCGCACCGGAATGATTCCACCCCAGCTGCCCGGCAGTCCGTCCTATCTGCGGCCCGGCACCCCGGCGCTGGCCAAGTTCCTGTATGATCTCGGCTACACCACCGGCGAGTTCGGCAAGAACCATCTTGGCGACCATACCGCCGCCTTGCCGACGGCGCACGGTTTCCAGGAATATTGGGGCTATCTCTATCACCTCGACGCGATGCAGCAGGTGAGTTTTCCCGACATCAACAAATCGACGACCGAGCAAACGGTCGCGCCACCATGCAAGAACACGCCGATCCCGGGTATCCCGGAAGTCCCCGGCGCCGTCGACCCACAAACGACCATTTGTCTCACGCCGCCGCGCAACGTCTTGTGGTGCACCTCCTCCGATGGGACGGAGAAAAACCAGTCCTGCAAGGATCAGGGTCCGCTCTCGCTGGACCGGTCGAAGACGGTCGACGAGGAGATTTCGTCCCATGTCGTCGATTTCCTTGACCGCAACGATCCCAAGAAAACCAACAAGCCATTTTTCGTCTGGTACAACCCGGCGCGCATGCATGTCACCACGGTGCTGTCCGACAAATACATGAACATGGTTGGCGAGCGTGGCGGCAAGGATTGGGGCGTCAACGAAGCCGGCATGAAGCAGATGGACGACAATATCGGCTATGTGCTGAAAAAGCTTGAGGACATGGGCCAGTTGGATAACACCATCGTCGTTTTCACCACCGACAATGGCGCCGAGGCGATCACGTTCCCAGACGGCGGCGTCACGCCGTTCAAAGGCCAGAAAGGTGAAGCCTGGGAAGGCGGCTACAGGGCGCCGCAGGTCGTCCGCTGGCCGGGCCATATCAAGCCAGGCACGGTGAAAAACCAGCTTTACGCCGCGCTCGACTGGCTGCCGACGCTGGTCGACATCGCCGGCGGGGCGAAAGGCGACGAACTGAAAAAGCAGATCGAGAAAGGCGCCTATCCCGATATCGTCAAGACGACGCTCGATGGCTTCGACCAGCGCGACTATCTTGAGGGCAAGTCCGACAAATCGGCGCGCGATCACTTCTTCTACTACTCGGGCTCCACGCCGTCCGCAGTGCGCTACAAGAATTGGAAGATGTACTATTCCATGTCGGCGCCCGGCGCGACCGGCTGGATCCAGCCACTCATTTCGTTCCACTTCACGCTGGTCCAGAATATCAAGCGCGATCCCTTCGAACAGGCTGTCGGCGAAAGCCAGAAGACGGTGAATGGCATTGGCGGCGCGCTTGGAGGTCCGGTTACCGCCTTCCTGTACGACTGGAACATGCTGCCGATCGGCCAGCAGCTTTGGGAGAAGGAACTCTATTCGTACAAGGAGTTCCCCCCGCTACAAGCGCCCGAAACCTACAATCTGTCGGGGATATTGGACGCGATGAAAAAGGGCGGTCACCCGAGCGACTAAGGGCTTTGCAAAAGTCGAAACAAGATTCGCGGGCGGCTCCACGACAGCCGCCCGTCTTTCGTGGGATCGCACCCGCGCCGCCAATACCGCGCGCCGCCCTTCAATCGAGCCTGGTCAGCATCGCGCGCACCTTCGCGGCGGCCTCGGCAAGCATCGGCGCATCGCGGCCGCGCAGAATGATCTGGTTGAAGAATTTGCCGTCGCGCAGCGACGGGTATGAGCCGATCGACACCTGCGGATAGGCCTTGGCGAGTGCGGTCAGCCCCGCGGCATAGGCGCCTTCCGGCAAGCCGGGCGCGTCGATGGTTTCGGACAGGATCAGCGCGCCCTGCACCAGCTTGGGCGCGACGTCGTCGAGCATGGCCTGCATGATCGCCGGAACGCCCGCCATCACAATGACATTGCCGATCCAGAAACCGGGCGCCTTGGAGATCGGATTGGCGACGAGGGCCGCGCCGTGCGGAATGCGCGCCATCCGGCGGCGCGCCTCGTTGAGGTCCTCGGGCTTGATGCGCTCCAGCAGCAAGGCGATGGCGCGCTGATCTTCCGAAATTTCAACTCCGAAAGCCTTCGCCACCGCATCGGCGGTGATGTCGTCATGGGTCGGACCAATGCCGCCGGTGGTGAAGACATAATCGTAACGCGCGCGCAGGGCGTTGAGCGCGGCGACGATCTCGTCCTCGACATCGGGCACGACCCGGATTTCCCGGGTCTCGACGCCGATCTGCAACAGGAAATGAGCGATGTAATGGCTGTTGGAATCACGGGTGCGGCCCGAGAGAATCTCGTCGCCGATTACCATCACAGCGGCGGTGACGCGCCTGTCATTCATGTCCGCTGTCCTTTCGCTCATACATCACATAGACCCTGGTGCGCGCGACCCGGACATAGCCCCGGCTCTCCAGCAGGCCGAGCAGATTGACGTCCCATTTCGCGGGCGAATAAGCCATGACCAGGGCGCGCGGCCACAGCGATTCCGGCTCGCTGGTCAGGAAGGGTTCGAGCGCCAGATCTTCCGCCCCTTCGACGTCGAGCTTCATCAGGTCGATGCGCGTGAGGCCTTCCTCATGCGCCAAAGTCGCGAGCGATTTCGCCGAAGCGTTGAAGGAGCCGCCGCCGGTGTCGACATTGACGATGCGCATCGAGGTCTCGGCGAGGTCGAAGGGATTGTAGAACAGCTTCACCGGCCCCTCGACATCGGCGATGGCGCAATCGAGCGCCTTGACCGTGGCGGCGGGATTCTGACGCAGATTATAGACCAGCCGCTCGTAAAGCAGGGGTTGCGGCTCGACCGCAAGCACACGGGCGCGCGGCCCGGCGCGCAGGGCGACGAACAGGCTGCCAGCCCCGCAACCCGCGCCAATGTCCAGGAAGGTCATGTCCGGCGTGATGCGTTCGGCGATGAAGCGGCGCTCCTCGCGGTCGGAAAATTGCGGCGTGAACAGCAGGCGCTTTTCGCTGGCGTTGTTGAAAGGATAGAGCCGCATCCGCGCCTTGAGCGTCTCGACCGTCACATCGACCGGCCGGGCGCGCAGCCGGCGCAGGCCGAAACGGCGCACCAGCAGCGCCGCTCGCTGGCCAAGCCAATGGGTTCCCGCGTTCTGCGTGAAATGCAGCAGGCGGCGCAGGGCGCCGTAGGGCTGATGCCGGCCGAAGGGCGACAAATCATTGGCGGGGATGGCGCGCATGGCAGGGTTAATACCAGCCGCGGCAATCCGGGCCAAGCTTTTCCCCAAAAGCTTGCGACCGCTCAGGCCGGCAGGGCGTTCTTGACCACTGCGCCGTCCTTCATGATGAGCGCCAGGCTTTTTTCCGGCGTGGCGATCAGATCGATATTCTCCAGCGGATTGCCGTCCACGATCAGAAGATCGGCGTAAGCCCCCGCCTCAATCACGCCCAGCTTGCCCGGATAGGGATTGCGTTCGCCGGACAGAGCAAGCAACTCGGCATTGGTCGATGTCGCCATTTTCAGGATATCCGCATTGGAATGCCAGCGCGTCAGGTGCGTCAGCATCTTGCCCTGGCGTGGCGTCAGGGCGGCGGAAAACAGGAGATCGGAGCCGAACGCCGTCTTGAGTCCATGCTTGCGCGCCAGCTCATAGGCGCGGGGCGTCGCGGCGATGACTTCGAGCGCCTTCTCGCGGCTCGGCCCCGCCATCGGCGGCACGTCCGCCTCGCTGAGGAAAGGCTGGATGCTGAGCCAGACGCCCTTCGCCGCCATCAGTTGCGCGGCCTCTTCATCCATCAGATGGGCGTGTTCGATACAGGCCGCGCCCGCCGCGATGGCGCGCTTGA
The DNA here is from genome assembly GCF_030056575.1 of Rhodoblastus sp. 17X3. Taxonomy (GTDB): domain Bacteria; phylum Pseudomonadota; class Alphaproteobacteria; order Rhizobiales; family Beijerinckiaceae; genus Rhodoblastus. The sequence goes on along the minus strand of NZ_JASHHX010000018.1, from coordinate 74,050 downwards.
TCGTCCGGGGCGCATAGGCGTGGGCGGCGACATAGGTGTTCCAGTCGCGCGCCACATCGACTGCCGCGCGCAGCTCCGCCTCGCTGAAGGTCGTCATGTCGAGCGGGCTGCGCGGCGACGATACGCCGCCGCCCGCGACCAGCTTCAATTGCGAGGCGCCTTGCAGCAATTGCTCCCGCACGCGAAGCTGCACTTCGCCAATGTTGTCGGCTATGGCGGCGCCGCCGGTCCGCTCGACAGCGCTGAGCGGACCGCCGGGAATTCGCGGCAGGTCGGACAAGGCGCGCATGTCGCCGTGGCCGCCGGTCGTGGTGATCATCGGGCCGGAAGGATAGATGCGCGGCCCGACGACGAAGCCGTCGTCAATCGCCTGTTTGAAGGGGAAGACCGGACCGCCGAGATCCCTCACGGTGGTGAAGCCGCGCAGAAGCGTGTTGCGCGATTCGACGGTCGCCGCGAGATAGATATAGCCCGCGTCGGCGGTCAGCAGGGCCTGAAGCGGCAGAGCCGCGAACAATGTGTGCCAATGGGCGTCGATCAGCCCGGGCGTCATCACCCGGCCGCCGCAATCGATGATTTTGGCGTCTGCGGGCGGCGCCTCACCGGCGAAATCGACCGAAGCGATTCGATTGCCTTCAATCAGAACCTGCGCGCTGTCGCGCAGCGAATCCGTCTTGCCGTCGAACAGCCGCAACTGGCGGAAAAGCATGCGGCCTGGCCGCCCGGAAGCTTGCGCCAGCACCGGCCCCGGCACGCCCATGGCGGCGGCGGTCGCGGTCAACCCGGCGAGGAATCCACGGCGATTGAAGGCCGTCAGCGCTTGCGTGACATCGCCCATCTGCGGCGAATGGCAGGCGCAGCCGGAGCCATGGATCAGGCGCTGGTATTTCTTTCCAACCCGGATCATGACCTGCCCTCGCCTTGACGAAGATCGGCCCGGCTTGCGGGCCAGCTAGAATTTGTCGCAAATGGGCTGGCGAATGTAAATCTGGCCCTCGCCCGGAATCGGGAATGGAAGCGCCCTGCCTCTTGCGTCGCGCCCGCTTTGGGCTAAATCTGGAACAAGGCGGGCTGGCGGGGCTGGTCCCGCAGTCGAGAATGGAACCGCAGAACCTGATGACCTTTATCGAAGCCGACGCCGCGCCGAGCCGAAAATCCGGCCATATCCGCATCCATGGTCCCGAAGATTTCGAGGGCATGCGCAAGGCCGGCCGTCTCGCCGCGGAAGCGCTCGATCTGATGGTCGAGGCCGCGCAACCGGGCGTCTCCACGGACGCGCTCGACAAGCTCGCCTATGATTTCGGCATGGACAACGGCGCCTATCCGGCGCCGCTCGATTATCGCGGCTATCGCAAGTCGATCTGCACCTCGATCAACCATGTCGTCTGCCACGGCATTCCCGATTCGAAGCTTTTACGCGACGGCGACATCGTCAATATCGACGTGACCTATATTCTCGACGGCTGGCACGGCGATTCCAGCCGGATGTATTATATCGGCGACGTTCCGCGCAAAGCGCAGCGCCTGTGCGAAGTGACCTATGAATCGCTGATGCGCGGCATCGCGGTGGTCAAGCCCGGCGCAACCACCGGCGATATCGGCCATGCGATCCAGACCTTCGCCGAAGCAGAACGCTGTTCTGTCGTGCGCGAATTCTGCGGTCACGGCCTCGGGCGGCTGTTCCATGACGAGCCCAACATTCTTCATTACGGCCATCGCGGCCAGGGCGTGACCCTGCGCGAAGGCATGTTCTTCACCATCGAGCCAATGATCAATCTTGGCAAGCCGCAGGTGAAGATTCTCGCCGACGGTTGGACCGCCGTGACACGCGACCGTTCGCTCTCCGCCCAGTTCGAGCATGCGATCGGGGTGACGGCGGAGGGTTGCGAGATCTTCACGGCTTCGCCGCGCGGGCTGCATTGTCCGCCCTACACGCCTCCTTCCGCCTGACCGCGTCCGCCTGATCTGGAGCCGCCTTTGGACCAGCAGCCGACGAAGGACTCGCTCAACTCCGGCCATCGCGAACGGCTGCGCGAGCGCTTCCTGAAGGGCGGCCCCGACGGCCTGCATGATTATGAAGTGCTGGAGCTTCTGCTGTTCCGGGCCATTCCGCGCCGCGACGTCAAGCCGATCGCCAAAAAGCTGCTGCAACGCTTCGGCTCCTTCGCCGAAGTGATCGCGGCGGCCCCGGCGCGGCTCAAGGAAGTCGAATATGTCGGCGATGCCGTGGTGACGGAGCTGAAGATCGTCGAGGCGGCGGCGCTGTTGCTCGCCAAGCAATCCATGCGGAGAAGGCTTGAACTCGGCTCCTTCGCGCAGGTGCTGGACTATTGCCGCGGCGCGATGGCTTTTCGGGAGACGGAGGAATTTCGGGTCCTGTTCCTCGACAAGAAGAATGGACTGGTCGCCGACGAGGTGCAGGGGCGCGGAACCGTGGACCACACGCCGGTCTATCCCCGCGAAGTGATCCGCCGCGCCCTGGAGCTGAACGCCAGCGCGCTCATTCTCGTCCACAATCACCCCTCGGGCGATCCAACTCCCTCGACCGCCGACGTGACCATGACCGAAACCATCGCCTCGCTCGCCAAGCCGCTGGGCGTCAAGCTGCACGACCATCTGATCATCGGGCGCAACGGCCATTGCTCGATGCGCGCCATGAAATTGATCTGAGCAGCTGATCTGAGGATTTTGCCGATGCCTAAAGTGAATATCGGGGCGCTGTCGCTCAATGTCGTGACCGAAGGCGCGCGCGGCGCTCCCGTGGTGGTGCTCGCCCATCCGCTCGGCGGCGACCTGACAATCTGGGACGATATCGCGCCCGTTCTCGCGCAAAAATACTTCGTCTTGCGCTTCGACGCGCGCGGGCATGGGGGATCGGACGTACCGCCCGGGCCCTACAGCCTTGGCGATCTCGGCCGCGATGTCGTCGCCTTGCTGGACCGGCTGGAAATCGCAAAAGCGCATTTCATCGGCTTGTCGATGAGCGGCGCCATTGGCCAATGGCTGATGATCCACGCGGCCGGACGGCTGGACAAGGTCGTGCTCGCCAATACGGCCTATGTCTTTCCCAATCCTGAAGGATGGAACGGCCGCATTCGCATGGCGCGCAGCGGCGGCATGTCCGCCCTCGCGCCTGTCGTGGTCCAGCGCTGGCTGACGGCAGCCTTCCGCGCGGCGCAGCCGCAGAAATTCGAAGAGATTGAAAACCTCCTCCGCGCCGCGCCCCGCGTCGGCTATGTGGCCTGCTGCTCCGCCTTGCGCGATACCGATTTGCGCGACGCGATCCGCGCCGCGCCGCAGCGCCCCGTTCTGGTGATCGTCGGTGAAAGCGACGCTTCAACTCCGCCGCAACTCGGCGAGGCGCTGGCGCGGACCCTGCCCGGCGCGCGTCTCCTGCGCCTCCGCGCGGCGCATCTCTCCTGCGTCGAGGCGCGGGACGAGTTTCTGGCGGCTGTGAGCGAATTTTTGTCCTAGGCGGCGAGTTCCTGCAGGAAGTCCCGCGCTTCGGCGACAGCGGAGACGAGCCGATCGGCGTCAGCCTGGCGCAGCAAGCCGGCGCGCGCGCCATGTTCGTAATTTTCGGCGGCGGCGGCGACAGCGCCTGCGCCGACCGCGCGGGCCGAGCCTTTGAGCTTATGCGCGAGATCGGCGCTCGCCGTCCCGTTTTCGACATGGCGCAGCCGATCCGCGATCTGGGCGGCCTGGCGGTCGAACAAGGCGAGCAATTCCTTTTCCAGCTCGCGGTCGCCCATGGTCTGGCGCGCCAGATGCACGAGATCGATCGGCGAAGCCTTTTGCACACGCGCGCCCAACTCCATTGCGGAATGCTGGCCGTTGACCTCATGCGCCGTGAAACCCATGTGATTCTCCCGAAATCTTGCGCGCAGGATGCGGATCCGCCGCTTGCCGCTTCCGGCCCCGGCCGCGCAATGGCGGCCGCAGGGAACGAAAACGCAGAATGAATTGAAAGCCAGCCTGCAATGATAAGATTCACCAAACCCTTATTTTGCAGGCGGTTTGGCTTGTTTCTGGATTTATGGTGAAAGGTCCGTTAACGACGTTGTCAAAAGCCTGGGGGGCGCCCGTTTCCATCGCAATCGCGCGAGCGTAGAGTGAGACTTGGTTAACTTCCGCTCATTGCGGGCTTTGACTGTGCGCTGGCGCGCTCAAGGCGTCGCGTCCGTTCTGGTTAGTTTTAAGGGCGATTGGACATGTCCACACCGAGCAAGGCTCAGGATCCCGCGGCTGCCGCGTTGTCGGCGATCGAGGATGCTCTTCGGCTCCCGGTAGAGCAGGAAGCCTCGAAACCCGCCGAGGACGCACAGGAGGCGGGCAAGATCGATTACCACCTGCCCGCGCAGCGCCCGGAAGCCGCTGAGACGCCTCAGCCCCGCTTGCCCGAAGTTGCGTCCGACGAGCTGAACCAGTTCGCCAGGGAGGCCGAGCCGCAGCGGCCGCCGTCAGGTCCCCGCCCGGCCAATGACGACCGTCCCTCTGTCGGCCAGATCCTGCAAAGCCTGCAGACCCGCCCTGAGTCCGGCTCCTTCACGGCGGCGATCATCGCCTCCGCGGCCTGGATCGGGCTGTGGATTGGCTATTTCGTCTTCAGCCATGGCGCGGCTTTCGCCGGCTCGCTGTTCAGCCCGACGGCGGCGCTTTCCGCTTTCGCCCTCATCGGCCCCGTCATCTTCTTCCTTTCGATGGGCTCGGTGATGCGTCGCGCGCAGGAGATGCGCCATACCGCCCGATCGATGGCGCAGGTCGCGATTCGCCTCGCGGAGCCGGAAACCATCGCCACGGAACAGGTGGTGACGCTGAGCCAGGCGATTCGCCGCGAGGTCGCCTCAATGGGCGACGGCATCGAGCGGGCGCTGGCCCGCGCCAGCGAACTCGAAACCATGGTCCGCGCCGAGGTCTCCTCGCTCGAGCGCACCTATGGCGACAACGAGCGCCGTATCCGCATGCTGCTCAACGAGCTTTCGAGCGAGCGCGAATCCATTGTCTCCAACGCCGACCAGATTTCGACCGCCCTCACCGGCGCCCATATGGCCGTCTCGCGCGAGCTTGAAGTCGCTACGAAACAGCTAACGGATCTGCTGGAGCAGACGGGCGACCGCATTGCCAAGTCGATCGAGGACAAGGGCGGCGTCGTCGAGCAGACCTTCTCCAATTCCGGCGACGCCTTGCTGCGCCAACTCGAAGAGCGCGCGCAAAATCTGCTGGAGCGGTTCAACGAGTCGAGCGAACAGACTTCGCGCGTCATCGAAGAGCGGGCCGAAAAATTCGATGGCGATCTGCGCGGCTTCGCCGCTTCGTTCCTCGAACAGACCCAGATGCGTTCGGACCTTCTGTCCCAGACGCTCGGCGAGGCCGGCGCCCGGCTCGGAGAAACCATCGGCCAGCGCTCCGACGAACTCGCCGCCCGGCTTGCGGACCATGCCGAGCGCCTGCACGATCTCGTCGCTGTCCAGGGACCGGCCTTCCAGCAGTCCCTCACCGCGACCGGCGCGCAATTGCGCGAAAAGCTGAGCGAACAGACAGCCGAAGCGGAAGCCTTGTTCGGCTCGCTGGGCGAGACCTTCTCGCATACGCTCCAGACCCACCGTCATCGTTCGGCCGAAGAATTCTCCGCCGCGGCCTCAGCGGCGATCGAGGAACTTACCGCCAGGGCGGAAGCGTTCCGCCTCCATGTCGGTGAGACCGCGCAGCGGACCATCGACGACTTCGGCGCCAATGTCTCGGCCATCGGCGAGGCTTACGCCCATGTCAGCGCCAAGACCGCGGAAGACGTCGCGGGCCAGGCGGAGACCCTGCGCGAAAGCTTCGGTCAGGCCGCCAACGAGACCCTCGTCGCCTTCGCCGGCCATACCGAGGCCTTCAACGAGCAATTCGCCCGCGTCGCGAGCGAGGCCATCGAGGCCATCGGCGGCCACACGATCGACCTGCGCGACACCGTCGACCAGGCGACGCGCGGCACGCTCGCCGCGATCGGCGAAAAGACCGACAACCTGCAACAGCAGTTCGAAACCCTCGCTGGCTCGGCCATCGAGCGGCTGGAATCGCAGTCCATCCGCATCGAGACGGCCCTGAACCAGAATGTCGACCGGCTGGAAAAGACTGTCGGCATGACGACGCAGGAAACGCTTGCGGCCCTGAACGGCCATTCGGACGCCTTCCAGGAGCAATTCGCGCAGACGGCGCAGACCACCATCGAAGCCATCGCCGCACAGGGCGAGCGTCTCGAGCATGCCGTCGCCGCCGCAACGCAGGACCAGCTTTCGGGGCTGGTCGGCCATACCGAAAGCTTCGAGGTGCGCTTCGGCGAGACCGCCCGCGAGGCGCGTGACGCCATCGTCGCGCACAGCGAGCGGCTTGAACGCGGCGTCATCGCCGCAACCGAGACCCATCTCGCGGCCCTCCTCGGCCATACGGACGACCTCGAACAGCGTCTGGCGGGCTCGACCCAGCATGCGCTCGACGCCATTGCTTCGCAGGTCGAGCGTCTCGACCACAGCGTTGTGACGGCGACAGAAGCGCCCCTCGCCGCGCTCGTCAGCCACACCGAGGCGTTCGAACAGCGCTTCGGCGAAGCCACGCAGCACACCGTCGAAGCCCTCGCCGAGCAAGCCGAGCGGCTGGAAAAGAGCGTCGCCGCCGCCACCGAAACTCCGCTCGCCGCCCTCCTCGGCCACACCGAGGCGTTCGAACAGCGCTTCGGCGAAGCCGCGCTGCAGACCGTCGAAGCCCTCGCGGCCCATACCGAGCGGCTGGAGCAGAGCGTCGCCGCCGCGACCGAGACCCCACTGGCCGCGCTGCTCAGCCACACCGAAGCCTTCGAGCAACGCTTCGGCGAAGCCGCACAGCATGCCGTCGAGGCCCTCGCGGCTCATTCGGAACAGCTCGAAAAGAGCGTCATTGCCGCGACCGAGACCCCGCTGGCCGCGCTGCTCAGTCATACCGAGGCCTTCGAACAGCGTTTTGGCGAAGCCGCTCAACATACTGTCGAGGCGCTCGCCGCTCATACCGAACAGTTCGAAAAGAGCGTCGCCGCCGCGACCGAGGTTCCGCTCGCCGCGCTGCTTAGCCACACCGAGGCGTTCGAACAGCGCTTTGGCGAAGCCGCCCAGCACACCGTCGAGGCCCTCGCCGCCCATACCGAGCGGCTGGAAACCAGCGTCGCCGCCGCCACTGACGTCCCGCTGGCCGCGCTCCTCAGCCACACCGAGGCCTTCGAACAGCGCTTCGGCGAGACGGCCTTGCAGACGGTCGAGGCCCTCGCGGCCCATACCGAACGTCTGGAAAAGAGCGTCGCCGCCGCCACCGAAATGCCGCTCGCGGCCTTGGCCAACCAGACCGAAGCCTTCGAGCAGCGCGTCGAGCAAAGCGCGCAGAAAGCCATCGACGCCGTGGCCGCGCAAAGCGAACGGCTGGAGAAAGGCGTCGCCTCCGCCACCGAGAGCCAACTCGCGGCCCTCACCCATCACGCCGAATCCTTCCAGGATCACTTCTCTCAGGTTTCGGCGAACGCGACGAAACTTGCCGAGGAGCGGACCCAGGCCCTGCGCGAGGCCCTCGCCGACGTCAGCCATGCGGTCGGCGAGACGCTGAGCCAGAATGTCGCGGACACGCAGGCGCGGTTCCAGGCCGCCGCCGACTCCACGCTCAACGCCTTGCTGGCCCAGACGGCGACCGTCGACCGGAATTTCGCCGCCACCGCCAGCCAGACCGCCGAATCCATTGCGCGCCGCGTCGCCGACACCCAGAAGGGCTTCGCCCAGGTCGCGGCCGAGGCCGTGGCGGCGATCGGCATGCACGGCGATCGCGTGGCAGAAACCCTTGCCGAGCGTCTGGACGCCTTCGAGCAGGTCCTTCTGCGCGGCGGCGAGGAGGCTTCCGGCAGCCTCGGCCACCACGCCAGCCGGATGTCGCAGGAAATCGCGTCGCATCTCGAGAGTTTCGAGGCCCGCATGGCCTCTGGCGTCGCCGACACGCAGACGCGCCTCACCGACCACGCCGAGCGCCTCAAGGCCGATTTCGTGGCGCAATTCGCTGCGCTCGACCAACTCATGCGCTCGGGCGGCGAAGGCTCCGCCGAGCATATCAAGGCCCAGACCGAAAGCCTGCGCGCCATGCTCGAGGAGACGCTCGGCTCCTTCGACAAAACCATCGAAGAGGCCGGCGGCGCGGCCACGGCGCGGATCGGCGAACAGTCCGAAACGCTCTCCGCCGCCATCGCGTCCCGCCTCGCCGGGATCGAAATGGCGATCAATATCCACGGCGCCCAGCTCGAATCGCGCCTCGGCCGCCGCGCCGAGGAGACCGCCGGGCTGTTGCAGCAGCAGCTCGACAAGTTCGAGAACCGCACGACGGACAAGACCGAGGACGTCGTCCGCATCATGGACGATCTCATCGTCAAGGCCGAAACCAGCCTTGGCGCCCGTTCGCGGCAGCTCAACGACGCCCTGGCTGGACGCGCCATCGACATCGCCAAGGTGCTCGGCGAAGGCGGCCGCGAAGTCGGAAGGGCGCTCGACTCCAAGGCGCGCGAACTGGACGAAATCATTCTCGCCCGCTCCACCGCGCTCACCGAGGAGCTCTCCGCCAAGGCTGCGGAGATCGACGCGACGCTCGGCGGCCGCGCCGATGAAATCGCTGCCAGTCTTGGCGGCCATATCGACTTCTTCGAGAAGAACGTCGTCGCCCGCCTTGGCGAAGTCGGCGAGGAAATCTCCGCCAAGGCGGCGGAAATCGACGCGACGCTGGGCGGCCGCGCCGACGACATCGCCGCCAATCTCGGCGGCCACATCGAGTTCTTCGAAAAGAATATCGTCGCCCGCCTCGGCGAGGTTGGCGAGGGAATCGCCGCCAAGGCGGCGGAAATCGACGCCTCGCTCGGCGGCCGCGCCGATCAAATCACCGCCAATCTCGGCGGCCATGTCGCGTTCTTCGAAAAGAACGTCATCGCCCGCCTCGGCGAATTCGGCGAGGAGATCTCGGGCAAGGCCCGCGAGATCGACGAGATCATCCTGCTCCGCTCCAATGCGGTCACGGAAGAGCTTTCGGCCAAGGCCGAACGCATCGACGCAACTCTCGGAAGCCGCGCCAGTGAAATCACGGCGAACCTCGGCGGCCATATCGACCAGTTCGAGCAGAAGGTCGTTGCGCGCCTCGGCGAGGTCGGCACGGAACTGGACCGCCGCATCGGCGAGATCGAGCAGACCGTCGATGGCCGCGGACGCGCCCTGTCCGACGAATTGCGGCTTCGCACCACGGAACTGCACGAGTGGTACGATGCGCGCGGCCTGAAGCTGGTGGATCTGCTCACGGCGCGCGGCGGCGAGGTCGTTTCGCAGATCGTGGCCTTCAGCGAGAGCGCTGTCGGCGCGCTGGCCGGACGCTCCAACGATCTGATCGAGACGCTGGGCCAGCGGCAGGCCGAAATGAGCGGCGTGCTGGATGAAGCCAATCGCCGGATGAAGCAGGACGTCGGCGGCCTGATCGCGAACATGACCGAGACCCATCGCGCCCTGCTCGCGACCATCGACAATGCGGAATCCGGCTTGCAGCGCGTCGAAACAGCGCTGGCGCCGAAGATCGACGCCCTCGGCGGGTCGGTCGAGACGCTGCATGGCGAAGTGGACCGTCTCGACGCCGTCGCCCGGCAGACCGGCGAAGGCGTCGCCGAATCCGCCCGGGCCGTCCAGGAGCAGACCCAGACCCTCCAGGCGTCGCTGCGCGAAATGTCGGCTGTCGGCGCCCAGATCGACCGGGTCTTCAGCGCCCGCATGCAGGAAATGGCGCGGAGCCAGAACCTGATCGAAGAATCCGTTCAGCTGCGGCTCGCCGAACTCGCCAAGAGCCAGGAAGACGTCGACGCCGGGCTCGAAGCCCGCCTGCATGGCCTCCAGGCCCTGTATGAAGAAGCCCAGCGCCGGCAGTCCGAATATGAGGCGCGTCTCGAAGCCTTCTCCGGGACCATCGCGCGGACTTTGGCGCAGGCCGAGGACCGGGCGCGCGAGGTCGGCGCCTTCCTGTCCGACGCCGCCTCGTCCACCGCCGGCGTTCTCACCAGCCAGCACGACGAGCTGCGCCAGAGCGCGGCGCGCGAGCGCGAGCGGACCGTCGCGGAACTGACCGCCGCCTATGAGCAGACGCTCGCCCAGATGAACGAGCTGTTCCAGCACAGTTCCGAACGCTACAAGGGCGTTTCGCAGGAGCTGCGCGCCATGACGAGCGAAATCCAGCGCGAGCTGGAGGCGACCCGTCAGGAATTGCGCCGCGGCGCGGTGGATCTGCCCCGCGAAACCGGTGAACAGGCCGCCGCGATGCGTCGCGTCGTCGCCGACCAGATGAAGGCGCTGAACGAACTGACCGAACTGGTCACGAGGTCCGGCCGCGCCTATGACGTCGCCGAGCCTGCGGAGCCTGTCCGGCAGGAGGTGGTCCGCCACGAGCCGCCCGCGCGCGTCGAGCCGCGCGCCCAGGCGCCGGCCCCGCAACGCGAGCCTGCCCCGCGTCGCGAAAGCTGGAACGAGCCCGCGCGCGAGACGCCGCGCTTCGATCTGCGGCCCCCGGCGCCCCGTCCCACGGCCCCTGTCGCGACTCCGGCGCCCGCCCCCGCTCCGGCGCGGACGAAGGAGCAGCGCGGCGGTTGGATGAGCGACCTCCTCGCGCGGGCTTCCGTCGATGAGCCGGCGCCGAGCCGCAGCGCCGCCGCGCCGGGCGAATCGCTCGACAGCCTCTCGGCGGAAATCGCCCGGGTCGTGGATGAGAATGCGCTGATCACCGCCTGGGACCGCTTCCGGCGCGGCGACCGCACGGCCTTCAGCCGTCGCCTATACACCGCGCAGGGCCAGAAGACCTTTGAGGACGTGCGCCAGCGTTATGCGGAAGACAATGACTTCCGCCTGACCGTCGACCGCTACCTGCAGGAATTCGAGCGCCTGCTCGGCGAAGTCAGCCGCGACGACCGCGACGGTCTGCTGACCCGGTCTTATCTCGCGTCAGAGACCGGCAAGGTTTACAGCCTGCTCGCGCACGCCTCGGGCCGCCTCGGGTGAGGCGTCAACGGCGCCGAAACAAAAAAACGCCCGGAGCGATCCGGGCGTTTTTTATTTGGCGTCGCGGGGCTGGCGTCGAACGACGCCTATCTTGCCGAGACGGCGGCCCAGCCGACGATCTGTGCGAGAACGATTCCCATGGCTCCATCGAGCGCATGCGCGGACGCAGCGCCGGCGATGTCGGCGACCGGCTCCGTGGCGGAAAAGACCTTCGCGGCGACGACCTGGCCGCCCGCTCGCGCCAGCCGCGCGGTCAGTTCCACATGGGCGGTCCGGGTCGCGGAATCGATATCGAAACGCCGGATCTCAATCCCCAGGTTAAATTCGGCGCCCTCGCCCGACAAAGTGACCTGACGGATGAGACCGGCGTTTTCGAAAGTCTGCGCGAGCCGGCTTTGCAGCAACGCGGGAAGATGGTCCACCCAGCGCGCGCCGGGAACCCGGCTCAAGCTGCCATCGGGCCCGCGCACCACGATCAGGTCGCCATCGAGCGGCGGAACGGCGGACGGCGTGGCGACGTAAATCCTGCCGCTGGAGGCCCGGGCTCTCGCCTGGGCTGGATACAGGTCGAAGCTTTGCGGCTGTGGCGCAAGGCTCGCGCAACCGCAAAGGCCCAGCGCGAGCGCGACGGCGCCCACGATCAGGGAGGTCGGCTTCTTTCGAGGCCGGCTGGTTCCGCGCATGATGGTCACGCCGCCCGTATTCCTTCGCTCAAACGACAAGCTCGCTGCAATGCAAAAGCAGAGCCGCCGACAAATGGCAAGACGCCTTTCAGAGCGGCGTTCATTCCGGCGATTCACCGGCCATTATAATCAGGCAAAGCGGGCTTCGGCCCGAAAATAATGCTTTGCGGGTTGCTCTCGATCTGCTTGACCGCGCGGTCGACGTTCTGAAGCGTCTTCCTGCCATCCACCGCCAGACCCTCATATTGCCGCAGGCCAGTATTGGAGAAGCGCGTGAGATTGTCGGCCAGCTTCCGGATCGAGCGCGCGGCCTCCGAAATATCGGCGATCATCGTTTTGCCCGCGCCGTCGCCGAGCAAATTGTTGACCTTGGCCATGGCCTGGTCGGCGTTGGCGATGATGTTGCGGAGCTTGCCGGGCTCGACGCTGTTCAGGGCCTGAAGGAAATTGCCGTTCTTGTCGGCCAGAACGCCCGTCAGGTCCTGAATATTGGTGACAGAGGCCTTCAGTCCCGGCCCGGTTTCGTTGAGCAGCTTGTTGACATTGCCCAGCACCTCGTCGGCTTTCGTGCCGAGCCTCGTCGCCATCTGCATGAGGTTCTGCAACTGGGAAGGCGCAGCGTTGATCACGCCGCTCGCCGGCAGGCGTTCCGCCCCCGCGCTGCCGCCGGTCAAGGCGACCGAGGCCACCCCAGTCAAGCCGCCGAATTCGAGCGCGGCGGAGGTGTCAGTCTTGATCGGCGCGCGGGAATCGACGGAAATGCGCGCGAAAACCCGGTTTGGATCCTCGGGGATGAGGCCCAGTTCCGTGACTTCGCCGACCTTCAGGCCGTTGAACAGCACATTCGCGCCGTTGAGCAGGCCCGACACCGAGCCGTTGAAATGAACGACATAGCTTGTCCGGACCGTCTGCTGGCCGAATGTCTTGAACCAGTAGATGAAGCCGAACACGCCGAGAATCACTGCCAGGGTGAACAGGCCGATCAGCGCATAATTGGCGCGCGTCTCCATCCTTCGTCTCCTTCTAGCGCCGCGCGTCGAACGCGGCGCGGATAACAGCAGATCGGGTCATGATTGCGCCGTTTCCGGCGCGCCCAATCCGGCGAAATCGAAATCCGGCTTCACGATCGCGCGCGAGCGCCGCCCGTGGAAATAGGCGCGCAGCCAAGGATGATCGGAAGCCAGCATGGTCGAAAGCGGCCCCGCTGCAATAACCTTACCATCCGCGAGCGCGGCAATTGTGTCGCATATCGAGTAGAGCGAGTCGAGATCATGCGTCACCATGAATACGGTGAGGCCTAAAGTCTTGCGCAAGGTCGCGATCAACTCGTCGAAGTCCGCCGCGCCGATCGGATCGAGGCCCGAGGTCGGCTCGTCGAGGAAAACGAGTTCGGGATCGAGCGCCAGCGCGCGGGCGAGCGCGGCGCGCTTGACCATGCCGCCGGAAAGCTCGGAGGGAAACTTGTCCGCGGCGTCCGCCTGAAGCCCGACCAGCTTGATCTTCAACATCGCCAGTTCGTCCATCACGCCCTGGCTGAGCGAGAGATATTCGCGCATCGGCGCCTGAATGTTCTGCTTGACGGTCAGGCCCGAAAACAGCGCGCCGCCCTGGAACATCACGCCCCAGCGCCGCTCCAGCGTGCGATGTTCGAGCGGCGAGAGGCGGTCGATATTCTCGCCAAAGACCTCGATCTCGCCCTCCTGCTTCTTGACAAGGCCAAGTATGGTGCGAGTGAGGACCGACTTGCCCTGGCCGGAGCCGCCGACGAAGCCGGTGACCTCTCCGGGCTGAACGTCCAGATCGAGGCCCTTGAGAATGGCCTTGGTCCCGAAGCTCACGCACAGTCCGCGCACCCGGATGATAGGCGTTTTCCCAGCGGACTCCATCGCGCCTCTCAATAGTGCACGCCCGCGAAGAAGATCGCGAACAGGCCGTCGACGAAGATAACCATGAATATGGCGTTTACCACGGCGACGGTGACTTGCCGCCCGAGCGATTCCGCGGAGCCTTTGACGCGGAAGCCCTCGATACAGGCGATCATGCCGATCACCAGCGCCATGAAGGGCGATTTGATGAGTCCGACAAGGAACGTGTTGAGGCCGATGGCGTCCTGCAGGCGCACGAGAAAGGATTCGGCGCTGATTCCGTCATAGAGATAGGCCGTGAGCATCCCGCCGCCCAGCGCCGCGATATCGCCGACGAAGGTCAGCAACGGCAAGGAAAACACCAGCGCCATGATGCGCGGCAGCACCAGCACGTCCATGGGCGCCATGCCCATGACGCGAAGCGCGTCGATTTCCTCGCGCATCTTCATTGAGCCGAGTTCGGCCGTGATGGCCGAGCCCGAACGGCCGGCGATCATGATTGAGGTGAGCAGTACGCCGAGTTCGCGGAGGACGAGCACGCCGATCAGGTCGATGGCGTAGGTCGAGGCGCCGAAGCGCCGGAGCTGGAAAATGCTCTGCTGCGTGACGATGCAGCCGACCAGGAAATTGATCGTCACGATGATCGGCACCGCGCGCAAGGCGAAGTGCTCCATATGGAACACCATCGACGTCGGCCGCATTTGCGCCGGATTGAGCGTGACCCGCAGCGTGGCCATGGCCAGCTCGCCCAGGAAGGCCACGCCCGTCAGGACATTGCCGCCGATCATCACGCTCCAGCCGCCAAGCTGGGTGAGGATATGCAGCAGGATGTTGACCCGGCGCGCGCGCGCCGGCTCCGGCTCGCAAAAAGCCGCCTCGCGCAGCAGGATGGTCTGGTCGGCGTCGAGGCTTTGATATTCCGTGGCCGAACCCGCCGCCGCGATCTGGGCGCGCGCCTTGTCGATCAGCCAGGCGCCGGCGGTGTCGACCCGTCCCACGCCCGAGAAATCGATGGCGACGCTCGCCGCGCCCTTGCCCGCCGCGCCCAGCGCCTCCGCCGCCTTTTCCAGCGCGCGCGAACCGGCGATGGTCCAGGCGCCGCGCAGCGCGATGCGGATATCCGCGCCGTTTCGCTCAATGGAAAAGTCCGGCTCGGCGGATGGGGAATTCGACATTCGGCGCGTTTCCGCTTGTCAGAAGGTTAATCTTGAATACCCTCGCACGCCTGATTACGCAAAAGCGAATTGCGAAAAACTTCGCTTCCAAGACCACGCTTGCATTGGCGCAACAGAATGACTCCGCTCGAAAAAAGACGACTCACGCTGAGCGTGGAGCGTTTCGCCCTGAAAAACCCCTTCGTCATCTCGCGCGGCGCCAAGACCGAGGCCGTGGTCGTTGTCGCGACCATCGCACAGGGCGCTGTGGCCGGGCGAGGCGAATGCACGCCTTATGCGCGCTATGGCGAGAGCGTGGAGAGCGTGGCCGCCGCGATCGAATCGATCCGCGCGGAAATCGAATCAGGCGCCGACCGGATCGCCCTGCAACGGCTTCTGCCCGCCGGGGCGGCGCGCAATGCGCTCGACTGTGCGCTTTGGGACCTCGAAGCCAAGCTCTGCGGCGTTCCGGCCTATCAGATGGCCGGGCTGAGCCGCCTCGCGCCCTGCGTTACGGCCTTCACGCTCTCGGTCGGGACGCCGGACGAGATGGCGCAAGCGGCAAGGGTCGCCTCGGAGCGGCCAGTGTTGAAGGTCAAGCTCGCGGGCGAGGGCGACGCCGCACGTCTCGCCGCCGTGCGCGCCGCCGCGCCGGAGTCCGAGCTGATCGTGGACGCCAACGAGGCTTGGCGGCCGGAAAACCTCGATGATAATTTCGCGGCTTGCGCGGCGGCGGGCGTTTCGCTGGTCGAACAGCCGCTGCCCGCGGGCTCCGACGACGCGTTGGCCGGGCGGCGCTGGCCTGTCGCGGTCTGCGCCGATGAAAGCGTTCACGACCGCGAAGGGCTGGCCGCTCTGCGGACGCGCTATGATCTCATCAACATCAAATTGGACAAGACTGGAGGCCTGACCGAGGCGCTGGCGCTGGCCGACGACGCGGAGCGGCTCGGCTTTGGCCTGTTCGTCGGCTGCATGGTCGCCTCGTCTCTGGCGATGGCCCCGGCCCTGCTGCTCGCGGGGCGCGCCCGTTTCGTCGATCTCGACGGCCCGCTGCTGCTGGCTGCGGACAGGCCGCACGGGTTGCGGTTTGATGGTTCGACCGTCTTTCCGCCCGAAAGGGAATTGTGGGGGTGACAGGCTAGGCAGGTAAGAATTGAGCGGATAATAGCAAGTATTAATTAATGTGTCACCGTAACAGTTCATAACTCTGGAACGACAGCATCAAACTCGTAAAGGGCTCATTCCATGACCACGATCTATGTGTCCTCCAACGTCATCAGCTCCGCAAACAATACGCCTGACTATTTATTAGCACAGTATACGACACTTGTCGTGGCCCCAAATGTCGATGTTGTATCGCAAAATTATGATTGCATCGACACAACCTCTGGTGGTGCAAGCATCATCAACAGTGGCCAAATCTATGGAAATTATACAGCAATTTCGAACACATACTCCAGTTCTTATTCTCAGATGACTATTACAAATGAAGCAGGAGGCTCAATTATCGGTGGTAATTCAGCAATATATATTGGCGTCAACGCCTTTTCCATAGTTAACTATGGCTCGATCGCCAATTCCAGTTATTCGAACTTCGCAATACAAACATCTGGAACAGGCACATTTTTGAATTACGGATCGCTTTCCGGAGGATATTTCGACACCGCAAATTCATCACAGCATCTATACTTTTACAATGCGGGCACAATCAGCGGCATCCCCAGTGCAACCTCTCAAGACGCCTTCGATGGCGTGGACGGAAGCGGTCAGGAGACTTTAATGAATGTCGGCTCGATGTTCGGAAACGTCACCATGAGCAATGGCGCCGGAGACATTCTCGACAACGAAGGCCATATGGCCGGGAGCGTCTCAATGGGAGCCAATACGTCGAATTTGGTCCATAACGGCGGAACGATGGATGCGACGGGCGTCAGTGGGACTGGATTTACTCTCGTTGACAGCGTTCTCGACAATGTCGGCCTGATGTACCAGTCGCTCTCGACCGCCTCGCCAGTGAACATGATCACATTCGCGGATCATGCCGGGGACTATTTCCGTAATTCGGGCGTGGTCGCCGAGATCCACGGCGCCGCCGGTTCCAACGCCGTCGCCTTCGGCAATGGCGCGGGCGATGCTCTCGACAACCAGGCCAGCGGCGTGATCTACGGCAACGTCAGCTTCGGCTCTGGCGCCGGCGACGCGATGGTCAACGACGGCGCTATTTACGGCAATGTCACGCTTGGCAATGGCGCAGCGGACGCCTATTACGGCCAAAAGGGCCACCTTTACGGCAATGTGGTCTGCGGCAGCGGCGGAGATTACGTCTATTCCGGTTCGGGCTACGAGACCGCCACCGCCGGACTCGGCAATGACGTCTTCTACGCTGGCGCCGGCGGCGGGTTGGTGATCAATGAGACGGCGGCGGCGCAGCACGCCAACGAACTCGATACTGTGGCCAATTTTCAGGTCGCCACCGGCGTGGCGGGACAAGGCACCTATCTGCATTTCGATGCGTCCATGGCCTCGTCCACGTTCTTCATGAGCGACGGCCACAGCGGAACATGGATCGCGATGAGCCTCGGCGGCGGCAATTATTCCTTTATAGACGTGCTCGGAGCAGGGGTATCCACGGTGCAGTCCCAAAGCTATTTCGCCTGAGTTTTTGTATTCGCGGACAGAGCTTCAACAATTACTCGGCCGACGCCTCGAAATGCGAGGACGCCGGCCGTTTTGCGGTGCGCTCGCTCCATTCGATTGTTGTTGCAACGCCATCTCGGCACATCAATGCCGCTCCTGCACGCCGTCACCATAATATTTACTAAATACCTGATCGTCTCAGAGTCCCGTCGCGATGCGCGCTGTCCTCGACGGGCCGGAGTCGGTGAAACGCTGCCGCAAGGCGGCGTAAAACATCCGTTCGACGCCTTACGGCAGCGAAACGGATGAAGCGGGGGGCGCTCACATGAATCTCTCTCGCTGACGCGCGACTTTTTCCGTAACCGGGAGAAGACCGCCTCACTCCATCACGGCGGCCTTGAGAATGCAGATCATTTCCGCGCGCGCCGGGGCGGCGCCGGCATTGCGGATGACGTGGCGGCGATCCGCGCGGTAGCGCAGCGTCTCGTCCATGCGCACGATTTCCGCCTCGCCCGCGACCTCGACCTGCAATTCGCCCTGGATCACGGTGAGACATTCCACGGCGCCGCGCTGATGGGCTTCCGATTCCAGCGTCCCGCCCGGTTCGGCGAAGAAATCATAGCATTGCAGCCATTCCACCGTCTTGATCCAGCCGGTGATGGCAAGGCGGCATTTGCCGTCGTCGGAGACGAGAATGGGCGTATCGCCCTTGGAGACCTTCTCGATGAACGCCGAATCGTCGCGGTCCTGCAACACGCGCTCGATGGAGACGTCGAGCGCCTGAGCGAGCCGCCAGATCGTGGCTAAAGTCGGATTGGTTTCATTGCGCTCGATCTGGCTGATGATCGATTTGGCGACGCCGGATTGTTCCGAGAGCTCGGAGAGCGACAGGCTATAGGCCTTGCGCAGGCGCTGTACGGTCTTGCCCAGCTGCCCTGACAGCGCCACGGCCCCCGCCTCCAGCGCCTTTTGTTTGTCGCGACCTTCAACGCCCATGAATAAAAACCGTTCGCCCTGCTCCGTTTGACATAATATCCGATTTTGTTTGGAATATCGAACGCTTTGTTCAGTTCATTGGCGCCGGACGCACGAAGGCGCGCTCGCCCAAAATGGCGAGCAGGCCGGATCCAGCGACGGCCGCAGCGCCAGCAACGACAGCCAGCGAGGGCCATTGGCCGAAGATCAGCAGGCTCGCGGCCAAAGCCCAGATCATGGCGAGATAATCATAGGATGCGAGCAGCGAGGCGTCGGCGTAGCGATAGGACGTCGTGACCAGAATCTGCGCGCAGCCTCCCATCGCGCCGGCGCCGACCAGCGCCGCCCATTCGCCGCCGTTCGGCGCTACATAAGCCTGCGAGGCCAGCAGCGCCGGCGCGAACTGGGCCACGAGTAGCGCGCCCGCGCCGACCGCCGTTGTCAGGCAGGTGAAATAGAACACGATGGCGGCCGTGTGTTCGGACGACGCCAGCCGCCGCGTCTGTATGATCGAAAGCGCCGCAAATGCGGCGCCGGCCAGCGCCACGACGGCGCCAACCCCCTCCTGGCCGATCGTCCGGCTGAAATCGGCAAGACCGAAATGGTCCGACAGCATCGCGAGCACGCCGCCGAAGCCAATCAGCACGGCGATCCAGCGGCTGGCGTGGACATTCTCGCGCAGGGCGAAGGCGGCGATGAGCGTCACGAAAATTGGCGAGGCGTAGAAATAGGCGGTGGCGTCGGCGAGCGGCAGCAGCGCGAGGCTGGTGAAATTGGCGAACATGCCCGCCGTCCCCGAGAGGCCCCGGCCAAGATGGCCGAGCGGGCGCCGCGTCGCCAGATGGCCCGGAAATCCCCCCGTCCACCGCAGCCATGCAAAAAGCAGGGCCAGCGCCACAACGGAGCGGAAAAACACGATTTCGGCGACCGGAATCCGCGGTGCGGCGATTCGCACGCCAATCGCCATCGCGGTGAAGGCGAGGGTCGAGAGGATTTTGAGAAGAATTCCAAGCGTCATTCTGTGACCAAGAGCGTCATTCTGCGACCAAAAGCAACATCGTCATCGTCTCGCAACAATAAACTGGCAGCACAAACGGGAAGGACGCATCAGCGGGCACGACCATGACAGCCAGGCACGACATCAACGCCGAACCTCACGCGCCGCAGCAATACCGCACCTTGTTCATTTCCGATATTCATCTCGGCACAAGAGGCTGCCAGGCCAATCTGTTGCTGGATTTTCTCAAACATAACGAATCCGAGGAGCTTTTCCTCGTCGGCGACATCATCGACGGCTGGCGGCTCAAGAGCGGCTGGCACTGGCCGCAGGCCCATAACGACGTCGTGCAGAAACTGCTGCGCCGGGTCCGCAAAGGGACCCGTGTCGTCTTCATTCCCGGCAATCACGACGAATTCGCCCGCGACTTCCTCGGCATGGAGTTCGGCGGCGTCGAGGTGATCGACCATGTTGTCCATGAAACGGCCGACGGCAGGAAGATGCTGGTCGTCCACGGCGACCAGTTCGACATCGTGGTCAATCACGCCCGCTGGCTCGCTCATCTCGGCGACTGGGCCTATGACTTCGCGATCTGGACCAACACCTGGTTCAACGCCGGCCGCCGCAAGCTCGGCCTGCCCTATTGGTCCTTTTCCAAATGGGCGAAGCTCAAGGTCAAGAACGCCGTCAATTTCATCGGCGATTTCGAGGAGGCCCTCGCCGCCGAAGCGCGCAAACGCGGCGTCGACGGCGTCATTTGCGGCCATATTCATCACGCCGTCATTCGCGAGATCGATGGCGTGACCTATGTGAACACCGGCGATTTCGTCGAATCCTGCACCGCCATCGCCGAGCATTTCGACGGCCGGCTCGAACTGATCCATTGGGGCCTGCTGGAAGCCGAGCGCGCCGGGCAGACAAAGGTCGTCACGCTTGCGCTACCCGAACCGATGATCGAAACCGCGACGGCGCGCAAGGCCGCTACAAGGGGCTGAAGCCGCTCAGACTTCGACCGGCTCGCCGGCCGAGAGCCAGTCCAGCATCGAGCCCTCGTAATGGGCGCAGGCGTCGCGACGACCGCCAAGACGCGCGATTTCAATGGCCTGCAGGGTGCGCTTCCCCGAGCGGCAGTTGAACACGATGCGCTTGGCGGGGTCCCGCGGAAGCTGCGCGGGGTCGAAGCGCGAGAGCGGCATGGTGAGCGCGCCCGGGATATGGCCCGCCGCAAATTCATTGGGCTCCCGCACGTCGATGAGCGCGATCGACCCTTCGGCCAGGCCTTTCTTGAGTTCCTCGCGCGTAACCACTTCGACCATCGTCTCTCTCCAAAACCGTGACATTCATGTGCGGAAAATAATTGGCTCCGCCGATAATACCAGTTCCATGCCAGAATTTTGACGCAGCGGCGATGTCTGTTACGCGGCTCCGCAATTCGCGGTTGGAGGGTCCGCAAGTCCTGCCGGGCAACTCCTGCTTGGCAATCGCCGCGAATCCGCCGAAGCTGCCCTCCCGGAGGTTCTCCATGTCCTTTTCATTTCGCGCCGCCCTGGTCCTGTTTGCCGGGACTTTCGCCGTCGCGCCAGCCTGGGCCGAGGACGTCACGATCGCTGAAGCCGTGTTGGCGAAAGGGCCCACGAGCAAGATCATCTTCCGGAACATCGCCATCAAGGACAGCAACCTGTCCCAGGCGGAGGCGACCAGCCTCTTCACCGGCGCGCTGTCGCGCGAAGATCTCGGCGCGATGCTGGAGCGGATGCAGGCCAGCCGAGTCACCATCCCCGAGGCCGAAATCCAGGCCGAGAACGGCGATCATTTCACCCTCCACGACATCGCGGCCGACAGCATCGCCCATGGCGGCGCGCAAAGCCTCTCCTTCGCCTCGGCGGATGGAGTGCTGCCCGACGACAGCGGCGACACGGCCGTGCGCCTCGGCGCCCTCCGGGTCGACCATGTCTCCATGCCCGGGCTCGCGGCGGCGCTGCGCGCGGGCGACCCCGGCGTCGCCGCCTTCCGCTTCTCCCATCTGGTCCTTGAGAGCGGCGATCTTTCCGCCGTGGACAAGGGCACGCCCGCCGGCGCGCCGGGCGGCAACCGCGTCCTGCTGCACACCGGTCCCGCGACGATCGACCAGAGCTTCGATTCCGACGGCGCGCCCCTCGAAGGCGCTGCGAGCCTGACCGGGATCAGCCTGAAAATGCCGCCGAAATCCAAAGGCGGCGAGTCGCTTACGGCCTTCGGCTTTCCCGAGCTTTCCGGCGAATTTCAGTTCGCCGGCGCCTATGACCCGGCTGCGAAAATCTATCGGCTGAAAACCTACGGTCTCGACGTCAAAAACGCCGGCAGGATCGCCCTCAGCGCCCAGTTTTCCGGCGTCCCGAAAGTGTTCTTCACCGGAGAGAAGGATGTCCGCCAAAAAGCCGTGCGCGACGCCTTCGTCGACTGGGCGCAGATCGACATCAGCAACGCCGGCCTGTTCGACAAGGTTGTCGCCTTCGTCTCGATCAGCCAGCGCAAGCCGCCGGAGGCGGTCAAGGCCGAGTGGCGCGCGATCGTTTCGCAGGCGCCGTTGCTGTTTTCCGGCGCTGCAGTGATCGCCGTCGCGGCCCATGCGATCGACAAATTCATCAGCGATCCAAAAACCTTGACACTTCGGATCAAGGGCAAGGATTCGCCCTTGAAACTCGATGATTTCGCTCATATCGAAGACTTGTCCGCCTTTTTGAACCGCCTGGATGTCACAAGCTCGCCCGGCCCGTCCGGTCCCGCCAAACCCGCTTCCGGGACCAGGCTCTGAGGCGTCCCTCTCGATGGGACAGCCCCGCGCGAGCGGGACGACTAAACTTGAGTTGAAGGAAACGCCGACGCGAATCGCGCAGGACAATCGCGCGACACGGCGGTTCACGACCGCAGGGGGTCCGCAATGACTGAACGCATCTCGTCTGATCTGCAATCGGGCGCTCTCGTCTACCACGCCCATCCGCGCCCCGGCAAAATGGAGATCCGAGCCACCAAGCCGCTCGGCAACCAGCGCGATCTCGCGCTGGCCTATTCGCCCGGCGTCGCCGCGCCCTGCCTGGAGATCGCCGCCGACCCCGGCAAGGCCGCCGACTACACCATCCGCCAGAACCTCGTCGCGGTCATCACCAATGGCACCGCCGTGCTCGGCCTGGGCGACATCGGCCCTCTCGCCGCCAAGCCGGTGATGGAGGGCAAGGCGGTCCTGTTCAAGAAATTCGCCGGCATCGACGTGTTCGACATCGAAATCGCGGGGCTTGACGTCGACAAGCTGGTGGACGCCATCGCGGCGATGGAGCCCACTTTCGGCGGCATCAATCTCGAAGACATCAAGGCGCCCGAGTGCTTCGAGGTCGAACGCCGCCTGCGCGAGAGAATGTCGATTCCGGTCTTCCATGACGACCAGCACGGCACCGCGATCATCGTCGGCGCCGCCGTTCGCAATGGGCTCAATCTCGCCGGCAAGAAAATCTCGGAAGCCAAGATCGTCGCGTCGGGCGCCGGCGCTGCGGCGCTGGCCTGTCTGGAGCTGCTCGTCGCCCTCGGCGCGCGCCGCCAGAACATCTATGTCTCCGACATCGAGGGCGTGGTCTACAAGGGCCGCAACAAGCTGATGGACCCGCTCAAGGAAACTTTCGCGCAGGACACCTCCGCGCGCACGCTCGCGGACATCATCCCCGACGCCGACGTTTTCCTCGGCCTGTCCGCCGGCGGCGTGCTGAAGCCCGAAATGGTCAAGACCATGGCGCCGACGCCGCTCATCCTCGCTCTGGCCAATCCCTATCCGGAAATCCTGCCCGAGGACGCGCTGGCCGCCCGCCCTGACGCCATGCTGTGCACGGGCCGCTCGGATTATCCCAACCAGGTCAATAACGTCCTCTGCTTCCCCTATATTTTCCGGGGCGCGCTGGACGTTCACGCCACCACGATCAACGAGGCGATGAAGCTCGCCGTGGTCGAGGCCATTTCCGCCCTTGCGCGCGAAACCCCGTCTGACGTGGTCGCCCGCGCCTATGGCGGCGTCGCCCCGGTCTATGGCAAGGATTCGCTGATCCCCTCTCCCTTCGACCCGCGCCTGATCCTGCGCATCGCGCCTGCCGTCGCCCGCGCGGCGATGGAGAGCGGCGTCGCGAAAAAGCCGATCGAGGATTTCGTCGCCTATCAGGAAAAGCTGGAGCGCACGGTCTATCGCTCGGGCTTCATCATGAAGCCGCTGATGCTCGCGGCCAAGGCCGCGCCCAAGCGCGTGGTCTATACCGAGGGCGAGGATGAGCGCGTGCTGCGCGCCGTTCAATCGGTGGTTGAGGAAGGCATCGCCCAGCCGATCCTGATCGGCCGCCGCGCCGTGGTCGAGAAGCGCATCAAGGCCTTCGGCCTGTCCATCGCCGTCGACCGCGATTTCACGCTGGTCGATCCGCAGAACGACCGGCGCTACAATGATTACGTGGCCACCCTGCTGTCCATCGCCGGACGCCGGGGCATCAATCCCAATACGGCGCGAACCCTGGTGCGCACCAATGCGACGGTGATCGGCGCCCTCGCCCTGGCGCGCGGCGAGGCCGACGCCTTGCTCTGCGGCCTCGAAGGGCGGTTCGGCTCGCGGCTCGCCTATTTGCGCGACATTGTCGGCGTCGCGCCCGGCGTCTCCGAATATTCCTCGATGAGCCTCCTCATCAGCAGCAAGGGCGCGTTCTTCATGGCGGACACCCATGTCCGGCGCGACCCGACTGCGGCGGAAATCGCAGAGACTGCTCTGCTCTGCGCGGTCCATGTGCGCCGCTTTGGCCTCAAGCCCAAGATCGCCCTGCTGTCTCATTCCGATTTCGGCTCGGACAATTTCTCCCCTGTGGCCGCGAAAATGCGGGAAGCCGTGGAGATCATTCGCCAGAATGCCCCCGAGCTTGAGGTCGACGGAGAAATGGCGGCCGATTCCGCGCTTTCTCAGGACGTCCGCAATCTCGTCCTCCCCGGCTCGCGCCTCAAGGGCGAAGCCAATGTGCTGATCATGCCCGATCTGTCCTCGGCCAATATCGCCTATCAGATGACCAAGGTGATGACCGATGCGCTGCCGGTCGGCCCGATCCTGCTCGGCTCGGCGCGGCCGGCGCATATTCTGACCCCCTCGATCACCGCGCGCGGCATCGCCAACATGACCGCCGTCGCCGTTGTGGAGGCGCAGCGCAAGGATCAGGAACACGACATGGCCTGAGCGCCCGAAAGGCCTGCGCGGGTATGAACCGCCCGCGCAAGCCTTCCCGCCAGCCACGGCCCCGATGCTGTTTTACAACTTCGCCACAAGTGTTAACGGCGTCACGACCAGTTTTCGCGCTTTATTTCGACTCATGACGCACACTGACTTTCATCGCCAGCAAGCAACATTGGCGGCAAAACGAATCATAACCTATTGATTTTTAATCAAATTGCAAATTGAAAAGAAATTCGCTAAATTTTTCCTGCAATAACTTCGGTCTGATCCGACAGCGCGCCCGCGTCATTTTCGGTCCCGCGCCACCCGGACCCCATTCGTGCGTTCACTATGGGGCGCGTCGCCGTCAGGTCGAAGTCTCTTGCCGGTGACGCCACGCGTCATTCGACCCCCGGTGATGAAACTTTTTTACGCTATCGACGTCATGTCCGAAGAGACTTTTCGGGGACGAGCGTCTCGCAAAGCCGGTTTCCGCTCAAGGGGATCCCATTCAGTCGTCACGCCGTGTTTTACGGCGGGAGTGTTTCATTGCCACCAGAAAAGCCAATTCGCATTTTCATTGCCGAAAACGTGATGCCAAATCGGCGCTCCTTCGCTTCCATAATCGACGGAGAGCCGGGATTTGAAGTCGTCGGCCCAGCAGTCGATGGCGCGCTTGCAGATCAGCAGGCTCGCCCGAGCGAACCGCATATTGTCTTGCTGGACCATGAGAAGCCGGCGCTCGATGGCCCGGGCGCGGTGCGCCAGATGCTGCGGGAGCGCCCGGACGCACAGGTGATCGTCCGGGCTGGTCCTGGCGGCGACGGTCATATGTTCGATTTCATCTGCGCAGGGGCGCAGGCCTATCTGCCCCATGACGCCGACAATGGCGAAATCCTCGATACGATCCGCGCCGTCGCGCTTGGCCATTCGCGTCTCGCGCCAGCCCTCACGCGCAGGCTGATCGACGAATTCCGTCGCATCTGCCGCGCGGCGCGCGGCGACGGCGCCGCCTATTGCGCTCCCGAGGAACCGCTGACCGATCGCGAAAAGGATATTCTCCAGCTGATCGTCGAAGGCAAGGGCAACAGGGCGATCGCCTCGACGCTCAAGCTGGCCGAAGGCACGGTGAAGAATTACGTCAGCCGCATCATGGAAAAGTCGAACGCCCGCAGCCGCACCGAACTCGCGGTGAAGTCGCTGAACCGCCGGAGCGAATAAAAAAAGCCGCGTCTATCGACACGGCTTTCTCAAATTCGTTTGCGCGCTCAGCGGCCAGTCAGATTGGCCTTGGCGCGAGCCCACCAGCCGGAACGCTTGGGCTGGTTTGGATCGGCCTCGGTGATCACCGGCAACTCGGGCTGACGGGGCGCAGGAGCCGGTTCCGGAGCGGCCGGCGCGAGCGACAAAGCCTCGACAGGCGCAGACTGGGCCGGCGCCGTCTCAACGGGCGCGGGCTCCGCCACAACTTCAGCTTTCACTTCGTGAACATAGGCCGGCTGGGCGTACGTTTCCTGAACGGGGGCTTGCTGGACCGGCGAAGGCTGGACAAATTCGGGAACGGGCGGCACTTCGCCGATTTCGCCGATCTCCAGCCTTTCCATCTCGGCCCCGGACTCCGTCGCGACAACTTCCGAGCCTGCCGACCACACCGGCAGAGGCGCAAATTGCGCGTCTTCCGAAAGCGTTTCGATCAGGGCGTCGTCGCCTTCCGCCGTTTCAGCGCCGGCTTCCTCGGACGGACGCCAATCGCCGGCGTTTTCCAGCGTTTCGCCGCCGGACCGGCTGCGATTGCGGCGCCGCCAGTTTCCGCGACCGCGACGACGGCCGTCCGAGCCCTCGCGCGCGCCGTCCTCTTCGCTCTCGTCTTCGCCGACGGGGGCCATGAGGTCGCCACTGATCTCCGCGACGGTTTCCAGACCTTCATCCGAAGGCTGCGGCGCGCTGGCGTCGACGCCCGCTCCATCGCGCTCGAAATTGCGGCCACGGCCGCGACGGCGGCGGCGGCGGCGGCGGCTTTCGATGTCGGCGCGCTCCTCGGCGGTCTCGCCTTCGGCGACGTCGGCGGCCTCGATTTCGGCCTCCTCCTCGAATTCGACTTCAAGTTCGGCTTCGCCGATCGGCTCGACGTCCTCGATCGGACGGCGCGGATCGAACCGGCGCAGCGGATCGGACGGACCCGCGGCAAGTTCGCCGCGCTCAAGCGCGTGATAGGCGCCGCCCGTGAGCGAGTCGTCGGCCATGACAATGACCGAAACGCCGAAACGCTCTTCGATCAGGCGCAGCAGCGACCGCTTCTGGTTGAGGATGTAAAGCGCGATATCGGTGCGGGTCCGCAGGATGATGTCATGCGAGGCGCTCTTGATCAGCGCGTCCTCGAGCACGCGCATGACATGGACGGCGACCGAGGCGGTCGAACGCACCGTGCCGACGCCGGCGCAATGCGGGCAGACCACTGAAGAGCCTTCCAGCACGCCGGTGCGGATGCGCTGGCGCGACATTTCGAGCAGGCCGAAATGCGAGATGCGGCCGACCTGGATGCGGGCGCGATCGTCCTTGAGCGCCTCCTTGATGCGGCGCTCGACCGCGCGATTGTTGCGGCCCTCTTCCATGTCGATGAAATCGACCACGATCAGGCCCGCGAGGTCGCGCAGGCGCAGCTGGCGGGCGACTTCGTCCGCGGCTTCGAGATTGGTGCGCAGCGCGGTGTCTTCGATATTGTGCTCGCGCGTCGAGCGGCCCGAGTTCACGTCGATGGCGACGAGGGCTTCGGTCTGGTTGATGACCAGATAGCCGCCGGATTTCAGCGTGACCTGATTGTGGAACAAAGCGTCGAGCTGGGCCTCCGCGCCCCATTTGGCGAAGATCGGCTGCGGATCGCGGTAGCACTGGACGTTCTTGACGTGGCTCGGCATCAGCAGGCGCATGAAGTCGCGCGCCTCGCGATAGCCGGCGTCGCCTGCGACGACGACCTCGTCGATTTCCTTGCTGTACAGGTCCCGGATAGCTCGCTTGATGAGCGAGCCTTCCTCATAGACCAGAGCCGGCGCGCTCGACGACAGGGTCAATGCCCTCACCTGCTCCCACATCCGCATCAGATATTCGAAGTCGCGCTGGATTTCCTGCTTGGTGCGCGAGGCGCCCGCCGTGCGCAGGATGACGCCCATGCCTTCCGGAACTTCCAGATCCTGGGCGATTTCCTTGAGGCGCTTGCGGTCGTTGGCTTCCGTGATCTTGCGCGAAATGCCGCCGCCGCGCGCCGTATTGGGCATCAGCACCGAATAGCGGCCGGCCAGCGACAGATAAGTGGTGAGCGCCGCGCCCTTGTTGCCGCGCTCTTCCTTGACGACCTGGATCAGCAGCACCTGGCGGCGCTTGATGACTTCCTGAATCTTGTACTGGCGGCGCATGCGCGGCGCGCGATACGGCGTCTCGTCCATGGCGTCGCCGCCGAGCTGCTCGACGATTTCTTCTTCGTCCTGCTCGCCGTTTTCGCCGTTCTCGCCATTTTCGTCATGATCGGGGGCGGCGCGATCGTTTTCCTGTTCGCGGTTCAGGAAATCGCTGGCGCGGGCTTCTTCGTCTTCCGCGGCATAGGCAGCGGCGCCCGACTCCTGCGAATTGTCATGATCCTGAACCTCGCCCTCGTGCGGGGCGAAAGCGGGCGCCTCGGGTTCGGAACGCTCCGCGCTCGCGTCGACGGCGGCCACGGCTTGCGGCTTGTCGGCGGAGTCTTCCTCGACGATGGCGAAGCCTTCTGGATCGCTGGCGAGTTCATGCCGCTCGGCATGCGGCTGCGGCGCAGCTTCCGTAACGGGCTCCACGGGAGTCTCGGCGGCGGCGTCCGCTCCCGTGATTTCCGCCTCGACCGGCGCGGGCGCAATTTCTTCCGGCGACGTCAATTCGGCGGTTTCAGCCTGAGCGGCCGCGTTTTCGTCGACCGAAGCGACGACTTGCTCGGACTGGCCATTGGTCTCCGCGTCGAACGCGGCCTGTTCGCTTTCGTTGGAAAGCTCGCCCGTCACCCGTTCGTCGTCAGTCGGTCGGCGGCGCTCTGAGCCGCGCCGATTGCGGCGGCTGCGGCGGCGGCTGGAATCCTCGTCGTCTTCCTCGCGGTGGGCGCGGCTCTCTTCTTCAAGCAGGGCGGCGCGATCCGAATGCGGAATCTGGTAGTAATCGGGGTGAATTTCCGAAAATGCGAGAAAGCCGTGGCGATTTCCGCCATATTCCACGAAGGCGGCCTGTAGCGACGGTTCGACGCGCGTAACTTTCGCCAGATAGATATTGCCCCGCAACTGCTTCTTGGAGGCGGATTCGAAATCGAACTCCTCGACCCTATTTCCGCGCAGCACCACCACCCGCGTCTCTTCGGGGTGGGAGGCGTCGATGATCATTTTGTTGGCCATTGTGAACTCTTGTTGGCAAGGCGCGGCTGAAGGCCGCGTCGGCTGCCGCGAACGCGCCGGCCCGATCGGACCGGACCGGCGAAAATGCGCAAGCCGCGACGCGCCGCTCGGGGCGCGCCTTGCGAGTGAAGGTTGAACGAAGTTGTGGATGGGCGGCAGGCCGCGAAACGACGCGGCGTAAAACCATGCGGGCGGAGCCCGGCCGGAGGATCGTGGCGAGAGAGGCCGGCGAAATCGGGCTCGCAGGGAAACGCGCAGCGTTCCGGCGCTTTGCCGCGCCGAACAATTTCCCGATGACAGCCTTCGCGCGGCTTAAAAATCCGCTGCGAAGATCAATTGCGAGCCCTAACAAAATTCTTCACCTAGCCTCCGGCGCCATAACGCGCCGGACAATGTCCAAATCGGCTGCGGAAAGGGTTGTGGCGCAAGCCGCGTCGGCGCGAATGAACACCCGCTGCTGCAGCGGCGCGCCGAGGCTGGAAAGGCCTTCCCCAATTCGTTTGGCGCGAATCTCGCCGCGCCCGAACCGGACCTCTTTCTTTCTAGACGAAGGAACGCCACTTTGGCAAGTTTCCCACGCCTGTTGCCTCATTGCCACAGCTGGGAGCAAGGCGAATGCTTATCAAGGTAAACGCCTCTTAACATTTTCATGATGTGAGTGAGGGGCGCCGTCGCCGTGCGGCAGGCGTGCTGCAAGTCGGAAACATTCGGAAAATCATGACAATGGCAAGTCCGGAGCGCCAATACGCAAGCTTTGCCGCGCAGCGACAACCCGGTTGCCGCGCTGGCCGGCTTGTCGCTCTCGCCGCCTTGCTTGGCCTCGCGCCCTTCGCGGATCTGTGCGCGCAACCGGCGCCGCCCCTCGCTATTGCCGCCCATAGCGAGGTTCAGGGCCATGAAAGTCGCTTGACCTTCACACTGCAATCCTGCGTCCAGGCCGAGTCCTATCTGCTCGACAGCCCGAACCGCGCGATCCTCGACCTCCCCGAGGTCAATTTCCAGATCGACCCCCACGAGGGCCAGCCTGAACCCGCGCCAGAGCCGCGGAAACATCGTCACAGGGCGTCCACGAAAGACCGGGACGCCGCCAAGGACAACAGCAAGGCGACAGCCGCCCACGGTTCCGGCCTCGTCGCGTCCTACCGTTTCGGCCGCCTCGCGCCCGGCAAGTCTCGCGTGGTCGTGGACCTGACCGGACCGGCTTCCATCGTTTCAACCGGCTGCGCGCCGTCGCCCGGCGCCTTCGAGCTGACTCTGGTTCTCGCGCCCGCCTCCGAGGCGGCGTTCAAGGCCGCGGCCCGTGCGGGCGCCGAGAAGCAGGCCCGCGCCACCGCGCAAAACGCTCCTCCCGCGCCCCCGCTCCCTTCCGTCGGCGCGCAAAAGCCCATCATCGTGCTCGACCCCGGCCATGGCGGCGTGGACACGGGCGCGCTGGGCCGCGAACACGCCATCGAGAAATATGTGGTGCTCGATTTCGCCAAGGCGCTCGGGGCCAAATTACGGGCCAGCGGCAATTATCGCGTGGTCTTCACCCGCGAGGACGACACATTCGTGTCGCTCGGCCAGCGTGTGCGCATCGCCCGCAGTCTCAACGCCGCGCTTTTCGTCTCCGTCCACGCCGACGCCCTCGCCAGAGACGGCGATGAAGTGCAGGGCGCGACGGTCTATACCGTCTCGGACCGCGCCTCCGACGCCGAGGCCGCCCGCGTCGCGGAACATGAAAACAAGGCCGACTCCGCCGCCGGCGAAGACGCGACGGAAGGCGCAAGCGACGTCAATGACATCCTGTTCGAACTGACGCGGCGCGAGACGCGGGCCTATTCCCATGTCGTCGCGCGTTCGCTCGCCGAATACTGGAAAGTCGCGGCCCGCCTCAACAAGAACCCCCGCCGCTCCGCCGGTTTTGTGGTTCTCAAGGCGCCGGACGTGCCCTCCATCCTGCTCGAACTCGGCTATCTCTCCAACGAGGAAGACGTCGCCGACCTGACCTCGGCGGCATGGCGCGAAAAGGCCGCCGCGCAGGCGGCAAAGGCGATCGACGCGTTTTTCGCCCAGCGGCAGCCCGAAAACCAGCCTGAGAACCTGGCCGCGCCGCCCGCCGACGCCGCCCTCAAAGCGACACAAAGCACCGGCAACTAACACTAAAGAGCGACTCGTCCCGACGCGCCGCCGGCCATGGCCGGAAACCAGCGGGAATTTTGGCGTGACCCGCGATATGCGGGGGTGCTATAGGCGCGCTGGAAGCGGACGATTCCGCAAGATTGTTGCCGGCCAGCCGCCAAGGCGTCGCGAAAGGTGATTAAATGCGTTTCATCGCCCGGTTTCTCGGCTTCCTCTTCGCGACGGGCGCGATTGTCTTCGTCGGCGGAGCGCTTGCCGTCGGCGCGCTGGTCTATATTTATTCCAAGGATCTGCCAGACTATACGCAGCTCAAGAATTACGAGCCGCCCGTCATGACCCGCGTTCACGCCGGCGACGGGTCGATCCTCGCCGAATATTCGCATGAGCGCCGCCTTTTCCTGCCTTCGAACGCTATTCCGAACCAGGTGAAACAGGCTTTCATCTCGGCCGAGGACAAGAATTTCTACACCCATCACGGCATCGACCCCGAGGGCATGGCCCGCGCGGCGATGGTGCTGGTCCAGGGCTCCAAGCATATGCAGGGCGCCTCGACCATCACCCAGCAGGTGGCCAAGAACTTCCTGCTCACCAATGAGCGCTCCTTCGACCGCAAGATCAAGGAAGCCTTGCTGTCGATGCGCATCGAGCAGACCTATTCGAAGGAGCGCATCCTCGAACTCTATCTCAACGAGATCTATCTCGGCCTCGGCAATTACGGCATCGCGGCGGCCGCGCTGAATTATTTCGACAAGTCCGTCCACGAACTGACTCTGGCCGAAACCGCCTATCTCGCCGGCCTGCCCAAGGGACCGAACAATTACAATCCCTGGCGCAACCGCGAGGCCGCCATCGCGCGCCGCAATTACGTCATCGAGCGCATGATCGAGAACGGCTATGTCTCGCGCGCCGACGGCGACGCCGCCAAAGCCGAGCCCCTGAATGTCAATCCTCGCGCGCTCTCGCCCAATTCCATCGCGGCGGGCTATTTCGCCGAGGAAGTTCGCCGCGAATTGAACGACCGCTATGGCGACAAGAAGCTCTATGAGGGCGGCTTGTCAGTGCGCGCCACGCTTGATCCGAAAATGCAGATGATGGCCCGCAAGGCGCTCGCCGACGGCCTGATCCGCTTCGACGAGGCCCATGGCTTTCGCGGCCCGGTCAAGCAGATCGACATCGGCGCCGACTGGGGACAGGCGCTGGCCCAGGTTCCGGCGCTCGGCGACGTTGCGCCCTGGCGGCTGGCCGTGGTGCTGGACGTCAACGACTTGAGCGCGCGCATCGGCCTGCAGCCGCCGCGTGAAAAATCCGGCGAGGTTTCGCGCGTCCGCGAGACGGGAACGATCACCGCCGACGGCGCCCGCTTCCTGCGCAAGAGGTTCCGGCAGGCCTTCGCGCCGGGCGACGTCGTCTATGTCGAGCCGCTCGAAGGCAAGCCGGGCCAGTACCGCCTGAGGCAGATTCCGGAAATCTCCGGCGCGCTGGTCGCCATGGACCCCTATACCGGCCGCGTCTTCGCCATGGCCGGCGGCTTCTCCTTCGATCAGTCGTCCTTCAACCGCGCGACGCAGGCGTTGCGCCAGCCGGGATCGTCCTTCAAGCCCTTCGTCTATTCGGCGGCGCTGGATAATGGCTACACGCCCTCCTCGATCATCCTCGACGAGCCGATCGAGATTGTGCAGCCCAATGGCGAAGTCTGGCGGCCGGAAAACTTCGAGTCCGGCAATTACGGCCCGCATACGTTGCGCTACGGCATCGAGCATTCCAAGAACCTGATGACCGTGCGCCTTGCGCGCGACGTCGGCATGCCGCTGATCGCCGAATACGCGCGCCGCTTCGGCGTTTACGACGACATGGCGACCTACCTGCCCATGGCGCTCGGCGCCGGCGAAACCACGCTTATGCGCATGGTCACGGCCTATTCCATGCTGGCCAATGGCGGCAAGCGCATCAAGCCGACCCTGATCGACCGCATCCAGGACCGCTGGGGTCATACCATCTACCGCCACGACGAGCGCCAATGCCTGGGCTGCGAAGCGCCGAAATTCGAGCCCGACAGCGAGCCGAAGCTGGTGGACAACGCCGAACAGGTGCTCGACCCGCTGACCGCCTATCAGATCACCTCAATCATGGAAGGCGTTATCCAGCGCGGCACCGGCGTCTCGATCAGGGAAGTCGGCAAGCATCTCGCGGGCAAGACCGGCACCACGAACGACGCCAAGGACCTCTGGTTCGTCGGCTATTCGCCGGACCTCGCGGTGGGCGTCTATCTCGGCTACGATAAGCCGCGCTCAATGGGCGATTCCGCCCAGGCCGCGCTCTATGCCGCGCCGATCTTCCGCGATTTCATGAAGATGGCGCTGGCCAACAAGCCGGATACGCCCTTCCGCGTGCCGCCGGGCATCAAGCTGATTTCAGTCGATGCGAAATCCGGCATGCGCTCGACCGGCGCCGGTTCGATTATGGAAGCCTTTAAACCCGGCACGTCTCCGTCCGATTCCTATGGCGGCGGCGCGCCGGCCACGGCCCATGGACCCGGCACGGATCAGCAGATCGGCTCCGGCACGGGCGGTCTTTACTGAATATGGCTCCGGCGCCGGCGGTCTCTACGGGCCGCCGCGCCTTGGCGCCGAGCCTTCGTGGTTTACAGGCGGCGCTTCGCCCCTTATCAGTGCCCCTCCGAATTTAAAGTCAGGAATCACCCATGCGCGCGGAAGCTGTTTCGCTCGTCGAGCAGATCAAGCAGTCAGTCGGGCTGCTGAGGAGGCATCTTTGACGTCGAATCCTCGACGCGCCGCCTCGCGGAACTGAACGCCAAGTCCGAAGACCCGAATTTTTGGAACGACGCCGAAATCGCCCAGAAGCTGATGCGCGAGCGCACGGACCTCGAAGACCGTCTTGGCTCGCTCGAAAAATTCGAGCGCGAGCTCGAAGACGCCATCACGCTCGTCGAACTCGGCGAGATGGAAGGCGACGAGGACGCCGCGCAGGAAGGCGTGGCGCTGCTGAAAGGCGTCAAGGCCGAGGCCGAGCGCAGGCAGGTCGAGGCCCTGCTTTCGGGTGAGGCCGACGGAAACGACACCTTCATCGAAATCCATTCCGGCGCCGGCGGCACCGAAAGCTGCGACTGGGCGCGCATCCTGCTGCGCATGTATTCGCGCTGGGCCGAGCGTCACAAGTTCAAGGTCGAGCTGATCGAAGAGACGCCGGGCGACGAGGCCGGCATCAAATCGGCCACCCTGCTCATCAAGGGCCATAACGCGCATGGCTGGGCGAAGACCGAATCCGGCGTGCATCGCCTGGTGCGCATCTCGCCTTTCGATTCCAACGCGCGCCGCCACACCAGCTTCGCCTCTGCCTGGGTCTATCCGGTCATCGACGACAAGATCGACATCCAGGTCAATGAAAGCGATTGCCGCATCGACACCTATCGCGCCCAGGGCGCGGGCGGCCAGCACATCAACACCACCGATTCCGCGGTGCGCATCACCCATATCCCGTCGGGCATCGTCGTCGCCTGCCAGATGGAGCGCTCGCAGCACAAGAACCGCGCAACCGCCTGGAACATGCTGCGCGCAAGGCTCTATGAGCAGGAGCTGGAGCGCCGCGAGGCCGAGGCCAACAAGGTCAACGCCACCAAGTCAGAAATCGGCTGGGGCCACCAGATCCGCTCCTACGTGCTGCAGCCCTATCAAATGGTGAAAGACCTGCGCACCGGCTACGTCTCCGGCACGCCAGACGAAGTTCTGGACGGAGATCTCGACGGCTTCATGGAAGCGTCGCTCGCCCAGCGCGTCCACGGCGGCGGCCCGGACAAGGTCGAGGACGTGGATTAAAGGGCGGCCTCCGCCAATGCAAAACGCCACCGGGGCGTAGCCGTCCCGGTGGCGTTTTCAATTTCCATTCTTAACCGATCTTGTTCAACCAGATCCTGCACGAGCAATCGGACGAAATCGGTCCTTCGACGAACCGGCAACTCGACGGCGCCTCGAAAAGTTTGCAGCCACCGCAATTATGATCGCCCGTCGCTACCTTTTTATAGGCGACGGAAGCCTGGGAAACCTTGATCATCGCCTTCGCGCCGGTCGCCGCCAGCAACGAAGCCGACCCGGCGGCGACGCCCGCCGCCAGCATCTTACGCCGAGAAACAGGGGCGGAAGCAATTTTCCCTAGTTTTTCCATTATCGTTTCCTTCGACGCGCCATGATTGGAAGCATAAGGCTTTAATACATACCTGCGGAGGCAAAACCGCGTTGATGCAGATCAAGACATGCGCAGAATAAAATATGAACATGCGATGTTTTCTTGCGGCCGGTCGTCGGAGATCGCGCCGCCTATCGTCCAGCCGCGGACAGCCGGGGCACCCTCGTTGCAAGGCGGCGTGCAGTGGAGCTCACGCTAACAACGGCGCCAGAGCCTCGCCATCGGCCCCCCGCCGCAATCCAATAACCGGAATCGGCGCGACCCGCGCCTCTATCTCGGCCAGAGTCATTGCGAAGGCGACAGAGGCCCCCTCGCCTTCACTGACGACGATTGCCGCCAGTTCCAAAGACCGCGCCCGTAAAACTTCCAAAGCTGTCAAGGTATGGCTGATCGTGCCGAGATAATCTCCAATGATCAGAATGACCGGCGCGCCCGCCGCGACGATCCAGTCCAACACGGTCCTTTCATCATCGAGCGGGACCATGACGCCGCCGACGCCCTCGATCAACGTCACATCAGATTCTTCCTGTAATTCCTTGCGTGAAAAAGAAAAAAGCGCATCGCAGTCAAGCGCCCGCCCTTCCGCCCGCGCCGCCATGTTCGGCGCCAGCGGCGCAGAGAAGCGCCAGGGCGAGATTTTGGCCACGGCCTCGTCGGTCGGCGCCTCGCCGAGCGCGACGAGGATTTCACCGGTGTCGCTACCGGCGATTTCCTGCTTGTCGAAGCCCGAGATGACTGGCTTAAAGGCGGCGACTTTCATGTTTTTGGACCGAGCCAGCCGGATCAACGCCGTCGTGACATAGGTCTTGCCGATTCCGGTGCCGGTCGAGGTGATGAAATAAGAAATGCCCAAAACCCCGCCCCCGAACGATCTGTTGCAACATGTCTGGCTGCCTTACACCCAGATGCAGACCGCCCGCCAGCCCTTGACCGCCGTCTCGACGCAAGGCGCGCTGATCCGCCTCGAGGACGGCCGCGAATTGATCGACGGCATCGCCAGCTGGTGGACCGCCTGCCATGGCTATAACCACCCTCACATTCAGGCGGCGATGAGAACGCAGCTGGAGAAAATGCCGCATGTCATGTTCGGTGGCCTCGTCCATGAGCCGGCGCTGAAGCTCGCCGAGCGGCTGGCGGCAAAGACGCCGGGCGACCTGAACCATGTTTTTTTCGTCGATAGCGGCTCGGTGGCCGTGGAAGTGGCGATGAAAATGGCCGTGCAATATTGGCTCAACAAAGGCCAGTCCGGTCGCGCGAAAATGCTCTCGTTCCGCAACGGCTATCACGGCGACACCATGGCCTGCATGTCGGTCTGCGACCCCGACGAATCGATGCACAGCCTGTTCAAGGACTATCTGCCCAAGCAAATTTTGGCGGAATTGCCCGTGGACGCCGCCTCGGAGCAAGCCTTCGACGCCCTGCTGGCGCACGAAAAGCACAATATCGCCGCCATTCTGATCGAACCTTTGGTTCAGGGCGCGGGCGGCATGAAATTCCATGCGCCCGAGACGTTGCGCCGCGTGGCGGACGCCTGCCGCCGCCATGGCGTGTTGCTGATCGCTGATGAAATCTTCGTCGGCTTCGGCCGGGCGGGAACCTTGTTCGCTTGCGAGCAGGCCGGTGTAACGCCGGATATTCTCTGCCTTGGCAAGGGCTTGACCGGCGGGGCCTTGTCGCTCGCGGCGACTCTGGCCCGCCCCCATGTCTATGATGCTTTCCTGTCCGACGACGCGACCCGCGCGTTGATGCACGGACCGACCTTCATGGCCAATCCGCTCGCCTGCGCCGCCGCCAACGCCTCGCTCGATCTGTTCGAGAGCGAGCCAAGGCTGGAGCAGGTCGCGCGGATCGAGGCGCTGCTCCTTGAGGGCCTCGCGCCGTGCAAGAAAATCCCGGGCGTGCTGGACGTCCGGGTCAAAGGCGCGATCGGCGTGGTGCAATGCGCGTCATTGGGCGACGCCGCCACCCTGCGCCAGAGTTTCGCCGAACAGGGATTCTGGATCCGCCCGTTCGGCGACATCGTCTATCTGACGCCGGCTTTCACGATTGGCGAGGATCAGCTCGCCGCCCTGACCTCTTCGATCTCTTCGACGCTGCCGGGCTGGCTTTCCAGATCGAAATGAGCCGGGCGCTCAAGAATCTCCTGGACCTTCAGACCCAGGCGGTCGATCAGTTCGCGGTCGGCCTCGGCGTCATTATTGGCCGTGGTCAGCAGTTTTTCGCCATAGAAGATCGAATTGGCGCCGGCCATGAAGCACAGGGCCTGAGCCTCGGCGCTCATTTCCGCGCGGCCGGCTGAAAGCCGCACGCGCGATTTCGGCATGACGATGCGCGCCACCGCGATCATGCGCACCATGTCGAAGGCGTCCACGGCGGGGCGGCCTTCCATCGGCGTGCCACGCACCGCGACGAGCGCATTGACCGGCACGCTTTCGGGATGGGGGTTCATTTCCGACAGCACGCGCAGCAAAGAGGCGCGGTCGAATTCCTTTTCGCCCATGCCGATGATGCCGCCGCAGCAGAGCTCCACGCCGGCGGCGCGGACAAGGCTCAAGGTCTCCAGCCGGTCCTGATAGGTGCGGGTGGAGATGATCTCGCCGTAAAATTCCGGGCTGGTGTCGAGATTGTGGTTATAGGCGGTCAGGCCGGCCTCGGCGAGGCGCTTGGCCTGATGCGGCTGCAACATGCCGAGCGTGACGCAGGCCTCCATGCCCATTTCGCGGACGCCCCTGACCATGTCGACCACCGAGTCGAATTCCTTGCCGTCGCGCACCGAGCGCCAGGCCGCCCCCATGCAGAAGCGCGAGGCGCCGGCGTCCTTGGCGACCTGGGCGCGGGATAGGACGTAATCGACGTCGAACATCGTCTCCTTGCCCTGGCCGGTCTTCTTGGCGTGGTGGGCGCTCTGCGGGCAATAGCCGCAATCTTCCGCGCAGCCGCCGGTCTTGATCGAGAGCAGGCTGGCGAGCTGGATGGTGTCGTCGTGATATTGACGATGGACCGTTTGCGCGCGATGCACGAGGTCGAGCAGCGGCAAGGCGAACAAAGCCTCGATCTCGTCCTGCTTCCAATCGTGGCGGCAAGGGTCCTGATCGATTGCGGCTTTTTGCGAATTTTGCGGATTGGGCGTCATGACGTTCCCGTGACTTTTTCCTGCGGCTCTCTTATCAGAATGGCGGCAAATGGCAAAAACAGAGATTTACCGAGCCTATTGCGAAGCTCGCGCCGCGCAGAACCGCCTGCGCCAGTTGCAGGACGCGACTCTCGCGCCCGGCGGACGCATTTGGCGCGGCGGACGCGAACTCGTCAATTTCGCCAGCAATGATTATCTCGGCCTGAGCCAGCATCCGGCCTTGACCGAGGCTGCTTGTTCTTTCGCGCGAAAATATGGCGCCGGCGTCGCCGCCTCGCGTCTCGTGACCGGCGAGAACCCGGCCTTCGCCGCGCTGGAGGCCCGCCTCGCCGCCGCCAAGAACCAGCCCTCAGCCCTCGTGCTTGCCGCTGGATACCAGACCAACCTGACCGCCGTCGCCGCGCTGGCCGACAGGGAGGTCGCGGGCCGCCCCGTGAGCATTTTGGCCGACCGGCTGGCGCATCATTCGCTGCTGCAGGGCGCGCTGCTCTCCGGCGCGCGGCTGATGCGCTTCCAGCACAATGATTGCGACCACCTCGAAAGCCTTTTGCGCGTCCGCAGCGCCAAGGGCGATTATTGTGTCATCCTCACCGAAAGCGTGTTCGGCATGGATGGCGACCTCGCCGATCTTGGCCGCATCGGCGCCTTGGCCAAAGAATTCGGCGCCCTGCTCTATGTGGACGAGGCCCATGCGACCGGCGTGTTCGGCGCTCGCGGGTTCGGACTTTGCGAGGACTTCGCGGAAGTGGTCGATGTCGCCATGGGCACGTTCGGCAAGGCGCTCGGCGGCTTCGGCTCCTATCTCGCCTGCGCGGCGGACATTCGCGAATTTCTGGTCCAGCGCTGCGGCGGGCTGGTTTACAGCACCGGCCTGCCGCCCGCCGCGCTGGGCGCCATCGACGCCGCGCTGAGCCTGGTCCCGAATATGGCCCAGGAGCGCAAAGACCTCTTGGCGCTCGCGGAAAAGCTGCGCGGCGCGCTCGCGGCCCAGGGCTGGAATTGCGGGGCCAGCGCGAGCCAGATCATCCCAGTCATCGTCGGCGGCGAGGCCGAGACCTTGGCGTTGGGGGCGGAGCTGGAGCGGCGCGGCATGCTCGTCGGCGCAATCCGGCCGCCGACAGTGCCGCAAGGCTCCAGCCGGCTGCGTGTTTCGCTCAGCGCGGCGCATCGCCCGGAGGACATCGACGCGCTGGCGGCCGCTCTGGCCGAATTTGCGCCGCGTTACGCCGGGGTGGAGGCGTGAGGCTTGTGTTTGTCCACGGCTGGGCGCTGGGGCCGGAGATCTGGGACGCGCTTGCGCCTCTGCTCGGCGAATATGCGCAGGCGCGGGTCAATCTCGGCTATTTCGGCGCGGCGGAAATCCCAGCCTTACAGACGGGCGACATTTTGGTCGGCCATTCCGCCGGGCTGCTCTGGGGCTTGCGCCAGAAGCGCGATTGGGCGGGCGTCGTCGCCATCAATTCCTTCGCGCGCTTCTGCCTCGACGCGCATGGGCGCGGCTGCGTCCGCCCGGCGGCGCTGCGCGCCATGCGGCTCTCGCTTGAACGCGACCCGCAGGACTGCGCCGACGCCTTTCGCCGCTCGCTCGGGATTGCGCCCGCGGGCGGCGCGGCGCAAAAGGAGCGCCTGATGGAAGGACTGGATTTGCTGGGCGGCTTCGACGCGACGTCCATTCTGGGCGGCAGACCCTGGCTCGTGCTGGGCGCGGAGGACGATTTTCTCGCGCCCTCGACCGCCGCGCGCGATCTGGCCGCGCAATCGGGCGGCGCGCTGGCGTTGAGCGCAACGGGCGGTCATGGCCTGCCCTGGACGGCGCCGGCGTTCTGCGCCCGACCGATCGGAGAATTTTTGCGCGCCCATGAATTCTGACCCCGCCAACGCCTCCATTGTCGCGGCCTTTGATGCGGCGGCGCAGAGCTATGACGCGCTGACGCAGGTCCAGCGCGACGTGGCGCGCGCCCTCGTCGCGCGAGCGGCGAAGGAATTTTTCGCGCCCAGGACAATTCTCGACCTTGGCGCGGGCACCGGCCATGTGTCCGAACTGGCCTTGCGGCAATGGCCACACGCGGAACTGACCGCGCTCGACGCGGCGCCCGCCATGCTGGCGCGACTGCGGGCCAAATTCCCGCAGGTCGCAACGATCCGGCGCGACGCCGCGCGTCTCGACGGCGTCGGGCGCTATGACCTTATCCTGTCGAGTATGATGCTGCATTGGCTGGACGCGCCGCGCGACGCGCTGGCGCATTGGCGTGGCCATCTGGCGCCGGGCGGACTGCTCTGCGTCGCGGCGCCTGTCGTGGGCAGTCTTCGCGAATGGCGCGACTTCGCGCGCACTGCCGGGATCGAGGACGGACTTTGGGCCTTCCCGCCGGAGGATTTCGCCGACGGCCTTGGCGCGACGGTCGAAATATCGGACTTTCCGGCCGAATATCGCGACGCCCGGGTCTTCCTGCGCGCCCTGAAAGGCTCCGGCGCGCATAAATCGCGGCCGGGCGCGCTGCCCGCGCCTGCGGGCGCGCTGCGCCGCCTGCTGGCGCAGCGCAGCGACCCGTTCAAGGCGACGTTCCGCATCGCCTTGCTAAGCCTGCAGGCGGACTAAAGCCCGAGCAGGGAGAGATCGAGGCGGCCGCCCTTGGTCGGGGGCGCAAGATAATAGCCGCCATTGACGGGGCGCGAGAAGGTGAAGAGCGCGTCCGCGATCCCATCCTCCAGACCCGCCATGCGCTCCAACATCCGCTCGAACGGATCGAACGAGGCGCCATAGGCGATGAATTCCAGCCCCTGCCCCTCATTCGAGGCCCAGGGCTGCGAGCGGCGCCACATGAAGGCTTCCGGGGCGAACGATTCCTGCGCCGTGCGCTTGACGTGGGAGCTTGCGGGCGCATCGGGCAATTCCGCATTGTCCTTGAGGCGGCGGCCGATCACGTTGTCGCGATGGTCTTGCGAATGAGCGTTGAATCGCGCCAGATCATGCGCCCAGCGCTGGACCGCGACGAAACTGGAAAAAGGCGTCGGACTGTCCGCGCCGGCGATGGCCACCCCCATGCGCTTGTCCGGACCGGGGTTTTCCGTGCCGTCCTCATAGCCGGTCAGGTCGCGTCCGCCGGCATAGGTGAAGGTGTCGATGGCGTCGGCCAGTTCGAAGCTCTCGCCGATCAGGGCCGCGACCTTCTGCGACAGGTCGAAGATCTCGCCACGGCTGGCGCCGCGCAAAAAAATCCACAAGGCGTGCTGGTTCGAGGGAATGGTCGCGGCGCCGCTCGCCATGGGCGGGAACATGCGGAGGCCCGGTATTTCCCTGCCCAGAGCCAGAGCCAGCGGCTCGCCGAAGGCGACGACGCCCCGGGCCGGATCAAACCCTTCCGCCAGACGCCTCAAGGCCGGCGCCGGATCGCTCTCGAACCGGATCGCATAACTCGCGGAACGGCCGTTTTCGGGCGTCGGGCTCAAGATGGACGGCTGAAAGGTCAGACTCATGCGCGGCTCCGAAAAAGCGAAGCAATTCACCTAGCTTTAGCGGAACCTTATGACAAAAACGCCGTGACAAAAAGCCACTGGATCAGGCCGAGAATTCCTCAAGAACCTCCGGCGCGGCGGCGGTCAGCGAAACGGATTCGCCACAACCGCAGGAGCCCGTTTCGTTCGGGTTCTGGAAGGTGAAGGTGGCCGACAGCTTGTCGGTGACGAAATCCATTCGCGCGCCGATCAGGAACAGCACGGCCTTGGGCTCCACCAGCACTTTGGCGCCCTTGTCCTCGACGACGGATTCGCCGGGAAGCGCCGCCTCGGCCAGTTCGACGACATAGGACATGCCGGCGCAGCCGCCGTTCTTCACCCCGACGCGCAGCCCAATGGCCTTGCCGCCGGCGTTTTCGACCAGCTTCTTGACCCGCGCCGCGGCGGCGTCGGTGATTTCCATCAGGGGGCGAACGGCCATCGCATGTCCTTTCAACCGGCTGAACCGCCAGCGAAACATAACTGAATGGAAGATATAGCATCGCCTGCCCGGCGTTTAAAGGCTCGCATTGACTTCGCCGGGCCTCGCGCTCCATACAGGGCGCGTCAGGCCCGGACCGGGCAAAGGTCTTCCGGGCAGAGGTTTGCTATGATATCCGTCACCCTGATCGACAATTACGACTCCTTCACCTTCAATCTGGTGCATTACCTCGGCGCGCTCGGCGCGAATGTGAAGGTTCTGCGCAACGACCAGGCGAGCGTCGAAGAGATCGTCGGCGAGGATCCGGATTGCATCGTCCTGTCGCCCGGCCCCTGCACCCCCCATGAAGCGGGCGTCTGCCTCGACTTGATTCGGGAAGCCAGCGCGAAAATCCCGATCTTCGGCGTGTGCCTCGGCCATCAGGCGATTGGCGAGGCCTTCGGCGGCGAGGTCGTGCGCGCGCCTTCGCCCATCCATGGGAAGATCGCGGATATTTTCCACGAAGGCGAAGCCGTCTTTCACGGCCTGCCCAGCCCCTTCAAGGCCACCCGCTATCATTCGCTGGTGGTGCGCCGCGACTCGCTGCCAACCGAACTCGCCGTGACCGCCCACACCTCCGATGGCCTGATCATGGGCCTCAGCCATCTCATCCGCCCCACCCATGGCGTGCAGTTCCACCCCGAGAGCATCGCCTCCGAACATGGCCACGCCCTGCTGAGCAATTTCCTCGATCTGGCCAAAAGCTGGAACGCGGCCAAGCGTCCCAGGTGACGAACGTGACCGACGTCGAAGCCTTCAAGCCCTTCCTCGCCAAGATCGCCTCCGGCGCGCGCCTCACGCGCGAAGAGGCCGAGGCCGCCTTCGACCTGCTGCTGTCCGGCCAGTCCACGCCAGCGCAGACCGGCGCCTTTCTGATGGGCCTGCGCGCGCGTGGCGAGACGCTCGACGAAATGACCGGCGCGGTTGCAACGATGCGCGCGAAGATGCTGAAGGTCCGCGCGCCCGAGGGCGCCGTCGACATTGTCGGCACAGGCGGCGACGGCGCGCAGACCTATAATATCTCAACGCTCGCGGCGATCATCGTCGCCGCCTGCGGCGTTCCCGTCGCCAAGCACGGCAATCGCGCCGCCTCCTCATTGTCCGGGGCGAGCGACGTGCTGTCCCAGCTGGGCGTCCGCATCGGCATCGCGCCTGAAATCATCGAGCGCAGCCTGCGCGAGGCCCAGATCGGCTTCATGACCGCGCAGGCCCATCACGCGGCCATGGCCCATGTCGCGCCTGTGCGCCGCGAACTGGGCGCCCGCACCCTGTTCAACCTGCTCGGACCGCTCTCCAACCCCGCCGGCGTCCGCCGCGCCCTGATCGGCGTCTATTCCGAAGCGTGGATGGCGCCCATCGCCGAGACGCTGAAAAGCCTCGGCGCAGAGGTCGTCTGGGTCGTTCACGGCGCCGATGGGCTCGACGAGATCAGCACGACGGGACCGACCAAGGTGCTGGCGCTGGAGCATGGCGCGTTCCGCAAATTTGAAATTACGCCTGAGGAAGTCGGCCTAAAGCGTTCTACACTCAGTGATTTACGTGGTGGAGACCCAACCCATAACGCCGCTGCGCTGCGGGAGGTGCTGGACGGCGCGAAAAACGCCTATCGGGACATCGCCGCGCTCAACGCCGCCGCCGCTCTGGTTGTGGCGGGCAAGGCCGCCGATCTCAAGGCCGGACTGGCGCTCGCTGAAGCGGCGCTGGACAGCGGCAAGGCGCGCGCCACGCTGGAAAATCTGATAAGAATTTCCAACGAGAGCGCAAGCGCAGGTACACAGGCGCCGAAATAGACGCTAAGGTCGAAACATGTCGGACATTTTGAAGAAAATTGAAGCTTATAAGCGGACCGAGATCTCCGAAGCCAAGGTCCGCGTGCCCTTTGCGACGCTCGAGCGCAAGGCCCATGACCGCGACCCGCCGCGAGGCTTCCTGCGCGCCATCGAGGCCAAGGTCGAGGCCGGCCTGCCTGCGCTGATCGCGGAAGTGAAAAAGGCCAGCCCGTCCAAGGGCCTGATCCGCCCCGAGTTCGACCCGCCCGCCCTCGCCCGGGCCTATGAAGCCGGCGGCGCCGCCTGTCTTTCCGTCCTCACCGACACGCCGTCCTTTCAGGGCAAGCTCGACGATCTCACCGCCGCGCGCGACGCGACCCATCTGCCGGCGTTGCGCAAGGACTTCCTGTTCGATCCCTATCAGGTCTATGAGGCGCGCGCCGCCGGGGCCGACTGCATCCTCATCATTCTCGCCTGCGTCAGCGACCGCGAGGCGCAGGCGCTCAACGCTGCGGCCCATGACCTCCACATGGACGTGCTGGCGGAAGCCCATGACGAAGCCGAACTTGACCGCGCTCTGGCGCTCGAAACGCGCCTTGTCGGAATCAATAACCGCAACCTGCGCGATTTCAGCGTCTCGATCGAAACCAGCGAAAGGCTGGCCGCGCGCGCGCCGAAGGACCGGCTGATCGTCGCCGAAAGCGGCATCGGCTGCCATGCCGACATCGCCCGCCTGCAGAAATCCGGCGTCAATGTCTTCCTGGTCGGGGAATCCCTGATGCGCCAGCCCGACCTG
This sequence comes from Rhodoblastus sp. 17X3, assembly GCF_030056575.1. GTDB lineage: Bacteria > Pseudomonadota > Alphaproteobacteria > Rhizobiales > Beijerinckiaceae > Rhodoblastus. The sequence continues at coordinate 29,078 of NZ_JASHHX010000018.1, read as the reverse complement.
CGCGAGGCGACGCACAGCCTTCTGACCGGCGCCACGGCCGCCCAGCCGGCATGACGGCCGAAAAACCGGGCCTCACCCATATCAATGCGGCGGGCGAGGCGCATATGGTCGACGTCTCGGCCAAGCCGCGCACCGAGCGCCAGGCCGTCGCGCGCGGCGCCGTGGTCATGGCGCCCGAAACTCTTGCGCTCTGCCTCTCCGGCCAGGCAAAAAAAGGCGACGTCTTCGCTACCGCCCGAATCGCGGGCATTATGGCCGCCAAGCGCACGCACGAGCTGATCCCGCTATGCCACCCGCTCAACCTGACCAAGGTGGAAGTCGAGATCGCGCCGGATGAAACCCTGCCCGGCGTGCGCGTCGCGGCGCGCACGAAAGTGCTTGGCGAAACCGGCGTGGAAATGGAGGCGCTGACCGCCGTCTCCGTCGCCTGCCTGACAATCTACGACATGCTCAAGGCCGCCGACCGCGCCATGCGGATCGAAGGAATCGTGCTGGCTGAAAAGACCGGCGGAAAATCGGGCGACTATTTCCGCGCCGAATGAGTTTCTCCCCGATGAGTGAAAAGAAGCCGATCCTTTCCGTTGACGAGGCCCTCGCGCAGATCCTCTCCGAGGCGAATGGGCCGCTGGCCGTCATTGACAAGCCGCTCTCCAATTGTTTCGGCGCGACGCTGGCGCAGGACGTCTTCGCGCGGCGGACGCAGCCTCCCAAGGCGCTGTCGGCCATGGACGGCTATGCCTTGCGAGCCGCCGACGCCTTCGCCGGCCCGCTGCGGATTGTCGGGGACTCCATCGCCGGGCGCGGTTTCCTGGGTTCTTGCGGTCCCGGCGAAGCGGTGCGGATCTTCACGGGAGCGCCCATGCCGGCGGGAGCCGACAGCGTTCTCATCCAGGAGGACGCCCGCCGCGACGGCGACAGCCTGAGCGCAACAACGCCCGTCGCAGCCGGCGCCAACGTCCGCGCGGAAGGCGTTGATTTCCGCACTGGCGAGATTCTCCTGCGGCGCGGCCGCCGCCTCAGCCCTGCCGATGTCGCCCTCGCCGCCACCGCCGATCATGCGACCCTGCCCGTCGCCCGCAAGCCGCGCGTCGCGGTGCTCTCGACGGGTGATGAACTGGTAGCGCCCGGCGCGCCGCGCGGCGACGACCAGATCGTCGCGTCCAACGCCTTCGCTGTGCTCGGCCTCGTGGAGTCGGCGGGCGGTGAGGCGTTCGATCTCGGCATCGTTCCTGACCGGACGGACGAGATCGAGGCGGCCATCGCGCGGGCGCGGCGCGAAGGCGCCGATATTCTCGTCACCATCGCCGGCGCCTCAGTCGGCGACCGCGATCTCGTTCGCGAGGCGTTGGGCCGCGAAGGCATGGCCCTGAGCTTCTGGAAGGTCAATATGAAGCCCGGCAAGCCCCTCATCCACGGCCAGATCGGCCCAATGCGGGTGGTCGGGCTGCCGGGCAACCCGGCCTCCGCTTTCGTCTGCGCCGAATTGTTCCTGAGGCCGCTGATCCGGGCGCTCTCCGGCGATCCGCTGGCCGGTTCGGATCGCAGCGAACCGGCGCTCGCGGGCGCGGCCCTGCCCGCCGGCGGCGCGCGCCGCGAATATATCCGCGCCAGTCTCGAACGCGACAATGAAGGGCGCTTCGTCGCCACGCCGCTGCCCGATCAGGATTCGTCCCTTACTTCGGCGCTGGCCGCGTCCGGGGCGCTCCTGATCCGCGAGGCGAAGGAGCCCCGATGCGCGAAGGGCGAATTCGTTCGCATTCTGCGACTGATTCCTTGAATTAGATCGGCCCTGAAATGGATCGGGGCGGCGTGGGCCTGTCATTGGACCCCGCCGCCCCGTTGCTTTCCCGGCCGTGTCTCGCGGTTAGGGAAAGAACTCTTGTTATTCTTACTGATCACGACCCGTCGCGATGAGCTTCAGCCTCACCGATGACAACCGGTATTACAGACCCGCCAGATAGGACGAGGGATCGACCGGCTTCGAGCCCTTGCGCAGCTCGAAGTGCAGCTGCGGCGAGGACACATTGCCGCTCTGGCCCGACAGCGCGATGGTCTGGCCGCGCTTGACGGTGTCGCCGCGCTTGACGTTGATCGCGCCATTATTGGCGTAAGCGGTCACGAAGCCATTGGGATGGCGAATCAGAACCAGATTGCCATAGCCTTTGAGTTCGCTACCAGCGTAAGCGACGACGCCATTTTCAGCGGCCTTGACCTGGGTGCCTTCGGGCACTGCGATATTGATGCCGTCATTGCCGCTCGAACCGAAGCCCTGAATGACGCGGCCGCGAGCGGGCCAGCGGAATTCGGGATTGGCCGAGTCGCTCGGCGCGACGGCGGACGTCGAGGCGGGCTGCAGGCTGGCGGTGGCCTCGGCGTCGACCTTGGACTCAGCCTTGGCGACCTTGGTCGTCTCGGCCTTGACGGGAGCGACGACAGCGGCGGCAGTCGTCGCAGACTGAGCCGCAGCCGGCTTGGCCTGGGTGGCCGCGGCTGTGGCGACGGCGACTGTCTTGGCGGTAGCAGCCGCGGGGAGTCCCTTCACCTGGGCGAGCGGCGCGACGGCCGCAACCTTGGCGGCGGTCTTCTTCGCAGCGTCGGCGGCGGCGGTGGCCGAAGCTGTCTTGGCGGCGGCCTTTTTCGCGGCGTCCGCTGCGGCGATTTTGGCGGCTTCCGCTTGAGCGGCCGCGGCCTTTTCAGCCTTGGCCTGCGCCAGCTTGGCGCGCTTGTCGGCCGCAAGCGCCGCAGCGTCGAGCTTGGGCGCTGCGAGCGTCGGGGCGGCGCGCCTGACCTGATCCACCTCCTCGCCAACCAGCGATTTGCTGGCGAGACGCGGCGCAACTGGCGCAGCGACGGCTTGCGGCGCAGGTCTTGAAACGGCGGGCGCGGCGGCGGTCCGCGCGCCATTGGCGCGATAGACAGGGATCACCAGCCGGGCGCCGGGCTGAACCTGCGAGCGCGAGGAATAGCCGTTCAGCTGCAGCAGCGCGTCGGTCGGCACGCCAAAACGCTGGGCGATGTTTTCGGCGCTCTCGCCCTGAGCCACGACGACGGGCGTGCCGCCTTCCGAGGTCCAGCCGCCGACAGAGTTCGGCGCGGAACGCGCAATCGCCGCAGGCCTGGCAGCCGAGGGGGCGAAGACGGGCGCGGCGGCGATCGGCGCGGAAAAGGATGGAGCGCTCGGCGCGGCGAGCGGCGCGCTGGCGATCGGCGCTGGCGGAACGGGGCGTTGAACAATCGGAGCCTGCGCGGCGGCGGGACGCGCGGCGTAAGGCGGACGCGCCGGCTGGGCGGCGGAATTGTCGTCGAATGGCCGGAACGCTTCCTTGAAGAAGTCGCCGAATTGCGACGACTGCGGCGCGGGCGCCGTCGTAACCGACCCTGTCGGGGTCTTGTCGAGCCGCGGGAGACTGCTGCTGCTGAAAGGAGACCCGAATGTATTGCCGAACTGGCCGGTCTCGGAGCAACCGCCGAGCATGATCGTGGCCACGCCGATCAGGGCCACCCGGAACGCCCCTCCGGAAGATTTTACCCTATCCCTCATCACGCATCCCACCCACGCTGAAACCAACATGAGCATTAGAAACAATCTGAGTTAAAGGAGCGTTTAAGATGAATCGATATTCAGAAAATAGGGCGCGATTAGGATTTGATTAGGCCTAACGCCAAGGCGCCAATGAATGACCTCTGAAAATGCGCCTTGGCCTCGGCCGGACCAATGTTTCAATGGTTCGGAAAAAGGCCGCGCAACAGGTTCTGCGCGCGCCAGGGGCCAAGAACCTCGGTCCTCACGCCCTCCCCGCCCGCGCGGGTCTGGCGGATCAGCTCGCAGGCGCCGCGATCCGCCGCCCGGCGCGGCGCGACCAGCACGCCGCCCTCGCCCAGCGCCCCGGACAGATTGGGCGGAACCTCTTCCAACGCGCCATGAATGAGAATGCGGTCGAACAGCCCCAAGGACGGCGAGATCTCGAAACCGTCGGCCCAGACGACCGCGACATTGCGCGCGCCAAGCCGCTCCAGCCGCGCGCGGGCCTCCTGCGCCAGTCGTTCGAAACATTCCAGGCTCACAACCTCGCGCCCGAGCAGCGACAAGGCCTTGGCCGAATAGCCCGAGCCGGCGCCGATTTCGAGGATGCGGCTGTCGGGACGCGGCGCCAAAGCCGCGATCATCCGTGCGAGCGCGGAAGGGGCTTCCATGGTCTGGCCGAAGGCGAGCGGCACGGCGACGTCGCGCATGGCGAGATCAATATAGGCCGGGCCGACGAAATTCTCGCGCGGCGCGCTCTCCAAGGCCCGCAGCAGCGGCAGGTCGGCATAGCCCTGCGCCCGAAGCCGCAGCAGCAATTGCGCCTTGGCCTCCGCCCGCGCCTGCGCCGAAGCCAGAATCACCGAAGAGGCGGCGGAAAGCGGCCCCATGAGCGCCTCACACGAAGGTTTCTGCGAAATGATCGAGCGCCGGCCGGTCCGTCAGGTCGAGCCGCAACGGCGTCGCCGAGATCCGCTTCTGGGCGACGGCTTCGAGATCGGTGCCTTCGCCCGGCAAAAAGGTCGGCCGTTCGAAGGCGATCCAGTAATAGGGATTGCCGCGACCGTCGAAGCGCGCCTCGATCTTCATCAATTCCTGCTCGCGGCGCCCCTGACGCGCCAGCGAAACGCCCTGCACCTGATCGGGCGCACAGGCGGGAAAGTTGAGGTTCATCAGCACGCCGGTCGGCAGGCCCCGCGCCATGATCTTGCGAATCAGGCCGGGCGCATGGGTCTCGGCGCATTCCCAGAATACGCCGTCCGGCGAATAGCACTGCGACAGGGCGATCGAGGGGATGCCGAGCAGCGTGCCCTCCATCGCGCCCGCGATGGTGCCGGAATAAGTCACGTCCTCGGCGACGTTCTGGCCCTTGTTGACGCCGGACAGCACGAGATCGGGCGGATTGTCAATCATCAGCTTTCGGACGCCCATGATGACGCAATCGGTCGGCGTGCCCTTCACGGCGTAATGGCGGTCGGTGATCTTGCGCAGGCGCAGCGGATCGGACAGCGAAAGCGAATGCGCGACGCCGGACTGGTCGGTCTCCGGCGCCACCACCACCACGTCGTCGGACAGGGCCTTGGCGACGCGCTCCAGCACTTTGAGCCCGGGCGCATGAATGCCGTCGTCATTGGTGATGAGAATGCGCATGTCCGCCCGCCCGATTCTAAACCCCGCCGCCTCGCCTTATCATGCGGGCGGGCGCGGGAAACAGTCATTGCGCGGCTCAGGCGGGAAGAATCTTTTCCAGCCCGCCCATATAGGGCCGCAAAACCTCCGGCACGCTCACCGAGCCGTCCGGGTTCTGATAATTCTCCAGCACCGCCACCAGAGCGCGGCCCACCGCGACGCCCGAACCGTTGAGCGTATGGACGAAGCGCGTGCCTTTGCCCTCAGTGGGGCGATAGCGCGCGTTCATGCGCCGGGCCTGGAAATCGCCGCAGACCGAGCAGGAGGAAATTTCGCGGTAGCGGTCCTGCCCCGGCAGCCAGACCTCGATGTCATAGGTCTTCTGCGAGGCGAACCCCATGTCGCCCGTGCAGAGCGCCACGACGCGATAGGGCAGCCCGAGCCGCTTCAGAACTTCCTCGGCGCAGGCGGTCATGCGCTCGTGCTCGGCCAGGGATTGTTCCGGCGTGGTGATGGACACCAGTTCGACCTTCGAAAACTGATGCTGGCGGATGATGCCGCGCGTGTCGCGCCCCGCGGCGCCCGCCTCGGCGCGGAAGCAAAGCGTGCCCGCCGTCATGCGCAGCGGCAGCGCGGATTCGTCGAGGATCTGCTCGCGGACCAGATTGGTCAGCGGCACTTCCGCTGTCGGAATGAGCCAGAAATGATCGGTCTCGAAGGAATCCGCCCTGGGCGTCGCCGCGACCTGCGCCACGAGATCGCCGCCCGCCTCGGCCACGGCCTCGACGCCAGCCAGCGCATCTTTCAGGCCTTCGACGCCCAGCAGACCCAGCGCGGCGAACTGGTCGTCCTTGAATTTCGGCAATTGCGCCGTGCCGAACATGGCGGCGTCGCGCACCAGCACGGGCGGCGCGACCTCCTGATAGCCATGCTCGTCCGTGTGGAGATCAAGCATGAACTGGGCGAGCGCGCGCTCAAGCCGCGCCAGCTTGCCCTTGAGGACCACGAAACGCGCGCCGGAAAGCCGGGCCGCCGCCTCGAAATCCATCAGGCCGAGCGCCTCGCCAATCTCGAAATGCTCCTTCGGCTTGAAGCCTTCCGGAAAGACCGGCTTGCCGCCAACGCAACGCAATTCGACATTGTCGTCCTCGTCGGCGCCGGGCGGAACCTCGGCCAGCGGCCGGTTCGGGATGGCCGCGAGTTCGGTCTCCAGCGCCAGAATCGCATTGCGTTCCTCGGCCTCGATCGCGCCCATCGAGCTTTTCAGCTCGGCGACTTCCTGCTTGAGCCTGTCGGCGAGGGCCGCGTCCTTGGCCTTCATCGCGGCGCCGATTTCCTTCGACGCGGCGTTGCGGCGCTCCTGCGCGCTCTGCGCCTCGGCGATAGCGGCGCGGCGGGCGTCGTCCAGCGCGATCAGGCGGTCCAGCAGCGCGTCGGCGGCAATTTCGTCAGGCTTGCGGCGCAGCAGATCGGCGCGAAAGCCCTCGCGGTCGTCGCGGATCGATTTGATGTCGTGCATGGGCGGCTCGAAATTCCAGCGAGAAAGATCAGTCGGCGGAGGCGGGACGATTTTTCTCGATCAGGCCCACCACGAAAACCGCCCCTTCGTAAAGAAGCAGCATCGGAACGACAAGGGCGCACATGGAAATCAGGTCCGGCGGGGTCAGGATGGCCGCGACCACGGTGATCAGGACAATGGCGTAACGCCGCTTTTCCCGCAGGAAGGCCTGGTCGATAATTCCGATATGGCCGAGCAGCGTAAGAATCACGGGAAGCTGGAACGCAGCGCCGAAGGCGAAGATCAGAGTCATGATCAGCGAGAGATATTCGCTGACCTTGGGCAGCAGTTCGATCGTCGCCTCGCCCTTCACGCCGAGTTGCTGGAAGCTCACCGAGAAGCGGATGAGAAAGGGCATGACCATGTAATAGACCAGCAGCGCGCCCAGGAAAAAGAAGGCCGGCGTCGCCAGCAGATAAGGCGCGAAGGCCTGCCGCTCGTGAGAATAAAGCCCCGGCGCGACGAATTTGTAGATCTGCAGGGCGATGATCGGAAAAGCGATGAAGGCCGCGCCAAACATCGATAATTTGAGCTGGGTGAAGAACTGCTCGAGGAAATGGGTCGCGATCAGCTTGGCGTTTTCGGCCCCGACCACAGAGACATAAGGCCCCAGCAGGATGTTGTAGATGTCGTGTGAGAAATAGAAGCAGAAGGCGAAGGCGACGAGGAAGGCGAGCAGCGCCTTGATCAGCCGCGCGCGCAATTCGACCAGATGCTCGATGAGCGGCGCCTTGGTGGAGTCGATGTCCGCCTGCGTCATGGCGCGCTCCCCTGGCCAGGCTTGGAAGCTTCGGGCAAAGGCGACGGTTCGGGCAAGGGCTCAGGCAAAGGCGCGGGCTGGGGCATGGGAACCGGCGCTGGGGTGTGAGCCGGTTCCGGCGAAGCCGCCTCGATTGCCGGCGACTCAGGTCCGGTCGCTTCCGTCGCCGCCGGCGTCTCGACCTTGGTCTCCAGCATGTCGGCGACATGTGAGAAAGCGTCCTCGACGGAGGCCTTCTGCTTGAGATTGTGCAATTCGTCCTTGATTTGCGACAGCTCCGCCTCGCGGAGGGCCTCGCTGAACTGGCCCTGGAAATCAGAAGCCATGCGCCGCGCCTGCCCGATGATGCGGCCAAGCTGCCGCAGGGCGTTGGGAAGGTCCTTGGGCGGAATGAAAATCAGGGCCACGACGCCGATCAGCAGTAGCTTGCCCACATCGAAATCGAACATCGAGCCCTCTCTGGCAATCGCGCGGCGCCTGCCGATCGCTCAGGGGTAAGTGACCGTCAAATCAAATGTTTGACACGATTTTCCGAGAGTTCGCCTCAAGAACCGGCCTCAAGGACGCTACGGCTCAGCCGACCTTGTTGGCGTCGCGCTGGGCGTCGACGGTCGCCGGCGTCTGGTGCTCGATCGTGCGCGGCGGCTCCCCGGGCTTGGCCGGGGCCTCCTCGTCGGACAGCCCCTTCTTGAAGGACTTGATGCCCTTCGCGACGTCGCCCATGATTTCGGAGATTTTGCCCTTGCCGCCGAAAAGGATGAGCACCACGACACCCAGCAGCAGCAGATGGGGCAAGGAGAAACTGCCCATGACCACAAACCTTTCGAAACCCGATTGAACGCGAGGGATCGCGCGTGTTGCGGCAAACCTAGTGCGCCGCATCGGCAAAAACAAGCCGCGCCGAAATATGGGGATATTTATGGCCAAGAAGGCGCCGAAACGATGACTCTTTCAAAGCCATGCTAAAAAGCTTATGACCGGACGCTGAGAATCGTCACAATTTTCGAAATGAAGCTGCGAATCGAAACCAGGAATAGAAACAGGGGCCGGCCGACCCGCGCCGAGGCCGCCCGAGACGGCGCTTCGGATTGGGCGCCAGAAATCCGAACCCGCCCCATAGCCAAGGCCGATTAAGAATGAGTAGAACCAGCTCCTCCGCCATCAAGCCCGCCCGTTCCGGCGAGACCGGCGAGAAGATCGACGCGAAACTCGTCCGCGAAATAGCGACCTTGCTGAGCGAAACCGACCTCACCGAAATCGAGGTCGAAAAAGGCGATCTGCGCATTCGCGTGGCGCGTCAGGCCACGGCGCCCGCTCCCGTTTATGCGACGGCGCCTGCGCCCCTCGCGACGCCGGCCGCGGTTGCGGCCCATCCAGTTGCCGCGCCAGCCGAGGCGCCCGTCGCGCTCGCGGACAACGCCGACGCGCTCAAATCGCCGATGGTTGGCACCGCCTATCTGCGGCCGAGCCCGGATTCGAAGCCCTTCATCGAAATCGGCACCCATGTCACTGCCGGGCAGAAGGTCCTGTTGATCGAGGCCATGAAGACCTTCAACGACATTGTCGCGCACAAGTCGGGCGCCATCACCGCCATTCTGATCGAAGACGCGCAGCCGGTCGAATATAACCAGCCGCTGCTCGTCATTTCCTGACAGCCGCGCGCGGCCAGGATGCTGGCGGCGCGCCCGCATCGGAACAGGGGCAGGGATTCGCGGAAATCTCCTCGGCGGCGGCGTAAAAAATGAGAACAAGATGTTCGAAAAGATCCTGATCGCGAATCGCGGCGAAATCGCCCTTCGTATCCTTCGCGCGGCGAAGGAGCTGGGCATCGCCACCGTCGCGGTGCATTCCACCGCCGATGCGGAAGCCATGCATGTCAAGCTGGCCAACGAATCGGTGTGCATTGGCCCGCCCGCCGCGCGCGATTCCTATCTCAACATTCCTGCCCTGTTGGCGGCCTGCGAGATCACGGGAGCCGACGCCGTCCATCCCGGCTACGGCTTCCTGTCGGAAAACGCCAAATTCGCCGAAATCCTCGCCGATCACGGCATCGCCTTCATCGGCCCCAAGGCCGAGCATATCCGCATCATGGGCGACAAGATCGAGGCCAAGCGCACCGCGCGGGCGCTCGGCATTCCCTGCGTGCCCGGTTCGGAAGGCGGCGTGACCGACGACGACGAGGCCATGAAGGTCGCGCTGGAGATCGGCTTTCCGGTGCTGGTCAAGGCGGCCGCCGGCGGCGGCGGCCGCGGCATGAAGGTCGCGCGCACGGCTGTCGATCTGCCCGATGCGCTTTCGGTCGCCCGCACGGAGGCCAAGGCGGCCTTCGGCGACGACGCGGTCTATCTCGAGAAATATCTCGAAAAACCGCGCCATATCGAGATTCAGATTCTCGGCGACGGCCGGGGCAATGCGGTGCACATCGGCGAGCGCGACTGTTCATTGCAGCGACGCCACCAGAAGGTGCTGGAAGAGACCCCCTCGCCCGCGCTGAACCAGGACGAACGCAACCGCATCGGCGAAATCTGCGCCGAGGCGATGCGCAAGCTTTCCTATTCCGGCGCCGGCACCATTGAATTCCTTTACGAGAACGGCGAGTTCTATTTCATTGAAATGAACACGCGCATCCAGGTCGAGCATCCCATTACCGAGATGATCTCCGGGCTGGACCTGCTGGTGGAGCAGATCAAGATCGCGGCGGGCGCGCCGCTCAGCTTCACACAGTCCGATCTCGAATTGCGTGGCCACGCCATCGAATGCCGCATCAACGCCGAGAATCCGGTCACGTTCCGGCCCTCGCCCGGCAAGATCCTCTATTTTCACCCTCCCGGCGGCGTCGGCGTCCGCGTCGATTCGGCGGTCTATCAGGGTTATACGATCCCACCCTATTACGATTCGCTGCTCGGCAAGCTGATCGTGCAGGGCCGCACCCGCATCGAGGCTCTGATGCGCCTGCGCCGCGCGCTGGATGAATTCATCGTCGACGGCATCGACACGACCCTGCCCCTGTTCCGCACCCTGGTGCGCAACGCCGACATTCAGGACGGCGCCTATGACATCCATTGGCTGGAGCATTTCCTTGCCGCCGGCGGCATGGACGACCCGGAAACCTGAGTGCGCCTGATCGCGACCCTCGTCGCAATTGTCGCGCTGGCCGGCGCAGCCTTCTGGCTGTTCCGAACGGCGAACACGCCGGTTCCCGCGCTGATCGCGGGCCTTCCCGACGACGGGCTGCGCGGCGCGCCCTGTCCGGCGCGCTCGCTTTATGAACAGGACGCCCGCCGGAAACAGGGCGTTCGCCCGCCCGCCGCGCTCGGCGAGGTCTTGCGCAAGAATTTCCCACTCGGCTCCGACGCCGGAGCGCTGGAAGCGCGGCTGAAACTGGAAGGCTTCGCGCTGTTCGCGCCCTGCCCCAATGACGAGAGCGTTCTGGGCGCCCGATGGCTGAGCCCGAGCTGGGGCCAGCCCGACGCCTATGTCTATTGGCGCGCCGACGGCGCCGACAAGCTCATCTTCCTCGACGGCCACATCATCAAGACGAACTGACCGCACCGATCAGGCCCGCTCCAGCCGGAACAGCGGCTCGCGGCTGGGCGAAATCGTCGCAGTTCCAATCGGCAGAACAGGCTTGTCATCGATGAGGGCGATGCGATAGCGGGCCTGGAAATGCGACGGTATTTCTCCGCCGCCTCGTTGCGCGCATGGCGCGCCCCGGCGGGATCGCTGACCAACAGCACGTCGGCGCAAAAAGGCGCGAGCGCCAGACTGGCGCCTCGAAGGCCTCGCGCGGCCAGGTAGAAAGCTTGTTGCGGACGCCAATCCGCCGCGCGACCAGTGGCGGCGGCCTCCGCTGCGGCACAGGCAAGGTGGGCGGGACCAGCGGCGCCGCCTGTAACATGTGAAATAAGCCTTTGGCATTGTTTCCGTCTGCGAAATCAAGCTTGTCGCGGCGGCGGTCGAGTACGAGAATAAGCCATGCGCCCGCGCCAGCCCAAGTCCGAACCGATCACACCGCGCATTCTCCTGCGCGCCTATGCCGCGGGCTTGTTTCCCATGGCTGAGGACGCCGGGGACGACGCGTTGTTCTGGTTCGACCCCAAAGAGCGCGGCGTGTTCCCGCTGGATGGGTTGATCGTCTCGAAAAGCCTCGCCAAGACGATTCGCGCGAAGAAATTCGAGATCCGTATCGACCAGGATTTCAACGGCGTGCTGGCCGGTTGCGCGGAAAGCCGCCCGGGTCGTGAAAACACCTGGATCAACGCCACGATCGCCCAGTTGTTCGGGCAATTGTTCGAACTGGGATTCGTCCACACGATCGAGGCCTGGCGCGAGGGCGAACTGGTGGGCGGGCTTTATGGCCTGGCGCTCGGAGGCGCCTTTTTCGGCGAAAGCATGTTCCACCGCGTCACGGACGCCTCAAAGGTCTGCCTCGCCTATCTGGTCGCGCGGCTGCGTCGGGGGGGCTTCACGCTGCTCGACGCGCAATTCATCACGCCGCATCTGGAGAGCCTTGGCGCGGTGGAAATTTCCCGCGACGAATATCGCCACAAGCTCGAAGCCGCCTTGAAGATCCAGGGCGATTTCACGCGGCTTGACCCGCTCTTGCCGCCCGGGAAGGTGCTCGCTCTCGTGCGCAACGGCACCTGAGCGCCGCCCATCGCTAGCGGAAGAACGGAATTTTCTCCAGCAGCTCCTGCGGGCCCGACGGCTTTTGCTGCGGCGGCTGCGGCGCCGGAGCCGCAGAGGGGGCCGCCGGCGCGGCGGTTCCGCCGGCCGGGGGCGCGGCGTTCGGGTCGATGGGCGGCTTGCGCTTCGGCTTCGGCGGCTTGGGCGCGGGCGGCGGCGGGGCGTCGCCGGGGGCGCCAAAGCCCTGATCGGGCGCGGCGGGCGCGCTCTGGTCATTGGCGGGCGCCCTCGTCCTCGGAGCTCCGGGCGGCGGTCCCACTTCGATCGGGGCGCCAAGGCCGTCCGGCGAACCATTCCCATTGGCCGGAGCATTGGTCGGGCGATCGTCGGCCGGCGGCGGCGCGTCAGAATTGGTCGGCGGCAGACTATCCATGGTCGGTTCGACCGGTTCCTGCGGCTCGATCGTGCGCCGGGGCTTTTTCGCGGCGGCGCCGTCTTTCGCCGGCGAGGCGTTGGCGGGCGGCGGCGCATTGGGATTGGGCTGGGCGTTGGCCGGCGAGGCCGTGACATCGACGCCGCCTTTGCAATCCTTCAGCCAGACGTCATACACCGGATGCTCGACGCCGTGCAGGCCGGGGCTGGCGGCGAACATCCAGCCGGAAAAGATCCGCTTCGAGGTCCGGGCGGCGTCGATCTCGTCCACCTCGACGAAACCCTCCGTCAACGGCGCCTCGGTCTGCGGCCGCGTCAGGCAGACCCTGGGCGTGATCTGGAGCGTGCCGAATTGCACCGTCTCGTCGATCGCGACGTCGAAGGAAATGATGCGGCCGGTGATCTTGTCGAGTCCGGCGAATATGGCGGTGGGATGGCGCACCTGATCCGCGCGCGCCCCTGCGGGGGCCAGCAGCGCCGCGCCCAGAGCGCAGAAAAACGACCGGGAGACGAAGGACCGGGAAAAGCGCATCAGGCCTCTGGCGACCAGGCCTGATAATCGCCGGTGGCCTGCGGCCGCGCGCCGGCGGAGAGGGTCGAACCCTGCGGCCGCCAGGCGTTCGGCGTGCCGGTCTGGTTGGGCGCGTAGGGCTTCTCCCACTCGCGCGGCTTGTAATCCGCCTCGGCGGGAAGTTCGTCGCTCGTGTGGTGGAGCCAGCCGTACCAGCCGGGCGGAATCTTGGAGCCTTCGGCCTCGCCCTTGAAGATCACCCAACGGCGGTTGAAGCCGAGCGCCGGGTCGATCTTGCCATCGCGCCAACGGTAATAGACATTGCCGAACTGGTCTTCGCCGACGCGCTCGCCATGCCGCCAAGTGTGCAGCCGCGTTCCGAGCGACTGCTCATTCCACCAGGTGAATGTTTGGACGAGCCATTTCATCGCGCTAAATCCCGTTTCAGTCCGGCCTGACTCCGATCGCGGCGGACTATGGCCGCGTCGGGCGCTTCTGTCCAGTCGTTCATTGTTCTAGAGTGGCGCGTCCCCAAGCAAAATCTGATTCCGCCCCGGAGGGAAAAATGATCGCCGCTTTCGCCGGCATATTCGGCTGCCAGTTGCTGGGCGAGTTCATCGTCCGCGCCTTCGCCCTGCCCCTGCCCGGCCCCGTGCTCGGCATGTTCCTGCTTTTCGCGGCCCTCGTGGCGCGCGGCGGCGGCAGCGGCAAGGGCGGCGGGAACAACGCGGACGTTCCCAAACAGCTTGGCGCCGCCGCCGATGGACTGCTTGGCCATTTGTCCCTGCTGTTCGTGCCCGCTTCGGTCGGCCTGATGCGCTATTTCGACCTGCTCGTCGCCAATGCGCTGACACTTGTCCTGGCCCTTTCCATCTCCACGGCGCTGGCCATGGCCGCGACGGCCCTCACCTTCCGCCTGCTCGCCGGCGCCAAGTCATGATTCCCATTCCCGCGCTGCTCGCGCCCCATCCCGAAGTCTGGGTCTATCTGTCGACCAGCCCGCTCTCGTGGCTGACGCTGACCCTCCTCGCCTTTATCGTCGCAGACCACATTTCGGTGGCGTTCAACCGCCATCCGGCGGTCAATCTGGTCGCTCTGGCCACGATTTTCATCATTGTCGCGCTCAAGGCGACCGGGACCAATTACGAGACCTATTTCGCCGGGGCGCAATTCATCCATTTCCTGCTCGGCCCGGCCACCGTCGCCCTCGCCGTGCCGCTCTACCGGAACTTCGAGCGCGTGCGCGCGACCGCCCTGCCAATCGCCGCCTCGCTCTGCGTTGGCTCTGTGGTGGCGATCGTCAGCGTAGTGGCTATCGCCAAGCTGCTCGGCGCCTCGCATGAGATCGCGGCGTCTCTGGCGCCGAAATCCGTGACCTCGCCCATCGCCATGGGCTTGTCGGAGCGACTTGGCGGCGCGCCGTTCCTCACCACCGCCCTGGTCATGGCGACTGGCATTTTCGGCGCGATGATTCTCTCGCCACTGATGAAGCTGCTGCGAATCAAGGACCCCGCCGCCATCGGCATGGCCGCCGGGCTCGCCTCGCACGGCGTCGGCGCAGCCCGCGCCTTTCACATCGATTCGACAGCGGGCGCCTTCGCTGGAATCGCCATGGGGCTCAACGGCGCCCTGACCAGCGTGATTCTGCCGATTCTCCAGCCCTGGCTGGGACTGTGAGGCCGCTAGGCCAAGTCGCGGCAAAATGCAAAATTTTCTTAAGAATTTATTGAACTTGTCCCCAGAATCCCCAAATTGTAGTGGGATGCGTAAAATCCAACACTATATCTTGACGCCTCACTAGCGCCGGCGTTAGCTTCAATCATCCCGGCGACGCAGCCAGCGCTCCCCACGGGTTGAAGAATCGGCGCAACCGGTTCCAGCCTCGCGGGTTCAGCGGAAATGGCGGCGACGCGCCGGGATGTGACGGACGCGCGCTCCTTTAGGGCGGCGGTCTTGCGCTGCTTTCATTCCTTGGCGTGTCGTTTGCCGCGTTCGTCTGGCCTGGCTGGGAAGCCTTTTCCCCGCCCCCTGACGCATGCGGCGCTTCCGCCTCGGCGCAGAGGACCGACGTTGAGAAGACGCGCGCTGCGAGGGCGCAATCGGGGGGCGGAACATGCGGATCGAACGGCATTATACGAAAGCGGATCAATCGCCTTATCAGGACATTGAGTTCCGACAGACCAAGAGCGAAATCCGCAATCCCGACGGCTCGACCGTATTCGCCCAGAGCGGGATCGAGGTCCCGGCCGCCTGGAGCCAGGTCGCCAGCGACGTGCTCGCGCAGAAATATTTCCGCAAGGCCGGCGTTCCGGCCCGCCTGAAGCGGGTCGAGGAAAACGCCGTCCCCTCCTTCCTGTGGCGCTCGGTCCCGGACGAAGACGCCCTCGCCCTGCTGCCGGAAAAAGAGCGCGTCGTCGGCGAAATCTCCGCCAAGCAGGTGTTCGACCGTCTCGCCGGCGCCTGGACCTATTGGGGCTTCAAGGGCGGCTATTTCGACGGCGAGGAAGACGCCCGCGCCTTTTATGACGAGATGCGCTTCATGCTGGCGCGCCAGATCGCCGCGCCCAATTCGCCGCAATGGTTCAACACCGGCCTGCACTGGGCCTATGGCGTCGATGGCCCCGGCCAGGGGCATTTTTATGTCGATTACCAGACCGGCGAGCTGACGGCCTCCAATTCGGCCTATGAGCATCCGCAGCCGCACGCCTGCTTCATCCAGTCCGTCCGAGACGATCTCGTCAATGAAGGCGGCATCATGGACCTGTGGGTGCGCGAGGCGCGCCTGTTCAAGTACGGCTCCGGCACGGGCGCCAATTTCTCCTCACTGCGCGGTGAGAACGAGCGTCTTTCGGGCGGCGGCAAGTCCTCCGGCCTGATGTCCTTCCTGAAGATCGGCGACCGCGCCGCGGGCGCCATCAAATCGGGCGGCACGACCCGCCGCGCCGCCAAGATGGTGGTGGTGGACGCCGACCATCCGGATATCGAATCCTTCATCGACTGGAAGGTGCGGGAAGAGGAAAAGGTCGCGGCCCTCGTCGCCGGATCGAAGATCCTGCGCAAGCACATGAAGGCCGTGTTCAAGGCCGCCGTGAATTGCGACGGCAGCGGCGACGATTGCTTCGACCCCGAGAAGAACCCGGCCCTGAAGCGCGAGATCAAGCTCGCCCGCCGCGCCCAGGCGCCCGATTCCTTCATCAAGCGCGTCATTCAATACGCCCGGCAGGGTTTCCGCGATTTCGACATCGCCGAATTTAATACAGACTGGGATTCCGAGGCCTATCTCACCGTCTCCGGCCAGAACTCCAATAATTCCGTCCGCATTACCGATGGCTTCTTGCGGGCTGTTGAGCAGGACGGCGACTGGAAGCTGACGCGCCGCACCGACGGCTCCGTCGCCAAGACTCTTTCCGCGCAGGCGCTCTGGGATAAAATCGGCTATGCCGCCTGGGCCTCGGCCGATCCCGGCCTGCAATTCCACACCACCATCAACGACTGGCACACCTGCCCGGCGGGCGGAGAAATCCGCGCCTCCAATCCGTGCTCGGAATATATGTTCCTCGACGACACGGCCTGCAATCTCGCCTCACTGAACCTGTTGCAGTTCCGCGATCCGACGACCAAGATCTTCGACGTCAAGGCCTATGAGCACGCCGTTCGGCTGTGGACCGTCGTGCTGGAAATCTCGGTGCTGATGGCGCAGTTCCCCTCGCGCGAGATCGCCCAGCTTTCCTATGACTACCGCACGCTCGGCCTCGGCTTCGCCAATATCGGCGGGCTGCTGATGTCGTCGGGCCTCGCCTATGATTCCGCCGCGGGCCGCGCCTATTGCGGCGCGCTGTCGGCGATCATGACGGGCGTCTGCTATGCGACCTCGGCCGAAATGGCCGGCGAGCGCGGCGCCTTCGCCCGTTATGGCGAAAATTCGGAAGCCATGCTGCGGGTCATCCGCAACCATCGCCGCGCCGCCTATGGCCTGAACGAAGGCTATGAGCAGCTCGCCGTGGCGCCGGTGCCGCTCGACGGCGCCTCCTGCCCCGACCAGACCCTCGTCGCCCACGCCCATGCGGCCTGGGACAAGGCGCTGGAGCTTGGCCAGCAGCACGGCTATCGCAATGCGCAGGTCACCGTCGTCGCCCCCACCGGCACGATCGGCCTGGTGATGGATTGCGACACGACCGGCATCGAGCCGGACTTTGCCCTGGTGAAGTTCAAGAAGCTCGCCGGCGGCGGCTATTTCAAGATCATCAACCGCGCCGTGCCGGAAGGCTTGCGGGCTCTGGGCTATGGCGAGGCGCAGATTGCCGAGATCGAGGCCTATGCCGTCGGCCACGCCAGCCTGAAGCAGGCGCCCGGCGTCAATGAGGCGACGCTGGCCGCCCGGGGCTTCACCCCCGAGAAGCTCGCCGAGCTGCATGACACGCTCGCCGGCGCCTTCGACATCAAGTTCGTGTTCAACAAATTTGCTCTGGGCGCGGAATTCCTGGTCAACACGCTCAAGGTCCCGCCGGAGAAGCTCGACGACCCGTCCTTCGAGCTGCTGCCCTTCCTCGGCTTCAGCAAGGCCGAGATCGACGCCGCCAATGTCCATGTCTGCGGCGCGATGACGCTGGAAGGCGCGCCGCACCTAAAAGTCGAGCACCTGCCGGTGTTCGATTGCGCCAATCCGTGCGGGCGCACGGGCAAGCGCTATCTCTCGGTCGAGAGCCACATCCGTATGATGGCGGCGGCGCAGCCCTTCATTTCGGGCGCGATCTCCAAGACCATCAACATGCCGAACGAGGCGACGGTAGAGGAATGCAAGGCGGCCTATCTGCTGTCCTGGCGCCTCGCGCTCAAGGCCAATGCGCTCTATCGCGACGGCTCGAAACTGTCGCAGCCGCTCAACTCCCAGCTCATCGCCGATGACGACGAGGAGGACGAGGACGCCTTCGAGGCCTTCATCGCCCAGAGCCAGCCCGCCCGCGCGACCCAGGTCGCGGAGCGCATCGTCGAGCGCATCATCGAGCGCGTCGAGCGCCGCCGCGAGCGCGAAAAGCTCCCCGACCGCCGCAAGGGCTATACCCAGAAAGCCGTCGTCGGCGGCCACAAGGTCTATCTGCGCACCGGCGAATATCAGGACGGCCGCATCGGCGAGATCTTCATCGACATGCACAAGGAAGGCGCCGCCTTCCGCAGCCTGATGAACAATTTCGCCATCGCGATCTCGGTGGGCCTGCAATATGGCGTGCCGCTGGAGGAATATGTCGACGCCTTCACCTTCACCCGCTTTGAACCGGCGGGCTTCGTGCAGGGCAATGACGCGATCAAGAACGCCACGTCGATCCTCGACTATGTGTTCCGCGAACTGGCGATCTCCTATCTCGGCCGCAACGATCTCGCCCATGTCGACCCCTCCGACATCGGCCATACCGCGATGGGCACGGGCGACGAGCAGGGCCGCCCGCCGCAGTCCGGCCAGCCTTCGACAACGTCGAAATTCGTGTCGCGCGGCCTCGTGCGCGGCAAGACCGACAAGCTGATGCTGGTGCAGACGACCAGCCCGGCGGAACCGGCCAGGACGCCGACCGTGGCGGCGGTGAGCGTCGGCGCGACGGCCCTGAAGAGCGACGCCCTCGCGGAGCCGACCGCGCCGAGCCTGCTCGACACGCTGACCTGGACGCCCCCGGTAAAACTGCCCGACGAAGCCCTCGACCGCCGCGCCGAAGCCCGCATGAAAGGCTATATCGGCGAAGCCTGCCCGGAATGCGCGAATTTCACGCTCGTACGGAATGGGACGTGCTTGAAGTGCGATACGTGCGGCAGCACGACCGGGTGCAGCTGAACCAATTGGTTGCCGAGTAGAAATTTTCACACGAGAAGAACACGGGCAGAACGATCCGCCCGTGTTACAACCTAGGCCGACAACGATGCATTAAGCCGACCAAGACGATATAAAGGGGTTTCACTTGACCGTAAAATTGGTCTCCTCATCGAGCAGTCCATCCCTTGTTGACTTTGGACTCGTTGAGAGCGGGATAAAATCGCATTTGGAATTCAGCACTACTAGAGGTGTTGCATTCGCTAGATATGTAACTGAAACGATTTTCAGCGTCCCTCGAGATCAAGTCATGAGCGTCGTCGTCGATGGCGGTCATGATCGCGGAGTAGATATAATATATATTGACGATGATAATCGTGTAATCAATATTTGCTCTTGTAAATGCGTCGCAAATTTCAAAAAAACAAAAAACAACTTCCCCGGCGATGAAATTGATAAGCTAATTTCATTCATAGATGACCTTCTGCACCACCGTGATGAGTTGCTTCTTGCGGCAAATGCCGCCTTAGCCACAAAAATACGCGAAATCTGGGAGTTGGTTGGATCCGGAGAAGGCTACAGAATTACTGTGCGGCTTTTCTCAAACCAGCTTACATTGGCACATGCTGAGCGTGTCCGGCTAACGGCGGCGCTTGAACGGCACCAGATCAATTTGATCGAGCATGGCCTTTATGAACTCGCCCATGGTGTTGTTCGATCCGTTCAGCCAAAATTTCGAAAAAAGCTTCTTCCACTCGGAAATTCGATTGCCAAACATGTTGAAGGTGGACACGAAGGGTTTTTATTTTCCGTTGCACTCACCGATTTTTTTCATTTCCTTCATATGGGAGACAAAGCTGTCTTCGACGAGCGTCTAATCGCCGATAATGTTCGCTATTTCCTTAGCCTGGAAAACCCCGTCAACAAAGAAATACGTAATTCTCTTTTTAACAGCAAATATGAACAGTTTTGGTTTATGAATAATGGTGCCGTTATAATTTGCGATCAACTTATCGGAAATGTTAATGGTTGTTTCCCCATCACACTTGTTAATCCTAAAATCGTCAATGGAGGGCAGACAGCAAAAGTAATCCATGCCGTCGGCAACGAGCCGTTGAATACATTGCAGGGCTCCATTATCATAAAGCTAATTGTATCAACTGATAGGAACTTTATCGAGCAAATCGCGATTTCCAGCAACACTCAGAGCCGTATTTTTGGAAGAGATTTGCGGGCCTTCGAACCGATTCAAGAAAAAATCGCAGCGACGCTGAATAATCTTGGGTATTTTTACCGGAGAAAGCGAGGAGAAGAGTCAAAAGACGATTCACTAAAAGTGATTGATGCGGCGCGCGCAGGGCAGTTGCTTTTATCCTATGCGCGTGGGCTTCCAACAAAGGCAAAAACAGATTCGCAGGACGTATTCGATGAACTCTTCAACGAAGCGTTCGATCCCAACCTAACTACGGCTGAATTGATAATTGCTGCACACCATTGCCACGAGATTATTGAACGCCGAAGGCAGATCGCCATTACTATTCAGAAGGGGATAAACCGAAGTTCGTATGATGAAAGTTGGCTTATCGAAGGCCATTTTCACGTCCTATTCGTCGTTGGCGAACTAATGCGACGACGGGGCAACGAATTAACTGATGGGCCGACTGCGATTCGTTTGATCGACGAGGCAATCACACTTGTAAATCGGTTCGTCCTTAGCCACCCCACTTCCTCCTCGTATAGACTCTTTCGCTCCGCCAATTCAGTCATTGATTTGAATCGGATCATTGAAACGGAGGACAAAGGTGGCATGAAAACCGCAACGCAAATACAATTTGAATTCTGAACACTCGACTCACGTGCCAATATTCCTGCGGAATTACGATGAATTGATAATGAATTGCGCTATTTGATAGCCGGACAGTGAGATCGACGGCCCTGCCCCGCGTATCCTCCTCAGCGCGCGCTCGCGACGACGAGAGGACCGCCCCTCACACGCCAGCGAGGAATCTGCGGAAGGCGGCTTCCTGGCCCTCGGGCAGGCCGAGCAGGCCGCGCCGGGGTGAGGCGCGAAAGCGCCTCAGCGCGACGGCCTTGACGCTTTCGAAGCGGAACACGCCCTGATGCGGGCCGCAATAGAGCACGGGGCGGCCCTCCGCGACTCTCGTCAGCGCGAGATCGAGATCGCTCGTCACAAAAAACGCGGCCGTCATTGTCGCCTGCACGAATTCGCTCCCCGAAGGGCGTCGAGCATAAAATCGGGTTTTGCCAGCGCAAACGAATATCGACCGACAAGACTTCACATCTATGTGACCACCTTCCGAGCGCGCATTGTATCGCTGCTGGCGCCGGGTAAACGACCGCTCAACTGCTCGCCAATTAATCACCCGTCTGCGGCGTCCTTGACGGGATTCCGACACGCCCGCGCGCCATCGCCATGCCAAAGCTTTGGTCATCCGTTTTCCCCTCGATCATGTTAAATCTCTGGTCTTGGCGCGCTGAGAGAGGGCATCGACCGTCGCGCCTCGTAAAACGGCCGTGAAGGCCGAATTGAATAACGCGCTGTAGGGACCAGAGAGATGATCCGTGAATTTCAATACAAGGGGGAAACCTTCCGGGTGAACGCCCATGGCATTCCCGGCCACGAGGAAGTCTTCATCATCCACATGGTCGACGGCGAGGAAATGGGCGAAATCTCCATCGACCGCATGACCGAGGAAAACGACACGACCGCGCCCATCGACGCGATTTGCGTCATGCTTTGCGATCAATTGATCGTTGAGCAGGAGATCCAGGTGGCTGACGACGCCGCCGCTTTCACGTGGGTCGAAGGCGAGCGTATTCGCAGCGTCCTGCCCAGTACGAGTCGAGTTTACAGCTGATCGCTTCCACGTTGAAGCACGCTGACATACTACCGGTAACATAAGATTTGGGGAAGAATGAGCTTCGGCGGCGACCGGCGGGCCGCCGCCGCGGCTATCCGCTGCGTGGCGACGGCGTCCCGCCAGACTGCCGCACGACGGGCGCCCCTCACCCCGCATGCCCCCTGATCGCCTCAACGTCGATCGAGAGCCGTTTGATCTTGTCGTAGAGGGTTTGCTTGGGGACGCTCAGGAGCGTCGCCGCCGCGTTGATATCGCCTTTCTTTCTCCGCAAGGCGTCTTCCACGATCGCCCGCTCGACCGTTTCGAGCTGGCGCGGCAGGGAATGATCGGCCGCTCCGAGTTCCGGGGTCCCGATCATCGTGTCGTTCAGGACGCCGAGCACGAAGCGGTCGGCGACATTGCGAAGCTCGCGGACATTTCCCGGCCAGGCATAGGACAGCAGCCGCGAGACCAGCTTTTCATCGGCAATGGGCGCGTCGCATTCGAACCGTCGCGCCGCTTCCAGCGTGAAATGTTCGAACAGCAGCGTGATGTCCTCGCGGCGTTCGCGCAAAGGCGGCAATTCGATAAAGGCGACGCCGAGCCGGTAATAGAGATCGGAGCGGAACAGCTTCCTTTCGCTCAACTGAAGCAGGTCCGCCTTGCTCGCGGCGACGATGCGGCAATCAAACGGAATGGGCTTGTTCGAGCCGACCCGCTCGATCGTGCGCTCCTGAAGCGCACGCAGCAATTTCACCTGCACGCTCAAGGGCATGCTCTCGATCTCATCGAGAAAAAGCGTGCCGCCATTGGCATATTCCAGCTTGCCGATCCTCTGGCGGATCGCGCCGGTGAAGGCGCCGACCTCATGGCCGAACAATTCGCTCTCGACGAGGGACTCAGGGAGTCCGCCGCAGTTCACGGCGACATAATGGGCGCTCCGTCTCGCGCTGTGATTGTGCAGACAATTGGCGACGACATCCTTGCCCGTTCCCGTCTCGCCATAGATCATGACATCGACGCTCGCCGCCGCGAGGGTCGAGATGAGCCGCCGGACTTTCTGGATTTGCGGCGAGCGCCCGATCAGGGTTTTCTCGATTCCGCGCTGGTCGGCGAGTTCGGATCGCAGCGCGCGGACTTCCAGCGTCAACCGCCGCTTTTCGGCGGCGCGGCGCACCACCGTGACCAGCTGCTCCGACGAGCAGGGCTTTTCGATGAAATCATAGGCCCCTGACCGCATTGCCGCGACAGCCATGGAAATATCGCCATGCGCCGTGACCAGAATGACCGGAAGCTCGGGATCGGTCCGGCGCAGGCTCGACAGAAACTCCAGCCCGCTCTTGCCGCCAAGGCGCACATCGGAGACGACGACGAAGGGCATGTCCACGCGGATTGAAGGCGCCGCCCGTTCGGCGGACGAAAAAGCCAGCACGTCGATTCCTGCAAGCTTGAGGGCCTGGACGGCGCCGATGCGGACGTCGTCGTCGTCCTCGACATAAATCACGCCGATCGAAAGCTGGTCGATCATCACACGCCCTCCGCAGAGTCGCGAACAGGGATCTCAATCACGAATTGGACGCCTGTCGGGGCGAGATTGCGCGCAGTCACCCTGCCGCCGAAGGAGCGAACGATATGGTCGCAAAGCATCAGGCCAAGCCCCAGCCCCTTGCCCGGCGGCTTCGACGTCACGAAGGGCTCGAACAGGCGCGGGAGCATGTCGGGCGGAACGCAGGGGCCGTTGTTGGCGATGACGATGACGCCTTCGCCGCCCTGCCGCGCGGCGCGAATGTCGATGGCTTTTTCCTCGACGGTTTCGACCGCGTCGATGGCGTTGGCGAGCACATTGGTGAAAACCTGCTCCAGCCGCGCCTCGTTGGCGACAACAAGCAGGCCGGGATCGACCGATGTGGTCACCTCTATCGCTGCGTCCCTGATGCGCGCGCGCAGAAGAGACAGCGACGACTGGAGAACCTTGTCGATATTGACCTCTTCGAGCAGATCGTCCGACTTATAGGCGAAGACCCGCAATTGTCCGGTCAGCCGCCCCATCCTGCGAATGAGGGCGCCGATGCGGGCGACATTGTCGCGGGCGTCGTCATAATGGCCCCGCTCCATCAGCACGGCGGCGTTGTCCGCCGTCGTCTGGATCGCGGCGAGCGGCTGGTTCAGTTCATGAACGATGCCCGCCGACATCTGCCCGAGTGTTGCGAGCTTGCCGGCGTGCACCAGTTCGCCCTGCGCCGCGCGAAGCGCCGCCGTGCGTTCCTGCACCTTGATTTCGAGCATGTCATTGGCCGCCTGCAGCGCGGCGCGGCTCGCCAGCTTCTGGCGAGTTTCGCGTCGGCGCTGGTCCGCGATCTTCAGCGCCAGCAGCAGCACCGCCGC
Organism: Rhodoblastus sp. 17X3; assembly: GCF_030056575.1. Taxonomy (GTDB): domain Bacteria; phylum Pseudomonadota; class Alphaproteobacteria; order Rhizobiales; family Beijerinckiaceae; genus Rhodoblastus. The sequence goes on along the minus strand of NZ_JASHHX010000018.1, from coordinate 4,996 downwards.
GCTGAGCCCGGCCAGCCCGCCGACGAGCAGCGCCTTTTGCCGGGTCGCCGCTTCGTCGTCCAGAACGATCAGACGCCACGCCCCGCCATTGACTTTGCGTGCGCTGGTCATGAAGGCGTGGCCGTCACCCGTCACAATGCGGGCCGAATTGTCGCCGACCTCGGCCTTCTCGACCCATCCGAGCGGCTTCAGATCGGCGCCGCCATAGGGCCGCGCTTTGGCGATCTCCTCCAGCGCGTGCAATGACAAGGGCCGGATCGGGCGATAGCGCCAATCGTCGCGCGACACCAATATGGCGACGTCATGCTCGTCCACGAGCAGAATATCGCCGACGCCATCCTGCCAGCCGCGTTCGATCGAATCGAGATTGACCTTGACCGCCGCCACCCCGCGCGTTTTCCCTCCTGCCGACAACGCGTAGGACTGGTAATATCCGGGCCGCCCGCTGGTGATGCCTACGCCGAAGAAACGCCCCCGGCCTGACCCCAGCGCGTCGACGACATAGGGACGGAAGGACAGGCTCCGGCCGAGCGGCGTGCCGGGCTGGTTGAAATCCGCGGCCGCCAGAGTCAGGCCCGCGGCGTCGACGATATAGAGATTTGCGGCGCCCGCCACGGCGTTGATCGATTCGAGATAGACGCTTGCCGAACGCTGAAGATCCGCATTGTCCGGGTTGTCGAGCAGCTGGAATATGTTGGGCGACGCCTCCAGCAGCGAGGGCAGGAACTCGAAACGCGCCAGCTCGCCGTCGAGCCGGGTCGCCTCCACTTCGAGACGCTGCACGGCGAGTTCGTGGAGGCGCTGCAACCCGAGGCGCAGGGCGAACGCGTAGCCGAGCCAGCCAGCGAGGGCCACCAGCGCGAGGCTGGCCGCCGCGAACAGCGCGCGCCGGCAAAGCCGCCGCGTCGAACCCCAGGGCGCGGTGGCGGCGCCTGCGGAAACGGACGACGGCGGGCTCCTCATCGGAATGATCCAATATCTTCCCGGGCGACAAGGCCGACGGGTCCGGCGCGGCCTGGCAGCCCCATCATGGCGCGCGTTTCTCGGGAGGAGAAGATGTCTATGGGCGGGCCATTCGTCGCAAGGACTTGCGGCGCGGGTCTGGCGCGCCATGTCCCCGCCACCGGGCTTCAATGCAGCTTCACATGCGGCTCTGTGCGCCGCGTGATGATGCGCGCCATCGTGTCGAGAGTCGCCTTGGCCGGGCCGTGAAGCGCCAGCTCGTGCATCTTGTAGAGCGACAGATACATCATGCGCGCGAACAGTCCCTCGACCATGAGGCTTCCGCCGATCAGGCCGCCCATCATGTTGCCGACCGTGCTGTATTCGCCCAATGAGACGAGCGAGCCGAAGTCGCGGTATTGGAAATCCTGCAACGGCTTGCCGGCAAGCATGCGCTTGAACTGGGCGTAGAGATGCGAGGCCTGCTGGTGCGCGGCCTGCGCCCTCGGCGGCACGATGGCGTCGCGCCCAATCCATGGGCAGGCGGCGCAGTCGCCGAAACTGAAAATATTGTCGTCGCGCGTCGTTTGCAGAGTCGGCCTGACGACCAGCTGGTTGATGCGGTTGGTTTCGAGACCGTCGATATCCTTCAGGAAATCCGCCGCCTTGACGCCGGCGGCCCAAACCACGAGTTCCGCCGGAATGACGCGCCCGTCGTCCAGCTCGACGCCATCGCGCAACACCTGCGCGACCTTGGCGCGAGTCAGAACCTGCACGCCGAGGCCGGCCAGCAATTCTTCCGACGCCGCCGACAGACGCGGCGGCAGCGACGGCAGAATGCGGTCCGCCGCCTCCAGCAGCGTGACCTTGAGGTCCTTGTCCGGATCCACCCGGTCGAGGCCATAGGCGACGACCTCGCGCGTCGTCCGATGCAGTTCCGCCGCGAGTTCAACGCCGGTCGCCCCGGCGCCGATGATCGCAACCTTCAGCTGCTCCGGGCGCAGGGGCGTCTGCTGGGCATGGGCGCGGATGCAGGCGTTGACCATGGCTTCGTGGAATTTCGCCGCGTCGTCCTGGCTTTCCAGCTTCATGCCGAATTCCTTCACGCCCGGCGTGCCGAAATCATTGCTCTGGCTGCCGATCGCGATCACCAGCGTGTCATAGCCGAAGGAGCGTTCCGGCGTGACCTCCCTGCCCTCCGAATCCAGATAGGGCGCCACATGAACCTCGCGTCGCGCGCGGTCGAGGCCGATCATCTCGCCGATGCGATAATGGAAGCCATGCCAGTGCGAATGGGCGAGATAGTTCACCTCATGCGCCGACATGTCCATGCTGCCCGCCGCGATTTCGTGAAGTTTCGGCTTCCAGACATGGGTGCGGCTTCGCTCGATCAGCGAAACGTCGAGGACGCCGCTGCGTCCGAACTTGTCGCCGAGCCTCGTCGCAAGTTCGAGGCCGCCGGCGCCGCCGCCGACGATGACGACACGATGGCCGTGTTCCAAACGCGGTCCTGCGTCGGTCATGTTGCGCTCCGATGATGGCTCGCGTCGCTCACGCCGGAACCAGTGTGGCGGCGACGGGCGATAGCGACGTTTCCTGGGCTGCGGTATCGGCGACAGCGAGCGCGGTCATGTTCACGATGCGGCGGACTGTGGCCGAAGGCGTCAGGATATGAGCCGGTTTCGCCGCGCCCATCAATATGCCGCCGACGGTTATGCCGTTTCCGGACGCGACCCGAAGCAAATTATAAGAAATATTGGCCGCTTCGATGTTCGGCATGACCAGAATATTCGCCGGCCCCTCGAAGTCCGATTCCGGCATGGCGTTGTCGAGAATGGCCGGCGACAGGGCGGCGTCGCCGCGCATCTCGCCTTCAATCATCAGCGTCGGCTCGCGCGACAGCACGATTTCCCGGGCGTGGCGCATCTTGGCCGCGCTCGTCGCGTTCGAGCTGCCGAAACTCGAATGCGACAGCAGAGCGACCCGCGCGGTCTGGCCGAAACGGCGCACCGTTTCGGCGGCCATGATGGCGATCTCCGCGATCTGTTCGGCGGAAGGGTTTTCGTTGACATGGGTGTCGCAGATGAAGAGCTGGCGCTCCTGCAGCATCAGCATCTGCATGACGCCGAGCGTCCGAACGCCTTCGCGCAGTCCGATGACGTCGCGGATGACGTCCAGATGATCCGAGGTGCGCCCGGTGACGCCGCAGAGCATGGCGTCGGCCTTACTCAGCCGCAGCAGGGTCGCCGCCAGCAAGGCGCCGCCAGCGCGCATCTGGCCGCGGGCGGAGGCGTTCGATACGCCGCGCCGGCTGTGCGTGGCGTAATAGTCCTGTGCCGCAGGCCGATAGACGTCCGGATCGTTGGGATCGGCCAGATCACAATTAACGCCCAGCTTCAGGCGCAAGCCGAAATCCTCGATGCGTTGCCGGATCGCCTCGGGCCTGCCGATCAGCAAAGGCCGCGCAACGCCCTCGTCCACTACCACCTGCGCGGCCCGAAGAATGCGCTCGTCCTCGCCCTCGGCATAGATCACCGACCGGGGGCGCTTCTTGGCGAGCGCGAACACCGGCCGCATCGCATTGCCGGACAGGTTGACGAACCGCCCGAGCTTTTCGCGATAGGCCGCCAGATCGGCGATCGGCCGGCGCGCCACGCCCGAGTCCGCCGCGGCTTTCGCCACGGCCGGCGCGACGATTTCGATAAGGCGCGGATCGAAAGGCGTCGGAATGAGATAGTCACGCCCGAAGCGCAGGCCGGCGCCGCCATAGGCGTTGGCGACGGCCTCCGGAATTTCGGCATGGGCCAGCTCCGCGATCGCGCGCACCGTGGCGATCTTCATCTCCTCATTGATCGTCGTCGCGCCGCAATCCAGCGCGCCTCGGAAAATGAACGGGAAGCAGAGGACATTGTTGATCTGGTTCGGATAGTCCGAACGCCCGGTGCCAAGGATCGCGTCAGATCGCACGGCGAGCGCCTCCTCGGGCAGGATTTCAGGCGTCGGATTGGCCATGGCGAAGATCAGCGGATCGGGACCCATTTTCTGGACCATTTCCGGCTTGAGCACGCCGCCCGCCGAAAGGCCGAGGAAAACATCGGCTCCTTCCATGACGTCAGCCAGCGTGCGCGCGTTGGTTTCAACAGCGTAGCGCGCCTTGTTCTCGTCCATGGCGTCCCCGCGTCCGACATAGACCACGCCTTTCGCGTCGGTCACGGTGATGTTCTCCCGCCGCAGGCCGAGGCTGACGATGAGGTCGAGGCAGGCCAGCGCCGCCGCGCCCGCGCCGGAGGCGACCAGCTTCACCTTGTCGAGGTCCTTGCCCACCAGCTGGAGGCCGTTCAGGATCGCGGCCGCCGCGACAATCGCCGTTCCGTGCTGGTCGTCATGGAACACCGGAATCTTCATGCGCTCGCGCAGCTTTTTCTCGATGTAGAAGCATTCCGGCGACTTGATGTCTTCGAGATTGATGCCGCCGAAGGTCGGCTCCATGCGGGCGACGGTCTCGATCAGCGCGTCGGGATCATTCTCCGCCAGTTCGATATCGAACACGTCGATGCCCGCGAATTTCTTGAAGAGGCAGCCCTTGCCCTCCATGACAGGCTTGCCCGCGAGCGGGCCGATATTGCCGAGGCCGAGCACCGCCGTGCCATTCGTGACCACCGCGACGAGATTGGACCGCGAGGTCATCTCGTCGGCCTGGTCCGGATCCTCGACAATCGCAAGGCAAGCTTCCGCCACGCCGGGGGAATAGGCGAGCGCGAGGTCGCGCTGGTTCGCCATGGCTTTCGTCGGCACGACGGAAATCTTTCCGGGCGTCGGATAGCGGTGATAGTCCAGGGCTGCGTCCTTGAGATTCTGCGACATGGCCGCCTTTTCCTTCGTGATGATTCAGTCAGATCGCGACTGCGGCCCCCGCGCGGCTTATTCCGCGCCGTGTGGACCTGATCGGGTTCAGGCGGCGGCGACCTCTTCTTTCGATGTTTCCAGCGAGGCTTCCTCGAGGATCATTTCCGAGTCGGACTGGCCCGACAGCACCGCCTTCATCTTGTCGCGA
>NZ_JASHHX010000017.1 GCF_030056575.1 Rhodoblastus sp. 17X3 | reverse complement strand
AATGAAACGGGCGAAGGGATGCGGCGTGTGAGGCATGGCGGTGGGTGGTCCATCCGAAGGGAGGCGAGAGAGTCGCGGGGGCCAGCATAGTCGCGCGCCGCGCGGGGGCAAGCGGGGCGGGGCCGCGCAACGGGGCCGCGCGCGACATGCACGCGGGAAGGGGAGAAATTGTCGCAAATTTGGGCTAGAACGAGGCGATGAGCGACTCGCAACCCACCGTACCCGCCTTTCGGACGACGGCGCGCGCCCTCCTTCTCGGCGACCGCATCGACGTTGCCGGGCTTGAGCGGGCGGACGCCATTTCGACGTCGCCGCTGGCTTTTCATGTCGGCCAGAGCGGCAAGGTCGCTCTTTATCGCTTCGGCGTCGCCGTCATGGTCGGGCTGACGCCGCTGGAGGAGGAGGACGTGCTCGCCCGCCTCAAGGATCGGGTCGTTGGCGCCCGGTTGCGCAAGGAGGACGAGATCGCGGTCCTGCTGATCGGCGAGGCGGAAGACCGCATCGCGCCGGGCGGCCAGATCGCGCTGCGCGACCTGTCGAACGAGCGTTTTCTGGTCTTTTCCGACGCCCTTGCGAAGAGCGTGGCGCTGGGCCGCGACGAGCGCGAGGTCAATTCCGTGTTCGATAAGGTCGAGCCGCTCGCCAATGTGCTCGGCAAGCACGGGCGCCCAATGCGCGACCGCCGCGAAATGCTGCGGCTGATCGGGCAGGCGCTCGGCGTGCAGCATCGCGTTTCCGGCCGCGTCGCCGTCGAAGACAAGCCGGACGTGCTTTGGGACCGCCCCGACCTCGAAAGGCTCTATGCCCGCCTCGAGGACGAATATGAGCTGAAGGAGCGCGGTCAGACCTTGCAGCGCAAGCTTGACGTGATCGTCGAGACGGTCCGCGTCCTGACCGACATTATCGACGCCGACCGCTCCTCCTTCATGGAGGCGGCGATTGTCCTGATGATTCTGGCGGAACTGGGCTTGTCCCTGTTTCAGATCGTGTTTTTTCGCGGGCATTGAGCGGCTGGCGCTGGAAGCGCAGGCGATTCCAGCGAAAATCGCCCTCAACTTCGCCAAAGGCGGGCCGTGCCATTTTTGCCATGGCCAAGCTGTCGCTGTCGGCGCCTCGGCCTCGCCGCATTGACATGTGAACCAATCCCTTCCAGAGAAAGCGCTGATCGCGCGGACCCTCGGAAGGGGGCATCGGCGCGCGCGATCATCGCGTGCGTTCCCCGCGGCGGGAGCCGCAACAGCCGGATCGCAAGCCGAAGAAAGACCGACCATTGTTCTCCTACCTGATGAAGCCCTTCCGCAAGAGGTTTTTCACCGCGGGACAATTGCACCTGATCGAGCGGCTCATCCGCGAGCAGGGGTCGAAGCATTACAAGGGCTATATTTTCGCCTTCCTGATGATGGGCGTGATCGCGACGACCACAACTTTGTCCGCCTACATCATGAAGGACATCATCGACCGCATCTTCGTCGATCGCAGCATTCAGGCCATGTGGGCCATCGGCGGCGCGATCACGACGATCTATGTCGCCAAGGGCTTCGCCACCTATGGCCAGCAGGTGACCCTGTCGAAAATCGCGAACAACATCATCGCGGAATGTCAGTCCCGCATCTTCGACAAGATGCTGGCGATGGACGTGAGCTTCTACAACGCCCGCCATTCGACTGAATTTCTCGCCCGCCAGGCCTTCATCTCCCAATCGGCCGGCAATGCGCTCAATACGCTGATCACGGCGCTCGGTCGCGATATTCTGACCACGATCGGCCTCGCCTTCGCGATGTTCCATCAGGACCCGCTGCTGGCCTCGCTGGCGATCCTGATCATGCCCCTCGCCATTCTCGGCGTCCGCCGGCTTGGCAATCGCGCCCGCAAGGTGATGATGACCGAATTCCACGGCTTCGCCGCCATTCTGGAATCCTTGCAGGAGACCGCGCAGGGCATTCGCGTCGTCAAGTCCTTCACGCTTGAGCCTTTCATGCGCGAGCGGCAGCTGCGGGCGATCCAGAGTTTCGAGACGGCGGCGAATAAATTGTCGCGGGTGCAATCCCGCTCCAGCCCGCTGATGGAGACGCTCGCCGGCGTCGCCATCGCCATGGTCGTCGTCTATGGCGGCTATCGCGTCATTCACGCCGGCGCCCAGCCGGGAAATTTCTTCGCCTTCATCACCGCGCTGCTGCTGGCGACCGAGCCGGCCAAGCGCGTCGCCCGCCTGCATGTGGACATCAGTTCCTCGCTGCTGGGCGTCGGCATGCTCTATGAATTCCTCGACGAGCCGACTCCGGAATCCGAGCCGGCCAACATGCCGGAGCTGAAGATCACCGAAGGCCGGGTCGAATTCTCCGACGTCGAATTCTGCTATCGCGCCGGCGAAATGGTGCTCAACAAGCTCAATTTCATCGCCGAGCCGGGCCAGACCACCGCGCTGGTCGGCCGCTCCGGCGGCGGTAAGACCACCGCCATGAGCATGATCCTGCGGTTCTATGAGCCCACGGCGGGCAAGATCATCATCGACGGCCAGGACATCAGCGCCTTTTCGCGGCGCTCCCTGCGCAGCCAGATCGGCTATGTGGGGCAGGACACTTTCCTGTTCAAGGGCTCGGTTCGCGACAATATCGGCTTCGGCAGGCCGGGCGCGAGCGACGAGGAAATCGTCGCCGCCGCGAAGGCCGCCTTCGCTCACGACTTCATCATGGGCTTCGAGCGCGGCTATGATTCGCCGGTCGGCGAACAGGGCATGCAGCTCTCCGGCGGCCAGCGCCAGCGCATCTCCATCGCCCGCGCCTTCCTCAAGGACGCCCCGCTGATCCTGCTCGACGAGGCGACCTCGGCGCTGGATACGGAATCGGAGCGCGCGGTTCAGGAAGCGCTGAAGACGCTGTGCGCCGGACGCACGACCCTCGTGATCGCCCATCGCCTCACCACCGTCGCCAGCGCCGAGCGCATCTGCGTGATCGAGGGCGGCCGGGTGCTGGAATCTGGACGGCAGGACGAACTGCTGGCTCGGAACGGCGTTTACGCCCTGCTGTACCGGACGCAATTCGAGCGCAGCCTCGCCATGGCCTCTGCCGACGCCGCCGCGGAATGAGGCGACGTCGATAAAATATCGTTACAGAACAACTGATTGCGAGTCTGTTTGGATATTCTGGATCAGGGGGGCTCGAAAATAGATTGGATATCTTTTGTTAACCATTGAATTTAAATAATAATTTACCGAAAATTTGCCCGATGCGACCGCCCCGCGGCTGACCGTCATGGAAAAGCTCCGCGTTTTGGGCGATGCTCGCAACCCTTCTTTTTCCAATCTCCCGAGTCGCGCCCATGCCTAAATCCGCTCTGCCTCAGCCGGTGATGAGCGTCGCCGAGATCGAAACGCTTCTCGACGAAGCTTTTCCGCAATTGCACCATGGCGGGCGCACGGTCATGGTGGAGGCGGTTGGCCCCATGACCGCCCGCCTGCGGCTGATCGCGCATGAGCGCCACCTTCGTCCCGGCGGCACGGTGTCCGGCCCGGCCATGTTCACTTTGGCCGATGTCGGCATCTGGGTCGGAATCCTTGCCCATAACGGCCCGGAATCGCTGGCGGCCGTGACGACCAATCTCAACATCAATTTCCTGCGCAAGCCGCCCCATGGCGACGTCATCGTCGATTGCCGCCTGCTCAAGCTCGGCAAGAGGCTGGCGGTCGGCGAGGCGACGCTCTATTCCGAAGGCTCCGCGGAGCCGGTCGCCCATGCGGTCGGCACCTACGCCATCCCCGCCGCACGGAAATAAGGTATCTAAATACCCATCTCTGAAAACCTCTGCTTTTGCAGGCGGTTTGGCGTGCTGGGCCGGTTGACAAAGGGCGCGAGGGTCCGTACAAGCCCGCATCTTCCCGCCGGGGCCCGCCAGTCTGTCAAACTGGATATGCGTCCCGCGCCATATTGGAAACGAGAAAATGTACGGCAAGACCTATTCGGCCAAGGCCGCCGAAATCGAGAAGAAGTGGGTTTTGATCGACGCCAAGGGGCTCGTCGTCGGCCGCCTCGCCTCGATCATCGCGCTGCGTCTGCGCGGCAAGCACAAGGCGACTTTCACGCCCCACATGGACGATGGCGACAACATCATCGTCATCAATGCCGACAAGGTGGTCTTCACCGGCCGCAAGCGCGACCAGAAGGTCTATTTCCATCACACCGGCTTCCCGGGCGGCATCAAGGAGCGTTCGGCCAAGTTCATTCTGGATGGCCGCTTCCCCGAGCGCGTCGTCGAAAAGGCCGTGCAGCGGATGCTGCCGCGCGGCCCGCTCGGAACCAAGCAGCTCGGCAACCTCCGCGTCTACAAGGGCGCCGAACATCCTCATGCGGCTCAGAACCCGAGCGTTCTCGACGTCGCCGCCCTGAACTCCAAGAACTCGCGGAACGACTGATCATGGCCGAGACCCTTTCCTCCCTGCAGGACCTCAAGAGCGCCGGCGCCGCTCCGGCGCCGGAAGCTCCGGTCCATGTGCAAAAGCTCGACAAGTACGGCCGCGCCTACGCCACCGGCAAGCGCAAGAACGCCGTCGCCCGCGTCTGGATCAAGCCCGGCACGGGCAAGGTCACCGTCAACGGCCGCGAGCTGGACGTCTATTTCGCCCGTCCCGTGCTGCGCATGATTGTGCAGCAGCCGCTCGGCGTCGCCCAGCGCGATGGCCAGTATGACATCACCGTCACCGTCGCCGGCGGCGGTCTGTCCGGCCAGGCCGGCGCGGTGCGCCACGGCGTTTCCAAGGCGCTGACCTATTACGAGCCCGGCCTTCGCCCGGCTCTGAAGAAGGAAGGCTTCCTGACCCGCGACTCGCGCGTGGTCGAGCGCAAGAAGTACGGCAAGCGCAAGGCCCGCCGCAGCTTCCAGTTCTCGAAGCGCTGATCTTCACGATCATTTTGCGGAACGGCGGGCCAAAAGCCCGCCGTTTTGTTTTGAGCGTTTAATCCACTTTTGAAAAAGTGTTAACGATCGACTTAGATTGGTGAGCGATTATGTAATCGAAAAAAAGCATTGCTAATATCAGAGCGAGTCCAACTATAAACTGCGCTGGAATTAAATAAGAAAGTGATGTATTTCTAATATCTGTCTTTTTTTGATAATACCTCATAGCTGAGATGGCAAAAAACATAAATATATACAAATTAAACATCATCAGCAAAAAAGGGTGAGCTTTCCATAAAAACGTAAGGTAAGCTAAAAATCCGCTTATGCTTAAGCCATCATCTTCTTGTTCTGGCGATCTATCAATAATTTTTGTCTGAACAAATTTTCCATGCACTGAGTAGGCTGATGGACGGCTGTCCGTGTACAAAACAAAAATCTTGAACGCATCGTCCGGGTCAAATTCCGACGCGTTAAGCGTGAAGGCCCGCGAATTGTCAGTTGCCGTTTTAATATTGGATTTTGGAAAATTCGCATTTTGAATTGAAACGTCGATAATTTTAGCCTCGGAATCTAAAAGTTGAACTTGAAGCGGCTCCCTGATGCGGTCTGACGATGTAGTCCCAAGGATGAAATCGCCAGAGTTCCAAAAGCTAAACTCAAGGCCATAAATAGGCCCTTTCAGTTCCTCCCCCTTATTATTTGTTATTTTTATAGAGTTTTCAATTGGAGATGATTCAAATACTTTTACAGACTTGACGCTAAACGATATTTCTCCCGAGTTCTGCGACCAAAAATAAGTTAGCAATGAAACAAATATTCCAGCAATTATGCCGATTGCGCCGATCCAGTGATTATTCTTTTGCAGAAATTCGCTTGGTTGCATTTCCAGCCCAACGAGCTACGTGACAAAGTTAATTAATGTGACGTAGTGATCGCCAATTGGTCAAGCATAATTATTTGAAATAACGAAATAAGCTATTGTTGCTCTAGAATTGCATCGTTCCAAGTGGAACACTAAGCGTTTTTGTAATAGCATCATCAGGCATGGCTCCTTTTTGGTCGCCTCGTTGACAGCATTGGCGCTTTCGGGCACACGCCGTGCAAATTCCAAGGACGAGTTCATATGTCGCGTCTCGCTGAGCCCAGAAAAATCTTCATCGACGGCGAGGCCGGCACCACCGGCCTTCAGATCCGCGAAAAGCTCGCGGGGCGCACGGATGTCGAGATCGTCTCGATCGCGCCCGAGAAGCGCAAGGACGTCGCCGCCAAGGCGGATATTCTGCGCAACGTCGATCTGACCATTCTCTGCCTGCCCGACGCCGCGGCAATGGAGAGCGTGGCGCTGGTCGATTCGCTGGGGGCGGACGCTCCGCGCGTGCTCGACGCCTCGACCGCCCATCGCGTCGCGCCGGGCTGGACCTATGGCTTCGCGGAGCTCGCCGCCGGCCAGGAGGCGCAGATCGCGGCGGCGCATCGCGTCGCCAATCCGGGCTGCTACGCCACCGGGGCCATCGCCATTCTGCGTCCGCTGGTGGATGCGGGGCTGATCGACGCCGGCCAGCATCTCGCGATCAACGCCGTCTCCGGCTATTCCGGTGGCGGGCGCCAGATGATCGAGGATTACACGGCGGGCCGCGCCCCGGCTTATGAGCTTTACGCGCTCGGGCTGGAGCACAAGCATATCCCCGAGATCATGGCCTATGCGCATCTGCGCGCGCGGCCGCTATTCGTGCCCTCGGTCGGCAATTTCCTGCAAGGCATGCTGGTCAGTCTGCCGCTCAACCTCGAAGACCTGCCCGGCAAGCCCAACGCCGGCGACCTGGAAGCCGTCCTGGGGGATTATTACGCGGGCAGGATCCATGTTCGCGTTGTCGCCGCCGAGGCGAACGGCAAGCTGGAGCCGCAGGCGCTCAACGGCACCAATGATCTGGAGATTCGGGTTTTCGCCAATGAAGCGCGCCGCCAGGCCGTTGTCGTGGCGCGGCTGGACAATCTGGGCAAGGGCGCTTCTGGCGCGGCCGTGCAGAACCTGCAGCTGATGCTCGGGCTGTGAAATACAACGCCCTCGGGGCGACCCGAAGGCGTCGTCAAAAGCTCGAAAGCCCTCGGGGAAACCCGAGGGCTTTTTGCGTCAATCGACCGAGGCGGAGCCCCGCACGACGATGACCTGCCGCGGGCGGACGAAGCGCTCACGCACCGCGTGGTTGCCCTTGATATAAATGATTTTCGGGGGGCTCCACATGGGCGGCGGAACATTATAGCTCACGCCATAGCCGGTCGGCGTGTAGCTCGCGTCGCCATAGCCCTCCGGGTAGGCGGGATAGTCGGAGACGCCGTAAGGCGCTATCGGCATGGCGTAGGCGAAATCCCCGTTCGGGAAAGCGCCGCGGCCATGGAACGGGCCGTAAGGGCGGCGGGGATAGGCGTAGCCGAAATCATAGCCGAAGCGGCCATAGGCGCCGAAAAAGGTCGGGCGGGGACCATAAGCGCCCGGCCTGTAACCCATATGGGGACCCGGCCTGAAGCCCGGCCCCGGACCGGGACGAATGATGGTTGGGCCGGGGGCTGCGACGATCGCGCGTCCGGGGCCGATCATGCGGGGACCGCCAAAGCCCTGTCCGCGACCGACGACATGGCCGCCGGCGAAAACCGGCGTCGCGGCCAGAAGCAGCGCGCCAGCGCCGGCGAGACCGCATTTCCTGATGAATTGACCCATAATCGCACTCCTGTCCCGCTGTGAGACTGATCCCGGCGCCGCGCTGTCCCTTTGCGGATCATTTCGGGACCGGACCTGGCGTCTTGACCTCACTCGGCAAGAAGGGCGCCTGAATCGGGCGCATTTTCGGGACAACGCCGCGTGCGTCGCAAAGTTCGGCCGAGCCCTGCGGGAAAAACGGCAATTGGGCGGCCTAAGAAAAGCCCCGGCTGCGTTTAACGCGGCCGGGGCGGGGACTATCAGGATTTGACGCGGACATACTCGCCGGGCGCGTCGCCGAGCAGCGGGACCTTGCCGCCGCCGGGCTCCCGCGCAGGGACCTTTTCCGGCGACTGATTGGCGATCCACTGGATCCAGTCCACCCACCACGAGCCGGGATGCTCCTCGGCGTTGGCGACCCAGTCCTCATAGACGCCGGAAGGCCTCGGCCCGGTCCAGTATTGATATTTCAGCTTGGGTCCGGGCGGGTTGATGACGCCGGCGATATGGCCCGAGCCGCAGAGCACGTAGCGCATCTCGCCGCCGAACAATTTGGCGCCGTTGAACACCGAACGCGCGGGCGCGATATGATCTTCGCGGGCGGCGAGATTGTAGACCGGAACCTTTATCTTGCCGAGATCGAGCGTGACGCCGCCAAGGGTCATCTTCTTCCTGGCAAACTGGTTGTTGAGATAACAGTTGCGCAGATAGAAGGAGTGGTTGGCGCGCGGCATGCGCGTGGAATCGCTGTTCCACGCCAGCAGGTCGAAGGCCATCGGCTCGATGCCCTTGAGGTAGTTGTTCACGACATAGGACCAGATCATGTCGTTGGGCCGCAGCATGTTGAAGGCGTTGGCCATCGACCGGCTTTCGAGGAAGCCGGACATTTCCATTTCCGTTTCAATATTCTTGATGCGGTCCTCGTCGGCGAAGATCTTCAAATCGCCGGGATCGGAGAAATCGACCTGGGTGGTGAAGAAGGTCGCGCTGGAAATGCGGTCGTCGTCCTTCGCGGCCATATAGGCGAGGGTGGTGGCGGCAAGCGTGCCGCCGACGCAATAGCCGATGGACGTGACCTGCCGCTCGCCGGTGATCTTCTCGATCTGCCCCAGCGCCGCGAAAATGCCGTCCGTCATGTAGGAAAAGAAATCCTTGTCGGCGTGGCGCGCGTCGGGATTGACCCAGGAAATGCAGAACACCGTGAGGCCCTGGGCGACGGCCCAGCGGATGAAGCTCTTCTCGGCGTTGAGGTCGAGAATGTAGAACTTGTTGATCCACGGCGGGACGATCAGCAAGGGCCGCTTATAGACCTCCTCGGTCGTCGGGGCGTATTGCAGCAGCTCGATCAGATCGTTGCGGAACACCACCTTGCCGGGCGTGGTGGCCATGTTCTCGCCGAGCACGAATTTCTCGTTATTGGTCTGGCGGATCTTCAGATTGCCGCCGCCGGCCTCGATATCCTCGGCGAGCATCCGCATGCCGCGGGCGAGATTTTCGGCTTCCGCCGACCAGGTGGTGCGCAGCAGCTCCGGATTGGTGAGCAGGAAATTCGAAGGCGACACCGCGCCGGAGACCTGACGGAGATAAAAGGACGCCTTGTCATGGGTGACCTTGTCGAGCTCGGCGCCCTCGACCATGTTATTCGCCCATTCGCTCCCGATCAGATAGGCCTGGCGCAGGAAATCGAAATAGGGATTGTCGCGCCAGTCGGGCGAGGTGAATCGCTTGTCGCGAGGGTCGGTGGGAACATAGGGCTCCTTCACCTCGCCCGAGAGGCGGCGGAACGTGTTCGACCACAGGCCGAGCAGGTTGCTCGAAATGCTGGTCTGCGCCTCAATGGTGCGCTTGGGATCGGCGAGCCAGTATTCCGCGACCTTGCTGAAAGTCTTGAGGGCGTCGGTGAGCTCTTCCGAGATGTTCGGCTTGACCTTGCCTTCCTCGACCGGACGGATCATCGCCGCCAGCGCCTTGCCGCCATGCTCAAGGGCGATCGCGAAATTATCGGCCATGCGCTCGAAATTCGGGCCGCCGGCGCTTCCTGCCGGCTTGGCGGCGGGCCTCGGCGCGACTGGCGCAGCGGCGGGCGCGGGCGGAACGGCGGGCGCGGGCGGAACGGGAGCAGGAGCGGGAGCCGGCGCAGCAGCGGGCGCCGCTTCGACAGCTTCGGCCTTTGCGGTCGCCGTTTTTGCTGGCGCGGCCTTGGCGGGCGCGCTCTTTGGCTCGCTCTTGGGGGAAGCCCTTTTGGCCGCCGCGCTCTTGTCTGCCGCGCTCTTATTCGCCGCGCTCTTGGCTGAAGCGCTCTTGTCTGAAGCGCTCTTGGCGGGCGCTTTTGTCGCAGCGGTCTTGGCTTCGGCGGCCTGGCTTACGACCGGCTCCGCGACGGCGGCTTCCCCGTTCGCAGCCGCTTCGGCTGCCGCCGGCGGGGCCTTTTGGGTTGGCTCGGGCGCGGCCTTGCGCCGCGGCGCGGCCCTTTTAGCGGCGCTTTTGCGCTGAGCTTCCTGGCTGGCGGTCATGACGTTTCCTCTTTTTGAACCGGGGCTTGCGTTTCAACGCGCCCTCGTCCCGTTTCCGACATAATAAGACTTTATGCGACAGTTTCAGCAATGATCCGATGGAAGCACTTCCTTAGGATGATGTGCTCCGGACTTGACGAAAGCTAGGGAAAATGAAGGCCAAAATCGCTGAAAAACGCCTTCGCGGATGCACAAAACTGGCGCTCGCCATCGCTATGGCGACGCTGGTCGCCGCGGGCGAGGCGCGCGCCCAGCAGAACCCCGTTCGCGCCCTGACCAATGTCCTCGGCTGGACCAAGGATACGGACGAGGGGCCCGAATTCGTCCAGCAGACGCGCCCCGATCTCAAGGAACTTGGTTTTTCGCATGTCACTGGCGTAGACAAGCCGCGAGTCGCGGTCAAGACTCCGGCCGAGCTTGAGGCCGACAAAGCCGCTCTCATGGCCGAGCGCGGCAAGGCGGATGCCGCCCGCAAGAAGCTGCAGGCGGAAATAGTCGAGCCCGTCGCGCCCAACAGGCCGCCGCCGATCAAAGACGAATAGTTTTGGCCAGAAAAACGACTGACATTGAGCCGGCGCGCGTGCTAATCAGCGCGTTTCCCGGCGCAAAGCCGTTCAGATGATGTAACAAGGACGAGACGGATGAGCGATTTTTATCGCGTGCGGCGCCTGCCGCCTTATGTATTCGAACAGGTCAATCGTCTGAAGGCCAAGGCCCGCGCCGGCGGCGCCGACATCATCGATCTCGGCATGGGCAATCCGGACCTGCCGACGCCGCGCCATATCATCGACAAGCTGGTCGAGACGGCGGGCAAGCCGCGCACCGACCGTTATTCCGCCTCCAAGGGCATCGCCGGCCTGCGCCGCGCCCAGGCCAGCTATTACGAACGCCGATTCGGCGTGAAGCTCAATCCCGACAGCCAGGTCGTCGCCACGCTCGGCTCCAAGGAAGGCTTCGCGAATATGGCCCAGGCCATCACCGCGCCGGGCGATGTGGTTCTGGTGCCAAATCCGTCCTATCCGATTCACGCCTTCGGCTTCCTCATGGCGGGCGGCGTGATCCGCTCCGTGCCGATCGAGCCGAACGAGGAATTCTTCCGCGCCGCCGAACGCGCCGTGATGCATTCGATCCCCAAGCCGATCGCGATCGTGGTGTGCTATCCCTCGAATCCGACTGCGATGGTCGCCTCGCTGGATTTCTACCGCGACCTCGTGCTGTTCGCGAAGAAGCACGACATTTATATTCTCTCCGACCTCGCCTATGCCGAAGTCTATTTCGACGAAAATCCGCCCCCGTCGGTGCTGCAGGTGCCGGGCGCGATCGACATTTGCGTCGAGTTCACCTCGATGTCCAAGACCTTCTCGATGGCCGGCTGGCGCATCGGCTTCGCCGTCGGCAACGAGCGCCTGCTCTCGGCGCTGGCGCGGGTGAAGTCCTATCTCGATTACGGCGCCTATACGCCGATCCAGGTCGCGGCGGCGGCGGCGCTGAACGGTCCGGAGGACTGCATCCATGAAATGCGCTCCGTCTACCGGAAGCGCCGCGACGTGATGGTGGAGAGCTTCGCCCAGGCCGGCTGGAAGATACCGGCGCCCACGGCCTCCATGTTCGCCTGGGTGCCGGTGCCGGAGAAATTCCGTGCGCTGGGCAGCCTGGAGTTTTCCAAATTGCTGATCGAAAAGGCCGATGTCGCGGTCGCGCCTGGCATCGGCTTCGGCGAGCACGGCGACGATTACGTGCGTCTGGCGCTGGTCGAGAACGAGCAGCGCATCCGTCAGGCGGCGCGCGGCATCCGCCGCTTCTTCGACGGCGCCGACGATTCCCTGCACAATTTGATCGAGGCCAAGGCGCGCGCCTGAGGCGATCTGGACTCGGCCGCGCCTGAGGCGCGGCCGTTGAGGCGACGCCAGTCTCGCGCAAGTCGAATCGGTCCAGCCTGAGCCTGTGCTCCTTTCGCCTCCGGGCGGAAGGAAGATGCGCATGATTGGCTTCAGGGACGGTCGCTGTGCCCAAATTCGAATTTCACCTCACATTGACCCGCCGCGTCTGGGCTTTGGCCGCGCTGGCGCTCGCCACCATGGCCTTGGGGTCCGGGGTCGCCCTTTATCGGTTTCATGGCGCGGCAATGGACCTGCGCCGCGCGGAATTGCGCAGCGAAGTCGAGATCGCGGCGGACTGGCTGAAAGGCGCCGTCCCGGCGGATTCCGCTGACAAGCCGGTGGCGATTCGTGCCGCGCTTGAGCGATTGCGACCGGTGCGATTCGGCGAAAACGGTTATTTTTTCGCAGTTTCGTTCGATGGGGTTTCCATGTTGTCGCCGACGGCGGCGCAGGTCGAGGGAACCAGTCTGCTCGAGATGCGCGACAGCGCGGGCGGGTTGCCGTTCGCAACCATGGTCTCGACTGCGCGCAATGCGGGGGCGGCGGCGGTGGATTATCTCTGGCCTAAGCCCGGCGCCAGCGTTCCGCGCGAAAAGGCCTCCTATGCGAAGGCTATCCCGGAACTCGGCCTGCTGGTCGGCTCCGGCATGTATCTCGACGACAGCTTCGGGCGTCTGATCGACATTGCGACCGCGCTGGCGCTGGCGGTCGCGCCTCTGCTGCTGCTGTTCGTCGGCGCGGCTTATTATATCGGCCGCACAATTTCGCAGCGCCTGAAAGGATTGACCTCGGCCCTGAACGCCATGGCGCGCGGCGACATTGACGTGGCGCCGCCGGGGCTCGAACTTCACGACGAATTGGGTGAAATGGCGCGGGCGGTCGAGGCGATCAAGCAGGGCTTGCGCAGGTCGGCCGAGGAGCAAGGCGCCGAGCGCCGCGAGCAGCGCGAGGCCGCTGACCGCGCGCGAAGCGAAGCCATGCGCGCGCTGGCGCAGAAATTCGAGACCGCGGTCGGCGGAGTCGTCGAGGGCGTCACGGCGTCGACCCACAAGCTGGAAAGCTTTGCGCGCTCACTGGTGCAGGAGGCGCGTTATTCCGGCGAACAGGCCGATATCGGCTCAAGGGCCGCCGAGGTCGCCTCGCAGAACGTGTTGTCGGTCGCTTCGGCCGCGGAGCAGCTGAGCTTTTCCGTCGAGGAAATCGGCGCCAGCGCTTCGCGTTCGCGCGAATTGTCGGAGGACGCCGCCCGCGAGGCGGAATCGACGCGCGCCCGCATGGGCGAACTGGTCGCGGCGATCGACCATATTGGCGGAGTCGTCGCGATGATCGCCAGCATCGCCCAACGCACCAACATGCTGGGGCTCAACGCCACGATCGAGGCGGCGCGGGCGGGAGAGCAGGGGCGCGGCTTCGCGGTGGTGGCGCAGGAGGTCAAATCGCTGGCGGAGCAGACCGCGCGCGCGACCTCGGGCGTCGCCGGGCAGATCGCCGAGATCCAGCGCGCCTCGCAGGACGCCAGTTCCTGCATCGGGGCGATGGCCCACGCCACCCATGAAGTCAGCGCCATCGCCTCGACGATTGCCGTGTCGGTTGGCTCGCAAGGCGAAGCCACGCGCGAGATCGCGCAGAATGTGCAGGACGCGTCCGGGCGAACCGGGGAACTGGCGCAAGTGATCGAAGAAGTGCGCGCGGCCTCACGGCAATCGGGCGATTCCGCCGAGCAGGTGCTGCAATCGGCGACGGGCCTGTCGCGGCAGATCGAAAGCCTGCGCCACGAATGCGACAGCTTTCTGTCTCAAGTCCGCGCGGCATAGCGCATAAAAAGCCGGGGCGGCTCAATCTCAATATCAAGTCTCACAGGTGAAAACCTGTGAGACTTGATTAGGAGCGAATGCGACGCCGAGCTTATGCGAGGGATTCCTTGACCGCGATGAGTCGCGGTCAAGGAGAATTGGCGTCAGCAAAAGTCAGGCGGACGCCATCCGGGGTCGAGGTCACGCTGCGATAGAAGCAGGATTTGCGCCCCGTATGGCAGGCCTTGCCGTCGCCGCCCGCGTTGACGCGCAAAAGCAGCGCGTCCTGATCGCAATCGACGCGCATCTCCACGACCTTCTGAACCTGGCCGGAGGTGTCGCCCTTGCGCCAAAGTTCGTTGCGGGAGCGCGACCAGTAATGCGCGACGCCCGTCTCGATCGTCTTTTCCAGCGCCAGCGCATTCATATAGGCGAGCATCAGGATCTCGCCGGTCGCGGCTTCCACCGTCACGCAGACGATGAGGCCGTGGGCGTCGAATTTCGGCGTGAAGGACGCGCCCTCCTCAAGAATTTTCTTGTCGGCGGCGGGAGGCGAAAAAGGCATGGGAGCACTCGTCTGAGGCGCGGCGGCGGGTGAAATGTCAGCGCCGGTCGCGCACCAGACTCAGGAAGCGGGCCTGTTCGGCCGGGTCGGACTTGAACGGGCCGGAAAACTGCAGGGTCACGGTGAGGGCGCCGGGCTTGCGCACGCCGCGCATCGACATGCACATATGCTCGGCTTCGATCAGCACCGCCGCGCCGCGCGAATGAAGGCGGGCGTCGAGCGCCGCGAGAATCTGCGCGGTCATGGTCTCCTGCGTCTGCAGGCGGCGGGCATAGACGTCCACGAGGCGCCCGAGCTTGGACAAGCCGAATACGCCGCCATCGGGATAATAGGCGATATGGGCCTTGCCGAAGAACGGCGCCATGTGGTGCTCGCAATGCGAGAAGAAGGGAATGTCCCGAACCAGCACCATTTCGCCATAGCCCGAGACGTCCTCGAAGACCGTGTCGAGAATGGACGCCGGGTCCTGCTGGTAGCCGGCGAAAATTTCCTCATAGGCCCGCGCCACGCGCGCCGGCGTGTCGCGCAGGCCCTCGCGGGCCGGATTGTCGCCTGCCCAGGCGAGCAGGGTGGCCACGGCGGCTTCGGCCTCCGCGCGGCTGGGGCGCCGGATCGCGGGCGCCGTCAGGGCGGCGAGTTTCGGCTTGGCCGCGGATTTCTTCATCAGGTTTCTTTTGGGGGGCTCT
The DNA here is from genome assembly GCF_030056575.1 of Rhodoblastus sp. 17X3. GTDB lineage: Bacteria > Pseudomonadota > Alphaproteobacteria > Rhizobiales > Beijerinckiaceae > Rhodoblastus. Next base: position 73,891 of record NZ_JASHHX010000017.1, on the reverse strand, counting down.
TTGGCGTCCTCTCCAGACGCGCGCGACCGCGGCTTGGACTCGAACTGCGCCTTGGACGGCGCCTTGGACTCGAACCCCGCCTTGGACGGCGCCTTGGACTCGGACGGAGCCTTGGCGGCGGCGCGCTTGCGCGGCCGTGACAAAGCCGGATGCACCAGATCGTCCAACAAAATCTCCCGGGTGATGGGCTGGCGGAGGCGGGGCCCTGCCGCGCGAGGAAAGACGCGACGCCGCCATTTTCAACGCCCCTGAGGGTCCGAAAGTGCCGCGCACACAACCAATATAGGCACTAGGACGCCGCTTTCCAGCGGTCAAATCAAATCCGTCCGGTCGCTTTCTTCAGCCAGGCGCGTTCCGCCTTGTCGAGATGCGGCGACAGCGCCGCGCGCACGCGGGAATGATAGGCGTTGAGCCAGGACTTCTCCTCGGGCGCCAGCAGTTTCGATTCAATCAGGCGGAGGTCGATCGGGACGAGCGTGAGCGTCTCGAAGCCGAGCATGTCGCGCTCGCCGCCGGGGATTTCGCGCGTCTCGACCGCGACGAGATTCTCGATGCGGATGCCGAAAGCGCCTTCGCGGTAATAGCCCGGCTCGTTGGAGAGGATCATGCCCGGCTCCAGAGCCACGCCGCCAAGTTTGGAAATACGCTGCGGGCCTTCATGCACCGAGAGATAGGAGCCGACGCCATGCCCGACGCCGTGGTCGAAATCGAGTCCGGCCTCCCAGAGCGGGCGACGGGCGAAACCGTCGATCTGGGCGCCGCTGGTTCCTTTCGGGAAGACGGCGCGGGCGATGGCGATATGGCCCTTGAGCACCAGCGTGTTGGCGCGTTGCGCCGCCTTGCCGGGGGCGCCGACCGCGAGGGTGCGGGTGACGTCGGTGGTGCCGTCGAGATATTGTGCGCCGGAATCGACCAGATAGACGCCCTTGCCGATGCGGATGTCGGATTTCTCCGTCACCCGGTAATGCGGCAGCGCGGCGTGGGGACCTGCGGCTGATATGGTCGGGAAGGAAATGTCGCGCAGTTCCCCGCTCTCGCGGCGGAAGGTTTCGAGCGCCTGCGCCGCCGCGATCTCGGTAAGGCGGCCACGGGCGGCGGCCTTGTCGAACCAGCACAGGAAACGCGCCATGGCGACGCCGTCGCGCAAATGGGCGGCGCGCGCGCCTTCCAGCTCCGCCGCGTTCTTGCGCGCTTTCATCAAGGCGATGGGGTCGCTTCCGATCTCCGCCTGGCCGCCCGCTTCGGTGAAGATCCTGGTCAGGCGGCTCGGCGCCGTTCCGGCGTCGAACAATACGGAAAGTTTTTTCGCGCCCAGCTCCGCCAGCGCCTCGGGCAGGGCGGCGGGCGACGCCAGTTCCGCCAGCTTTTCAAGCGCGCCTGACGTGCGGGACGTGAGCTTGTCCGCCTCCAGAAAGAGGCGCGGCTTGCCCTCGCGCGGAATGAGCGCATAGCCCAGCGCGATCGGCGTATGGGCGACGTCGGACCCACGAAGGTTGAAGGCCCAGGCCAGAGCATGGGGGTCGCTGACCAAAAGTGCGTCACTGGTCAGGGCGGCGGCGATCCGCTCCAGCTTTTTCGCGGCGGCCTCGCCGGCATATTTGGGCGGATGCAGGACAATGCGGCCCTGCGGCTGCGCCGGCCGGTCGCTCCACAAGGCGTCGAACGGGTTTTCGGTCACAGCTTCAAGCTCGGCGCCGGCCTTTTTCGCCGCCGTCTCGAAACGGGCGAGCTGTCCATTGGTGTGCAGCCATGGATCGTAGCCGATCCTCGCGCCTTTCCTGGCGTTTTTCGCCAGCCAGTCCGCCGGCGAAATATCCGCCAGAGGCACGACGGTGAAAGCGGTGGAATCGACCTGCTCGCGCGCCTGGATTGTATAGCGTCCGTCGACGAAGAGCGCGGCCTTGTCGGCCAGCACGATCACGAAGCCGGCGCTGCCGGTGAAGCCGGCGAGCCAGGCGAGGCGCTCCTCGCAAGGCGCGACATATTCGTTCTGGTGAGCGTCGGCGCGCGGAACGAGGAAGCCGTCGAGCTTCATCGTCTTGAGCCGGGCGCGCAACATCTTGAGGCGGGGAGCGCCGAGCGAAGGATCGGCCGCGTCGTCGAAAGTCTGGAAATGGGAGTCGAACATGGTTTCAGGCTAACCCATTTCCAGCCGGGGCGAAACCTATCCGAGCCTTTGCGGCGACGCGCCGGAGCGCCGCAGCAGCAGGGTCGCCCAGCCCTCGATATCGCGACGGCGCCACAGCGAAAAGCCCTGCGCGCGATAGGCCGACAGCACGCCCGGAACGTCGCGCGCCAGCAGGCCGGACAGCACCAGCTCGGCATGGGGCGCGGCGATGCGCGCCAGCGACGGCGCGAGATGGCGCAAGGGCCTGGCCAGAATATTGGCGAGGATCAGGTCGTAGCGGCCGGGCCGGTCGAGCGCCGGATGGACGACACCCTTGGCGACGACGGGCCGGACCCATGCGCCGGCGTGGTTGAGCCGCGCGTTGGCGCCCGCCGCCGCGACCGCCTGGGCGTCGATGTCGCCAGCCGCGACTTTTTCGCGCAATGCCCGCGCTACCGCCATGGCGAGCACGCCGGTGCCGCTGCCGACGTCGATCACATGGCGCGGGCGCCGGCGCTTGAGAATTTCATCGATGAACAGGAGACAGCCGCGCGTGGTGCCGTGATGGCCGGTGCCAAAGGCGAGCGCCGCCTCGATCTCCAGCCCGATGTCATTGGCCTTGACGCTGGCGCGATCATGAGAGCCATGCACAAGGAAGCGCCCGGCGCGAACGGCGGAGAGGCCTTCGAGCGACGAGGCGATCCAGTCCTTCTGCTCGACACGGCCGAACTCGACTTTTTGCGCCAGCTCCTCGCCGACGGCGACAGCGATCAGGGCGCGGACATTGTCCTCGTCCGGCGCATGGCCGAAATAGACCTCCACCATCCAGGGCGTCGCGGCCCAGCTCGCCGTCGAGGATTTCTCCTCGAAGGCGGCGGCGGCGGTTTCGGCGGGGTCGAAGGTTTCGACCACCAGATCGGCGACGGTGCGGGCCTCGTCCTCGCTACATTTGAGACGCAGGACGAAAGCGGCGTTGTTGGGTGGCAATCCTTCGAGCATGGCGCGGGAGGTAACATGAGGCGCAATCCGAGTCGATGGACTTGACGAGCCGATGGACTTGCGCGTGGCCCGCGCTTCGCTAACCTGGCCGCTCAAGTTGGAGGCGTTCATGCGTTTGGTTGCCGCTGTCGCGATTCTGTTCGCTCTGGCCTTCCCTGCCGGGGCTGAGGACGCGAAGCCGGAAGAAAAGCCCGCGCCCTCCGAGGCGGTGCTCGCCTTTGGCGTAAGCCATCCCGAATGTCAGGAATGGACCGACGGCTGCGTCATCTGCGCGCGCGGCGTCGATGTCGTGAACTGCTCGACGCCCGGCATCGCCTGCCAGCCGGTCGAGACGGTCTGCAAGCGCCCGGCGAAATAGGAAAGTCGCGGCGTCTACATGCCGGGCCCACCCTTGAGAATTTCGTCAGCTTTTTTCTTCTGATCCTTCGACAACATCCCATAGAGCGGGCGAATCGCAGCCTCCATCGAGCGGATGGAGTCGAGTTGCTCGTTCAAACGCGCCTCCATCAGCTTCATTGAATCGAGAAGGTTCGCCGACGCCATTGTGCGGGCTTGTTCTTGCATGGCGAAACAGGAGGCAGTCTTTTTCTGTTTGTCGGTGCGGAATGTGTCCGCAAAAACATTCCATACTGGCGCTTGTTCTTCTGTTATGTTCAGTTCCGCTTTGATGAAGGCAAGTTGGCCTTCGACGTGCTGATCAGCCGCGCAAGCCATTGCCTGGTTTGCCGCCGCCGGATTGGCCTGCCGAGGCAAGCCGGCATCCTGCGCCATGGCTAAGCCGCCAACCGACAGAATGGCCAGGAGCGCGATGCCTGCTCTGTGAAGCTTCATCCTTTTTCCTCTTGATTTTACGGTCGCCTAATCAGCCTCAACTAACTTGGGGCGCCAGAGAATTTTCTGTCCGGAGCGAAAAAATCGACGTAGCGGCCTCACCAAAGCGCGACCGCTGGATTGGCGTAGCTGGCGGAGGTGTATGTCGGCGCGGAAACGGTCGGGCAAATACAGATTGCGCATGCGTAGGTTCGAGGCGCAGCTCTGCGAGCGGGATAACGGTAGCCGTAGGCATAGTCGGGCTCCCAATGATAAGTATATCTATAAACGGGAAACGTATACCAATAACTATAGACTGGATAACCATAGTAAGCGTAGAATGGATAGCCATAGTTGTAATATGGATAGCCATAAGCGTAAAATGGATATCCAAAGCCATAATAGGGATCGAGCGGATAGCCGGAGGCCAAAGCCGAATACCAGAGAGCGCCTCCGGCCAGTCCCAGGCCCAAGGCAAGACCAGCGCCAGCTCCATATCCCCAACCCCAGCCGGAATAGCCGCCCCAACCGGGGTACCCACCGCGCCAGCCGGAATTGTAAAAGCCGGGAGCGCCGACCAGTCCATTCGTGAAATTGCCATTGCGGACCGCGGCGCCCGCTATGCCTGCGCGGCTCTGAAACCCGGAGAGATTGCCGCGCGCCACGCCGCCATAGGCCCGCGCGCCGACGCTTCTGCCAGCGAAGCCGCCCCGGTATCCGCCGAATCCCCTGCCGCCGAAGCCTCCATGCGCGCCGCCGAAACCGCCGAACCCGCCGCCATGGAAGCCCCTTCCCCCAAAGCCGCCGCCATGGAAGCCTCGCCCGCCAAAGCCGCCGAATCCGGCGGCGCTCGCCGCGGTCGGATAGGCCAACCCAACCGTCAGGCTGAGGGCGGTGGTGGAAAGGAAGCCGAGAATGCGTTTCATTGGCCGGTTCATGATCCCCTCATCGCCGCAGACTTGGGGGCATGTAAGGCGAGAAAAAACAGGCTTTTTCATGATGACGCGGGTCTGAACGCAATTGGCGCGGCTCAAATGCCCCATTTTCGGACGAACCAGGCCTTCACCAGATGGGTCAGGACCGCATAGCAAAGCAGGATGAGCGCGACCAGCGGCCAGTAGAGGCCGGGCAAAGGCGTGAAGCCGAGCAGGGCGCCGAGCCAGCTATAGGGTAGCCAAATTCCCACCACGCAAATGATCAGGGAAGTGGCCAGCAGGGCCGGGCTGGCGTGGCTCTCGATGAAGGGAATCTTGCTGGTGCGGATGATGTGGATGATGAGGGTCTGGGTGAGCAGGGACTCGACGAACCAGCCGGTCTGGAACAGGGCCGGATTGGTCCAGGCGCCGAAGACGAACAGCATCATGCCATAGGTGACATAGTCGAAGATCGAGCTGATCGGCCCGATGAACAGCATGAACTTGACGATATTGCCGATCTCCCAGCGGCGCGGCGCGACCAGATATTCCTCATCGACATTGTCGGTCGGGATGGTGGTCTGGGAGAAATCATAGAGCAGGTTGTTGGTGAGTACCTGGATTGGCGCCATCGGCAGGAAGGGCAGGAAGATGCTCGCGCCCAGCACGCTGAACATATTGCCGAAATTCGAGCTGGCGCCCATTTTGATATATTTGACGATATTGGCGAAAATCTTCCGCCCTTCGATCACGCCCTTCTGCAGAACGAGAAGATTCTTTTCGAGCAGGATAATGTCGGCGGATTCCTTGGCGATGTCCACCGCGGTATCCACCGAAATGCCGACATCGGCGGCCTTCAGCGCCGGGCTGTCGTTGATGCCGTCGCCCAGAAAGCCGACAACATGGCCCCGGGCGTGATGCGCCTGGATGACGCGCTCCTTCTGGGCGGGCGTCAGCTTGACGAAGACGCATGTGTGGCCCGCGACCTCGGCGAGGTCCGGGTCGCTCAGCCTGTCGATGGCCGCGCCGGAGAGAATTTCGCCGGGATCGAGTCCGACCTCCCGGCAGATCTTGCGGGTGATGATCTCATTGTCGCCGGTGAGCACTTTCACCTTCACGCCGCGATCGGCCAGGGCGGCGATGGCCTCGCGCGCCGATTCCTTTGGTGGATCCAGGAAGGCGATATAGCCGAGCAGGGTCAGGCCGGATTCGTCGGCGATGGAATAGGTCGTCCTGGACGGAGCCATTTCCTTGTAGGCGACAGCGACGACGCGGAAGCCGTCGGCGTTGAGCTCGATCGTTTCCTTCTGCGCCGTCTCCAAATGGCTCGGGTCGAGCGGGCCCGTCTCGCCGTCCACTTCATAGCGATTTGACACGGCGAAAATTTCTTCCACTGCGCCCTTGCAGATCAGAATGTGCTTGCCGGCGTCCTTGTCGGCTCCCTGACGCTCGACCACGACCGAAAGCCGCCGCCGGGTGAAATCGAAGGGAATTTCATCGAGTTTCTTGCAGCCGCCGTCGATGCCGAGCTTCTCGCGCATGTCGACATGGTCGAGTACGGCGCGGTCGAGCAGGTTGCGCAGGCCAGACTGAAAATGGCTGTTCAGATAGGCGTATTGCAGCACCTTCTCGGAATCGTTGCCGTGAATGTCGAGGTGGCGCTTGAGGATGATGCGGTCCTGCGTCAGCGTGCCGGTCTTGTCGGTGCACAGAACGTCCATCGCGCCGAAATTCTGAATGGCGTGGAGGCGCTTGACGATCACCTTCTCGCGCGCCATCGCCATTGCGCCCTTGGCCAGATTGACCGTCACGATCATCGGCAGCATTTCCGGCGTCAGGCCGACGGCGACCGCGACGGCGAACAACAGCGCTTCGAGCCAGTCATGCTTGGTCAGGCCGTTGATCAGGAAGACGGCGGGAGCCATGACGGCGATGAAGCGCACCATCAGCCAGGTGAATTTATCGATGCCAAGGTCGAAGGCCGTCGGCGCCCGCCGTCCGGCGATCTCGTCGGCCAAGGCTCCGAAAAAGGTCGCGCCGCCCGTGCGCAGGACCAGCCCTGTCGCATAGCCGGACACGACATTGGCGCCCATGAAGCAGATGTTCGGCAGGTCGAAGGGGTCGCCGCCGGCGCCGGCGCCGGCGAATCGTTCGACCGGCATGGCTTCGCCAGTCAGGGCGGATTGGTTGATGAAGAGATCCTTCGCGGTCAGGAGACGCAGATCGGCGGGAATCATGTCGCCCGCCGAGAGCCGCACGATATCGCCGGGAACGAGCTGCTCCATCGGGATCTCAGCGAAAGGGTCTTCGGGAGGAGGCTGTTGCGGCGCGCTGGCCTTGCGGAGCGCGCTGGCGGTGGTGTGGACCATAGCCCTGAGCCGCGCGGCGGCCTCGTTGGAGCGATGTTCCTGGATGAAGGCGGTGAAGATCGCGAGGACGACCATGAAGCCGATGACGACCGCCGCCCGCACGTCGCCGAGAAAATAGGACACGACCGCCAGCGTCCCAAGCAGGGCGTTCAGCGGATTGCGCGCCCGCTGCCAGATTTCCTCGAAAATCGTGAGCTTGCGCTCGCGTGTGACGCGATTGGGGCCGAATTTCTTGAGACGAACCGCCACCTCGTCAGCGGTGAGGCCCTCGGCCGACGACGAAAGCCGGGCGCAAACCACGTCGGCGGCGAGGCTGCTGAATTCGAGCAAGGCCGCGTCGGCCTTGACGTGGGGAGGCCGGGGCGATTGGTGCGGACTCGCCGCGCCGCGCAAATCATTCATCGCATGCTCCGCAAGGCCGCTTCGGCATGATCTTGGCATAATCATGCAACGAAATGATCGCCTTGATCCGAATCCGCGCCGTTTCAGGCAATATTTCCGAGGACAGGTCGATCGATCGGACAGCGCCGACCTCGCGCCGGTTCACGCGCGCGCTTGTTCCGGCTTCCGCGAATCGGCAAAATGCCGCCTTCATGCGCTCCGCGGAATCGATTCGCGGCCCGGCGCCGTCCTTATGCGCCAGAAGGGGACCAATTCCATGCGCTGTCCCTATTGCGGCAGTCTCGACACCCAGGTGAAGGATTCGCGGCCGACCGACGATTCGGCCTCGATCCGCCGCCGCCGCGTCTGCCCGGATTGCGGCGGGCGTTTCACGACCTTCGAGCGCGTGCAATTGCGCGAACTGACCGTGGTCAAGAAATCCGGCCGCCGCGCGCCTTTCGACCGCGACAAGCTGGTGCGCTCGGTCCAGATCGCGCTGCGCAAGCGCCCGGTCGATCCGGAGCGCGTGGACCGCATGCTCAACGGGCTGGTGCGCCAGCTCGAAAACCAGGGCGAATCCGAAATCCCGTCCGAGACCATCGGCGAACTGGTGATGCAGGGGCTGAAAACACTCGATGAAGTCGCCTATGTGCGTTTCGCCTCGGTCTATCGCAATTTCCGCGAGGCCCGCGATTTCGGCCCGCTGCTCGACGAATTTTCCGAAGACGGCGCAGCGGCGCGCCGCAAGGAAGAGGACGCCTGATATGGCTCTCACGGGCCAGGACGAGCGATTTTTCCGTGCGGCTCTGGCGTTGGGCCGGCGCAATCTCGGCGCGGCGGCGCCCAATCCGGCGGTCGGCGCGCTCGTCGTCAGGGATGATGTGGTGGTCGGGCGCGGCTGGACCGCGATCGGCGGGCGCCCCCATGCCGAAACCCAGGCGCTGGCGCAGGCCGGCGACCTTGCGCGGGGCGCGACGCTTTATGTGACGCTGGAGCCGTGCGCCCATCATGGCAGGACGCCGCCCTGCGCGGAAGCCGTCGTCACGGCGGGAATCGCCCGCGTCGTCGGCGGCCTGACCGACCCCGACGACCGTGTCGCGGGCGAGGGTTACGGTCTGTTGCGTCGGGCGGGGATCGTGGTCGAGGCTGACATCCTGCCGGACCTGTGCCGGAGCGCCCATCGCGGCCACATCCTGCGCGTGGCCGAAGGCCGGCCGATGGTGACGCTGAAGATCGCCCAGACCGCCGACGGGCAGGCGGCGGGCGGAGCGCATGACCGCCGGCTGGCAATCACGGGGCCAGCCGCCAATTCGCGCACCCATGTGATGCGGGCGATGCATGAGGCGATCATGGTCGGAATCGGCACGGCGCTCGACGACGATCCGCTGATGACCGTGCGCCTTCCCGGCTGCGACCGGAAACCCCTGCGGGTCGTGGTCGACGCCCGGCTCGACCTGCCGCTGCGCTCGCGTCTCGTCGTCGGCGCGCGCGATTTCCCGACGCTCGTCCTGTGCGGGGCGGGGGCGGACCCGGCGCGGCGCGCGGCCTTGCAGGAGCAGGGCGTCGAGGTCGAGGCCTGCGCGCTGGACGACGCCCGGCTCGACCTGCGGGCAGCTTTGCAATTGCTGGCCGCGCGCGGGATCTCGCGGGTCTTTTCCGAAGGCGGGCCGCGCGTCGGGGCGGCGTTGATCGCCCAAGGCCTCGCCGACGAAATGGTGCTGTTCACCAGCCCGAAGCCGCTGGGACGCAAGGGCGTCGAGGCGCTCTCCGTCGAGGCGCGCGAAAAGCTCGCCGATCCGCACGCCTATCGCATTGTGGAACAGGGCTTGCTGGGCGCCGACAGTTTCATCCATTACGAGAGAAAATGAATGTTCACCGGCCTGATCACCGATGTCGGAACGCTTTTGTCCGTGGAGCCGCGCGGCGACCTCAGGCGGCTGAAAATCGCCTCGCATTATCCGCATGATGGCCTCGCGCTCGGCGCCTCGGTGGCCCATAACGGCGTATGCATGACTTTGGTCGGCTTCGGTCCGCGCAGCGAGCGCGATGGTTACGTCAGTTGGCACGAAGTGGACGCCGCCGCTGAAACGCTCGCCGTGACCACGGCGGGGTCGTGGACGCCGGGCGACAAGATCAATCTGGAGCGGGCGCTCAAGATCGGCGACGAACTGGGCGGCCATCTCGTCTCGGGCCATGTCGATGGCGTGGCGACGCTCGTCTCGCGGCGGGATTTCGACGAGATGGCGCATTTCGAGATCGAGGCGCCGAAGGAGCTGGCGAAATTCATCGCCGAAAAAGGCTCGGTCGCGCTCGACGGAACCTCGTTGACGGTCAACAAGGTGGACAAGACGCGCTTCACCATCCTGCTCATCCCGCACACGCTGGACGTCACCATCTGGGGCGGGCGCAAGGCGGGCGACCGGATCAATCTCGAAGTGGACACGATGGCCCGCTACGCCGCCCGGCTGGTCGAGGCGGCGGCGGAATAAGGCGAAAGAAGCAAAAAGGCCCGGCGAACCGGGCCTTTTCCAGGATTTTAGGCCTTCGGCAACTGGCCGCCGGGCGTCAGCTTGTCCACGATGGTGGGCAGCGCCTGAGCCAGCAGCTGGGACAATTGGGCGGGGTCAAGGCCGGCCTGCTGCGCGATTTCGGCGAGCTTGCCGTGGCCGATTACAGAATTGATCTGATCCGGCGTGATCGGATGGTTCTGTCCCGTGCCGACCCAGGAATCGGCCTGCTGGCCGAGGCCGGAATTGCGAAATTGTTCCAACAGAGAGCCGAGCCCGCCGGAGACCGCGGCTCCGCCCGCCGCGCCGGCCAGCAGGCCGCCGAGCTGGCCGAGCAGGCCGCCGCCGGACTCCTGCTGCTGTGGCGCAGGCTGCGGCGCGGACTGGGGAATTTGCGGGGGCGGCTCTTCCTTGCTTCCGCCGAACATGCGGCCGAGGATCAGCGCGCCGACCGCGATCAGCAACGGCTTGGCGAAATTGCCGCCGGGGACCGCTTCGTTAACGGCGTCGTCGAGAGAACTCATCATACCCTCCTCGTATGAGGCGCGCCGTCCCGTTTGACGGCGGGGCCAGTCTCGCTGCGCCGGAACATTCGCGCAAGTGACGAATTTCTCTTTTACAAGCGCCAAGTTTGCGCTCAACTGCGCGCTGATGGCTCTTGCTTGCCGCTACGGCGTCGCGCCGCCGCCGAATTGAACCTCCGAAATGGGAGACATGGTCATGGGTATCCTCAGCTGGATCATTTTCGGCCTCATCGCGGGCTATATCGGCAGCAAGCTGGTCAACAAGACCGGGCAGGGCATGCTGATGAACATCGTGCTCGGCATTTTCGGCGCGATCGTCGGCGGCTATCTCGCCACCCTGCTGGGCCTGGGCGGCGTCAGCGGCTTCAACCTTTACAGTCTCCTGATCGCCGTCGGCGGCGCGGTCGTTGTGCAGGTGATCTATCGCGCGCTGACCGGCAGCAGCAGGCTGTAAGCGTCCTTTTGGCCGCCAGGGCGTCCGGCGCGGCGACGCGCCGGGTCCCGTTTTTTCTTTCCTGAAAATCTTGCATCGAACGCTGGCGCGTCGGGGCTTTTTCCGCGCGCCGGCTTTCGCGCGCGAGCATTATATGTTGCGCGGGGGCGCCGCCCGTCCTATTCAACTCGCCTTTCCGGCAAGACAGTCAGACCACAGGAAGCCCCATGGCGGAGCCAAGCCGAGCGCCAGAATTGCAGACATCCGTCGCAGGCGCGCATTTTCTCATCGTCGAGGCGCGGTTTTACGATTCCATCGGCGAAATGCTGCTGGAAGGGGCGACCGCGGCATTCGCCGGGGCGCAGGCCCGCTGGACCGTCGCGCGCGCTCCGGGCGCGCTGGAAATTCCCGCCGCCGCCGCGATCCTGCTCGACGCCGCCGAACAGTCCGGGACGCCCTATGATGGAGTCGTCGCGCTGGGCTGCGTCATTCGCGGCGAAACCTATCATTTTGAGATTGTGGCCGGCGAAAGCGCCCGCGCCTTGATGGATTTTTCCGTCGCGCGCAAAATACCGCTCGGCAATGGCATTCTCACCACCGAAAACGAGGCTCAGGCCGTGGAGCGCGCCGACCGCGCGCGCCTCGACAAGGGCGGCGACGCGGCGCGCGCGGCTCTCGCCATGTATCGTTTGAAACAGGGGGCGCGCTGATGGCGGCCGAAAATCGTTCCGCCGCGCGCCTCGCGGCGGTCCAGGCGCTCTACCAGATGGAGCTCGGCGGCAAGGGACTCGCGGAGATCCTCGCCGAATTCGAGACCTGGTGGATCGGCCAGGAGGTCGACGGCGAGCAATACAAGCCGGCGGAAATCGCCTTTTTCCGCTCCATCGTTTCCGGCGTTGTCGAAAATCAGGTCCAGATCGACCGCGCCGTGGACAAGACGCTGACCGAAGGCTGGCCGCTGCGCCGGATCGAGGCTCTGATGCGCGCCATCTTGCGCGCCGGCGCCTTCGAGCTCTTGCGCCGCGCCGACATTCCCGCGCGGGTGGCGATCAAGGAATATGTCGATGTCGCGGGCGCCTTTTTCGCACGCGACGAAGCGGGCATGATCAACGCCGTGCTCGACGCGCTGGCGCGCAAGAGCCGCGCCGAGGAATTTTCGGCCTGACGCGAAGAGATGCCGCGCCGGGTCACGGGAGAGGCGCTCTTGAACGAAGCAGAACTGATCGCCCGCTATTTCGCGCCTCTGGCCGGGGCGGGCGGCCTTGGCCTGCGCGACGACGCGGCCCTGCTCGCGCCGCCGCCGGGCGCCGAGATCGTCGTCACCGCCGACGCCTTGATCGAGGGCGTCCATTTTTTTACGGCGGACCCGCCGGACCGCATCGCCGCCAAGGCGCTCGCGGTCAATCTCTCCGACCTCGCCGCCAAGGCCGCCGACCCGCTGGGCTTCCTGCTCACGCTCGCCCTGCCGCGCGACTGGACGCCAGACTGGCTGGAGTCGTTCGCCCTAGGTCTCGGGGAAGTTTCGCGCGAATTTCGTTGCCCTCTGCTTGGCGGCGACACAGTGTCGACGCCGGGGCCGCTGATGCTGTCGATTACGGCGCTGGGGGCGGTCACCGCCGGCAAGATGACGCCCCGCACGGGCGCGAAGCCTGGCGACGCGCTCTATGTGTCCGGAACCATCGGCGACGCCGCGCTCGGCCTCATCCTGCGGCAGGCGCAAATCGACGGCGCCCCGGCGCCGGATTGGGCCGCCGCGCTTTCGACATCGCAACAGGCGTGGCTGGTCACCCGCTATCTTGCGCCGCGCGCGCGCCTTCCGCTGGTGCTAGCCCTGCGCGCCTGCGCCAGCGCCGCGATGGACGTTTCCGACGGCCTTGTCGGCGATCTGCGCGCCATGATGCGCGCAAGCGGCGCGAGCGCGAAGATCGACCTGCGCAAGGCGCCGCAGTCGGAGGCCGTCATGGCTGCCTTGCGAGCCGATTCGCGCCTGTTTGAGCGGATTTTCTGCGGCGGCGACGATTATGAAGTGCTCTGCGCCGTCCCGACTGGGGCGGCGGCGCGTTTCGAGGCCCTCGCAGCGTCGGCGGGGGTTCCCGTCACGACGATCGGGACGGTCGGCCCGGCTCTGACGGGCGATATTTTCATCGGGCCCGACGGCGAGCCCGTGATGTTCCGCCAGGAGCGGTTCAGCCATTTTTAGCTTTGCGACGCGTCCATCCTGCTGACGCCGGCTTCCATTTTTCAGGTCCGAGCGTCAGCTTTTTTGGGATGCGCGTCAGTTTTTTTGGGAAGAGCGTCGGCTTTTTTGGGACTAGCGTCGGCTTTTTGGGGACTAGCGTCGGCTTGGCCGCCATTGCGGGTCCCGCGCCTTTGTGGAAGATTGCCCCCTATAAGAACGGATTGATCCTGAACAATGCCGGCGACCCACGCTTGACGGCAGTCTCAGACATAAGGAATCCAAAAATGAAGGGGCGGAATTAATGGCTATTTGGCTCATCATCCTGGGCGGACTACTGTCCGTCGCCTATGGAATCGTCACCATCCAGAAAGTTATGGCGGCGGACGCCGGTTCGGCGCGGATGCAGGAAATTTCAGCTGCGATCGCGGAAGGCGCGCAGGCCTATCTTTATCGGCAATACATCACAATCGGCGTCGTCGGCGCGGCGATTTTCGTCCTGCTGATCTTTCTGCTCGGCATTAAGACGGGCATCGGCTTCCTGATCGGCGCGGTTCTTTCGGGCGCGGCCGGCTTCATCGGCATGAATGTCTCGGTCCGCGCCAATGTCCGCACCGCCCAGGCAGCGACCAAGTCGCTCGCTGGCGGCCTCGATATCGCCTTCAAGGCGGGCGCGGTCACCGGCCTGCTGGTCGCCGGCCTGGCGCTGCTCGGCGTGTCGGTCTATTTCTGGGTCCTGACCGGCCCGATGGGCCTTTCCGTCGATAATCGCGAAGTCATCGATTCGCTGGTGGCGCTGGGCTTCGGCGCCTCGCTGATCTCGATTTTCGCTCGTCTTGGCGGCGGCATTTTCACCAAGGGCGCGGACGTCGGCGCCGACCTCGTCGGCAAGGTCGAGGCGGGCATTCCCGAGGATGACCCGCGCAATCCGGCGACCATCGCGGACAATGTCGGCGACAATGTCGGCGACTGCGCGGGCATGGCGGCCGATCTGTTCGAAACCTATGCCGTGACCGTGGTCGCGACGATGGTGCTGGCCGCGATCTTCTTCAAGGCCTCGGCGGCGCTCGGCGCCACCATGCTCTATCCGCTGGCGATCTGCGCGGCCTGCATCGTCACCTCGATCGCGGGCACGACCTTCGTCAAGCTCGGCGCCAATAACTCCATCATGGGCGCTCTCTACAAGGGCCTGATCGCAACGGGCCTCCTGTCGATCGTTGGCCTTGCCGTGGCCACCCACTTCCTGGTCGGCTGGGGCTCCATCGGCGTCGTCGCGGGACAAGCCGTGACCGGCGCCAATCTCTTCGTCTGCGGCCTCGTCGGCCTCGCGGTGACGGGGGCCATCGTCTATATCACTGAATATTATACCGCCACGGGCAAGCGTCCGGTGGTGTCCATCGCCCAGGCCTCGGTCACCGGCCATGGCACGAACGTCATCCAGGGCCTCGCGATTTCGCTGGAATCGACGGCTCTGCCGGCGCTCGTGATCGTGGCGGGCATCATTTCCACCTACCAGCTCGCCGGTCTGTTCGGCACGGCGATCGCGGTCACCACCATGCTCGGCCTCGCCGGCATGATCGTGGCGCTCGACGCCTTCGGCCCGGTCACCGACAACGCCGGCGGCATCGCCGAAATGGCAGGCCTGCCCAAGGAAGTGCGCCAGTCCACCGACGCGCTCGACGCGGTCGGCAACACCACCAAGGCCGTGACCAAGGGCTACGCCATCGGCTCGGCCGGCCTTGGCGCGCTGGTGCTGTTTGCGGCCTATACCAACGATCTGCGCTCGTTCATCGATCAGGGCCTGCCTTATTTCAAGGATGTCGGGCAGGTCAATTTCGACCTGTCCAACCCCTATGTCGTAGCGGGCCTGATTTTCGGCGGCCTCATCCCCTATCTGTTTGGCGGCATCGCCATGACGGCGGTGGGCCGCGCGGCGGGCTCGGTGGTCGAGGAAGTGCGCCGGCAGTTCCGCGAAATGCCCGGCATCATGGAAGGCACGACCCGGCCCGATTACGGCCGCGCCGTGGACATGCTGACCAAGGCCGCGATTCGGGAAATGATCATTCCCTCGCTGCTGCCGGTGCTGGCGCCGCTGGTGGTCTATTTCGGCGTGCTGCTGATTTCGGGCAGCAAGGCCTCGGCCTTTGCGGCGCTCGGCGCCTCGCTGCTCGGCGTGATCGTTAATGGCCTGTTCGTCGCCATTTCGATGACCTCGGGCGGCGGCGCCTGGGATAACGCCAAGAAGAGCTTCGAGGACGGCTTCATCGACAAGGACGGCGTGAAGCACTTCAAGGGCAGCGAGGCGCACAAGGCCTCGGTGACGGGCGACACCGTCGGCGACCCCTACAAGGACACTGCCGGGCCGGCCGTGAACCCGGCGATCAAGATCACCAATATCGTCGCGCTGCTGCTGCTCGCCATCCTGGCGCACCAGGGGCTCTGACGGCAAAGCCAGACTCCGGCCGGGGATCCCGGCCGGCAAGCGCTTCGATAACCAGCGCCCTGAAAAACAAAAACCCGCGGAGGCGATCCGCGGGTTTTTTCGTTTTGAATGAGTGTGTTGGGGTCAGAACTTGTACTGGAACTTGCCCATCTGGCTGAGCAGGGTCTGCAACAGTCGGCTTTCCCCGCCGGCAGTGACGGTCTGGCGCGTAGTGAAATCGACCACCTTGCCGTCCTGCAGAGCGTAATTGCCGGTCCGGGTCACCTTCTTGTTGGCGTCGAAATAGACCGCGAAAACGCGTTGGTCCGTCACGCGGGAGGGCATGGCCGGCATCATGCGCTCGACCCGCTGGCTGATGTAATACCAGGCTTCGCCGCCGACGGTGGAGGTGGTGGAGGGCGTGCCGAGCATGATCAGCACCTGTTCCGCCGGCATGCCGGGGCGCACCTGGGCGATGGTCTGATCGTCGAAGACATAGCCGCGATGAACGACGTTTTCGTCAAGCGTGGAGCAGCCCGAGAGCGGCGCCAGCGCAAGCGCGGCCGCGAGTGCGAAAGCGCCGCGGGCGAATGCCTGGCGCGTGTCGTTCGTCGCCTTGCGCCGCTGGATTGTCGCTCGCATTCAGAATCTCCGCTCTTTCCGCAAGTTTGCCCTTGCATCCCGTCGCGCTCACGCCTAACCCCGGGGGAAGGCAAAAGCAAGGCCAAGAGTTACAACAAGTGTTGCTTCAAGTCTTGTACAAGGGCTTGGTTGAAGTCTTGTATCCGGTCCCCGCCGCGCTTCGCGCCGGCGGAGGCTGGCGGAGGGTCGAACTCTATGATTTTCGGTCTTTTCCGTCCGAAACCGCTGGAAGATCAGATCGCGCGCCTGCACGAGGCGGTGGTGGCGCAGTCCCGACTCCCGGCGTTTTTTCTGCCGCCCTATGGCGTGGCGGACACGTTCGAAGGCCGCTTCGAGATCCTCACGCTCAACGCCGGGCTGATTCTGCGGCGACTTAGCCTGCTGCCCGATCCGGCGCCGGGGCTGTCGCAGGACCTTTCCAACGCCATCTTCTCCCATTTCGACGACGCCTTGAGGGAAGTCGGCATTTCCGACGCCGGGGTGCCGAAAAAGATGAAGAAGCTCGCCGGCGCCTTCATGGGGCGCGGCAACGCCTATTTCGAAGCGCTCGCGCAGGGCGAAGCGGCGCTTGCCGCCGCGCTGGCGCGCAATGTCCTCGGCGGCGAGGGCGACGGCAAGGCCCTGGCGGGCTATTTCCTGCGCGCCAAGGCCGCGCTCGACCAGGCGCCGCTGGACGTTTTTCTGCGCGGGGAAGCTCCTTTTCCCGAGCCCTGACGCGTTTTGGCCTCAAATCCGTGCGAGGCGAACGCCCAAAGTCAAGCTATTCGGTGACCAATATGATGCAGACCCATGATCCGGAAGGCGCGCTGCCCTTCTCACGCCCCCTGGTCGTCGCTTCTGTCGGCGATAACGGCCTGCGCCTCAATCTCGAGGCGAGCGCGGAGGAATGCGCCGCCCTCGCCGAGCTTGACGGCCTCGACGCCATCCGCAAACTGGCGGTGGAGGCCGATGTGATCCGGCGCGGCCGCGACCGCCTGCTCGTCAGGGGCCGGGTGAAGGCCATCGTCGCGCAAATCTGCGTTGTGACGCTCGAGCCGTTCGACACGGCGGTCGACGAGCCTTTCGAGGTCGAATTCGCCCCGCAATCCGAGGCCGAGGAGGCTTACGCCAAGGCCATGGCCGATATCGAGGCCGCACGCGACAAGGCGGCGGCTCTGGCCGAACAGCCCGACCCGCCGGACCCGATCATCGACGGCAAGGTCGATATCGGCGCCCTCGCGGCCGAATTCCTGGCGCTTGGCCTCGATCCCTATCCCCGCAAGCCCGGCGTGGAATTCGGGTCGCTCACCGAGGACGCCGGCGAACCCCTTCCCAAGCCCTTCGCGGCTTTAGCCAAACTCAAAAAAGACTGATAAACGCAAGCGGCGGTCGCTACGTGGGGCTTGCCAAGCGCCGCGCAAAAGCTATTGTCCCGCGCTCCTGTAGGAGCCGGTCGATATCGGAGTCTGGAGAGGAATGGAAAAGCCTGTGCGGATCGCGCTGGACGCCATGGGCGGGGATTTTGGTCCCTCCGTCGTCGTTCCGGGCGCGGCCATATTCCTGGAGCGTTATCCCGACGTCGAGTTCCTGATGTTTGGCGACCAGGAGAAGATCGCGCCTTTGCTGCAGGCGCTGCCGCAGCTCGCGGCGGTGACGAGCGTGCGCCACACCAGCGTCGCGGTCGGCATGGCCGACAAGCCGAGCCAGGCCCTGCGCGCCGGCCGGCGCAATTCCTCCATGTGGAAGGCGATCGAGGCTGTGCGCAATGGCGACGCCGATTGCGCGATCTCGTCGGGCAATACCGGCGCGCTCATGGCGATGTCCAAGATCTGCCTGCGGACCATGGCGCAGATCGACCGTCCCGCGCTCGCGGCGCTGTGGCCGACGCTGCGCGGCCGCTCGATCGTACTCGACGTCGGCGCGACCATCGGCGCGGACGCGCAGCATTACGTCGATCTCGCCATCATGGGCGCGGCCATGGCGCGCAGCCTGTTCGAGCTTGAACGCCCGACCGTCGGCCTGCTCAATGTCGGCGTCGAGGAGGTCAAGGGCATCGAGGAGGTCAAGGCGGCTTCTCGCTTGCTCCAGGCGATCGACTCGCCTCTGCTCGATTATCGCGGCTTCGTCGAAGGCGACGATATCGGGCGGGGCGCGGTGGACGTGGTGGTGACCGAGGGCTTCAGCGGCAACATTGCGCTCAAGACGGCCGAGGGCACGGTCAAGCAGATCCGCTCCTATCTCAAGCAATCGCTGAACCGGAGCTGGCTCACCCGGCTCGGCGCGCTGCTGGCGCGCGGCGCTTTTGAAGATCTCAAGGCCCGGCTGTCGCCGCGCGAAACCACCGGCGCCGTCTTCCTCGGCCTCGACGGCGTGGTTATCAAGGGACATGGCGGGCTCGACGCCGACGGCTTCTCAGGCGCCATCGAGCTGGGCAGCAACATGGTCCGCCACGGCCTGCTCGACAAGATCCGCGACATGATGGTGCTCGCCAACGAACATGCGGCGGCGCTCGAAGGCGCCCCGCCGATCCTTCAGGATGAAGATCGGCTCGAAGCTCCAAAGCCCGATCCGGCTTGATAATAACCACCGAAAACGCCAGGCGACGGGACAAGTGACGGGACACGTGACGGGACAAACGCAAGAAAACAAGCGCCTGCGCTCGGTAGTTAAAGGCGTGGGCTCCGCTTTGCCGCGCCGTTGCGTGACGAATCGCGAGCTGGAGAAGGAGGTCGAGACCTCCGACGAATGGATCGTCCAGCGCACCGGAATCACGCAGCGCTATATCGCGGGCGAGGGGGAAACCACCTCGACCCTCGGCGCGGCGGCGGCGCGCGCGGCTCTGGCCAAGGCGAACCTGGCGCCCGAGGATATCGACCTCATCATTTGCGCCACTTCGACGCCGGACTATACCTTTCCTTCCGTCGCGACCATGATCCAGGCCGAGCTTGGCGTCACCGGCGGCGTCGCCTTCGATCTGCAGGCGGTTTGCGCCGGCTTCGTCTTCGCGGTGGCGACCGCGGACAAGTTCCTGACCTCCGGCTCGCACAAGCGCGCGCTCGTGATCGGCGCCGAGACCTTTTCGCGCATCATGGACTGGAGCGACCGCACCACCTGCGTGCTGTTCGGCGACGGCGCCGGCGCCCTGGTGCTCGAGGCGCAGGAGGGAACGGGCGCCAACGCCGACCGCGGCGTCCTGACCAGCCATTTGCGGTCGGACGGCCGCCATCGCGCGAAGCTCTATGTCGACGGCGGACCCTCGACGACCGGAACGGCCGGCCATCTCCGCATGGAGGGCAAGGAAGTCTTCCGCTTCGCGGTGGGCCACGTGACCGACGTGATGACCGATTCTTTTGCGGCTACCGGGCTGACGGCGGACGATCTCGACTGGTTCGTGCCGCATCAGGCCAATCAGCGCATCATCGACGCCTCGGCGCAGAAGCTGCATATCGCGCCGCACAAGGTGGTCAAAACCGTGCAATCGCATGGCAACACCTCGGCGGCCTCGATTCCGCTGGCGCTCGCGGTCGCTTGCGAGGACGGACGAATCAAGCCCGGCGACCTCGTAATGATCGAGGCGATCGGCGGCGGCTTCGCCTGGGGGGCGGCCCTGATCCGCTGGTGAGGCTTTGCCCCTGCCTGATCTAGATCAAAAATAGGGTCGCTGGCGGCGTCTGCGCCCCGATCTCGGCGGCAAAGGCTTTGTTTTTACTCGGAATCCTCCATTTTTAGCGTATAGTGCCAGTTTGGGAGCCGGGCTTGAACCTGGCCCTGTGGGAATTTGCGAAGACGAATTCTTTTTGGGAGACCCATTCCATGACCACGGACACCTTGATCCCGAAAACGAACGAACCCGCAGTCGCGGCCGCGCATAGCGAGAGCGCGGAACATCGGCGGACGCTGACCCGCTCCGATCTCGCGGAGGCCGTCTTCCGGCGCATCGGATTGTCGCGGCTCGAATCGGCGCAGCTGGTTGAAACGGTGATCGACGAGATCAGCGACGCCATTCTGCGCGGCGAGAACGTGAAGCTGTCGAGCTTCGGCACATTCCTCCAGCGCTCCAAGCGGGAACGCATTGGCCGCAACCCGAAGACTGGCGTCGAAGCGACGATTTCCCCGCGCAAGGTGCTGGTCTTCAAGGCGTCGCACATCATGCGCGAGCGCATCAACAACGGCTGAATAGCGCCGGGCGATCATTTTTCTGGACAAGTCCCCGGTTTGGCCGAAAATCTCCATTGCGCCGTCGCGGGGATTCGCGGCGCGACGGAATGTCCCGCCGGAGCGCTTGATGGACAAGACCCAGGACGCATTTCGCACGATTGGAGAAGTCGCCGAGGCGCTGGATCTTCCCCAGCATGTCCTGCGATTCTGGGAAACAAAGTTCAGCCAGATCCGCCCGGTGAAGCGCGTCGGCGGACGGCGCTATTACCGCCCTGAGGACATCCAGCTTGTCGGCGCGATTCGCGTGCTGCTCTATAGCGAGGGCTATACGATTCGCGGCGTGCAGCGCATCCTGAAGGAACAGGGCGCGCGCGCGGTGGTCGCGGCGTCGCGCGCCAAGGGGGCGGCGCCGGCGGACGCCGAACGAGCGCTCGCCAAATTCGATCCGACGCAGGCGGGCCCGGGCGCCGAGTTCCTGACCGAACTGGACATGGATCGCGCCTCAGAGCCGGACGAATCGGTCCGCGCATCGGGCGATGGATCTCCAGGCGCCACGCGCCTTTCCGCCCAGGATCGTCATCGGATGGAAGCCATTCTGGCGGAACTCGCCGAAGGCGCGCGAATTCTCGAAGAAGCCCGGGGACGCTGACCCGGTTTTGCGACGTTTTTTTCGCTGCGGCGTTGCCAGCCTGACAAGCCTTGTCTATAAGGCGGGCAGTCGGAGTGTAGCGCAGTCCGGTTAGCGCACTAGTCTGGGGGACTAGGGGTCGTGGGTTCGAATCCCGCCACTCCGACCATTTAATCAAGGGCTTAGAGCCTTGCTGCTTCCGGTAGACCTAATTTCGGAAGCATATCGGAAGCGAGGGCGCCCGAATCGCCTTCGCCGCTCCGCCAGCACCCTGCCGACCTGACACGCTTCCACCTTAAAACCCGAGCAACGTCTCACCCACGCCCGATCAAGTGCGGCAGGGCGTCACAGTGCAATGGTCGCGGGCTTGCCTCGGTTGCGCTCCCCGCACCTTGGACAGCGCCGACGCCGACGCCAAGGGCTTTCGCTCTGGCCTGCCAGACGGTGCGCGCGTGCGATGGTGTGAGTGTGGTTCGGTTGGTGAGGCGCGCAGCGCAGACCCTTCACGGTTCCAGTTGCCGTGGTGCGATGGCATGGCAAGGGCGACTGAGCTGCTGCCGGTTTCGTGGACATCGAGATAAGGTGTTCGACGAAGCCGAGAGCAGATCAGGTCCTCGACTGGTTCGACGAGCGGTTTGCATTGGCCGATGGCCTTGCGAAGTTGATTGCGTCGACCGCATTGCCCGCGCTGAAAAGTTGCGAGCGGACGCCCACGCGGCCTTCCGCTTGCCGCCGGAAGTGACCCAGCAAGGCGCCCTCGGAAGGCGCCGCAGCGGAGCGCATCGTTGCGCAGGCGACCGATGTGGAGCTATACGTGACGGATGTCCCGCGATTTTCGCCTTGATCGCGCTCCCATTGACGTTCTCAACTATGAGATCGCTCAGGAGAAGGCTTTTGCGCTCGGGCGGATGGGACGAGCGCTGGAAGAGGCGCTCGCCAAGCTGCGAGAGTTCGACGCCGCTCACCCGCGCTCGGGCGCGCCGGCGTCAAAACAGGCGCGGCGCATCCTGGTGACGGAGGCCGGCCAAGCCCTCTGGATGTTCGTGGTGCAACGAGAGGCGTGTGGCCTGCGCGACAGCCGTGCAATCATGTGCGACTATGACGTGCCGGGCGAGGTGCAGCAGTGCATGGGAGCGGTCCCCGCCCCATCGATGCGGGACACAACATGACGTACTGAGTTTCACGACCCTTCGAGGTTCGAGTTGGCTCAAAAGCCAGGCAAGCTCCGACGTTTGCTATTTGTGATAGAACTTGGCTTTAGCGCGCCCGCGTCTGACAGCGCCCGCGCGATGACCTGGGCGAGCGTTTGGGCATCCGCTTTCAACGGGCGATTGAGGCGCGGCGTGGCCTCACGCGGCTGAGCTTTGCGCAAACAGGCGATCGATCTTTGCCGCCATGATGAAGTCGTTCTCATGCAGGCCCTTGATCTTCTTGGTCTGGAGAAACACAGTCGCGTAGCCCCAGCCAAAGTGGATGTCCGGATGATGGCCTTCGGCTTCGGCGAGTGCGCCGATGGCGTCAACGAAAGCAAGCGCTGTCCGGAAATTGGTGAAATGAAAGCTGCGTTCGATCCGGCGCGCGTCCTGGTCCAGCCGCCAGTCACGCGCCTCCGCGTGGAAATGTTCGGCTTCCTCCCGCGTCAGCGGCGGCGCGCCTCCGCGGCAGGGCGTGCATGATTTTTCTTGAAGGGATTCGTTCATCTGCCCTGTTCCCCGAATGATCGGGCGGGTCGTGTGCGCCGCCGCTCGCATTTCGGAAACGCTCGGACGCGGCGTCGCGTTCCAGAAATCAGCTGGAAGAACGGAGAAACCGGATCTGCGCCCTTATCGAAGGTCGGATAAGGCTGTTAACCCTCTGGTTATTCTTTTCGTCTGAACTATATCCTTTGCTGGCTCACGGCGACCTGGGGAGGGAACCATGGAGTTATGGCGTAAGATTTTGCGCGCGGTCCTGTATGACGACGGCGCGCCAGGCCTTTATTCCGGGCTGCTGCCGAATGCGTCGGGCGAGAATTTTTCCGGCCGGCGCGTTGAATACGGCGCCGATGCGGGGAAAACAAATGCGGCTGCGTCACGATCGGGCAAAGTCCGTTCGTAATGGCCGGGCGGTGACTTCGCCGCGCGCATGAAAAATGCGCCGCCCGGAGGGCGGCGCATACACGGTCAGCCGACCAAAAATCAGCCGAGGATATGTTTTTCGATCTCCCAGACGGGGATCTTGGTGAAATCCTTGTCGATCTCGGCGATCACCTTGCTCTTGACGTCAGCGTGGAGAGTGCGCCGCAAGTCGGCGAGCGTCCTGGCGGGCGCTGCGATCACCAGAACCCGGGTTCCGCGTTCGCGCACGAGAACTTCGAGCGCTTCGGCGGCGCGCTGGGCGAAACGATGCTCTTCAATTTCATGCCAGTCGGTCATTTCGACAGAACTGCGCGCGCCCAATCCAGCGCTTGTATAAGCGCGACCGGGGCGGTCGCTGCCTTGCTCGTGCGTCGGCGGATTTTCCTCTCCGTTCAACACGCGCTCCGTGACCAGATTGGCGAATTTCTCATCCCCCTCATTGCGCAGGAATAGCGCCTTGCGACCGTCGCCGACGAAGACGAATGCGTCATGTGGAAGGGCGATTTTGCTCACGATACTGCTCCCGACTTTCGGGTGGACCGCCGCTTTTGGCGCGGCTTGCCGGAGGCGGGGCGGTTGTTGCACCCCGGGGCCAGCGCTCGGGCCGGCGCCTTTGGTTTCCTCCGCCATGTTTGAACATAGGCGACGCCGGGCCTCGCCGCCATGATGCGCGTCAATTTAAATGCGGTTTCGCGGGGTTTCAGGCGGCGGCGGGCCGGCGCGCGGGCGCGGCAAGGCGGGTGGCGATGAAAATGCCGGCAAGCGCCAGGAAATAGACAAGCGCCTGCGCGCCCGAGGGCTGATCCACATAGCCGAACAGAACATGGGCGATGCGGCCGGCGATGGAATCGTCGGGCAGGATCGCCGACGTGTCCCATAGCGTGCCAGAGAGAGCGGTGACGAGGCCCGCCTGCTGGAGGAACACCACGCATTGCGACGCCATGCCGGCGGCGAGGAAGGTGATGAGCGCGGTGGTCACGGTGAAAAGATAGCGGGCCGGTATTGCGACGAGGCCATAGAACATCAACAGGGACAGCGCGCCGCCGAGCGCGAGCCCGATCAGGCCGCCGAGCAGCAACTGGCCGAATCCGGCCGTTCCCGAAGCCGCGATCCCGTAGAGAAACAGCACGACCTCCGAGCCTTCGCGCAGGACCGCGACGGCGACGACCACGGCCAAAGCCGTCATGCTCTGCGAGCCTTCCGCGACCGCGACGCCGACACTGCGCAGGTTGGCGGCCATTTCGCGGCCGTGGCTCGCCATCCAGATGTTGTGCCAAGCGAGCATGACGACCGCGAGGGCGAGGATGCCGGCGTTGAACAATTCCTGCCCCGCGCCCGAAAAGGCGTCGGCGAGCGCGCCGGCGAAAACCGCGACCATCGCGGCGCCGAGCAGGCCAGCGGCCAATCCGCCGCCGACATAGGCGCCGCGGCCCGGCACGCCGCGCGTGACCGCAAGCACGATGCCGACGATCAGGCCGGCCTCGATGACTTCACGAAAGACAATGATCAGCGCGCCCAGCATTTCCTGATTCCTATTCGACGACGAGTTCGCCTTCGGTCGTGGCCTGATGGAAATCGTCGAAGAAGCGATAGCGGCCGGCGTTGAGCGGACGGATCTGCATCGAGACTTCGCCGCCGGGCGCGATGATCTTTTCGACGCGCAAGCTCTTGCTCTCGAATTCGGCGGCGGTCGAGTCCAGGTTTTTCACAACGATGGTGAAGGCCTGGTTGGCCGGGGCGCGCGCTTCGGCAGGCGAGAACTTATGGTCCTTGATCGTCAGGCGCACGCTTGCCTGCTGCGCCAGTGCGGGCGCGGCGAACAGCAGCGCGAGGGCGATAAGGGCGGAATTGCGTGCAGCTTTCATTTTCTTCTCCCAGTGATAGGCGGGCCAAAGGGTCAGAATTCGAAGCCGACCTTCAAATTCGCGTATTGGCGTTCGAAATTGGTCAGGTCGAGACTTCCGGTCTCGCCCTGCGCGCGGCCCGCGACCTGGAACGACCAGGCGGCGGCGAGGAATATCTTCGGACTGAACTGGATGTGCAAGGTCGGTCCCAGATACAAGGCGCCGCCACTGTAAGTATTGAAGCCGAAGCCGTCATAGGCGCGGTAATATTCCACTTCGCCGCCGAGCGTGGCCTGGGGCGTCACACGATAGGCCATGGCGGCGGTGGCTCCGAAGCCAGAGGACCGGCTCCAGCTCGGATCGCCGGGCGCGCGCTCGACCTCCGGGGCGTAGATCAGGTTCGCCGCTGCATAAAGCATATTCGGAATCAGCTCGGTATCGGCGGCGAGGCGCGTCTCCATGGCGAAACTATTGGCGTGGACGCCATTGGGTCCGACGCTGCGGCCCCATTCCGGCTGAACCGAGAGCGACAGGCCAATGGGATTGCCGGGGCCGCGCCCGATGATCAGCCATTTGGGCTTCCACGAGAGACCGGCGAAATCCGCCCGGTTGAAATCGTCCAGGCCCGCTACGCCATTGATCTGCTGCGACAGGCCGTGGATCGACAATTCATAGCCCCAATATTGCGAGGGGACGTGTTCGAATTCCAGTTCCTGCTCGATCGCGCGATAGCTCCCGCCTCTCTTGCCGAAGGCGCCGGTGGTTTCCGACTCGAATTCCTTCTCGCCTTCCGCGCCGATATCCGTGCCCTGGGTAAAGCCGAACAGATATTTTGTCTCAAGCTCGTAATAGCGGCCAGAGAAAGCTTCCTGCGCGTGCGCGGCGCCGACCAGCGCGCAGAACGCCGCCGAACAAAAGGCGATGCGGGACAGGGACTTGATCATGAAAGCGTTCCGGCGCTGCTTGTGAATGAGCTTGCCCATCCTTTCTTGCTGCGTCGCAAAAAAGACGCAAACGAAATATTGCTCATTAGAATAATTCAAAACTGGGATATGCCGCGCCAGCTCAATTCGAGGGGCAGCCCTTCAGCCTGTCGATCAGCCAGCGCCCCGCCGGTCCGGGCGGCGCCGAGGCGCGATAGACCGCCGACATGGGCACGATCCGTCCGGTGATCGGGCTTTCCGGCGTCGCGAGCCGCGTCAGCCGCCCTTCTGCCAGGTCGCGCTCCACGGCGTGCAGCGGCATCGAGCCCCAGCCGAGGCCGCCGAGCAGGAAGGAATGTTTGGCATAGAGATCAGCCAGCCGCCAGGTCGTCGGCGACATCACGCCATATTCCAGCCCAGCGGAACGGTTGGAGCGTTCGGTCAGCACGAGCTGCACATGTCTGGCCAGTTCGCTTTGTGGGATGACGCCCTCGTAAGCTGCGAGCGGGTGGTCGGGCGCAGCGACCATGACGATGTCGACGCCGTTGAGCGGTTCGCTGCTTAAGCCCTCGGGAAGGGGCGCGGGGCCGCCGACGACGGCGAGGCTGGCGCGGCCATCCAGCACCGGCTCCGTGGCGCCGCCCAACACCTCGACATAGAGGCGCAGCGGCGTGGCGGGGAACTCCTGGCGAAAATGTTTCGCCGCCTCGGTGATCGCATGGAACGGAAAATAGACGTCGATGACGGCGCAGAGCTCCGGCTCGAGCCCCTGCGACAGGCCTTTGGCGCGGAAATTCAGGAAGTCGACCGCGCCGCCGATGACGCGGGCGTCCTTCAGCAGCAGGCGCCCCGCCGCCGTGAGGGTCGGCGAGCGGCTGGCGCGGTCGAACAGGGCGACGCCAAGCTGTTCTTCCATCCGGCGGACAAGGTCGCTCACCGCCGATTGCGCGCGCCCGAGCTTGCGCGCGGCGGCGGAGAAGCTGCCTTCTTCGGCGGCGGCGATGAAGGTGCGGATCTGATCGAGCGAAAGGCGGTCGTGCATGACGCATTCTATCTGAAAATCAGATGGAATATATCGTAAACCAACGGCTAGACGGGGAGGGGAGCCCGGCGGCAATCTAGGCGCAAGTCAGGCGGATTTTTCCGCCAATGTCGCTTGGCTCCATGAACTGCTTCCACGAAAAGGAAAACTCCCATGAATCGCATTCTCGCCGCCGGCGCTATCGGCGCTCTTCTGCTCGCCGGGGCCGGCTCCGCCGTTCTTGCCGAGGCTGCTGGCAAGGACGTCAAGGCCGGCGTTTACAAGGTCGAGCCCTATCACACCCAGATCAATTTCACGGTTTCGCATTTCGGCCTGTCGAATTTCTCCGGCGTCCTGTCCGGCGCCTCCGGATCGCTGAAGCTTGACCCCGCCAAGCCGGAAAACTCGAAACTTGAAGTTTCCGTCGACGCCGCCACCATTCTGACCACGGTGCAGAAGCTTACCGACGAGCTGAAGGACCCGGAATGGCTGGACGCCGCGAAATATCCCAAGGCGACGTTTGTTTCGACCAAGGTGACGCCGACCGGCGCCAATGAGGCGACCATCGCCGGCGAACTGACCCTTCATGGCGTGACCAAGCCCTTGACGCTCAAGGCGCATTTCGTCGGCGCCGGTGTCAATCCGATCGACAAGGCCTATACGGTCGGCTTTGAGGGAACAGGCGTGATCAAGCGCACGGACTTTGGCGTCTCGAAATATGCGCCGATGATCGGCGACGAGGTCCATGTGACCATCAACGCCGCTTTCGAACTTCAACAGTAATATGAGCAAGCCGCCGATCCAGCGCTATGACGTGGTCGCCGTCGTCCTGCATTGGACGATGGCGCTCGGAATCATCGTCTTGATCGGCGTCGGACTGGCGATGAAACACGCGGATCTGCCCAAGATGCGCGTGTTTCAGCTCTTTCAGCTGCATAAATCCATTGGCGTCGTCATTCTGCTTCTGGCCGTCGTGCGGCTGGCGTGGCGGTTGACGCATCGTGCGCCGCCGCTGCCGGAGACGATGCCGGCGCTGGAGCGGACGGCCGCCCATGCCGGGCATGTCCTGCTCTATCTCTTCATGTTCGCGCTGCCGCTGAGCGGTTGGGCCTTCGTTTCTGCCTCGCCGCTGAACATTCCGACCGTGCTGTTCGGGCTTCTGTCCTGGCCGCATATTCCCTTCCTGGCCGAACTGACCGACAAGGCGCCTGTTGCAGCAGCGTTCAAGCTTGCACATGATTACGGCGCCTTCGCCCTTATCGCCGTTCTCGCGATCCATATCGGCGCGGCCTTGCGCCATGCATTCAAGGGCGATGCGCCTCTGTCCCGCATGTCGCTGTCTGGCGGCCGCAAGGAGAACGCCAAATGAAATTCGCCGCCGCTTTCGCCGCACTCGTTCTGGCGACGTCCGCCTCCCATGCGGCGGACTGGAAACTCGCGCCCGGAGAAAGGGCTCTGACCTTCTCCGGGACGCAGACCGGAGACAAATTCGTGGGCAAGTTCAGCCGCTTCGACGCCCAGGTCTCGCTCGACCCGGACAGGCTCGACGACGCCAAGATCGTCGTGACGGTAGATATCGCCAGCGCCGCCACCGGAGACAAGCAGCGCGACACGGCGATGCCGTCGAAGGAATGGTTCGACGCGGCGCGCTTTCCGCAGGCGCGGTTCGAGTCCCGCAAGGTGAGCCGCGCGGCCAATGGCTATGAAGCGCTGGGCGACTTGACCTTGCGCGGCGTGACAAAGGAGATTCGCCTGCCTTTCACGCTGGCGATCGACGGGCGCAAGGCCCAGGCGAAAGGCCATGTCGATCTGAAACGCGACGTCTTCGGCGTGGGGCAGGGGGAATGGGCGACCGGGGAATGGGTCGCCCTCGAGGTCGGCGTCGATTTTGACCTGAAAGGGGAACGGGCGGAGTAAATCCGCCCGGCCCTTACGACGACAATTCGCCGATGTGCTTCTGAGCGTAAAGCTGCACGCCAACCTGGCTGATCAGTTCGAGCTGGGTTTCGAGGAAGTCGATATGCTCTTCCTCGTCATGGGCCAACTGCTCGAAAAGATTCTGCGTCACGCGGTCGTTGACGGATAGGCAATGGGCGGCCGCTTCGAGGTAAAGCGCGCGGGCTTCGAGCTCGGCGGCGAGATCGGCTTCGATGATCTCCTTGATATTCTCCCCGATCCGCAGGCCGTTCAGCTCCTGCATGTTGGGGAAGCCTTCAAGGAACAGGATGCGCGCCGTGACCTTGTCGGCATGCTCCATCTCTTCGATGGATTCCTTGCGCCACTTCTTGGCGAGTTCCTTGTAGCCCCAATTGTCGAGGATGCGAAAATGCAGCCAATATTGGTTGATGGCGGTGAGTTCGCTGCGCAGGGCTTTGTTGAGATATTCAATCACCTTTGCGTCGCCGCGCATGTTCTTTTCCTTTCGGCGTCAGGGAAGATCCCGATTGCCTATTTATAGCAGAGCGGTCGCCGAGCCATGCTCAAATTAATGTCATGCCTGGAAAATATCACCGGGAAAAAATCCCGCCCTCGGTCATTCCGCCGCCACGGCGAATTGCTGGACGTTCGACTGGGCCCGGAGACGTTTCTCGACCTTGGCGTCCGCCTCGCGGTCGCAAATGGCCTGGATGTTCTTGACGCAGCGGCCGCATTTCGGCAGGCAGCCCTTGCCGCGGAACACTTCGCGCGCCCGTTCGGCGGAGGCGCCGCAAGGCTTCACGCTGGCCTTAACATCCCGATCCGAGATCTGATTGCAGGAACAGAGGATCATTTCACGCCCGTCGCTGACTTCGACAAACCCAGTAAGCAATGGGATCGAGGATTAAGGAAGCATTTTGGCGTTTGTTAGATGGATTCTAAACTGCTGCGCGCCTGGGAATAAAAAGAGCCGGCCCGGAGGGGAAAATTTCCGGGCCGGCCAGAGGTTCAGTGAAAAATCGCCAGCGCCTTGGCGAAGGTCTGCTGCACGCCCCAGGCGAGTGGAACGCCGACGGCCAGCCAGGCCAGCACGGTGCGCCAGTCGAAAGCTCCTCCGCCGATGCCATAGGCGCCAACCGGACCAGACGGAATGGCGTGTGCGGATTCGAGCTTCTCGACTTCCTTTTCCGGCATCAGCCATTTGGGATCGACCGGCCGCACCATGGCGTTGCAGATCAGGCCGAGAACCAGAAAGCCCGCCAGCACATACATGGTCACGTCATAGAGCCGGTCCGCCGGAACGCCCGCGGCCTTGTTGAATTCGCGGATGTAATTGACAACGACCGGGCCGACGATGCCCGCCGTTGACCAGGCGGTCAGCAGGCGGCCGTGGATCGCGCCGACATATTGCGTGCCGAAAATATCCGCGAGATAGGCCGGGACGGTGGCGAAGCCCCCGCCATACATCGACAGGATCACGCAGAGCGCCCCGACGAACAGTGGTTTCGATCCTATATGGGCGAAGGTCGGCACGCTGGCGTAAAGCGCGATGCCGAGCGCGAAGAAGACGAAATAGGTCGCCTTGCGCCCGAGTTGGTCCGACATCGTGGCCCAGCCGATGCGGCCGGCGATGTTGAACAGCGACAGCAGGCCGGCGAAGCCCGCCGCGATCACCGCAATGGCCGATTTCTGACTGGCGTCCAGCGCGGCGAAGCCCAGTTCAGGCTTGCCGATGAGGGAGCCGCCAAAAATCTCCTGCAACATGGGCGAGGCCATGCCGATCACGCCAATGCCGGCCGAGACGTTCAGGCAGAGCACGGCCCAGATCAGCCAGAATTGCGGGGTTTTCAGCGCGTCATTGAGATGGACGTTGCCGGTCGAAACCATTTTCTTGCCGGTCGCGGGAGGCGCCCATCCCGCTGGCCGCCAGCCGTGCGGCGGCACGCGATAGCCGAACGCGCCCGCCATCATATAGACGAAATAGAGGCAGCCGAGCACGAGGAAGGTCTGCCAGACGCCCACCGATTGCGGGGTCTTGAAATAGTTCATCAGCATGGCCGCGAGCGGCGAGCCGATCATCGCGCCGCCGCCGAAGCCCATGATGGCCATGCCGGTCGCCATGCCGCGGCGGTCGGGGAACCATTTGATCAGGGTCGAGACGGGCGAGATATAGCCAAGGCCGAGGCCGACGCCGCCGATGATGCCCGGTCCGAGCCAGAGCAGCCAGAGCTGGTGCAGATAGACGCCCAGCGCGCCGATGAACAAGCCGCCGGCCCAGCACAGGGCCGCGACGACGCCGGCCTTGCGCGGGCCTGCCCGCTCCAGCCAGCCGCCCCAGATCGCGGCCGAGGAGCCGAGCAGGACGAAAAACAAGGTGAACATCCAGCCGAGGTCGGCAACCTTCCAGTCGCAACTCGTGGTGAACAGGGCCGTCATCAGGCCGGAATCGGCGGGACAGGCGACGGCCTTGCTGATGCCGATGGACTGGCTCAGCGGCAGCCAGAACACAGAGAAGCCGTAGGCCATGCCGATGCAGAGATGGATCGCCAAGGCCGCCGGCGGCACCAGCCAGCGGTTGAATCCGGGCTTGGCGATGGTGGCTTCACGGTCGAACAAGCCCGGCGCGGAGGGCGCGTCGAGCCTCAATGTATTTGTCATAGAGTCCTCCCCAGGACATTGTTTTATCTTTGATTTTTACTTGATCTTTTTTCTCTTGATTCCGCCGCGCGCGGCTTGCAGCAGCGGCGTCAAAGTCTGCCCTGGCGCGTCGGCGGCGGCGAGGAAATCCTCACGCATTTTCGGCGTCCAGAAATGGTTGATGTGGCTGGCGATCGACTCGACCGCCCTCTCTTGAGGATAGGCGTGGAAATAATCGGCGATTTCCTGCGCCATGTGGATCAGCTTGGCGCCGTTGTCCTCGTGGGCGAAAATATGCGTATCCTGATTCATGACGCGGCGGCCTCCGATCCTGCGCCGCCCTGTGCTTCAAGCGCGCCGGAAAAAATCATCATGCTGTCGGCGCGGGCGATGGCCGCGAGCGTCAGGCCCAAAGCCTGCGCCCGTTCGATCGCCAGCGAGGTCGGCGCCGAGATGGCGACGAGCGTGGACGCGCCGAAAATTGCGGCTTTCTCGACCATTTCGAACGAGGCGCGGCTGGTGACGAGAATGAAGCCCTCGCGCGGCGACACTCCTTCGCGGATCAAGGCGCCGATCAGCTTGTCGAGCGCGTTATGGCGCCCGACGTCCTCGCGCACGGCCCTTATCGCGCCGTCGCGCGAGCAGAAGGCGGCGGCGTGGACAGCGTGGGTTGCGGCGTTGAGCCGCTGGTTCCTGTCGAGATTGGCCAACGCGGAGAAGATCGCGCGCGCCGGGACGGGCGGGGACGGACTGAGCTTCTCGGCCTGGGGCAATTGCTCCACTGTTTCCACGCCGCACAAGCCGCACGACGTTCGCCCGATGATCGCGCGGCGGCGCGCAAGATGATCGCGGAAGCGCCCTGGGGCAAGCTCGATCTCGACCGAGAGGCCCTTGGCTTGCGGTCCGATCTTCACCGCGCGGATCTCGCCCGCCGCGCGGATAATTCCCTCGGTCAGGCTGAAGCCGTAGGCGAAATCCTCCGCATCGCCGGGGCTCGCCATCATCACCGCATAGGGCGCGTCGCCATAGACGAAGCTCACGGGGATTTCCTTGGCGATGGCCCGCTGCGTCGGGATCGCGAGGCCGCTCGTCGCGTCGATACGGAGCGCCGGCGTCAGATGCGACGCAGGCGGACGGTCATTCTGCGGCATCCGGGGTCGCCTCCAGGACTCTCCGCAGGCTCACATCCTCTTCGGCGTTGCGCTCCTGCCAGGTGGAGAGCGAATTGACGCGCCGCGCCTCGACCGCCGTGACCTTGTATTCCGGGCAATTGGTCGCCCAGTCGGAATTGTCGGTGGTCACGACATTGGCCCCGGAGCCCGGATGGTGGAAGGTGGTGTAGACCACGCCCGGCTGCATGCGGTCCGAGATCTTCGCCCGCAGCGCCGTGTCGCCGGAGCGACTAACGACGGACACCAGGTCGCCATCCACGATCCCGCGCTGTTCGGCGTCGAACGGGTGGATTTCCAGTACGTCCTCCTTGTGCCAAAAGCCGTTCTCGGTCCGGCGCGTCTGCGCCCCGACGTTATATTGCGACAGGATGCGCCCGGTGGTGAGGATGAGCGGGAAACGCGGTCCGCTGCGCTCGCGGGTCGGAACATATTCGGTCAGCATGAAATGGCCCTTGCCGCCGACGAAGCGGTCGACATGCATCAACGGCGTGCCATAAGGCGCCGCCTCGTTGCACGGCCATTGCACCGAGCCCATCTCGTCGAGCTTCGCATAGCTGACGCCGGCGAAGGTGGGGGTCAGCGCGGCGATCTCGTCCATGATCTCGGACGGATGGGAATAATCCATCTCATAGCCCATCGCGTGAGCAAGCTCGATGAAGACCCGCCATTCATCCTTGCCGCACAGGGGCGCCATGACCTTGCGGACGCGATTGATGCGCCGCTCGGCATTGGTGAAGGTGCCGTCCTTTTCCAGGAAGGAGCAGCCCGGCAGGAAGACATGGGCGTATTTGGCGGTCTCGTTCAGGAACAGGTCCTGAACGATCACGCATTCCATCGCCAGAAGGCCCGAGGTGATGTGCTGGGTGTTGGGGTCCGACTGGGCGATGTCCTCGCCCTGAACGAACAGGCCCTTGTAATTGCCAGCGACCGCCTCGTCGATCATGTTGGGGATTCGCAGTCCCGGCTCGTCGTCGATCTCCACGCCCCAAAGGGCCTGGAACGTCTCGCGGGTCGCATCGTCCGAAACATGGCGATAGCCCGGCAGTTCGTGCGGGAAGGAGCCCATGTCGCAGGAGCCCTGCACATTGTTCTGGCCGCGCAGCGGGTTCACGCCGGCGCCGACATGGCCGATATTGCCGGTGGCCATGGCCAGATTGGCCAGCGCCATGACGGTGGTCGAGCCCTGGCTGTGTTCGGTGACGCCCAGGCCGTAATAGATCGCGGCGTTCTTCACGCTGGCGTAAAGCCGCGCGGCGGCGCGCACGTCCTTGGCCGGGACGCCGGTATATTGCTCCATCTCCTCGGGCGAGTTTTGCGCCAGCGCGATGAAACGCGCCCAGGTTTCGAATTCGTCGAGATCGCAGCGCTCGCGCACAAAGGCTTCGTTCACGAGGCCTTCGGTGACGATTACATGGGCCAGCGAATTCACCAGCGCGACATTGGTCCCCGGCTTGAGCTGGAGATGGAAATCAGCCTGCACATGCGGCGTGCGGACGAGGTCGATCGAGCGCGGGTCCGCGACGATAAGCTTCGCCCCGGCGCGCAGGCGCTTCTTCATGCGCGAGCCGAACACCGGATGGCCGTCGGTCGGATTGGCGCCGATGACGAGCATGACGTCGGCGTAATCGACGGATGCGAAATCCTGCGTGCCGGCCGAGGTGCCGAGCGTCATTTTGAGGCCGTAGCCGGTCGGCGAATGGCAGACGCGGGCGCAGGTGTCGACATTGTTGTTGCCGAAGGCGGCGCGAACCAGCTTCTGCAGCACGAACACTTCTTCATTGGTGCAGCGCGAGGAGGTGATGGCTCCGATCGAATCCCGGCCATATTGCGCCTGAAGGCGCTTCAGCTCGCTGGCGGTATGGGAAATCGCCTCTTCCCAGCTCACTTCGCGCCACGGGTCGGTGATCCGGGCGCGGATCATCGGCTTCAGCATGCGGTCCTTGTGCGTGGCGTAGCCATAGGCGAAGCGGCCCTTCACGCAGGAATGGCCTTCATTGGCCTGACCGGCCTTGTAGGGAACCATGCGGACCAGCTCGTCGCCGCGCATTTCCGCCTTGAAGGAACAGCCGACGCCGCAATAGGCGCAGGTTGTGACCAGCGAATGTTCCGGTTGGCCGCGCTCGATGACGCTCTTCTCGATCAGGGTCGCTGTCGGGCAGGCCTGCACGCAGGCGCCGCAGGAGACGCATTCCGACTCGATGAAATTGGTCGGTCCGGGCTTTACACGCGAGTCAAAGCCGCGGCCCTCGATGGTCAGGGCGAAGGTGCCTTGCACTTCCTCGCAGGCGCGCACGCAGCGGCTGCAAACGATGCATTTCGACGGGTCATAGGAGAAATAGGGATTGGACTCGTCCTTGACGTCGTCGAGATGGTTCTCGCCCTTGTAGCCGTAGCGCACCTCGCGCAGGCCGACTTCGCCGGCGGCGTCCTGCAACTCGCAATTGCCATTGGCCGAGCAGGTCAGGCAGTCGAGCGGATGGTCGGAGATGTAAAGCTCCATCACGCCGCGCCGCAGCTTGGCGAGGCGCTCGTTCTGGGTATGCACGACCATGCCGTTTTCAGCCGGCGTCGTGCAGGAGGCGGGCGTTCCGCGCCGCCCCTCGATCTCGACGAGGCAAAGGCGGCAGGAGCCGAACGGCTCCAGATTGTCGCTGGCGCAGAGTTTGGGGATCTTGACGCCGCGCGACATGGCGGCCGCCATGACCGAGGTTCCTTCCGGAACGCTCACCTGCTCGCCGTCGATGGTGAGGGTGACGGTCCGCTCAGCGATGCGGATCGGCGTGCCGAAATCGATTTCCTGAATGAGGCTCATAAGGCGCTCCTATTCGGCTGCGGTCTTGCGCTCGGCCGGGATGAAATCCTCGGGAAAGCGGTCGATGGCCGACAAAACGGGCATGGGGGTGAGGCCGCCGTGGGCGCAGAGCGAGCCGGCGGTCATGACGTCGCAGAGGTCGCGCACGATGGCGATATTGGCCTCGACATTGGTCCCGGCGATGATCTTGTCGACGGTTTCCTCGCCGCGGGTCGCCCCGATGCGGCAGGGCGTGCATTTGCCGCAGCTTTCCTTGGCGCAGAAATGGAAGGCGAAACGCGCCATTTTGGCCATGTCGACGGTGTCGTCGAACACCACGATCCCACCATGGCCGAGCATGGCGCGGTTCGCGGCCAGGGTCTCGTAGTCCATCGGCATGTCGAGTTCTTTTTCGGCGAGATAGGCGCCGAGCGGACCTCCCACCTGAACGGCGCGGATCGGGCGCCCGCTGGCTGTTCCGCCGCCGAAGCCCTCGATGATCTCGCGAAGCGAAATGCCGAAGGCCAGCTCGATCAATCCGCCGTGCAAGACATTGCCGCCGAGCTGGACGGGCAGGGTGCCGCGCGAGCGGCCCATGCCGAAATCGGCATAGCTTTTTGCGCCTTCCGCCAGAATATAGGGGACGGCGGCGAGGGTCAGCACATTGTTGATGAGAGTCGGCTTGCCGAACAGGCCGGACAGCGCCGGCAGCGGCGGCTTGGCGCGAACAAGGCCGCGCTTGCCTTCGAGGCTCTCAAGCAGCGACGTCTCTTCGCCGCAGATATAGGCGCCGGCGCCGATCCGCAGTTCGAGATCGAAGTTCCTGCCCTTGCCGAAGGCGTCGCGCCCGATCCAGCCGGCTTTTTCCGCGCTGCGGATCGCGCTTTCCATGGCGGTCGCCGCGTGCGGATATTCCGAGCGGAGATAGATGAAGCCCTTCGCCGCGCCGACGGCGTATGCCGCGATCGCCATGCCCTCGATGAGCATGAAGGGGTCGCCTTCGAAAATCATGCGGTCGGCGAAAGTGCCGCTGTCGCCCTCGTCGGCGTTGCAGACGACATATTTGCGGTCGGCGGCTGCGTCGTGGACGGTCTTCCATTTGATGCCGGCGGGGAAGCCGGCGCCGCCGCGCCCGCGCAGGCCGGAGAGGCGGACCTGCTCGACCACGTCGGCGGGCGCCATGGTCAGCGCGGCCTTGAGGCCCTTGAGGCCGCCATGGGCGCAATAATCTGAGAGAGAAAGCGGATCGATGACGCCAATGCGCTCAAAGGTGAGGCGCTGCTGGCGCTTCATCCAGTCGAGCTGGTCCGTCGGGCCGAGGCGCAACGCATGGTCGCCGCCCTGGAGCGCGCCGGATTCGAGCAGGGAGGCGACGTCGCGCGCCGAGACCGGGCCATAGGCGATGCGGCCTTGGGCGGTCTCGACTTCAACCAGCGGCTCCAGCCACAACATGCCGCGCGACCCGTTGCGGATGATTTCGACCGTTTGCCCGCGCGCCGCGGCCTCGCGCCGAAAGGCTTCGGCCACGGCTTCCGCGCCCACCGAAAGGGCGGCGGCGTCGCGGGGAATATAGACCCGAATGCTCATTGCCGGGCTCCCGCCTTGCGCGAGGCGGCGGCGAAAAGCTCGCGCAGACTTTGCGGATCGAGCTTCCCGAAGAGTTCGCCGTCAAAAAGGGCGTTGGGGCCGAGCGCGCAATTGCCGAGGCAAAAGGCGGTCTCGACTCGCACGCCATTGTGATAGCCGCCGTCGATTTGCACGCCCTCGGACTTTTCGAGATGGGCGGCCAGTTCCTCGGCGCCGCGCGCCTGGCAGGCTTCGGCGCGGCAGAGCTTGATCGTGCGGCCGAGCGGCGGCTGGCGCTTGAAGTCGTGATAGAAGGAAATCGTGCCGAAAACCTCGGCGCGCGAGACATTCAGCGTATTGGCGACGATCGCGACCGCGCGCGAATCGACATAGCCGAATTTTTCCTGCAACGCGTGCAGGATAGGCAGCATCGCGCCTTCGAGCCCGGATCGTTCGTTGATCAGCTCATTGGCCAGATTTTCGTCCCAGGCGACCGGAACAGTCATGCGCATCCTCCAGATCCTGCTTTTTATAAGTGCAGGTAGGGATAATTTGTGCGTTACGCCCCTGATGGGCGCAAATTATTTTTTCTGAAGAATTGATAGATAAAATCTATCTGGCCAAAGGCCATGCCAAGGCGTTTCGCGGTGCAAAACATTCCGTGCGGCGATGGCGCATAGCGCCAATTCTTTGAGATGGGGAGGTTATTCGCGCAAACAAGAGGCCCGGTCAGCCGTTTTGCGCGGCCTCGGCGTCCGGCGCTGCGCGAGGGCCGAAGAGGTTCCGGCGCCTGGCCTCCAACCAAAGACTGAAACGGTCGAGATAGAGATAGACGACCGGCGTCGTGTAGAGCGTAAGGATCTGGCTGACGATCAGGCCGCCGATAATTGAAACGCCGAGCGGACGGCGCATTTCGCCGCCTTCGCCAAAGGAAATCGCCAGCGGCAGGGCGCCGAGCAAGGCCGCGAATGTGGTCATCAGAATCGGCCGCAGGCGCAGCAGGCAGGCCTCGTAGATCGCGTCATAGGAACTGGCATTGTGGTCCCTTTTCGCGGTGATGGCGAAATCGACCATCATGATCGCGTTCTTCTTCACCAGACCAATGAGCAGAATTACGCCGATTGCCGCGATGATGTCGAACTGGATTCCGAACAGCCACAGGCTGAGCAGGGCGCCGACGCCAGCCGAAGGCAGAGTCGAGAGAATGGTGATCGGATGGATCGTGCTCTCGTAGAGGATGCCCAGCACGATATAGATCGCCAGAATGGCCGCCGCGAACAGCAGGGGGAGGGTGTTGAACGAGCCGACGAAGACGAGGGCTGAGCCGGACGCCGCGCCATGCACGGTGATCGGCATGTGGATTTCCGCTTCGGCGGCGTGGATCTCGGCAATGCCGTCGCTGAGCGAATCCTTCGGGTCAAGGTTGAAGGAAATAGTGGTGGTGACGAATGGACCTTCGTGATTGACCGCCAGCGGCGCGTTGCCGCGCTCGTAGTGGCTGATCGCGGAGAGCGGAATCATCGTCTCCTTGGTCGTGCTCACGGCGGCGCCGGCGGAGGCCGAGCTTTTGCCGGAGGCCGCCAGCGCATTGATAGCAGCGTTGCGGGCGGAATCGAGGCTGGCCGCGCCAGCCTGCGCCGTCGCGCTGGCGCCGGCTTCCGTTTTCTTTGTCACCGCGCCGCCGGGCAGGCTGGTGGAGGCGACCGCGTTGGCCGCGCCGCCGGCGGTGGAGATGTAGATGTCATCGAGCATGGAGGGACGCTGCGTGTAGCGCGGGTCGATCTCCATGATGACGTGGTATTGGTTGATGGCTGAAAATATGGTTGAGACCTGGCGCTGGCCGAAGGCGTCATAGAGCGTGTTGTCGATCATCGCCGCCGTCAGCCCCAGGCGCGAGGCGGCGTCGCGGTCGATGACAAGATCGGTTTCGAGCGCGTTGATCTTCTGGTCCGAGGTCACGTCCTTCAGCTTTCCGCGGCGGATCAGCGCGTCGGTCAGCTTTTCCGACCATTCGTAAAGCTCGGAAGTTTTGTCGGCGTAGACCGTGTATTGATATTGCGATGACGATTGGCGCCCGCCCGGTTTGAAGTCCTGAAACGCCTGAAAGAAAAGCCGTCCGCCCGGCACATGGCTAAGCTTGCCCCGCAAACGGCCGATTACGTCCTCAATGCCGATTTTGCGCTCGGAGAGCGGTTTCAGCGCAGCGAAAACCCGCGCGGAATTGGTGCCGCCGCTCGGTCCTCCGCCGGAGCCGGTGAAGCCGACGACATTGTCCACCGCCGGGTCGGCTTTCACGATTGCGATCATTTCCGCGAGCTTGTCCTTGATGCTCTCGAAGGAAATGCTCTGATCCGCCTCCAGCACGCCCATCATACGGCCGGTGTCCTGTTGCGGAAACAGGCCCTTGGGGATGCCGCTGTAAAGCCGGGGGAATGCTCCGAAAAGAATGAAATTCAGGCCGATGGTCGCGATCAGCGCGAGCATGACCAGGCGCGGATGACGCAAGGCCGTGGTGAGGCTGCGGCCATAAGCGGCCTGAACGCGGTTGAAAGCGCCTTCGAGCAGATGCTGGCGCTTCACGCCATGGCTGCGGCGCATGAACAAGGCGCAGAGCATCGGCGTCGTGGTCAGCGAAATGACCAGCGAGATGATGATCGCGATCGACAGGGTCATCGAGAATTCGCGGAAAAAACGTCCGATGATGCCGCCCATGAACAGGATTGGCGTGAAGACCGCGAGCAGCGAAAGAGTAATGGACAAGACGGTGAAGCCGACTTCCCTGGCGCCGAGGATTGCGGCGTCGACCGCGTCCATGCCCGATTCGATATGGCGTTCGATATTTTCGACCACGACAATGGCGTCGTCGACGACGAAACCGGTGGCGATGGTCAGCGCCATGAGCGACAGCATGTTGAGGCTGTAGCCGAGCAGATACATTGCGCCGAAGGTTCCGACGATTGAGACGAGCACGGCGATGCTCGGCGCAAGCGTGGCGCGGGCGTTGCCGAGAAAGAGGAAAACCACCAAAGTCACCAGCGCCACAGCGATGAGCAAGGTGATTTCGGTGTCGTGAAGCGAGGCCCGGATTGTCGTCGAACGGTCGATGACCGTTTGCAGGGCGATGTCGCCTTGCAGGGCGGCCTGGAGATAGGGCAGCTCCGCCTTCACCGCATCGACAGTCTCGATGATATTGGCGCCGGGCTCGGCGGTCAGGATCGCCAGCACTGACGGAACGCCATTGGCGAAGCCGGCGTTGCGCAAATCCTCGACCGAATCCACCACGGTCGCGACGTCGGACAGGCGCACCGCCGCGCCATTGCGATAGGCGATGACCAGCGGTTTGTAATCCTCGGCGTGCGAGGCCTGGTCATTGGTGTAAATCTGGTAATGGCGCTCGTCCTGCTCGATCGCGCCCTTGGGCGCATTGGCGTTGGCGGAGGCGAGCGCGGCGCGCACGTCTTCGAGGCCAATGCCATATTTGAACAGGGCCTGCGGGTTCAGCTCGACGCGCACGGCAGGCAGGGTCGAGCCGCCGACGATGACCTGTCCGATTCCCGGAAGCTGTGAAATGCGCTGCTGGAGCACGTTGCTGGCGGCGTCGTAAAGTTGGCCGCGCGTGAGCGTCTTGGAAGTCAGGCTGAGGATCAGGATCGGCGCGTCGGACGGGTTGACCTTGCGGTAGGTCGGGTTCTGGCGCAAGGCGGTCGGCAGATC
The DNA here is from genome assembly GCF_030056575.1 of Rhodoblastus sp. 17X3. GTDB lineage: Bacteria > Pseudomonadota > Alphaproteobacteria > Rhizobiales > Beijerinckiaceae > Rhodoblastus. Next base: position 33,140 of record NZ_JASHHX010000017.1, on the reverse strand, counting down.
GGCGCGGGCGGCGTTGATCGCCGCCTGAACATCGCGCGACGCGCCGTCGATGTCGCGGCTGAGGCCGAACTGCATGACGATCTGCGTCTGGCCGAGGCTCGATTTCGAGGTCATTTCCGTGACGTCGGCGATCTGGCCGAGATGCCGTTCGAGCGGCTGCGCCACGCTGTTGGCCACGGTCTCGGGGCTCGCGCCGGGCAAACTGGCGCTGACCGTGACATAGGGCACCTGCACCTGTGGCAGCGGCGAGACCGGCAGCATGAAAAAGGCGAGGGCGCCCGACAGAGCGATGGCCGCGGTCAGCAGGATGGTCGCGACCGGCCGTCGGATGAAGGGCGCGGAAATATTCATTCGGCCGGCTCCCCGTCCGCCGCCGGCTTGAGCGGCGCGTTGGCGCGGCGCCCGCCCAGACGCACCGCCAGCCGGTCGAAATAGAGATAGATGACCGGAGTGGTGAAGAGCGTCAGGACCTGGCTGACGACGAGGCCGCCGACGATGGCGAAGCCGAGCGGCCGGCGCAGCTCCGAGCCGACGCCGGTTCCCAGCATCAGCGGCAGGGCGCCGAGAATGGCGGCCATGGTGGTCATCAGGATCGGCCGGAAGCGCAGCAGGCAGGCCTGACGGATCGACTCGACCGGGCCGAGACCCTCGACGCGCTCGGCCTCCAGCGCGAAGTCGATCATCATGATCGCGTTCTTCTTGACGATGCCGATCAGCAGGATGATGCCGATAATGGCGATGACGTCCAGCTCATAGCCGAACACCAGCAGCGTCAGCAGCGCGCCGACGCTGGCCGAGGGCAGGGTGGAGAGAATGGTGACCGGATGGACGAAGCTCTCATAGAGCACGCCCAGCACGATATACATCGTCACCACCGCCGCCGCGATCAGGAGCAGCTGATTGGTCAGCGAGGACTGGAACGCCGCCGCCGCGCCCTGCCAGGCGACGACGAAGGATGCGGGCAAGCCGATCTCCGCCCGGGCGCGGTCTATCGCCGCCACCGCCTCGCCCAGCGAGACTCCCTTGGCGATATTGAAGGAAATGGTGGTCGCCGGGAACTGGCCGAAATGCGTCACGACCAGAGGTCCGGCGCGCTTTTTCACATGGACGATGGCCGAGAGCGGGACCTGGCCGCCGCTGGTCGAGGCGTTGGACGGCAGATAGATCGAATCCAGGCCTTTCAACGAGCCCTGCACCGAGGGCGAGCCCTCCAGGATCACGCGATATTGGTTCGACTGGGTGTAGATGGTCGAAATGATGCGCTGGCCGAACAGATCGTAGAGGACATTGTCCACCGTCGCCGGCGTAATGCCGAAACGCGCGGCGGTTTCGCGGTCGATGGTGATGTCCAGCGCGGCGCCCTGCTGCTGCAAGTCGCTGCCGACGTCGGTCAGTTCCGGCAGCTGGCGCAGGCGTTCGGTCAGTTTGGGCGCCCATTCCGCGAACAGGCCCGGATTGGCGTTCTCCAGCACGAATTTATACTGCGCGCGGGTGACGCTGGCGTCGATCGTCAGATCCTGCGCGGGCTGCATATAGAGCTTGACGCTCTCGACCTCGCCCGACTCGCGGCTCAGGCGGCGGATGACCTCGGCGACATTATCCGTGCGCTGGTCCTGCGCCTTCAGATTGATCAGGAATCGGCCGGAATTGAGCGTGAGATTGGAGCCGTCCACGCCGACGAAGGAAGTGATGGAGGCGACGTCCTTGTCCTTGAGCAGGACCTCGGCAAGGGCGCCCTGCAGCCGGACCATTTCCTTGAACGACACGTCCTGCGGCCCTTCGGACATGGCCTGGATCACGCCCGTGTCCTGCGACGGGAAGAAGCCCTTGGGGATCGCCATGTAAAGCATGGCCGTGAGCGCCAGCGTGCCGATGGCGACCAGCAGGGTCAGGAACTGGTGGCGCAGCACGACATCGAGCGCGCGGGCGTAACCTGCGATGATACGGTCGAATACCCGCTCGGCGGCGAGATCGAAACGCCCGCGCTCATTGTCCGGACGGTGGCGGATCAGCCGCGCGCACATCATCGGCACCAGGGTCAGCGAGACGAAGGCGGAAATGACGATGGTGACGGCCAGCGTGACCGCAAATTCATGGAACAGCCGCCCCACCACCTCGCCCATGAACAGCAGCGGAATCAACACCGCGATCAGCGAGACAGTCAGCGAAATAATGGTGAAGCCAATCTCGCGCGAGCCCCTGAGCGCGGCGTCGAAAGGCTTCATGCCGTTCTCGACGTGGCGCGCGATGTTCTCGATCATCACAATGGCGTCGTCCACGACGAAGCCGGTCGAGATGGTCAACGCCATCAGCGAGAGATTGTCGAGGCTGTAGCCCAGCAGATACATCACGCCGAAGGCGCCAATCAGCGACAGCGGCGCCGACAGGCTGGGGATGAGCGTCGCGGGCAGCGTGCGCAGGAACAGGAAGATCACCAGCACGACCAGCACGATGGCAAGCACCAGCTCGAACTGCACGTCCGCAACCGACGCCCGGATCGTCACGGTGCGGTCGGTCAGCACCTCGACGTCCACCGCCGCAGGCAGGTCGGCCAGCAGTTTCGGCAGCAGCTTGCGCACCGAATCCACCGTCGCGATGACATTGGCGCCCGGCTGGCGCTGCACGTTGAGAATGATCGCCGGCGTGCGGTTGGCCCAGGCCGCGAGCTTGCTGTTCTCCGGGCCGCCAATGACCGTGGCGACGTCGCTGAGCCGGACTGGCGCGCCATTGCGAAAGGCCAGGATCACCTTGGCGAAGCCCTCGGCATTGGTGACCTGGTCGTTGGCGGCGATGGTCGAGCTTTGCGTCGGGCCGTCGAAACTGCCCTTGGGAATATTGACGTTGGCGTTGCCGAGAATGGTCCGCACGTCGTCGATGTTCATGCCATAGGCCGCCAGCGCCGTCGGATTGAGCTGGACGCGGATCGCGGGCCGCTGCCCGCCCGCCACGCTGACGAGGCCGACGCCGGGCTGCTGCGAAATCTTCTGCGCCAGCCGGGTCTCGCTGAGATCCTCCAGCTCGGTCAGCGGCATGGTCCTGGAGGTCACCGCGAGGGTCAGGATCGGCGCGTCGGCGGGATTGACCTTGAAATAGATCGGCGGCGCGGGAAGATCGGCGGGCAGCAGGTTGTTGGCGGCGTTGATCGCGGCCTGCACCTCCTGCTCGGCGACGTCGAGCGAAAGGGAAAGTCCGAATTGCAAAGTGATGATCGAGGCGCCGGCTGAACTCGCCGAGGTCATCTCGTTGAGGCCCGGCATCTGGCCGAACTGCCGCTCCAGCGGCGCCGTGACGGAGGAGGTCATCACCTCTGGGCTGGCGCCGGGATAGAAGGTCTGGACCTGGATGGTCGGGTAATCCACCGACGGCAGGGTCGCCAGCGGCAGCAGGCGATAGGCCATTAGGCCGGACAGCAGGATGGCGATCATCAGCAGCGTCGTCGCGACGGGCCGCCGGATGAAGGGCTCGGAAATATTCATCGGCGCGCGCCTCCCGGATGGGGAGGCGCTCCCGACTCAGGGACGCTGGCCATTGGCGTCCTTTCCTCCGTCCGCGACGACGCGGACTTCGGCGCCCTCGCGAAGGCGGTCGGCGCCGTCAATCACGACCTGGTCGCCCGGGGCGAGGCCCGAGAGGATCTGGATCTGATCGCCGTCGGTCTGCCCGAGCTTCAGCACGCGCACTGTGGCCTTGCCGTCCACGACGACATAGGCGTAATCGCCCGGGGCGCCATGCTGCACGGCGGCGACCGGAGCGGCGAGGGCGTCCTTCAACACTGACACCATCAAGTGGATATTGACGAACTGATTGGGGAAGAGCGCCTCGTCCTCATTGGTGAAATTGGCGCGCAACTTCACCATGCCCGTGGTGGTGTCGACCTGGTTGTCGAGCACGCTGACCTCGCCGGTCGCGAGCTTTTTGACATTGGCGCGGTCGTAGGCGACGGCTTCGAGTTTCGCGCCCTCGCGGATCTTCGGCAGGATCTTGTCCAGCGCGTCTTCCGGCACCGAGAATAGCACCGAGATCGGCTGCATCTGGGTGATGACCGCAATGCCGGTGGTCGACCCGGCCTGGACATAATTGCCAGCGTCCACCAGCCGCAGTCCGATGCGCCCGTCCACCGGGGAGACGATGCGGGCATAGGTCAGATTGAGGCTCTGGGCGTCGATCTGGGCCTGATCGGAGCGCACCGTGCCCTCATATTGCTGGACGACATATTTCTGGTTCTGCGCCGTCTGCGCCGCGATCGAATTCTGCTTCATCAGGGTCTGGTAGCGCGCGTCGTCCGCCTTGGCCTGGGCGAGCAGGCCCTGATCATGCGCGAGCTGGCCTTCATATTGGGCTTTCAGCGCCTCATAGGGGCGGGGGTCGATCTGGGCGAGGAAGTCGCCCTTTTTGACATGCTGGCCTTCCTTGAAGCCGACGTCCTGCAAATAGCCCGAGATCTGGCTCACCACCGTCACCGTCGCCAGCGGCGTCACGGTGCCGAGCGCGTTGAGGGTTACGCGGAGATCGCGGGGCGAGACGGTGGCGACGCCGACCGGCGCCTTGCCCCCGGCTTCGCCGCGTTTGCCGCCCTTGGAAGTCGCGCTTGCAGCCTGATCCGCGGCCGTCGTCGCCTGATCCGGCTGCCGATAATGTCTCCAGCCCCAGAACGCCAGAGCGGCGATCAGGATCAGGACAAGCCAGCGCCCCCAGGGCCGCGGCGCGCCGGGACCGTTGGCGGCCTTTTCGCGGGCCGGGGTTCCGGTCGATCGGGCGCCGCCGTTGTCGGCCTGACGCTGCGTGAGGGTCATTTCGCTCTCTTCCATCGAGTCGATGCTTTCCGGAACTTACGGCTTGCGGGTCTTCGCGGATCGCGGCCCCGGCCGGCTAGTCGCCTTCCGTCGATTTAGGCGACGGAAGGGCGGATTTTAAGGCGTCGGCGGAATTGGCGCCGAACGCGCCACCGCCTCGATCAGCGGCGGCGCCGTCTCGGCGGCCAGACTCGCGGCGTCATAGCCGCCGCCCAGCGCCTCGATCAGCGTGACATTGGCCACGAACATCGCCTGCCGCGTCGCCAGCACCGCTTCCTCGTCGGCGAGCAGCGTGGCCTCGGCGACGACGACCGTGGTGAAGGCGACGGTGCCGGCGCTATATTGGTTGAGATAGACCTTCACCGCCTCGGCGGCCTCGTCGCGCGCCTTTTCCTGCACCTTGAGCTGTTTGGCGTGAACGCGCAGAGCGACCAGCTGGTCCTCGACCTGCTGGAAGGCGGACAGCACGGTCTGGCGGTAATTGGCGACGGACTGGCGATGGCTCGCCTTGGCGGAATCCACCTGGGCGAGGCGCTGGCCGCCGTCGAATAGGGGATCGGCGGCGGCGGCTCCAATTGACCAGATCTGGTAAGCCGCGAGGAAGGGGAAGGCGTTGGGTCCCGAGAAGCCGCCGGCGGCGGAGAGCGTTATGCTCGGGTAATAGGCGGCGACCGCGACGCCGATCAAGGCGTTCTGCTCCGCGACCACGCGCTCGGCCGCGGCGACGTCCGGCCGGCGCTCCAGCAGGGATGAGGGCAATCCGACCGGGACAGCGGGCGGAGACTGGGGCAGGGAGCCCCGGCGAATGCCGAGATCCGCGGGCGGCCGGCCGATCAGGACCGCGATGGCGTGTTCATATTGCTGGCGCGGAATCTCGGTCGCGATGGACTGCGCCTGCGTGTTCAGCACCTGCGTCTGGGCGGTGATGAGATCCGCCTTGGAGACGGTGCCGCTGTTGTACTGGTTCTGCGTGATCTTCTCGGTTTCCTGATAGACCTTGACCGTGCGGTCGAGCAGGTCCTTCAGCGAATCCTCATAGCGCAGGTTGAAAAAGGCGATGGCGAGCTGCGCCTGGGCGGAAAGCGTGGCGTTGGAGAGCAGGGCGGAATCCGCCTGCGCGCCCGCGACATTGCTTTCGATCTGGCGGCGGATCTTGCCCCAGACGTCAATGGTCCAGCTCGCAGTCCCCTGCGGGTAAAAGACTGTTTTGGCGAAGGCCCGGCTGACCGCCGACGACACGGCGGAGCCGGTGCTTACGCCAGCATTGGCGCCCGCGCCGGAGCGGGTGACGGGATAGGTGGCGGCGACGCCCGGCAGCAGGCTCGCCTGCGACGCGCGGATCAGGGCCTGCGCCTGCTCGTAGGCGGCGAGCGCGGCCGCGACGTTCTGGTTGTTGACCTCGACCTGCGGCAGCAGGCGGTTCAGCTCGGGGTCGCGATAGACCGACCACCAGGCGCCGCGGTCCACGCCGTCACGCGGGCGCGCCTGGCGCCAGCCCTTCAGCTCTTTGAAATTGACGGGCGTTGTCACCTCGGGCGGCGCATAGTTCGGCCCGACTGTACAGGCGGCCAGAAGGAGCGAAACGCCGCCGGCGGCGGAAAGCTTGCGAAATGAAGATCGAGCCATCAGCGCAGCCTCGACAGCGGCGCCGAGGCCTTCGCCGTTAGCCGCCTGAAAACGCGCCGCCAATTGGCCCGCATGAGAACTCCATTCCTTTGCCCGCGCGCCGATTGGCCCTTGAAGCGATTCCCGACGTCTTGTGTGGGTTTCGGCGCATGAACCATTCATTAATGATTCGCGCCACCTTGCGTAAGGCCCCCGACGTCCCGGCCGGCAATATTGTCGATCTGTGGCGGAATTGCGCAGGCGAAGCCAGAGGCCTCGCGTCTTGACGGCGGGGCGGGCCTTGGCTAGAGCGGCGCACGTCAAGGTTTAGACTCGATCCTTTTGGCGCCAGCGTCGGGGAAATCATTGTTTTGCGGGCAGATCGGGCCTGAAGGCCCATATGGGCTCCCCAGTCGGCGACTCCCGGCTTTTGCGCCCCCGCAAACGAGCGCTGGCGAAATTGCGCCGGCCCCCCCGTAGCGGGGGGCGCATGAGGATCGAATCTGGATGCTGGCGCTCAATCCGGCTCGCGCTTCGGGCGCGAGCGATCATCAAGCTTCGGCGACGCGCGCGGGTCTGACCGCGCACGGCTCCGGGGCCTTTGTCGTCGAATATGCAAGGTTTTGACTCGATGGGTCCCAAAGAGCCCAGTTTTCGCTACTGGATCGAATATCTCGGCTTTCGGCTGCTTGGGGTGATCTTCACGATCATGCCGGTCGAATGGGCGTCGAACATCGCGGGCGCGCTGATGGCGAAGCTTGGCCCGCATTCCAAGAAGCGCCATCCCCGGCTGATGCGCAATCTGGCCGCCGCCTTTCCCGAGATGAGCCAGGAAGAGCGCGACAAGCTGGCCTTGCAGGTCTGGTATAATATCGGCTGCGTCGTCGGCGAGTTTTTCCATATCGACGAGATTGTCCGCGACCGCGTGGAGGTCGCCAATCCGGAACTGCTCGAGGCGGTGGCGAAAAGCGGCAAGGGCGCCGTGCTCTGCGGGGCGCATCAGGCCAATTGGGAAGGGGCGAGCGCCGTCGTCAACAAGTTCGGCCTCAGCCCGATGGCCGTCTATCGGCCGATGAGCAATCCCTTCGTGGACGCCGACATGCTGCGCCGCCGCGGCAAATATTACGCGGCCGGGCTGATGGCCAAGCACGCCATCGAAACGCCGGTCGCGCTGATCCGCCACGCCCGGGCCGGCGGGGTGGTCGGCGTTCTGGTCGACCAGCAGGCCTTCATGGGGCTGCCGACGCCGTTCTTCGGCCGTCCGGCGCAGACCACGCCCTTCCCGGCCATGCTGGCGCGGCAGTGCAATATTCCGCTGCTGCTCATCCATGGCTATCGCATGCCGGGCGTGCGCTTCAAGATGTTCATCACCCCGATCGACGTGCCGCGCACCGAAGACCGCAACGCCGATATCTATGCCGCGACGGCGGCGATGCAGGCGGAGCTGGAAAAATCCATTCGCCAGAATCCTGATCAATGGATGTGGACCCACGACCGCTGGAGGTAATGGGGGATTTTTTGTCAGGGCCTTTTGGCGAAGGCGTGCCAGAGGCGCACCTGGGCGCGGTAAAAGGGCCGTCCGATTTCGCGGGCGAGCTTGTGGGCGAGCGGCTTGCTCCTGGCCTGAATGGTCGAGCCGCCCAGCGCGGCCGACGCGTCGCGAACGCCCGAAGGCGTCAGGGCGAGCAGTTCGACCCCGGTGACCCATGACATTTGCAGGAAAGTGTCGATCGGCCGGTCGAAAGGCTCGGTGACGGCGAGCAGTTTGCGCGCGGCCTCGGCGGTCACGAATTGCGCGATGGCGCGTAAAGGCGGATTTTCCGGGCGGATCAAGGCGAGGCCCTCGCCTTGCGCCAGAACCTCGCCGCGAATGCGGGTCTTGTCCGACGGCGCGAGGGCGTAGGTCCAGAGTTTTTGCGTCTCGCGGGCGAGGGCGCAGGTCCGCGCGAAAGCCGCCGCGTCGATTTCGGCGTCATCCTCGAAAACGAGAGCGTAATCCAGCCCCTCGGCCAATATCCGCCGCCACGCCGCGCGATGGCTCAGGAAAACGCCAATTTCCGCGCGGTTCAGGCCGAAGGGATAGCGCGGGCGCCGCGCATGGCGGACATAGGCGCGTTCCAGTTCTCCGGCCGTGAGGCGGGCGCCGTCGGTCGCGTCCAGGATCTCGCTCGGGCAGGGCAGCGCGGCGCGCAGGCGTTCGACCTGCGGGCGCCGCTGGGTCGACCGTGCGAGATGGATGATGAATGCCTTCAATTCGGACATGGTTTCGCCGCGGCCGGTCCCCTCGCGCTTTTAGCTGTCCGCGCGCCGCCTGTCAGCGGCGCCCTTTTGACAAAAGGCGGGAAAAGGTCTTTTTCGACGCAAATTCTTTCAGGACCGCCACCCGTGACGAAACTGCCGATTTCCGCCACCGTCATCTGCAAGAACGAGGAGGCCTGCATTCCCGCCTGTCTCGCCAGCCTCGATTCCTGCGCCGAGATTATCGTGGTCGATTCCGGCTCGACGGATTCCACGCTGGCGATCATCCGCGATTTCATCGCGCGGGGCTGGCCGATCCGGCTGATCGAGCGCGACTGGCCCGGCTACGCCAGGCAGAAGCAGTTCGCGCTGGAGCAGGCGACACAGGATTGGGTGCTGAGCATCGACGCCGACGAATGGCTGGACGATGATCTGCGCCGCGACCTGCCGCGCCTGTTGCAGTCGCCGCCGGAGGTCGCGGGCTGGCGGCTGCAGCGCGCCCTGACCCTGTTCGGCCGCACGGCGCCGGCGCCGCGCGCCACAAGGCCGGAACGCATCCTGCGGCTGGCGCGGCGCGAAAAAGTTCGTTTCGACGAGGCCTTGCTGGTCCATGAGGGGCTGCTGGCCGAGGGCGAGGTGCGCGACGCCCGAACGGGCTTGCTGCGGCATGAACGCGCCCTGCGTTTCGACGCCCAGCTTGCCAAGGAAATCACCTACGCCCGGCTCAAGGCCCAGCAGCGCATCGCCAACGGCAAGAAGCCAAGCCTTCTGAAACTGGTAGTCAATCCGCCGCTTTATTTCCTTCGGGTCTATGTCTCGCGGCGGATGTTCCTTTGTGGAATCCCCGGCTTCATCCACGCCTGGACCGGCGCGATCTATTCGTTGATCTGCGAGGCGCTGCATTACCAGATGTGGTTCGAGAAGAACCGCCAAGGTTAGGGCGATCGGCCCTAATCCAGCCGGTTCATCCGCTCTCCCTTGACGAAAGAAGCCAGCACGGCGCCGAGTTGGTCCGCGAGGGTCTGCTGGGATTCGAGGCTGGCCCAGGCGACATGGGGCGTCACCAGCACATTGGGCCGGCGCGCCAGCCGCATGATGGCGCTGTCGGCGGGCGGAGGCTCGGGGCGCGTCACGTCGATTCCCGCGCCGGCGACGAGCCCGGCGTCAAGCGCGCGCTCCAGCGCCTCTTCGTCCACCAGCCCGCCGCGCGCCGTATTGATGAGCAGAGGCTTGCGGCGCAGCGCGGAAAACTCGGCCCATCCGATCATGTTTTCCGTCGTGGCGTTCAGCGGACAATGCAGCGAGATGACGTTGGACGTCGCCAGAACCTCGTCGAAATCCAGCGTCCCGGGCCGCGCCTTCTCGCCCTTGCGGCCGGCAAAGACCGTCTCCATGCCGAAGGCGGCGGCGAGCGCAGCGACTTTTTGCCCGAGAGCGCCGGAGCCGAACAGGCCCAGTCTCTTGCCGTGAAGGTCGTGGATCTTGTGGGTATGGAAGGCAAACTGGCCGGAAGCCTGCCACTGGCCCGCGCGCACGTCCGCGACATAGGGCAGGATCTGGCGCTGCAAGGCGAGGATCAGCGCAAACGTGTGCTCCGGCACGGAATCCACGGAGTAGGCGCGGATATTGGTCACAGCGATTCCCCGCGCCCGGGCGGCGTCGACGTCAATATTGTCATAGCCTGTCGCGGCGGCGGCGATCAGCCGCAATCCGGGCAGGGCGGCGATCTGCTCCGCGCCGATGCGGACCTTGTTGGTGACGACGATGTCCGCCTCCGCCGCGCGCGCGACAATCTGATCCGGCGCAGTGGCGGAATGATTGGTCCATTGATGCGGAAAGTCGGGCCGCGGCAGCTGGACTCCCTCAGCCAGAGTCGCCGCGTCGAGAAAAACGATCTTGTGCATGGAAGCTCCCTTCCTGGCGGCGGAGCCTAGCATCGCCGTTCCAACGATGGCAAAGCCGGTCGATTGCTTCGGCGCAAGGCTTCGTGCGAAATTTGCGCGCGACGCGACAGGGGGGACGCAAGGCCGATGAGCGAGAGAATGATCATTGTCGGCGCCGGCCAGGCTGGCCTGCAAGTCGCGGAAAGCCTGCGCGCCGAAGGTTTTGGCGGCGAGGTCGTCCTGCTCGGCCATGAGAAGGTTCCGCCCTATCAGCGTCCGCCCTTGTCCAAGGCCTGGCTCGCCGGTGAAACGGCGGACGACCGCCTCACCTTTCGCGGCCCCGAATTCCTCGCCTCCAAGGGCGTCGACCTGCGTCTCGGCGTCGATGTCGCGGCGATCGAGCCGGCGGAGCGGCGAATTACGCTTTCTGATGGTTCGGCGCTCCCGTGGAGCGGGCTGGCGCTGGCGACGGGCGCCCGCGCGCGCCGCCCCGACCTGCCGGGCGCCCATCTTCCCGGCGTCTGCGTGTTGCGCGATCTCGACGACGCGCGCGAAATTTCCCGCCGCCTCGATTCCGCGAAGAACGTCGTGGTGATCGGAGGCGGGTTCATCGGGCTGGAGGTTGCGGCGGCGGCGCGCAAGCGCGGCTGCGACGTGACCTTGATCGAGGCGATGGACCGGCTGATGGCCCGCGCCGTGACCCCGAAAATCTCCGCCTTTTTCGCCGATCTGCATCGCACGCATGGCGTGGAGCTGCTGTTTGGCGAGCAGGTCGCGGCGATCGTGGGGCAGGGTGGCGCGGTCGCGGGCGTCACGACAGCCTCGGGGCGGATCTTCCCCGCCGATCTCGTGGTGCTGGGCGTCGGCGCCATCCCCAATGACGAACTGGCGGCGGCGGCGGGAGTTGAGACCTCGCGCGGGGTCGTCGTGGACTCCTGCGGCCGAACGTCGCATGAAAACATCGTCGCAGCAGGCGATTGCACGGTGTTGCGGCGCCCCGACGGCCGGATGCTGCGGTTCGAGAGCGTGCAATATGCGGTGGAAAGCGCCAAGGCTGCCGCCGCCGCGCTGATGGGCCGGGACAAGCCCTTCGCCGCCGCGCCCTGGTTCTGGTCGGATCAATATGACGTCAAGCTGCAGATGGCGGGTCTAAGCGAGGGGTTTGACCTCTGCGTCGAAAGGCCGTCTGGCGCGAACGCCTTTTCCCTGTTCTATTATGGCTCAGGCAGGCTGATTGCGGTCGATTCGGTCAATCGCCCCGGCGAACATCTTCTGGCGCGCAGGCTGCTCGACGCCGGGCTCTCGCCTGATCCGGCCCTTGTCGCCGATCCCGCGTCCGACCTTCGGCTAGTGCTTCGCTGAAGCCGTCAAATCCTCGCAATTTTGTCGCAATTGCGCAACAGCGTTGCATTATTGCCACGCGTATCGCCTTCCTGTAGTTTCCCCTTCCGATTCCCAGCACCTCGCGGTCGATGACACAAGACAAGCAAAACCGACCCGACTCCCGCAAATCGCGCCGCCGCGAGCGCAGCTTTCTGTCGCGCATCGGTCCCTTCGTGGTGGCGATCGCGATTCTCTGCGCCATCGGCAGCTTCCTGATTTTCGCGGGCCTGACTCCGCTCACGCCGACGGACCAGAACGTCCAGTATCTCTTCATCGTGGACGCCGCGATCGCCGCGCTGCTCGCGGCTCTTGTGGCTTTCGAGGCGTTCGGGCTGGTCCGCGCCTGGCGCTCCAAGACAGCCGCCGCCGGGCTGCATATTCGCATTGTGGCCCTGTTCGCGGTCATCGCCGCCGTGCCGGCGATCAGCATGGCCATCGTCGGCTCGGTCACGCTCGATAAATTGTTCAACCCGGCCTTCATGCGCGATGTGCGCGGCTTCATCGGCGGCGCGACCGAGGCGGCAAATCTGTTCCGCGAAAATCAGTGCCTCTGGCTGCTGCAGGAATCGCAGCTCACGGCCTCCGATCTCGATCGCGGCAAGCCGATGTTCGATTCCGATCCGAAGCTGTTCAAGGAATTCTTCACGTCGCGCGCGCATTTCCTCGGCTTTTCCGCCGCCGCCATGATCAAGCGCGACGGGGCGATCCTGGCGCAGGTCGAAACCGGGTCGATGATCCGCGACCCGGTCGTCAAGCCGCAGGACGTCGATTTTGCGGATTCGCTGAAGAACGAGCCGCTTTGCCTCATCCTCAATGAGGGCCGGACCTTCGTCGCCTTGCGCCCGATGCCGTCCTTCGGCGACGTGTTCCTCTACACCAGCCGCCCGGTCGATCCCTTCACGCTGGAGTTCCCCAAGCAGGCGGCGGCCCTGAACCATTTGTTCGACTCGTTCGAGCAACACCGCCATCAGTTCCAGATCACGCTCGCGGTCATGTTCGGCCTTCTGGCCACGATCATGCTGCTCTCGGCGGTCTGGATCGGCCTCGCCTTCACCAATGGCCTCGTCGCGCCGATCCGCCGCCTCATTGCGGCGACAGACCAGGTTTCGGCGGGCAATTTCTATGTCCAGGTCCCGGTGCGGCAGGCGGAGGGCGATCTCGCGCATCTCGGCTCGACCTTCAACAAGATGACCTCGGAGCTGCGCCAGCAGCAGAACCGTCTGATGGCCGCCAATCAGGTGATGGACGAACGCCGCGTCTTTACCGAAGCCGTGCTGTTCGGCGTGCCGGCGGCGGTGATCGGCATCGGCGCGCGCGGCGACGTCACCGTGCTCAACCCTTCCGCGCGGCTGCTGGTTGGCGCCGAGAGCGAAGAGGCGGCGGACAAGGCGATCGGCCGGCCCCTGGCCGAGGTGTTGCCGGAGCTAAGCGCCATGCTGCAGGAGGCGCGCGGCGGTTATTCGCGCATGTCGCAGCGCCAGATCGTGCTCAGCCGGGGCGGCCGCGAACGCACCTATAACGTCCGCATCACGCCCGGACCGCTCAATCGCGGCGAGCGCACCTTCGTCGCCACGCTCGACGACATGACCGATCTCGTCACCGCGCAGCGCACGGCGGCCTGGGCCGACGTCGCCCGCCGCATCGCGCATGAGATCAAGAATCCGCTCACGCCGATCCAGCTTTCGGCGGAGCGCCTCAAGCGCAAATATGGCCGGGTCATCACCGTCGACAAGGATGTGTTCGACCAGTGCACGGACACGATCATCCGCCAGGTCGACGATATCAAGCGCATGGTGGACGAGTTCTCATCCTTCTCGCGCATGCCCAAGGCGCAGCTCACGCGGGACGAGCTCACCGCCTGCGTCGAGCAGGTGCTGTTCCTGATGCGGGTCGGACATCCCGAGATCGCGATTACCGGCTCCTGCCCGCCCGAGCCGGTCGTGGCGCGCTTCGACCGCCGACTTCTGGCGCAGGCTTTGACCAATATCGTCAAAAACGCGACGGAAGGCATAGCCGCGACGGACATGGAAGGGCGCGCGCCGAAGATCGACGTGAGCCTGCGCATCGAGGACGGCGACGTGATCATCGACGTCGAGGACAATGGCAAAGGCTTTCCGCGCGAAAATCGCGCCCGCTTGCTGGAGCCCTACATGACGACGCGCTCCGAGGGCACGGGTCTCGGCCTGCCCATCGTGGCGAAAATTCTAGAAGACCACGGCGGCGGCATCGAGCTTCTCGACGCCGCCTCCGGCCAGGGCGCGCTGGTGCGCCTGCATTTCCCGCTCGTCGCGCCGGTCACGGCGGGCGAGGGCGCTGACCGCGCCGACAAAGCTTGAGCGAAGGTTGATCATGGCGCACGACATTCTCATCGTCGACGACGAAGCCGACATTCGCGAACTGGTCTCCGGCATTCTGGAGGACGAAGGTTTTGCGACCCGAACCGCGCGCAATTCCGACGAGGCGCTGGCCGCGATCGAGGCGCGCCGCCCGCATTTGATTTTTCTCGATATCTGGATGCAGGGATCGAAGCTCGACGGCCTCCAGCTGCTCGAATCCATCAAGCGCCACCACGAGAGCCTTCCCGTGGTGATGATTTCCGGCCACGGCACCATCGAAACGGCGGTGACGGCGATCCGCCAGGGCGCCTATGACTTCATCGAGAAGCCGTTCAAGGCGGATCGTCTGGTGCTGGTGGCGGAGCGGGCGCTCGAAACGTCGCGCCTGCGCCGCGAGGTTTCTGAACTTAAGGCGCGTTCGGCGGGCTCCAACACGCTTGTCGGCCATTCGCAGGCGCTCCAGCAGTTGAAGCAGCTGATCGAGCGCGTGGCGCCGGCCAATTCGCGCATTCTCATCACCGGGGCGCCGGGCGTCGGCAAGGAACTGGCGGCGCGCGCCATTCACGAAGCCTCCGCCCGCGCCGGCGGCCCATTCATCGTCATCAACGCCGCCGCCATCGCCGCCGAGACCATGGAAATGGAATTGTTCGGCGTCGAGGCGCGCGACGGGCGCCCGCGCAAGACCGGCGCGCTCGAAGAGGCCCATGGCGGCACGCTCTATATCGATGAAGTCGCCGACATGCCACGCGACACGCAGGCGAAGATTCTCCGCGTGCTGGTGGACCAGAATTTTACGCGCGTCGAAGGCACCACGCGGGTTCATGTCGACGTGCGGGTGATCTCGTCCTCGGCGCGCGACCTGCCGCGCTGCATCGCGGAGGGGACCTTCCGCGAGGACCTGTTCCATCGTCTTTCCGTGGTGCCGGTGCGGGTGCCTTCGCTCGCCGAGCGGCGCGAGGACATCCCTGAGCTGATCTCGTTTTTCATGGACCAGCTCGCCGCCAATTCCGGCCTGCCGCGGCGGAAGATCGGCGACGACGCCATGGCGGTGCTGCAATCGCATGACTGGCCGGGCAATATCCGTCAGCTGCGCAATAATATCGAGCGCCTGATGATCCTGACTGGCGGCGACCCCGAAGCCGAGATCACCGCCGAAATGCTGCCGCGCGAGATCGGCGCGCTGGTGCCCTCGACTCCGACCGGCTCCGGCGGCGAAAAGCTGATGAGCCTGCCGCTCCGCGACGCGCGCGAGGTGTTCGAGCGCGAATATCTGGTGGCCCAGATCAACCGCTTCGGCGGCAATATCTCGCGTACGGCGGAATTCATCGGCATGGAGCGCTCGGCGCTGCACCGCAAGCTCAAGTCCCTCGCGATCGATTGAGCCCGTCGTGACGCGGCGCGAACTGTTCCTCGGCTTCTTCAAGCTCGGCGCGCTGGCGTTCGGCGGCACGGGGCCGATTTCGCGGGCGATCATTGTCGACGATCGGCGCTGGCTCGACGATGCCGAATTCGCCTCCCTGCTCGGCCTGTGCCAGGCCCTTCCGGGCGCCAATACCTGCAACCTCGCGGTCATGCTTGGCGACCGATTTTGCGGGGCGGCCGGCGCGGCGGCCGCGCTGGCGGGGCTGCTCGCGGCGCCTCTGGCGTTTCTCGTCGCCGTCGCCAGCCTTTTCACGACCTTTTCCACGCTTCCCGACGTGCGCGCGGCGCTTTACGGCGCGACCGCCGCCGCGGCCGGCCTCGCCATCGGCACGGCCTTGAAAATGACAGCCAGGATCCCGTTCGAACCATTGGTGGTCCTGCTCGCCGTCGCCGCTTTCGTCGGCTCCGCACTGTTGCGCCTGCCTCTGCCGCTGATTCTCGCTGTTCTGGTCCCGACGAGCTTCGTCTTCGCGCGGGCGCGGCGATGAAGGACGATCTCCTCCTGCAGATTTTCCTGCGTTTCGCAGGCATTTCCCTGCTGGCGGTCGGCGGCGCCACGGCGGCGTTGCCCGAGGCGCAGCGCCAGATGGTCGGCGAATTGCACTGGTTGACGGGCGCGGAATTCGCGGAGACCTTCGCCATCGCGCAGACCTCGCCCGGGCCGAATGTCATCGTCTTCAGCCTGTTCGGCTGGCGGTTGGCGGGGCTCGCCGGGCTTCTGGCCGCGACGCTCGGCATTATGGGGCCGTCCTCGCTGCTGGCCTTCGCCGCCGCGCGGACCATGCGCCGGGCGGGCGAAGCGCCCTGGCTGGCGCGGCTGAAAAAGGCGCTGATTCCGCTCGCCATCGGCCTGATGGCGGCAAATGGCTATGTTCTGGCGCGCGGGGCCGATTCCGGCCTCATCGCGACGTTCATCACCTTGGCCGCAGCGGCTTTCGTCGCGCTGTCGCCGCGCAGCCCGCTTTGGGCCATGGCCGCCGCCGCTGCGCTGGCGGTCGTCGCCAGCAGATTAGGGCTGTTATGAAACCGCCGTTTCGCGCGGGCCACTGGACCGAGCGGGGCGGCCAGGAGCGAATGCGACCAATAGCCCGTTGGAAGACGGGCGTCCGTTGGCGCCCTGCGGCTCGTGCGAGGAGCGCCGTCCGAAGGACGGAAATAAAGAGGAAAAAAAATGAGCCGCATCGCCTACGTCAACGGCCGTTATATCCGCCACGCCGACGCCGGCGTCTCGATCGACGACCGCGCCTTTCTCTTCGCCGACGGGATTTACGAGGTGATCGAGGTCTTCGGCGGCGAATTGATCGACGAGACGGGGCATCTGGCGCGGCTGGAGCGCTCGGCGCGGGAGTTGCGGCTCAATCTTCCGGCGGGCGAGGGCGCGCTCAGACTGATCCTGCGCGAGCTCGTCGCGCGCAATCGCGTCACGGACGGCCATGTCTATCTGCAGGTGACGCGCGGCGCGGCGCGCCGCGACCATGTCTTCCCCAGGGCGGGGACGCCCGCGACGCTGGTCGCTTTCGCCCATCGCGGCGACCGGGCGGCGGCGGAGGCCAAGGCGCAAGCCGGGATCAAGGTCATTTCGATGCCGGACATTCGCTGGAAGCGGCCGGATATCAAGACCACGAGCCTGCTGCCAAATGTTCTCGCCAAGCAACAGGCCCGGGAAGCCGGCGCCTATGAAGCCTGGCTGATCGATTCGAAGGGCTATGTCACCGAAGGCGCGTCCAGCAACGCCTGGATCGTCGACGAGGAGGGGGCTCTCGTCACCCATCCCGCCGATTCGGCGATTCTGAGTGGAATAACAAGGGCCCGCCTGCTGCAAATCGCCGCCGCGAAGGGTTTGCGCGTGATTGAGCGGGCCTTCACGCTGGATGAGGCTTTCGCCGCGCGGGAAGCCTTCATCAGCGGCGCGACGACGCTGGTCATGCCCGTTGTCGCCCTGGATGGACGGAAGATCGGCTCGGGCGCGCCGGGATCTGTCGCATTGGGCCTGCGCGCGGTTTTTCATGATTTTGCTCCCGCCAGCCCTTGAGGCCCTTGCGCATTTCCAAACGGGGCCGTTCAAAAGAACTTCTTGCTTAGTTCCTGCGCTTGAGACTCTAATAGGCGAAAGTGCGCCCAACGCGCCTGTTTTGGCATGAGCTCAGGATTGGAGCCTCGCCAGCGTCT
Source organism: Rhodoblastus sp. 17X3 (assembly GCF_030056575.1). Taxonomy (GTDB): domain Bacteria; phylum Pseudomonadota; class Alphaproteobacteria; order Rhizobiales; family Beijerinckiaceae; genus Rhodoblastus. Next base: position 15,311 of record NZ_JASHHX010000017.1, on the reverse strand, counting down.
TGGGGCCGACGCAAGGAAAAAAAGAGAATAGGAATAAACATGGCGGTCGAACGCACACCCAATCTTCAGGATACTTTCCTCAACTACGTGCGAAAGAACAAAATCCCACTCACGATTTTTCTCGTCAATGGCGTCAAGCTGCAAGGCGTCGTGAGCTGGTTCGATAATTTTTGTGTGCTTTTGCGCCGCGATGGCCACTCGCAATTGGTGTACAAGCACGCCATATCCACCATCATGCCCGGCCATCCGATCCAGATGTTCGATCCGACGGAAGAGGGCGCGGAAAAATAACATTCCAAGATGGTGGTGAGACGAGCTTGAACGAAAAAACGGCGTCCCTCGAAGGCGCGTCCCCATTGGGGCGGAAAACAAAGACCCGCGTCCTGGTGATAGGCCCCTATCTGACCGACCGCGCCGCATCCCATGCGGCAGGCGAGACGTCGATGCGCTCGCGTGAGGCCCGGATGGCCGAGGCTGTCGGGCTCGCCCTTGCCATTGACGTCGAGATCGTGGGGCAGGAGGTCGTTCCGCTCTCGCAGATCCGTCCGGCGACGTTCCTCGGCAAGGGCAAGGTCGAGGAGCTGGCCGAGAAAGTCAAGGAGCTCGAAGCCGAACTGGTGGCGGTCGATTGCGCCTTGTCGCCGGTGCAGCAGCGCAATCTCGAAAAGGCCTTCGGCGCCAAGGTGATCGACCGCACCGGCCTGATCCTGGAAATCTTCGGCGAGCGCGCCCGCACCGCCGAGGGCGCGCTTCAGGTCGAACTCGCCCATCTGACCTATCAGAAATCGCGGCTCGTGCGGTCCTGGACCCATCTTGAGCGCCAGCGCGGCGGCTTCGGCTTCCTCGGCGGCCCCGGCGAAACCCAGATCGAAACGGACCGCCGCCTGATCCAGGAGCGGATGACCCGGATCGAGCGCGATCTCGAAACTGTCAAGAAAACGCGCGGCCTGCATCGCAAGAGCCGGCGCGACGTGCCTTTCCCCATCGTGGCTCTGGTCGGCTACACCAATGCCGGGAAATCGACACTGTTCAATCGGCTGACGAATGCGGAAGTCTTCGCCAAGGACCTGCTGTTCGCCACGCTGGACCCGACCTTGCGCGGCATGAAGCTGCCGCATGGCGGCAGGGTCATCCTCTCCGACACGGTGGGTTTCATCTCCGACCTGCCGCACATGCTGGTTTCGGCCTTCCGCGCCACGCTGGAAGAGGTGCAGGAGGCCGACATCATCCTGCACGTGCGCGATATCGCCCATGAGGACGCGGAAGCGCAGAGCGCGGATGTCGAGAAAATTCTGGCCGAGCTGGAGATCGATGTTCACGACCGCGACCGTCTGATCGAGGTCTGGAACAAGACCGACCTGCTGCCGCCTGAAGAACGCGAGCGGGTCAGGAACAAGGCGGCGTTGCGCCCGGAAGACGAGAGGCCCTGCGCGGTCTCATCGACGACCGGCGAGGGCTTGGACATTCTGCTGGAAGCCATCGAGACGCGGCTGGCGCGCGGGCGCCCGGTGCTGAGCCTGCGGCTCGAAGCAGGCGACGGCGAAGGCCAAGCCTGGCTTTATTCCCACACCGAAGTCTTGTCGCGCGAGAACGACGACGAAGGCCACGCCTTTTTCGCTGTCCGCGTCGCGCCAGAACAGCAGGACAGGGTGCTTCGGCGCTTTCCGGGGATGGCCGCCAGCGTGCAATAGATTCAGGCCGAGGCGGTCACGGTTCGCGGTAACTCGAGCTTGGCCACGAACACGCCGATCATCCAGCCCATCAAGCCGCCGGCGAGTACGTCGCTGAGCCAGTGATAATCAGCGCCGAGCAGGCCCACGGCCATGGCGAGGGCCGCGACGACGCAAAGCGGGCGCAGGCGCGGGGTCAGCACCCAGAGGCAGCCGGCGACGGCGCAGACCAGGGTTTCGTGTCCCGAGGGGAACGACGACCATCCCGCTCCGCCGTGGAAGGGCGAAAAGCCATAGGCGCCGTCGCGGATAAACGACGGGTTGCCGCCGGTCCAGGTTTCCGGCCAGGTTCGCCCGAAGGCCAGCTTCGCCAGCTCCTTGGCGCCCATGGCCAGGAACAGGGCGAGGGTTGTCCGCAAGGCGATCAGGCCCTTTCCGCCGAAGGGTTTTCCGCGCGCGACCATCCAGCTAGCCCAGACGAGGGAGGCCACGGCGGCAGCCTCCATCCAGTCGAGGAAATGGGTGATGGCGACGAAGGGGCCGCGCGATTCGTGGAAGTTGCCGAAGGCGAACAAGGCCAGCGGGCGGTCCAGAAAGACATAGGCCGTGACGATCGCGCCGAGCAGGGCGAAGGCGAGGACCGCGCCGGTCGGAAAAGGCTTTTGGGTCGGCATGGTCGGCTCCAAGGAAACAGCCCTGCTTAAAACGGACAGGCGACGTCTTTCTGACGTCAGCCGCCCGTCAGGGCCTCCAGCTCGGAGGAAAGCTCCAGCCATTCCTCTTCCGCCGCATCGAGCGCCCGCTGCAGCTCCGCCCGCTGCTGCGACAGCCGGGTCGCCTCGGCCGGGCTGCGCTCGAAGGCGCGCGGGTCGGCCAGCATGAGATCGACGCGGGCGATGAGGTCGCTGAATCTCGTCATCTTTTCCTCGGCCGCCTTGACCTTGCGGGCGAGCGGCGCGGCGTCCTTGCGGGCCTTGGCCGCGTCGCGCCGGGCGTCGGGCGCGGCGGCCGGGTTGGCGTCGCGCTTCTTTTCCGCGCCGTCCTTCTGGCTTTTCCGCGCGGAATCGAGCACGAATTTGCGGTAATCCGCCATGTCGCCATCAAAGTTCTGCACGCGGCCGTCCGCGACGAGCCACAGCCGGTCGGCGCAGGCTTCCAGCAGATATTGGTCGTGTGAAACGAGGATCACAGCGCCCTCGTAATCATTGATCGCTTCGATCAGGGCGGCGCGGCTGTCGATGTCGAGATGGTTGGTCGGCTCGTCGAGAATGAGCAGATGCGGGCCGGAGAAGGTCGCGAGGCCCATCAGCAGGCGCGCCTTCTCGCCGCCGGAAAGATTGGCGACCTTGGTGTCGGCCTTCACATTGGGAAAGCCGATCTGCGCCGCGCGGGCGCGGACTCTTGCCTCGGGCGCGTCGGTCATCAGCCGCTGCACGGCCAGATAAGGCGTGTCTTCGAGATTGAGGTCGTCGACCTGATGCTGGGCGAAGAAGCCGGCTTCGAGCTTCGAGGACTTGCGAAGCTGGCCCGCCAGCGGCTCCAGGCGCCCGCCGAGCAATTTGGCGAACGTGGATTTGCCGTTGCCGTTCGAGCCGAGCAACCCGATGCGGTCGTCATTGGAAAGAGTCAGGCTGAGTTTCGACAGGACGACCCGCTCGCCATAGCCGGCGGAGACATTCTCCATGGCGATGATCGGCGGCGAGAGCGGCTTTTCCGGCGAGGGGAAGACGAAAGGCAGGACTTCGTCATCCACCACCGCCGCGACGCTCTCCATCTTCTCCAGCATTTTCAGGCGGGACTGCGCCTGGCGGGCCTTGGTCGCCTTGGCGCGGAAGCGATCGACGAAGTCCTGCAGATGGGCGCGTTTCTCTTCCTGCTTTTTCAGGAACTTCGCCTGCAGCATCCGCGCCTCGGCGCGCTGGCGGGCGAAGGAATCATAATTGCCGCGATAGAGCTGCAACTTGCCGCGATCGAGATGGACGATATGGTCGCAGACGTCGTTCAGCATGTCGCGGTCATGGCTGATGACAACGATGGTCGCGGGATATTTCGCGAGATAGTCGATCAGCCAGAGCGACCCTTCGAGATCGAGATAATTGGTCGGCTCGTCGAGCAGCAGCAGGTCCGGCTTGGAGAACAGCACGGCGGCGAGAGCGACGCGCATGCGCCAGCCGCCGGAAAATTCTTTGAGGGCGCGATTTTGCGCTTCTTCATTGAAACCGAGGCCGGAGAGGATTTCCGCGGCGCGGGCGGGCGCGGCATGGGCCTCGATATCGGCGAGGCGGACATGGATTTCCGCGATTCGATGCGGGTCATGGGCCGTTTCGGCTTCTTCCAGCAAGGCGGCGCGCTCGACATCCGCCGCGAGCACGAAATCGATCAGCTTGCCGTCGCCGCCCGGCGCCTCTTGCTCGACGCGGCCGATGCGCGCGCCGCGCGGAAGGTAGATCGAGCCGCCCTCGGCGGAGATTTCGCCGCAAATCAGGCGGAAGAGGGTGGTTTTGCCGGCGCCGTTGCGGCCGACGAAGCCGACCTTGGCGCGCTCAGGCAGCGCCGCGCTGGCTGACTCGAACAGCAGGCGCGGCCCGAGCCGATAGGTGAGGTCGGTGACAGTAAGCATGCCGCCTTATAGCGCGACGCGGCGCCTCAGCAAGCGGTCTTGCCGCATTTGGCCATTGAATTGACGCGCTTCTTGAGCTGCTCGACGCCGACGGCGCCGACCACCGCCTCGTCGCCCACCACATAGGACGGGGTGCCGGTGAGGTTGAGGGAGTCGGCGACCTTCATCGTCTCTTCGATGCCGGCGTGGATCGAGGGATCCTTGAGATCCTTCTGCAGCTTGTCCATGTCGAGGCCCATGTCCTTGGCGACGGCGAGCGCCTGTTCGCGCCCGACATGGCCGCGGCTGCCCAGCAGCTTCTGATGGTATTCGAAGAATTTCTCGCCGGAGGTCTGCTTGCGCACGGCGGATGCGACTTGCGCCGCCTCGACCGAATCCGGGCCGAGCACCGGGAAATCCTTGAGCACGACGCGCAGATCGGGCTCGGACTTCATCAGGGTCACGACATCGCCGAGTGCTCTTTTGCAATAGCCGCAATTATAGTCGAAAAACTCGACCAAAGTGATCTTGCCCTTCGGATTGCCGATCACGGCGTCAAAGGAAGAATTGAACAAGGCGTCCTTGTTCTTCGTGATGGCGCGGCTGTGCAGCTCCGCTTCTTCCACCTGCTGCTTTTTCTCCAGCGCGATCGCGGCCTCGCGCAGCACTTCCGGATGATCGACGAGGTAAGAGTGGATGATCGACTCGATCTCTGTCTTCTGCGCGGCGCTGAACTCGGCGGCCGAAGCGGGCAAAGCGAAGGCGGTCAGGCTCAGGAAGGCGGCTAAAATCGCCTTGCGGCTCTGGACGAACATGGACAACTCCGACGGAAAAATCTAACCCTGCTTAGCACTAATTTGGCCCTGGGGTCGAATTGCGGCGCGCCCTTACAAGAAAATATGATGACAGACACCGCCCAGACCCTGAACCTGACCCTGACCCCCGCCAGACGCGCGGCCATCGCCCCCTTCATCGCCATGGATGTGAAGCGCGAGGCGGGCCTGATGGAGCAGGCGGGCGCGCAAATCGTCCATATGGAGGTCGGCGAGCCTTGCGCGCCGCCGCCGCGCCGGGTGCGCGAGGCGGCGATCGCCGCGCTCGGCGGCCAGCCGGTGGGCTATACCGACGCGCTGGGCCTCGCCTCGCTGCGCGCGCGCATCGCGCGTCATTATCGCGAGACCTATGGCGTCGCGCTCGATCCGCAGCGTGTGGCGGTGACGACCGGCTCGTCCGGCGGCTTCATCATGGCCTTTCTGGCGCTGTTCGACGCGGGCGCCCGCGTCGCGATCCAGAACCCCGGCTATCCGGCCTATCGCAACATCTTTGGCGCGCTGGGCATCGAGGCCGTGGACCTGCCGGTCAACGCCTCCAACGGCTTCGCTGTCACGGCGGCGGCGGTTGAACAAGCCGACAAGGCGCAAAAGCTCGACGGCCTGCTGCTGATGAGCCCGGCCAATCCGACCGGCGTGTTGCAGAGCGCCGAATCCCTTCGGGAAATCGCCGAAGCCTGTGCGCGGCGGGGGATCAAGTTCATCTCCGACGAGATTTACCACGGCCTGACCTATGACAAGCCGGCGCAGACGGCGCTGGCTTTTTCCGATCGGGCGGTGATCGTCAATTCCTTCTCCAAATATTATTGCATGACTGGCTGGCGCGTCGGCTGGCTGGTCGTGCCGCCAGAACTGGTTCGAACTGTCGAGCGGTTGCAGCAATCGCTGGCGATTTCTCCGCCCACCTTGTCGCAGATTGCCGCCGAGGCCGCCTTCGACGCCACCGACGAACTGGAGATCGTGAAGGCGGGCTACCGGCGCAATCGCGAGATCCTGCTGGACGGACTGCCGGGGTTGGGCTGGGACGAACTCGCGCCTGCCGACGGCGCTTTCTACATCTATGCCGATGTGAGCCGGTTCGCCGATGATTCCGCGCGCTTCTGCCACGATCTGCTGCATCGCGCGGGCATTGCGGCGACGCCTGGCGTCGATTTCGACCCGGTTCGCGGTCATTTGGCGCTGCGCCTGTCCTATGCCGGCGCCGAGGCGGATATGATCGAGGCGGTCAAGCGGCTGAAGGATTTTCTGGCAGGGCGGTGACATGGGCGCCAAGTCGAACGCTCGGCAGCCTGCTGTTCGGCTGCCTAGGACCGTAATCGACCCGAAGCGGGCGCAAGATGGCCATTCACGAAAGGCCGCGGCAGAGCTGGCGGCGGACCTTACCCGAGCAACCTGAATTCGTGCGCGCGATCCGATGCTCTCCTTCGCGAGGTCTACACTTGGCAGTGAGCCGATTTCGACGTGAGTCGAGGCCCGTCGATTCACGCTTGCCGCCCACGTGCGGCAAGCCAGGTTCGTGTCTCACTCAGGATCTCGTCCGATAGATCTGAATCGTCACTCATACGCGCCAGGATCAAGGCGCCAACCATCGCAGCCCAGCTGCCGATCGCAGCGCGACGCCTTTCCGCCTCGTCAGCGCCAGGGGCGACCTTGCTGAGGCGCTCGATTTGACGGTTGAGTCCCGCTGTCATCTCTGCACGGGCGCCGCCGGGATGACGGATCGTCTCCGACGCCAGCGCCGCGACCGGACAGCCGGACGCGAAATTGTCTCGGTGCTCCGGAGCAAGATATTGCGCCGCAATATTCTCTAAACCGGCGGATAGCGGCTCGGTCGCCCCCAGCATTTGGGCCAATGTCTGGGCAATCAGATCATCCTTGGACTTGAAATAGCCATAGAATCCGCCGTGCGTGAGCCCGGCCGATTTCATGACATCCGTCACTGTGACGGCCTCGTAGCCGCGCGCGCGGAACAGCCGGCCCGCGGCTTCCAGAATGGTCCGCTTGTTCTCCTGGACCTGCTCCCGGGTCACTCTCATCGCTGTCTCCTCAGATTCCCGCTTGACATTATACATGATTCATATCATGAATGCATTACATGATACTCATCATGAATAAGCGTCTTAATCGACGCGGATGTTCGCAAAGCTGGCGATTTTGCTGGCGCCACATGGTGATACAATGAACATGCAATCGGGAAAAGTCGCGATCGTCACCGGCGCCTCCTCGGGCATCGGCAAAGCCACCGCCGAGGCGCTGGGGCGGGCGGGATTCACGGTCTACGGGACAAGCCGTCGCACAGTTGAAAACAGGCCTAAGAACGTCACTATGCTGGTGGCTGACGTGACCGATGACGCCTCGGTCAAACAACTCGTCTCCGAAGTGCTCATGCGGGCCGGCCGGATCGATCTGCTGGTGAATAACGCCGGCCTCGGTCTTTTTGGCGGAGCCGAGGAGTCCTCGATGGCGCAGGCGAAGTCCCTGTTCGAGGTCAATTTCTTTGGCCTCGTGCGCATGACCAACGCCGTCTTGCCGTATATGAGGAAGAATGGCGGCGGGCATATCATCAATATCAGCTCGGTCCTTGGCTTCATTCCCGCGCCTTTTTCTGCATATTACGGTGCGACCAAGCACGCGGTGGAAGGATATTCGGAATCGCTCGACCACGAGACGCGCGCGTTTGGCGTCCGCGTAACGCTGATCGAGCCGGCGTTCACCAAGACCTCCTTCGATCAGGCTGCGCTCAAGCCGGACGCCGTGTTGAACGAATATGATGAAGCGCGGGCCGGCGTGGACAAGCTCGTTCAGCAGGCGATGACCACTGGAGACGACCCGGAAGTGGTCGCTGAGACCGTGGTCGTCGCCGCCACCGCCTCGCGGCCGGGGCGCCGCTATCCTGCAGGCAAGGCCGCGAAGCAAATCGGCGTCCTGCGTCGTTTCGTGCCGGCCGGGATGTTCGACCGGAGCCTGCGCAAGCAGTTTGGTCTGCCGGCCTGATCAACGCCGCGTCCGGGCGCGCGAACGCGTCCGGATCGAGTGAACGCGGTTGCAAAATTGAACCCTGATTCAGCAAGCCGCGCGGGAACCAAAATTGCAAACCGCTTGGCGGCCAGCGAGCGCGGCCCAGCCGGCGAACAACATCCAAGAGCCAAATCGAGCGAGCATCCGCTTTTGGGCCGTCTCCAGCCATCCGGTCTGCGACTGCGTTTCGCCCTTTTTCGATATATGCGACCGCGCCGAGCGCATAATTTGGACCACTATCGAGTCCGTTCGATCAGCGCCAAAGCGGCGAGGGGATTGTGCGCCTTGTGGCCACTGATGACATAGAGAAATACATCGCGGGGTTCGACGGGCGGCGTCGCGCCGACATAGGCCAACCCCTCGGGTGTCCCTCCCGCCGACCAGATCTTCGCGCGCTCAGCCCATTTATCGAGATCGGCGTCCGAATAGCCCCGCTCTTCGCTTTCGCGGGAGCCCATGACGCGGGCATAGATGAAGGATGTGGTCGGATCGGCGATTTGCGGGTAGTTGCTGTCGCCGGCCATCACAATACCGGCTCTGAACTTTCTCGCTAACGCGAGGAATTCAGGCGTCCGGAAGCTGTCATGGCGCGGTTCGACAACGTGGCGCAACGCGACGCCGTCGATCGATTGAGGCAAAAGCGCGAGGAACGCCTCGAAATCCGTTGGATCGAATTTCTTGGTCGCCATGAATTGCCAATTGATCGGGCCGAGCTTGTGCCTAAGCTCCATGACGCCGCTGGCGAAAAAGCGGTCGATGCTCGCGCCTGCTTCGGCCAGCGCCCGGCGATTCGTCGCGAAGCGGGGCGCCTTGAGCGAAAACACGAAATCATCCGGCGTCTCGGCGCGCCATTTCGCGAAGGTCTCGGGCTTTTGCGAGCCGTAATAAGTGGCGTTGATCTCGATTGAGGTCAGGCGGCGGCTGGCGTAGTCCAGTTCCAGCTTTTGCGGCAGCTTGTCGGGATAAAACATCCCGCGCCAGGGCTCATAGCTCCAGCCGCCGATCCCGATCCTGATCTTTCCCCCTCCGCTCATTGCGTCTCGTCTACTCCACCTTCAGCAACACATGCTTTTTCTTGCCGACGGACAGCTTGGCGACGCCTTCCTGCTCGAAATCGGTCTGGCCGAGCACATAACGCTCGTCTGTGATCGTGACGTCGTTCAGCTTCAGCCCGCCGCCCTTGATCTGCCGCCGGGCCTCGCCGGTCGAGGGCGTCAGGCCGGCCTTGACGAATGCGGCGAGCACGCCGAGCCCGGAGGCGATCTCGCCCGCCGCCACGGTCACGCTCGGCAGGCTTTGCGCCAGTACGCCTTCCTCGAAGGTTTTCCGCGCGGTTTCGGCGGCGGCTTCGGCGGCCTCGCGGCCATGCAGCAGGGCCGTGGCCTCATTGGCCAGGATCTTCTTCGCCTCGTTGATCTCGGCGCCCTGCAGCGCGGCGAGCCTTGCGACCTCTTCCAGCGGCAAGGTGGTGAACAGCTTCAGGAAGCGTGCGACGTCGGCGTCCTCGGCGTTGCGCCAAAATTGCCAGTAGTCATAGACGGGCAGCATATCGGAATTGAGCCAGACGGCGCCCGCGGCGGTCTTGCCCATCTTGGCGCCGGAGGCGGTGGTCAGCAGCGGCGAGGTGAGGGCGTAGAGCTGCGGCGTTCCCATGCGGCGGCCGAGATCGAGGCCGGTGACGATATTGCCCCACTGGTCTGAGCCGCCCATCTGCAACAGGCAGCCATGCCTGCGGTTTAATTCCACAAAATCATAGGCTTGCAGGCACATATAGTTAAATTCGATGAAGGACAGCTCATGCTCGCGCTCCAGCCGCAGCTTGACCGAATCCATCGCCATCATGCGATTGACCGAAAAATGCTTTCCGACGTCGCGCAGGAAGTCGATGTAATTGAGCTTGCAGAGCCATTCCTCGTTGTCGGTCAGCAGGGCGTCGGTCTTGCCGGGGCCGAACGCAAGGAATTTCTCGAACACCTTCTTGATCGAATCCTTATTGGCTTCGATCTGCCCGACGGTGAGCATCTTCCGGCTTTCGTCCTTGCCGGACGGGTCGCCGACCCGGGTGGTGCCGCCGCCCATGAGGGTGATCGGCTTGCCGCCGCTCTTTTGCAGCCAATGCAGCATCATGATCGGCAGCAGCGAGCCGACATGGAGCGAGGCGGCCGTGCAGTCGAAGCCGATATAGGCGATGAGATCGCCCGCGAGGGCCTTCTGGTCGAGCCCCTCAACGTCGGAGCATTGATGGACGAAGCCCCGCGCGAAAAGAGTGTTCAGAAAATCGGATTTCGGCTTGTATTCGGTCATCTTTCCCTCGGCTTTCCGCGAGGTTTAGATTTTTGCGGGGCAGGGCGCAAGACGGTTCGGCCCTGCGCCGCCCGCCTTACTCCCCAATAATCTTGACCAGCACCCGCTTCCGGCGCCCGCCGTCGAACTCGCCATAGAAGATCTGCTCCCACGGACCGAAGTCGAGCTTGCCATTGGTGATCGCGACGACCACCTCGCGTCCCATGACCTGACGCTTCATATGGGCGTCGGCGTTGTCCTCGCCGGTGCGATTGTGCCAATAGCCCGAGACGGGCTCGTGCGGCGCGAGCTTTTCCAGCCACACTTCATAATCACGATGCAGTCCGCTCTCGTCGTCATTGATGAAGACGGAGGCCGTGATGTGCATGGCGTTGACCAGAACAAGGCCCTCGCGCACGCCGCTCTCCCTCAGGACCTCGTTGACCTGCGGCGTGATGTTGAGAAAGGCGCGGCGGCCCGGCGTGTCGAACCATAGTTCCTTGCGACAGGATTTCATCGCGCGCCCTCCCGTGGCGGCCCGACGACCAGACGCGCCGGGGAGCGAAGCTTCCAGGGAATCGCCGTTGCGCGCAAGGCGCCGTCTTGCCGCCTCTCGGGGCCTGCGAATCGGACTTGCGCGGGCTTCGAGGCTCCTTCACCATCCGCCCGCCGAATGCGGAGGGAGCATCAATGAATTCGACGAAGTTGTTTTATCAGACGGCGCGGCTGGTCATGCTGGGCGCGCTGTTTTCGATTCCGGCTGCAACCGTCGCGCAGGCGCAGGGCACGCAGCAGGAGCGGTCGGACTGCATGGGCGACGCCTTCAAGTTCTGCGCCTCGGACATTCCCAATGTCGAAGCGATCGAAGCCTGCCTGAAAGGCAATCTCAACGAGCTTTCGCCGTCATGCCGCACCGAGTTCGAGCCGGCGGGCCGCTCGCGCATGAAACGCGAGCATTTCAGCTGAGGCCATCTGGCGCGGCCGCGACCAAAGCGGCGAGCTGCTCCGTGCAGATGGGCCAGCCCTGGTGGAAGCCCATCGCCTCGTGCCTTTCGCGGTCAGCGACAGACCAGTGCAGCACGCGGGCGCGATAGAGCGCGCCGCCTGCCTGCGGAAGGAAATCCAGCACCAGAGTCATGAACGGCTGGCGGGAGGGCGTCCAGCCGTCCACATAGGCGTCGGTGACGACGAGTCGCCGGCCCGGATCGATTTCCAGATAAACGCCGGTATTGGGGAATTCGGCGCCGTCCGGGCTCCGCATGACGATTCGCGACGAACCGCCGATTCGTAGGTCGCAGCTGGCGTCCGCTACCGACCACGGCTTCGGCGCGAACCATTTCGTGAGTATCCTTGGCTCGGTCCAGGCTTCGAACAGACGTTCCGGCGCACAGGAAAAGGGCCGCTCAAGCCCCAGTTCCCGATCTTCAGTCCAGGTTCTGCATAGGTTGGCGGACATGGGTGGTCCCTTTTGACTGTTCTTGCGGTATTGTGAAGCCGCGCCGCGAAACGGGTCGCTTTCCAGCGGTTTTAATGCGAATTTAACGGTCGAAACCGCCGAAAAAACGGTTGACGGGCGCGAGTCCCGCATCTATGTTCCGCCGCACTCAGACAGGCCGTAGACGGGCATGTTTTCTGGCGCCTCGCCGGAAACCCACGCAGTCTAAACGCTGTCGATCAGCTTTGCGACTTAACAGTCATCCGATTCTGAACGGGACCTTCTCGGCGGAATCGTTCATCGACACGATTGGCGTGAAGGCGTTGATCCTCTGTCTGGCAAGCGCCGGAAGCCTCCTTGGGCTGAAGGCGCTCGTTTGCTTCGCAGTAAGCCATTCGGGCTTGCGGCGAGGTGGGCGCGGGGCGGAATCGTCCTGGCTGCAAATGTTTCACTATTTCGCTTCGGAAAGGCGAAGGATGCCGACAATTTCCCAGTTGATCCGCAAACCGCGGCAACCGAAAACCTACCGCGAAAAGGCCCGCCATCTGCAGGCCTCGCCGCAGAAGCGCGGCGTTTGCACCCGCGTCTATACGACGACGCCGAAGAAGCCGAACTCCGCGCTCCGCAAGGTCGCGAAGGTTCGTCTGACCAATGGCTTCGAAGTCATCGGCTACATTCCGGGCGAAGGTCACAACCTTCAGGAGCATTCCGTGGTCATGATCCGCGGCGGCCGCGTCAAGGATTTGCCCGGCGTGCGCTATCACATCCTGCGTGGCGTTCTCGACACCCAGGGCGTCAAGGATCGCAAGCAGCGCCGTTCGAAATACGGCGCCAAGCGTCCGAAGTAAGATAGATCTCAGGAGCGAACATGTCGCGTCGTCACAGCGCCGAAAAGCGCGAAGTCATCCCGGACGCCAAGTATGGCGACACCGTTCTTGCCAAGTTCATGAACTCCATCATGTACGACGGCAAGAAGTCGGCTGCCGAACAGATCGTTTACGGCGCCTTCGATATCGTCGAAGCCAAGGCCAAGGCCGATCCGCTCGGCGTCTTCAAGCAGGCGCTGGAAAACGTCGCGCCGGCGATCGAAGTCCGGTCGCGTCGCGTCGGCGGCGCCACCTATCAGGTGCCGGTCGAAGTGCGCACCGAGCGTCGCCAGGCGCTGGCCATCCGCTGGATCATCACCGCTGCTCGCGGCCGCAACGACAAGACCATGGTCGATCGTCTGTCGGCCGAGCTGCTCGACGCGTCGAACAATCGTGGCGCCGCCGTCAAGAAGCGTGAAGACACCCATCGCATGGCGGAAGCCAATCGCGCCTTCTCGCATTACCGCTGGTAAGCCCGTAGCCAGAGCCAAGGACTTTCTACCATGCCGCGCAGTCATCCGATCGAGGACTACCGTAATTTCGGCATCATGGCCCATATCGACGCGGGCAAGACGACGACCACGGAACGCATCCTGTATTATTCCGGCAAGTCGCACAAAATCGGCGAGGTGCACGAAGGCGCCGCGACGATGGACTGGATGGAGCAGGAGCAGGAGCGTGGCATCACGATCACGTCCGCGGCCACCACGACCTTCTGGAACGGCAAGCGCCTGAACATCATCGACACTCCCGGGCACGTCGACTTCACCATCGAAGTCGAGCGTTCGCTGCGCGTGCTCGATGGCGCCGTTTGCGTTCTCGATGGCAACCAGGGCGTCGAGCCCCAGACGGAAACCGTCTGGCGCCAGGCTGACAAATACGCCGTACCCCGCATCTGCTTCGTCAACAAGATGGACAAGATCGGCGCCGACTTCTTCAAATGCGTGTCGGACATCAAGACCCGCGTTGGCGGCCGTCCGGTCTGCATCCAGCTGCCGATCGGCTCTGAGAACAATTTCAAGGGCGTCATCGACCTCATCCGCATGAAGGCGGTTGTCTGGGACGACGAAGGCCTCGGCGCGAAATATCACGACGAGGAAATTCCCGCCGAGCTCCTGGAGCAGGCGAAGGAATATCGCGAGAAGATGATCGAAGCCGCCGTCGAAATGGACGACGACGTCATGGCTGCCTACCTGGACGGCGTCGAGCCGGACGAGGCGACCCTGAAGCGCATGATCCGCACCGCGGTTCGCAAGATCGCCTTCCATCCCGTGTTTTGCGGCTCGGCCTTCAAGAACAAGGGCGTCCAGCCCCTGCTCGACGCCGTCGTGGACTTCCTGCCGTGTCCGACCGATCGCGAGGCGATCAAGGGCGTAGACATGGACACCGGCGAGGAAATGGTTCGCAATCCGGTGGATAGCGATCCCTTCTCCATGCTTGCGTTCAAGATCATGGACGACCCCTTCGTCGGCACCATCACCTTCTGCCGCGTCTATTCCGGCAAGGTCGAATCCGGCACGACCGTGCTCAATTCGACCAAGGACAAGAAAGAGCGTGTCGGCCGCATGTTGCTCATGCACGCCAACAACCGCGAAGACATCAAGGAAGCCTATGCCGGCGACATCGTCGCGCTGGCCGGCCTCAAGGAAACCCGCACCGGCGACACGCTCTGCGATCAGCTGAAGCCGGTCATCCTCGAGCGCATGGAATTCCCCGATCCGGTCATCGAGATCGCGATCGAGCCGAAAACCAAGGCCGACCAGGAAAAGCTGGGCATCGCGCTGGCGAAGCTCGCGGCCGAGGATCCGTCCTTCCGCGTCTCGACCGATCAGGAGTCGGGCCAGACCATCCTGAAGGGCATGGGCGAACTCCATCTCGACATCAAGGTCGACATTCTGAAGCGCACCTACAAGGTCGACGCCAACATCGGCGCGCCGCAGGTCGCCTATCGCGAACGTCTGACCAAAAAGTGCGAAATCGACTATACGCACAAGAAGCAGACTGGCGGCACCGGCCAGTTCGCGCGTGTCAAGATCATCTTCGAGCCGAATGAAGCCGGCGCGGGCAATGTCTTCGAGTCGAAGATCGTCGGCGGCGCCGTGCCGAAGGAATATATCCCCGGCGTCGACAAGGGCATCCAGTCCGTGATGGGCGCGGGCATCCTCATCGGCTTCCCGGTGGTGGACGTCAAGGCGACCTTGATCGACGGCGCGTTCCACGACGTCGACTCCTCGGTTCTGGCCTTCGAAATCGCTTCGCGCGCCGCTATGCGCGAAGCTCTCCAGAAGGGCGGTTCGGTTCTGCTCGAGCCGATCATGAAGGTCGAGGTCGTGACCCCGGAAGAATATACCGGTTCGGTCATCGGCGATCTGAATTCGCGTCGCGGACAGATCCAGGGCCAGGACATGCGCGGCAATGCGGTCGTCATCAATGCGATGGTGCCGCTGGCCAACATGTTCGGCTACGTCAACCAGTTGCGCTCCTTCTCGCAGGGCCGCGCCAACTTCACCATGCAGTTCGACCACTATGAACAGGTGCCGGCCAACGAGGCCGCGAAGGTTCAGGCGAAATACGCCTGAAGCATCTGAAACACTTTGAGGAGTCCGGGCT